>CAVTCZ010000019.1:0-720243 GCA_963733395.1 uncultured Actinomycetota bacterium
AGTTGGAGGGTTGTGGGCGGCGCTTGTCATGTAGGTGTGCGGTTGATCGGCGCTGGACCCAGCACCTTCGCAGCAAACCACCCCGAGGGCCGTGAACCTTTGTCGCAATGACGCAGGCGCGGCCAATGTCTGGCGGGTGACTGGCCCTTTCGGACAGTCTGCAAGATCAGGTTCTTGTTAGGTCAGGCTTGCCACGGTACGTTTGCCCGGTCATCAGCGTCGACGGGCGGCGACTGACTCACAGAGATCGAGCGTGACCATGCGAAGAGCCGCTGCCATACGTCTTGGCCTGTTGTCGGTGGCCGTTGGGTGTGTCGCCGCCATGAGCGCCGCTCCGGCGTCGGCGGTCGATGATCACGGGGGGCAGATGCTGCCCAACATGGATGTGCGCCAGGACCAGAAGGTCGCGCCGGTGGCTCCGCGCGCGGCGGACCGGCTCGACCGTGCACTCGGGGCGGAGGGCTTCGTGGACTCCAGCCCGGAGACCGGCGCCGTCGCCTTCGTGGGCCGCACCGACGGGTTCCTCACCGGCGCCTCGCAGGCCGAGCCGGCGGACATCGTGCTCGGACTACGTGAGTGCCAAGCGACAGGCCTTCGGCCTCGACAGCGGCGATCTGGCGAACCTCGACCTCAGCGAGTCGTACACCTCGATCGACGGCGTCACCCACGTGACCTTCTCGCAGAGCGTCGAGCGGGATCGAGTCCTTCGACAGCTACCTGCGCGGAAACGTGACGAAGGACGGCCGGCTGATCAACGTCAGCGGCGCGCCGGTCAGCGACCTGTCGGTGTCGACCACCACGCCGGACCTGACCGCCGACGAGGCACTGCTGGTCGGCCCGCGACAACGTCGGCGGCGACGCCACTGTGCCGCCGGTGGAGAAGCGCTCGAAGGGTCCGGAGCAGAAGACCACGTACGACACCTACGCCGAGTCGGCCAAGCTGACGGTGTTCGCCCAGGCCGGCGAGGACCGGCTGGCCTGGGAGGTCCAGGTTCTGGACAGCGACTCGATCCTGTACCGGGTCGTGGTGGATGCCGCGTCCGGCGACGTGCTGGTCCGGCAGTCCATGACCGCCTTCGACAACAACGACGCTCAGGTCTGGCCGCTGCACCCGTCGCAACTGGTCTCGCCCACGGCCGTGAACTTCGGCACCGACCCGACGTGGCTGGACCGGTCGGCTGCCAACGGCAACCAGTTGATGGGCAACAACACCGAGACGTACGTGGACAACAATGGAGACGACGGGAAACAGGCCGGTGAGCAGGTCGTCCGCAACGGCGGTCTCGCCGGTAACTGGATCTACCCGACGGCGTTCTCCAACCAGGCGGGATGCCCGGCGTTCGGGTGCACGTGGGACAGCACTGACTGCCGGCATCGAAGGCCACCAACCGCAATGCCGGAGCGGTCGGGCTGTTCTACCTGACCAACCATTTCCACGACGCGCTGCTGGCGGCGCCGATCGGTTTCGACGAGGCGTCGCGCAACTTCGAGCAGGTCAACTCCAGCGGGCAGGGTGTCGGCGGCGACGCCGTTCTCGCCGAGGCGCAGGACTCCAGCGGTCTCAACAACGCCAACTTCGCCACGCCCGGCCGACGGCGAGTCCCGCCGGATGCAGATGTACCTGTGGGATGCGCTCGTACGACGTGGACGGCAGCGCCGACGCCGACATCGTGTACCACGAGTACACCCACGGCCTGTCGAACCGCCTGGTCGGCAACGGCGGCGGATTGCCGCACTCCAGTCCGGGGCCATGGGCGAGGGGTGGTCGGACTTCTACGCCCTGGACCTGCTGGTGCACGAGGGTACACAAGACCGACCCGGCCGGCCCCGGCGACGTCCGGATGGGCCAGTACGTCTACTTGGCGATCTCCCGCATCCGGCACCAGGCGATCGACTGCACCGTCGGCGCCGACGCGGCGCAGTGCCCGGCGTCCGGGACGGCCGGCTCCGGCGGTTACACCTACGGCGACCTCGGCAAGGTCGGTAACGACCCGACAGCGTACACGACAACGGCGAGATCTGGGGGCAGACGATGTGGGATCTGCGCACAGCGCTCGGCCGCAACGACGCCCTGAAGATCATCACCGGTGGGATGCGGCTGTCGCCGAACGCTCCCAGCATGCTGGCGATGCGCGACGCGATCATGCAGTCCGCGCAGGTCAACAACGTGAACGTGTCCACCGTGTGGTCCGTCTTCGCCGCTCGCGGGATGGGGTTCTTGGCCACCACGCCGGATGCGAACGCACTCGGCAGTCGAGGACTTCTCCTTGCCGCCGGCGTTGCTGCACGTGTCGACGGCCGTCGACGACAACGCCCCGCGCGGCGACGGCGACGGCTTCGCCGAGCCGGGCGAGACCCTGGCGGTGACCACGACCGTGCAGAACACGACGGGCTCGCCGATCCCGGGCGTGACCGGCTCGATAACGGCCAACAACGGCGCACAGGTCACCGGCGGCACCAGCAACTGGCCGACGATCGCTGCTGGCAAGAATGGGGTCAACGACCCGCCGTTCACGGTCAAGCTTCCCGAGGCCATCGCATGCGAGGCCAAGGTGGCGCTCACCGTGTCCGTGACCGGTCCGAACGGCCCGGTGGCCGTGCCGGTGACAGACCGTGTCAGTCGGCAAGCCGTCCTTCACGAACAGCACCGACGTCCCGAAAGCGATTCCCGACGACCACTGCGCGGCGGGGTGAACTCGACGATGACGCTGCCGGGCACCGGGAACGTCAGCGACCTCGACGTGAGGATCGGGAGCATCACGCACACCTACGTCGGTGACCTGACAGATCACTCTGACCCACGACGGGACGACGGTGGTCCTCGTGAATGGAGCCGGGCGGCTCACGGTGACGACTTCTCGAACCTCGTTCTCGACGACGAAGCCGCGTTGCCGCTCACGGCACTGTCCGGCGTCAGCCCGCCGGTGGTTTCACCGGCCGGTACCGGCCGGACGAGTCGCTGTCGGCTTTCGACGGGCATTCGCGCAGTGGGACCTGGACCCTGAACGTCAGGGACAACGGGCCCGACGGATGTGGGAACTCTGAACGCGTGGGGCCTGAGCCCTGCCGCTCAGTGCGACGTCTTCAGGCGCCGACATCGGTGACGAACGCCGCCTCCGCCATCGCCGACGGATGGGGCCACCCTCAACGGCAGCCACAACTCCAGTGGCATCCCCACGGACTACCGGTTCGAGTACGGGACCACGAGTTCGTACGGGGACAAGACGCCGGTCACCGATGGTGGCTCCGGCAATGCTCCGGCGCCGGTGACGGCCGACATCTCCGGTCTCACCGCGGCCACGCAGTACCACTACCGGCTCATCGCCCTGCAGAGACGGTGTGGTTCTGAGCAAGGGTGACGACCAGACCTTCACCACCAGCCAACTCCCCGTCGCGCCGCCGGTCGCGGATCCGGTTCCGCCCGCCGACACGACGCCGCCGACAGTGAAGATCACGAAGGCGCCGAAGAAGACGACCGTCACCAAGAAGGCCAAGGCCAAGGTCAAGGTGACGTTCACGTCCGAGGCGGGCGCCACCTTCACCTGCCGGCTCGACTAGGGGCAAGTTCAAGAACTGCACCTCGCCGTTCTCAGCGAAGGTCAAGGCCAAGCCGGGCAAGGGGATCAAGCACACGATCGAGATCGTGGCGACCGACCAGGCCGGCAACGCATCCAAGCCCACGGCCGTGAAGTTCAAGGCGGTCCGTAAGGGCTAGGGGACGAGGACCAACTTGCCGCGGACGTGGCCTGCCTCCAGACGGGAGTAGGCCACGTCCGCTTCCTCGAAGGGGTACGTGCCGGCGATATCCACGGCCACGTCGCCGGTGTCGATGAGTTGCGCGATCTCGGTGAGGTCCGAGCGGGACGGGCGCACGAACACGTAGACCCCGCCCCGGCGCAGGGCGCCCTCGGCATCGGTGATGGAGCCGACCCGGCCGCCGTCGGCGAGTAGTGCATCGGAGGTGTCCAGCACCCCGCCGATCAGGTCGACGACCACATCGACGCCGCGCGGGGCGAGCGTACGCACAGCCTCGGACATCCCCTCGCCGTACGCCACGGGTTCGACGCCCAGGGTCTGCAAATGATCGTGATTGGCCGGCGAGGCGGTGCCGATCACCCGGGCTCCGGCCAGCCGGGCGAACTGCACGGCGAACTGTCCGACACCGCCCGAGGCGTTGTGCACGAGGACGGTCTCACCCAGTTGGATATCGAGTCGCCGGATGAGCTGGAACGCGGTCAGCCCGGTGAGCGGGACTGCGGCGGCGGTCACCAGGTCCACGGTGGTCGGCGCCTTGGCCACCACCCGGATGGGCAGCGTCACCTCGTCAGCGGCGGTGCCGTGGCCGATCATGTCGAGGCGGGCGTAACCGTAGACGGGGTCGCCGGGTTCGAGTTCGCTCACCGACGGCCCCACGGCGAGCACCTCGCCCGCGACGTCCCACCCGGGCACGATCGGGAAGTGGTGTTCGAATGCTCCGGCCAGATAGCCGCGCATCACCTTGAAGTCCACGGGGTTGATGCCGGCGCCGGCCACCTTGATCCGGACGGTGTCCGGGCCCATCGGCAACGGTTCCACCTCCCCGATCTGCAGGACCTCGGGACCGCCGAACTCGTCGTAGTACACCGCGCGCGTCATGCTCCGAGCGCAACACCGCCGCCCACGTTTGTCAACGTGGGCGGCGGTTGGAACTTGGGGACGATTCCGGCCACCGGTGGCCGGAATCGTCCCCAAGTTTGTGAGATCAGGCAGCGCTGTCCGTGCTGGTGCTGTCGTCGTCCATGCCACGGAAGTCGCCGTGCTCCTCGACCGAAGTGATGTTGAAGTCCTTGTCCATCTTCACCTCGACCTCGGTGCCGTCGGCCTTGCGGACGTGCGCCTCGTAGGTGCCGTCGGCGTCGGTCTCCACCCGCAGCACGGTGCCGCCGGGGAACTTGGCCTCGGCTGCCGCGGTGGCCTTGTCGGCGTCGGCGCCGGTCAGCGGGGTCTCGCCCATGCCCGGTCCGCCGTGACCGCCGCGACCCATCATCTCCTGGGTGCCGGTCACCTGGAAGTTCGCGTCCACCTGGACGATCACCTCGGTGCCGTCGGCCTTCTGCACGTGGGCCTCGTAGACGCCCTCGCTGTCGGTCTCGACCCGGATGATGGTGCCGTCCGGCACGGCCGCCTGCGCCGCCGCCGTGACCTTCTCGGCATCGCTGCCGGTCAGCGCGGTCTCGCCCATGCCCGGTCCGCCCGGGCCGCGGCCGTCCTGCACCTGTGCGCTGGCCGCGGGGCTCGGGGTGGTCTGGTCGTCGGCCGACGCCATCGTCAGTGCGCCCAGCGCCAGGCCCAGCGCGCCCACTCCGACGCCGATGACTCCGAATGTCTTGCTGTTCATGTGGCTCTCCTTGCCTATGTCGTGATTACAAGATGACCGCCGAGCACGAAAGGACAATCGGAGTTCGGTAAGAGCCTGGTGTGAGTGGCTAGGGCCCGGATCATGGCTAGGGTCGCTAGACATGGACCAGGGCGCAGCTGTGATCGAACGTTTCTACGGGTGCTTCGGGCAACGCGATGCTGAGGGTATGGCCGCCTGCTACACCGACGACGTGGTCTTCTCCGACCCGGCCTTCGGCGAACTCCACGGCGAGCGGGCGCGGGACATGTGGCGCATGTTGTGCCGGAACGGCAAGGACCTGGCGGTGGTCGCCTCCGGGGTCACCGCCGACGGTGAGACCGGTCGTGCCCACTGGGAGGCCGACTACACACTCCGCGGGCGCAAAGTGCACAACGTCGTCGAGGCCCGCTTCGACCTTGCCGATGGCCTGATCGCCCGGCACACGGACTCGTTCGACTTCGCCGCCTGGGCCGGACAGGCGTTCGGTCCGGTCGGATCCGTGCTCGGCCACACCCCGCTGCTCCCGTTCGCGCTGCGCAGAATGGCCAACCGGCAGCTGGACCAGTTCCAGCGACGGCGGGCCTGATCGGCAGTTCTGCGACGTGGTGCCCCGACACGCCGCGCGGGAGGGCACCGACGTCGCAGAAGTGAAGCTACGCTGCCGTAAGTTACGCGAGCGTAGGAGGAAAGCGTGGGCACCACTGCTGATGAATGGGCCTCAGCCGGGGAACTGACCGGCGAAGGGCTGACCGTGCTCACGGGCATGCTCGCGGACACCCACGACGCCGTCCTGCAGCGGGTGGAGAAGGTGCTGCCACCGCGCGGCGCGGCCATCGCCGCCAGACATCGTCGGACCGCCGGCAGGATCTACGGGCTCGTGCGCCGCAGCCACAAGGCGGTACCGGCAGTGACCGGGGTGGCGGCCGCGGTGATGGGCGGCGATGCACCGCCGGTGGCCTCCTCGAAGGTCGGCACCGCGGTCCTCCCGATCGTCAACGGGTTATGGGGTGATCAGCTTGCGGCCCGCTCGGAACCGCTGGCGATCCAGATGGCCGTGCGCCGGCGCAACGCCGATGTCGTCACCGACGCCGCTGGCCTGGCCGCGGCCTTCCCCGATGCCAGGGCCGATCTCGTGGTGTTCCTGCACGGGCTCTTCGAGACCGAGCGATGCTGGGCGCGCGGTGAGGCCGACGGCTATCCGGGCCGGCTGCAGCGCGACCTCGACGTCACGTCCCTATGCATCCGGTACAACACCGGCTTGCGCATCAGCGACAACGGCCGGGAACTGTCGCAGTTGTTGGACCAAGTGGTTGCCGCGTGGCCCGTGCCTGTGCGCGCCATCGCCCTGGTCGGCCATTCCATGGGTGGGCTGGTGGCCCGCAGCGCGTGTCACGCCGGCCGGATCGAGGACGCGCAGTGGGTCCCGAAGGTGCGCCACCTGGTCAGCCTCGGAACGCCGCACCTGGGTTCGCCGGTCGAGAAGGGTGTGCACCTGGCCGACTGGGCCCTGCGCAAGTTGCCGGAGACGGCGCCCCTGGGGTCGGTGGTCTCGCAGCGCAGCGTGGGTATCAAGGACCTGCGGTTCGGCGCCGTGTCCGAGCAGGATTGGTCCGGGCACGATCCGGACGAGTTCCTGCGCGACCGCTGCACCGACGTGCCGCTACTGGATCACGCCACCCACTACTGGGTCTCCGCGTCGGTGATCGGAGGCGAGCAGCATGTCCTGGGCCGGTTGGTCGGCGACGGCTTGGTGCGGGCGCCCAGCGCCTCGGGCAAAGGGCGGTCCCGCAGTGTTCCGCTCGCAGCGGAGCACGGGGTGCACGTCGAATCGACCAGTCACCTCCGACTGCTGAACCATCCCGCGGTGTACGACCAGTTGCACCACTGGCTCGCGGGCAGTGACGAAGGCGGATAATGCAGGAGTGCCAGATGGCGGCCAACACCGACTGATCATGACCACGGCCGCACTGGCCGTCGGTGTGCTGGTCGCTGTCCAGTCCCGGATCAATGCTGAGCTGGCCGGGTATGTGGGCGGGGGACTCATCGCGGCCGCGATCAGTTTCGGCACCGGGCTCGTGCTCGCAGCCGTACTGATCCTGTCGCGCCGGCAACTGCGGAACGCCTTCGCGGCCATCCCGTCTCTCGTGCGCGCCGGCCGCCTGCAGTGGTGGCAGCTGCTCGGTGGCGTGGGCGGCGCCTGGCTGGTCACGACACAGGGCCTGGTCGTCGGAGCCGTCGGGGTCACCGTGTTCACCATCGGGGTGGTCGCCGGCCAGGTGGGCGGGTCGTTGGTCGTCGACCGGGCAGGGTTGAGCCCCGCGGGTCACCTGCCGCTGACGCCGCCGCGGGTCATCGCCGCTCTGGTGGCCCTGTGCGCAGTCATCGCCTCGGGTCTGCAGTCGGGCGGGTCCGGCGGTGTCCTGTCCTGGCTGGTACTGCTCGCCTTCTCCGCCGGCGTCGGCATCTCCGTGCAGCAGGCGATCAACGGCCGGGTCGCGTCGGCCACCAAGCAGCCGCTGGCGGCTACGCTCACCAACTTCGTCGTCGGGTTCACCGCTCTGATCCTGGCCACCCTGGTCTGCCTGGCCACGAACCTGCTCGAGTTCGGCGAGTGGCCGGGTCAATGGTGGCTCTACCTCGGCGGCCCGATCGGCGTGACCTTCATCGCGCTGGCGGCGTGGGCCGTGCGCGGTGTGGGCGTGCTGGTGTTCGGGCTGCTGTCCATCGCCGGCCAGTTGCTCGGCGCGGTCGTGCTCGACCTCGTGCTCCCCGCCGGCGCGGGGCTGGGCTGGCCGCAGTGGCTGGCGCTGGGACTCATTCTGCTGGCGGCACTGATCGCCACCAACGGTGGGAGCCCGCGGCTCCGCCGTCGCTAGCGGGCGGGGTCCCTTGCCGCGACTGTTGCGCCGTTGCTGGTTTCGCGCCGCGACTGTTGCGCCGTTGCTGGTTTCGGCCAGGTGAAATCGACAACCGTGCAACACTCGCGACCGGCGGGCGACAACCGTGCAACACTCGCGACCGGCGGCTCAGTCCTGCGGCCCGCCGGCCACGTAGATGACCTGACCGGACACGAAGCCGGCGCCCTCGCTGGCGAGGAACGACACCGTGTTCGCGATGTCGCTGGGTTGTCCGACCCGGCCGACCGGGATCTGGGAGGCAGCGGCCTTGATGAACTCCTGGAACTCCATGCCGATGCGCTCGGCGGTGGCGGCGGTCATGTCGGTCTGGATGAACCCGGGGGCGATCGCGTTCGCGGTCACGCCGAACCGGCCGAGTTCGATGGCCAGCGTCTTCGTGAAGCCCTGCATGCCGGCCTTGGCCGCCGAGTAGTTCGCCTGGCCGCGGTTGCCGAGTGCCGAGGTGCTGGACAGGTTCACGATCCGGCCCCAGGACGCCTCCCGCATGTGCGGCTGCACGGCCCGCGCCATCAGGAACGCACCCCGCAGGTGCACGTTCATCACCGAGTCCCAGTCGTCCACGCTCATCTTGTGCAGCATGTTGTCGCGGATGATCCCGGCGTTGTTCACCAGCACCGTGGGTGCGCCCAACTCCGCGGCCACACGGTCGACGGCGGCGGCCACTTCGGCCTCGTCGGCGACGTTGGCACCGACAGCCAGCCCCTGGCCGCCGGCGGCGACGATCTGTTCCACCACCGGCTCGCACGCCGCAGCGTCCAGGTCGAGCACGGCCACGGCCATCCCGTCCTGCGCGAGTTTGCGGGAAACCGCGGCTCCGATCCCCCGAGCTCCTCCGGTCACGATTGCGGTGCGTGTCATGGTGGCCTCCTCAACTGTCATCCAGTCCCAGACTATCGATCGCGCCGGAGTGCCCGACAGCGACGCAGTGTGTGGTCTGGTTGACGTGAGCGGGTCGGAAGGAGGCGATAGATGTCTTCAGGTGCTGGCGGTGCGTCCGGCTTGTTCCTCGGCCTCGACCTCGGGACCAGCGGGCTGAAAGCGGCCGCCGTCCACGTCGACGGGCAGGTGGTTGCGCAGGCGGAGGCGGGCTACTCCATGGCCTGCCCCGAGCCGGGTTTCGCGCAGATCGATCCTGCTGCCTGGGAGGCTGCAGTCGAGCACGTGGTGGGCCAACTCGGCGGTCTCGAGTTCGCGGCCGTGGGGATCGCCGGGCAGATGCACGGTGTCGTCCTGTTGGACGCCATCCGGGGCGGCGATCCGGCCGGCCGTCCTCTGGCCGGATCGCCGGGCCGAACCGCAGTTGGACCGGTGGCGGGCTTTGTCCGGCGAGCAGCGTGCGCGGCTGGCCAATCCGCTCGCCGCGGGTATGGCCGGGCCCATCCTCGCGTGGCTGCAGGAGCACGATCCCGCAGCGCTGCAGGACGCGGCGGTAGCGGTACAGCCGAAGGACTACGTGCGCACCCGCCTGGGCGGGCCGCCGGTCGGTGAGCGCAGCGATGCCTGCGCCACCCTGCTGTGGGACGTGCCCGCCGACGACTGGGCCCGCGATGTGGTGGCTGCGGTCGGGTTGCCCGAGAACCTGCTGCCGCAGATCGTGCCCAGTGACCGGGTCGTCGCGACCGCTGCCCTGCCCGGTGCACCGGCGCTGGTGACCGGTGCCGGTGACACCCCCGCGGCGCTGCTGGGTCTCGGGGGTCTGGCCGACGGGCAGGTCCAGGTCAATGTCGGTTCCGGCGTGCAGATCCTGATGAAGGCCGACCGCGCAGCCAGTTCCGGAACCGGTCACCCGCCTCTACGCCGACGCTGCCGGTGGCTGGTACGCGATGTGCGCGATCCAGGACGGTGGGCTCGCGCTGGACCGTGTGCGCCGGTGGCTGCAACTGGGCTGGGATGAGTTGTTCGCGAGGGCTGCTGATGCGTCACCCGGCGCCGGTGGGGTCAGCCTGCTCCCGTCGGGGATCGGTGACGCGGCGCCTGGATCGGCCTGAGTGACAAGACGACCGTGGACGACCTCGCCCGGGCGGCGGTGGAAGCCATGGTGTTCTCGATGCGTCGCGGGGTGGAACTGCTGGATCGGCCCTTCAGGTCGGTGCGGATGTCCGGTGGCGGCGCCCGACAACCGGTGGTTCCGCAGATGCTCGCCGACTTGCTCGGCGTACCGGTGTCGGTGATGCCCGATCGCAGCGCATCGGCCATCGGGGCCGCGATGCTGGCCGCCGCCGGTGTCGGTCAGCAGATCCCGGTCACCCGCGCCGGGGATGTGTTGCACGATCCGGTGGTCGCCCCCGCACTCGAGGGCGCCTATCGAGCTCTGGCTGGCGGCGGGTGGCCGGCCCGTTCGACTGATTCCCAAACCCATCGTTGCGCCTGGGTAGCGTCAGCGCCATGCGCCGTTTGATCTTGATGCTGACCATCTCCGCCCTCGCGATGCTGTCGTTGGCCGCCCCCGCTCAGGCCGCCTCCTTCAAGAGTTGCGGCCCGGTGAAGGCCAAGATCGGTAACAAGAACTACGTGCTGGCCATCAAAGTCCAGGTCCGGGGCATGAGCTGCGCCGCCGCGAACGAGTTCTGGAAGGCATACGCGACCGGCGAGCAGGGTTCGGCGACGGTCGAGGACATCCGGAAGAACTGCAAGCCCGGCTCCAAGGCAGCCCAGAAGGCAGCCGCCAAGAAGGGCCGGACAGCCGATGTCTGCCGCAGCAGCGACGGCAAGATGATCACGAAGGCGTGGGTGCTGGGCGGCTGACCACGCCGGCCGCCGCTGGTCGGCTGATCCTTGAGCCGTTGGTGAGAGGTTGTCGCACTTGGTGAGCGAACGACACGCGTGGCTTCGCTCACCAACGGCACCGACCTCTGCAGCGCAAGCCGGCAGCCGGCTCAGCTCAGGCCGTGACGGGCGCGGCTGGCCTGTTCCTGGGCGCTGAACTGGTTGAAGCGGGGTAGGAACTTGTCCCACTCGATGATGTGGGAGTCGATCTCGGGGCCGTCGATGCAGGCGTGCTTGCGCACCGGCTTGCCGTCGATGACGACCGGCACCATGCAGGCCCCACACATCCCGGTCGCATCGACCATGATCGAGTTGAGGCTGGCCACGCAGGGCGTGTCGTACCCGCGGCTCAGGTCGCTGACCGCGCGCATCATCATCGGCGGGCCGATGGTCACGACCTCGGCCACGCGCCGTCCCTCGCTGCGCCGGTTGGCCTGCAGCATCTGCTCCAGCGGCCCGGTGACGAAGCCCGGCACGCCGAACGATCCGTCGTTGGTGGTGTAGACGACGTCGAGCTGGTCGCCGAACTCCGCCCGCAGCAGTCCTCGATCCGCTCCCCGGGATCCGTCCAGAACATCAGGTCGGCGCTGCGGAAGCCGGAGATCAGCGTGACGTGGTTGCCCACCCGCAGGTGCTCGCGCAGGATCGGGTAGACCGGCGGCAGGCCCAGACCGCCTGCGGTGAAGACCACGGTGGCGTCGGCGTCGTAGCGATGGATGTCGCTGGGGCGCCCGAGCGGCCCGGCGACCCCGGTGAACGCCTCGCCCACGGCCATCCGGTTGATCTCGATGCTGCTGGTGCCGACCCCCTGCACGACGAGGTCGATCGTGCCGGCCTCGGCGTCCCAGTCGGCCAGGGTGAGCGGGATGAGCTCGCCGTCGGGTTGCGGCAGCACGCGCACGAACTGCCCGGCCTGCGCCGACCTCGCGATCAGCGGCGCCCGCACGGTGAACTCGACGATGCCGTCGCTGAGGTCCGCCTTGGCCAGGATCGTCGCCTCGGTGGTCGCCAGTTCGGTGTAGTCGCCGGCACGCGCGACGGACTCCCGGATGACGTCGGGGGTGAGGTCGTCGATCGCGAGGATCTCGCGGGCCGCCGACTGGCCGTCCCCGGCCGCCAGGATCGCCGTGGAACCACCGCGCGCGGCGTCACCGCCGGTGTACACCCCGGCCAGTGTGGTCTCCTGCGAACCCTTGTGGTCGAGGTTGATCGTGCCCCACTTGCGAGGTCTCCAGGCGCGGTTCCGAGTCCTTGATGATCGGGTTCGCGGCGTTGCCCAGGGCCATGATGACCAGGTCGGCCGGCTTGGTCGCGGTGCGGCCGGTCGACACCGGGCGACGGCGTCCGGAGTCGTCGGGCTCCCCGAGTTCCATCTCATCGAGGACCGCGGCCTTCACGAAGCCACGGTCGTCACCGAGGAACTCGACCGGTGAGCGCAACTCCTCGAACGTGATGCCCTCCTCGAGCGCGTGGTGCTGCTCCTCGACCCGGGCCGGCATCTCGGCCTGGGTGCGGCGGTACACGATCGTGACGTGGCCGCCGAGGCGCCGGGCGGTTCGCGCGGCGTCCATCGCCGTGTTGCCGCCGCCGATGACCAGGACCTGCTTGCCCTCGGTCTCGGGCAGCGGGGTCTCGTAGTCCGAGCGCAGCCCCTGCATCAGGTTGACCCGGGTGAGGAACTCGTTGGCCGACATCACGTTCAGCAGGTGCTCGCCGGGGACGTTCATGAACCGCGGCAGGCCGGCGCCGGTGCCCACGAAGATCCGGGCGAAGCCCGCGTCGCGCAGGTCCTGCAGGGTGGCGGTCTTGCCGACCACGAAGTTCATCACGAAGCGTCCGCCGAGCAGCCGGATCTTGGCCACGACGTCGTCGATCAACTCGTTGGGCAGGCGGAACTCGGGGATGCCGTAGCGCAGCACCCCGCCGAGGGCGTGGAAGGCCTCGAACACCGTCACCGGGAATCCCTGCTCCGCCAGCAGGTAGGCGTTGATGAGCCCGGACGGCCCCGAGCCGATGATGGCCACCGGGGGGTGCGTGGCCGTCTCCCACGGGTCGCGCACGCCGGCGAACCGACGCTGCGTCGCCTGTGGGTCGACGAGCTTCTCCCGCTCGGGCAGGAACCACTCGAGCTGGCCGATGGCGATGGGCGTCTTCTGGATGCACGCGCCCTGGCACTGCAATTCCTGCGGGCACACCCGGCCGGTGACGTCGGGCAGCGGGTTGCTCGACTCCATCAGTTCCAGCGCCTCGCGGAACTGGTTCTTGCCGATCAGCTCGATCACCTGCGGGATGTGGATGGCCACCGGACACCCGCCGGTGGGTTCCCGGCACCCGGCCAGGAACACCCCGAGTTCGCACGGCTTCTCCTCGCACTGCTTGTCGCGCAGCACCTCCAGCCACACCAGCAGGTCCACCTCGCGCTGGGTGTAGCCCTGCTCCAGGTAGCCCAGGAAGCCCTGGTTGACCAGGCCGAAGTCGTGGGCCCGGGCGTCGGCGTCGCGCACGAACGGCTCGATGGCGTTCTGCGCCGGCCACCCCTTCGACAGTCCGGCGAACATCGGGTAGCGGTCCGACAGGTGGGCGTCGATGGCGCGGATGAACTTGCGCTTGCCCGCCAGGGGCAGGTCCCAGATGAAGCGCATCAGCACGGTGCTGCTGTCGTCCCCGCGCACCAGCATCGACCACATGCTCCTGGTGAACTCCTCGCCCAGCTCGGGCTGCCGGAACTCCCAGGCCACCGCCTGCATGCCCTCGGAGATGAAGACGTCGCGGAAGGCCCGCGGATCGCTCTCCAAACGCCTGCGCAGCAGGTCCACCTGATGGTCGAGCTCAGCGGTCATTTGATGATCTCCGCGTCGCAGTTGGCGCGCACCCGTTCGATGCGCTTGGCGATGTCCGGGGTCACCTCGACGGTGTCGGCGGCACCGGGGATCATCCGGGCGATCACCCGGGCCTCGCCGTCGATGACCACCGTGGTCTTGGCGAAGAACTGGGGCAACTCCTGGTAGCAGGTGCCGCAGTCGTTGCACAACGCCTCGTCGGCGGGGTCGAGCCAGACGGGACCGTGGCCCGCATCGGCCGGCGCAGTCTCCGCGGCCGGGGTGCTGGTGGCGGCCGGTGACATGGACGGCAGCGCCGCACCGGCACCCACCGGCGCCCGGCTCGACGTCGCCAGCTCCGACATGGCCCGGGCGATGTCGTCCAGCGAACTCTCGCGGGCTGCGGCGGCCTCTTCGTACTTCGACCGCAGTTCCTCGATGTCCGCGCGGTGCAGTGCGGTCAGCTTCGCCTCATGGACGCCGGACAGGTACTGCAGGGTCTGCCAGTAGCGGCGCCGGTCCTCGACCAGCGAGACGATCGAGTGCGAGCAGACGACCTTGATCAGGTGCCGGTCGTCGTCGGTCGCGTAGATGAACGGCAGGTGGTCGGCGCGCTGGTCCGCGGGCAACTCGACGTACTCGTCGATGGGCACGGCGCTGGCTTCCTCGTCGGGCGCCAGCTTCCGGAACTGCTTCTTGAACCGCACCTCGCCGAGTGCGAACTCCGCCGGTGTCAGCGGGGTGGTCAGCAACTGCAGAGCGCCGTCGTCATCGAGGTACTCCAGCGTCTTCGTGGTCCACGGCTTGTCGGCGTCGGGGTTGCCCTCGATCGAGTACCAATCGTGCATGGTGGTTCCGTGCCGCGGGTCGTGGACGAACAGCGGATGCATCCGGCTCTCGACCGCCATCCGCGCCCGGGCGTTCGACGACGACTCCGGAATGCCGTGTTCGGACCCGCAGGGGGTGTAGACGTTCATGACGGCCGGCGCCGGCTGGTACTCCAGGTAATCCATCGTCGTCTGCAGGAAGTGCCCGTGGAACGCGGTGCTGGTCGAGCAGGCGTACACGTGCGGGTGGAAGGAGGCGAGCAGGGCGAGTTCCTTGCGCGCCTCGTGCTTGCCGGAGTGCGAGCCGCCGAAGCGGGAGAGGTCGGAGTCCTGTCCGGTGAAGCTGGAGGTGGAAGCCTGGCCGCCGGTGTTGGAGTATGCCCCCGAGTCCAGGACCAGCATCTTGAGCGGGGTGTCGCTGGCCAGGATCCGGGACATCGCGCCGAAGCCGATGTCGTAACTGGCACCGTCGCCGCCGATGGACATGACGGTGGGCAGCAGCGCGAGTTCCTCGGGCGTGAACTTCTCCCACGACAGCGTGCGCAACTCGGGCTCGTGCTGTGCGGCGTCGTAGGCGTCGTCGAGTTCGAGGGCGGCGATCCGCAGGGCCCGCACATCGGCGGTCATCTGTGCCGAGATCCCCTCGAAGATCCCCTTGGCCAGCGGGGCGCTGTCCTGGAACAGGCTGTTCACCCACGGGTCGCTGTAGGAGTTGTAGGGCATGGTCGAGGCGTAGACGCTGCTGCACCCGGTGGCGTTCGCGATGACGACCGGGGACGGGCCGTTGCCGGTGGGGCCGCCCTCGTAGAAGTAGAGCCTGTTCTCCAGCGTCGTGAGCGCCCCTTCGATCCGCTGCCGCCGGTCGGCGTCGTCGACGGTGTCGAGCTTGTCCCGCAACGCCGTCACCAGTTCGTCGAGTTCCCGCTGGTGGGCATGCCGTCGATCGTCGGCGAGCGCGTGGCTGGTGGCCATCACGAGCCGGAGCGCGGTGACCTCCCCGCAGCCACGGCAGGCACCGTGTCCGCCGGTCGTGGAGTAGAAGTTGGCCCGGTCCAGCATGAGCCGTTTCAGATCGCCGTCCGGGCTGGTCGAGTCCTCGAGGAACCGCGCCGGTGTGTTCGGCAGCTCGCTCATGAACTCGAACCGCTCCTGCAGCGTCGCGAGCACATCGGTGTCCTCGTCCAGGGCGGTCAGGGCGCCGGGGCCGCAGACCTCGATGCATTCCAGGCAGCCGGTGCACTTCCACGGGTCGACGGTCGCAGCGAACAGCGCGCCGGTGCCGGCGACAGAGCCTTCCATCGCATCGAAGAAGGGGCGCGTGCGGGCCACCGGGTACGTGGCGAGTTTGGCGACGAGCCGGTCGAAGTTGCGCCGCAGCGTCGGCTGTCCCCAGTCGATGCCCGCGCCCACCTCGGCGACGATCTCGTCGAACGGCCGGGCGGTCTTGTCCTGCCGGTAGGACTCGCGCACCTGCTCGGACAGGGTGTAGACGTGCGCCCGCAGCGCTTCCCGCTGCGGCTCGGTGATGTCGAGGTCCCGGATGCCGGTCAGGATCAGATCGTGGATCTCGTGGATCACGTTGGGGATCGCGGCATCGGGGCAGGCCAGGGCGCACTCCATGCACCCCGTGCAGGTCGCGAAGTCGAACGCGGGCACGGTGCGCCGGAACAGGCCCTTGTCCTTCGCGGCGGCCGTTCCCGCAGGCATGAACAGCCCGGCTCCGGGCAGCACCGGTGCCTCGCCGATCGTCCCCTCGCGGAACGGCCGGGCCGTGGCGTCCTCGTAGTAGGCCGGGTCGAACAGTCCGGCGGTGCTCGCGGCGGTGGCGCACATCCCCGCAGAGGGCGCCACGCTGTGCCGCAGGGACACCGGCGGCGCCTCGTCGATGGCGAGGAAGAGCGGCGTGTCGTACTCGACGACCCGGGTGGCCTCCATACCCTCGCGGATGACCGCCATGTTGCCGTCGACGACAGCGTGACCCTTGCCGCCGAACTTCTTCAGGATCTGGGCGTGGACCTTCTCGGCGATGGCTTCTTTGGATGCCCCGCCGGACACCCGATCGACATGTCCGACCACCGCACCGATGAACGCGATGCCCATCATGCGGGTTTCCAGATCGGCCGTGGGCGCGTGCCGCTTGGCCACGCTGAAGGCGTCGACGACCAGGAAGCGGATCCGCCGGTCGCGGATAGTGCGACGGGCATGCCGGGGCAGTTCCCGCCAGACGTCTTCGGGCGAGAGGTCGGACTGCAGGATGAACGTGCCGCCCTCGACCAGACCCTTGAGCGGGTTCGCGTGGATGAACGCGCGGTGGTCCGGCGAGACGACGACCTCGACGTCCTCGAGTTCGGCATTGGTGAGCAGGACGGGTTCCGGGCTGAGCGTGATGTAGTAGTTGGTGGGTGCGCCGCTCTTCTCCGAGCCGTACTTCGGGGCGGACTTGGAGTGCATCTCCAGCACGCCGGCGAGGATGTCGGTGAGCAGTTTGCCCGTGGCGATGGTGCCGTAGCCGCCGACGGAATGGAACCGGATCCGGATCGCAGATGGTGGCAGCAGCACCGGGTTGGGCTCGGTCTGCAACGCCATCAGTTCGGTCTCGGGGTAGGCCGCGCGCAGCCGGTCCTGCATCTGCGCCATATGCACTGAGGCCGTCTTTTCGAAGAACTGGGAACCCAGGTAGACCAGCGGTGCGCCGTTGGTTTCGGTCATCTGCTCGAACGCGGCGATGATGTGGCGCGGCTGCACGTCATGGCCGCCGAGCCCGAAGATCGCGGTCGTCAGACGTGGTTGCGCCGCCAGCGCCGGGATGCCGTCGTGGCGCTGCTGCGTGGCGTTGGCCCCGGCCCGGAACAGTGCTTGGGTGACCAGGCCGGTCAGCGCGGTCTGGTCCGAGCGCTCCAGCACGGTGATCGCTTTCGCGCCCGAGATGGCGGCGATGAACTCGGCTTCCGGGAACGGCTGGAGCAGTTTCACGGACACCACGCCGACCTTCATGCCGCGCTCGCGCAGCACGGGCAGGACGGCGCGGACATCATCGGTGATCGAGCCGAGGCCGACCATGATGTAGTCGGCGTCCTCGCAGTCGTAAGCCATCACCGGGGAGTACGTGCGTCCGGTGAGCTCGGCGTACTCGGTCATCGCCCGGCGGGTCAATGCGGGCACGGCATTGGCGAAGTGGGTTCGGTGGTCGGCGGCCCCGGCCTGGAAATCGGGCTGGTTCTGCACGGCCCCGGTCAGTCCCGGGGTGTTGACGTCCACCAGGGCGGGCACGAGTTGGCGGGTGCCCTTCTCGAAGGCGTTGAGCCACTGGCGCCGCCACTGGTCGTGGAGTTCCTCGGGTACGAAACGCAGGGTCTGGTCGATCAGGTGGCCCTCGTTGTCCGGTTCGACCTGATCGGCGGTGTCGTCGAGGTGGGCGATCAGCGCTGCGAGGTCCGCCGGACGGAAGTCGTCGCGGTGGCGTTCGAGGTACTGGGTCAAACCGAAGACCCGCCCCTTGGCGCCGAACAGCACGTCCTGGGCCACCGTCGGGCTCTGGATCCGGCCGGCCGGATCGCCGAGGTACTCGCGCAACAATTCCGGTTCGGGCAGCAGTGCCTCGCTGAGCATGTGGCTGGTGGAGAACCCGTCCATGGCGTTGGCCACCGGGATCAGGGACAGAGCGGACGTCCGGTAGGAGATCGCCGCCAGATCGGCGGCCTCCTGCGGGTTCGAGCCGAACAGGATCGTGTAGCCGGCGGACAGCAGTGCGTAGACGTCGTCGTGGCCGGCCATGACGTTCAGGGAGTGCTTGGAGACCACCCGCGCGGCCACCTGCAGCACGAAGCCACCGGTCTTCTTGCCGACGGTGACGTAGTGCGACTCCATCGCGTAGAGGATGCCCTGGCTCGAGGAGGCGTTGGAGATGAACTGCCCCCCGGTCAGCGCCGCACCCAGCGCCCCACTCTGGGCCGAGTGCTCACCTTCGGGTTCGAAGAAGAAGGGGTGCTTGCCCCACACGTTCACGCCACCTTCGGCACGGGCCGCTTCGAACAGTTCGGAGATCTCGGTCGATGGGGTGATCGGATAGCCGATGACGCCGCCGCAGACATGGCGCATGACGTGGGCGATCGCACCGTTGCCGTGGATCACCGCCGGCAGTCCCGGGTATGCCGGCGGTCCGAGGACCGGGGGGTGGTCGGCAGTCGCCACCGCGATGTCGGCCGGCGAACTGTCGTCACCGGTCCCTCGCGAGTCGTTGTCCGTTGCGGGCGAGGAAGCGCTGTCCTCGTACTTCGTGGTCGTGTTGCTGTCGCTCATAGCCTCACCTTCACGTCGAGTATCCCACTTCTAGCTGATGCGGCGAGCGTAGAGCACTTGATTCGGCAATCAATCTCGAAACTGCCGAAGGCGCCCGTACCGGCGGTGCCTCAACCACGGACCGATTCGTCCCGGTGCGGTGACGCTGGGTGACAACCGTCGGCCCCGGTGGGATGGACTGCTCGATAGGCGGGGGCGCCACCCCGTCTACGCTCCCGCAGGCCTGCCGCCCGAGTCAATCGGCCTGCCGGAACACCGCTCACGAAGTCCCCGAACGCCGCAATGACCCCAAGAGACTGCGCCGTGCGGGTGGCTCTGCACACTGCTCGCACTCGCCCGTGGACACCTGCGGGACCGCGCCGTCGGCGGGATCTGAGCGCACGCGTTCAGCGGCCAGCAGCGCGGCGCCGTAGGCACCCATGAGTTGCGGCCGTGACGGCAGGTGCACCTGTTGGCCGCTCTGCTCGGCCAGCAGCGCGACGATGGCGGTGTTGCGCGCCACTCCGCCGGAGAGCAGCAGCGGCGGCACCAGCCCCACCGTGCGGACCATGGCCAGGATGCGGGACACCAGGCCGGCGTGCAGGCCGAGCAGGATGCGGTCGACGGGTTCGCCGTGGGCGACCAGCGAGATGATCTCGGACTCGGCGAAGACCGTGCAGGTGGAGGTGATCTGCACCGCGTCGGTGGCGGTCAGTGCAGTAGGCCCGAGGTCGTCCAACTCCACACCCAACCGCCCGGCGGTGTGCTCCAGGAACCGTCCGGTGCCCGCTGCGCACTTGTCGTTCATCGCGAAGTCGATGGGAGAGCCGTTGGGCCCGATCCGGATGACCTTGCTGTCCTGGCCGCCGATGTCGACCAGCGTCCCCGCGGTGCCGGTGTCGGCGAAGACTCCACGGGCGTGGCAGGTGATCTCGGTGATGGCGCGGTCGGCGTCCGGGACGAGTTTGCGCCCGTAGCCGGTGGCGAACACCGGGGCATCCTCGGGCATCGCACACACCTCGTGGAACGCCTGCAGCGTGGCCCGGGTCTGGTCCTCAACGCGCGGCGACATCTCCGCCAGCGTCCAGGCGACGATCTGCTGGCCGGCGTCCACGGCCACGGCTTTGCACGTGGTGGACCCGGCGTCGATGCCCAGCGCGACGATGGGTGCGTCGGACTCGGTGACGATCTCGACCAGGGTCACCCGACCGCCTCCATCATCTCCACGAACGCCTCGATGCGCCCCGTGGTCTGCTCGTCGGCCCACACCCGGGAGTCGTTGTGATCGGCCTCCAGCAGCATCGCCGGCACCCCGGCCTGCTCCACGATCCGGTCCCGTTCGTCGATCTGCCCCAGCGAGTAGGGCTTGCAGGAACGGTCGGAGTGCAGGATCACCCCGTCGAGGTCGAAGTCGTCGATCATCCGCCGCATCCCGGCCAGTTTGTGCGCGGTGGACTGGTTGAGGATCGGGTGCAGGTACGTGCGAGCTGCAGAGGCCATCGGGTCGGCCGGATCGAACATGTCCGCCAGTTCCGCCCAGGCGTAGGTGTAGTTCGATGCCACGACGTTGACGCCGAGAGCCGCCAGCGATTTGGACAGCCGGCTGATGCGGTACCAGACCGGCAGGTTGTCCCACAGCACGCGGTGCCGCTCGTCCTTGATCGCCCCGACTCCTGCGGCGATCCGCTCGTCGAGTTCGGCCAGCACTTTGCGGTAGTAGGCCGTCGTTTCGGGCTGGCCGCGCATGGCCACGATCGGGCCCATCAGCAGGAAGCCGTCGAATGCCGTCATCGGCGCGGGGCGGTGCTGGCTGCGGTCGAGGATCTCGCACCACAGTCGTGAGGCGGTCTGCGCCTCATCGGTGGTCCGGCGCAGGGTGCGGTCGGTCAGGGTGCGCCCGGCGATCTTCTCCGCGGCGGGGACGAGTTCCTCCTCCAGTTGCCGGCGCACGTACTCCACCTGGTGCTCGTGAGCCTGGTCGTACAGGAAGGGAGTGTCGATGACGACCAAGGGGACATCGAAGTGTTCGGCGAGGACCTCGTACCAGTACTTGACCGTCTGGCAGATGTTGGTGCAGCACACGAGCAGGTCGGGTGGCGGCAGCTTGCCCACCGGGGTCTTACCGGTGGCTGATCGAGCCCAGGTCGGTGCGCACGTAGGAGCACAGGTCCTTGCTGTACCCCTCGTCCTCCGCGGCCTGGCACAACTCCGCGCCCATCTTGCGGGCGCCGCACAAGGCCGCGTGGTTCTCGGGGTAGATGAGCACGTAGTCCAGTGCCTGCAGCACCTCGACCGGGGCGCCCGACGTCACCCATGCCACCTTGTGCACGCCTGGTGAGTACCTCGCCTTCAGGTAGTTCGCGCTCATCAACTCCTTGACGTTGGCCAGGCTGCGGGGTGGGGCATTCATGGGCGAGTCCTCGGCGGGCACGTAGCTGGCCATGGCCCGCTCGTCGCGCATCCGCTGCACCCGCAACAGGTTGCGGCCGACGAGGTCGTAGGCGATGGCCGACCGGATCCGCGGCATGGGCAGGGGCGTCTTCATCGTGCGACCTCCAACGTCTCCACGAAAGCCTCGATCCGGCCGACCAGTTGGCCGTCGACCTCGGTGCCGCTCTCGTGCTCCAGGTAGAGCAGCGGCACGTCGAGCCCCTTGCGCAGTGCCGGCAGGTAGAACTGCTCCGGCTCGCAGAACGGCGGGGCGATGGCGAGCACGCCGCGGGCACCGGTCTCCTCGACGAGATCTCGCAGTCGCTGCACCCGGTCGGCGATCGGATCGGCGCGGGTGGGATCCACCGGTCCGTCGAGGTAGGCGCGGGCCAGGCGCCGCCACGGGTCGGTCGTCGGTCGTCGACGGGCAGCAGGCGGCGGGTGCCGGTGCTGAGGTCGTCGGCGACCACGTGCGCGCCGGCGTCGTTGACCACGTCGAGCAACTCGGGGGGATCCGCGGCGATCCCGCCGAGGATGATGGGGACCCCCGGCCGCGGCGCCGGACCGACCGGCAGACCGGCGACCATCTCCGTGAAGTCCTCGGGCAGCAGGTATTCGCGGGCCCGGACGCCCGTGTAGAACTCGCGGTCGGTGAGGGGCAGGTCCACCCGGCGTCCGTACAGCTCGCGCAGGGCCTGGTCGGCGGCGTCCTCGACGGCGAAGGCGTCCGCCCAGGCCTGCTCGGTGGGCTCGCTGCCGCCGGCCTCCACCAGCGACGCGCCCAGCCGCTGGTACTCCGCGACGAGGTAGTCCAGATCCACCGGGCGACGGGTGCGCGGGGCATACAGGGTGAGCACGGGTGGCCGGTCGGTCACGAAGTCGAGCAGTACCGACCCGAGCCCTTGCAAGGCGTCGCAGCCGTGCGGCACCAGGACCGCGTCGACGGCATCGAAGCCACCGTCGACCAGGAAGGCCGCGCCACGGGTGACGATGGAGCAGGCGTAGGCCTGGAAGTGCATGGCGCCCGAGTCCGGGCGGGTCGATGCCGGCGCCCAGATCTCCATCGGGTGGAAGCCGTGGGCGCGGACGAGGGCCCGCGGGTAGTGGTAGGGCAGCGCACCGAGGATCTTGAGCCCCCGGTCCCGGGCGCGGTCCAGCGTCTGCGTGCGACTGGGTGCGACTGCCGTTGAGGTCACGTCGTCCTCCTCTTGAAAGAGGTCTGTCCCCAATCTAGTTGACCCGCGGTGGTAACGGCCCCCGATCCGGCAGGACTCATTCCCGCTCTGGTCGGTGGTAGTTGTGGGCGGTGGTTGTGTGGCGGGTTCCGAGCGGGCTGGTCCAGGTCATGTCGTGGGTGGGCAGCGGTGGGGTCGTGGTAGACCTGCCAGGCGGAGTGGGTTTTGACGCGGTGGTGGCGTCGGCATTGTCCGGCGAGGTCGGTGGCGCGGGTCTTGCCGCCTTTGGACCAGGGGATGATGTGGTCGCAGTCGAAGTACTCGGCGGGCTGGTGGCAGCCGGGGAAGCGGCAGGTGAGGTCGCGGGACTTCACCGCCTCGCGGATGTGTTTGGGGATGCGGTAGGTGTCCGCGGACAGGTCGACCAGCCGGCCGGACAGCGGGTCGGTGACCAGCCGGCGCCAGCGGGCGTCGGGGGAGAAGCACAGGTCGCGGGCGATCTCGCTGGCGATCGGGCCGAGGCGTTTGATCTGCGGGGTCCAGTCGTTGTCCCCGATCAGCGCGTCGGCGCTGATGACCACATCCACGTGGACGTCCCAGGTGGTGTGGGCGGCCAGGAACCCGGCGAGGGCGTCGGCGCGGCGTTGGGTGTCGGTGCGGGCCTGGCCTTGGTCGTAGGGGTCGGCGCAGTCGGCTGAGGCGGCGAGTTGCTCGAGGGCCTGCAGGAACGCCTCGGCCTGTTCGGCGGACAGGTAGGCGTGGATGTCGGCCATGCCGTGCCCGCGCGGGGTGATCCACACCCCGCGGTCGGCCAGGGCCTTCGTGCGCAGGGTCTCGTCGGGGTCGTGGTCGCAGGTCATCTGCAGCAGCCGTTTGTGCAACTGGTGGCCGGTGTGGGTCTGGGCGTAGTCGATGGCCAGTAGTTCCAGGTACTCCCGGCGCGGGTCCGGCACGCCGGCCAGTTCCCGCAGGATCCGCACGGCTTTGCTGCGGTCGATCCGGCCCTCGGCCAGCGCGGTCCACACCACTTCCCGGTCGCACAGGTCCACGCTGGTGTCCAGCAGGTGGTCGGCCGAGCGCGGGGAGACCGTCAAGGTGACCGCCAGGGTGTCCGCGGCCCCGGACAGCGGGTGGCCCAACGCTTCGATCCGCTGGTTCATCTCGGTGATCAGCACGGCGTGCCGGGCCTGCGCGGCCCGCAGCTGGATCTCATCGGCGAGGATCGCGTCGACGAGTTCCTGGTCGTCGAGCCGCGCGAGCGTCGGCCAGCGCGGCGCTGACGGACGGGAACGGGTCGACCAGGCTCTCGGGCATACCCCAGTATAGAACAGGTGTTCGAATCAGGTCAAGCGGATGTGGACACGAATCACGCGTGTTGCGGGACCTCTCGGAGTGGTTGTCCCGTTGGTGAGAAGTTGTCCCGTTCGTGAGCGAATGCACGCGTGTCTTCGCTCACCCACGGGACAACCGCTCACCAAGTGCCCCAGACGAGCCGCGGCTGGTCGCGCCGGCGGACGGACCCCGCTCAGGCCAGGCCGTGACGGGCGCGTCTGGCCTGATGTAGTCCGCAGCGATGACCGACCGTTCCGGCGCCGGATAGCGTGTACGCGGATCCGGAGGTGGCCATGAGCGACCCGCGCACAACCCGAACGACGATCCGGCGATTGCCGGAGAAGGCACGTTCAGACGTGGCGGTCCTGCACGCCGTGCTCGATGCCGCACTCGTGGCACATGTAGCTGTCGTCGACGGGGGGCAACCGTACGCGCTGCCCATGGCATGCGCTCGCGACGGCGATCGGTTGCTGCTGCACGGTTCCACGGGCAGCCGCGTCGTCCGGATCATGAGTGAGGGTGCGCCGGTCTGCGCGACCGTCACCTTGCTGGACGGTCTGGTGCTCGCTCGCAGCGCCTTCGAGTCCTCCATGCACTACCGGAGCGCGATGGTCCTCGGGACGGCGACCCGGGTCGGGCCGGACGGCATCGTGGAAGCGCTGCGCGTCCTCACCGAGCACCTGATCCCCGGCCGTTGGGACCGGCTTCGGCCCCCGACTCGCAAGGAACTCGCCGCGACGGCAGTCCTGGAACTTCCGCTCGAGGAGTGGTCGGTCAAGATCG
Source organism: uncultured Actinomycetota bacterium (assembly GCA_963733395.1). GTDB lineage: Bacteria > Actinomycetota > Actinomycetes > S36-B12 > UBA10799 > JADKAV01. Next base: position 24,706 of record CAVTCZ010000019.1, read on the forward strand.
GCGACGGTCCGCCGGAGGACGATCACGCCGATCTGGACGCCCCCGTCTGGGCCGGGGTCATCCCGCTGGTCGTGGTGCCGGGTGAGCCCGTCGACGCCCCCGACCTGCGGCTCCCCGCCGACTCCAGGTCGGACCTGGAGGCCGTCACGCGGCAGGCGCTGCGGGCGGCGGCGCCGGCACTGGATTGGCCGCGATGAGACCCTGGCGCCGTCCTGTCGTGGTTGACCGGGATCAGCGTTCCGGCGGGTCAGGTAATGGTGGCGGCCCAGTTACGATGCAGACGTGCCCCGCATCGTGCTCACTGTCATCGGCGACGACCGTGCAGGTCTGGTCGCCGCCCTGTCCGAGGCGATCTCGCAGCACTCCGGTAACTGGGAGCGCAGCCAGATGGCCGAACTGGCGGGCAAGTTCGCCGGTATCGTCGTCGTCTCGGTGCCTGCGGAACGCGAGGAAGAACTCACGGAGGCCCTGCGGTCGCTGGATGGCCTGCTTACGGTGTCAGCGCACCCTGGTGCTGCCGATGGCGGGGGCCTTGCCGGGGGGCAGCCATGGATGATCGACCTGCTGGGCAACGACCGTCCTGGCATCGTGCATGAGGTTTCGTCGGTCCTCCACCGGCATCACTTGTCGATCGACATGCTCGAGACCAACACCCGCGAGGCGCCGATGGCGGGGGGTCAACTCTTCGAGGCGCATGTCGTGGTCAGGCTGCCGTCGGCTGCGGATCTGGATGCCGTTCGGACCGATCTGGAACGCCTTGCCGCAGAGCTACTCGTGGACGTTGCCGTCTCGCCGGGGTGATTGTCGGGTAGGCGACCGGCAGTCCACTGTGACGCGGTTGTCGGGGATGGCCGACCCCAACGACAAGATCTCGGTACGTGCGAGGTGATCGGGCGCAGAGGGCCAGAGCCCATGCCGTCTCCGCCGCGGGCGAATCTGGCGTACGGTGTTTGGGTAGCCTAACCGATTGGCAGGGTGTGCGGCTGTGGGCGAATCAGGGATGGACGAGGGGTCCCAGGAGTCCCTCTATCGCCTTGTGGCCGAGAATGCCACTGATGTGATCTACCTCGGCCGCAGGGGCGTGATGAGGTGGTTGTCGCCCGCGCTGACCCACAACCTCAGGTGGCGTCCGGAGCAGTGGGAGGGGCGCCGCCTCGAAGAGTTCACCCACCCCGACGATGTTGCCCTGCTGCAGGAACGTCGCGCGGAGATCACCGCTGGCGCACGGCGGGTGATGCGGCTGCGCCTGCGTGACTCGGATGGCTCGTGGCACTGGGTCGAATTCCACGCCGGGCCGGCGATTCCTGAGGAAGGTGACCCGGTGAACGTGGTGGCCACTTTCCGGGTGATCGACGAGATGGTCGCCTCCGAGAATGCACTTGCCGAGGCCGAGGCCAGGTACCGCTTGATCGCTGAGAACACGGCGGACGTGGTGGTGCAATCCGTTGACGGTCTGCTGGTGTGGATCTCGCCGTCCGTCGAGGCCCTGACCGGATGGACCCCGCAAGATCTGTTGGGCAAGACGACGGCGCACTTGTGGCATCCGGACGATCGTGAACTGGCGGTCACACTGCGGGACGCCAGTTACAACGGTCAGCCCTCCCGGGACACCCTCCGTCTGAGGCGCAAGGACGGCGGTTACGTGTGGGTCGATTTCGCCCTTACTCCATATACGGGACCTGACGGTGCCGCTGGTGCTGTCGGCTCCCTGCGCGACGTCACCTCGGAGGTGAGCGCTCGACAGCAACTGGAGGCCGAGCGGCAGCGACTGCAAGCGATGTTCGGGTCGATGCTGGAGCCGCATGTGCTGCTGCGTGCAGTTCGCTCAGACTCCGGAGCCGTGGTCGATTTCGAGTACGCCGACGCCAATCCGGCAGCTGCCGAGTTCATGGGCACCACGGTGACTGAGTTGATCGGCTTGCGGGTGCTGGGGCTGTGGCCCGGGAATCTGGGGCAGGAGATCGTGCAGACGTACGAGGGCTGGCTGTCCAGCGGCCAGCCGGTTGTGCTCGACGACTGGGCCTATCCGCATCAGGAACCGGGCAATGAGCGCTTCTTCGACATCCGGGCCACGCAGGTCGATGATTCCCTACTGTTCGCCTGGCGGGAGGTCACTGAGCGGCACGAGGCGGTGGCGCGCATCGCTGCGTCGGAACGCGAGTACCGACTGCTGGCCGAGAATGCCGCGGATCTGGTAATCCAGATGGACGAGACGGACAACTTGACGTGGGTTTCGCCGTCTATGCACCGGCTACTCGGTTATCTCCCGGAGGAGATGCTGGGGGAGCCTCGCTGGGACTTCGTACATCCTCGCGACGTGGGCCTTGTGCGGGAATCCTTGCTCGACCTGAGGACGGGCGAGCGATCGGTGGCGTCGGCGGAGGTCCGGCTGCGTCATCGGCACGGACGCCACTCTTGGTGGTCCCTGACGGTTCGCCGTACCAGTGACGACCCGGCGACGTCAGGCATCGTGCTCGGCCTGGTCGATATCGACGCAGAGGTTCGGGCGCGGCTGGCCGCACAAGAGCAGCAGGCCACGCGAGTTGCTGCCCTGGACTCCATGCTGGACCCTCATGTGATGCTGCGGGCGGTTACCGACGTCGACGGGGAGATCGTGGATTTCGTCTACGACGACGCGAACGCAGCCGCCTGCGCATACCTGGGGATGACCCGGGAAGGAATCATCGGGACGCGGGTTCTGGACCTGCTGCCCGCCAACGTGAATAGCGGGTTGTTCGAGATGTACGCAGATGTTGTCCGGACGGGTGAGTCCCTGGTGCTCGATGACTTCGAGTACACCCACGAGGTCCTGTCTGAGAAGCGCCGCTACGACATCCGTGTGGTCAAGCTGGGAGATGGCCTGTCCTGTACCTGGCGGGATGTCACCGAGCGGCATGAGGCCGCTCAGCGAATCGAGGCGTCCGAGGCCCGGTACCGTCTTCTCGCCGAGCAGTACCGGGTGTTGGCTGAGAACGCCACAGACGTGGTGTTCCGCATCGATCCGAACGGCGTCATCACGTACTGCTCCGACGGCATCTTGCGCTTGCTGGGCCTGCCTGCGGAGGAAGTGGTCGGCACCTTCGCGTTCGAATACGTGCACCCGGAAGATCGTGACGGCCTCGAAGCGTCGTGCCGCATCCCGGGACGACTGCCTCCCCTGCGGGTCCGGTTGCGGACTGCCGAGGAAACCTTCATTTGGGCCGGTTGCACGGCAACGACGGTCACAGACGACTCGGGCCGCCGCGTGGGGGTCGTGGGCGGGCTGCGCGACGTGGATGCCGAGATCCACGCGCAGCAGGAACTACAGGAACGGGCATGCACGGATCCGCTCACCGGACTGCTGAACCGCGCTGAGGCGTTCGCGCGGCTCGATGCCTACTTGTCCCGGCCGACCGGCAACGGTGTGCACCTTGCCCTGGCTTTCGTCGATTTGGACGGGCTGAAGACCATCAACGACACGTGGGGTCATGCCGCCGGCGACGCACTCATCCGAACAGCTGCTGAACGCATTCGTGGAGTCGTCAGAGAGGGCGACCTCGTTGCCCGGGTGGGAGGGGACGAGATACTCGTTGTCCTGCCGGGGGTGCACGGGCTCGACGAGGCGGCGATGATCGCTGAGAAGGTGCGGCACGTGCTGGCTGCGCCGGTTGTGGCCCAGGACGGCGGCCCGCCGCTTCCCAGCAGTGCCAGTATCGGGGTGACGGTGGCCCGCAGCGACGACAGCCCCGACACCCTGGTCGCACGGGCGGATCTGGCGATGTACGAGGCGAAGAAGCAGGGTGACAGCATCGTCACGTCCGATGGGGCGGTGGACTGACGCTCGTCCAGGCGAGGGGCTGCGCGGGCCCGACCTGCGTGGGCAACCCGTAAGGTTCTGGATCCTCAATGGCCCACGAGGAGTGTCCGGGTCCAGAGATCGATGAGCAGTTGTTGGTACCGAATCGGATTCCAGCCCCGCTGTTCTAGGAGCAACCAGTACTCGGGGGCGTTCGTCGACCAGACGATGTCCGCGACCTCGGCATCCGAGAGGTCTGCTCGCAGTTGGCCGGTGGACCGCAACTCGGCGGCGAACAAGAGCATGTTGCCGGCTCGCCGCGTCACCAGCTGCCGCCACGCCGTCGCGCACGCGGCATCCGTCTCCCCCGCCTTGCGCAGCGCCTCCTGCAGCGGCGCGACCTTCGGCACCAGCCGGGCGACCGCCGCGGCGTACGTGGCGATCTTGTCTGATGCTGAAACGTGAGCACGGATGGCCTTGACGTAGTCGCGTTGTTCCGCGTTCCCTCCGCCGAGTGCGGCGTCGATGACCGCCAGAACGAGTTCCGGTTTGCGTCCCACGGAGGTGTAGACAGTGTCCACGGACACCCCCGCATTGTGCGCCACCTCCGCCACGGTGGTCGCCGAGTAGCCCTTCGCGGAGAACAGGTCACGAGCAGCGTCGATCACCGACGAGCGCGTGGCAGCGGCCTGTGCCTTTCGCTGCGGCGAGCGGTAACTGCGGGTCTTGACCTCTCCAGGCACGTGACCTAGTCTAGCAGTATTCGTCCGAAAGACTTTCGGACGAAATGACCTCAAGGAGCTGATCATGAGCGAACCAGCCTCGGCGACGCAGCAGTTGGGGGCAGTGCACCGACCCGCGGACACCGCTCCCATGACCTGGGCCATGGGATCGCTCTTCGAGCACCTGTTGACTGGTGACGAATCGGGCGGACCGCTGGGTGTGGCCCTGGTCACCCAGCCTCCGGGGATCGCCACTCCGCTTCACAGGCATCACCAGGAAGCCGAAGCGTTCTTCCTCATCGAGGGTTCCATGACCTACCGGGCGGGCGAGGAGACCTTCCGGCTCGGCGCAGGGGATTTCATCTGGCTGCCGATGGGCCTGCCCCACGCCTTCCGCATCACGGGCAGAACCCCGGCGCGCATGCTCGCTCTCACGACCCCTGGGGGCCTGCTGGACCTGTATCAGCAGGTGGGTGTGCCGGCCGCAGAACGCCGACTGCCCGACGGTGACGGGCGCCCCATGCCCGAGGAGATCGCCCGCTGGGGCGAGATCGGACCACGGTTCGGTCTGGAGGTGATCGGTCCGCCGCTTCCAGTGGAGCAGTGATTCCGCCGGGGCCGGGGACGTCCGCGGGTGTCGGGCCTGCTGGTGCCGTCAGTGTCCGACCTGCGTTCCACCATTGCGGGGGCTTCGGAATCAAGCGGGCAGTCGGGGAGGTCCACAATTGCGCCTCGTGCGGATCGGGCGATCACCTGTGATCGCCCAGGTAGTCGGTCAGCATCCGCCCCAGTTCTGCGGCGAAGACGCCGGGGGCTCGCCGGCGTCGGCTACGTGCTCATCAGCGAAGCGCGCGGACGCCAGGAGTCTGCGGCCGGTTGAGGGCGGCGAATCCTGGGCTCCCCAGGGCTCGCCGGTCGGACGCGGCGCGGCGCTCCCACTCGCGTGCGATCCTTGCGGAACGGAGGGATCGCCGATGACTGAAGTTGCCAGCACCACCGACGCGTCCGTCGCGCTGCAGGCTGTCCTGGCGGCGATGGCCGGCCCGCATGCGACCCCGCGCCCGGGTCAGGTCGAGGCCGTCGCGGCGCTGTTGTCCGGGGCGCAGCGGGTGCTGGTGGTGCAGGCCACCGGCTGGGGCAAGTCGGCGGTGTACTGGGCGGCGACGCTGGCCCGGCGGGATGTCGGAGCGGGTCCGACCATCGTGATCTCGCCGCTGCTGGCGTTGATGCGCGACCAGGTCGAGGCCGCCCGGAGCATCGGCATCGAGGCGGCGACGGTGAACTCGTCGAACCGGCAGGACTGGGACGAGGTGTTCGAGCGGCTGGACCGCGACGAGATCGACGTGTTGCTGGTCTCGCCGGAGCGGCTGTCGCATCCGCAGTTCCGGGAGCGGGCGATGCCGGTATTGAAGTCGAGCGGTCTGCTTGTCATCGACGAGGCACATTGCATCTCGGACTGGGGCTTCGACTTCCGCCCGGACTATCAACGGATCGCGCGGTTGTTGCTGGAACTGGAGTCGGGTACGCCGGTGCTGGCCACGACCGCCACCGCGACTTCGCGGGTGGTGGATGACCTGGCCGAGCAGTTGGGATCCTCTACGACGGTCATCCGGGGGCCGTTGGCGCGCAAGTCCCTGCGCCTGGCGGTGGTGCCGAATCTGAACTACGGCAACCGGTTCGCATGGGTTGCGGAGTTCCTGCAGTCCGCACAGGGTTCCGGCATCATCTACGGGCTGACGGTCGCGTCGGTCGAGCAGCTGGCGGCGTTCCTGCGGGAGCAGGGCCACGATGTGGAGCCGTACACCGGGCAGACCCCACCGGACGTGCGCGAGCAGATCGAGGCGCGATTGCGGGCGAACGCGGTGAAGGCGGTGGTGGCCACGTCCGCGCTGGGGATGGGCTACGACAAGCCGGACCTCGCCTTCTGCATCCATGTCGGGTCGCCGGACTCGCCGGTGTCCTACTACCAGCAGGTCGGCCGCGCCGGGACGGGCGCTGGACTCGGCGGTGGGGGTGCTGCTGCCGGCGAACGAATCGGATCAGGACGTGTGGGACTGGTTCGCGACCGCCACGCTGCCCGACCCCGAGATGGCCGAGCGGCTGCTGGCTCTGCTGGCCGAGCAGCCGATGAAGACCGCCGATCTGGTCGATGCCCTCGCCCGATCGAAGGGCAAGGTGGAGGTGCTGCTCAAGCAACTCCAGGTCGATGGTGTGGTCGACAAGCAGGGCAGCCAGTGGGTGGCCACCGGTAAGCCGTGGCGGTTCGACGCCGAGAAGTACGACCGGATCGTGGACATCCGCCGGGATGAGGCGGGCATCATGTCGGCCTACGCGTCGGGCAAGCAGTGCCTGATGCAGTTGCTCACCGAGGCCCTCGACGACCCGGCCTCGCAGCCGTGCGGGAGGTGTTCGGTGTGCACCGGTGAGTTGCCGCATCCGGGATCAGCGCCGAGCCCACAGACAGTCGACTTGGTGTACGAGTCGCTGCGCCGACGCCCGGTCCGGATCACGCCGCGCAAGTTGTGGCCGTCCGGCAGCGGGCGCAAGGGCAGGATCGCCGGCATCGCGATGGGCCGTGCGGTGGCCTCGCCCGGCGGCGGGGTGTGGCCGGAACTGGTTGATGAAGCCCACGGCCCGGATGCACCGCTGTCCGAGGGGCTGCGCGCGGCGGTCGTGCAGGTGTTGGCCAGGTGGCGCCGGGAGGACATGCCACAGGTGACGGCGGTGGTCCCGATCAGCAGCGCCAGCCACCCGGTGCGGGTGCGGGAGTTGGCGCAGGTCGCCGCGGCGGAACTGGGGCTGCCGCTGCGGGAGGTCTTCGCGCGGCCTGCCGCGGCGCAGGACGCCGTCGAGGGGTCGGCCAGGTTGCGTCAGGTGACCGACAGGTTGCAGCTGCGGGACTACTCCGGGCTGCGGGGTTCGGTGCTGCTGGTGGACGAGTTCGCGCGCAGCAAGTGGACCCTGACGCAGGCCGCGGAACTGCTCCGGGAGGTCGGTGTGGACGAGGTCGTGCCGCTGGTGGTGGTCGGGCAGTAGGGCGCCCGGCCCGCGGTGTGCGCGTCAACCCTCGCTGTGCCCAGTCGGGAGGCGGCCTGCGAACAGGGCAACCCTGCCGACGATCTCCACGGAGACCTGATCGAGATGCTCCTCGAGCCCGGCGGTGAGGATCTCGACGGTGTCATCACGGTTGGAGAACACCCCGGTGCCGTTGAACCCCCACATCAGCAACCGGCCCACGGTGTTGTGCCCGACTGGTCACCGAGAATGGTGGCCCCGAACACGACCGCACCAGGGTTGAGCAGTGATCGCAGGTTGGGTACGACCTGCGCTTTCTGCGCGGGGTCGACGGGCAGGCAGTGCAGCAGGTAGCACAGGCCGAGGGAGTCGAACGGGTCAGTCCGGACCTGGACCGGCTCCAGAAGATCGGCCTGGTGTGTCTCAGGTGCATAGCGGCGCAACCGGGTCGAGGCCGTCTGCAGGGTGCCTTCGTTCAGGTCGATCAGCCCGATCCGCGGATCGGGGACAGGGAACTGGCAGTGGTCCAGATACCAGCCGGTGCCGACGGCAGCCTCCAGATGGTTGCCGGACACGAACTCGTCGTAATGCTCAAGGATCCGGCTGGTCGGACAGCGCCACGCGACGTGGTTGTTGAAGCCCAGCACGACGACGTCGTAGAACGGCAAGAACAACCTGGAGTAGACGCGAGCGCCGACCGCTCCTGGGGACCTCTCGTCAGCCGTTGCGTTCATCCTGCACCCCCGAACTGACCGAGAACCGGCTTCCCTGCCGCAGCCGAACCGGTGCTCTCGCTCATTTGCACTCTACGCCGCAATCGGGCAGACCGGGGTCGGACGAGGCCTACCCTCACAGGTCGTGAATCCGTCCGCCTGTGCTGCCGTGTGTGTCCGAGCTGCAAAGTCATCGGGCATGGTGCCGATAGGGTCGAGGCACACGGCGCAGCGGAGGGACAGCGATGACACACGATGCCCAGCCCGACGGCGGCTCCGCCGAAGTTCCGGCCGAAGGCCGTCGCCGACTACTCCCCCTGCTTCTGGCAATGGCGATGTTCGTGCTGGTCGTGGACACCACGATCATGAACGTCTCGATCTCCGCAGTTGCCGAAGACCTGGACAGCACCGTCAGCAGCGTGCAGTCGGCGATCGCCCTCGAAGCGCTGGTGTCAGCGGCCTTCATCTTGATCAACAGCAAACTGGGCGACCTCATGGGCCGCAAGCGGGCCTACATCATCGGTCTGCTCGCCTACGCCGTGGGCGCTGCGGCCATGACTCTTGCGCAGAGCGTCACCGCGATCGTGATCTTCTGGGCGGTCATCGGTGGTCTCGGTGCTTCGCTGCTCCTGCCCGCGATGCAATCCCTGATCCACGGCAACTTCGACGGGGCGGCCCGAGCGAAGGTGTACGCGCTCGTGGGCGCATCGATGGCGATCGCCGCGGCCATCGGACCCCTGATCGGTGGGGTCATCACCACGTACTGGTCATGGCGGGTCAACTTCCTGCTGGAGGTCGTGATCATCGTGATCGTCCTGTCGGGCAGTCGCCTGGTGAAGGACGTTGCCTACACCGGGGAGCGCAGCGTCGACGTCGTGGGCGCAGTGCTGTCGGTCGTGGGGATGGGCGGGGTCGTGCTGGGCATCCTGGTGTGGCAGGAGGGCGGCGAGGCCGTGCTCGCGCTCATCGCGGTCGGGGCCGTCGGGCTGTTCAGCCTGGCCCGCTGGCTGGTGAAGCGCAAGCGTGACGGCAAGCCCTTCCTCTTGGACCCGGGCCTGTTCGCGTTGCCGAACTTCCGCATCGGCATCTCGCAGCAGATGCTCCAGCAGATCGCGCTCGGCGGGTCGATGATCGTGATCCCGATCTTCTTGCAGATCGCGTTGGAGTACAACGCGCTCGAAGCAGGTCTTGCGATCACGCCGCTGTCGCTGAGCATGTTCTTCGTGGCCCTGTTGGCGGGCCGGCGGGCAGGTCGACGCCGGCCGGCCGTGTTGGTGCGCTTCGGATTCGCGCTGGCCTTCCTGGGGATGCTCCTGGTCATTCCGGTGGTCCCCCGCGCGGAACTCGATGCGGGCGCCTGGGTTCTGCTCGTGCCGCTGCTCATCGCCGGATCCGGTCTGGGCCTGCTGGTGTCGCAGTTGAACAACTACACGCTTGCCCCCATCGAGGAGGAGCGCGCCAGCGAGGCCGCCGGTGTCAACTCCGCAGGGGGCAACTTCGGCCTGTCGTTCGGCCTGGCCGTGGCCGGTGGGATCATGCTCGCGACGCTTTCGCTGTCGTTCACCGCGATGAGCAACAACAGCACCGTGATCCCGGAGAACCAGAAGGAGACGGTCGCCACGGCGCTGGAAGACAACGCTGAAATCGTCAGTGACACGCAACTTCAGCAGTTGCTGGTCGACGAACCGCCCGACGTGGCCGCCGAGATCGTTCGGATCAACGACCAGGCCAGGGCGTTCTCGCTGCAGGTCGCGATGCTGGTACCGGTGCTCGCCTGTCTGCTCGGACTCGTCAACGGCTTCCGCATGGTACGGCTCCCGGACGTGGAACCGGCGTCGTCGATGGAGGGGATGGACTTCGGCTGAGGCCGCTGCCGACGATTGCTACATGCGCCGGATCAGAGCACGCCCACAGCAGGGCCATCGTGTTCCGTTGGGAACAGTCTCGACGAAACCGTCCACAGCCCCTGCCCGAGCGGCACGACGCGAGACGGTGGCACGGCTGATGGGGCGTACGCGAGGTGCCTTCAGCCGCGGATCTCCGCGATGCGGGCGGCGGCCATGTCCCGCAGCAACGTGGCGTCGGGCTGCCAGTCGACCGGGACCTGGATCGTCTTCTTGTTGACCTTGTAGTCGGTCAATCGCGGGCCGAACTCGTCCAGCACGGCCTTGCTCCACGGCGCCATCAGGATGTGGTTCGTCAGGACCGTGACTCCGAAGACGTACTGGCCGTCGAGCTTGAGCATGGGCTGGTTCCAGGCGATGACCGTCTCCATCTCGGGATACTTCGACGTGATGGCCTTGAGGATCGCGCGGACGGTCCGGCGCTTGGTCTCGTCGAGGGGCTCGAGGTACTCGTCGAGGGTGTGGAATCGATGGGCGCTCTTCGAACCACGGCAGTACATCACCAGCGCGTTGGCGTGGGCCTGGCTGAATCCGTGGTTCTCCTTCAGGAAGGCGATCTGCTCGGGATACTTGCGGTCGGCGATCTGGTCCATCTGGTCGAACCAATAGGACATCGGCTGCCCGTACTTCTTCTCGATTGCCGGGAAGTAGCTGGAACGATCGGGGTTGGGGGCCATGGTCAGAATTCCAGGTTTCGTCTTGCGGGAACAGCAGTGATCGCCGTCATTCGTTGATCGCCTCGATGCCCTGCTGCTTGAGTTCTTCGAGGCGATCCCGCATCTCCTGGAGGACTTCGGGGGGATGCCCCTGCCAGTCCGTGACCTCACCGACCACGACCAGCGGCCGTTGAGTGCGGTAGGACCTCGTCGGGTTGCCGGGGAACCTCTTGTCGGTCAGGTTCGGGTCATCCTCGATGGGGCCCGTGGGCTCCACCACGTAGACCCGGCCCGGCCCATCGCCGAGCGCCAGTTCCGCTCCCCACACGGCGGCGTCGAGGGTCGCGGTCAGATACACGAAATTGGCCTTCCGCTGCTCGCCGAAGTTGGAGTTGTTGCCGGGCTCGAGCAGATCCCCGGCCTGCAGGTCGGCTTTCGTGCCGTGGAAGAAGATCCCAGGTTCGGCCGCCACGAACGGCGCCTGTTCGCTTTGCATGTGGGCCCCTTGAAGTAGCTGCGGTTGTCCAGGCGAGTGGACCGAGCAACCGAACGTGTCCGATCACGAGGTCAACCGTTTGCGGATGCTGCAGGCTATCCGAAAGTCCGTGCATGTGTGAAGGGCGCACTCGACGTGTGGGCTGGCAGTTTCTGGTCGGTTTCGCAGCAGGGTTGGCGGTGATCACGGCGGCCGTCGGGGTGTCCGGGGCGGTGTTCCTGTTGCCGGTCCAGATCAGCGCGCTGGGGTGGTGCGTTCCTGCGCTATCGCTGTTCCGCGGATGTTCTGTCCAAGGCAGGTTGGTCACGCCGCCTTCTGGTGACGATGTGACAGCTCACGTGCAACTACTTCACCAAGAGGCACCCGCACCACCCGTGAGCAACGTCCCTGGGCAGGTCCTATGTACTCCGGTGCTGTGCGCGTGAGGGAGTCCGGGCAGCAAGCGCCCGCCGGCGTCACCCGGTGTTCTGCAAGCCCGCTGCCAGCCCGTTCACGGTGAGCAACAGCAGTCGGTGCCACTGCTCTCCGCCGCCGGCCCGGACCTGCGTGAGAGCGGCCAGTTGCAGGTGGGACAGCGCATCGACGTAGGGGGCGCGCAAGGCGACGGCCGAGCCCAGCACCTGCTTGCGCTCCAGCAGTCGGTCCTGTTCCAGCACCTGCAGCACCAGGCCGACCGTGAGGTCCATCTCGGCAAGGATCCGCTCGGTGATGTCCGGGCGCCCACCCAACGCGAGGAACTGGCTGGCGAGGTCGCGGTTGCTCTTGGCCAGGCTCATCTCGGCGACGTCGATCAGCGATGCGAACAGTGGCCACCGCGCGTAGGCCTGCCGCAGCAGGTCCAAGTCACCGATGGCCGCCAGCCCGGTGCCGAGGCCGTACCAGCCGGGGATGTTGGCCCGGGTCTGCGCCCACGCGAACACCCAGGGGATGGCGCGCAGGTCCGACAGGTCCCGGCCCGAGGTCGCAGCGCTGCGGCGGGCCGGCCGTGAGCCCATCCGCAGTTCCCCGATCTCCTCCAGCGGGCTGGCCTCGGCGAGCACGTCGGCGAACCCGGGCGTCTGCACCAGGTCGCGGTAGGCGGCGCGGGATGCCTGCGCCAAACCATCGCCCAGCGCCTCGAAGCGCGCGGCGGCGTCCGCGTTGCGCTCTTGGATCTGCGGCGTGCCCGCCAGCAGCACGGCGGTCGTGAGCCGCTCCAGGTGACGTTGCGCGATCGTGGTGTCGGCGTAGCGGGCGAAGACCACCTCCCCTTGCTCGGTGACCTTCAGCCGCCCGTCCACACTGCCGGGAGGCTGGGCGGTGATCGCGCGGTGCAACGGACCGCCGCCGCGGCCCAACGACCCGCCGCGGCCGTGGAACATGGTCAACTCGATGTCGTTCTCCCGCGCCCACGCGACCATCGCGCTCTGCGCCCGGGCCAGCGTCAGGGTCGCGGCGGTCGGGCCGACGTCCTTGGCGGAGTCCGAGTAACCCACCATCACCTCGACCCGGCGGCCGGTCTGATCCAACCAGTCCCGTGTGGATTGACATGCCAGCCAGTCGGCGAGCACCGTGTGCGCTGCGGCGAGGTCGGCGCCGGTCTCGAACAAGGGCACCACGTCCAGGCGCAGTGGTGCGGAGCCGACCGCCAGCCGGGCCAGTGCGCGCACGGCCACCAGGTTGGCCGCGGATCTGGGAGAAGGAGACGACGTAGCGGCCGCACGCACGCTGCCCCCAGCGCTGCTGCAGCCAGGACATGACCCGCAGGGTGTCCAGCACCTCCCGGGTCCGGTCCTCGCGAGGCGTCACGTGCGCGGGCCATCCCTGGCAGGCCAGCCGGTCGAGGAACGCGGCGTCCTCCGCGGCTCCCGGCGGCGCGTCCGGGATCTGGGAGAGCAGGTCTTCCAGCGCGGCCTTGTGCACGTTGGAGTGCTGCCGGACCTCGAGTTCGGCCAGGTGGAAGCCGAAGGTCTGCGCGTACCAGATGACGTGCTGGAGTTCCCCGTACGCCGCGCGTTGGGCGCCGGCGTCGCGCCAGGGAGTCCTGCACGAGCCGCAGGTCCGCGATCAGTTCCTCGGCGTCGCGGTAGGAGTGCTCGGCGCGGCCCGACCGGGTTGCGCGCAACCGTTCGGCGATGACCAGCATGCGCTGGCGGTGGGGTTCTGCCGGGGACCCGGTGTGGATCTCGGCGAAGCGTTCGGGCATCGCCACCGCGTCGCGTTCCAACGCCTCGGTCAGCGCCCGCGACGGCGGGGTGTCGCGCCGGTCGGCGGTCAACGTCCGGCCCACCCGCTCGACCGACACCTGCAGGGCCGACAGCGCGTGGTCTGCCTGCAGCGCCAGCGTCCGGCGGGTCACGTCGGCGGTGACATGCGGGTTGCCGTCCCGGTCCCCGCCCACCCACGAGCCGAACCGGACGAAGGCCGGTACGGGTGAGGCGACGGTGCCGCTGCGGTCGCCGATCAGCGCCCGCTCGGTGGCGCGGTACAGCCGCGGGACGGCCCGGATCAGGGTCTGGTCGAACACGGTCATGATCGTGCGGACCTCGTCCAGCGGCTCGGGTCGGGTCGTGCGCAGGACCGAGGTGAGGTGCAGCAACTCCACGTCCTCGAGCAGTCGCCGGCGGGCCGCGTTCTGCTCCTCCGGGCCGAGCCGGGGGTTCTCCAGGCGCTGCAGTTGTTCCGACACCCGCCGCAGGCCGGTGGCGATCGCCCGCCGCCGGGCCTCGGTCGGGTGCGCGGTGAGGACGGGATGGATGCGCAGGTTCGCCAGCCGCTCCTGCATGTGCTGCGCGCCCGACACCGCCGGCCACAGGTCGTCCCCGGCATCGGCGTCGGGTGTGGCTGCCGGGGCGTTGAGCAGGCGCACCCGGTGCCGCTCGTCGGCGAGGTTGACCAGGTGCAGGTGCACGGTGACGGCCCCGGCCAGCCGGATGGCGTCCTCGGCGGAGAGCGCGGTCAGGTCAATGGCATCGCCGTCGTCATGCAGTTGCGTGACCTGATCGGCGACGGTCTGCAGGCCAGCCTCCCGCAGAATCTGTTCGTGCACGCCGGTCAGCAGGCGCAGTTCCCGGGCGAGTTCGCTGTCCATGGGCTGAAGTGTGCCAGGGATTCCCGGGTGGCGTGGGAAGTACTAAGCCGGAAAGAAGATTCCTGTACCAAGTCGAGGGTGTCTGATGTGGCCGACTGCCCGAGGCACGACGCGTTGGCCAGAGTGCCACCCGGGCCAGTGGTGACTAGAGCCCGTTCTCCGCCGTGCGAGCGGGCCTGCGCCGATCCATCAACCAGGCTTGGAAGAACGTGGTCAGGTCCTCGCCGCTGACCTGCTCGGCGAGGGTTTCGAACTCCTCGACGGTCGCCGTGCCCCACCGTCGCTGCTGAGTCCACTGCGGCAGCAGGCTGAAGAAGTCCTCGTCGCCGATGCGTCGGCGCAACGCTTCGACGGCCATCGCGCCCCGGTCGTACACGGCCCATGCGAACAGCCGATCGGGGCCGGGATCGGCGATGCGCAGCCGCCAGAATCGCGCGCCGGCCGGATGTCGCTGGTACTGCCTGCGCAGCCAGTTCTGCGCGGACCAGCCCTTGTGGGTCTCCTCGTAGCGGACTTCGGACCACCGTGCGAATCCCTCGTTGAGCCAGATGTCGCGCCACCTGCGCGGCGTCACGGAGTCCCCGAACCACTGGTGGGCCAGTTCGTGGACAAGCAGCGCGCGAGCGTCGGCGACCTGTGTCAGATCCGGGTAGGTGGGGCGCGTCTGCGTCTCCATGGACCAGTTCTCGTTGCGGAACGTTCCCGAGACCAGCCCTCCGACCTGGCCGAACGGGTACGGCCCGAACTGGGTCTCCAGCCACCCGACCAGCGCAGGCGTGTCACGTAGCAGCCGCAGGTTCGCGCGCTCGTCGGCCAGGCTCAGCGTCTTCGACACTGCGTAGACGGCAGGCCAGCGGCCGGCATCCTGCTCGATCCGGTACCGGCCGGCCGCGAACAACGTCGCGTAACTGGGCATGGGTTCGGCCGTGCGCCAGTGCCAGCGGGTCCACGCGTCACCGTCGCTGCGAGACACCAGCTCGCCGTTGGAAACGAACTGCCGGCCGCGCGGGACAGTACCCACCACGTCGTAGGTGGCCTTGTCCCGCGGGTGATCGTTGACGGGGAACCACCAGGGTGCGATCCGTGGCTCGCCGACTCCGAGTTGCTCGCCGTTCTTGCTCAGCCAGGGGTATTCGTCGGTCACATCGGCCTGCGACGGATTGCCGCGGTAGGTCACCTCGATGACCGTCTGCGAGTTGGCCGGCAACGGGGCGGCGGGCTGCACGACAAGTTCGAGGCCGCGCCCGCGCCAGAACTGCGCCGGTACGCCGTCCACGGACACGGCCTGTGCGGGCAACGCAAGTTCCAGCCGGAATCGGGCGAGCTCCTCGATGGCGCGGGCCGTCACCAGCGTGCGCCCGCGAAGGCGGCCGGAGTCGGGATCCATGCGCACCCGGATCTCGTAGTGCTGCGCGTCGATAGCCGTTATCCCCCATCGTCGGGAAGTACGAGTCTTCGGCCGGGGCGCTCGTTGCCGTCGGACTCGTCGCCGGGGCACAGGACACCGAAGCCGTGCAGAGCAGGAGGGTGGCCACAGGTATGGACGCGCGGGGCAACATCGACGCTCCCTCGATGACGACGATTCCACCGTAGTCCGGTGAGTTGGCGGCGCGCCATGGGCGAGGTCGCCGCGCAGCGTCGTGGCCCGGGGACGACAGGTGCTGATCGTGGTGGATGTGGTGGTGCCGGCTTGGCAGCGGGCGCCCTTCGACATGCGCGAACTACAGTGAATCCCGTCAGGTTGCGGCCCGACGGGCTTCCTCGCCGACCGGCTGGATACGCCCCCACCCGCACGATCCTTCTCGTGCTGCGCGGGGGTTGGTGTGCCGCTGCTTCGGTCGTCCGCGGAGTTGCTGTTGTCGCAACTCCTCCACGACCATGCGGTGCCCCGATTGACACAGCAGTACGCGATCGATGTGGGGTACCTGCCGTCGTCGGGCGAGGTGCGGTCCTGGCAGTCGTCGCTGCCGGTGCTGATGCAGGACCTGGCTGAGGCGGGTTTGGCGGACGTGGAGGTGCTGGTCGAGCACCGGCTCCCGCTGTCCAGCAAACGCACCGACGTGATCGTGGCGGGCAACCACCCGAAGACCGGGCAGCCCTCGTATCTGGTCGTCGAACTCAAGCAGTGGACCCATGCCCAGGCGGATCCCGAGGACGTCGAGTTGGTGACGGTCGACGCGTACGGCCCGCGGCCGGTTCTGCATCCCGGCAAGCAGGTGCAGAACTACGTCGCCTACATGCTCGACTTCGTCAAGGCGCTCGCAGGACGCAGCGACTCGGTGGCCGGAGCGGCCTACCTGCACAACGCGTCCGAGGCCGGCGTGGCCACGTTGCGGCGGCGGCCGGAGACCGAGGCGAGTCGGCTGTTCACAGGTGACGAGCGGGGACGCTGGCTGGAGTATCTGGCCGGCCACTTCGCGCCCGACTCCGGGGCGGATGCCGCGGACACGCTGCTCGCTTCAGCCGTGGCGCCCAGCAAGCAGCTCATGAGCCTGGCGGCGCGGGAGATCCAGGAGCGCGAGCAGTTCGTGCTCCTCGACGAGCAGGAAGTCGCGTACCGGTTGGTGCTCAACGCCGTGAAGGACGCCACCCGCGCGGATCACAAGGCCGTGGTCGTCGTCACCGGCGGTCCGGGCAGCGGCAAGAGCGTCATCGCGTTGTCCCTGCTCGGCGAGTTGTACCGCCAGGGCCGCACGGCAGAGCATGCGACAGGATCGAAGGCGTTCACCGAGACGTTGCGCAAGGTGGCCGGCCGGCGCAACAGCCGGGTGAAGCAGCTGTTCGGCTACTTCAACCAGTTCGCCGCCGACGAGCCGAACTCGCTGGACGTGCTCATCCTCGACGAGGCGCACCGCATCCGGGAGAGCAGCAACAGTCGCTTCACAGCGAGGACCCGTCGTTCGAGCAAACCCCAGGTCCAGGAACTCATCGACGTCGCCCGGGTGCCGGTCTTCCTGCTGGACGAGCACCAAGTGGTGCGTCCCGGCGAGGTCGGGACCGTCGCGGCGATTCGCGACGCTGCGGCACAACGCGGCCTGGAGGTGCACGAGGTCGAGTTGGATGCGCAGTTCCGGTCCGGTGGTTCCCGGTTGTACGAGGAGTGGGTGCTGCGTCTGCTCGGGTTGGCCGACGGTGGGCCGGTCGACTGGTCCGGTGACGAGAACTACACCCTGCGTCGTCGCGGACACACCTGAGCAGATGGAGGAGTTCCTCGCCGCGCGCTTGCGGGAAGGCTACGGCGCCCGGATGTCCGCGGGCTTCTGCTGGCCGTGGTCGGACGTGGTCCGCGGCGAGCCGCTTGTGCCGGACGTGCGGGTCGGGGATTGGGCGCGGCCGTGGAACAACAAGGAGGAACGCCGGCACGAGGGTGCACCTGCCCGATCGCTGTGGGCCACGGATGACGGTGGGTTCGGGCAGGTGGGCTGTGTCTACACCGCGCAGGGATTCGAGTACGACTGGTCCGGCGTGATCCTCGGGCCGGACCTGGTCTGGCGGGAGGGGCGGTTCATCTCCGATGTGACGGCGTCGCGGGACCCGGCGTTCAAGGGCAAGAACGCGGCGGGCTTCGACACGTTCGTGCGCAACGTCTACAAGGTGCTGTTGACCCGCGGGATGGTGGGGACGGTGGTCTACGCCACCGACGCGCAGACTCGCGAGATGCTGAAGGACTTGGTCAAGGAGGTCGTGTGACGCTCGAGGAACTCACCGTGGCTGTTCGCGAGTTCGCGGTCGAGCGGGATTGGGAGCAGTTCCACACCCCGAAGAACCTGGCCATGGCTCGGCCCGTCATAGTCCGGGTGGTAGCCGAACTCCACCGAACCGTCAAGCAGTCGTCGGAGGGTGGCCGCGGGGATGCCGTTCTTGAGCACCGTGGCACTGTCCACTGTCCGCAGCGCGGGGTCAGCCGTCATGACCCTCACCTGGAGTGCGAGGGGTCACGGTGAGCCCGAGGCCCAGGACTTCGGCGACTGCAGTGGCGGAGCCCAGGCTCGTGCCCCCGCGTCCGGACTCGAGTTCGAGGACTGTACTGCGGCCGACGTCCGCCAGGTCGGCGACCGCTTGCTGGGTGAGGTGCAGTGCGAGCCGGCGTTCGCGCAGGGCGCGCGCAAGGCCCGCTGCGGGTCCGCGCGGTTCCCGTCGCCGCCGGGGACCGCTTCTGGAGGTGGGCATGTGACTCCAAAGTGGCTTGTTGGCTACATAGGGAGTGTGTCACAGGAATTGTGGTGTTGGGTGCCTCTAAGTCGTTCATGAGCACATAGAAGGGGCTACAGGAGCCTCGGGGCTTATTGGTCTTGCCTAAGTGTGTCGTGACAAACATAAGGTCGTCGCTGTCTCGCGGTTGCTGGTTTGCCCCCTCAAACCAACCGACAACGGTGCAACAGTCGGCGCCCGCCGGCAGCTCCCCGTCCATGGGTCAGGAGTATGGGAACCGTGAACGCCCGCCGGCCTCCCGCGTGTGACCGGGTACGGTCGTGCCCGTGAGCCCCAAGAGTCGTGGTCGTAAGCGGAAGCCGGGGTCCGGTCGTGTCAGGCGGCCCGCAGGAGATCCGACGCGGCGGGCCTCCGGAGCTCGGGCTCGTCGTCCAGCAGGTGCTGGAGAAGACGATGGCGCAGCGCTCGCCGTTCCAAGCGGAGGCGGTGCTGTCCGCGGTGATGGGCAGGGTCTGGGCAGGTGTGGACCTCCCCCGCGCGGAGGCGGTCGAGGAGTTCGCGACGCAGTTGGTCGCCGACAGCGTCAGGGTCGGCGCCCGCGGCACGCTGGAGGTGCTGGCTCGCATGGCGCCGCCCGCGGTCGGCGACGCGGCTGCCAAGGCGGCGCACCGCGTAATCGGCCCGATACCCGAGTGGACCCCGCTGCTGGACGCCGTGGAGTTGGTGGACGCCATCTCCAGTCACGACATCTACGGCGACCAGACGAACTACGTGATGCTCTTCGGCTACCGGGATGGCGGCCGGATGGTGGGACGACACTTGGTCATCGCCATGGTCGACCACAACCTGCATCTGCTCAAGGACGCGTTCATCCTGGAGGGGGTGGGCCTCGAGCAGCTCCAGGAGCTCTATGCCGAGGAGCCAGGCCTGCATGTGCACCCGGAACCGGAGCTGGCGTGGATGGCTGGGGACATCACCCGGGCGATGGACATCACGGACATGACGCTGGATGTGGTCGACATGCTGGGCGAGCAGACCGCTGAGACCTGGTACCTGCTGCGGGATCGTGTACGTCGATGCCTACCCCAACCCGCGCCTGCCCCGGGCCCCTATCCCGCAGACGAGCGCGACAAGGCCCGCAAGGCGTTCATGCGGGCCAAGGTGACCAAGGACTTCCTGGCCACGGAGATCGATGGCCAACTGCCCGACCCGGTGACGGTCGACTATGTGGCCCAGTTGTTCATCGACTACGCCTGTGACTACGGTCGCGGGGCGCCCGAAGAGTGGTCGCCGACCGCCGTGGAGTTGTTCCTCGTCGACTGGGCGCCGCGCAAGGTGGTGTGGGAACCCGACGACGTCGCGTGGGTGGTGCCGACGCTGAAGGTCTTCGTCGAGTGGGCGCAGAAGCGTCGCGGCGTCGTCGTGCGCGGCCGGCGTGAGACCCAGGCGGCGATCGACCGGTTCAGCGGGGACTTCGTCTACGGGGTCCTGGGCGGGGCTGAGCCCTCCCTGGGCCGGTCGTTCGTCGAGGGCATGCTCGCGGCGGGTGTCGATCTGAGTGACAAGGCGGGCATGGATGCGTACGTCGCGGAGTACAACCGGCGGATCACGGAGGAGGGGGGCTGACGGCAGGCGTCTCCAGATCGGGCCGTTCCATCAAGGGGTAACCCCAGAAATGACATTCCGGTACTGAGACGTTTACGATCTGGCCAACCGCCCCCACAGGAGCCACGATGGTAACGATTGCCCTGCCCATCGCCCTTGGGCTGATCATGCTGGGCCTAGGGCTCAGCCTCACCACCGACGACTTCGCCCGCGTAGCGAAACACCCGAAGGCGGTGGCGATCGCGCTGGTCTGTCAGATCCTCGTCCTGCCGGTCATCTGCTTCGGGCTGGTGCAACTGTTCGACCTGCCGCCCATCCTGGCCGTCGGCATGATGCTGCTGGCGGCCTCGCCGGGCGGGACGACGGCCAACCTCTTCAGCCATCTGTTCCGCGGCGACGTGGCGCTGAACATCAGCCTGACCGCGATCAACTCGGTGCTGGCGGTGTTCACGTTGCCGATCGTGGTGAACCTGGCGATCGCCTTCTTCGCCCCCGATGGCGACCGGGTCGGCCTGCAGTTCCAGAAGACGCTGGAGGTATTCGCCATCGTGCTGCTGCCCGTGCTCATCGGCATGCTCATCCGCCGGTGGCGGCCGGACTTCGCCCAGCGCATGGACAAACCGGTGCGAATCGGGTCCGCGGTGATCCTGGCGTTGGTGATCGTCGGTGCGGTGATCAGCAACATCGAGATCCTGCGCGAGAACTTCGCATCGCTGGCCGGCATCACGACGCTGTTCTGCGTGCTGAGCCTCACTATCGGGTACGTGGTACCGCGGATGTTCCAGGTGACCGAAGGCGAGTCCATCGCGACGGCCTTCGAGGTCGGCATTCACAACGCGACCCTGGCGATCGTCGTGGCCCAGTCCGTGCTGCTGAGCACGGAGATGTCCCTGCCGGCGGCGATCTACGGGGTGCTGATGTTCTTCATCGCGGCGGCGTTCGGCTTCCTGATGAAGCGACGGGCGGGGAACGCGGCGGAGGCCGTAAGCGCCTGATCCCCGGCTGCCGACAGCGCTACGGCCGGCCGGCGCGCAGTTCAGCGCAGTCGGCTTGCCCGCGGAACGATCGGCCGGCCCATCCACGACAGCCGATCCCGCGCCTTCCCGGCGTTCTCGTGATTCACATCGCCGAGCGAGTCTCTGGTCAGGTGGCTGCCGGCCCTGCACCACTGTTTCTGCATTGCGGTTGGGGCGGTCGACCTCGGGCAGTCGGCGTCATGGTGCGCGATGCCTTGGCCGTGTGTGGCTCATCAGTGCGGTGTTCCCCCGGACGGAATCGAACGCCTGGCTGTGCTGCGCCAGATATGACGCGCCGCCCGCGGGCGGCATTCGGACCGCTGACGTCATGGGGATCGGTCGGCGAGCAGTGCAAACGACCCTCGCACGGACAGGCGGGAGCGTCGAACCGGCTCTTCGTTCGGGCCCGGTTGGGCCTGAAGGTGTCCGGTCGAGCATTCCGGTCAATTCTGAGAGAAGGGCTTTGACCCGGCTTCCATCGGCCGCCACAGGCGCGATGGTCGAAATGCGGTCAGGCTCGACATCATCGACAAGATGCGTGACAACAGACCATGTGCGATGCAGGACCTTCTGTCCTCGGCGCAGTTTCACGGTGTCTTTCATCGTTCTCACCCCAATCGCTGTACTACCAGTGTATCGACGGAAAGGAGCGGTGTCTGGAGGCCCTGACGAGTGATTCCTCACACTGGAGGGGGTACAGACGACGTTTTCAGCACATCTCGCCCCAGTAACTGCTCGTATGTCTCCCGCCGCACCGCCACCTGTGCCTGCCCGTCCTCACAGAACACCACCGGCGGGCGCAGGGCACCGTTGTAGTTGTTGGCAAGAGTGAACGTGTAGGCGCCGGTGGCGGGGATGACCAGAAGGTCGCCGACCTCGGGCTCCACGAGCGAGTGGCCTGCAACGAACGTGTCGCCGGATTCGCAGTGCCGACCCACGACATCGCACACCTCGAGCCGACCGGTCTTGTCGATGATCGCGGGGTCGAAGGGCTGGCCGTACAGCGCGACCTCGAGGTTATCGCCCATGCCGCCATCGACAGCGACGTGCGAGCGCACGCCGCGCTTGACGGTCACGACGCGGTACACGGTGATCCCGTTGGGCCCGACCATCGAGCGGCCCGGTTCGATGAGGAGTTCGACGTCGGTGCCGAGGTGGCGGTGGGCCGCGCTCACGAGCCGGTCGACGTACTCCTCGACGGTGGGCGCGGTGTCGGTCGGCACGTAGCGAATGCCCAGCCCACCGCCGAGGTCGTAGACGTCGAATCGCTCGAGTTGTGCCAGCGAAGCGACTGCCTGCTCGAACTGCTCGACGTTGAGGATCTGCGAACCGACATGCGCGTGAAGTCCGCGCAGGTCGAGCATCGGCTCGCGGCGGATCCGCTCGATCGCGTCGGTGATCTGGTGGCTGGGGATGCCGAACTTGGATGCGTCATGGCCGGTGGCCATCTTCGCGTTGGTCTCTGCGTCGACGGCAGGACTGACCCGCAGCAGCACCGGCACCGGTTCGGCCGCTAGCCGCGCGATGCGATCCACGTCGTCGAGGTTGTCGACCACGATGTAACCGATGCGCATCTCGAGCGCTTTCGCGATCTCGGCGTCGGACTTCGCGTTCCCATGCAGAACGATGCCCGCAGGGTCGACGCCGGTACGCTCCGCGGCGAGCAGCTCACCGAGCCCGGCCACGTCCAGCCCACACCCGGTGTCCGCGATCAGACCCATCACAGACGGCGTCGGGAAGCTCTTCGATGCGAAGAGCACGCGGCTGCGGGGATGCCGCGAGGCCAGCGCCTGTTGGAACGCCTGCGCCCGCTCCCTGAGGCCCGCGGCATCGATCAGGTACGCCGGTGTTCCGAACTCCTCCGCGACATCGGCGACACGACACCCGCCGAGCGTGAGCCGGCCGTCTTCGAGAGCAGCGTTGGGTGGGTACACCGACAGGTCCATGTCGGGGAGGCTACCTAGGATTGCCGACATGCCCAACCCCGCAGACCCCCTGCGACTCACACATGGCCCGATCTGGCGGAACTCCATCGCTTTGGCGCCGCTGACCAACCGTCAGAGCAACGCCGACGGCACGCTCTCCGACGACGAAATCGCCTGGCTCACCGCTCGCGCAGAAGGTGAGTTCGGCCTGGTGATGACGGCTGCGGCGTTCGTTGCGCCTGCTGGCCATGTCTGGCGCGGGCAGTTGGGCATCGCCTCCGACGACCACCTGCCGGGACTACGTCGCCTTGCCGAGGGCCTGCGGGCGGCCGGCGCCTGCAGCGCGGTGCAACTGCACCACGGAGGACGTCGCGCCGAGCGGGAGATCACAGGGATGGCGGCGCAATGCCCGTGGGACGACCCCGACCATGACGCGGTCGCCATGACCGCCGATGACATAGAGGCCACCGTTGTCGATTTCGTGGCCGCCGCGGTGCGGGCTGAACGTGCCGGCTTCGACGGGGTGGAGGTGCACGGCGCCCACGGCTACCTACTCGGGCAGTTCCTCGACACGTCGCGCAACCATCGCAGCGATGGCTATGGCGGATCGTTGGACAACCGGTTCCGGGTGGTCCGCGAGGTGCTGGAGGGTATTCGCGCGGCCACGGGGGAGGACTTCCAGCTGGGGCTGCGGCTTTCTCCGGAGGGCTTCGGGATACCGCTGCAGGATGGCCGGGAATACGCCCGCCGCGCTCTCGAGACGGGTCTGTTGGACTACCTCGAGATGTCGCTGTGGGATGTCTTCATGCGGCCCCGCCGTGGTGGTGAGGGTCTGCTCATCGACCACTTCGTGGATCTGCCCCGGGGTTCCACGCGGTTGGGCGTCGCGGGCAAGGTGCTGTCCACCGCCGACGCGCAGTGGTGTCTGGACAAGGGCGCGGACTTCGTCTCGGTGGGCAGGGGAGCGATCGTCCACCATGACTTCGCGGCACGTGCTCTGGCTGATGCGTCGTTCACCGCGCGAGCCCTGCCCGTGTCGGTCGACATCTTGCGGCAGGAGCGGGTCGGGCCGGCGTTCGTCGACTACCTGATCGAGACCTTCCCGGACGTCGTCGAGGTGGCCTGACTCGGCTTCTCCGCGTCGAGTGCTGCGATAGTGCACGGACACGCCGGCGTGTCTCTGCGCCTTTGCGACACTCGACGAGCGTCGCGGTCGGTGAAGTGCTCGACCTTCAACTGCGCATCGGCGTCGGCGGCAATCGTGCCGCGCGGGACGATCACGGCGTGCGCCGGGCGCTCAAGTCGACTGGCTTGACCCGGGTGACCTCAGGTGGCGATCGTCGGGGCTCGTCGCGGGCGCTGTCACCCGTTGGCGGGTCCCTGGACGAGGCGAAGCATCAACTGGATGTCGGCAACAACCATCCTCGATTCGATCACCGCCGGCGCCCACGACGCCGGGTGCTCCCCGATGGTCGTCGCCCCGAGTCGCTCGTAGAAGGCGATCGCCTTCGGTTCGTGGTGACGACGTCGAGCTCTAGCCTGGAGTGCCCGCGGGCCTGGACATCACGCCCGACCTGCGCTGTCAACCGCGTACCGAGCCGAGGCCTTGATGCTCGGGGAGGACGTGCAACGAGGCCAGGTATGCAGTCGGCAGGATGTCCCCTGAGACCCCGATGACGTCGGCGCCGTCGATGGCCACGTCGAGGCAGGCGTCAGGATCGTCCACTGCGGCGTACGTCTGGACACCACCGGCGGCGAACTCAGTTCAGAAGGCCCGACGACACCACATCGGAGTAAGAGTTCCGCCATCCCCGCGCCTTGGTGGGCCGACAGGACGTCGTTGGCGTCTGCCGCCTGATCGCGATCACCGCAGGAGGGTGTTCCCTCAGAAGCCCAACAGCGCGGCGACGATCATCAGGACCGCGGCGACCCCGAAGAACAGCAGCCACGGCCAGGTCTTGCGCCAGCGTTCGGACCTGCGTGCTCGCTTCGCCCGCTGGACCGCCTCCCCCTGCCCCTGCAGTTCCGCGCGATCCAACTCGGCCCAGCGTTCCCGTCTGGCCTGCAGGTCACGATCGCGTGCGGACGCCTCCGAGTGCGCCGCGTCGTTGACCCAGTCGTCGTCGAAACTCACACCGTCCAGCGAAGCACAGCAATGGGGGTGGCGCCAGGTGACAAAAAAAAAAAAACGTCTGAGTGACCGGGGGCGGGGTCGAACCGCGCGCGTGAGAGGGAGCCGTTGAGCGCGTCCGGGCAGAACCCCGCGGAGCGCAGGCTCGCAGAGATCAGGAACAGGATGCAGTCCGGCCAAAGGGGCGTGCCGTTCCCGGCATCATCGACGGCCTGCGGTTCGGCGTGCGAAGCGAAGAGTCGCTATCTGGGAGAAACCGGCCGACAGTTTCACGCCACTCGGTCAGCTCTGGCAGAAGGGCTTGGCCCGGGTACCGTCTGCCCCCACAGGAGCGACAGTCCAAATCCGGTCCGGCTCAACATCGTCCATGAAATGCGTGACAACAGACCATGTCCGATGCAGGGTGTTCAGTCCTCGATGCAACCTCACGTGGCCGTTCATCGTGATTCGCCTGCCTTGTCTGCGCTGATACCCATTCTCTCGGCAACTTGGCCAGTGCCCGGAGGGGTCTTGGCGAGAGGCTCCTCACATGCCAAGGCGCAGCAATCCACCAGCATGCTCCCTGATCCTCCCCCGGAAACCAGGATCGACGACGTTCCCGACGGGCGGATGGAAGATGACAGAGAACCCCTTGGCTTGCGGCAGGTTCCCGAGCCAGGCAACGAACGTAACCCAATGGCCGGGATGTTCAATTCGCGAGGGTCCGTGGTTGCCGGGGGTGGCGTCGGGTCGCCGACCTTCCGATCGTCGGCCGACTCGGCGGCATCCCTGGGATGTCGAACCGGCGCATGGTCAAGGGAGCCATGCACATGATGAAGTAGTGAGGTCGTCTACAACAGGAGACCAAGGCGTTGAAGTACCGGACGAGTGCCGCTGACCGTGCGCCGCTGCCCGCGAGTTATCGCAGCGAGCCGCGCTACCTGGGCTACCGCGATGCCGACTACGAGAAGCCGTACGCGAGGTTCTTCAGTCGCCCGACGCGGTCGATCCAGGACCATGTGCAGCAGGCGCTCGTCGCCGGGATGTCTCCGCCCGAGTACGGCTACGAGGTGCAGGAGGCGGCCGAACGTCTGGCCGCACCGGACTACGAGGCCCTCGAGACCGGCTGGACCCGACTGAAGTCCGGCGTCGTCATGGTCAGCGTCTTGACCGATATGCCTGATGTGAGCTCCCAGATGTGGGACTGGTGGTTCGGTTGGCACGGCCGGGAGACCGCTCGATACAAACTCTGGTATCCCGACGCCCATCAGTACTCGGCGTTGGGTGAAGACCGCGGCTCGATCCAGGGACTGACCGACCGGCAGCGCTACGTGGGCAACGTGTCCTACGTCGACGAGTACATCGGCGGCCTGCTGCAGCCGCTCGCGATCCGCTTCATCGACCCCGAGCAGCTCGGCATCGGCGAGGTCCCCGGGACGACCCACATCTGCGCCCGGGTGTCGCTGAGCACGCTACCGATCGCATTCGGCTGGCTGATCCACCAGGTGCGGCCGACGGATCGTGGGGCCGAGATGCGCAGCCGGTTCTTCCTCAACACCCCGGAGATGCTCGACCTGCCGACCACCTCACTGGCAGACGACGGCCCGGGCGCCCGCATCCTGCGCACCGCAGTTCTACAGCGCGTCCTCGACCCTGTGCTGCCCCGCGTGACGTCTCGCCTGCTGCCCGCCTCGATCGGGACCGACATGATGTTCCACTGTGCCGCTGAGATGAACCACCTGGCCGGCTTCCTGCCCGCGCTGTACGAGGAGTTCCAGGGACAGCCCTGAGTGCGGGTCTTAAGAGGTACTACGCAGTCATGCGCACGTCCGCGGCCCTGAAACTGCTGATCGAGGAGCCGGGGCTGGGCGTCCCGTCGCCCTTGGCAAGACGAACCGGTGTGAGCGCGGAACGGTCACACCCATGCGGGAGCGAGGATCCGCCGAATGCCTCCGTCGAGCGGCAACACCACTCGATCAACTCTGGGAGAAGGGCCTGATCCGGGTGCCGTTCGCCGCCATGGGGGCGATGGTCGAGATGCGGTCGGGCTCGACATCATCGACCAGATGCGTGACAACTGACCATGTCCGTGACAGGACGTTGCGTCCTCGGTGCAGCCGCAGAATGCTGCTCATCATTCTCACCTCTTCATATCCGATACCCAGTGTATCGGTGCGGCGAGCCTGTGTCGGGAGAGCCTGGTGAGTGCTTGCTCACACTCGGGAGCAGGGCGCGTTGCACCCGGCGGATCGAGACGTGTGCGGTCGCTGAGTGGCAACTCAGTCGCGAGCCCGGACTTGGAGTTGCGGCCCGAGGTCGGGCACCATGAAGGAAGGATCCGGTCTACACACCCGGCAATGGTCCGGTTGGGGAGGTGGCCCATGACCCGACCGACGGTGGATGCCGCAGGTGCGTACCGGTTGATGACGCGGATGCGCCTGGTCGACACCGTCATCGCGCGCGCATGGGCCGACGGGCTCGTGCCCGGCGAGTACCACTCCGGCATCGGCGAAGAGGCGATCAACGCCGGTGTCCTGCTGGCCCTGGGGCCAGACGACGCCCTGGCTCTCGATCACCGGAACACCGCGCCGCTGATCGGCCGGGGGACCGACCCCGAGGGACTGCTGCTGGAGGTCTTCGGCGCCGCCACCGGTATGAACCGCGGCATGGCCGGACACATGCACCTCATCGACCCCGACGTCCGGGCAGCCGCGGACGGGATCGTCGGCGCCGCCGGTCCGCTGGCTGTCGGTCAGGCGATGGCCGCACAGAGACTGCGCCCGGGTGCCGTCGCAGTGGCCTTCCACGGCGAGGCCGCGATGAACCAGGGGATGCTCATGGAGGCGTACAACCTGGCCGTGGCGTGGCGGCTGCCGGTGCTGTTCGTGTGCAAGGACAACAAGTGGTCGATCACAACGCACTCCGCGGACGTCACGGGCAGGGGACCGGTCCGGCGGGCGAAGGGCTTCGGACTGGCCACCGCCAGTGTCGCCGGACACCGGGTGGAGCAGGTCCACGCCGCTGCTGTCGCCCTCATCGAACGCGCCCGCGACGGGGGCGGCCCGGGGTTCCTGCACGCCACCTGTCATCGTCCCGGCGGCCACTTCGAGGGCGACCCCCTCGTACGCGTTCTGCAGCATCCCCGGCGGGAGGCCGAGGGCATGGCGCCGGACCTGTTGGAGGGGGCCAGCAGCGCCCCTCGCGCGGGGGTTCGGGGGCTGGCCGTGCTCGGCTCGCGCATCGGGAGGGCTGCGGGGGACCGGGTGGTCCAGCACCGCAGGGACCCCCTGTTCCGCGCACGCCGGCTCCTGTCCGAGACCGAGGCGAGGACGATCCTGCAGCAGGAGGTGGCCGCCCTGGCGCCGGCCATTTCCGCCGCCCGGGCCGAAGTCGCCGACCGGCCGGTCTTCGGCGCCGGGAAGGGAGTCCGCTGATGAGCCGGATGACCCTCGACCAAGCCGTCGATCACGCTCTGGCGCAAGCAATGGCCGACGACGACCGGATCCTCACGTGGGGGGAGGATGTCCGACTGCTGCGCCGCAATCTGCTTGCCCGTTTCGGTCCTGAGCGGGTGCTGGACACGCCCATCAGCGAGTCGGCGTTCATGTACGCCGGTGTCGGCGCTGCGATGGGCGGCCTGGTCCCGGTCGTCGAGCTCTACATGATCGACTTCGCCGCAGTCGGCTGGTCGGCCATCCTCAACGCCGCCAGCAAGTTCCCCGACTTCTCCGGGGGCCGGCTGTCCCTGCCCTTGGTGATCCGCGCGGGCTACGGCGGCTGGTACAGCGATGGCGGCCAGCACGAGCAGGCGTTGTGGGGGAGCCTGGCCAGCTACCCCTCGACCAACGTGGTGGTCCCATCGACGCCGGCCGATGCCGCCGGCCTCATGCTCACCGCACTGCAGCGACGGGACTTCAGCGTGTTCCTCACCCCGAAACTGCTCGACGCGCAGATGCTCGACTACCTCGGCGGCAACAGCCGGGACACAGTGGACTTCACGCCGGTCGTGCCCGCTGAGGGCCTGTGGGGGGAGGTCCCGGACGTGGTGGCCGGGATCCCGTTCGGCCAAGCCGTGCTGCGCCGCGAAGGCGACGACGTGCTGCTGCTGTCCGTCGGGGTCGGGGTGCACCGGTGCCTGGAGGCCGCGCACTTGCTCGAGGCGGCGGGGACCAGCGCGGCGGTCCTCGATCTGCGCACGGTCGCTCCGCTGGATGCCGAGGCCATCATCGGTCATGCGGCGCGGACGCGACGGGTGGTCGTCGTCGATGAGGACTACACGCGGGCGGGGTTGAGTGGCGAGGTTGCCGCCCTGCTGCTGGAGTCCGGCATCGGTGCGGAATACGCCCGGGTGACGGTGGAGGGGACGATCCCGTTCGCACCCCATCTGGAGTACGCGGCGTTGCCGAACGCGCAGCGGATCCTGGGCGCCGTGAAGGGGCTGGGGTAGGGGTCTGTTCGCAGCCGAGGGTGGGGGGAGTCTGAGGTCATACGGGATGCCCTGAATCTTCCCCGGCCGCGGGAGGGTCGCGATGGGGGCGTCCCTAGGATCGGCCACATGCCCAATCCCGCAGACTCCTTGCGTCTTGCCCATGGCCCGGCGTGGCGCAACTGCATCGCTCTGGCGCCGGTGACCAATTGTCAGAGCCACGCTGACGGGAGTCTGTCCGATGACGAGGTGGCGTGGCTCACGGCTCGTGCGGAAGGCGAGTTCGGTCTGGTGTTGACGGCTGCGGCGTTCGTTGCGCCCGCGGGCCATGTCTGGCGCGGGCAGTTGGGCATCGCCTCCGACGACCACCTGCCGGGACTGCGTCGCCTTGCCGAGGGTCTGCGGGCGGCCGGTGCCTGCAGCGCGGTGCAGTTGCACCACGGCGGTCGCCGGGCCGAGCGGGACGTCACAGGTGTGGCGGCGCAATGCCCGTGGGACGACCCCGACCATGACGCGGTGGCCATGACCGTCGATGACATCGAGGCCACTGTTGCGGACTTCGTGGCCGCCGCCGTCCGGGCTGAACGTGCCGGCTTCGACGGGGTGGAGGTGCACGGCGCCCACGGATACCTGCTCGGGCAGTTCCTCGACACGTCGCGCAACCACCGCCGCGATGGCTACGGCGGATCGTTGGGCAACCGGTTCCGGGTGGTCCGCGAGGTGCTGGAGGGTATTCGCGCGGCCACGGGGGAGGACTTCCAGCTGGGGCTGCGGCTATCTCCGGAGGGCTTCGGGATACCGCTGCAGGATGGCCGGGAGTATGCCCGCCGCGCTCTCGAGACGGGTCTGTTGGACTACCTCGAGATGTCGCTGTGGGATGTCTTCATGCGGCCCCGCCGTGGTGGTGAGGGTCTGCTCATCGACCACTTCGTGGATCTGCCCCGCGGTTCGGCTCGGTTGGGGGTGGCGGGCAAGGTGCTGTCCACCGCGGATGCGCAGTGGTGTCTGGACAAGGGCGCGGACTTCGTCTCGGTGGGCAGGGGAGCGATCGTCCACCATGATTTCGCGGCACGTGCGCTGGCTGATGCGTCGTTCACGGCGCGTCCCTGCCCGTGTCGGTCGAGGTCCTGCGGCAGGAAAGGGTCGGGCCGGCGTTCGTCGACTACCTGATCGAAACCTTCCCGGACGTCGTCGAGGTGGCCTGACTCGGCTTCTCCGCGTCGAGTGCTGCGATAGTGCACGGACACGCCGGCGTGTCTCTGCGCCTTTGCGACACTCGACGAGCGTCGCGGTGTCCGGTACTCCTCGTAGAGTGCTCGTCGCGTCCCGCGCAGCAGGATGACGCCCTACTCCGGGCTGCTCAGGTGACGGGGTCTCCTCACCGGCGGCCGCAGTCTTCTGCACCCTCGGACGCCCTCTGCGACTCTCACCGGTCGAACACATTGAGGCAAAACGCCCGGTCAGAAGTTGAATGATGGTGGTTCGAGTGGCCAGGGGCGGGGTCGGACCACCGACGTTCCGATTCTCAGGTCGTCAGCGGACACCCCACCGGTGACTGATGGACCGATCGAGCTTCAGTCGGCCGGATGGATCGTGACCGTTCCGGCGGTGCCGTCGACGGTGACGAGCTGACCGTCGGTGAGTCGGCTGGTCGCGGTGACGGTCCCGACGACCGCTGGCAGCCCGTGCTCCCGGGCGACGATGGCAGCGTGGGCCAGCGGGCCACCGCCGTCGGTGACCAGGGCGCCGGCGATCCCGAACAGGATCGTCCACGACGGGCTCGCGGTCGGGCACACCAGGACCTCGCCGGGCAGGAGTAGGGCGAAGTCGGCTTCCTTGCGCACGACGCGGACCCGCCCGGTGTAGTGCCCGGGGGACGCGGGTGAGCCGCACAGCTGCTCGCCGTCGCCGGCAGTCACCTCGCCGGGGAACTCCATCTTCAGTCCCCACAGCATCGCCTCGTTCATCTGGCGACCGTGCTTCGGGAGGTACCGGAGGTCCGGCAGGTCACCGCGGGCGCCGACAACGGCCGGGCCCGGGTGGGCACGCACCCAGGCCTGCTCGTTCCGCCGCTCGGCCGCACGAGGGGGCAGGTCGTCGTCGCCTCCGCGCAGGGCCGTCGCCAACTCCTCGGCTGTGCAGTAGACCGCGTCGTCGACGCGGGGCAGCCGACCGTTGCGGACAAGGCGCACGCCGGCCTCGAGGACCCAGCGGCGCAGGATCCCGCAGGGAACGTTGTCGGTCAGCACCACGTTCTCCTCCCGCACCGGGTAGGCCCGGCGCGCCCGTTGGAGTGCTGCGGCGAAGCGCGCGCGGTCAGCGCCGGTGAGGCGGTCGAGAGCGGATGCTTCGGCGTCTGCGGCGATCGTTGCCTCAGCGCGATCGGTCGGCTGCAGCAGGAGTCGGGTGACGATGCCGGGACGCTCGATGATGGCGGCTGACCCGGGGTCGTAGTTCGTGGTCCGCCAGCCGTGCGCGTGCATCCACGCGTTCAACTCGTCGGCCACGCTCGGGTCGACGGCGCGCAGCGCGGTGACGGGGTCGGCGGGCGCCGCCTCGAGAGCCTCGACCAACTCGGTGTCGGCCGCCACGCGGGCACGGATGGCCTCGAGGTCACGAGTCCCCGCGACGGAGGCCGGCGAGTACCCGACCAGCAGTTGCAGGGTCTTCGCAGCGTCCCAGTCCAGGAGTTGCTCGCAGGTCGTGACCAGGTCGTGAACGGCCAGGGGTAGGGGATGAGGAGCTGGAAGTGGACGTATGGCCATGCTCGAGCAGCTCACGTGCCCGCTCGAGGTGCCCGACCAGGCCGGCGTCGTCGAGCGAGGTGAGGTCCTCGACCAGCAGGGCGTCGGTCCGCTGCTCGAACTCGCCCCGCCAGCGCTCGTCCCACATCGACAGCGTGCGCTCCGGGAGCCCGGTCCGCAGCAGCCTTGTCGGCGGCCTTCATCCGGCGGCGCAGTTTCGGGTGAATCCGCGCCACGAGCCCGACAAGCAGGGCCGGCGGCGTGGGACCCTTGGGCTCCGGCGAGCCGAACGGCGGGATGGGTCGGACGTAGATCTCCCCGCCGATCGACACCTGGTCGATCCCGTCGATCATCAGCCCGAAGTTGTCGGACATCGGCGGTCCCGCGGCGGCGATCGCCGGCTCGAACACCGACCAGCCGTACGGGGTGAACAGTTCGGGGTAGTGGGCCGCGTCCTTCTCCCATCCCAGACCGTCGAGCGGGCTGCGGGCGGGATGGGTAGTGCGGTGATCGCCCGGCTCTGGAGGAGGTGTACCTCGCCGTTGCACCATGCCCATTCCACGTCTTGCGGGCAGCCGAAGTGCGCCGCGGCCCGTTGGGCGATCGCAGCGATCAGCCGATGCCTGCTCGGGGGTGATCGCGGAGTCGGCGTCCCCGGGCAGCCGCTGCGCCGCGCCCGCGACGACCTGCCACTCCTCGGGGTTCGCGGTGCCGTCGACGAGGCGGTCGCCGAGTCCGCGGACGGCCGAGATGCGCACCACGTCAGCCGCGCCGCTCACCGGGTCGGCCGTGAACGCCACGCCGGCCGCCTCCGGGTCGAGCATCGGCTGCAGGAGGACCGACATGTGGATGCCGCCACTGCCCCGATACGACGAGACCCGGGGGGCGTCGGCGCTGTCGAGACAGGTGCGCACCGCCGCCAGGGTCTGCTCGACTCCCATCGCGCCGAGCACCGTCGCGTAGGCAGCCGGCGAACGACGCTCCGGCAGCGTCCTCCGCGTCCGCCGACGACCGCACTGCCAGCGCCGCGCCGGCGAACCCGTCGACGGCCTCGGCCACGGCTGCCTGGACCTCGGGCGGAGGGTTGGTCCCGGTTCGCCAGCCTGCCAACAGGGAGGCGCGGAGCACGACGCCGTCCGGCACCGTGAACCCGGCCGCCCGCAGTTGGGCCAGATGGGCTGCCTTGCCGCCGACAGTCGCCACCTCGCCGGCGGACGGATCGTCGAGCGTGAGGTGTCCGGGGTTGGCGATAGTCATGGTGTGCCCTCCTGGGTGGAGTCGGTTTCGGCGGGAACCGGGAGTTCCGGGAGGTCACCGCGCCGGACCGCGGCGAGGATCGTCTCCATCGCCCAGCGCGTCATGGGACCGGACTCGGTGCCTGGTACGCCGAACTCCTCGCGCATCCGCAGCCATGAGTGGGACGAGCCGAGGCAGCGGAGCAGGCCGGCGACCTGCGCGTGCCGTCGCCCATCGAGTTCGGGGAAGGCTTCCTCGACCAGTCGGAGGAATGCATCGGAGGTGCGGCGTGTCTGCGCCGCGTACCAGCGCGGGTCGGAGTTGAGCAGGACCTCCGCCCGGACCTCGACGGCGAAGTCGTCGCTCGTCGCGAAGAGGGCCTCGATCTTCGGCCCGATGTCATCGACGGCTTCGGGCGCGGGGATCGCCGGCATACCGACCCTCCTGCCGATGCGGCCGGAGAGACCTTCGAGCAGGGCGGTGCGATCCGGGAAGTGCCGGTAGACGGTGGGCTGGGACACGCCGGCGCGCTGGGCTATCTCGCGAGTCGTGATGTCGTCGGCCCGGCGATCGTCCAGCAGATCGGTGAAGGCATCGAGGATCAGGTCGCGTGTGCGCTGGGCCTGTTCGGCACGCAAGGGGGAGCTGTAGCGGCGAGGCGACTGGTCGGTCATGGCTCGCTGCGGGGGTAGGGGGACTGCGGCATGGTTGGAGAATACCGAGATAAATCACTATTGACAATAGACAACTACTCGTGAATATGGTTCAGGCCCATTGAACGAGGAGAATCGCCATGACCGACATCCGCACAACGCCCGCCTCTGACCTCACCGACAGCGCCATCCCTGAAGTAGCCCGCCACGAGCCGGACGGCTTCCGCCGCGTCGCCGCGATCGCCGGCATCGGTGCCGTGGTCGTCGGCATGACGACGATCCCGTTGATGGGCTCGGCGCCAGGGCTCGGCGATTCCGCCGACGTGATCGGCGCATACTTCGCCGGCAATGCCGATCCCCACCGACTCGCCGTGGTGGTGGCCGCGCTGCTCGCCATCCCCATCGCGGTCTTCCTGGCCGGGGTGTATCGGTCGCTAGCCGCGGGCTCGGGCCGATCGACCAGCGGCTGGGCCACCGTCTTCCTCTACGGCGCGATCATGATGTCGGCGACCGCGGGCATGAAGGAGGCCCTCTACGCGCTGGGCGTGCACTACGCCGCCACCGACCCGGACCCCGGCGTGCTTGCCCTTGTCAGCGACGGCAGCAACATCGCCGGGGCGACGCTGGGCGTCTGGCTCGCGGTGGCGGTCGGCGCCGTCAGCATCGCGGCGATACGCACCACGAACGCACCCCGCTGGTACGCAGTCCTCAGCGGTCTGGTCGCCGCGCTCGGCGTGATCTCGGTCATCGACACCGTCAGCACCTCGACCGGCGGCGCATTCGCCGAGGCAGCTTTCGGGGGCTTCATCCTATGGATGCTCACCAGCGCCATCGTGATGCTGCGCCGCCCGCTCCTGCCCTGAGTTGGCACGGGGACTGCCCTTCGCAGTTGCGATGCTGCGGACCAGTCAGTCGGCGTGTCCACGGCGTGTCCCAAGGCCCGCATCATCGTCAACAAGCCAGGACGTCGCGTGCTGTGGCCGCCAGCTTCCCCCCAGCACGGGCGGCACGTCCATCGCCGCCACCGAATCGTCGTGACCGGGCAGACGCCGAAGCATCTGGAGGATGCCCAGTCGCGACTCGGTGTGTTGACAGCGTCGCTCGGGGGCGACTTTGCGGGGAGGGGATCTGGGTTTGATGGCTCTGGCCGGTGTCGTTGGAGACCGGCGGATTCGCGCGCCTTGTGACCGGGGCCGGCGCGAAGGAACAAGCCTCACGCCTGTTCGATCCGGGCAGGGACGTACTTGTGCCACGGGGTGCCTGCGAACCAGTCCCGCATCTCCAGCGAGGTGAGCTCGTTCGGCGCGACGCCGACAGTGCCGTGTTCGGGGTCGTCCAGGCCGTAGCCGTTGGGCAGCGACACGTGTCCGGGTTGCATCATGTCGGTCAGTTCGACGACTGCCTCAGCAGATGCCGGCGGCGGTGGTCACGCGGGCGCGAACGCCGTCCACGAGTCCGAGCGAGGCGGCATCCGCCGGATTGATCCGCAGCGCACCGGCCGCGTCCCGGCGGCGCCATGTGGGATCGCGGAAGATGGTGTTGGCGGTGAACGAGCGCCGTTCGCCGGCGGACAGGACGAACGGGAACTCGTCGGTGACCCACGACGACGGCGCCGTGCGCAGTCCATGCAACTTGTCGGTCAGTTCTGGGATGTCCATGGTGAAGCGTCGGTCCGGGCGTCGCACGTAGGTCCAGACATCGTCCCAGTCGTCCACGGTGAACACGACGCCGGACGGACTGCCGAGGATGGCGTCGAACAACGCGTTGCCGTCGCTGTGCCCGGCACGCCGGACCGATTCGGGGTAGGTCAACGCGCAGATCTGGGCGAGCCCCCATACTGCGGCGGCGCTGCGCTGCCCGGTTGGCAGTGACGGACCGAGCGTCTCGTAGAGCACGAACGGCGCCAGTGGCAGCAGGTCGGGGTCGGTCGCCAGCGCCGAGAAGAACGCTGACGTGAATGCCTCCCGGCCTTCTTCCGCCGCCTTTGACAAGGCGTCCAGCACGCTGGGATCGACCGGCTCGAGTCTCCGCAGGATCCGCGCGTACAACTCGGGCTCGCTGATGGTTCCCGGCAACGGGTCGAGCACCGGCCGGCGCAGGTGGAACGAGTTGTGTGGGAACTCCACGTTGAACAGCGTCGCCTCCCACTTCTCGAACTGGCTGGCGGCAGGTAGCACGTAGTCGGCATGTGCGGCGGTCTCGGTGAACGCCACATCGACGACCACCACGAGGTCGAGGGCGTCCAAGGCCTTGCGGAAGGTGGCGGAGTCCGCCAGCGAGTGGGCCGGGTTCGTGCTGTCCAGCCACATCGCTCGGAAGCGGTCCGGGTGATCGGTGAGGATCTCCTCGGCGATCGAGTTGCAGGGGATGAGCCCGGAGATGATGCGGGCGCCGGTCACCGGTGTCACTCGGGCCCCGCCTTTGCTGCCCGACCCGCCCGCGATCGGTGCGAAGGACGAGTGCAGGAACATGGTCCCCGGCCTGCCGAAGTTGCCGGTCAGGATCCACAGCAGTTTGTCCAAGTAGGAGACGAGGGTGCTGTTCGGCGCTTGTTGCACACCGAGGTCTTCGTAGACCGTCGCGGACTGAGCAGTTCCGATGCGGCGGGCGGCGGTGCGGAGCAGTTCCTCGGGTACGCCGCAGGTCTGTGCGTAGTCGGACACCGGGACTTCGGCCAGTTCCTTCAGCACGTCCTCGGTCCCGGTGGTGTGCGCGGCAAGGAACTCGTGGTCGAGCAGGTCCTCCTGGAGCAGGATCCCCAGCAGCGCGGCCATGCACCAGGCATCCGTGCCGGGCCTGACCTGCAGATGGATGTCCGCCATCGCAGCGGTCTCGCTGACCCTCGGGTCGATCACGATCATCGAACGGGCCGGGTCGCGGGCGATCTCACGCAGGGTCGGACGCGCCCGCGGGAAACTGTGCGACTGCCACGGGTTCTTGCCCACGAACACGACGACCTCCGCGTTCTCGAAGTCACCTTTCGTGTGCCCGCCGTAGAGCCGGCCGTCGACCCACATCTCGCCGGTCTTCTCCTGGGCGAGTGCGTTGGACGTGTACTTGACGCCCAAGGCCGCCTGCAACGCCCGGCCGTAGATGGCGCCCAGGTGGTTGCCCTGCCCGCCTCCTCCGTAGAAGAAGATCTTGTCCCCGCCGTGGGTGTCGCGAATCACGCTCAGTCTTCTGTGCGATCTCGGAGATGGCGGTTTCGAGGTCGATCTCCTCGTAGGTTCCGGGCGCAGTGCGGCGCAGCGCGGACGTGAGCCGATGCCGGCCGTTCTGGTAGTGGTCGAGCCGCAGCGCCTTCTCGCACGTGTACCCGGCTGAGGACGGGTGTTCCTTGTCGCCACGGATGCGGCGGAACTGCCGTTCCGCCAGTTGGATCTCGATGCCGCAGTTGCATTCGCAGAGGATGCACGCGGATTTGTGCCATTCGGTCGTGTCGGTGGCCATGGCTCAGTGCCCCGTGAAGACGGCGGGCCGGCGCTCGAGGAAGGAGGCGACGCCTTCCGAGGCGTCCTGCGTCTGCAGTAGCGCCCCGACGTCCTCGACGAGCTTCTCAGCGGCGAGGACCGGGTCGATCACGGCGCGTCGCGCCGCGGTGATGGTTGCACGGACTCCAAGAGGAGCAGCTCGGGACGCGATCCGTTCAGCCAGCTCGACGGCGCGATCCAGTTGGGTGCCGGCCGCGACGGTTTCCTGAACGAGTCCCATGCGCAGGGCTTCGGCGGCATCGAACTCGTCGCCAGTCAGCATCCAGCGCATCGCATCACCCCAGCCGCACAGTGCGGGGAAGCGCAGCGTCGCACCGCCGAACGGGTAGATGCCGCGGAGGACCTCCATCTGCCGGAAACGGGTGTCGGTGGCCGCGATGCGGATATCCGCGGCCAGCAGGAGCTCGATCCCCAGGGTCATGCACCACCCTTGGGCTGCCGCGACCATGGGCTTACTCCGTTGCCGACCCGATACGCCCCACGGGTCGATAGCGACCGGTGAGTTGTAGCGGGGTCCGCCGCCCACGATCCGACCGGCCGCCTGCGCCAGGTCGAGACCGCCGGTGAAGTGATCCCCGTGGGCGAACAGAACCCCAACCCAGGCGTCAGGATCGTCCTCCAGTCGCCCGTACGCGTCGGCCAGTCCGTCGAGCATCTCGGTGTCGAACGCGTTGCGCTTTCCGGGCGGTTCAAGCCCACGTGCAGGACGTGGCCCCGCAGTTCGACAGTCACGGCGGGGTCGCTGCGGAAGGCACGATTCGCTCCATTCACTACTAGGACGCTTGTCCTAGTGGTGTTAGAACGCTAACGCTAGGACGGTCGTCCTAGTCAAGTCTGTCCGGGAGGTGCGATGACTGTAGATACCAGAACCAGGATGCTGCTGGCCGGTATCGAGTTGTTCCGCGAGCAGGGCTACGACGGGACAGGGTTCCGGGAAGTCGTGGATCGCGCCGATGCGGCCCGTGGCGCCATCTATCACCACTTCCCGGACGGCAAAGCCCAGTTGGGAGCCGAGGTGGTGCAACTGACCGGGGGGTACATCGCCCAGGTCATCGAAGCCGAGTTCGCCGAACACCCGCCGCGCGTCGCAGTGCGTCGCTTGATCGCGTTCGTGGAGCGGCTCATGTTCGACGCCGACTCCCGGCCCGGTTGTCCGGTTGTCGCTGTCACGCTTGCCGCCGACGATCCGAACGGCCGACTGCGGGCGGCTTCCGACGCCGTGTTCGACCGTTGGCGTGGAGCGATCGCGGACGGACTGGTCAGGCACGGAGTGCGCCGAGCGCAGGCACGGCGATTCGCGACGCTCGCGGTGGCCAGCGTGGAGGGTTCGCTCGTGATTTGTCGGGTCGAGGGCGTCCCGCAGGCGCTAAGGGACGTGGGCAGAACATTGATCGAGTATCTGGACGCAGTGGTTGAGCCGTCCGGCGCGCGCACGCGGGGAGGTTGAACGTTCGGGCCGCCGACGGGTGTCGAGTGTTGCGGTGAGATGCTGGTGGCCAGGGGCGGGGTCGAACCGCCGACCTTCCGATTTTCAGTTCGTTTGAGGGCGTCTCAGGGGTGATGTTGGGTGCGCTGGGGTGCCTCGGGGGGTCTCTTGCATCTCATGAGTGCTGAGGTGTGTGCAGAGTTTCGTGAAAGAGTCGTGAAACGCCTCCGTCAGTAGGCCAACCACTTTGCTTGCTTGATCGGCGTCGGCGGCCCACGATCACCAAAGGGTGGGTCTGTCTTCCGGGGTTTGCGGGCACTTCCCTGCCTGAGGAACGCGTGCCCCATCGCCATGCGAGCGAGCTACCAGGCCCGCCTCGTGGTTCGCCGTCCTCGCCTATGGTCTGGCGTTCTCGGTGTTCGATGCCGGCCGGCCTTGGTGCTGGCCTCCGTGCAGCCCTCTGATTGGAGCGCGGTGGTCGCGGGCTTGACATCCAACTAACGCTGTTCATATTCTCGAACGGTGTTAGATAACGCGAACGTTGATCGCATCTCCCGTCGCCGAGAGCAGACGCGGGAGGAGATCCTTGCGGCCGCGTGGGAGTTGTGCCGTGAGCAGGGCTTGGCGGCTCTGGCCCTGCGTGAGCTCGCCCAGCGAGTCGGGATGCGGGCGCCGAGCCTCTACTCCTACTTCGATTCCAAGGAAGCGATCTACGATGCGATGTTCGCCCAGGGGCAGCGTGAACTCATGGCTCTGCTGGGTGCCGATGATGGAACACCCTTGCATCGGGCGGAACTGTACGAAAAGACCCGGGCCTTCTTCGACTTCTGCACAGCCGACCCCACCCGCTACCAACTGATGTTCCAGCGCGTGGTGCCCGGATTCTCTCCGTCCGAATCGTCGTACACCTTGGCCGTGGAGGTTCTCTCTACTCTTGATCAGCGGCTGCGTTCGGCTGGCGTCACCAAAGCCTCCGACCGAGACCTCTGGACAGCCATGATCACGGGTCTCACCGATCAGCAGATCTCCAACGACCCGGGTGGGGGTCGCTGGGGTCACCTCTTGCCGGAGGTCGTGGATCTTTTCTGCGACCACGTCGGCATCCCATGACCCGTCCCCGCTCGTCGCTGACCCAAACCCATGCTGATTCGACCCAAAGGAAGAGTGATGACAGCCACAATGGAACTGCAGCAACAACTCACCGGCCAGGATGCTCGACGACTTGCGGAGGCCGCATACGGTCGGTTCGCGGACCTCGCTGAGAGCGTGACCCCTGAGCAGTGGACTCTCCCGACCGACTGTGAAGAATGGACGGTTCGTGACCTAGTTGGGCACATGGTCGGCGCCATGCGCTCTGCGGCATCGACGCGGGAGTTCCTGCGGCAGTTCCGAGTGATCTCCCGGCGGACCAAGGCCACCGGGGCGAATCAGACCGACGTGATGACTGCTGTGCAGATCGAACTCACCGCCAGCCTCAACGAGCAAGACCTCGTCAGCGAGTGCCGCAGCCTGGTGGGCCCTGCCGCCCGGGGAAGGAGCAAGCCGCCCGCCCCGATCCGCCGCTGGGTCCGGTTCCCCGTGACCTTCGGTTCCACAACAGAGTCCTGGCGACTTGACTACTTGCTCGACGTGATCCTTACTCGTGATGCGTGGATGCACTCGGTCGACCTCTCGCGTGCGATCGGACGGCCGATGGCGCTCACGCAGGAACTGGATGGGCAGGTAATCGCTGGCGTCGCTGAGGAGTGGGGCCGCCGCCATGGCCAGCCCGTGACGTTGCGGCTGACCGGACCGGCGGGCGGCGATTTCTCGCTCAACGGCGCCGGCGGCCAGACCATCGAGATCGATGCTGTCGAGTTCGCGCGTTCGGTTTCGGGCAGGCAGCCGAAGGGCGGGCTGCTGTCCGTCGACGTGCCGTTCTGAATCGACTGCGAACCTCCTTCGACGGCATGGGCAACGGGTGCGACGTGGTTGATGTCGCCCATGCTGAGGCCCGGACTTCCGGCAGGTGCTGCAGCAGCTCCGGGTCGGCGGCGACAGCCCAGATGCAGTCGTCGCTGAACGTCCCGTACTTGGCGTGCCACCCACCGGCAGCCGATTGGAGTTCCTCATCGGAGAGGTCTGCTACCGAAGGCTCGCGTTCCGGCGCATCCCGTTCGATGCCGCGCTGGCGGGCGATCAAGGAAGACCTCGTTCGTGGTGTTGGCATCGCGAATCGCAGAGTGGGAGTCAGGGTTGCTGAAGGCGCGTCGGCCTGACCCAGCCCGTACCCGGTGATCCCGGGCCCCGCCATGACGCGATGCGTGAGGATGTTCCCCCAACGCGGCGCCCGAAGCTACTTCCCGGCCAGCCAGTTCCGGCTGACGTCGGGCGCGACGAGGGCAAGTCGTCTCAGAACGTTCACTGCAATGCCTTGCGCTGTGGCTGCGTTCTCGTCGGCCTCATCGGAGATGATGTACACCGCGATGATGAACGAGTCGTCGTTGTGACCACTCGCCCCACTAACCAGCCAACCGGAGTTGGTCCGTCCTGAGCCGGCCTTCCCGCTGAGTTCGTAAGGCCCGTCAGTCGCGCGGACGAGGATCTTGCGCACCATGGCCGTGAAGAGCGTCCCTATCAGGGACTTTGTGAGGGAACGTGGTGGTGGCCAGGGGCGGGGTCGAATCGCCGACCTTCCGATCTTGAGTTCGTTGGAGAACGTCCCACTGGTGTCTGCCGTGTTCACACGTGCCTATGCCTGTCCTATCGGTGCGCTGGCTTATGACGTTGTGTCCCTCAGCCCCGCGAAACGCGCGTGAAAGCGCTACGGCCCTCCCCCAACTCCCCACCCGACTACCCCGTAGGCCACCCAAACCACCCCAACCACCCAAGCCACTGACGACTCAACAGCCACAACGAGGAGACACCGTCATGACCAAGGCATCCACCCCAACCGAGCTCCCGGCCACGGAGGAAGCTCGATGAGCCGACGCCGCATCGCCGTGCGATCCCTGCTCGTTGCCGCGATGATCGTGACGGTCTCGGCGGTCGCTGGTGCGGCTGCTGCGGCGACCGGGAGCGCCGCCGAGTACCGCGTGGTCTGTCCGGACGGCGGCGCCGGGCTCGACATCGTTGACGTGCTCGAGGCGACCGGTGAGCACGGCACCTTCCTCGAACTGTTGGATCGGTTCGACCCCGAAGGCCTCGCCATCCTCTCCGACGTCGAACTGGCGGACAAGACCGTGTGGGCACCGACGGACGCCGCGTTCCTCGCGCTCGGCGACGCGCTCTCGTCCCTCCCGGACGAGCAGGTCAAGGCGGTTCTCGGCTACCACATCAGTCCGCCACGTCGGTCGCCCGGTGGTGCGTACCCGGTCGTGACGCCGCAGTTCCTCATCGATGCGGGGGAGATGGATCATCGGACCCGCACCGGCGTCCTCACGGGGTCCGATCAGCGCACGCGCACGACGTTCGAGGGCGGCGCGCTGCGCATCGAAGGCATCTTGATCGGGAGCACCGCCTGGTGCACGGAGGCGGGCTCCGTCCTCTCCCTCGATGCGGTCATCACGGACGTCGCGATGCCGTCGACGCTCGAGTGGATCTGGAACCGCCTCGTCCGCATCCTGCTCTACGAGGACCTCCGGTTCGTGATCTACGCGACGTTGGGTGCCGTGTCCATCGGCATGATCGTCAGCCGCGTCGTGACGCGGCGGAGCCGGCGGACCGAGGACGGTGCCGCGCACGTTGACGGCCGTTGACACCCTGCGACCCGACCGTGTCGCCACCTCGACCTCGCCCCATCTCCAGCACGCCGAGGAGCGCGCGTCCACCCGCGGTCGGATCCGCTTGCCCAGAAGCTGACGCAGGAGTCGCTCCGAGGCTGACGACAGCACGACGTTCACGGCCCTGACTCTGCTCGGTCGCAACCCCTCACCGTGGCCGCAGCCGCTCAGGACCCGACACGAGCCCACCCATGACGACATCGAAGCAACGACCGGGCTGGCAACTCCCCCTCGGCACCGGCGCCGGCACCGGCATGTGGTGGATGCTGGCCTACCAGTAGAACTGGCCGAGAATGCATCGGATACTGCTTCATCGGCGAGGACTTGAACACGGACAAACCGGGCTTCTCATGCACACATGGAGCACTTGTCGTCGAGGAGAGGCCCGATCCGGGCACCAGACCAGGCACTGTCGGCCTGTTGGAGACGGTGTCGATGAAACCCACCGGTAGCGAACCGTTCCCGGACGTCAGGGGGCGAGGTACCCACCGCCGTCTCCGCCGCCACTAGCCCACTGCAGTCCTGGCCGGGCCCTTCGTGAAGCAGAACATGCG
Source organism: uncultured Actinomycetota bacterium (assembly GCA_963733395.1). Taxonomy (GTDB): domain Bacteria; phylum Actinomycetota; class Actinomycetes; order S36-B12; family UBA10799; genus JADKAV01. The sequence continues at coordinate 68,156 of CAVTCZ010000019.1, forward strand.
CCCGTCCATGCGCCAAGACGCAACCGCCGCAGCGTCGTCGAGCCCGGCGGGCACCAAAATCTGACCCGGAACTTCTGCCTGCGTCCGGACAGTCGGCGTCCTGCTGAAATCGGTGCGGACCACCGTGTACCCGGCGCTGTCCAGAGACTCCAGGGCTGCCACCATGACATAGAAGTGACACATATGGGGGCTGCCCTGGGGCGGCAGGTCCCTCAATGACACGGTTTTGACACAGACTCATGACCGTCAATGACGGCTCATCTAGATTGCGAAACCCACCCTGACCAGGGATTTCATGGTGGCCAGGGGCGGGGTCGAACCGCCGACCTTCCGATTCTCAGTTCGTTTGGAAACGTCTCGCTGGCGTCCGCCCGTGCTCATGTGTGCCGTTGTCTGTCTCGTCAGTGCCCTTGCATGTCAGTCGTGTCCCTCAGTCCGTGAAATGGGCGTGTAAGCCCAGTGGGGCGTGCGTCCTGCACCGGGCGAGGACCCGTCAGAAAGTGCGGGCGAGAGCCTGCCAGCCGTTTCGCAACCGACTGGAGCAGAAACGAACCCGCCGCGCAGTCCGTGAAGTCGCCAGGACTGCGCTACTTGACCTTGAATCGCTTGGTCTGCGTCGGGCCCGCTCCCGCCGGTCCGATCGGGATGATCTGCACCGCGTATTTGGCGCCCTTGCGGACCGTGAACCTGAACTTCAGCGCCGTGATGTTCTTCCATGCGCGGTACTTCTTTCCACCGGGCTTGGAGTAGCGGACCTTGTAGGACGTCGCTCCTGAACTGGCTTGCCAGGTGATCTTCGCCTTACCCTTCTTCACCACCGCCTTGACTCCGGTGACTGCTGCTGGGCAGTGCGGGCGCGGTGGTCGGAGGGGGTAGTCCCTGGAGGAGGCTCTACGCGGGTGATGTTCTCACAGGAGAGTGCCTCCACCACATCGATGCTGTCCGCCTGGACGATGTCGGCCCCGAAGCCGCACGCGGCCTGATCCTGTTCACCATCGACCAGGTACAGGCGATCGTTGCCATTGGAGGAAAGATATGAATCGTCGCCATCGATGCTGTCCAGCCCCGGCCCACCAGTAACGCTGTCGTTACCGGAGCCGCCCAGAAGGATGTCGTTGCCGGACCCGCCGTCAAGGGTGTCGTCGCCGACCCCGCCCCGGAGGTCGTCGTTACCCGCTCCGCCCTTGATCTCATCAGCGCCGCTACATCCGTAGACCTCGTCGTTGCCGTTGCCGGCGTCGAGACTCATCTTCCAGCAGAACACGCCCCACGCGTCCAGTTTGTCGTTGCCGTCACCGAGGTTCGCGCTGACGTTGAGGTAGGTGACGTTGACGGGATCCGGGCAGTAGACCTCGGTCGGGTTCACCTGCTCGCACCCTGGCCCGGCGGTGACCCCACTCGTGTCAATGATGTGCTGAGGCCAGCCGGAATGCTCGCGGATGTCGTTGTCCGCGGCACCGCCGTCGATGATCAACGTCGTGCCCGACATGGAGATCGTGGAGGTCGAAACCGCGGCGATCGTGCCCGCGGCATCATCATTCGGCCCGCGGGCGACCGCCATCGCAGGCCACACGTTGATGGCCAGAGCCGTCACCGCAAGCAACGATGCTGTCACGATGAGTTTGCCGCCGGGAGCGTGTTGGTGGGTGTTCATGATGCCGGCCTTTCCGAAGAACCGCTGGATCGGCAGTCGTCGTGACTCGAGGCGGCCCGACCAGGCTGGCGGGATCGAGTCGAAACGGCGGGGGCCGCCGCAGCGGATGGGTAGTGGCGGATTGCTGTCGAAGCCGTGATGCAACTGGCCGCCGACCAGCGGTTCCAGGGGCTGAGGCGTCGAAGACTCACCCGATCGCACCTCGATGCACCGGTGTCAGCAAGCGCATCACGTCTACAATCCCCTGCGGTCCGCATGAGTCGCCTCCTCAACTGCGGTCCACTTCTCAGTCTAGTTCGCGGTCGAGCCGGTGTCTTTGGGGGCGGCCGATCGAGCGACGCTGGCTTGCTGTCTGTGCGCTGGAGGAGGTGGGCCACCTGTGCGGGTTGTGGCTGGTCGCGAGGTGGCTACTTCCGGCACCAAGAACAGCAAGGTTCCTGCGCTCCCACTCCGCGCGGAGGTACTGCCAGCGACATGGCACGTCGCGACGCTGGATACGCCCAGAGAGGCGGCTGCTGGGGGAATGAGGTTGGGGAGGGGCCATGGCCTGACCGACGGTGGATGCGGCAGGTGCGAACCGGTTGATGGCGCGGAACGACCGGCAGCATGCCCCGATTCTTCCCCGCCGCGGGAGGGCCGTTGTGAGGGCGTCAATAGGATCGGCCATATGCCCCAGCCCGCAGACCCGATGCGTCTTGCCCATGGCCCGGCGTGGCGGAACTCCATCGCCCTGGCGCCGTTGACCAACTGTCAGAGCCACGCCGACGGCACTCTCTCCGACGACGAGGTGGCGTGGCTCACGGCTCGCGCGCAAGGACGATTCGGCCTGGTGATGACGGCTGCGGCGTTCGTTGCGCCCGCCGGCCACGTCTGGAGTGGGCAGTTGGGCATCGCCTCCGACGACCACCTGCCGGGACTGCGCCATCTCGCCGAGCGCCTGCGGGTGGCCGGCGCCTGCAGCGCGGTGCAACTGCACCACGGCGGTCGTCGCGCTGAGCGGATCATCACAGGTGTGTCGGCGCAATGCCCGTGGGACGACCCCGACCATGACGCGGTGGCCATGACCGTCGATGACATCGAGGCCACTGTTGCGGACTTCGTGGCCGCCGCCGTCCGGGCTGAACGTGCTGGCTTCGACGGGGTGGAGGTGCACGGCGCACACGGATACCTGCTCGGGCAGTTCCTCGACACGTCCCGCAACCACCGGCCCGATCGCTACGGCGGATCGCTGGACAACCGGTTCCGCGTGGTCCGCGAGGTGCTGGAGGGTATCCGCGCGGCCACGGGTGACGGTTTCCAACTGGGGCTGCGGCTGTCTCCGGAGGGCTTCGGGATACCCCTGCAGGATGGCCGGGAGTATGCCCGCCGCGCTCTCGAGACAGGTCTGCTGGACTACCTCGAGATGTCGCTGTGGGATGTCTTCATGCGGCCCCGCCGTGGTGGTGAGGGTCTGCTCATCGACCACTTCGTGGATCTGCCCCGAGGTTCGACCCGGTTGGGGGTGGCGGGCAAGGTCCTGTCCACCGCGGATGCGCAGTGGTGTCTGGACAAGGGTGCGGACTTCGTGTCGGTGGGCAGGGGAGCGATCGTCCACCATGACTTCGCGGCACGCGCCGTGGCTGACGCGTCGTTCGTCGCGCGTCCCCTGCCGGTGTCGGTCGAGGTCCTGCGCCAGGAACGGGTCGGGCCTGCATTCGTCGACTACCTGATCGAGACCTTCCCAGACGTGGTCGAGGTGGCCTGACTCGGCTTCTCCGCGTCGAGTGCTGCGATAGTGCACGGACACGCCGGCGTGTCTCTCCACCTTCTCGACACTCGACGAGCGTCGAGATGTCCGTTGGTACGCCTCGGGCGCAGGAGGATGACTCCGTACTCCGGGCTTCGCAGGTCGATCGCGGCGTCCTCGCCGGCAGCCACCGTCTTCACCCGGTTGACCACCCGCCACGGCGCGACCTCGGGTCGCATCTCGACCGACGCCCGGCCACCGACTTCCCCCGGCCTCGCGACCACGTCGATGAGGTTGTTGCTGGTGACGATCGGAGAGACCAGGCCGTCGTTCTCGCCGAGGTCGCGGGTGATCCACAGCCGGTCGTCGATGACGACGTCGCCGTCGACGCGGTCGATCCCCGCGGACTTCACCTGCGCGGCGAGATCGTCCAATCCGGCCAGCGGGTTGTTGTCCGCGATCGTGGCTTCGACTGGCCTGCAGGTCACGGTCGCGCGCCCAGGTCTCCTTGTGCGCGTCGTTGACCCAGTCCTCGTCGAAGCTCACACATCCAGCGAAGTGCAGCATCGAGGGTGCACCCCGTGGTTCGTCGGGCCGGAGTAGCGTCGGCATCATGGTGGGGCCAGCGCGGGGGTCCGAACGCGTCGTCCTGGTAGTCGGGGCATCGCGGGGCATCGGACTGGTGATCGCCGAGCACCTCGCGGCTAGCGGGTTCTCGGTGATCGGCACGGTGCGAAGCGGGTCGGCGGCAGAGGCGGTGCAGGCTCTGGGTGTGGCCCCCCTGGTGCTGGACGTCACGGATCATGCGGCGGTCCATGGCCTGCCTGACCGCGTCGCTGAACTGGCCCCGCGAGGGCTCCACGCTCTGGTCTACAACGCGGGGAAGTCCGTGGCCGGGCCGGTCGAGTTGCTCGACCTCGACCTCGCCCAGCAGGAGGTCGACGTCAACTACGTCGGCGCGGCGGCCGTCACGAAGGCCCTGCTCCCCGCCCTGCGGGCCAATCGCGGGCACATCGTCTACGTCACGAGTGTGAACGGGACCGCGCCCGTGGGGTTGTACGCGTCCTACTCGGCCTCCAAGTTCGCCCTGGAGGGTTTCGCAGAGGCCCTCGCCATCGAACTCGATGGCACCGGGGTACGCGTGTCAGTGATCGAGCCCGGGATTTGCAACACGGACATGCTGCCGCAGGACATCGCGGTGCTGGAGGCGATGCGAGAACGGGCGCCGGAGTACCTGGTCCCGCAGCTCGATGAGACGGTGGAGGCGATCCGGACGCTTAAGCCCAACGATCCGCAGGTTGTCGCCCACGCGGTGCGCAAGGTGCTGCAGCAGTCACGGCCCCGCTTCCGGATCGTTGCGCCGCGGGTGCCGTACACGATCCTGACGGTGGGGCATCGGCTGCTGCCGCTCAGCGGGTATCGAAGGCTGGTCGCGTTGAGCACGCCGAAGCGGCGTGGGGAACGGCCGGTGCGTTGACCGCGTGATTCTGTGGTGTGCTCGTGGTGGCCAGGGGCGGGGTCGAACCGCCGACCTTCCGATTTTCAGTTCGTTTGAGAACGTCCCACTGGTGTCCGCCCGTGCTCATGTGTGCCGTTGTCTGTCCCATTGGTGCGCTTGCATGCCCCGGCGTATCCCTGAGTCTGTGAAATCGGTGTGAAAGGCTCGGATGACCTGGCGAGCCGCACGCCAGACTCAGTGAAGCCGCCAGCCAGACGGGCGGCACCGTATCCCAGAAGACGAAGCTGACGGTCAAGCACAAGGTGCTCCACCCCAAGAAGGGTTACGTCAAGCGGGGCAAGCGCATCCATTTCCGCGCGACGCTGCGCAACAAGGGCACCGTCGATGCGGTCAAAGCGCAGTTGTGCGAGCGGATCCCCAAGGGGATGAAGTTCATCGGCGCCCCGGGCCGTGAGACAAAGAAGAACAAGCGCCTGGTGTGCTGGAGCAACAGTCGGATGGCAGCCGGCACGGCAGTTACAGGCACCATGACACTCAAGGCCAAGAAGAAGGCCAAGATCGGCGTGCGAAAGAACCGGGTCGTGATCAAGGCTGCGAACAGTCCTGCCAAGCGCGCCAAGGTGAAGTTCCACGTGGGCACCAAGAAGCAGAACAAGCAGGCCAAGAAGAACAAGTCCTGACCATCCATCCCCTGCGCCGAACCGTTCAGTGAACGCTAAGTCCTCACTCGGTTCGGCGCAGGGACGATGTGACCTCCTCTGCGTCCAGGAGTGGTGGGGGAAAGGATCCCGCGTTGGCGGGCCTTCTCGATACAGCTCACAACTGGGCGGGCGAGCGCGCAATGTGCTTCTGATCAGACATCTCTTAGGGAGGCGTCTGGGAGAAGTGTGGTGGCCAGGGGCAGGGACATCACGATCTACGCGCCCACCGGGTCGAACCCCTACTACCAAGTTGTCTGAGTACGAGGATGGCCGCCGTCGCACGACCACGGGCGGAACGACCTACGGAAAGGCCGGCGCGGGGGCAGTCCGCAAGCAGCCCCGAGTCCGCGATGACGCTCGATGCGCGTTGCACTGGAGTGGTCCGCAACAATTGGCGGTGCCAGCAACGGGAGAACAGGGTACTGAACATGGACGATCACATGTCCGCGCTGATGGAAGCTGGGCTCTCGAAGCGACAGGCTGCTAAGGCACTACGGAAGATTGGGCATGATTGTAAGTCGTTCAGGGCGACATGGTTCTCGGGAGTGTATGTGCCGTTCACGAAGTACAACGGCCCAGGTGTTCTGGCGCATTGTGATGGCACATTGTTCATCTTCGCCAAGGGCATGGGGCTTGGTCTGCTTGACGGGAGGGTGAGACTAGCGCAGTCCCCTGGATTCGCCCTGATGGGGGAGGTGATGAGGGTATACGGCGAATCCAGTGTCCTTTTGGGCGTTCTGACGGATCAGGGAGAAAGGGTGCTCGTAGCAGAAGGCGACCGCGACGAGATTGCCAAGCTGGGGTCGAGCCTCGGAATCGATGCGGATCACGCGCTCGCCGATTTCGATGAGCAGGACGGCCTTCTTCAGGCGGAGGAGGCCGAAGAGAACCGTAGAAGGGACGAGATGCGCCAAGAGGCCGAACGGCTCAGGAGCGACCCGGAGGTTCAGGAAAGAGCTGCCAAACTTCGGGCCCTCATTACAGCGGAGGCCACGATCGCCCACATGCTGGATGGTGCCAAATCTCTGATGCGTGTAGTGGCGCAGAAGGAAGGAAGGAAGAGGTCCCTCCTGGAGTCTGCAGCGCTATACCTGACCATGTCACTGGTCTTCACCATCCCCAATTTCCGCCGCCTTGAGGCTCATGACGCGGCCTGGCTTTACGAATCCCTCAGCGGTCTTCTTCCAGAGATGGAGTCTCTTGACAACGCGCTAAATCTCGTCGACACCGCCACCGACGAGCCGGTGGACACGGAGGGCCTGCCCGAGATGATCCAGCAGTTCGATGAGCGATCTGTGATCGCTCGATCCGCCGGTGACGCTGAACTCGCGAGCGTTCTCGCGGAGTTCTCGGAGTTTCTCCATTTGATGCAGAGGCCCTGGCCCGAGGTTAGTGACTCCCTCGCTGTTTCGGGCGATGAGCACTGACGCGATCCCGACGCGGCCCGAGTCGAGAAGGCGAATGGGTCTATTGCTCTTGGCCCTTGTGGCTCATGAGAAGCCCTGCGAAGGCTCGATACGAATGCGGCCGTGCTGACCCTGACGGAGGCATTGCGGATATGCGATAAATTCCTAGCGCATCTCCTACAGTCTCGCAGAAATGTCCGATTTCTCCGAGAATTCCTACAGGTTTCCCACACCCTCAAACACCCTTGAAGGCTAACCAGGGGGCGACTGTGGAGGGAAAAGCCTGATCAGAGGGGGATTTCTGTGGTGGCCAGGGGCGGGGTCGAACCGCCGACCTTCCGATTTTCAGTCGGACGCTCGTACCAACTGAGCTACCTGGCCGCTGTCCCTAGGGACTGGCGACCCCGACCGGGCTCGAACCGGCGACCTCCGCCGTGACAGGGCGGCGCGCTAACCAACTGCGCTACGGGGCCTTACTGGTCCGACCGAGGCCGAACCGGGTACTGCGTGCCCCCAACGGGATTCGAACCCGCGCTGCCGCCTTGAAAGGGCGGAGTCCTAGGCCGCTAGACGATGGGGACCTGGGTCCTCGTACGTCTGCCGTCGAGGGCCATTTCATCGTACCCGAGTGGTGCTGCCCGGAAACAGCCCCATCCCCTCTGGCGGTCCGGTGGGGCAGGTTGCGCTAGCGGGTCACCAAGGCGCCTGCTGCGCAATTCTCCTGGTGTGGCGGCGCGGTGTGCCCCGGTGGCCGGGTGGGCAGATTGCGCCACCGACCACTAACGTGCCTGTTGCGCATTCTGCTGGTGTGGCGGCGCGGTGTGCCCCCGGTGGCCGGGTGGGCAGATTGCGCCACCGACCACGTACTTGCCTGCAGCGCATTCTGCTGGTGTGGGGGTGGGTGTGACCCCGGCGGTCCGGGTGGGCAGATTGCGGCACCGACCACGTAACTTGCCTGCGGCGCATTCTGCTGGTGTGGGGGTGGGTGTGACCGCGGAGGTCCGGGTGGGCAGATTGCGGAACCGACCACGAAAGTGCCTCTCGCGCAATTCACCTGGTGTCGCGGAGTCTCCACACGCCGACCGCGACTCCCCCCGCCCGAACCCAATACCGTGATCGCCATGCACGTGGACTTCGTCCCCTCGCCCGGCCCCAGCCTCGGGGTCGAGGTCGAATACGGGGTGGTGGACAAGCAAACCGGCAAGTACGTCGAGGTCGCTGACGAGATCCTGGGGATCGTCGGGGCCGCCCACCCGGACAACGAGCACCCCAAGGCCAAGCACGAACTGTTCAACTCCAGCATCGAGGTCATCACCGGCATCTGTCAGAACCCGGACGAGGCGGTGGCGGACCTGAAGGGCACGCTGCTGGAACTCAAGCCGCTGCTCGACGAACGCGGTCTGGCGATGGAGTCCTCGGGCACGCACCCGTTCGCCGACTGGGACGCGATGCGCCTGAGCCCGGGCGAGCGGTACCAGCGCCTGGTCGACGAGATCGGCTGGCCCGCCCGCCGGCTGGCCATCCACGGCGTGCACTTCCACGTCGGCGTGCGCAGCGCGGAGAAGTCGATCAAGTTCATCGACTCGCTGCTGGGTTTCCTCCCGCAGATGCTCGCGCTGTCCACCTCGAGTCCCTACTGGATGGGTGACGACACCGGACTGGCCAGCATCCGCGCGAAGATCTTCGAGATCATGCCGACCTCCGGGTTGCCTCCGTGGATGAAGGACTGGGCGGACTTCGAGCGGTTCATGACCGCGCTGATCAAGGCGGAGACCATCCGCACCGTCAAGGAGGTGTGGTGGGACATCCGACCGCACCCGTCGTTCGGGACCATCGAGTTCCGGATGTGTGACGGCATCCCGACGCTGCGGGAGGTGCGGGCGATCGCGGCACTGGCGCAAGCGCTGGTGGTGTGGATGGACCGGCGGGTGGACGCCGGCGAGCCGCTGCCGGACCTGCCGAGTTGGGTCGCGCGGGAGAACAAGTGGCGGGCCTGCCGGTACGGCCTCGACGGCCGGGTGATGATCGACAGCACCGGCACGACGCAGTCGTTCAAGGAGAACATCGACGAGATCGTCGAGTACCTGACGCCCGTGGCCCGCGATCTCGGGACCGTCGACGCGCTCACCAGCGTGCGGGAGATACTGGAGCAGGGTTCGTCGGCCAATCGGCAGCGTGCCGTGGTGGCCGGCGGCGGATCTTTGAAGGATGTGGTCGAACTGCTACGCGAGGAGTTGGCTGCGGAGTTGCAGCCGTGAGTCTGTCGGAGTTCCTGGCAAGCCGGGAGGAGGAACTCATCTCCTTCCGCCGCGATCTGCACTCGCACCCGGAGTTGTCTTCGGAGGAAAGGCGCACGACCGCTGCCCTGGTGCGGCGCCTGCAGGTCGCCGGGCTGGAGCCGAAGGTGCTCAACTGCGGCACGGGTCTGGTGTGTGACGTGGGCACCGGTGACGGACCGGTCCTGGCGCTGCGGGCGGACATCGACGCGCTGGCGATGGACGACGAGTGCCACACGCCGTACCGCTCGCACATCGAGGGGGTGGCCCACGCGTGCGGCCACGACGTGCATGCCGCAGTCGTACTGGGCGCCGGGCTCTTCTTCGCTCAGAACTCCCCCGGCGGCCGGGTGCGGCTCATCTTCGAGCCCGCGGAGGAGAGTGTCCCGGGTGGCGCGGTCGACGTGATCGACGAGGGTCACCTCGACGACGTCGGCGTGATCTTCGGGCTGCACTGCGACCCCAAGAAGCAGGTGGGCACGATCGGCCTGCGCACCGGCCCGGTGTCATCGGCCTCCGACGTGGTGCGGGTGACGCTGCACGGACCCGGGTGGGCACACCGCCCGGCCGGAGGCCACCGTCGATCTGGTGACGGTGATGAGCGAACTGGCGTTGCGACTGCCGCAGGTCCTGACCGAGCGGGTGGAGCGTGCGCAGAAGGGTCCGATCCGGCTGGTGTGGGGGGCGGTGGCCAGCGGTGAGGCGGCCAACGTCATCCCCGCGAAAGCGGTGCTGACCGGCACTTTGCGCACCCCCGACCGGGTCGTCTGGGAAGCGCTCGGCCGGTTGCTCAATGAGTCCGTGGAACAGATCCTCGGCGACTCGGGCGTGCAGTGGGAGTTGTATCACCGCCAAGGCGTGCCACCGGTCGACAACCACGTGGAGCCGACCGCGCTGTGGGCCGACGCCATCGCGGAGGAGATCGGTCAGGAGGCCGTCGTCCCCACCGACCAGTCGTGGGGCGGCGACAGCTTCGCGTGGTACACCGACCGCGTGCCGGGGTGCTACGGCCGGCTCGGGGTGCACAACGGCAACGGCGAGACCCTGGACCTGCACGCCTCCACGTTCGACGTCGACGAGCGGGCGATCGCCATCGGCGTGCGTGCCATGGTGGCCGCGACCCGCAGGTGGTTCGCGCAGCAGTAGTCGTTGACTACTCGGCCTGCCGCAGGTGGTCTACGAACAGCGGGTTGGGTCTGGCATGCGGTGCCACCCGCTGGATCTGCTGGAGCACCTCCAGTGCCGAAGCCCGGCCGATGCGTGCTCCGTACAGCGCCGCGATGAACGGTGCACGTGACGTGCCGTCCGAGCAGTGCAGGTACACGGTGCGGCCCTCGTCACGCAGTTCGGACAGCAACTCGACTGTCTGTTCGGCCACGAGATCCAGGTTCGGGTTGTCCTCCGGCTCGCTGGAGTCCACCAGCCACACGTCCACGTGGTCCCCTGGTGACGGCGCGGGTTGCGGCATCTGGTCGTACCCGACACGGCACAGCGACACCACGGCATCCACTCCGGCGGGCAGCGGCCGCAGCCCCGACACATCGCCGAGCAGGAGCCCGTCATCGCTCGGGTGGGGTACCACGGGCACGGCTGCCGGCGGATGGTCGCCGAAGGTGTCCGGCCACGGTCGGCCCGACAGCGCCTCGAACACGGCCCGCTGCAGATCCCGGTCGCGCAGCCCGGGCCAGCCGTGAACCAGCCGACGCCATTCCAGTGGGATGGCCGAAACCCCCCAGCGGGCGCCCAGCAACCCCCCTGCGATGGCCCCGGCGGTGGCAGTGTCCCCGCCGGCCGCGACGACCAGCCGCAGGGTCTGCTCGAAATGTTCCGGGCTGGTGGCATCCTCGGCGCAGATCGCCGACCAGACGGTCTGCAACAACTGGCTGGCCCAGCCGTTGTGGATGGCGAAGTCCTGCGGCACTCCGATCTCAGCGCGGGTGATCAACTGTTCCCAGTGCTGCTGCCGGGCCTCCGGGATCCGGGGCAGCCCCGCGACGAGGTCGAACTCGCCCTCGAGGATCGCATGGCGCTGGGCCAGGTTCAGCAGCACACAGGCATCCGCGGCCTCGGGGTTTCCGTGGGTGAGTTCGCTGTAGAGGCGGGCGGTGTAGGACAGAGCGTCCGGGTGGTGCAGGAACCCCAGCGCGATCGGGGTGGTCCGCATCAGCGAGGCGTTGCCGGGGGTCGATGCGGAACCATCGGCGTACCGAGCCGCGGCCTGCCGGCGCAGCGACTCGGCTCCCTGCGCCGGGTCGTAGGCCGACAGGACGTCACTGATCACCGGGGCCACATCCTTGGCCGTCGTGAACCAGGCGATCCACTGCGCCGCCACCTCGTCCTGAGTCGCGCCTGCGCTCAGATCCTTACCCTCGGCCAGTGCCTGCACCAATGGCATGGCCATGGCGGTGTCGTCGGCCCACTCGCCCGCCTCGTACGGCCCGAGCCCGCCGGAGCGCATCTTCACGTCCATGGGATCGGTCCGCGGCTGGAAGGCATAGCCGTTGCCGAGCGCGTTGCCGACGGCCATGCCGACGACGGCGCCGGTCGCCCGGTCCCACGCGCGGTGGTCAGTCTGTGGTTCGCGTCCATCCCCGTCGGCCTCCCCTGTCACATCAAGTCTTGACAGGGGGGTGCGACACGTCGCGCCATGCGCCCACGGGAAGCGGCAGAAGCCGACTACTCGGGTTCGTCCTGTCCGGCGAGGAACTGTTCGATCTGGTCCATCAGTTCGTCGCTGCTGGGCAGTTGGTTGGGCCAGTTCGCCATATCGGCGTCGTGTTGCTGTTCGAGGGCGGACACGACTTCCTCGTTCTCGGTGCTGCTCGCGATCGATTCATCGATCTCAGCGCGAACCCGGGCGGCCAACTGCGGCAGGTCGCCCGGATCGATGACCAACTCTGCGGCCTTGCTGATCTCCTCGATGACCGTGATCGCGCCGGTCGGGTACTCGGTGTTGACCAGGTAGTGCGGGATGTGTACGGCGAACCCCTGGGCGGGGATGCCCGCCCTGCCGGTGGCGAACTCGATCAGCGTCGTCAGGCTGCCCGGAACGTCCACGTGGTCCACCGGCCCGGGCCGCGGTTCGATCATCGTCGGGTCGCTGGCGTGCGGAGTCACCAACAGGTCGCGCGTGTGCGGTGACGGCCACGGGATCGCCTGCAGGCCGATGGTCTTGCTCACCTTGTAGTGCTCTGCGAGTTCGATGACGCACTGTGTCACCTGCTGCCAACCGAGGTCGGGCTCGGGACCGTGCATCAGCAGGAAGGGCTTGGAGTGGTTGTCCCAGTAGAGGTCCAGGCTCAGCCGCGGCATGTCCACGTCGGAGAAGTGGTCGCGGTCGAAGGTCATCACCGGCCGGCGGGCGCGGTAGTCGTAGATGTCGTCGATGCCGAGTTCGGCCACCTTCTGGTGGGGCAGTGTGGTGCTCAGATGCGAAACCGCCTGGCGGATACTGTGCCCGGCGTCCACGAACCCGGAGAAGGCGTGGACCAGCGGCAGGTCCTTCGGGACCTCCGTCATGTGGATCGTCACGCGTGGGTGCATGTCCATCTCAACCGGACCCGCTGTCGGGGTATTCCGGGCTCAACCGCAGTCGGGCACCCCGGCGCGCACGGTGCAGGTCGCCAGGGTCCGTCCGGACGGTTCGACGTACTTCGCGTCCCATGCGCCTTGGCTGGGATTCGGGCTGGCGAGGCCGAACGCGTGCTGCACTTCGATCCAGCGGTACTCGTCCTTGGGATACGGCTTGACCCCGGGGATCATCGGCTCACCCTTCGAGGTGGACAGCGGTCCGTACCGCGGGTCGGCGTATCCCTGCGCCGGATCCAGTTTCGTGCCGCCGCCGCCGAAGACGAACTGGGGCGGCAGCCCGGGGACTTTGACGACCTGGCTCAGGTGCAGGTGCCCGGAGACCATGGCGGCGTACTTGGTCAGCAGACCGTGCGATGCGGCGGTCTGGTCGTCGGCCACCCAGTTCTGCCAGTCCGGGATGTTGCCCGGGTTGAGCTTGGTGCTCGTGATCGCGACGGGTGGTTGATGGGTCACGAGCCAGGGGGTGACACCGGCGTCGTCGGCCAGTTTCGCGGCCGCCTGGTACTGCGGGCGCAGGCGGCGCGAGAACGGCGAGAGGCCGTAGTCGTAGCCGTTGGCCGAGTCCACAACGATCAGCCGCAGATCGCGACCGGTGATCAGCGGCACGTCCACCGACCAGGTGGGGGTGACCACGACAGGGACTTTCGTGCGCCGCCCTTCTCCTTGGGTGCGCAGGCGCCCTCTGTCCCGGGTCGCATGTCCATGAACAGGAAGAACCCGTTGCCGCCCTTGGAGCAGACCTCGTGGTTGCCGCGTACCGCCAGCAGCGGGGCCGTGCCGAACATGGCCCTGGCAGGTTCGAAGAAGTCGGCGATCCATCCCGCCCCGGAGTCCAGGAACGGTACGCCCTTCGGGGGCGCCGGGCTGCCCTTGCAGCGTTTCTGCTTGTCCGCCGGGCACTTCTGCTCCCGGTAGAAGTAGTCCCCGACGTGGATGATCAGGTCCGGGTCGGCCTTGTCGATCTGCTCAGCGATCGGCTTCAGCGGCCAGGCCGACGTGGAGTTGCAGTCCTGGACCGCGCCCTTGATCCGGCAACCGGTGTCAGCCAGACCGGCGAGGGTCTCGACCCGGTCGGGCATGGCTGCTGGGATCTCGACGCCTTCGACCTTGACCTGCTGCGCGCCCGCGGGGATGTTGGCCGAGCACACCAGCACGTCGTCGAAGGCCCCCTTCGTGGTGGCTGCCGGTTTGCGTTGCTCCATCTGGACCGGGTCGGCGCCGGTGACCTCCAGGCTGGGGCAATCCGTCGCCGGGGGCAGAACGGCCCGGGCCACGAGCCCCGACGGGGAGACGCTGACCGGCGCCACCAGCGAGTAGGCGTACACGTCGGCGCGGGGCTGTTGGCTACTGGCGGTGTCCGTGGTCGGTGACCCGGAGGAGCACGCTGCCAAGGTCAGTGCCAAACCCGAGAGTGCAGCGAGTCGACGCATGGGGGTCAGGGTAGCCCCCGGTACTGGCATTGGGCTGTGCAAGTCACCGCGTCGCACGTACCCTGGCGGACATGCCGCGTGCGGTGCCGCCCTCGCACTGGGTGGCTCCCGACCTGGGCCTGGTCGCCCGGGCGGTTCGTACTGCGCAGGAGCGGTTCCTCTCCGGTGACGCGGGTGCGGCCGGCCAGGTGCGGTCGCTGGTGCTCGAGTCGTGGCAGCGCAGCGTGCGCGTGGGAGTGGATCCGCACGCGGAAGCCCCGCCGCTGGTCTGGGACGCCGACTCCCTGCGAGCGGCGCGGGAGGGTTCACCGCTGGCCGGCGCCATGCCCATGGTCCGGTCGCTGCTCACCCAACCGGCCGAAGCCAGTGGGCACGTGGTCGCGGTCGGCGACGCGCAGGGGCACCTGTTGTGGGTGGAGGGGGACCGGGCGCTGCGGTCGCGGGCCGAGGGGATGGGGTTCGTCGCGGGCGCGCAGTGGTCCGAAGAAGCGGCCGGGACCAACGCACCGGGCACGGCCTTGACCCTGAACTCCCCGGTGCAGATCTTCGCCTCCGAGCATTTCCGGGGCACGGTGCAGCCGTGGAGCTGTACGGCGGTTCCGATCCACGACCCGCACTCGGGCCGGGTGCTGGGGGTCCTGGACGTCACCGGGCAGGACCAGGTGGCGACCCCGCAGGCGCTGGCCATGGTCCGGGCCACGGCGATGGCGGTGGAACAGTGGCTGGCCGCGCAGCAACCCTCACAGGTCACGGCGCAGTTGCTGGTGCTGGGCCGCAACCGGGCGCTGCTGCGCAGGGGCGGCCAGGAGCAGCAGTTGTCCGCCCGGCACTCGGAGTTGTTGCTCCTGCTGGCCACGGCGCGGCAAGGACTCAGCGGTGAGCAACTGGCCGTGATGCTGCACGAGCACGACGTACCGCTGGTGACGGTGCGCGCGGAGATGGCCCGGCTGCGCAAGATCCTGGGGGAGGGCTTGCTGTTGTCCCGGCCCTACCGGCTGACCGAGGTGGTCACCTCGGACGCGCAGGAGGTGCTCGAGGCGCTGGATCGCGGGGACATCCGGGCGGCCACCACCTTGTACACCGGCCCGATCCTGCCCGGATCGCAGTCACCCGAGATCGCCGACATGCGCGGGGACCTGCGCGCCAAGGTGCGGCGGGCGGCACTGGTCTCGCGTGATCCGGAGGTGCTGCTGCAGTTCGCGGTCGGGGAGGACGGCCGCGACGACGTCGAGGTGCTGCAGGCGGCCCTGGGTGCGCTGCCGGCCTCCTCGCCGAAGCGGATCGGGCTGATGGCCCGGCTCGACCGGCTCCACAAGATGCTGTCCGTGCCGCTGCCGAGGCTGCCGGGCCAGGGGCGCTGAGCAGCCACGACCTCCCACACGGACCCGATGTGACCCAGGACACATTTTCGCAACGTAGTTGCAACCTACGGAAACCTACGTTGGCTCCATCCCGGGCAGGCCGGGCACGAACATGGAGGTTTCCACATGACCGTTTACGCACCGCCGGGAGCGCCCGGCAGCGTCGTGAGCTACGAGTCCCGCTACGACAACTGGATCGGCGGCAAACGCGTCGCCCCGGTGAAGGGCCAGTACTTCGAGAACGTGTCGCCGGTCAACGGCAAGCCGTTCTGCGAGGTGGCCCGGTCGACCGCCGAGGACATCGAGCTCGCACTCGACGCCGCCCACGCCGCGGCACCTGCCTGGGGGAAGATGGCGCCCGGCGAGCGCTCCGACATCATCATGAAGATCGCCTTGCGCATGGAGGAGAACCTCGAGGCGATCGCCGTGGCGGAGAGCTGGGAGAACGGCAAGCCGGTCCGGGAGACCCTGGCCGCCGACATCCCGCTGGCGATCGACCACTTCAAGTACTTCGCGGGTGTGCTGCGCGGCCAGGAGGGCGCCCTGTCCGAACTCGACGAGGACACCATCGCCTACCACTTCCACGAGCCTCTCGGCGTGGTCGGCCAGATCATCCCGTGGAACTTCCCGATCCTGATGGCCACCTGGAAGCTGGCCCCGGCGCTCGCCGCGGGCAACGCCATTGTGCTCAAGCCCGCCGAGCAGACCCCGGCGTCGATCATGTGGCTGATGGACCTGGTCGGCGACCTGCTGCCCCCCGGCGTGCTCAACATCGTCAACGGCTTCGGCATCGAGGCCGGCAAGCCGCTGGCATCCAGCAACCGGATCCGCAAGATCGCCTTCACCGGCGAGACCACGACCGGCCGGCTGATCATGCAGTACGCCAGCGCCAACATCATCCCGGTGACCTTGGAACTCGGCGGCAAGAGCCCGAACATCTTCTTCGGGGACATCGCGCAGAGCGACGACGACTTCTACGACAAGTCGCTCGAGGGCTTCGCGATGTTCGCGCTCAACCAGGGCGAGGTCTGCACCTGTCCGAGCCGGGCGCTGATCCAGGAGTCGATCTACGACAAGTTCCTGTCCGATGCCACCGAGCGCACGAAGAAGATCGTGCAGGGCAACCCGCTGGACAGCGACACCATGATCGGTGCGCAGGCCAGCAACGACCAGCTCGAGAAGATCCTGTCCTACATCCAGATCGGCAAGGACGAAGGCGCCCGGGTCGTCTGCGGCGGTGAGCGGGTGAACCTCGGCGGCGACCTGAGCGAGGGCTACTACGTCGCCCCGACCATCTTCGAGGGCAAGAACTCGATGCGGATCTTCCAGGAGGAGATCTTCGGCCCGGTGGTGTCGGTGACCTCGTTCACGGACTTCGACGACGCGATGCACATCGCCAACGACACCCTCTACGGCCTCGGCGCCGGCGTGTGGAGCCGCGACATCAACACCGCCTACCGCGCCGGTCGCACGATCCAGGCCGGCCGGGTCTGGACGAACTGCTACCACGCCTACCCGGCGCACGCGGCCTTCGGCGGGTACAAGGGCTCCGGCATCGGGCGGGAGAACCACCTGCGCATGCTCGAGCACTACCAGCAGACCAAGAACCTGCTGGTCAGCTACTCACCGCAGAAGCTCGGCTTCTTCTAAATGTCCCGAGTGGATCTCACGGAGGAGGCGGCGGACATGCTCCGTCGCCTCTTCCGCGAGAACGGACCGCTGATGTTCCACCAGTCCGGCGGCTGTTGCGACGGCAGTTCCCCGATGTGCTACCCGGCCGGGGAGTTCCTGGTCTCGGAGGGCGCGGACGTGCTGTGGGGGGTGCTGGAGGTCGACGAGGTGGGCGAGATCCCGGTGTACATGTCGGCTGCGCAGTTCGGGTACTGGAAGCACACCCACCTGACCATCGACGTGGTGCCCGGCCGCGGCGCAGGCTTCTCGCTGGAGGCCCCTACTGGCTACCGGTTCCTGATCCGCTCCCGGCTGCTGACCGACGAGGAGTACGCGGCGCTGGAGGGCTGAGTGGGCTCCATCGAACATCACCAAAGGCAACGTGGGCGAACCACGGCGGGTTCGTACGCCTACTGGGGAATTGACGTACGTACGCTCCCAGCGGAGAATACGTACGTGAGCATCACAGTGACCCAGTTGCGTGCCGATCTCTACCGCCTCATCGATGAGGTCATCGAGACCGGGCAGCCGCTGCTCATCGAGCGCAACGGCCACACGGTCGTGATCGAGCGGTCGCCGGTGGAATCGAAGTTGGCGAATCTGGTGCAGTCGGCCAAGGTGTCATCAACGGCGACCCAGAGGATCTCGTCCACATCGACTGGAGTGGTGAGTGGCGCCCATGATCCTGCTGGACACGCACGTCGTGCTCTGGCTGTACACGGAGCGAGATCGGACTGTCTCAGCGAGCCGCGGCCACCTCGAGGGATCGAAGAGAGCCTGGTCGTGATCTCCCCGATCGTGGAGGTCGAACTGGCGTATCTGCACGAGATCGACCGGGTAACCGACCGGCCGGCCAGTGAGTTGTGGGTGCCCTCGCCTCCACGTGTCGGTCTGACGTCGCCCAGATCGGCTTCGCTCCACTGTGCTCGGCGGCGGTCGGCCTGACGTGGACGCGCGACCCGTTCGACCGGATGCTCGCGGCACATTCCCTCGCCGCGGGCCTGCCGCTGCTCACCAAGGACGCCAGCATCCTTGAGAATCTGGACCTGGCCTTCTGGGATTGACCTGCCGATGGCCGCGCGCGTCGTCTTTGTGACTGAGGTGCAACTGAGTTGTCGCTGGGTCACAAGTTCGCCGGTGCCCGGGATGTTTGTGACGCAGATGCAACGCCACCCTGGACCTACCGCTGACCACGCCAGAAGCCCCGTGCGGATAATGAAGCATGAGTACGCCAGCACACACCCTGCCCGAGCGTGACCGTCCCTGGATCATCCGCACCTATGCGGGCCACTCCAGCGCCAAAGCCTCCAACGAGCTGTACCGCTCGAACCTGGAGAAGGGCCAGACCGGCCTGAGCATCGCCTTCGACCTGCCCACACAGTGCGGATACGACTCCGACGACCCCATCGCCCGGCCCGAAGTGGGCAAGGTGGGTGTGCCCATCAACTCCCTCGACGACTTCCACGCGCTCTTCGACGGCATCCCGCTGGAGAAGATGAACACGTCGATGACCATCAACGGCACGGCCATGTGGCTGCTGGCGCTGTACGTGGCGCTGGCCCGCGAGCGCGGTGAGGACGAGTCGAAACTGCAGGGCACGACGCAGAACGACCTGATCAAGGAGTACCTGGCACGCGGGACCTACATCTTCCCGCCCGAGGCCTCGATGCGCCTGATCGCCGAGATGTACGAGTACTGCCTCGAGGCGATCCCGAAGTGGAATGCCTCCAACATCTGCTCGTACCACCTGCAGGAGGCCGGCGCGACGCCCGTGCAGGAGCTGGCCTTCGCCCTGGCCAATGCCATCAGCCTGCTGGACCTGCTCAAGGAGCGCGGGCACTTCGACGACGAGCAGTTCGAGCGCGCCGTGGGCCGCATCTCCTTCTTCGTCAACGCCGGCATCCGCTTCGTCGAGGAGATGTCCAAGATGCGCGCGTTCGGCGAGCTCTGGGATTCCTACACTGCTGACCGCTTCGGTGTGAAGAACGAGAAGTACCGCCGCTTCCGCTACGGCGTGCAGGTCAACAGCCTGGGCCTGACCGAGGCGCAGCCGGAGAACAACGCCTGGCGGATCATCCTCGAGGCCCTCGGCGTGACGCTGAGCCGCAATGCCCGCTGCCGGGCCCTGCAACTGCCCGCGTGGAACGAGGCCATGTCGCTGCCGCGGCCCTGGGACCAGCAGTGGAGCCTGCGCCTGCAGCAGATCCTGGCCTATGAGACCGACCTGCTGGAGTACCCGGACCTGTTCGACGGCAGCCCGGTCATCGAGTCGAAGGTCAACGCCCTGATCGAGGAGGCGACTGCGGAGATCGAGACGATCCTCGGCATGGGCGGCGTGATCCCGGCCATCGAGTCCGGGCTACATGAAGACCGCGCTGGTGCGCTCGATGTCTGAGCGGATGAGCCGGATCAACTCCGGCGACCAGATCGTGGTGGGGCTGAACAAGTGGACCGAGGGCTTGCCCTCGCCGCTGACCGCCGGTGATGACGGCGGCATCTTCAAGGTCGACGATGCGGCGGCCGCCCAGATCGTCGCGACGCTGGAGCAGGTCCGCGCCACCCGCGACGCCGCCCGGGCGCAAGCCGCGATCGAGGCGCTCAAGGCCGCGGCCCGATCGGGGAGCAGCCTGATGGAGCCGAGCATCGAGTGCGCGCTGGCCCGGGTGACCACCGGGGAATGGGCCGGCGCCCTGCGCGAGGTGTTCGGGGAGTACCGCCCCGCCACCGGCATCGAGGGCCAGCAACTCGGCCTGACCGGCGACCGGGTGGAGATGCTGCGCGACCGGATCAACGTGCTGGCCGCGAAGATGGGCCACCGTCCGCGGATCGTGGTCGGCAAGCCCGGCCTGGACGGGCACTCCAACGGCGCCGAGGTGATCGCGGTGTCGGCCCGGCACGTCGGCTTCGACGTGATCTACTCCGGCATCCGGCTGAGCCCGGACGAGATCGTGCAGTCCGCGGTCGAGGAGGGCGCGGATCTGATCGGTGCCTCTGTGCTGTCCGGCTCCCACATCGACCTGGCCAAGCAGATCCTGGACGGACTGCGCGAGCAGGGCGCCGACGAGGACGTCGCGGTGGTGTTCGGGGGGATCATCCCGCCGTCCGATGCCGCGGAACTGGAGTCGATGGGCATCAAGAAGGTGTTCACCCCGGCGGACTACGAACTCATGGACATCATGGAGTCGATCGTCGAGATCCTCGAGAGCCGATGACCCTGGCCGAGACCGTCTCCCGCGCTCGGGAGCTGAACAAGCACGCGGTCTCCAAGTTGGTCGCGCTCTTTGAGGACACCCGTCCGGCGGCGGCGCCACAGCGCGCGGAGGTGCTGGAGTTGCTCGGCCCGGCGCGCGCCACCGTTCTCGGCATCACCGGCACTCCCGGCGCGGGCAAGAGCAGCCTGGTCGCGCGGCTCGTCCCCGCCCTGCTGGCGGAGTCGGAGTTGTCGGTCGCGGTGCTCGCGGTCGACCCGGCCAGCCATGTCTCGGGCGGGGCGCTGCTCGGTGACCGCACCCGCACCCGCTTCGCAACCGGCGAGAAGCGCTCGTTCTTCCGCAGCCAGTCCAACGCTGCGGAGCTCGGCGGCCTGGCGCCGACCACGTTCCAGGTGTCCCGGTTGCTCAAGCGCCTGTTCGACGTGGTCATCGTCGAGACGGTCGGCATCGGGCAGAGCGAATTGGACATCCGCTACCTGGCCGATCACGTGTACTTGGTCATGCAACCGCTCGGCGGCGATGAGATCCAGTTCCTCAAGGCTGGGATCATCGAGATCCCGGACTCCTTCATCCTCAACAAGTGCGACGACCCGGCGGCGAACCAGTCGTACTACCAACTGCGATCTTCGCTGTCGCTGGCGCGGCCCTTCGACGAGGAACTGCCGGCGATCTTCAAGACCTCGGCCCGCACCGGTGAAGGGGTGGACGAGTTGGCCACCGCCATGCGCAAGGTCGCGGGCCAGCAGCCGCGCCACTCGGAGGCTGAGCGCGAGACGTACTTCTTCCACCGCTGGGTCGAGGATGAGTGGGGTGCGACCGGCCGCCGCTACACCGATCAGGCGGGGCCGCTGCTGGCCGACGGGTTGGACGCCGCGCAGGGCCGGTTCGGTGTGGACATCGTGGAGTGGCTGACGGGCTGAGGGTCGACCACCTCGGCGGCGTTGCCCCCCGGACTGGAACTTCGGGCCGATTCCGGCCATCCGTGGCCGGAATCGGCCCGAAGTTTCGCGATGGCCTCAGTAGCGCTTCTTGACCACGACCTTGCCGCCCTTGAGCTTGCACAGTCCGGACTTCAGCACGACGACCTTGCGCTTCTTCACCTTGCACACAGACGGGGTGAGC
Source organism: uncultured Actinomycetota bacterium (assembly GCA_963733395.1). Taxonomy (GTDB): domain Bacteria; phylum Actinomycetota; class Actinomycetes; order S36-B12; family UBA10799; genus JADKAV01. Next base: position 89,765 of record CAVTCZ010000019.1, read on the forward strand.
GAGCGCACTTCTTGTACTTGCGCAACTTCTTGGGCAGGGGCTTGGTCACAGGCTGGGTGACCACGGGGTCGGTTGCGCCATCCGGGCGTGGCCTCACGACGCGGCCACCGGCTCCTTGGCGACGGACGCCTTCGGCATCGCCCACTGCGACATCCGAGGGCGCCATCCCGGTGGGTTCGCCGAAATGGCGGTGGGAGGTGTCAACTCGCGGGCGGCGTAGGACTTCAGCACGAAGTAGACGATGACGAGCCACAACGCGCCGTAGAGCGCGACCACCGCGCCGGAGGCAAGCGCAACCCCGACTGAAGCGAGCTGAATTCCCGCGGACGCGTCGTTCTGCGTGCCGGAGGCGCTGAAGGACAACAGCCCGTCGTGCAGTGAGTGCAGCCCTGCGGCCATGAGCCATCCGACGAATCCGACCCAGGTCACCAATCGGCCCAGGCGTGCTGCGGCGAACCAGATCATGGTCGCGGCGATCGCCGTCCACACCGGATGCGTGGCCTCGGCCACCGGACGCATGACGGCCATGGCCGGCGCGGAGTTCTCCCCACCCGCGAGGAGGTACTGCGCACCTTCGATCGCGCCGAACACCGAGCCACTGACGAGCACCAGTAGGAAGCCCGCCCGGGGGTCGCGGAACAGGCCCTTGCCGAAGATCCACAACAGGATTGGCACCAGGATCTTGCTGGTCTCCTCGATGACGCCCGAGGCCCAGAGGTCGACGGCGAACGGGACCTTGAGGTCGGGCTCGAGGTAACCCTCGATCCCGGTTGCCAGCCCGACCGCCACGAACCCGGAGAGCAGGCCCCAGGCGAGGAGCTTGCCGAGTGACGGCAAGCGCCGGAACTGCATGTGCGGCCAGAAGATCAGCGTGAAGCCGAAGCAGGCACCGAAGAACAGCAGGGCGAAGACGACGAACCACAGGGTGTTGTTGTGCGGGACGTTGTTGATCGCCAGCGCGACGACCAGAGTGATCACGTTGAATCCGAGGAAGACCCAGAACCAGGCGGTGGGTCAGGAAACGCACCGGACTGCGATGCCAGGGTGCTCGGAGCGGTGCCACGCATCGTCGGGCCGCGACCGGCCGGTCCAGACCTGGCCGTCCCATTCGCCGGTCTCCTGCCGTTGTCCGTACGAGTACCAGCCCGTCCCGGATCCAGCAGGCGTGTGCTCGGACATTGCGGCCCCCTCTCGGGTCGATTCACCGCGTCTATCGGCAACCTCTGGGCGTGCCATTACCGCGGAGCGGTCAGTGACCGCGAGCTCGCGTGTAGGCCGCCTCGAGAGCCCTCAGAGATCGTTCGACGTCCTCGTCCGTGGTGGCCTGGTTGCTGACCGCGATGCGCAGGACCTTGCGGCCCTGCCAGGTCGAGCCGGTCATCCAGGCGTCCCCTTCCTCGCAGAAGCAGGCGCTCCACCTCCTCGGTGGTCCGGTCGTCGCCCCAGGCCGTGCACACCTGCGTGAACACGACGTCGTTGAGCACCTCCCCGCCGATCGCGCGCACGCCGTCGGCGAACGCCGCCGCGTGTCCGACCATGCGGTCCACGAGCCCGGCCACACCGTCCCGGCCCAGATACTGCAGCGTCGCCCAGAGGACGAACGCCCGGGCCCGCTGGGAGAACTCCGGGCCCAGTTCCAGCGGTTCCGGCGCCCCTTTGCTGTGCAGGAGGTACGGGGCGTGGATCCCCATCGCGGCGCGGTGGGCCGTGCTGTCGGCGACGAAGGCCAGGCCTGAGTCGTACGGCACGTTCAGTGTCTTGTGCGCGTCGGTGGCCCAGGAGTCGGCCAGTTCGAGGCCGGCCACGAGGTGCCGGGTCCGTGGGGAGGCCGCCGCCCAGAGCCCGAACGCGCCGTCGATGTGCACCCAGGCGCCGTGTTCGTGGGCCAGCGGGATCGCGGCGGCGAAGTCGTCGAAGGCGCCGGAGTGGACGTTGCCCGCCTGCAGCGCGACGATCGTCGGGCCGTCGTCGGTCGCCAGCGCCGAGGCCAGCGCATCCACGCTGATCCGTCCCTGGTCGTCGGCGGCGACCAGCTCGGGCGGCGCCGAGGCCCAGGTAGCGCAGCGCCAGGTCCACGGTGTCGTGCCGCTCGGCCCCGACCAGGACCCGCACCCGTGGCGCGCCCTGCAAGCCGTGGGCCTCGACGTCCCAGCCGGCCCTCGCGAGGACGGCATGCCGGCCCGCCGCGAGCCCGGTGAAGTTGGCCATCAGGCCGCCGGTGACGGTGCCCATCGTGGTCCCGGCGGGTAGCCCCAGCAGGTCGGTGAACCAGCCCTCGACCGCCTCCCGCGCCGCGCTGTGGGCGGGGGTCACCTCGCGCAGGCCCGCGTTCTGGTCCCAGGCGCTGGTCAGCCAGTCCGCCGCAATGGCGACCGGATAGGTGCCGCCGATCACGAAGCCGAAGAAGCGCGGCGAGGCCATCGCAGTCAAGCCCGGCTCGGCGTTGGCGCTCAGCGCTTCCAGGACCTCCCGCGGATCCCTGCCGTTCTCCGGGGTCGGGCCACCGAACGCCGCCGCGATCTCATCCGTGGTGAGTGCGGCTGGAACGGGACGGTCCGCGACACTGTCGAGGTAGGCCTTGGCGTTCTTCGCTGCGAGATCCAGCAGGGCGTCGCGTTGGGAGTCTGTCACGGTCCCCACTGTGCCACCGGGGTCGGCTACAACGCCTCGACCCGGGGAACCTCCGCGTCGCAACACTGCCGCGGACCGAGTTCGGCCAGGAACATCGCGCCGACGATGACCAACCCGCCCAGCCACATCCGCGCAGTGAGGATCTCGCCGCCGATGACCACCGCGATGAGGCCTGCGAACACCGGCTCGAACGTCATGATCACCGCCGATGTGGTGGCCGACAGTTGGGACTGGCTCCACGCCTGCAGGACCAGGCACAAGCAGGTGGCGCCGACGGCCAGGTAGAGCAGCGAGGTCCACTCAGCTGCCTGCGTCGGTACCGTCAGTTCGCCGGTGGTCGCTGCCACGGCGATGCTGATGAGCGCCGCGACCGTGACCGAGACGGCCGTCAGCCCGTACCCGTTGGCTGGTGTCGCCCAGTGGCTCAGGCTGGCGATCTGCATGGCGAAGAATGCCGCGCCCACCAGCGTCAGGCCAGCGCCGGGCGAGAGGCTCCAGCCCTGCAACGAGATCAGCGCGAGGCCGAGCGTGGCGACCCCGACTGCGGCCCAACCCCGGGCCGTCACCTGCTCCCGGAATGCGGTGGCCGCCACCAGTGGCGTGAGCACCACCATGAGCCCGGTGAGGAATCCGGAGACTGCCGCCGACGTCTCGCGCAGGCCCTGCGTCTGGGCCAGGAAACCCAAGCCCAGGAACACTCCGAGCAGCACGCCGCGCCGCAGTTCCTCAGGCGTCAGCCGCAGCCAGCGTCGGGGTGCGAACAGCAGCAGGATGACCGCGGCCACACCGAACCGCCAGGACAGGAAGTTGGACACCGACATCGTGTCGAGCGTGTCCTTCGTGACCAGGAACGTGGATCCCCAGACGACGGTGGCCGCGATCAGCCCGAGGATCGCCGTCGGGTGGGCTCGCTGGGCTGTTGTGAGCGGAGCCGTCATCGCGGACTGGTGGCTGTCACCACAGTTTGACCAGGCCCTTGATGCCCTGGTCGAACATTCCCTCCACCGTGGCCGCCTCGAGGGCTGCTTCGTTGAGGTAGCCCTGCGCCTTGGCCGTTTGCGCAGACTGGAGTTCCAGGTTCGCCCGCAGCACCTTCTCGTACGCCTTGAACAGGTCACGGAAGGCGGATCGGACTAAGGCCATGTTGGCGACGAACTTGTCCTTCCGCTTTTCCTTGAAGCACGACTTGTTCGCTTTCTCAACGCTGGCCAGCATCCTGGTCGTGGCGTCCCGGTCTTCGGCGATGATCGGCTGCATGGTTGCTCGATAGTTCGCCTCGCCCTCCTCCAGCGCGGGAATCGCGTCTTGCGCATTTGGATCCGTGAGCAGTCCGACCATCTGATCCAGAATTACGCGTTCCGACTGGTAGTAGGCGTCGTAGTTCGGCATTTGGTACTCCATGCGCCGCTGCAACTGGAGCACATCGGTCTTGAAGGAGGGCCAGCAGCGGTCGGGGAGCTTGTGCTTCTTCTTGGCCGCTTGGACGACCGCGGTGGGCGTCGCTGTCGAGGCGACGGTGACCGGGACCAGCCCTGCGGTCAAACCCGTGGCTACGATGATCGCCGCAGTAAGGCGGATGGTTGGCTTGGCGTTCATGACTGCCTCCCTGCATCCAGGCTACGCCCGGCAGGGGTGGGAAAGGTGACCGGACTATCCTCGAATCGTGACTGAGAACCTGGATCTAGCGTCGGATTACAGTCCCACCCGCGAACAGTGGCTGGCCGCGGTCGAGAAGGTGCTCAAGGGCAAGGACTTCGACCGCACGCTGGTGTCGCGCACACTTGACGATCTGCGGATCGAGCCGCTCTATACCGCCGAGAGCGTGGCCACTGCCCACGACGAAGCGGGGTTCCCCGGCTTCGATCCCCTGCTGCGCGGCGCCCAGCCGGCGCCCCGGGACAGCGGGCACTGGGACATCCGCACACGTACCGTGCACCCCGACCCCGCAGGCGCGAACGCCCAGATCCTGGAGGACCTCGGCAACGGCGCTACCAGCATCGAACTGCTGCTGGACCTCGCGGGAACCGGTGAAGGCATCAGCATCCGCACCGCCGACGACCTGGCCCGGGTGCTGGACGGGGTGGTGCTGGAGGCGGCGCCGGTGAGTCTGCGGGCAGGTGCGCACGCGGCCGTCGTGGCGGGCTGGTACCGCGACCTGCTGGCCGCGCGCGGTGTCCACGGCGCTGAGCCGTCGGGATGCCTGGGACTCGACCCAGTCGGCACGTTGGTCACCACCGGCGAGGTTCCGATGGATGCGCAGATGGCAGCCGGGATGGACGTCGCCAACACCCCCCGGCTGCGGACCTTCCTGGCCTCCGGCGCCCCCGCTTCCGGTGCCGGCGCCAGTGAGGCGCAGGAGATCGGCTACGTGTTGGCGGTCGGCCTGCTCTACCTGCGGGCACTCATCGATGACGGGGTGGACAACGCCGGTTCCCGGATCACGTTGGAGGTCACCGCCGACGTCGACGTGTTCGCCACGGTGGCCAAGATCCGGGCGCTGCGGCATTGCTGGGCCACCATTCTCGAGAACAGCGGCCAGCCGATCGACAGCACGCAGATCGTGGCGGTGTCCGCGGACAGGTGGCTCACTGCGGTCGACCCGTGGGTGAACATCCTGCGCGGGACGGCGGCGACGCTCGGTGCGGTGGTGGGCGGTGCGGACAGCGTCACCCTGGCGCCGTTCGACTCCGCAGCCGGGCTGCCGGGGAACCTCGGCCGACGATTGGCCCGCAACACCCAGTTGCTGCTGCAGGACGAGTCCGGTATCGGCCGGGTGCTCGACCCCGCCGGCGGAAGTTGGTACATCGAGAGTTTCACCGACGAACTCGCCGCCGCGGGCTGGAAGTTCTTCCAGCGGATCGAGGCCGCGGGCGGCCCGATCGCGGCCATCGACGAGATCGGCACCGACATCGCAGTTGTGGCTCAGCGGCGGGACGGCCTGATCGCCACCCGCAAGCGCCCGCTCACCGGGGTCAGCGAATTCCCGATGCTGGATGAGCAAAGGCCCGACACCGTCCCGCCGCCGGCCGCCGACGCCCGTGCGGGCGTGCCACTGACAGGGGCACTGCTGGCAGCGACGGCGTGGCCGCAGCAGCGTCTGGCCGAGCCCTTCGAGGACCTGCGCGCAGACGCCGGTGACGCCACCATCTTCCTGGCCAACCTCGGCCCGATCGCGGTGCACACCGCCCGTGCCACCTTCGCCGCGAACCTGTTCGCCGCCGGCGGCATCCGGGCGCTGTCCGACGAGGGGCACAGCGACGCGGCATCGGCCGCCGAGGCCTTCAAGGCCAGCGGCGCGAAGTCGGCCTGCATCTGCTCGTCGGACGACGTGTACGCCGACCTGGCCGAAGCCACTGCCGCTGCACTCAAGGCAGCCGGCGCCGAACGCGTCTATCTGGCAGGCAAGGGCGACTATCCGAGTGTGGACGAGTACGTCCACCTCGGCGTCGACGTCCTGGACATCCTCACCCGAGCGGAGGCCGCACGATGACCGACTTCACGAAGATCGACCTGCCGCCGCGCAGCCCGCACCCCGACCGCGCCGCCTGGGAACAGGCCGTCGCCGAAGCCACCGGCTCCACCCCGGACAAGCTGGTCGTGGGCAGACCCCGGAGGGCATCGACGTCGCGCCGCTGTACAGCGCGCAGGACCTGATCGGCCTCGACCACCTCGAGACCTACCCCGGCCTGCCGCCCTACCTGCGCGGGCCGTACCCCACGATGTACGTCAACCAGCCGTGGACCATCCGGCAGTACGCCGGGTTCTCCACCGCCGAGGACTCCAACGCGTTCTACCGGCGCAACCTCGCGCAGGGCCAGAAGGGCCTGAGCATCGCGTTCGACCTGGCCACCCACCGCGGCTACGACTCCGACCACCCGCGCGTGGTCGGCGACGTCGGCATGGCAGGTGTCGCGATCGATTCCATCCTGGACATGCGGGTGCTGTTCGACGGCATCCCGCTGGACAAGATGAGCGTGTCGATGACGATGAACGGTGCCGTGCTCCCGGTCATGGCCCTGTACATCGTGGCCGCCGAGGAACAGGGCGTGCCGGCCGAGAAACTCACGGGAACCATTCAGAACGACATCCTCAAAGAGTTCATGGTTCGCAATACCTACATCTATCCTCCTCTGCCGTCGATGCGGATCATCTCCGACATCTTCGGATACACCTCCGACAAAATGCCGCGGTTCAACTCCATCTCGATCTCCGGCTACCACATGCAAGAGGCGGGGGCGACCGCCGATCTGGAGCTGGCGTACACGCTGGCCGACGGCGTCGAGTACCTGCGGGCGGGGATCGCCACCGGCCTGGACGTCGACGCCTTCGCTCCGCGGCTGTCGTTCTTCTGGGCGATCGGCATGAACTTCTACATGGAGATCGCCAAACTCCGGGCCGCCCGGCTGCTGTGGAGCAAGCTGGTCAAGCAGTTCGACCCGCAGAACCCGAAGTCGCAGTCGCTGCGCACCCACTCGCAGACCTCCGGCTGGAGCCTCACCGCGCAGGACGTCTTCAACAACGTCGTGCGCACCTGCATCGAGGCGATGGCCGCCACCCAGGGCCACACCCAGAGCCTGCATACGAACGCCCTCGACGAAGCTCTGGCACTGCCGACCGACTTCTCCGCACGCATCGCCCGCAACACCCAGCTGTTCCTCCAGCAGGAGTCGGGGACCACACAGGTGATCGACCCGTGGGGCGGCTCGTACTTCATCGAGCGGCTCACCCGGCAGCTGGCCGAGCGGGCCTGGGCGCACATCACCGAGGTCGAGGAGCTCGGCGGCATGGCCAAGGCCATCGAGGCCGGCATCCCGAAACTTCGGATCGAGGAGGCCGCCGCCCGCACGCAGGCGCGCATCGACTCGGGTCGACAGGCGGTCATCGGCGTCAACAAGTTCCAGCCGCAGACCCCCGAGGACATCGATGTCCTCAGGGTCGACAACGCGGCGGTCCGGGCCGGGCAGTTGGCCAAGCTCGAGAAGCTCAAGGCCGAGCGTGACCAGGCGGCAGTGGACCACGCGCTGGCGGAGTTGGAGACGGCCGCCCGGGAGGGTTCCGGCAACCTGCTTGACCTCTCGGTCAAAGCCGCTCGCGTGCACGCGACGGTCGGCGAGATCTCCTTCGCGCTCGAGCGCGTGTACGGTCGGCACAAGGCCGATATCCGTTCGATCTCCGGGGTGTACCGACAGGAAATGGGCGACCACAACGCGCAGGTCGAGACCGTGCAGCACTCCGTCGCCGCCTTCGAGGCGCGCGAGGGCCGGCGCCCGCGCATCCTCATCGCCAAGATGGGACAGGACGGCCATGACCGCGGCCAGAAGGTGATCGCCTCGTCCTTCGCCGACCTCGGGTTCGTGGTCGACATCGGGCCGCTGTTCCAGACCCCGGAAGAGGTCGCCCGGCAGGCCGTCGAGAACGACGTCGACATCGTGGGCGCATCGTCGCTGGCTGCCGGCCACCTGACGCTTGTGCCGCAGCTCAAGCAGGCACTGGCGGACCTCGGCCGGCCGGACATCTTGGTCGTCGTCGGAGGGGTGATCCCGCCGCACGACTTCGACGCACTGCGGGAGGCCGGGGCGGCGGCGATCTTCCCGCCCGGAACCGTGATCGCGGAGGCCGCTGAGGGACTGCTGGAGCAGTTGCTCGGCTCATGAAACAGCCGTTGCCCGGCACGGGCGAACTGGCCGACCTGGTGCGTGGTGGCGACACCATGTGGCTGGCGCGCGCCATCACCCTGGTCGAGAGCCGCAAGCCGGAGCACCGGGCCGCGGCCGCGGACCTGCTGACCGCGCTGATGCCGGACACCGGTCGGGCCGACCGGGTGGGTCTGACCGGCGTTCCCGGGGTGGGCAAGTCCACGTTCATCGATCAGTTCGGCAGCAACCTGACGGCCGACGGCCACCGCGTCGCAGTGCTCGCCGTGGACCCGTCCTCGTCACGCACCGGTGGCGCGGTCCTGGGCGACAAGACCCGGATGGAGCGGTTGGCGAACGACCCGAACGCCTTCGTCCGGCCGTCGCCTGCCAGCGGCTCACTGGGTGGTGTCGCCCGCGCCACCCGGGAGGCGATCCTGCTGTGCGAGGCCGCTGGGTTCGACGTCGTCCTGGTGGAGACCGTGGGCGTCGGGCAGAGCGAGACCACGGTGTCGGAGATGGTGGACATCTTCGTCGTGCTGATGCTGGCCGGCGCCGGGGACGAGTTGCAGGGGATCAAGCGCGGCGTTCTGGAACTCGCGGACCTGATCGCGGTGAACAAGGCCGACGGGGACAACGTGAAGCCGGCCCGGATGGCCGCGGCCGAGTACCGGCGGGCGATCCATCTCATGACCCCGGCGTCGCCGAACTGGACCCCGCCGGTGATGACCTGTTCGGCGCTGACCAACGACGGCCTGCCCGAGATCTGGGCAGAAGATCGTCACGCACCGTGACACTCTGGCGGCGACCGGCGAGCGGCAGGCACGCCGGCAGCGCCAGCAGATCGGCTGGATGTGGTCGCTGATCGGTGACCGGCTGATCGACGAGTTCCGGGACTCCCCGAAGGTGGCCGCGCGACTGCAGCAGGTGGAGGCTTCGGTGCTGGCGGGGGAACTGCCGCCGGCCGTGGCGGCCGACCAGTTGCTCGCGACGTTCTTGGGCTGAGTGCTTCGGTGCGGCGTGCACGACTGTTTCGCCGTTGCTGTCCCACTTCCGCGAGTGGCGCGCGGTTGCGGTTTCGGGGTCAGAACCAGCAACCATGCAACAGTCGCGGCTCCGAACCAGCAACCGTGCAGCAGTTGCGGCGCGCGGTTTGCGGCTCTTCGAGATTGAGCGTGGTGTGCAGTTACGAGGAGCGGCTACTGGGCGATCCGCGGCTCAGAGACCGTCTCTTCGCCCAGTTCTGATGGGGACTCGCGAAGGCGTACCGTGGGGCGCATGCTCCGCCGGATGCTCGTCCTCGTGGTTGCTGCGCTGGTTGCAGCCACGGCCGCACCCGCAGCCGCCTACAACGCGCCCGGACCGCGCTGGCCGGGCAAGACCATCCGCTACTACGACACCTTGCCGAAGAACTGGGACTGGTCGATCCAGCAGGCAGTCCGGACGTGGAACCGCTCGGGCGTGAAGCTCAACTTCAAGCGGGTCAAGTCCCGGTCGCGGGCGCAGGTGGTGATCGGGTACGGCGACACCCAGGGATACTCCGGGTACGCCTCCATCGGCCGGCAGTCCGGGGCGTATGTGCACATGAGCCCCCTGCAGTACCGGCCGCTGAAGCCGGTCGAGCGGATCAATGCGGCACAGGTCCTCGCCCACGAACTCGGTCACGTCCTGGGTCTGGACCACGTGCCGTCCAAAGGCTGCAAGCTGATGTCGACGCCGCTGCTGACCTATTGCCCGCGCCCGCCTGAAGCGTGGCTCTACAACTGCGCCTGGCTGTCCAAGGACGACCTGCGCGGTGCCATCCGCCTGTACGGCGGCAAGGCCCGCAAGCCGGGGAAGCGGTTCTGCCCGATCGAGCCCGCACCGCCGCAGTTGCAGGACGTGCAGGTCGTCTCGGGCGATCCGGTGACTGTCACCTGGCGTGTGCCCAAGGGGTTGCAGCCGGGCTCCGAGGTGGCCATCGACATCTACGATCAGAGCCGGTGCCAGGGCAACGCGGATGCGGAATGGATGGATACATCCAGCGCACCTGCCAGCCGCGGGAAGTGGCGCGATGACGATCCGTTCATCGAGCCGGGGACCTACTGCTACGAGGTGCAGGTTCGCAACCAGTACGGACTCGGAGCCAGCCCCATCCGGGCCCTCGCGACCTACGCGCCCACCCCGCCGGCGCCACCGGTGATCGGGGCATTGACCGAGTACCCGGACGACTTCTACGACTATCTGGTGGAGGTCAGCCTGCCCGTGGACACCGACCTGCACGTCGACGTCTCGGCGTCCGGTCAGTGCACGACGCAACCGGTGGACTCGATCGCCGACTACGTGGACGACACGCACTACGGGCTGTACGGGGTGCCCGAGGGTCCGGTCTGCCTGACCTTCTACGCCGTCGACGAGGTGGCAAGCGCCCCGGTCACGCGGGAGGTCGTTCACGCGCCGCAGCTCTAGTCGTGCGGCACCGAGTAGTGCTGGTAGACCGTGGGCGTTGCCGAAGGTGTGTTGCTCGGCGCAGGCCGCCGCCGACCACGACCAGCGTCGGACCTCATCCACGATGCCCGCTCGCAGCGCACCTGCGCTCGCCAGGGCGGGGCCGCCAATCGGCCGGTCGGACTCTTCCTTGAGCCGGCGGAACACATCCGGATCGCAGCAGGCCCAAATGCTGGTCCGCGTGCTGGTCGCGGCGCCGGGGCGGCAGCCATGCAGTGGTCGCGCCGGACCTTGAGGGTCAATCCCAGCAGAGACAGAATGGATGCCCGGCGGGGTCGGCGTAGACCCGGAACTGCTCGTCGTCGACGGCCTTGAGCAGTCGGGCCCCGCACGCGAGCACGTGTGCCTGCGCGGTCTCGACGTCGGGGACCCGCAGATCCACGTGCATCTGCTGGGGTGAGCCGTCGGGCCACTCGGGCGGGACGTGATCCGGCGCGAGTTGTACCGCGAGTCGTCGGCCGCCGGGGGCGTGGATGGCGTGCCAGTCATCGTTCTTCACGATGGTGCCACCGGTGACTGCGGCCCAGAACGCGCTCTCGGTCTCGATATCGGCTGCGTCGAACACAGTGACTATGTCGGTGATCTCCACGGCGACACCGTATCGAGGTTGGCGGTAAGTGGAGTTGCTCGGGCAGCGTACGGTTGCGCGAGTGTTGCGCCGTTGCTGCCCGGAGCGCGAGTGTTGCGCCGTTGCTGGTTTCGGGCTCGAAACCAGCAACCGTGCAACAGTCGCGGAGCGGAACCAGCAACCGTGCAACAGTCGCGGAGCCAGATTGCCCGGCGTACCCACCAGGTGTCCGGTGGTTGCCGGTCGCGGTCGCGCTGGCCCTGCCAGCGGTACCGGTCGCCGCCCGCACCACCCCCGGGCGCACGATCCGCTACCACCAAACCTTCCCGGGGAGTTGGCACTGGAGCCTTCGGCGGGCCGTGCGGACCACCTCGGGGGCGAAGATCCGCTTCGCAGCCGTGAAGCGGACTCGCGCCGAATCTGGTCATCGGGTACGGCGACATCGACACGATCGCCTACTACGTGGACAACACGCACTACGGGCTGTGCGGGGTCTCCGAGGGTCCGGTATGCCTGACCTGCTAGGCCGTCGACGAGGTGGCAAGCACCCCGTCACCCCGCGAGGTTGTGCACGGGCCCCGGCTCTAGCCGTTCCGTACCGCGTAGTGCTGGTACACCATGCCGTTGTCGAAGCTGCGATGGTCACGCAGGTCGAAGCCCGCTGTCAGTCCCTGCGGGAAGGCGGGCAGGCCCCCGCCGACGAGGCACGGCGCGACGAAGAGGTGAACGTCGTCGACGATCCCCGCTCGAAATGCATGCGCCGCCAGGGTCGGGCCGCTGATCGACAGGTCGGACTCCTCCTTGAGCCGGGACACCTCCGCCGGATCGAACGACCGCTCCAGGCGCGTTCTCGGGGTGGTCGTGGCCGTCAGCGTCGTCGAGTAGACGACCTTCTCCGCAGCCCGCCAGATGTCGGCGTAGTCAGCCATCGCCGGCGAATCCGTGGCCGTGATCGTCTCCCAGACCGACATCACCTCGTACATCCGGCGGCCGTAGAGGTGGGTGCCGATGGGACGTTCGAGGTCGTTGATGAACGCGTGGACGGTCTCGTCGGGCATCGCCCAGTCGAACCGTCCAGACGGATCGGCCACGTAGCCGTCGACGGACATGAGCGCGGCGTAGGTCAGGCGGGCCATGGCTCATCGTCGCCCGCGCCTGCGCCAGTTCTATGACGTTGTTGCCCTCGACACGCCGGGCGGGAGGGCAACAGCGTCTCAAATCCCGACCGCGGACTTGGCTAGTTTGGCCCCTGTGCCAACTGCAGATGACGCCCAGGTGAAGCCCAAGTCCCTCTGGTGGCGCATTCTCAAGTGGCTACTCATCCTCCTGCTCGTGCTGGTGCTGCTGGCGGTCGCTGCCGGGGTCTACCTCTGGACGCAGATCCCGAAGGACCGACTCGACCCGATCCAGCCTGGCGCCCTGACGGTCAACGCCGAGCAGGAGACGCTGCGCACCGGGCCGTTCGAGGTCGAGGTCACCGACAACGCCGTGCGAATCGTCGAGAACGGCGCCATCGCCTGGCAGACCCAGCCGGGGGTGGCGTTCCTGTCGGCCGGCAAGGGCAGCGTCAGTTTCACCGAGCACTTGGGCTACTTCTGGGCCGACGTCCAGCGATCGGGGACCATGCCCGACCAAACGGTGGACACTGTCGAGCAGCGGGGGCCGCAGGTGCGGATCACCGGGACCTTGCGCGGCGACGGCGGTTCGGCCGACTACACCGTGACCCTGCTGGCCGTGCCCAAGTCGGCGGCGGTCCGGGCGCTGCAGATGAACGTCCGGGCGCAAGGCGTTGACAGCGTCGTGCTCACCGCGGGCATCGCCAACGGCGAGAAACTGTACGGCCTCGGCGAGCAGTACCGGCAACTCGACCTGACCGGGTCGATCACGCCGATTCTGCCGCGGGAGCAGGGCATCGGCCGCGGCGAGCAGCCCCTGACCTACCTGGCCGACGTCGCGCAGAAGGCCGGTGGCAACCTCACGACGACCTATGCGGCGTGGCCCTCCTACGTGACCAGCGAGAACAAGGCCTTCACATTCGCGGACACCGAAGCCAGCGGGGCCTTCACCATCGCGGACTTCTCCCGCAACGGGCAGGCCAGCCTGGAGGCGTGGTCGCCCACGATCTCCGCGGAGATCTACGTCGCCGGAACGCCGGAGGCTGTGATCGCCGCGCGGGAGACCGGCAAGACCCGCCCCGCGCTGGCCGATTGGGTGCAGCGGGGCGCGGTGTTGGGGTTGCAGGGCGGCACCGACAAAGTACGCACCGTCGTGCGCGAGATGCAGGCGGCCGGGACCGAGATCTCCGGGGTCTGGCTGCAGGACTGGACGGGCAAGCGCACGACGAGCTTCGGCGACCGGCTGTGGTGGACCTGGCAGTTGGACAAGCAGCGATACCCCGGGTGGCGACGACTCGTGCGCGACCTGAACAAGGACGGCATCCAGGTGCTGACCTACATCAACCCGTGGCTGGTGGATCCCACGCAGAAGGGCGATGCCACGATCGACAACCTCTACGCAGGAGGCCATCGACAAGGGCTACACGGTGCAGACCCAGGCCGGGCAGCCGTACCTGATGGACCAGAACGGATTCGAGGCAGTGCTGGTCGACTTCACCAACCCGGCGGCCCGCGACTGGTACGCCGATGTGATCGCCGAGGATGTGCTGGGTGCCGGTGCGGTGGGCTTCATGGCCGACTTCGGCGAAGCGCTGCCGTACGACGCGAAGTTGTTCGACGGCGACGCTGCGATCGTGCACAACCTGTACCCGCAACTGTGGGCCTCGGTGGTGCGGCAGGGATGCGATCAGGCCGGTCAGCCGCAGTGCCTGGCGTTCATGCGTTCGGCGTTCATCGGCTCCGCGCAGCAGGTTCCGATGATGTGGAACGGCGACCAGATGGTGGACTACGCCGAGCAGGACGGGATGGCCAGCGCCGTCTACGGAATGCTGTCCGGCGGGATCTCGGGGTCACCGCTGTGGCACAGCGACATCGGCGGCTACACGAGCATCAACGCGGTGGTGAAGAACTACGTGCGGCCGCCGGAGTTGAACACCCGGTGGGCGCAGATGCAGGCGTTCGGGGTCATGATGCGCACGCATGAGGGAAACCGCCCGGCGCAGAACCAGCAGGTCTACGACACCCCGGAAACCCGGGCCGCCTTTGCGGAGGCGTCCAAGATCTACGCCGCGTTGTACCCGTACCGCAAGACCGTGATCGACGCGGCCGTCGCCACCGGCGTACCGGCCATCCGGCCGACCTGGATGGTCTATCCGGACACGGCGGCAGCGGACGCCGACCTGCAGTTCTTCCTCGGCGATCACCTGCTGGTGGCACCGGTGCTGGCCGAAGGCGCGGACACGGTGTCGGTGTCCTTCCCGCCGGGCGAATGGGTCAACGTGCTGACCGGGGAGTCGTTCGCCGGGGACCAGACCGTCGACGTGCCGGCGCCGCTGGACACGCCCGCGGCCTTCGTGTCGGCCGACGACCCGGTGGGCAAGCAGATCCGGGCGGCGCTGGCGCAGCGGTAGGAACTTCGTGCCGAATCCGGCCACGGATGGCCGGATTCGGCGCCAAGTTCGCGCGAACCTACTGTGGAGCCATGGTCCGGATCGCCACCGCTGCCGACGCCCCGGCCATCGCGCGCCTTGCCGCCCGCACCTTCCCGCTGGCATGCCCCGACCACACGCCCGCCCGAGGCGATCGCGGAGCACATCCGCACGGAACTGAGCCGGGACCGGTTCGTCGAGTACATGGCCAGCGCGCAGTTCCTGGTCGTCGATGGCGCGGACGGCGAGGTGTGCGGGTACGTCATGCTGGCGACCGATCCGCCACCGATCCAGACCGAGTGGGCCAACCCACTGGAATTGCGCCGGATCTACGTGGATCCGAAGCCGCCCACGGCAGCGGTGTGGCGGCGGCGCTGATGCAGGAGAGCCTGCGCTTCGCGCACAGTCAGGGTCACGACTGGATCTGGCTGGGCACCAACGAGCAGAACAAGCGCGCGATCCGGTTCTACGAGAAGTTCGGGTTCACGATCGTGGGCGAGCGCACCTTCCGGGTCGCACATTCGGTCGAGTCGGATCACGTCATGGCCCGCCCCGTACCGTAGGGGCATGACCGACTACGACCTCGTTGTCTACGGCGCCACCGGGTTCACGGGCAAGCTCGTCGCGGAGTACCTGGCGAACCGCGGGGCAACCGAGACCATCGCCCTGGCTGGGCGTTCCCGCAGCAAACTCGAAGCCGTCCGCGACGAACTCGGCGTGGTCTGGCCGATAGTCACCGCGGATGCGTCCGACCCCGCGGCGCTGAAGAAGCTCGCCCAATCGACCAAGGCCGTGGTCACCACCGTCGGTCCGTACTGGAAGTACGGACTGCCGCTGGTCGAGGCCTGCGCGAAAGCCGGCACCCACTACGCGGACCTCGCCGGCGAGGTCTTGTTCATTCGCGAGAGCATCGACCGCTACGACCAGGTCGCGAAGGAGTCCGGCGCCCGCATCGTGCACGCCAGCGGATTCGACTCGATCCCCTCCGACCTGGGCGTGTACTTGCTGCATGAAGCCGCCGAGGGTGAGCTGGGGGAGACGGTGATGGCCGTGCGCTGGGCCAGCGGTGGCTTCAGCGGCGGCACCGTCGCCAGCGGCATCGGGCAGATGGAAGCGGCCAAGGCCGACCCGGCGCTGAAGCAGATCATGGGCGACCCGTACGCGTTGACCCCGGGGCACTCCGGCCCCGACCGCGGCGACCAGATGTGGGTGCACTACGAGCCGGTGCTGGATTCATGGACCGGGCCGTGGGTGATGGCCATGATCAACGCCCGGGTGGTGCGCCGCTCGAACCTGCTGCTGGACTACGCCTACGGCCAGGAGTTCGGCTACAAGGAGGTCGTCGCCACCGGTTCCGGGATGGGCGGGCGCGCCCGGGCGGCTGCGCTGGCAGCAGCGACGACCGGCGGGATGGCCGCGATGTCGGTAGCCCCGGCCCGCAAGGTGGCCGCTCGCTTCCTGCCCGAACCCGGGGAGGGCCCGAGTGCCGAAGCCCAGGAGAAGGGCGGGTTCCGCATCGAGTTCCGCAGCAGCTTGCCGGACGGGCGGGTGTATGGCGCGGAGGTCATCGGCAAGGGCGACCCCGGTTACGCCGCCACCTCCCGGATGCTGTCGGAGTCGGGCTTGTGTCTCTCGACCACCGAAGGGCCGGGCGGTGTGCTCACCCCGGCCGCGGCGATGGGCGACGCGTTGGTCGAGCGGCTGCGGGACGCGGGGATGACGCTGCGTGCGTGGCAGGTCCACTGACCTGGTCAAGGTACGCGCGACGGGTCTAGCCTCGGTGTCATGAGCGATGACCAGTTGCGGGCTGCGGCAGTCAAACGGATCAAGGACAAGCGCAATGCTTTGAGCGTGGTCGGCGTGTTCGTGATCGTGTCGATCCTGCTGACCGCGATTTGGGCGCTGTCCGGTGGGGGGTACTTCTGGCCGATCTGGGCGATGTTCGGGATGGGCATCGCGTCGTTGTTCATCCTGTGGGGCACGTTCGGCCCGCAGAACCGGCAACCGTCTGAGCAGGAGATCGCCGACGAGATGCGCAAGATGCGCGGTCAGTGACCGACTGGAGAACTTCACGAGGTGCGCGGACACACGGGTGGCTTCGGCAACGCCGTGGACAACCTCCAACCTGGCGCGCGCACGCCGGACTCACCCGCGAAAGCCACCGGCCCCTGGGATCGGGGCAGTTCCGCCCTGCACCTTGCGAGACTGATTCCGGCCCACCCACAGGCCCACGGCGATGCCCAGCACATCGGCGGCGAAGTCCCAGATGTCGCCCCCGCGTTGGGGCAGTAGGTAGTTCTGCACCACCTCGCTGGCCGCGGCTTGCAGCACCATGGCGGCCGCGACCCATCGACCCGGGATTCCGGCGCGCAGTCCGAGCCAAGTGACGGTTGCGAAGAGCGTGAAATGGACTGCCTTGTCCAGGGGCAGGCCGGTGTCGATGCTGGGTGCCCGCGGTACGTAGAGCGCCCAGAATTGGACGAGGAGCAGGGCGGCGAATGCGATCTGCCATCCGCGTCGCCCGGTCATCGACCCAGCGTAGGTTAGGGGCATGAAGACCAGTGCGAACGGAGCCGACGTCGCGGCCTTCCTGGCCGGTGTTGACAACGTGCGGCGGCGTGAAGACGCGCAGCGGGCAGTAGCCATCCTCGGCGAGGTCACCGGCGTCGAGCCGCGCATGTGGGGCACAGCCATCGTCGGGTTCGGGGACAGCGAGTACACGAACACGTCCGGAACGCACGCCTGGTTCGTGCTCGGAGTCTCACCACGCAAAGCCGCCCTCACGCTCTACGTGCCAGGCGCGACCGACTCGCCCCTGCTGGACCGGCTCGGACCGCACTCGACCGGCAAGGGCTGCCTGTACATCAAGGACCTGCGCGCCGTGGACGAGGCGGTGCTGCGCGACATCGTCAAAGAGGGTTGGGAGAAACCATGAAGGTGGAAGTGGAGCAGCGCGGACACGTGCTGCTGATCGGAGTCAACCGGCCGGAGAAGCGCAATGCCTTCGACCTCGAGTTGATCGACCAGTTCGGCGCAGCGTTCGAGCGGCTGGCCACCGACCCGGAACTGCGGGTCGGTGTGGTGCATGCGTTCGGCGATCACTTCAGCGCCGGTCTGGACCTCGCGCAGGTGGGCCCCGAGGTGGCGAAGGCCGGGCCTCAGGCGCTGTCCGGGGACTACCAGTTCGACCCCTTCGGGATGTGGGGGCCGCCGGTGCCGAAGCCGGTCGTGATGGCGGTGCAGGGCATCGCGTACACGCTCAGCATCGAGTTGGCGCTGGCCAGTGACATCGTCATCGCCGCCGACGACGTGCGGTTCCGGCAGTTGGAGATCGGCCGCGGGATCATCCCGTTCGAAGGCGCCACGCTGCGGGCCACCACCCAGCTCGGTTGGGGCAACGCCATGCGCTTCCTGCTGACCGCCGAGGAGTTCGGTGCCGACGAGGCCTACCGGATCGGGCTGGTCCAGGAGGTCGTTCCGGCCGGCCAGCAACTCGACCGGGCCGTTGCCATTGCCCAGACCATCGCCGCCCAGGCGCCGCTGGCGGTGCAGGCGACCCTGGCCAGTGCCCGGATCACCCGCGATGCCGGGGAGGACGCCGCCCGCGAGCACATCAAGGAGGTCCTCGCGCAGATCATGGCGTCCGAGGACGCCGCCGAGGGGGTCCGGAGCTTCCTGGAGCGGCGGCCGGCGGAGTTCACGGGGCGGTGACGTCGACGCCGTGTCTGGATTGTCTTAATGATCATGCTCCCGCGACTGTGATCGTGAGGGACTCGTCTTCGGCGGCCTTGATCATTAAGACAATCCAGACACCGGGTCCGGGACTCATCGC
This sequence comes from uncultured Actinomycetota bacterium, assembly GCA_963733395.1. Lineage (GTDB taxonomy): Bacteria > Actinomycetota > Actinomycetes > S36-B12 > UBA10799 > JADKAV01. The sequence continues at coordinate 108,460 of CAVTCZ010000019.1, forward strand.
AGCCGGCGCCGCCCCCAACGGTCAGCCGCGTAACTGAGCGCCTCATCCACGCCGAGTTGCCGGGTGGAATTGCCCACCCGGACCCACATCTGAACCGGTTGCCCCTTGCCCGGGGTGAGGAACACCGGCCGGGTCGAGCCCAGAGTGCGTACGTGGCACACGGGCTGCCCGTCGAGGATCGGGAACGTCACCTCGATGTTCGCGGTCGCCGCGGCGCCCAGGGTCTTCGTGAGGTGGTCGCGCAGCCACAACTCGTAGCGGTCGAGGTCCGGGGACTTCATGAACTTGAGGTCCTCGGCCAGCCCCAGCCCGCGGCCCGCATCGTCGACGCCGATCAGCAGGTCGCCGCCACCGGAGTTGGCGAAGGCTGCCACGGTCTTGCTGATGACCATCTCCATCTTGTCGTCGCGCTGGCCGGTGTGCAGGTTGCAGCGCGCCGTGGATTTGAACTCCACCCGGGCGCTCTCGCCGGCGGCCACCAACTCGGCCGCGGTCGGGTGCGGCTGGCGGGTGAAGTACCCGACGATCAGCATCACCACCAACAGTGCCCAGCGCCGACGTGATCAGCATGCCCAGCCAGTGCTCGCGGTAGTAGCCACCTCGCACCAGCGAGATAGTCAGCGCGCCGAGGGCCGCGCCCACGATGCCGGACAGGACGGCCTCCGACCACCCCAGACGGACCCGGTTGCCCATCAACTGACGCATCGCAAGACCGAGGGCAGCACCGAAACCGACGGCGAGCAGGAAGGCGACACTGAGCGACATGGCCAGACCAAAGTATCGTGCTGGCATGGTCACCTCGCACCGCATCACCCTTGCCCACCGGCCGCAGGGCCAGGTCGCCCTGACCGACTTCGCCAGTGACGAGGTGGAACTGCCGCCTTTGCAGGACGGGGAGTTCCTGATCAACGTGGAGTATCTGTCCATCGACCCGACCATCCGGGGCTGGATGTCCTACGACACGTACCTGCCGAAGATCGGCAAGGGCGAGGTCATCCGCAGCGCGGGGGCGGGCCAGGTGGTCGAGTCGCGCAATCCCCGATTCCAGGTCGGCGCCCGGGTGTTCGGGATGCCCGGCTGGCAGGACTACGCGGTGCTCAACGGCGGGGTGCCGATCCCGGAGGGCGTGACGTACGAGCAGGCGCTGAGTGTGTTCGGGGTGACCGGGCTGACTGCCTATGTGGGGCTCGAGGACATCGGCAAACCGCAGCCCGGGGAGACTGTGGTCGTGTCGGGGGCCGCCGGCGGCGTGGGCTCGATCGCCGGGCAGATCGCGAAGATCATGGGCGCCCGGGTGGTGGGACTGGCCGGGACGCCGGAGAAATGCCGCTGGGTGGTCGACGAGCTCGGCTTCGACGAGTGCATCGACTACCGGGCCGAGGACATCGGCGCAGGATTGAGCCGCACCTGCCCGGACGGCATCGACGTCTACTTCGACAACGTCGGCGGGGAGACGCTCAACGAGGTGCTGGCGCGGATCAACGACCACGCGCGGATCATCCTGTGCGGCGCGATCTCCCAGTACGACACCGACACCCCCAGCCCCGGCCCGGCCAACCTCATCAACGCGATCCCGCGGCGGGCCTTGCTCAAGGGCTTCATCATCCTCGACCACATGGACCGGGCCACCGAGGCCGCTCAGGCGATGGGCCAGTGGATGGCCGAGGGCCGGCTGCAGGCGCGCACCTACGTGTTGGACGGCCTGGATTCCGCGCCGCGTGGACTGCAGGACCTGTTCACCGGCGCCAACCTCGGCAAGACGCTCGTCCGGGTGTAGCCAGTAGGCTGCCAGCCATGGCGAACCCCCCGAGCGAGACCATGGCCCGCGCGAGCATCGAGATCGCGGCGCCTCCGGAGAAGTTGTCTACGATCTCGTCGTCGACGTCTCGCATATGGGTCAGTGGTCCCCTGAGGCGACGGGAACGATCGGCCACCCGCATCATCTGCGGCCGGGGTCGCGCTTCTGGGGGCTGAACCGCAAAGGCGTGTGGCGTTGGTTCACTCTGTGCACGGTGCGGGTCATGGAGCGCGGCGTGAAGTTCGAGTTCGACGTGGACTTCTGGCCCGCGGGGGTGTCCCGCTGGAGCTACGACTTCCGTCCCACGGAGACTGGCTGCGAGGTCACTGAGACCTGGGAGGACCGGCGGGTCGGGCTGAGGTCGATCCCTATCGAGAAGGTCGGTCAGTTGATGATCCCCGGTCCGCGGGCGCAGCACAACCAATGGAGCATCGAAACCACCCTGCAGCGGCTCAAAGCCGCCGCCGAGAGCTGAGGAGCACCGCCATGCCGATGGCCAAGGAGACCCTCGACCAGTTGAAGATCGAGGCCGGGGAGAAGTTCCGGATCGCCGACCACAGCGCCCGGTGGCTGCCGGAAGCCGTGAAGGACCTCAGCAAGACCGACCGCAAGAAACGCGCTGAGGAGATGCTGGAGGAGAACCGGACCGAACTCGCCGAGGCGCAGGAGTTGCTCTACGCCGACGGCCGGCACTCGGTGCTGATCGTCTTCCAGGCGATGGACGCGGCGGGCAAGGACGGGACGATCCGGCATGTCATGTCCGGCGTCAACCCGCAGGGCTGCAGCGTGTCCTCGTTCAAGGTGCCCAGCGCCGACGGAGTTGTCGCACGACTACCTGTGGCGCTACTCGAAGGCACTGCCGGCCCGCGGCATGATCGGGATCTTCAACCGGTCCTACTACGAAGAGGTGTTGGTGGTGAAGGTGCACCCCGAGATCCTCGACAGCGCGGACCTTCCACCCGAGAGACGTCCACAAGCACATCTGGCAGCACCGCTACGAGGACATCAACAACTTCGAGCAGCACCTCGCCCGCAACGGCACGACGATCCTCAAGTTCTTCCTGAACGTGTCCAGGCAGGAGCAGCGCGCCCGGTTCCTGGAACGGCTCGAGGAGCCGGAGAAGAACTGGAAGTTCAGCCACGGCGACATCGTGGAGCGCGGCTACTGGGACGACTACATGGGCGCGTTCGAGGACGCGATCAACGCCACCAGCACGCCGTGGGCGCCGTGGTACGTGATCCCGGCGGACCGCAAGTGGGCCATGCGGGCCGCGGTGTCGGACATCATCACGACCACGATCAAGGGCCTGGATCTGGAGTACCCGACGGTTCCGGCTGACGAGGTGGCGAAGTTGCAGGAGGCGAAGGCCGCGTTGCTGGCCGAGGAGGCCACCTCCGCGAAGGCGTGAGCGAAAGGCCTGTTTGCGAGCCAAAGTCGGGCCAGTTTCGGCTCACGCCTCTGACTTCGGCTCACGGTTGGCGCGGCGGGGTGCCAACGGGGAACAGGGCCGCCGCAGCCACAGGGAGACGTACACCAGGGCAACCAGAGCGGGGACCTCGATCAGCGGGCCGACGGTGCCGGCGAGGGCTTGGCCGCTCGTGACTCCCCACACCCCGATCGAGACCGCGATGGCCAACTCGAAGTTGTTGCCGGCGGCGGTGAACGCCATCGTGGCGGTCTTGGGGTAGTCGAGTCCGATCGCTCGCGCCGAGAAGAAGGCGGTGAACCACATGATGGTGAAGTAGCACAACAACGGAACGGCGATTCTGGCCACATCCAGCGGATCCTGGGTGATCCGCTCACCCTGCAGCGCGAACATGACGACGATCGTGAACAGCAGTCCGTACAACGCGATCGGTCCTATGCGCGGCAGAAAGGTCTCGTCGTACCAGCGCTCGCCCTTGCGGCGCACCCCGATCCGTCGGGTGAGGTAGCCGGCAAGAAGTGGGATACCCAGGAAGATGAGCACCGACTTGGTGATCGCCCAGGTGGAGAACTGCGCCGAGGCCGTCTCCCAGCCCAGCCAGCCGGGCAGGATCTGCAGGTAGAACAGGCCGAGCCCGGCGTACGCGATGACCTGGAACACCGAGTTCAGGGCGACCAGCACGGCGGCGGCTTCCCGGTCCCCGCACGCCAACTCGTTCCAGATCAGGACCATGGCGATGCACCGTGCCAAGCCCACGACGATCAAACCCGTGCGGAACTCAGGCTGGTCTGGCAGGAACGTCCATGCGAGCACGAACATCAGCGCCGGCCCGACCACCCAGTTGAGCAGTAGCGAGAGGACCAGCAACTTCCGGTCACCGGTCACATGCCCGAGCCGGTCGTAGCGGACCTTGGCCAGGACCGGGTACATCATGGCCAGCAGGCCGACGGCGATCGGTAGCGACGTGCCGCCGATGCGCCCGGCATCGAGGATGCTCTGGATCTCGGGGAAGATCCGTCCGAGCAGCAACCCGCCGACCATGGCCAGGCCGATCCACAAGGGCAGCCAGCGATCGAGGCCGGACATCCTCTGCAGGACGGCGGCCTCCGCCTGGTCCGGGTCGGCGGGTGTGTGCATCACGTCAGCAGCAGGCTGATTCGGTGGGCGTGCAGCATCCGGAGGGACTGACCGTCAGCGTGGTGGACTGCGGGTTGTCGTCGGTGATCGTGTAGACCTCCCAGGGCGCGCCGGCAGGGTCGTTGACCCACACCTTGTCCTGCTGTGCGTGACAGCACACCGTGGCCATCTCCTCGCGGGTCTGCAAGCCTTTCCCGGACAGTCGGTCGATGGCCTCCTGCACTTCGCCGGTGCCGTCCACTTCGACCCCGAGGTGGTTCAGGGTTCCGCCCTCCGGCCCTTCGATGAGCACCAGCTTCAGCGGCGGGTCCTGCACGGCGAAGTTGGCATACCCCTCCCGCACCTTGTGCGGCTCGACGCCGAACAGCTTGGTGTAGAACTCGATCGATGCGTCGAGGTCCTTGACGTTGAGCGCCAGTTGCACCCTGGACATGCTTGCCTCCTATATCGATGGTTGTCGATATCGACCGTACGTGCCAGTATTGATGTATGTCAATACGCCAGCCGCTGGAACTCATCGACATCAGCCAGTGCTGCGCCGACGGCCTGCGTGTGCCGCTGGACCGGGAGACGGCGGATTCCCTGGCCCAGGTGCTCAAGGCCGTGGCTGATCCGGCGCGGCTGCAACTGCTGTCGCTCGTGCGCGAAGCCGGTGATGCGTGTGCATGCGACCTGACGGCGCCGCTGGGTTTGAGCCAGCCGACTGTCAGCCACCATCTCAAGGTCCTCACACAGGCAGGGCTGCTGGAGCGCGAGCAGCGGGGCCAGTGGGCATGGTTCAGCGTCAACGAGGATCGGTTGCAGGACCTGGGCTCACTTTTTCGCTAGCAGTTCCTGGATCTCGCGGGTCGTTGGAACCCGCCCGGAGACCAGCACGTGATCATCGACCACGAGCCCGGGGGTGCGCATGATCCCGTAGCCGGCGATGTCGGCGGGGTCGGTCACCTTCTCGACCTCGGCGTCCAGGTCCAGCGCCGTCACGGCTTCGCGCGTGCGCTCCTCCAGACGCTTGCAGTTGGCGCACCCCGGTCCCAGGATCTTGATGTCCATGGTCTTCTCCTCTCAGCTCAGTACGACGTTGAACGTGTAGCCGACGATCACGATGCCGGTGGCCACGACCGTGATGAAGGCAGCGATCAGTTGCGGCTTCAGCACCCGGCGCAGCAGGATCATCTCCGGCAACGACAAGGCGACGACGCTCATCATGAAGGCGAGCAGCGTGCCCATGGGTAGGCCCGCGCCGTACAGCGACTGGACCAGGGGCATCACGCCGGCGGCGTTCGAATACAGCGGCACGCCGATCGCCACCGCCACCACGACGCCCAGCGGGTTGTCGGCGTTGGCGTAGGTGGTGAAGAAGTCGGTCGGTACCCACCCGTGGATGACCGCGCCCAGCCCGATGCCCACCAGCAGGTACGGCCAGATCTTGCGCAGGATCGTGGCCACTTCCTCGCGGCCCATGGCGATCCGGTCGTCCCAGGTGAGCTGGGTCGTGTCGTCGACCACCTCGCCGCGCAGTTTCGTCTCGAAGACGAATGGCTCGACCCACCGCTCGGCGTGCATCCGGCCGAGGACCCAGCCCGCCACGATCGCGATGAGCAGGCCCGCGGCCACGTACAGCAGGGTCGGCCCGATTCCGAACATCCCCCACAACAGGCCGATGGCGATCTCGTTCACCAGTGGGCTGGCGATCAGGAAGCTCATCGTGACGCCGATCGGGATGCCCGCCGAGACGAAGCCGATGAACGCGGGCACTGCGCTGCAGGAGCAGAACGGGGTCACGACACCCAGCGACGCCGCCATGACGTTGCCGACGCCCTCCCGGCGACCGCCGAGCAGCGCCCGGGTGCGTTCCAGCGACATGAAGGAGCGCAACACCGTGACCACGAAGATGATCCCGACCAGCAGCAGCGTGATCTTGACGAGGTCGTAGCCGAAGAAGTGCAGGCTCGAGCCCAGGGCGCTCTCCGGTGGCAGCCCGAAGACCGTGTAGATCAGCCAGTCCCAGAATGGCTGGTTGAGTCGGTAGAGCAGGACCCAGGCTGCAGCGGATGCGCTCAGAACCACCCACCTGCGAAGGGTGGCGGAGGCCGGTTCCAGGCGCGTCGTCATGTCAGCCCGCTCCCGGCAATGCCCCGCGAATCCGGTCCAGGGCGTCGGGCGCCAACGAGTAGTCCACCCAGCGGCCACGCCGGGCCGTCGTGACCAGGCCGGCCTCGCGCAGGACCTTCAGGTGGTAGCTGAGCAGGTTGGCGGCAATCGGGAAGTGCTCCTGGAGTTCGCAGACGCAGGCAGTGCCGTGCTCGAGGCGCGCCAGGACCGTCCAGCGCACCGGGTCGGCAACGGCTTGCAGGAGATCGACGGCCATGCTGGGATCCGGCCAGTCGGACCGCCTCGCTTCAATGGTGATTGCTTCAACCATGATTGAAGTATACCTCTGTGTGGTGGCGCTTGACACCCTCCATTTAATCAGTAACTATTGACTCAATGAATATCGAGCAAAGAGCCGCCGTCCACGCCGCATTGGGTGACCCCCTGCGGTTGTCGGTGGCCGATGCGCTGCTCGTCGGGGATCGGACGCCAGCATCGCTGGGCGAGCAGTTGGGCATCCCCTCGAACCTGCTCGCCCACCACACCAAGGTCCTGCTCGAAGCCGGTGTTGTCACCAGGGTGCCGTCAGAAGCGGACCGACGCCGCGTGTACCTGCAGCTCACGGATCTGGGCGCCGCCGCCCTGGGTCCGACTGCGGTCCATGTGCAGAAGATCCTCTTCGTCTGCACCCACAACTCCGCGCGGTCGCAGTTCGCCGAAGCGCTGTGGCGTGAGCACAGCACGGTCCCGGTGGAATCGGCCGGTACCCACCCCGCGGATCGGGTCCATCCAGTCGCGGTGCGCACCGCCCGTCGGCGGGGTCTCGACCTGGACCGCGGGGCTCCGACGCCCCTGACCAGCGACGCGATCACCGACGCCCTCGTGGTGACGGTCTGCGACAGCGCCGACGAGGAGCTGCAACCGCTGGGTGTGCCGCACATGCACTGGTCCGTGCCCGATCCAGTGGCCGCCGGGAACGCCGCGGCGTTCGGAGATGCATTCGACACCATCGCGGAACGGGTGGACCGTCTCGCGCACGCCATCACACCCGAGGAACACAGATGAGTGACAGTCCTTTCACCCGCGACGGCATCTCGATCGACCAGCAGCTGGCACTGCGGACGGCCGCCACCCGGCTGCACGAGCGTTTCGCCGGCATCTTCTCCACCGAAACGATCGAGCGGTTCCTGCACCACTCCTACGAGGAGTTCGCCAACCGGGCTACCGCCCAACAGTGGCTGCCACTGCTCGCCGAGCGGTTCGCCGTCCAGCGGCTCACCGCGCTGGCGAAGGTGGAGGGGCGCTCGGACGACGACCGCCCGGTCGTGCTCTTCCTCTGTGTGCACAACGCCGGCCGCTCGCAGATGGCGCTCGGCTTCTTCGAGGAGCTGGCCGGGGATGCCGCCATCGCCTGGTCCGGCGGGTCCGAACCCGCCAGTCTGATCAACCCCGCGGCCATCGAGGCCATGGGCGAACGCGGGATCGACATCTCCCGGGAGTTCCCCAAACCCTGGACCGACGAAGTGATCCGGGCGGCGGACGTTATCGTGACCATGGGTTGCGGTGATGCCTGCCCGATCTTCCCCGGGAAGCGGTACGAGGACTGGCAGGTCGGTGATCCCGCCGATCGCGACCTGTCGGAGGTCCGGGTCATCCGAGACGACATCGAGCGGAGGGTGAGGGCGTTGCTCGACCAGATACTCACCGTGTCTGCATGACACAGCCCCTGCGGCGCGTAGCCGCCGAAGGAATCGGGACCGGCGTGCTTGGTGGCGGCGGTGGTCGGGTCCGGAATCATGGCCTCGACCCTGACCGATGATCTGGGACTCACGCTGCTGATCAATGCGGTGGCCACGGTCGCCGCGCTCGGTGTGCTCATCTGGACCCTGGGGCCGATCTCGGGTGCCCACTTCAACCCCGCCGTCACGATCGTCGCGGCCTCCCGCCGGGAGATGGGGCTCCCCGAAGCCGGGCTCTATGTCGTCGCCCAGATCGGTGGCGCGCTGCTCGGCGTGGCGCTGGCCAACCTGATGTTCAGCGCACCTGCCTGGCAGGCCTCGACCCACGGGCGCGAGGGCGCCGGAGTGCTGCTGGGCGAGGTCGTGGCCACGGCCGGGCTGCTGTCGCTGATCGGCGCGATCACGCGCACCGGGCATGGTCACCTGGGTCCGGCCCTGGTGCCGGCCTGGATCGGTGCCGCCTACTTCTTCACCGCCTCCACCTCGTTCGCGAATCCCGCGGTGACGATCGGGCGCGCCTTCACCGACAGCTTCTCCGGGATCGCCCTGGCGTCGGTACCGCTGTTCATCGTGGCCCAACTCGCCGGTGCGGGCATCGGCGCCCTGCTGACGGAGTTCTTCTACCCACGGGTCGATACCGCTCCCGAACCCCTCGACCTGCCCGACCCCATCCACCAACCGGAAGGAACCCGATGAAACCCAGCGTGCTGTTCGTGTGCGTGCACAACGCCGGCCGCTCCCAGATGGCCGCGGCCTACCTGCGCGAGCTGGGCGAGGGCCGGATCGAGGTGCGTTCCGCGGGGTCGGCGCCCGGCGACGCGGTGAACCCGGCTGCGGTCGCGGCGATGGCCGAGGAGGGCATCGACATGAGCGACCAGACGCCGAAGATCCTCACCACCGACGCCGTCCAGGCATCCGATGTCGTCATCACCATGGGCTGCGGGGACACCTGCCCGATCTACCCCGGCAAGCGCTACGAGGACTGGGTGCTCGACGACCCGGCGGGGCAGGGGATCGATTCGGTCCGGCCGATCCGCGATGAGATCCGCCGGCGGGTGGAGACGTTGATCGAGGAACTGGCACCCGCCGCCGGGTAGACCCGCTGTCGCGGCGCCGACCACAATGAGGGCCATGACTGCGTCGACTTCCTCGTTCATCTCGGCCGCCGACGGCTCGCCGATCGTTTCCTACGCGTGGCCGGCTGCCGGAGACGCGGTCGGCGTCGTGCAGATCGCTCACGGCCTCGCCGAGCATGCCGCTCGCTATGACCGGTTGGCGCAGGCGCTGAATGCTGCCGGCTACGACGTCTACGCCACCGATCACCGCGGTCACGGCCGCACCGGCCAGGCAACCTCGGGGACTTCGGGACGGTGGGTTTCGACGGCCTCATCGCCGACGTCGCGCAGTTCGGCGCTGCGATCGCCGCCGACCACCCGGGACTGCCCGTGTTCCTCATCGCCCACTCCATGGGCTCGTTCGCGGCACAGTCGGTGATCGTGGAGCACCCCGACCTGTACGCCGGCGTCGTGCTGACTGGTTCCACCGCCCTCGATGTCCTCGCCGCCAACCTGGCGCAATCCGAGGGCCCGGTCGGCCTGGAGGCGTTCAACGCGGGCTTCGAGCACCGCACCGGCTTCGAGTGGCTCAGCCGCGACGAGACCGAGGTCGACAAGTACGTCGCCGACCCATGGTGCGGTTTCGAGACGCCGCCGGAGACCGTTCCGATGCTGTTCGGGAAGGCCGCCCGGCTGGCCGACCCGGAGGTACTCTCCGGAATCCGCAAGGACCTGCCGCTGCTCATCGCCTCGGGCAGTGAGGATCCCCTGTCCGGCGGCGGCCAACTGGTCGGGCTGCTGGCGCAGCGGTACCGCGATGCCGGCCTGACCGACGTCACGCTGAGGGTGTACGAGGGCGCCCGGCACGAGATCTTCAACGAGACGAACCGGGACGAGGTGACCGCCGACGTCGTGGGTTGGCTGCAGGCCCACACGCCGGGGCGCTGAGCCTCAGCCCTCGATCTCCTTCTTGTAGCCGGCCAGCATCCGGTCGAGATCCCGGTCGCCGTTCCAGAAGATGCTGTCGAGGGCCTTGTCCATCAACGGCACCTTCGTGGAGTACTCGTAGGACAACGTCAGCATTGTGCCCGTGTCGTCCTGCTCGAAGTCGTACGTCCACACCGGGCCCGTCGAGGACCGGTCGACGATCTGCTTGTTCGCCACGCACTCCTCGCGGGTCATGACCCCGTGCATGTGGAAGAAGAGGATGCTGGTGTTCCAGGTGTACGTCGACCCGACCCCCTCCGGGGTCATGGTGACATCCGTGAAGTTCGGGGCCTTCTCCTCGGGGAATCCAACCCACATGTGGCGTGGGTCCTTGATGTAGTCGAAAACCGCTTCGACCGGAGCATCGACGTGGATGGTGCGCTTGTGCATTGTCGTGGTCATCGCACGAGCCCCCCTCGTGTCTCACCGCCACCCGGCCGCTCCGTGCGACCCACCACCCCCGCGGCGTCCCCACTGCAGGGGCCCTCACTTCCAGTCTAGTTCCGGATCACGTCGATCGTCCGGTGCTCGTCGTCTCCCGCGCGGACGGGCCGGGCATAGTCCCCCTTGCCCTCGGCCGGCGTCCCCACAGCGGCGGCCGACAACGCTTGATCATCATGCGAAGTCCGGACAGCGAGGGGCGGTCTCGAGCCTTTCCCGCAGTTCTCGTTGCCACACTCGGCGGTGGCTGAGTGCCGGGAGTGGGCGCGTCGCCAATCTGACCCTCAGGCAGCCTGTCACGGGCGGCGATCTGTGACTGAGTTGTCGCTGCGTCACAAAGATGCCGGGGGGCTGCGATGTCTGTGACTGAGGCGCAACTGAGTTGTCGTTGCATCACCAAGATGCGGGGGGCTGCGATGTCTGTGCCTGAGGCGCAACTGATTGTCGTTGCGTCACAAAGATCGAGGGGCTGCGATGTCTGTGACTGAGGCGCAACTGAGGTGGGAACGGCCGGCATCGGCGGGCGGCGACCCCTGGCGTGTCAGCGTGTGGCAGTGGGCCAGGGCTCACGCAAATCTGGGCTTCCACCGTGGAATCACCACCCGCATCCAGACGAGGTCTACCTCTTCAGGGCGCGGACCAGTCGCGCCTGCTCGGAGCCCGCCACCCGATTGACCCACCGCGCGAACCGGCTGTCCCCGCTGGCGTCCGCGTACCAGAGGGTCACGTCGGTGAAACCTGCCCGCTCGACCATGTGTCTGACGTCATGCTCGCTCCAGACCCACATGCCACCGGGTTCTCGGTGGGTCGTCGTCCCCGGGGGAACCTGGTCCCCGATGTGCAGCGTGGCCCGGCCACCGGGCCGCAGTACGCGGAACATCTCGGCGAGCGCCCGATCGGGATCGGGAAACGCCATGAAGGCCTCCATGCACACGACCGCGCTGAAACTCCCGTCCGGCCAGGGCAACGCCGCCGCGTCACCCAGGACGATCTCTGCGGTGCCCGCGGCGATCCGCGTGGCCAGGCGCCGGCGCGCCAGATCGACCTGGATGCCAGACAGGTCCACGCCGGCCACGTGACGCACGTGACCTGCCTGCTGTGTGAGGAACACCCCTGACCCGCAGGCGACCTCCAGCAGGTCGTCCTGCGGCTGCAGTTGCGCCGCGTCGCCCATGACGGGATACATAGGGCCGAGTGCCAGCGGCATCGTCCAGTGCGCGTTGACCCAGCCGAGGGGGCCGCGGGGAAGCAGGGCCGCCGCCCACATGGCCCACGACATCGGCGTTGACGCCGTGGAACCTCGCCTCGCAGTCATGACGCCACCCCCTGTCCCAGACCGTAGGCGCGGATGGGCGGTCGGGGCAACTTCCCGAGGGGGGGACGATGTCAAGCAAAGCGAAGGATCAGGGCCGCCGTGCCGGATTTGGCACCCAGTGCGCCGGTGACTGAAGTCAGTGGGCTACCGCCCGCGCCAGGGAGATGGCGTCGTGGGGGGCCGCACCCTCGGCATCGTTGTCGAAGTAGACGTACGTGTCGAGGCCATCGTCGAGCCACTGGCAGACGCGCTGCGCCCACTGACCGATCAGGTCGGGTGAGTAGGAGCCGGCGTACAGGGTGTCCGCGCCGTGCAGGCGGGCGTACCGGAAATCGGCTGTCTGTTCGTCGAAGTACGGGAAGCGTCCTGCCGTGTCCGCCTGCACCAAGGCCACGCCGTTGGCATGCAGCAGGTCCGGGAAACGATCGTCGCGGTAGGACTCGTGGCGCACCTCGAGCGCATGGCGCAGCGGTCGGTCCGGGTCCACCTGTGTGAACGGCTCGGGCACGATCCGCCGGTCGCACTCCGCGGCGAGTTCCGCGGCTTCGGTCGAGGTGGTGGGTAGCGCCGAGAGGAAGTCAGCGATCCGTGCAGCGTCGAAGGGTAGTGCTCGGGGGAGCTGCCAGAGGAACGGCCCCAGTTTGTCGCCGAGCGCCAGCGGCCCGGACGCGAAGAAGTTGGCCAAACTCGGCCGCGGATCGAGCAGCTTCTTCATGTGCGTGATGAAGCGGCCTCCCTTGACGGCGAAGCAGAAGTCGGGCGGCGTCGCATCCCGCCAGGCGGCGTAGTCCTCCGGGTTCTTCAGGGAGTAGAAGGAACTGTTGATCTCGGCGCTGTTCAGGTGCTGGGCCAGGAACGCGAGCTCGTCCGCATGGCGCAAGCCGACGGGATAGAAGCCGCCGCGCCAGTGCGGGTACTTCCAGCCGGAGGTCCCGATGCGAAGTCCGGGCATGGTCTGTTCCTCTCCCTGCCATCATCGCCGGTGACCGGATCACCCGGCGATGCGGCTCACCCGATCCGGCTGCGGCTCGTGAGGGAATAGACTGGAGGGGCAGGGCGTGGGCCCCGGTCGTCGGGGGCGACGGACTTGCAAGGAGGTGCGTCATGAGCCTACGAGGACGCAGGACTCTGATCGCCGCAGCATCGGTGGTACTTCTTGCCGGAGGGGTCGCAGCGCCGGCCTCGGCGGGTCCATCCCACTTCAAGGGCAAGACGGAGCAGAAATCCGCAGTGACCTTCACCGCCAGTTCCAAGAAAGTGTCGGGCTTCAAGACGTCGCTCTGGGTCCTGTGCGTCTCGGTCGTGACGGGCAGCAGTGAGGGGGAGGTCTATCCGATCCTGCTGCAGTCGCCGACGCGACTGAAGAAGGGCAAGTTCACGATGCTCTTCACCGGCGAGAACGGGACGAACATAACGGTCAAGGGCAAGGTGACGGGCGACACCGCGAAGGGCAGCCTGGCCGTCGGTTACGACAAGATAATCGGGTACACGTCCACCGGGTTGTTGGACATCGCTGCCTGCGTGGCGGATACGACCTGGACGGCCAAGGAGAAGTAGCGCGTACGAGGTTCCCGGCAGGGCGCGAAGGGCCGGGCGCCGACGACGTGGGCACCTGGGTCGTGGCGCTCAGGGCCGGTCCGGGGTGTTGCCGGTCCTGTCCTCCCACTGAGTCAGTTGCTGCTCCAGGGCCTTCATGATCTCGAAGACCTGGGCGGGTGGGATGCGGACGCGGGTGATGATCTGGGCGTTGACGACGTCCTCGTCCCCTTCGTCGGCTGGTGTGGGAGGTCCGGTCATCGCCGCGAAGTCGAGGACGAACGTCTCGTCGGTCTGCCAGACGACGACGAAGTCGGCGTAGCTGCCCCCGGCATCTGACGGCGGGGAGATGTGGATGTTGGTTCCGGACACGCACGCAACGCTACGTCAGCGCGGTGGGCGGCACCATTCGGCGGGTCCTCACGTGGCGGGGGCCGCGCTGTCCGACTGTCCTCCCGCGCGATCGGCGAAGCCGAATGATGCGGCCCACCGAGGGTCGACGTCGGGGAATTCCGGCACGTACAATCCGAGCACTCACAGGTCACGAGGCATCACCGGTGGGCGATCGGCGATGAGTGTGTGGCCGGGGCAGGCAGGAGGCCCGCAATGCCACCGATGGATCAATGGTCGGCAGTCGAAATGGCAGAGCGGGTCGCCGCCTCCGAGGTGTCGGCTGCTGAGTTGGTCGACGACCACATCGAACGCATCGAGCGGACCCACAGCCAGATCAACGCCGTGGTCCAACCCCGATTCGACCAGGCGCGCGCCGAAGCGGCAGCGGCGGACGAGGCTGTGGCCGAGGGGCGCCCGCTGGGACCGCTGCATGGTGTTCCGATCACGGTCAAGGACCAGTTCGACGTGGCCGGCATGCCCACGACGTACGGTGTCGCGAGGCTGCGGGACAACGTTGCCGCAACCGACGATCCGATGGTCGCAGCCCTGCGCGGTGCCGGCGCCATCGTGCTGGGGAAGACCAACGTCCCGCAGACGCTGGGCACGATCGAGACGGACAACGCGATCTACGGCCGGACGAACAACCCGTGGGACATCTCTCGCACCAGCGGTGGCAGCAGTGGTGGTGAGGCTGCTGCGATCGCGGCGGGGGCTTCCGCGCTCGGTCTCGGCGGGGACTTCGGTGGCAGCATCCGGATCCCGGCGGCATGGTGCGGGATCTTCGGTCTGAAGCCGACCGCCCGGCGCCTGCTGTCCAGTCCACCCCCGGTGCAGACAGCTGAGGGAGTGGAGGGCATCGTGGCCCAGCCGGGACCCTTGGCGCGCCATGCTCGCGACGTGGCGCTTGCCTTCCGGGTGCTTGCGGAGGCACCGTCCGGGCGCTACACCGTGCAGGCTCCCGTGCCTTGGCGTGAGGTTCCGGAACCTGCAGGGCTGCGGGTCGGGGTCTTGACCGACGTCGGAGGCTGGGAGCCGTCCCCGGCGGTGAGTCGTGGGCTGCGCCAGGCCAGTGAGGCGTTGCGCAGCCAGGGAGCGGATGTCCGGGCCTGGACCGATGCCCCGGACACGCAGGAGATCGTCGAGCAGTTCTTCGCGATCATCGGAGCCACGAATTTCGCCTTCGTCCGCGACATCCTGGGCGATGAGGATCCGGTACCGCTGATGGAGTCGACCAAACGACTCACCTCGATGCCCGCGCCCATGATGACCGTGCTGGCCCAGGGGTTGCGGCGTCCGGCCAGAAGCGGTTGCGCGGCATGGCGACGAGCACGAAGTCAGCCAAGTCCGCCGACGATCTGATGCGCCTTCTGCATCACCGGCTGCAGTTGGAGATCTCGTTCCGGGACGCGATGGACACCGCTGGCTTGGATGCGATCCTCTGTCCGGCGGCGCCCATCGTGGCACCTGCGCACGGTGGCACTGTGGACATGGCGGACTTCTGGGGTGCGAGCCTGATGTTCAACGCTCTCGGTTGGCCGGCCGGTGTCGCACCGGTGACGCGGGTGGCCGAGACCGAGCAGGTGGTCGTGGGCAAGAGCCGCGACAAGGCGGTTCAGGCAGTCCGCGACAGCGCGAGGGGTAGCGCCGGTCTTCCTGTGGCTGTCCAGATCGCAGCGCCACCGTGGCGGGAAGACGTCGTGTTGTCGCTGATGACCGCGCTGGAGGATGCGTGCGCGGGTGCGCGCGACTTTCCGGGTATCGCGCCCTGTGAGCGGCCGCAGGTTGCGGTGTCAGTGAGCGGCCAAGAGCGGCGGGTCGGGGCAGTGGGGTTCATGGCCACCACGGGCGTATCGGTTGACTGCCTTCGGATTCCGGTCCTTTGCGCACACGGCCGCATCTGCGTGGACCTCGCAGCCGGGGAGGGACCCGGTTTGGGCTCGATGCGGGTGTGGCGTGCCCGAGGTCGCGATTGGGGCGCGGTTGCTGCTCGTTCACCACTCGCGGATCGGTTTCAGGGTGCTTCGGACGGGAGCGGCGCGCGAGCCGGTGACGGCCGACGTCGCGGAGCCGGCGTGCCCGGCACCCGGCGCTACCGGGGAGTGGAACGTACACCCGGGAGAGAAAGTCACGCCGCCCACTTTCCCGCCCCAACGCCTCCAGTCGCCGCTCATGCTCGGCCGTCTGCGTAGGCCCACCGACCGGCAAGACGGTTCACCCGGCTCCCGTAGACTCATCAATCACGGCGGCACGTGCGACTTTTCTCCGGCAAATTCGCCGTGCCCCCGCCCCTATAGCTCAATTGGCAGAGCTGCGGACTTTTAATCCGTAGGTTGTAGGTTCGAGTCCTACTGGGGGCACCGATGGCACTGGTGACGAGTAGCCCGTGCCGGCCATCCACGCCCGTCGTGACAACCCGAGTTCCCGGCTCCTCGGAGGCTCGTTTGGGGACGTTAGCCACCCACCACCCCGGCGTCGATCTCCTCCCCGAGCGAGGTCGTCACCACGACGGATATCCCGTCGGGTATCTGCCCGGCCAGACTGCTGGTGAGTTCGTCCACAGGCGGTACGTCGCCGGTTGTCTGCACATTGACGTAGACCTCGCGGGACACCACCTCGACGCCGCTGATGCTGGCGCCGGGTACCTGCGAGACCCATTGTGTGGCGACGGTTTGAACGCGGTTGGTCCACACGTTGATCAGGTACGTGGCGGTCGTGTTGGCGATCAGCGGCACGGCGACCACGACCAGGAGGATGCCGATCGTCAGGTACGCCTTGCGTCGTGACAGCCCCGGTTCGGTGTCGCCACCGAGCCCGATCGCGGTGTAGACCAGCGTGCCCGCGAGTACCAGCGCGAGCAGATTCGACACGAACAGCAGCAGCGCCCCGGTCGCCAGGCTGTAGGCCTGTTGGCCGAGGCACACTCCGACCACCGCCAGTGGCGGGACCAGCGAGATCGCGATGGCCACACCTGGCAGGACGGCAGCCACATCGCGTCTGGCCAGGGCCACGGCGCCGGCGAAACCGGTCGCCACCGCGGCGATCAGATCCAGCAGGCCAGGCGTCGTCCGGCCGGAGATCTGGGGGTTGCCGAGCAGGTCGTAGGAGGCCGGCAGAAGCAGCGTGAACAGGATGCCGATCACGACCACGATCAGGGCGCCGATCAGCACGAAGCGTCCGGCTTTGGCCGCTCCACCGGGTTCCCGCTTGGCGATCCCGAGGGCCATGCCCATGATCGGCGTGGACAGCGGCGCGATGATCATGGCGCCGATGACTGTCGCTGTCGAATCCGAGAGCACCCCGGCGGAGGCGATCACCGCCGACAGGACGAGCATCGTCCAGAAGGCCGATCGCTTCGAGGCGGAGTCACCGGCCGTCAGGTCGAGGTCATCGGTGAGTTCATCCATCGACCGGCGCTGGGCTGCGGGCAGGACACGTTCGGACAAACCGCTGAGCATGTGCCGAGTATTGATCACGTCGGCGTTCAGCGGTGCGGGAGCGGTGCGTGTCGTGGGAACACGCCCCGGAGCATCCCTGCCAAGACTTGAGTGATTCAAGTCTTGGATAAGATCGTGGATGTGGAGAGCCTGGAACAAGGGCTGCGACGCAGGGGGATGCGGGTCTGCGGACGATCAAGGAGAAGATCAAGTTCCGTGACCTGGAGGACGTCGAGGTGCAGTTCCCGCTGACCGAGGACATCACCATGGAGGTCGCCGGCATGGCATCACCACCGGTGGAAGGCTCTCGCCAGGAGAGCGGATCAGGAGTCGTGCTGCGAGGCCGCGTAGATCCGGACCAGATCCTCGAACGACGGCTCGTGCGGAAGCGGTGAGTCAGTCACCAGCTCTTCATCGACGAGGACGTTGTAACCGGCGACCCCTTCGTCCTCGTTGAGTTCGACCAGGTCCACGCGGTGCGGCCCGAAGTGATGCGTCTGCAGAATGCGCTCCATGGTGGCCTCCCGCGTTGAACCCTATTCCGGTGCGACACGTCGGGGTGCGAGCAACTGCCTGATATGGGGGCGATCAGGGAGTTGCATCGGACCGGCCGCTCACTGTTCGGCGGCGCCGTCCCGACTCGCCGGAGCAGCGCCGACGTGAATGTCAGGCAGCGCAGGACTTCGAGACTCTGGCCACGCCCCGGCGGCGCGTGGACCGTGCCGACGCGGCCTACGCTGAACCTGTGAGTATTGCGGTTGCGACGGATCCCGCCGGCAATGTGGGTCACTCATGGGGCAAGGCCCGGACGGTCGCGGTCGCGCACATCGCCCATGGTCGGATCGAGAGGTGGGATGAGTTCGACGTTGGCTGGGACCAATCGCACGATGCCGGCACCCACGGATCCCACCATGCGGCCGTGGCGCGTTTCCTCAAGGAGCACGAGGTGACAGTCGTGCTGGTGACGAGGGTGGGGGATGGCATGGCCCGCATGCTGCACACGATGGGTGTCCGGATGGATTCCGGCGTCACCGGCGAGGCGCGTGCAGCCGTGCAACGGGCGGCGATCGCCAGCCCGTGACCCGGCCCGTCACCCCCCGGGTGCGCCGATCGGCCGCTCGTGGGACCGCACCCAGCGCCAGAGAACTGCTGCCAGCAGCGCCGCCGCGCCGAACACCAGCAGCGTTCCGGTCAGTGTGGTGAGTGCGTCCGGGGCGAGCACCATCGTCACGGCCAGCGCCACCATCACCGACCCCGCGATGATCTTGAGGGCTCGGCCGTGCTCCTCCTGCATGCGGGTGGCGCGCAGCGTGAAGACCGCCAGTCCGAAGATGATCAGCTCGTCCATGAGGAACACCGCCATGTACAGCCCGAACAGCGCAACGGAGGTGCCCGTCGGAACCCCTTGCTGGGCCAGCATGTTGGTCCACAGCAGCGGTAGGCCGGCCGTGCAGGGCGTCTCCAGCAGAGAGACGCCCACGGCCAGCACAACAGTTCCGGCCAGGACCCCCGCGATCCCCCGGTCGGCTGCCGAGATCCCGCGCATCCGGCGGTAGATCCCCGGTCGCTTCGCCTGCGCGATCGACAGCGACGGCCCCCGGCCGGGTTTCACCCCATCCTTCAGCTGCAGCACCCCGAACGTGAACGCGATGGCAGCGACCACCAGGGCGATCCAGTCCAGTTCGGATGCGTAGTCGAGTGCGCTGTAGAAACCGACGATGTACAGCCCGTACATGCCCGCGGTCACCGCGAGGAAGACCGATCCGACCAGGGCCACCTTGCCCCGGGAACCGCCATGCAGCACGATCGCCAGCAGAACGGACAGCACCCACAACGAACATGGGTTGATGCCGTCGACGAACCCGATCACGAGGGTCGAGGCGACCAAGGACGCAGAATCCAGGGACACCGTACCGAGAAGTGGTACGTCGACGGCTGTGTCAGACGTCGGTCGCGGACTCCGACTGATCACCGGCCGCGGACTCCACTGCGGCCTCGATCTCCTCAGCGATGGGGTCGCTGAAACCGATCCAGACCTGATCGCCCACGATCGTCACGGGAACTCCGGCGGGCTCGAACTGAAGGTCCCGCGCGTACCGCATCAGGAGTTCCTGGTTGTCCACGTCGTGCCACACTTCGTACTCGTGGATCACGAGGTCCGGGTGGCGCTGGGACAACCCGACCAGGTACTCCCGCTCCGCGGCGCAATGCGGACACCCCTCGCCATGGAACAGGAGCAGGCTGACCGGGTCTGCAGCCTCCGCCGCTCGCGCGGGCGCACCCGTGTGGTCCGGGACGGCGGCGACGGATGGGGACAACGCGACCACGAGGAGGCCCACCGTCGCCACGATGGCGGCCACGACCTGCACACATGTCGTGTGGAAGCGGCCGCGCTCGGGAGGATCGGCACGTGGGTGATCCAGGATCGCTGCAGCAACCATGAGGACCACCTCCCCGACCGGCGGTGGCGGCACCAGCACACCCCGTGCGTGACCACCGGCAGGTCCAGCCTACGTCGGGTGGGGGTGCCCTCGCGGTGGCAAGCGACCTCGGTGACTCCCTGTCGCAATCGCACCAAGTCAGTGCCCGTCGACCACTTGGTGAGACGTTGTCCCGTTGGTGAGCGAAAACACGCGTGCAAACGCTCACGAACGGGACGAGCTCTAACCAAGTGCTGCCGGGACCCGGACCAGTCAGTTGCCTGTGTCAGTCGCCCCCCGCGCCACCAGTCGCCGCAATCCCAGGAAGCCGGAAGCCACGGCCACCGAGATGACCGTGACGGCGATCGCCGGGATACGCAACTCCGGTGCGCTCTTGGCCAGTGCGGCTCCGGCCACCAGGTCCGTGAGTTCCACTGCCGCGTTCTGGCCGGCAAGGGTTCGCAGTCGGTCGGGGTCGTGGCGCGCCTGCCAGACCTGCACACCCAGAGCGAGGTTGCGGATGCCGAACAGGCGCGCGGTGTACCGGACCGCTGGGGTGTCCAGGTCGGCCGGTGCTCCGAAACCCGTCAGCAACCGGTGGGGCGCGATGATGGTGGCCCCCCCGACGAGGACCCGTTCCGCAACCAGCGCCGTCGTGTACATCTGTGTGCTGTCCATGTGCCCATCCTTACGTGCGCGTCAAGCGCGGTGCGGGCAGGCTGGCCAACCAGGGTTTGATCTGGAAGCCGCCGTATAACGGCACTGCCGAACCACACCAGCAGCGCCAGCATGCCGAGCCCGGGGCCGTCCACCCCGCGCTCGATGAGTACGACCAGCGCCACGGTCAGCAGCCCCCACACGACGGCGCCGAGCACCCAGCGCCGCTTCCGGTACGTGAGTGCGGCGACTGTGGGCATGAGCCACCCGGCTAGGCCGATCGTGGTCAGCGGGATCCCCACCCACAGGATGATGGCAAGGGCGATGCGCCAGACCGGTGGCCGCTGCGGGCCGGCGTGCCACGCCCATGCCGGCCGCGACACGCCGTCGGCGTCGCAGATCAGGGTGGGTCCGGCCTCCGTGATCGACAGCGTGTGCTCCAGCAGTGCGTGGTTGCAGAACTGGCACGGTTGCACCCGGAAGTCGCGCAGCACCGCGGTGATCCACGCGGCGCTGTCCGCAGGCATCGGCACCTGCGTGCCCGACGAGGCGTAGGAGTAGCCGGCACCGTAGACGGCGGCCTGCTCGTCCGGGGTCAGGGCACCCAGTTGGAAGACGACCTGCGTGACCAGCCAGTCGCCGGCGTCTCCCGATCCCGTCGTCACGCGGACAGGCTACGCCTGCGGACTGGCTTCAAGTGGATCCGTCCCCGGACGGGGTCGCACCCGTTGCGGCGACGGGCGACCGCAAAGTCGCCGTCCGAAGGTCCAGCATGACCCCCGCTGGGATGTGCGTCTCCACTCCGCGGCCGCCACGCGGCACAACCCCTTCGGCCTACCGCACCTGTTTCGGGGGCTTCCGCACTCCGGCGTGACACCGCGTCACGGAGGTCGTGATTCGCCCGCCATCGCGACCGGGTCAGGTGTATACCTGAACTATGGGTGGGTTAACTGAAACCCCCGTCATCCGCAAGCATCCGGCGGATCTGCGTGGCACACCGAATCTTCCCGACTACGCCGCCGCCCGCGCCGATTTCACCTGGGAATCCGCGGAGCAGTGGCTGGACGGATTGCCCGGTGGCGGGTTCAACATCGCATACGAGGCCGTCGACCGGCATGTGGTCGCCGGCCGTGGGGACCGGGTGGCGCTGCGCTGCTTGGGCAAGCAGGGCGGCGAGACCGACGTCACGTACGCCGACCTGCAGCGACGCACCAACGCCTTCGCGAACGCGTTGCGCAGCATCGGCATCGCGCCGGGGGATCGGGTCTTCAGCCTCATCGGCCGGGTGCCGCAGTTGTACGTGGCGGTGCTCGGAACGCTCAAGGCCCGCAGTGTCTTCGCGCCGCTGTTCAGCGCGTTCGGCCCGGAACCGATCAAGCAGCGGGTCGTGATCGGCGGCGGCGCGGCGATCGTGACGTCGAAGGCGCTGTACCGCAAGAAGATCGCGCCGGTACGCGCAGAGATGCCGACGCTGCAGCACGTCATCCTGGTCGATGCCATGGACGACGGGGACCTTTCGGACATCCCGGGCGCGGTGTACTTCGACGACCTGGTGGCCGGCGCAGTCGGACCAGTTCACCATCGAGCCCACGGACCGCGAGGACATGGCCCTGCTGCACTTCACCAGCGGCACGACCGGCACCCCCAAGGCCGCGGTCCACGTGCACGGCGCGGTCGTCGCGCACTACGCGACCGGGCACTTCGCGCTCGACCTGCGCGCCGACGACGTCTACTGGTGCACCGCCGACCCGGGTTGGGTCACCGGCACCTCCTACGGGATCATCTCGCCGCTGACGCACGGGTTGACCATGATCGTCGACGAGGGCGAGTTCGATGCCCGCCGCTGGTACGCCACGCTCAGCGAGCAGCGAGTGACGGTCTGGTACACCGCTCCCACGGCCATCCGGATGCTGATGCGCGCTGGGCCGGATGTGCCGAAGGAGTACGACCTGTCGTCCGTGCGGTTCGTGGCCAGCGTCGGCGAGCCGCTCAACCCCGAGGCCGTCGTGTGGGGCAGGGAGGTGCTGGGCCTGACGATCCACGACAACTGGTGGCAGACCGAGACCGGCGGGATCATGATCGCCAACTACGCCAGCGCCGACGTGTACCCGGGGTCGATGGGCCGGCCCATGCCGGGGATCACCGCCGGGGTCCTGCAGCGCGGTGAGGAGGGTCGGGCCGAAGTTGGGCCCGACGGACACATGGTCGAGCTCGGTGCCGGCGAGGTCGGCGAGTTGGCGCTGCGGGCCGGCTGGCCGTCGATGTTCCGCGGCTACCTGGACGAGGAGCAGCGCTACCGCAAGTGTTTCGTGGACGGCTGGTACCTGACCGGTGACCTCGCGCAGCGCGACGACAACGGCTACTTCTGGTTCGTCGGGCGCGCGGACGACGTGATCAAGACCGCGGGCCATCTCATCGGCCCGTTCGAGGTGGAGAGCGTGCTCATGGAACACCCGGCCGTGGCGGAGGCCGGCGTGATCGGCGTGCCCGACCCGGTGATGGGCCAGAAGATCAAGGCCTTCGTCTCGCTCAAGCCGGGCGTCGATGCCGACCCCGCCACGCTGCGCCGCGAACTGATCGCACATGCCCGCCGCCGGCTCGGCCCGGCCGTCGCGCCGCGGGAGATCGCATTCTCCGACAACCTGCCGCACACCCGCAGCGGCAAGATCATGCGCCGGCTGCTGCGGGCGCGGGAACTGGGCCTGCCCGAGGGCGACCTGTCCACCCTGGAGTCAACCGGAGGTGAGAAATGAGCGACCTGGACCTGTTGCGCGCCATGCTGCGAGTCCGTCGTTTCGAGGAGCGCTGCGTCGAGTTGTACAGCGAGACGAAGATCCGCGGGTTCCTGCACGTCTACATCGGCGAGGAGGCGGTGGCCACCGGCGTGATGTCCAACCTGCGCGATGACGATGCGGTGGTCGCCACCTACCGCGAGCACGGTCACGCCCTGCTGCGCGGGATGAGTGCCCGCGAGGTGATGGCGGAGATGTACGGCAAGGTGACCGGCTGCAGCCGCGGTCGCGGCGGTTCCATGCACCTGTTCAACGCCGACCTGCGGTTCTACGGCGGCAACGCCATCGTCGGCGGCGGTCTGCCGACCGCGGTGGGCCTGGCCCTGGCCGACCACATGCAGGAACGCGACCGGGTGACCGTCTGCTTCTTCGGCGAGGGGGCGATGGCCGAAGGTGAGTTCCACGAGTCCATGAACTTGGCGGAACTGTGGAACCTGCCGGTGCTGTTCGTCTGCGAGAACAACCTGTACGCCATGGGCACGGCGCTGAGCCGTTCGGAGTCGGAGACGAACCTGCCGATGAAGGCCGCGGCCTACGAGATGCCGGCCTGGTCGGTCGACGGTATGGACGTGCTGGCCGTCGCCGAATCCGCCCGCCGCGCGGTGGACGCGATCCGGGGCGGGGGTGGCCCGCACTTCCTGGAGGCCCGCACGTACCGCTTCCGCGCCCACTCGATGTTCGACCCGGAGCGCTACCGCGAGAAGGCCGAGGTCGAGAAGTGGCGCGAACGCGACCCGATCGACACCTTCCTGGCCAAGTTGGAGGTCGACGACCAGACGCTGCAGGCGATGGAGGACGAGATCGCTGCCGAGATCGAGGACGCCGTGCAGTTCGCCGAGGAGTCGCCCGACGAGGACGTCGCCGACCTGATGCGCTTCGTCTACAGCCCGACCAGTTCGGCAGGGAGGCTCTGATGGCCACCATCACCTACCGCGAGGCCGTGCGTGAGGGGATCCGCGCGGCGATGACCGACGACGAGCGGGTCTTCGTGATGGGCGAGGACATCGGTGAGTACGGCGGTTGCTACGCCGTGACGATGGGTCTGCTGGAGGAGTTCGGGCCCGACCGCATCCGGGACACCCCGCTGTCGGAGTCCGCCTTCGTCGGTGCCGGGATCGGCGCGGCGCTGGGCGGGATGCGACCGATCGTCGAGATCATGACGGTCAACTTCAGCCTGCTCGCGCTCGACCAGATCGTGAACACCGCCGCCGCTCTGCTGCACATGTCCGGTGGGCAGTTCAACGTGCCGCTGGTCATCCGGATGACGACCGGTGCCGGCCGGCAGTTGGCGGCGCAGCACTCGCACTCCTTCGACGGCTGGTACGCGCACATCCCCGGCATCCGGGTGGTCGCGCCGGCCACGGTCACCGATGCCCGCTGGATGATGGCAACCGCCCTGGCCGACCCGGACCCGGTGCTGATCTTCGAGCACGGCGGCTTGTACAACGCCTCCGGCGAACTGCCCGATGACGCGGGCCCGGTCGACCTGGACACCGCCGCGATCCGCCGCACCGGTGCCGACGTCTCGCTCATCACCTACGGCGGCACCTTGCCGACCACCATGGCCGCGGCGGACAAGTTGGCAGCCGACGGCATCGAGGCCGAGGTGGTGGACTTGCGCACGCTGCGGCCGCTGGACGAGGCCACCTTCCTGGACTCCGTGCGGCGCACCCACCGGGCGGTCGTCGTCGACGAGGGCTGGCGCAGCGGCAGTATCTCGGCGGAAGTGTCCGCGCGGATCATGGAGCAGGCCTTCTACGAACTCGATGCCCCTGTGGGCCGAGTGGCCAGCAAGGAGGTCCCGACCCCCTACGCCCGGCACATGGAACAAGCGGCGATCCCGAGCGTGGATGACGTGGTCCTCGCGGTGCAGGCGGCGATGCGCGGGGAGAGCTGATCGCCATGGGCCTGTTCAAGATGCCGTCGCTGGGTGCGGACATGGACGAGGGCACGCTGCTCGAATGGTTGGTCAAGCCCGGCGACACCGTCCACAAGGGAGACGTCGTGGCGGTCGTCGACACCGCCAAGTCGGCCATCGACGTCGAGGTCTTCGAGAGTGGTGTCGTCGCGGAGTTGCTCGTCGAACCCGGCACGCTGGTCCCGGTGGGCACCCCGCTCGCGCGCATCGGGGCTGAAGACGCGGGGGAGGCCGCACCGAGGGGGATGCCGGTCGGCGGTGACTCGAGGGAGACTGCCGACCGGCAGGCCGCGCCACCGCCCGTGCGGCCGACGCCCACCCCGCCGGTGCGGCACCTGCTGCACCAGTTCGGGTTGACCCCGGAGGAGGTGACCGGGAGCGGGAAGGGCGGGCAGATCACCCGCAAGGATGTGCTCGCCGCCGCCGGGGAATCAAGCGTCGGAGGGCCCGCGGCGGTCACTCACCATGCGCCGGTGGTCGAGCCGCCGCCGGTCCCCCCGGGCCGGCCCAGGATCACCCCGCGGGCCCGCCGGATCGCCCGGGAGCGCGGCGTCGACCTCACGGCGCTGGCAGCCGAGACCATCGTCACCGCGGCGGACGTCCCGGCGAAGGCCAAGCGCGCGCCCGTGGACCGCACGGCGGCGATGCGGGCGGCCACGGCGGCACTGATGGGCCGGGCGGCCCGGGAGATCCCGCACTACTACGTGGCGCAGACCTTCGACATCACGGCCACGCTGCAATGGCTGCGGGAAGCGAACGCCGACCGCAAGCCCCGCGACCGGGTGCTGCCGGCAGCGTTGTTCCTGCGGGCCGCCGTGATCGCGGCCACGAAGGTGCCGGAACTGAACGGGCACTGGACCGACGAGTTCGTCCCTGCCGACGGCGTCGACCTCGGCGTCGCCGTGGCCACCCGCAGCGGCGGCCTGGTCACCCCGCGGATCCTGGGAGCGCAGGGCCTCGACCTGCAGGGTCTGATGGTGCACCTCACCGATCTGGTCAAGCGGGCGAAGGCCGGCAGGTTGAAGGGAACGGAACTCCAGCCCGGCAGCATCACGGTCAGCAGCCTCGCGGACGGCGGGCCGGAGGCGCTGTTCGGTGTGATCTACCCACCGCAGGTGGCCCTTGTCGGGATCGGTGCCGTCGGGCAGCGGCCGTGGGTCGTTGACGGCGAGCTGGCAGTGCGCAGCACCGTGACTGTGACGCTCGCGGCTGATCACCGCGCCACCGACGGCCGCACCGGCGCCCGCTTCCTCACCGCCCTCGGCGAGGCACTCACCCACCCGGAGGAGCTATGAACGAGACGCAAGCCCGCGAGACGGTACTGGCCGCGCTGGCAGATGTGGCACCGGAGATCGACACGGCGGCGTTCGACCCGGACGCCAGCCTGCGCGACGGTGCCGATCTGGATTCGATGGACTTCCTGGCGTACGTCGCCGCGGTTTCGGACGCCATCGCCGCGGACATCCCGGAGGACGACTACGACCGGATGGACACGGTCAGCGGCGCGGTGGCCTACCTGCTGGAGCGTTGAGCCAAGGAGCTGGGTGACTCAGGTGCAACTGGGTTGTCGCTGGGTCACAAGTGATCGCGCCGCGTCGGTAGATGTTTGTGACTCAGGTGCAATCCCCACCCGGGCCGTCAGCCTGACGCCACCACCATCGCCACCGCGTACTCGCCGTCGTGGGAGATCGACACCTGCCAGTGGCTGAGCCCAGCCTGTTCTGCCCGGAGGGCGGCTGCGCCGTGCAGACGCAGCACAGGTCGCCCATCGGCGTCCCGGTCGATCTCGATGTCGGTGAGCGGCACCTCCCCGATGCCGGCGCCGAGTGCCTTCATCACCGATTCCTTGGCGGCCCAGCGTCCGGCCAGGGAGGACACCCGGTCGCCGCACACCTCCCGTTCCCGCTCGGTGAAGGACCGGCGCAGGAAGCCGCTGTCCGGGCGCGCCACGTGCTTCTCGAGCCGCGTCACGCGGACGATGTCGGTGCCGATCGCCAGCATGGGTCAGGCGGAGAGGGCGGCGAAGACCCGGTCCAGCTTGGCCCGGAGGTCCTGTGCCAGAGGTGCCAGTTCCGGCGCTTCGGTGATATCCACGAGCATCTGGGGATCGACGGTCTGCACCGACACCCCGTCGGCTGTCTCGCGCAGGACCACGTTGCAGGGGACCAGCGTCGCCACCTCCGGCGCGATCGCCATGGCCTGGTGCGCGAACCCGGGGTTGCAGGCGCCCAGGATGAGCAGGGGCGGGTAATCCTCACCCAGCTTGGCTTTCATGGTGGCCTGCATGTCGATCTCGGTGAGGACTCCGAACCCCTCGTCGGACAGGGCCGCCCGAGTGGCGGCGACGGCTTCGTCGAACGGCATGGAGACGGTGACGGTCGGTCCGGTGCTCATGGCCCCACGCTACGCCGGGTACGTTCGGCGCGTGTGGCGCACAGGACTGCTCGGTGTGGTCCTGGTGCTCGCCGGCTGCACCGGTCCGGGTGCGCCGGAGGTGGCGGTGAGCCTCTACCAGACCCGCAGCGACACCCCGCTGGACAAGATCGAGATCCAGGTGACCAACGCCGGCGACGATCCGGTGACCGTCGAACGGGCCGAACTCGTCTCGCCCGGGCTGGCCGGTCCCGCTGTGTGGGACGAGCCGGTCGAGATCCCGGCCGGGGCGGCGGTGGACCTGAAGGTGCAACTGCCCGAGGCTTTGTGTTCCGGTGATGGTGGGCAGGAGGTGAGGCTCACTGTCGCCGGGGAAGACCACTAGCGGTGTCCGCCGATGACACTCTCGGGACAGTTGCAGAAGTACCTCGACGGCCGCTGCTTCGAGAAGGCGGTGGAACAGACTGCGGTGTTGGATGTCGAGGCCGTGACCGGGACCGGGTTGCGGGTGCGGGTCCAGCCGGGCGGGGCCACGGTCGGCGCGCTCGGGACGACGATCCTCTTCGCGCCAGAGGACCCGCGGGCACTGGCCGCGGCTGCCGGATCCCCGGCGAGCAGCCGGAAGGTGGTCCTGCGTCCCAACCGCTGCGACGCCCACGCGCTGGCCGACGACAAGCAGGGGACCTACTTCCCGGTACAGGTGACACTGCCCGACGGTCGCACCGGCGACTACACGATCGGCGTCAATAGGCAGCAGCGCGGGCAGTTGTACCGCCTGTACGCGAAGCGATGCGGACTGTCGTGATCGAGGCGGAGTTCGGTCAGCCGCGCAATCTCGCGGCGATGCTCGGCGTGCTCAGCCGCGGGGCCGGTGATCCGTGCTACCGGCGAACCGGCGAGATCACCTGGCTGACCGGGCTGAGCCCGGACGGTGGGTTCACGCTTCGGCTGCAGCCGGTGGCCGAGGGCGTGGCGGCGGCGTTCTGGGGCGACGGCGCGCAGTGGGGTGCCGAGCATCTCGACGACTTGCTGGGTGGCCCAGATGAGGCCGACGGATTCCGCCCGCAGCATCCGGTGGTGGAGCGGCAGTGGCGGCGGTACGGCAAGACGGTCCGGGTGCCGCGCACACTGCTGACCTGGCAGGTGGCGGTTGCCGCGGTGCTCGAGCAGCGGGTGACCGGGGTGGAGGCGCGCGGTGCCTGGCGGGGGCTGGTCGCGGAGCACGGGTCACCCGCGCCGGGCCCGGCTCCTGACGGGCATGCGGGTGCCACCGGCGCCGACGGACGTGCTGCAAGTGCCGTCATGGGATTGGCGCAGGTACGGCGTCGACTCCCAGCGGTTGACCACGATCCGGGAGATTGCCGCACGCGTGCACCTGCTCACCCGAGCCGAGGGCCTGCCGGCGGCGCAGGGCCGCGAACTGCTGACCGCGATTCCCGGCGTGGGGCCGTGGACCGCCGCGGAGATAAGCTCGCGTGCGCTCGGTGACGCGGATGCGGTCAGCGTGGGCGACTACCACCTGGCGCGTAACGTGACCTTCGCCTTGACCGGCCGCACGGACGGCACGGATGAGGACATGCTCGACCTCCTCAGTTGCTACGCCGGTCACCGGCACCGGGCGGTGCGCATGATCGAGCTTGCCGGCGCCGCGCCGCCGCGCCGAGGGCCGCGGATGCGGCTGCCCGGTCCCGCTCGCTGAGCCGGATGAGGGCTGGGCGGCCTACGCTGAACGGATGCGAACCCCACCGCCGCGGACCGGCCCAGAGCGCGACATGTTGGACGCTTTCCTCGACTTCCACCGGCAGACGCTGCTGGAGAAGTGCATGGATCTGTCCGCCGAGCAGGTGTCCGTGCGCGCGGTCCCGCCGTCGGGTTTGTCCCTGCACGGCCTGGTGCGGCACATGGCGCGGGTGGAACGGTGGTGGTTCCGCATGTACATGTGCGGGATGCCACTGCCGGCCTTGAACGTGTCCAGGGACCAGCCGGACCTCGACTTCGACGAGGTGGACCCGGCGCGCTGGGAGGACGACCTGCAGGTGTACCGCGGCGAGGTCGCTGCCGCGCGGGACGCCGTGGTGTACCTGTCGTTGGATGACATGTCGGAGAGCCGCCACGGCGAGCAGGTCACCCTGCGCTGGATCTACCTGCACATGATCGCGGAGTACGCCCGGCACAACGGTCACGCCGACCTGTTGCGGGAGGCCGTCGACGGCCGGACCGGGGTGTAGGGCCGGGGTGACTGCACCCGGCGCCAGCCGGAATTGCAGCCGTTAGCCGGAAGTCCGCGTCTGGGACTCACGGCTGTGCAAAGGACTAACGCCGTTTGACGCCGACCCGCAGCGTCACCTCTCACGCCCTGTCCTTCCGCTCCCGTTAGCCGGAAGTACAGCCGTTAGCGGGAAGTACAGCCGTTAGCGGGAAGTCCGCGTCTGGGACTCACGGCTGTGCAAAGGACTAACCCGTATCCCCCGGACTAACGGTTGTGCAGGGTCGCCTCAGGCCTTCGTCCGCACAGCCTTCCACTTCCCGCCGCGCTGCACGATGCGCCACGAGACCAGCTCCCCGGTGTAGGGGTTCTCGCGGAAGATGCGGGTGCCCTTGTGCTGGATCTTGAGGTACAGGGACAAGGGTTCCGCGGCACGGCCTTTGCCACGGAAGTTCTTGGCGAACACCTTGGCCCGCACCACGCCCTGCGCCTTCGTGGGACTCAGCTCGCGCCGGTTCGCGGTCCTAGCGGCGTCGCGAGCCACGCGCTTGATGGTGGTGCCCAGCGTCGCCGCCTCGATCGCCTCATCCACATCCCGGATGGGTGCCACCGTGTCCGGGCTGGGCTGCGTCAGGGTCACGGGCACGAAGTCCCACGTCTCACGCGAGTCGTCCAGGAGATTCCCCGACTGGTCCGCAAGTTCCCTGCGGGCCAACCGGCCGGCTGCATCCACCGTGAACACGTCGACGAGCTGGGCGCCGGCGAAGCTGACGCGATAGATCGTCTCGCTCCCGGAGGTCGTCTTGTCCGCTACCCGCAGGTTCGCGGTATTCAGGTCGTCGAGGCGCCCGTACCGGTTGAAGGGAACATCCGCCCATTCCAGGTACTCGTACCGATTGGGTCCGACCACGAATTCCCACTGCAGAGTCGGGCTTGTTCAGGTATCCGCGCACCGTGTCCCGGACCGCGTCGGATCGCCACTTGATCTCGTGGAAGTTGCCGACGCCTTCGAAGACCAGTTGATGGCCGAAGGAGAAATGGTTCTCCTCGTACTGGCCGGCTGCGTTGTAGGCCGCCTGCGCCCCGTTCGATCCCGTTTCTTGGTAGCGGTATGACGGTTCGGCATTGGTCGCGGCGATGGCCGCGTTCAACCCGCGGCAGCCTGCGGCAAGGGGATCGGCGCGCCATGACGGGGTGGTGACGGCGGTGAGGACCGCGACGAAGCCGACCACGGCGGGAAGCCTGTTCGTCGTTTGACCGTACGCGCGGCGGCTACACCTGCGCTGTCCCGGCCGAAAGACCGACTGGAAGGTTGATAGGCGGGGGTGGTGACAGCGGTGAGGACTGCGACGCAGCCGACCACGGCAGGAAGCCTGTTCATCGTCGGACAGTACGCGCAGCGCCTACACCTGCGCTGCCCCGGCCGAAAGACCGACCGGAAGGTTGACGTGGTCGCCGGGTCACGGCTGCGTGCGGAAGGCCTTCCAGGTCGCGCCGCGCTTGCCGATCCGCCACTCGTGCCGGGTGCCGGTGTAGGGGTTCTTGCGGAAGATGCGGACCCCGCCGGGAACGTTGGCCACCTTGATGCGGACGTACCGCGGGATGGGCTCGTCCTCGCTGCCGTCGCCGGCGGCGTTCTCCAGCCCGACGGCTTCCTTGGTCCAGACCCGCAGTTTGCGCAGGCTCTGGCGTTGCCGGTTGCCGGTGGCCGCGGAGTCCTTGGCCAGGGCCTTGATGGTCGCGCCGAGGGTTGCGGCCTGGATCGCCCGGCGCACCGTGGCGATCGGGAGCACGGTCGCCGCCTCCGGTTGCACAACCGTGACCGGGACGTACTCCCACGTCTCGTACTTGCCGGTCTCCGGGATGCGGTTCCCACGGGTCAGCTCGAGCCGGACGATCCGGCCCGCGGCGTTGACGGTGTAGACGTACTCGAAGAAGTCGCCGTCGCCCACCCGGTAGATGGTGTCTGTGCCGGATGTCGCCTTGTCCGCAACCGTGATGAAGTCCAGGTTCGCGACGCTGTCGATCCTGCCGAGGCGCTCGGTGAGGACATCGGGCCATTGCGGGAACTCGTAGTTGTTGACGCCGACCGTGAGTTCCCAGCGCAGGGCGGAGTTGTCCAGATACTCCGGGCTCTGCACCTTGTCGCGCACCCGCGTCGACGGCCACTGGATCTCGTGGAAGTTGCCGACACCGTCGAACACGCGCTGCTCGTCGACGTCGACCGACTGGTACTGGCCGGCGGCGTTGTAGGCGGAGGTCCAGCCCAGGTCGTTCCTGCGGTACTGGTAGCTGGGTGCCGCGTTGGTCGCATCGACGGCCGCTTGGATCTCGGTCTTGGCGTTGGGGACCGGGTAGGGCGCGGCCATGGCCGGGGTGCAGGTCAGTGCGAGGACGGCGGCGGTGCCCACCAGGGCGGGAAGCCTGTTCATGACTTGGAGGCTACCGGCGCACCGGGGTGCCATGCGGTCTCAACGGCCCCATCCAACGGTCAGTGCGCACTTCCCGGCGTACTCTGGAAGCGGGGTGCGTGATGAGTCGTTGGACTGTTCGTTCATGGATCGCGTTGGGGTGTCTGGTGATCGCGTTCCCGCTGGCCATGGTCGTCGGCGAGGGTCTGTTGACGCTGCTGGCGGACGACCCGGACAACCCCGCCGTGATCGTGATGGTGGTCGCCGGCGGGACCGGGACGCTGATCCTGCTGTCGCCGATGGTCGCCTCGCTGCTACTCGGCCGCCGGGGCCTTGCAGAAGGCGACGATCGGGCCAAGGTGCCGATGATCGTGGCCGGGGTCGTGCTCGTGGTCGTCCTTGCCCAGACTGTGCTGGGTGTGGTGGGTTCGCTGCTGTGACGCAGGTCACCGAGCCCGCGAACGTGCGTGGGAAGTAAACCGGGGCCACCGCTGTTGACGCTCAGGTTGACCTAACGTTCAGGAGCCCCATGCCCGAGGAAGTGTCTGAGAAGACCGCAGCCCCCGCCGTCCCCGTATCCGATCCCAACCGTTTCAAGGCACTCTTCGTCATCGCGATCGCGCAGCTGATGATCGTGCTCGACGCCTCGATCGTGAACCTCGCGATCCCGAGTGCACAGGCGGATCTGGGGATCTCACCCCAGGACGTCCAGTGGGTCGTGACCGCTTACACCCTCGCGTTCGGCGGCCTGCTGCTGCTCGGCGGGCGCATCGCCGACTTCACCGGCCGCAAGCGCACGTTCATCATCGGCCTGCTGGGCTTCGCCGGCGCGAGTCTGCTCGGCGGGTTGGCCATGAACTCCGGCCTGCTCTTCGCCGCCCGCGCGTTGCAGGGTGGCTTCGCGGCGCTACTGGCGCCGGCTGCCCTGGCCCTGATCACCGTCACCTTCCACGACCCCAAGGAACGGGCGAAGGCGTTCGGCGTCTTCGGTGCGATCTCCGGCGGTGGTGCGGCCATCGGGTTGTTGCTCGGCGGAGTGCTCACCGAGTACCTGTCCTGGCGCTGGTGCCTGGCGGTCAACACCCCGATCGCGATCATCGCCGCGCTGCTCGCGGTGCGCTTCGTCCGCGAGTCCAAGGCGCACGGCGACACCTCCTACGACATCCCCGGCGCGATCACGGTGACCGGCGGGCTGCTCGCGCTGGTCTACGGCTTCACGCAGGCGGCGCCCGACCGGATACGACGACGGCGCGCACTGGACCGACGCGAGCACGCTGGTCTGGTTCGCCCTGGCGGCCGTGCTGCTGACTGCCTTCTTCTTCATCGAGAGCAGGTCCAAACACCCACTGCTCCCGTTGCGCGTCATCCAGAACTCCAACCGGGCAGGTGCCTACATCTCGTCGCTCATGGTCGGCGCGGGCATGTTCGCCATGTTCTTGTTCCTCGGGATCTTCATGCAGACGATCCTCGGGTACTCGCCGGTGCAGGCGGGCCTCGCCTTCCTGCCGTTCAGCGTCGGCATCATCCTCGGCGCCGGCGTCGCTGCCAACCTGCTGCCGAAGGTGGGACCGCGCCCGCTGATGATCCCGGGGCTGATCGCGGGCAGTGCCGGGATGCTTCTGCTCGCCCAACTCCAGCCCGACTCGGAGTATCTGACGCACCTGCTGCCGGCGATGGTGATCATGAGTCTCGGGATGGCGTTCGTCTTCATCCCGACCGCCTCCGTGGCGCTGCACGCGATCGACCACCACGACGCGGGTGTGGCCAGCGCGATGATCAACACCAGTCAGCAGGTGGGTGGGTCGTTGGGGACCGCCCTGATGAACACGGTGGCGGTGTCAGCGACCTCCGCGTTCCTGGTGGCCAACGCCGCCGAGGGCCCGGCAGCGATGCCGGCGGCGCTGACTCACGGATTCACCCAAGGGTTCTACGTGGGGGCGGCGCTGCTGGCGGCTGCGGCGGTCGTGGTCTTCTTCATGATCCGCATCGGCGCGGATGCGGTGAAGGAGGACGACGAGGCCCCGGTGCACATCGGCTGACCCGGGCCACCCCGCGAGGTTCTGCGACGTTGTTGCCCACCCGCCTCGGCGTGTCGGGGCAACAACGTCGCAAAGCGGCGTGAACCGCAGGAACCGCAACCGCGCTACCCTCACCTGCGTGACCGAACCCGGCTGGTACCCCGACCCCGCCGCTGGGGGCAGTCGCTACTGGGACGGGCAGGCCTGGACCGACCGGGTGGTCGTGGCGAAGCCGCCGACCAAGGGCATCCCGGGCTGGGTGCTCATCGGGTGGTTCGTGCTCATGGTGCTGATGGCCTTCGGCGGGTTCTGGTTCGTCCTGCTCATGACGGCCTTCGGATGCGACTCGGGCTGGGACGGGTGCGTGGGAGCGGGCGAGGCCACCTGGGTCGTCTACACGGGCATCTGCGTCCTCGGGCTGTTGGGCCTTCTCGTGTGGTCCCTGGTGAGCAAGACGCCCGGTCCCCGGATCGCGGCGTTCATCCTCATGCCGTTCACGGTCGTGCTCGCCGTGGTGGTCGCTTTCGCGGCATACATGCTGATGGCACAGTGGCTGGCCTGACCCGCGCTCCGGCACCTGCCAGAATCGAGGCGTGCCGGAATCCCCGTGGTGGCAGTCCACCACCATCTACCAGGTCTACCCCCGCTCCTATGCCGACTCCAACGGTGACGGCATCGGGGACCTGCCCGGGAATCATCGGCAAGCTCGACTACCTCAAGGACCTCGGCGTCGAGACGGTGTGGGTCTCGCCGTTCTTCGCCAGCCCGCAGACTGGACTTCGGCTACGACGTCACGGACTACGAGGACGTCGCCGCAGGAGTACGGGACCCTCGACGACGCCCAGCGGCTGATCGACGAATGCCACGCCCGCGGGATGCGGGTGATGTTCGACCTCGTGCTCAACCACACCTCCGACCAGCACCCGTGGTTCCAGCGCTCCCGCTCGTCGCGCACCAACCCGAAGGCCGACTGGTACATCTGGGCCGACGGCCGCGGCAAGCACGGCAAGCGCCCGCCGAACAACTGGAAGTCGGCGATGGAGTTCACGTCCGCGTGGCAGTACTCGCCGGTCCGCAAGCAGTGGTACCTGTGCACTTTCCTGCCCTTCCAGCCCGACCTCAACTGGCGCAACCCCGAGGTCAAGCAGGCGATGTTCGACGCCGTGCGCTTCTGGCTGGACAAGGGCGTGGACGGGTTCCGGCTGGACATCTTCGGCCAGATCATGAAGGACCCGGGCCTGCCCAACAACCCCGTGCGCCCGCACGTCTACAACGGCTTCCCCCGGCTGAGCGACCGCATCCACACCGAGAACACGCCGGACAACGTGCGCCTGGCCAAGGAGTTGCGGGCGGTCTGCGAGGAGTACCCCGGCGACCGGGTGCTGCTCGGGGAGGTGTTCGGCTCGCCCACGGTGCTGTCCTCGTTCATCGGCGACGATGACGGCCTGCAACTGGTGTTCCTGTTCGACTTCCTCACCTACCGCTACGACGCCGAATGGTTCCGGCAGACCATCACCGACTTCGAGCGCAACTTCCCGGCCCCGCAGCAGCCCACCTACGTGCTCGAGAACCACGACCGGTCGCGCAGCATCGACCGGGTGGGCGGCGACCCGGCGAAGGCCCGGGTGCTGGCCGTGATCCTGCTGACCGTACGCGGGGTGCCCACGGTCTACATGGGCCAGGAGATCGGGATGAGCAACACCGCGTTGCCGTTCAAGGACGCCCTCGACCCGATCGCTTCGTCGGTCTTCCGCCGGGTGCCGCAGTTCGTCGTGGACCGCATGTCCGAGCGGCTCAACCGTGACGAGATGCGCACCCCGATGCAGTGGGACGCCAGCGCCAACGCCGGCTTCTGCCCGGCCGGGGTGCAGCCGTGGCTGCCGGTGAATCCGGACTACCCGCGGGTCAATGTTGCTGATCAGGAGCGACAGCCGGACTCGATGCTCAATCTCTACCGACGCCTGTTCGCACTGCGCCGGGAGAATCCCTCCCTGCAGCACGGCTCATTGGCCATGTTGGAGGCGCTGCCGCCCGGCGTGCTGGGTTACCGCCGCAACGACATCTTCGTGCTCGCGAACCTCGGTGAGCAGCCGGCCACCGTCCGGCACAGCGGGGAGGTCCTCGTGCAGACCGGACAGGTGGCGGTCGGATCCGGGCGCACCACCGCTGTTCCCGGACTCGGCCGTGGTGCTGCGCACGGTCGTGCCGCGGATGGGGTAGAGGCGCCGGCCGGCAGCTTCCGCGTGAACGCTCGGAGACAACGCGCACGTAGCGCAATGAGCTGGCGGGTCAGCCCCACCTGTATGCCGCCACCGGATGCGCGACAACCAGCCGGGCGGTCGGCCAAGGAGCGGTCGAGTGGCCGCGAAGGGCTGCGTGGACGAAGGCAGCCGACCTAGTGTGGCCTTGTGGACAGGCTGACTGTATTGGACGATTTCTTCGTCGCGCTCGAGCGTGACAACCTCCCGATG
Organism: uncultured Actinomycetota bacterium; assembly: GCA_963733395.1. Classification (GTDB taxonomy): domain Bacteria; phylum Actinomycetota; class Actinomycetes; order S36-B12; family UBA10799; genus JADKAV01. The sequence continues at coordinate 145,079 of CAVTCZ010000019.1, forward strand.
CACATCGGTTCGCTGCTCATCTTCGACGGGCCAGCCGCCGGAGTACGAGGAACTGCTCGCGCACGTGGCCGGCCGGCTCGACCGGTTGCCCCACTACCGGCAGGTCTTGCGCGAGGTGCCGCTGAATCTGGGGATGCCCACGTGGCAGGACGACGTCCACTTCAATCTCGAGTACCACGTCCGGCATACCGCCGTGCCCGCATCCCGGCGACAGGGAGCACCTGCGCGCCCTGGCCGGAAGGTTGCTCGGCGCATCGGCTCGACATGCAGCGGCCGCTGTGGGAACTGTGGCTCATCGAAGGCCTCGCGGACGACCAGTTCGCGATCCTCAACAAGGTCCATCACGCGATGGTCGACGGGATCGCCGGCACGGACATCATGGAGGTCCTTACCGATGACTCCGCCGAGGTGAGCACCCCGGAACCGGCACCGTGGGAACCGAGCCCCCGCCATCGAGCGCCGCCGTGCTGTCCGGCGCGATCGCGAATGCGATACGCAACCCGGTGGGGCGACTCGGCCACCTGGCTGCGGACCTCGGCTCGCCCAAAGATGCGGCGTACAAGGTGGCGGCGGCGTTGGCGGGCACGCTCCGGATCGGAGAGACCCTGGCCCACACCGAGGACCATCTCCTCGGGCAGCCCGGGCCACACCGGCGGTGGGCCTGGGCCACTGGCGACCTGAACGAGGTCAAGCGGATCAAGTCGACGCTGGGGGGCACAGTCAACGACGTGATCTTAGCCGCGATCACCAATGGGTTCCGCGAGTTCCTGCTGGGTCGCGAGCCGGATCTGTCCGAGGGCGCCACCGTGCGAACGATGGTCCCGGTGTCGACGCGACCTCCCGACGCGCCCAAGGACGGCAACGAGGTGGCGGTCATGTTCGCCGACATGCCGGTGGGTCTGGCCGATCCCGCCCAACGCCTCGACGCGATGCGCGACCAGATGACCGCCGCCAAAAACGACGGGACGGTCAACGGCTTCGATGCGCTGCTCGAGAACGCGGTGTTCGTCCCGCCGACGCTGTATGCGGCGGCCTGCCGGTTGGCGGCGATCACGCCCCAGCCGGCTGTGTCCACCATCACGACGAACGTGCCGGGGCCACAGCGGCAGTTGTACATGCTCGGTCGCCCGATGAAGCAGATGCTGCCGTACGTGCCGCTGGGTATGAACCAGTTGGTCACCGTGGCGATCATGTCGTACAACGGTCAGATCTGCTGCGGGATCACAGCGGACTACGACCAGGTGCCCGATGTCGAGGTGCTGGCCCGCGGGATCGAGCACGGACTGGCGCAACTCGCGGCGCTGGCGGGTTGACCTCCAGGCCGGCATCGTCGCCGCACGGCCTGCGGGATTGGCTACGAACGGTGGATGCCCGGCCGGTCGGCCGCTTGTACTGTCAGCGTCATGGCTGTTTGCAGGCGGACGATGACCGGAACGTTGACGAGTCTGGCGCTGGCGGCCGGACTGCTGGTCGGTGGGGCGGGCATGAGCGCCGCCGAGCCGGTGACGGTGACGGTCGATCGCCCCAACCCGAAGGAGCGCCCGACCCCGGGTACTCGCCCCGACCCCCGCTGTGACCGCGCGGAGCAGGGACTGGTCATCGCGAAGGCCAACGTGGCGAAGTCGCGCCAGCGGCTGAAGGCCGCACCCAAGAAGAAGAAGCCTGCTCGGCGGTCGGCTTTGAGGTCCGCCAAGCAGTCGCGGACACTGGCGAAGGAGCGCGTCGCCCGCTACTGCTGACCGACGAACGATCGGCGGCGTGCCTCCCCGTACGGACAGTTGGTACCGGGGTCGGACCTGCGTCGGGGCAGGCCCCGGATGTGGGATCTGGCAGAGGTGATCGAGTCGGGACTGACAGGTGTTGCCCGGGTAGGTCGAATCCGGGATCTTCCCGCCGCGGTGCCGGGGCACAGGCGGCTTCGCATTGGGGTGAGGCAGCGGGCGTGCCTTTGTACAGTGGGCCGTTGTGCCGGGCACGACGAGCGCTACCGATTACTACCCCGCCGAGTGGATCGCCACGTACACGGCCCAGCCCGGCTACTGAAGCTACGTCAACGGCAGCCGGAGAGACCGGCCCTGCCGAGCACGTGGAAGACCTGACTGCCGAACATCGGACGATGTGCGCGACTCCTGTGCTCGTGGTGCTGAGCGGGGAGAGGGACAACTCCAAGTACGAGGCCGCTGAGGCAGCCGCCGACAAGGCCGCGAAGCGCGTCAAGCGTCTGCGCAACCGCCTGCAGGACGCGACCGGCCGGGAGCTGATCGTTGTGAACAAGTAGTTGCGCAAAGCCGAGTGTCAGCCCGCTCGAGCGCGGGTCAAGGAGGCGCGGCTCTGCTGACCGCGCCGGTGGGCGCACCCGGCCCCGGGTCGGTGCGATAGACCTTGACTGTGGTGCAGATGGACGTGCCCGGGCCCCGCACGCCGGAACAACGGCGTGCCGGCGACCCGATGCCGCTGGCGCGACTGCTGCCCAAACCGGTGCATTTCGTCATGGCCGGCGGCGGGTCCCACGGCGCCGTGCAGTGGGGGGCGTTGCAGGCCCTCGATCAGACGGATCTGAGTCCGGACGCCATCATCGGCACCTCCGCGGGTGCGCTCACCGGCTCGATCCTGGCTGAGGACCTGGCATCCGGGGTCCACCGCATCGCCTACGTGTGGGGTCAGATCAACATGTCGTTCCTGGTGGGCGAGAAGTGGCTCACGCGGGGTATCACGCAGGTGCGGTCGCCGGGGCTGATCGCCAACGACACCCAGCGGGCGACGCTGGAATCGATCCTGCACACCGAACGGATAGAGGACCTGGAGGTGGACTTCGCGGCGGTGGCCACGGATCTGGCCACCGGGCGGCCGCATGTCTTCGACAGCGGTGAGCTGATCTCGGCGCTGCTCGCCTCGTCGGCCATCCCCGGGGTGCTGCCGCCGGTGGAGATCGAGGGGCGCAGATACGTGGACGGACTGGCGTCTGCGAACCTGCCGGCCATCCCGGCGCTGCAGCGCGGTGCCGGCAGCATCGTGGTGCTCGACACCGGCGCCCGAGCCGCCACTGAACCCGGCACCACACCGACCAAGGTGCTGGGCAGGGTGGCCGCGATCATGGCCTCGAGTCAGCGCCGGCGGCAGTTGCGGGAGGCGGCCCGTTCGGTACCGGTCCTGCTGCTGCCGACGCCGGACGATCTCGGCGGGTCACTGGAGTTCGGGGACACCATGCGCGCGGGCGCGTCCGGTTACGCGATGGCCAGGGCCTTCCTCGCCGACTTGTGCCTGCACAACCGCCGGCGCCTGCGCCCCGGCCTGTATGCACGGCCCGACGACCACGGCTTGAGCCCGGAGTTGTTGCCATTGCTGAAGGCGGTGCCGCTGTGAAGGGCCCGATCGCGGTCGTCACCACCTTCGGCCTGGCTCGCACGCCGGCGCAGGTGGGCATGCTCGAGGCGCTGGCTGAGCGGGGAATCGTCGCCGACTATGTCGTCGGCACCTCGCTGGGCGCCGTGAACGCGGCTGCGCTGGCGGCCGGGCGCGATCCCGCCGAGATGCGCGAGTTCTGGACCTGGATGCACGACGAGGTGCTCGGCAGCCCGGTGCGCGCGATCGCGCGCGGGCTCACCGCGCGGCAGGCAGCCAAGCAGGAGGCCGGGGTCCGCGCCCGCATCGAGACGCTGCTTCCCCGAACCTTCGACGACCTGCACCGACCGCTGCGGTTGTTGGCCACGGAGTTGGAGACCGGCGACGAGGTCGTCCTGGACTCCGGCGACCTGGCGGAGGCGGTGATGGCCTCCTGTGCGCTGCCCGGGGTGTTCCCACCGGTCGAGGTCGACGGTGCGCATCTCATCGACGGCGGACTGGTCGCCGGCCTGCCACTTCGGGCCGTACCGGACGACGCCCGCACCGTCATCGTGCTGGACACCGGGCATTCGGCCGTCGCCCCGGAGGTGGTCGCCAGTTACCGCTGGTGGGAGGTGGGGGCACTGTCCTACGCCCATCAGATCCGCGGTCAAGCGGTCAACGCCCTGGTACAGGCAGCAGCCCGGATGCCGGTGGTCATGCTGTCGACCGACGCTGGTCGACTGCTGGACTTCGCCGACCCCGACGCAGTGATGCTGGCCGGCCGAGAGGCCGCCGAGGTGCAGTTGGCCGCGCTGCCCGACACGGTTGCGGCGGGGCATCTACAACCTGCCGCCCGGCCTTGACGAGTTCGAACCGCTGCAGGTGCTGCGGGTACCCGGTCGCTCGGGATGATGTCGGCGCCGGCCGCGCGCTGCCGCCAGTCGCTGGGAACCTGTGGCACGGGCCGGGATTCGTCGAGTGTTGCACGGTTGTTGTGCCGCGGATGCGAGTGTTGCGTGGTTGTCGGTTCTGGGGGCTCCAAACCAGCAACCGCGCAACACTCGCGGCGGGCGACCAGCAACCGCGCAACAGTGGCGCCCCGATCCGCCGGGCGACCACGCCCTGGGCCCAGGGCCTGCGATCCCGCTGCGCGTTCCACAGTGTCGCGGACTCTCATCCTCACCTCCCCGCCCGACTCCCAAGCGTCAGATAACGGCGCAACCCCCCGCCCCAGCCCCTAGGCTGGCCACGCGACGAGAGGGGTACCACCGTGTTCGATTCGGAATCCAAAGGCCGGCAGGAACGACGAAAGGCCGGCAGTGAGATCCGTCAGAGGGTGCCCCGGGAATCGCTGGGACACTGGGATCCGCCGGCCGACCGGCGCGACCCGGTGCAGATCCTGATCGATCAGGGCGACTCCCGGGTGAGCGAACCTGGTGCCGATCCGGTACGCGCGCATGCTGTCCTCGGAGTTCGCGTTCTACCGCGGTGCCGCCGCGGTGATGGCCAGCGACCTCTCGTACAGCCCGAACACGCACCTGACGGTGCAGTTGGCCGGGGACGCGCACCTGATGAACTTCGGCGGGTACGCCGCCCCCGACCGCACCTTCGTCTTCGACGTCAACGATTTCGACGAGACCCTTCCCGGCCCCTTCGAGTGGGACCTGAAGCGACTGGTCGCCAGTTTCGCCGTCGCCGGCCGGGCGAACACGTTCGACGAGGCCACGCGCGCGCGGATCATCGGCCAGGTGGTCAGCACCTACCGGAAGAGCGTGAAGACCTTCTCGGACATGGCGCGACTGGATGTGTGGTACTCGCGGCTGACCGCGGAGGACATTGAGAACCAGTGGCGGTCGAAGGTCGACAAGAGCTACCGCAAGGCCTTCGAGAAGACCGTGGCCAAGGCGCAGACCAAGACCAGCGAGCGGGCACTGCAGAAGCTGACCACCACCGCCGCCGACGGCACGATCACCTTCAACAGCAACCCGCCCTTCATGGAGCCGTTCGACGAGGTGGTCGGTGCGCAGGACCGAGACGCCTACCAGCACTCGGCGCAGGCCGCGCTGGTGGCTTACCGGCGCTCCTTGCTGTCCGACCGGCGGGTGCTCTTCTCCGGGTACCGGGTGGTCGATCTGGCCCGCAAGGTGGTCGGAGTGGGCAGCGTCGGCACCCGCTGCTGGGTGATGCTGCTCATGGCCGATCAGGACGAGAGCGACGTCCTGATGCTGCAACTCAAGCAGGCGGAGGCCTCCGTGCTGGAGCGCTACCTGGGCCGTTCGCGCACCGCGCACCACGGCCAGCGGGTCGTCGAGGGGCAGCGGGTCATGCAAGCCGCCAGCGACATCCTGCTGGGCTGGACGCAGGTGGAGATGCAGGGCCAGCAGGTCGACTTCTACGTCCGGCAGATGTGGGACTGGAAGGAGTCGGCGGACATCCCCTCGATGGACGACACGGCCCTGGAGATCTACGCCCACCTGTGCGGCTGGACGCTGGCCCGGGCTCACTGCCGGTCCGGGGACCGCGTCGCGCTGGCCGGCTACCTCGGGACCAGCGACACGCTGGACACGTCGCTGACGACGTTCGCGGAAGCCTATGCCGACCAGAACGCCAAGGACTTCGCCGCTCTGCAGGAGGCTGCTACGGCGGGTCGCATCAAGGTGGCCGACGCGGGCTGGTAGGAAGCAGGTGGTCCTATCAGGGAGGCACACCATGTCCGAAACGCAAATCCCCGACGACGTCCGCGAGGCCGCCGGCGCCATGAGCCGCATGTGGTGGCTCAGCCTGGTGACCGGAGTCCTGTGGTTCTTCATCGCCATCGTGATCCTGCAGATGGACAGCGCGTCCGTGGCCACGGTCGGTGTGATCGTCGGTGCGATGTTCCTGTTCACCGGGCGTCCAGCAGTTCGTCATCTCCGCCGTGGTCGAAGGCTGGAAGTGGCTGTGGATCACTTTCGGCGTCCTGTTCGTGCTCGCCGGTCTGTGGGCGCTGTTCAACCCCGGCGCCACGACCGCGGCGCTGGCCGACTCGCTGGGCTTCCTGTTCCTGCTGGTCGCGATCTTCTGGGTGATCGAGGCTTTCGCCACCCGCGGCGAGAACGACCTGTGGTGGCTGGGGCTGCTGTCCGGGATCATCATGTTCGTGCTGGCTTTCTGGGTCGCCGGCCAGTTCTTCTTCGAGCGGGTCTACATCCTGCTGGTGTTCGCCGGGATCTGGGCGATGCTGCAGGGGATCACTGACGTGGTCCGTGCGTTCCAGTTCAAGCGTCTGGGCAAGCTCGTCGCGTCCTGACCTCGGTGGGGTGCCGGCCCGGCGTTCTGTGTGGCTGGCGCCGGCGCTCGATCACGCCGGGGCGGCCCGCCATTGTGACGAAGTGCAGGAACACGCCGCCGCGTCTGTGACGTTGTTGCCCTTCCGTCGGCGAGTCGCGGGCAACAACGTCACAAAACGCAGACCCTGCCTTCAGATGCCCATCTGACGCCCGCTTCCGTCGAGCAGATTGCGCAGCGGACAAGGAACTGGCCCGGTACGCAATCTGTTCCGGCGAGGCGACCTAACCCCGGTGCGCCCAGTTCACCATGCCGTGGATGTTCTGCTTCAGGACCTCGCTGGCGGTGGCGTCGGCACCTCTGGTCATCGCCATGTACTTCAGCGTTCCCACGTCGCTCTTGAGCGGCGCCGTCGACAGGGCGTACCCCACCGAGTGATCGGTGAGCAGCCAGGCGCCGAGGTTGTAGGCGGTGCGGGCACCCTGCTTCTTGTCCAGCGCCGCGGTGCCCTCGTCGTCCTGGTCCCAGGCCACGACCCGGAAGCCGTCGCGGTCACCGAAGTCCGAGAGGTGGATCTGCACCTGGATGCGCCCGATCAACGGCAGGTTCATGCGCTGGACGTACGTGACGTCGGAGTCCGACCGCCGTTCGACGACTCGACCGACTCGACGTACTTGACGTTGTCGGGGTAGGCCTCCACGTCCAGGATGTGCTTGACCATCAGTTCCACGTCGGTCTCGGGATTCGGCAGTACGCCGACCGTCTCCGAGGTCGGGCGGCCCTCGAACCGCCAGGAGGTGTGGCTGAACCGGTCGGGGTTCAGCGAGGCCACATGGGGCATGACCCGGTCCAGGAACTCGTCAGCGCTCACGTCGGCAGTCTGTCATGGCGCCGCAGCCGTCCGAAACCGGCTTGAGCAGCCGCGCGGGTTGCGAGGACAATCGAACCTATGGCCGTGTCCACCTCGTCCACTTCGCTACGCCTGTTCTGGGACGCGGCGGGGATGACCCCTGGCCGCCGGGTGGTCGCGATCCTCGGCCCGGTCTTCGCGGTCGGGATCGGGCAGTTCCTCGGTCCGTACGTCATCTCCATCCTGCTCACCCGGATCCAGAGCGGGGACGTGAGCTGGCAGAACACCTGGCCGCTGGTGGTCGGGTACCTGCTGAGCCAGATCGTGGGAACGGTCATCGGCTGGCGGCTGGTCCTCTGGGCCACCTGGACCATGGAGGTCCGCGGGATGCAGCTGTTGTTCCAGCGCATCTTCGACCACCTGACCGACCAGAGCGTGGCGTTCCACTCCAACCGCTTCAGCGGTGCACTGGTGTCCCAGACCAACAAGCTCCTGGGCGCCTTCGAGATGTTCTGGGACACGATCGTGTGGGCGCTCATGCCGATCCTGACCGGCATCCTGGTCGCCACGGTGGTGCTGGCATTCGTCATGTGGCCGTACGCACTGTTCCTGTTCACGATGTCGGCGGCATTCATCGGACTGGTCTTCGTCGCCACCCGGCGCATGCAGGACCTGACGGCCGCGGAGGCAGCCGCCGCCAACCGCATGACCGGTTTCCTGGCCGACGTGATGACCAACATCGCCGCGGTCAAGGCGCAGGGCTCCGAGCCCGATGAGCGGGAGGCCGCCAGCGAGGTGGCCGAGATCCGTACCGCCCGCGACCTCGAGGTGATGCGTTCGTTCCTGAAGTTCAGCGCGGGCTACGCCTCGGTGATCACCATCATCAACACCGGTGCCGTGGCCGCAGCCGTCCTCGCAGCGGACAGTGCGGCCGTGGACATCGGCGCGATCTACTTGGCCGTGACCTACACGCTGACCGTCACCAGCCAGTTGTGGTCCATCAACGAGGTCATCCGCAACTACAACAAGGTGCTCGGCGACGCCCACGAGATGGTGGAGATCCTGCACCTGCCCGCCGGGGTGCGCGACCGCAACCGCACCGAGCTGCAGGTGACCCGCGGCGCCATCTCGATGCAGGACGTGACGTTCGGCCACGAGGGGCAGTACGACCAGCCGCTGTTCGCGCATTTCGACCTCGACGTGTCCCCGGGCGAGAAGATCGGTCTCGTCGGTCACTCCGGCAGCGGGAAGACGACGCTGACCCGGTTGCTGCTCCGGTTCTCCGATCTGCAGGGTGGCCGCATCCTCATCGACGGCCAGGACATCGCTGAGGTCACACAACGCAGCCTGCGCCGGCAGATCTCGTACGTGCCGCAGGAGCCGCTGTTGTTCCACCGCTCTTTGCGGGAGAACATCGCGTACGGTCTGCCCGGTGCGAGCGAGACCCAGGTGCGCGACGCCGCGCAGAGGGCCTACGCGCTGGACTTCATCGAGTCCCTGCCCGAGGGCTTCGACACTCTCGTCGGGGAGCGCGGGATCAAACTCTCCGGCGGCCAGCGCCAACGCATCGCGATCGCCCGGGCCATCCTCAAGGACGCCCGGATCCTGGTGCTCGACGAGGCGACCAGCGCGCTGGACAGCGAGAGCGAGGTGCACATCCAGCGCGCCCTCGCGCACGCCATGACCGGGCGCACCACCCTGGTGATCGCCCACCGGCTGTCGACGATCCAGGCCATGGACCGGATCCTGGTGATGGACGACGGCCGGATCATCGAGCAGGGAAGTCATGCCGAACTGCTGGCGGCCGGCGGTGTGTACGCCGCGCTCTGGGCCCATCAGTCCGGCGGGTTCCTCGCCGAGGCGCAGGCCAGCGGTTAGTACCGAGGACAGAGGTTAGTCCGGAGGACAGCGGTTAGTCGGAAGTCCGTGTCTGAGGCTCACGGCTGTCCTTGGGACTAACGAACGTCCAAGGGGCTAACGTCCGTGCCCCCAGCACCGGTGTCGCCGGGTGCGGGGCGCACACTGTAGGTGAGCTGCCATCGGCGGCCACGGAGGAGGCCGAGAAGTGAAGCGGGTCATGGGGGTAGTGGCTGCCAGTGGGTGTGTGATCGGCCTGTCGCCGGCCGCGGCTGAGACGGTGCCGGTCGATCAAGCCGTGGCCGAGCTCAATGCGGTGTGCGTGGCCTCCCGCGACGCATTCCTGGAGGGCGGCACGGTCCGACTTCGGGTCAAGCCGAACGCTGCGCCGGTCCAGATCCAGCGCTACGACCCGGTCACCGGCCGGGTCGGTGACAGCGGTTGGCCATCGGTGACCCGGCGTGGCGTGGGCACCTATGACCGCAGCGGGTTCGTGCTCGACGCTCGCCTGCGCAAGGCCCAGATCCGCGAGGCCGCGGGATACTTGGGTTTCGCGCAGCGGCCCTGGGTGCTCACCCGCGGGCAGTTCGGCGTGATCCCGAGCCGGTCCTTCCGGCAGTTTCTGCGCGTCGACCTGGTGGCACCGGACCGCTTCGTCGATCTGGATTCGACGACCGTTCCCTCGCAGCCGCAGCGCTGCGCCTCCCACCTGTTGCCGGCGTCGGCCAAGGCCAGCGTGGATCGCACCGTCATGGGCGAGACGACGACATGGGCGCTGTCGTACAAACTCGATGACGGGTCGCTGCCGATGCGGGTGACCTCGACGCTGGTGGTGACCGACGGGCTCATCATCTCCGGGTCGGCCTTGCTGCGCAGCGGTCAGAAACGGCTCGGTGTGGACGTCGACAACTACGCCCGCTGGCAGTACCAGCGCCCGCGGGTCGCCTTGCCGAGGGGCCGCCGGGTCGTGTCCCAGCGGCAGTGGATCCGCGCGACCGATGCTGCCGCCCTGGTCACGGATCTGCGCTACCTGGCCGGCAGTCTCGAGGGGCGGCGGACTCTGCCCGGCTTGCGCGAGGCCGCCCGCGGCCGCGCCCGGCTGGCCAACCGCGGCCACGAGATCGCCATCCGCGTGCGGAACGTTCCCGGGGGTGTGGTGCTGTCCGGGCGCAATCCGTACACGCGCGACACGGTGGCGTTCGAGGTCGTCATCGAGCCGGTCCCGACCGCCGTCTCCCGTCGGGTGCGCTGAAGATCTCGTTGAGCCGGCAACCGTTTACCCAACCTTTGCCCGATAGCGTCGAATAAGCCGCTGACCGGCCGCCGGGATCCGGGATACCCTGAGGCTCGATGACGTCAGGGGAACGCATGATCACGATGGTCGAACCCATCACCGACGAGGAGTTCCTCGGCTACTTCACCGCGATGCTCGGCAACGATCCGTGGGGTGAGCCGGCGACCTCGGTCGAAGACCTACCCGACGTCAGCGGGTCGCACTAGCGTTTCTGCGGTCAAACCTGTCAGGCTGCCTCAAGTGTCTATTCGGAGGTAGTCCATGGCAGGTCTTTCCCGGCGGGGGTTCTTGGCTGCGACGGCCGGTCTGGCGGCGTCGCTGGGCGTGCCGCAGCAGGCGCTGGCCGCCCGTCTCGCCGAGCCGGCCAAACCCGCTGACATCCCCACCACCCTCGACCAGACGATCCGGTTCACCGCGCCCGAAGTACCGGCAGTACCGGCACCTGACGGCCGGTAGCGGCGAGCCCTACGTGCCCCGGTACGACGTGCTCGGCCGTCGCGCCGACCCGGCCCGAGCCACCCGCCGCCGGACCGATCGCCTATCTGGGCCACTTGTCCGACATGCACATCATGGACGCCCAGTCGCCGGCACGGCTGGACATCATGGTCGGGCAGAGCGAGACCCTGTGGCTCGGCGCCTTCCGGCCGCAGGACACGCTGAGCGTCAACGTGGGTGCGGCCATGGTGCAGGCGATGCGGGCTGCTCGGTACAGCCCCTTGACCGGGGCTCCCATGATGGCGGCGTTCAACACCGGCGACAGCGCGGACATGCACTCCGCGTTGGAGTTGCGCTGGTACATCGACCTGCTGGACGGTGTACCGGTCACGCCGAACTCGGGCAAGGTGGGTGTCTACGAGGGGGTCCAGGTGTGGGCCGAGTCGACCTTCGCCTACCACCCCGAGGACCCCGCTTCCGATCGCTACGGCGCGTACGGCTTCCCCACGGCGCCCGGAATGCTGCAGGCGGCGGTGAGCCAGACCGTGGATTCCGGCGGGCTCGACGGCTCCTTGGTACGCGGTCTACGGCAACCACGACACGGATTTCTTGGGCACGCTTCGCGATCTCCGACAGCCTGCGGCGGTTCGCCGTCGGTGACCGCAAGGCCGCAGTGTGGCAGCCGTTCGCCGCGAACTTCCTCGGAGGGTGGTCCAACGCGGTCAGCCCGATCACCGAGTACCTGCATGCGGTGCGCAGCAACTTCGGGGCGCAGTCCGGAATGCGGTCGGTGACCGCGGATCCGGCCCGCAGGATGTACGAGAACATCGAGTTCATGCAGGCCCACCTGCAGTCCCCGGCCAAGCCCGGGCCCGTGGGCCACGGCTTCACCCAGCAGAACCTGGAGACCGGCCAGACCTACTGGATGGCCGACATCAGCCCGCACGTGCGCGCCTTCGGACTGGACACCTGCAACCAGGTGGCCGGTCCGGACGGGGCAGTGCCGGAGGACCAGTTCAACTGGCTGCGGGCAGGTCTGGAACAGGCGCAGGCGGAGAACAAGATCTGCGTCATCCTCAGTCATCACAACAGCACCACGCTGGAGAACGAGGCCCAGCCGGTGATCGGCCCGACCCAGCGGCTGATCCACGCCGAGGAGTTCGTGGCGATGGTGCACGAGTACCCGAACGCGGTGGCCTGGATCAACGGCCACACCCACATCAACACGATCATCCCGCACCCGAAACCCGGCGGCGGCGGCTTCTGGGAGGTCACCACGGCCTCCTGCATCGACTTCCCGCAGCAGCAGCAGTTGATCGAGATCGTCGACAACCAGGACGGCACCCTGTCCATCTTCACCACTTCGCTGGACCACTCGTCCGCAGCCGACTGGACCCCGGCGGACTACAGCCCCACCGGGCTGGCGTCGCTGAGCCGGCAGTTGGCGGCCAACGACTGGATCGAGAACCCGCCGATGCGGATGGGTTCGCCCTTGGACCGCAACTGCGAGCTGCTGATCACCGCCCCGTTCGACATGGCGGCGATCATCCGACGCGGAGTTGCAGAAGGCGTCGCTGGCGGCGAAGGCGCGACTGGTCGCCGGAGAGGTGCAGTCATGAGGCGGTGGACATGGGTGCTGGCCGCACCGCTGCTGGTCGGGTGCTCCCAGACTGGACGCACTGCAGCAGGTCAGCGGGGTGCCACTGGCCACGGTCGAGATCGCGGCCGACGACGTGCTGTTGGCGAAGAAGGTGCCGTTGCTGGTCTCGCCGGTGTGTGTGGCGGGCGACGCGCAGTTCACGTGCACCGGCACCACCCTGGACGACAAGCCCATCAACGTGACGGTCCCGGACGACGAACAGATGGTCATGACCATCACCGTCGGTGGCGAGCAGATCTTCTCCGGACCGGTACAAGAGGTCATCGAGAAGGCCGGGGAGAGACTGCCATGAGCGTCGCGGAGAAGCAGTACGGATGGACCGTCCTCGGGACCGGGTTCGCGAAGATGTGGCGGGGCTTCCTGCCCTTCGTCGTCGTGGCGGTCGTGAACGCATTGGTACAGGCGTCGTTGCTGTGGTTGTCGCCCTTGTGGCTGGCGCTGGGGATCTCGGCGGCCGTGCTGCTGATCGCCTTCGCGTTGACCGCACACATCGCCGACCGGTCGGTGACCCGGCGCAGCGGCATCGGTGATCTGCGGAGCACCGAACTGGCGCGGTTCGCCCTCTGGGTGATCGGCTGGACAGTGGTGATCAGTATCGGGCTGGCGTTCTACTTCTGGCCCGGTGTGCTCCTGCTGGCACTCACGCCGTTCGTCCCGGCTGCTGCGGCGGCGGGCGCCCGCAACCCACTGGGGGCGAACTTCGGCGCCATCCGGGCCCGGCCGTTCCGCTACCTGATCACGGTGCTGATCTCGCTGCTGGTGATCCTGGTGGTCTGGTTGCTCAGCGGCCTGAACATGTTCTTCGTCACCGGCTGGGTGGCGTCGTTCACCAGTTGGCTGATCATCGGGTTCGTCGCCGCGTGGCTGCTGACCGCTTGGTCGTCGCTGTTGCGCAGCACGCCGGCGGGTGAGGTGGCGACACCGGCTGTGGACACCGCCTGATCCTGCGGCCGTCTGCCTATCGTGGCTGAGTGAGTGTTGCAGTCGCCCCCCGCCGCCGTATCGGGGGGATGGAGATCCTCGCGATCGCGGCCGTCGGGCTGGTCGTGCTGCAGCCGTTCCTGGCCGGCCGGCTGACCAATCCCGCGCTGCAGGCCGGTGCCACGGTCTTCATCTCCATCTTCATCCAGGCGCTGCCCTTCCTGGTCCTGGGCGTGGTCCTGTCGGCCGGGATCGCCGCGTTCGTTCCGGACAGTTTCTGGCAGCGCGCGTTGCCGCGCAAGCCGGGCCTCGCGGTGCCGGTGGCCGGGTGTGCTGGCGCGGTGCTGCCCGGCTGTGAGTGCGCCTCGGTCCCCGTGTCCGGTTCGCTGATGTCGCGTGGCGTTCCGCCCGCTGCCGCACTGGCCTTCCTGCTGTCCGCGCCCGCGATCAACCCCATCGTGGTGGTCTCGACGGTGGTCGCGTTCCCCGGGGAGCCCATGATGGCCGTCGCCCGGTTCTTCGCCTCCCTGGTCACGGCGGTCGTCGTCGGATGGTTGTGGCTGCGGTTGGGCAAGGGTGAATGGCTGCGGATCCCGCCGACCCGGCATGTCCACGGGCAGTCCCGCTGGAACACCTTCGCGGCATCGGCCACCCACGACCTGCTCCACGCCGGCGGATTCCTCGTGGTCGGCGGGATCGCGGCCGCGGTGCTCAACGTCGCGGTCCCGCAGCAGTGGCTGCAGACACTGTCGGAGCACCCTGGACTGGCGATCCTGGGGCTGGCCCTGCTTGCAGTCCTGCTGTCGATCTGCTCGGAGGCGGATGCCTTCGTGGCGGCCAGTCTCACCCAGTTCTCGCTCACCGCGCGGTTGGCGTTCCTGGTGGTCGGGCCGATGGTCGACCTGAAACTCATATCGCTGCAGGCGGGCACCTTCGGAAAGCGGTTCACCTACCGCTTCGCGCCGACCACCTTCGTGGTCGCGGTCCTCATGGCTACGGCCTTCGGGTGGTGGCTGTTGTGAGACGGGAGGTTCAGGGTGCCGTGCTCCTGGTGCTGGGGGTGCTGCTATTGCGGCTGACCCTCGGGGGCTCGTACGTCTGGTTCGTCAAACCCTCCATGAAGCCCGTCCTGCTCGCATCCGCCGCCGTACTGATCGCGCTGTCCCTGTGGAGCATCTGGCAGACGTGGCGTCACGAGGAGGACTCCGACGACGGCCACGGGCATGCCGGCGTGCCACGGGTGGCCTGGCTGATGCTCCTGCCGGTGCTGGTCGTGTTCGTGGTCTCCCCGCGGCCGTTGGGCGCCTATACCGCGGGTCGGCAGTTGGCCACCGCCCCGGTTGCCGCCGAACCCGTCGAGCTGACGCCGCTGCCCGCCGGGGAGACGGTCGACCTGGCGATCGCCGACTACATCACCCGGGCCGTCTGGGGCGGCGGCCAGACGCTGGCCGACCGGGACGTGCGGCTCACCGGGTTCGTGACCCCGGATCCGGATGGCGGCTGGTGGGTGACCCGACTCGGTCTGGCTTGTTGCGCGGCGGATGCCCTGTCGTTCCGGGTGCGGGTGCTCGATGCTGAGGCCCTGCCGGCCAACACCTGGGTCGACGTTGCGGGGCGCTGGGTCGCCGGCGACAGCGGGGACCCGGCGATCCCGCTCATCGAGGCCGACGACGTGGTCGAGGTCCAGGAGCCTCAGAACCCCTACGAGTGAGGCCGGCGAAGCGGGGGTTGGGTGGTGGGTGCCCGATCGTCGCCGAAGTGCCGGACGGCGTTGGCGTAGAACGTCTCGAAGACCCTGTCCACGATCCGCAGATCGGTGCTGGAGGCGCCCTCGCTGACGATGCCGAGCCATTTCGACATCGCTTGCTCCGCCGCATCGGCGACGTCCCGTCCCTGTTCGGTCAAGGAGACGCGGAGCATCCGTCCGTCGCTGGCGTCCGGGGTCACAATCACCACGTCGGCCCGCTGCAAGGTGCGCAGCGACCGCGTGACGTGGGACTTGTCCACCCCCGCCGCGCGGGCCAGGGCGGCCGGGCTGCGGTCCCCGCCATCGCGTAGTTCGAGCAGTAGTGGTGCGGTACCGCTGGTCACGCCGGTACCCGCCAACTCGCGGTTCACGAAGCGCTCGCCCATGTTGACGACGAGGCTCACGTGCCGGTTAACCGGCGGCATGGGCCGGAAGTCTCTTCATGCGCTCGATGCGCCCTCGCGTCTTGGTGCCGAAGAAGGCGACGATGCCCAGTCCGACCACGACTGACAGGGCCCAGTCGACGGGGGTGAAGAAGCCCGCCGCCACGATCAGGGTCCAGGTCGCATACGGCAGGAGGAGGAAGGAATTCGTGATCAGTCCTGGGTTGTAGCTGGGTTTCGCCCCCTGGAACAGGACCGTGTGCATGATGTTGTTGATGATGAGTTCGAACCAGATCATCGAGAAGCCCAACCACGGCGCCACCGGTGCCAGCAGGGCGCCCAGGATGACCACCGGCCAGGCCAGCACGATGTTCACCTGGAACACGTAACCGTCGTCCAAGGGGTAGTCCGGGTCGGTCCCGGAGCCGGCGAACGTCTTCAGGTTGAAGAACTCCTTGAAGCTGATCGGGGCGAGCACGTACTCCTCCGCCTCGTGGAGCATCAGCAGCGGCAGATGCAGCCACAACAACCATTGGTACTCATCCATGGATGGCCGCAGCCAGATCAGAACCACGATCAGGGGTGGCGCCAGCAGCAGGGTGGACGATTGCCACAGCCGGTTGATCTTCGCGTAGTCCATGAGATTCCCCTCTCGACGACTGGTGACCCAGGTCGTGGACTTATCAACGATCATACCGCGGGTGCGGTCGTGAGGTGGCGTCGCCCTCACTGAGGCCGATGGATCCTCCGCAGTGGTGGCTCGCTGGTCGGTGGCTGCTTGCGCGCCGGCAGATCCGCCAGCAGGGCGGTTGTGGCCGCAGCCACCGCGTCGACCGCCGCGTCGTAGGCGGGCAGCGTCGCCGCGGACGGCTTGGCCACCCCGCTCACCTTGCGCACGTACTGCTCGGCGGCCGCGCGGACCTCGGCCTCGGTGGCGGGTGGTTCGAGCCCGCGCAGGATGGTGATGTTCCGGCACATGCGTCCAGTCTCGTGCCTTCTGGTGAGTCAAGTGGCACGTGAGGTGTCATTTCCTCACCAAGAGGGCTGCGGGCGGCGTCCCGGCGCGCGAGTACCGTGGTGCCATGATCTTCAACCCGCACACCTACGACCCGTCGGCCCACGACCCGGAGACCCAGCGGCAACTCAAGGCGCTGATCCAGTTCTTCGAGAACAAGGGCCTCGCCGAGATGAAGGACGAGTTCCACGAGCGCACGTGGTATCAGGACTTCCTCGATTTCAACGCCAAGGAGGGCATCCTCGCGACCTTCGGCACGCCTGCGGCCGTCGGCGGGGAGGGTGCCCGGTGGGACACCGCCCGGATCAACGACCTCAACGAGATCCTCGGGTTCTACTCGCTGTCGTACTGGTACGCCTGGCAGGTCACGGTGCTGGGCCTCGGGCCGGTGTGGATGAGCCAGAACGAGGAGGCCAAACACCTCGTCGGCAAGTTGCTGGAGTCCGGGGCGATCTTCGGGTTCGGGCTGTCCGAGCAATCCCACGGCGCCGACATCTACTCGACCGACATGATCCTCACGCCCACGGAGAACGGCTGGCTGGCCAACGGGCCCAAGTACTACATCGGCAACGGCAACGTCGCGGGTCGGCTCAGCGTGTTCGGCAAGTTCGCGGACACCGACGAGTACGTGTTCTTCCTGGTCGACACCCAGGCACCGGAGTACGAGCTGCAGAAGAACGTGGTGGCCGACCAGATGTACGTATCGGCCTTCGCCCTGCACGACTACCCCGTGAGCCGCGCCGACATCCTGCATACCGGCAGGGACGCGTGGGATGCCGCTCTGGCCACGGTCAACGTCGGCAAGGTGAACCTCGGGTGGGCCAGCATCGGCATCTGCGAGCACGCCTTCTACGAGGCCGTCACGCACGCCGACCACCGGGTCCTCTACGGCAGCAAGGTCACCACGTTCCCGCACGTGCGCCGGATGTTCGCCGACGCGTACGCACGGTTGTTGGCCATGAAGTTGTACTCGGCGCGCAGTGCCGACTACTTCCGCAGCGCCAGTGAGGACGACCGCCGCTTCCTGCTGTTCAACCCGATCACCAAGATGAAGGTGACCAGCGAGGGCGAGCGGGTCATCGACTTGCTGTGGGAGATCATCGCCGCCCGCGGATTCGAGAAGGACACGTACTTCGAGCAGGCGGCCGAGCACATCCGGGCGCTGCCCAAGCTGGAAGGGACCGTCCACGTCAACCTCGCGCTGGTGCTGAAGTTCCTGCCGCAGTACCTGATGGCCGGCGGGGAATACGCGGAGGTTCCGGTGCGCCAGGACGCCGCCGACGATGACTACCTGTTCCGGCAGGGTCCGGCCAAGGGCCTGGGGAAGATCACCTTCTCCCCGTGGCGTCCGGCGCTGGAGCAGTACCAGCACCTGCCCAACGTGGCGTTGTTCCTGGAGCAGGTGGATGCCTTCACGCAGTTGGTGATGACGGCCCCGCCCAGTGCGGAGCAGCAGAAGGACCTCGACTTCCTGCTCACGCTCGGGCAACTGTTCACCCAGGTCGTGTACGCGCAGTTGGTGTGCGAGTCGGCCGGTCAGGAGCGGCCCGGCACGGTCAGCCACATGCCCGGCCTCGGTGATGCCCACATCGACCGGATCTTCGCGGTCTTCGTGCAGGACGTCTCTGAGATCGCTGTTGCGCTGCACGGTCAGGCTTCAGCCACCGATGCCCAGCGCGCCGGTGCGCTCGGGATGATCCGGGCCCCGCAGATCGACGGCGGCGCGGAACAGTCCTTCGTCGAGGAGGTCCTGCGGCTCGCCGACGCCTACGTCATGGCCGAATAGGCGGATTCGCCGGTGGGCTGACCCTGCGCCAGACGCGCTGCTGCAGGGCCAGGGTCGCCCACCCGGCCAGCGCCATCCCGGTGATGTTGACCGCGAGTTGCAGGCTGCTGCCCAAGACCTCGGACCACGCGCCGAATGCCAGGCCGAGGGCGACGTTGCCGGCCGCGGGGATCGTGGTCACGGAGATGAACACGCCCGTGAGCCCGCCTGCCCGCGAGGAGGTGAGCGCCAGCACACCCGCGGCGCCGGCGATCATCGCGACGAGCAGCGACCACCGGTCGGGTGTGTAGATGAACTGGGTCAGCGGCCGGGGTCCGACGATCCGCTGCATGTCGATCCAGCCCAGGAGCCGGCCGATGAGGGCGAAGCCGGCGGTCACGAGGATGGCGACGGTGAAACCGATCGCCAGCGTCCTGGCGGCCATCCGGTACAGGTTCGGGCGCTTGCGTACCAGCGCGAGTCCGAGGGCGGCCACGGCACCGAACTCCGGTCCCAGCACCATCGCCCCGATCAGCAGGATCTGGGAGTCGAGGACGATCCCGACGCTGGCGATGAACGTCGCCATGATCATGAACGACATGTAGGACCAGGTCAGCTGGCTGTCCTCGTAGGCCTTCTGGGTGACCTCGGCCCACACCACCGTGTCCGAGCCCGCTCCGGGGGCGTCGGTCTCGGCCTGCAGCGCGTGCCGCGAGATCCAGGTGGGCACCCCGACGATCTGGATGGCTCCCTCCTCCTGCAGACCCAGCGCGCGAAGGTCGTCGATCACCTCGTTGGCCGCCTCCCGCGGGATATCGGCCATGATCAGGTCGCCGGGCGGCCGGATGCCGGAGCCGCGCACGACGGCCAAGCTGGACACCATGCTGGAGGCGGACAACACGTCCGCGGCGCTGTCGGTGAGGCGCTCGGGGGAGTAGATGCGCAGGTGGAGCACGGTGCAATCGTGGCGCGACCTCCTGCGCCCGCCGGTCAGGCGCGCCGGGCCTCGAACCCGCCGGCCTCGCCGACGGCCCGCAGCACGCCGGCCTCCAGACTGATCCGCAGCGGATGCGACAGCGCCCGCGCGAGGTGTTGTTCGCCGGTCATGTCCGGGCAGTACATCATCGTCATGGCCACCGGCCCGGCGGTGAGGGTTTCACCGTCCAGCGTGAAACCGCCGGACGCGCGGTTGCAGCCGGCGTAGAAATACAGCCGTTCACCCTCGAACGTGATCTCGGTCGCGGTGCTCGGCGTGTCCCCACCGGGTAGCAGCGCCGTGACCTTCCAGGTGCCTTCCAGTGAGTTGCCCACGGCCCCATTCTGGGCCGCACGGCCACGGACCGCGGGGGTAGGCTGGCGGTTCGAACCACCAGGCATGGAGGAATCCCCGATGCGGTACCTGATGTTGATGATTCCCGCGGTCTACGCGACGGATGCCGCCGACGAGATGCCGTCGCCGGAGATGATCGACGCGATGATGACGTACAACGCTGAACTCGCCGACGCCGGGATTCTGGAGGCGCTCAACGGGCTGCACCCGCCGGGCCTCGGAGTCCGGGTCACGTTCGGTGAGGGTGGCCCGGTGACGACCAGTGTCGACCCGGACGGGTCCATCGGCGGCTACTGGATCCTCAACGTGGACTCGCACGAGGCGGCGGTGGCGTGGGCGCGGCGGTGTCCCGCACTGCCCGGGGACGTCCTCGAACTACGCCGCATCCAGGAGATCGAGGAGTTGCCCGCCGACGTCCAGGACCTCGTGGCCGGGTTCGACCTATGAGGGCCGATGACAAGGTGCTCGCCGCTCTGGCGGAGCTTCGCACCGACGACGAGGGCGAACTCCCCTCACGGCAGGTCCTGTCCGAGGTCACCGACCACCTCATCAAGGCGCTGTTCCCGCAACGTCTGGGAATGGCCGGGGGCGATGTGGGGGCTTTCGTGCGCAGGATGCTCGAGTCCGCGCTCGGCAGCCTCACGGGGGAGGTCGCCACGGAGTTGGCGTTCCAGCGGCGATCCGGGCAGACCGTCGTGGAGTGTGACGACCTGGTCGGACGTTTCGCCGAGAGCTTGCCGGAGATCCGGGCACTGCTCGACTCCGACATTCAGATGGCCTACCGCGGGGATCCGGCTGCGCGCAGCATCGCCGAGGTGCTGGTGTGCTATCCGGGGATCCACGCGATGATGCATCACCGGATCGCGCACAGCCTGCACCGGCTCGGGGTGCCCTTCGTGGCGCGCGTCGTCTCGGAACTCGGCCGGTCGGAGACCGGAATCGACATCCATCCTGCGGCGGCCATCGGCGGTGGGTGCTTCATCGACCACGGCACGGGAGTGGTGATCGGCGAGACGGCGATCATCGGTGAGAACCTGCGGCTGTATCAGCACGTGACATTGGGCGCGAAGAAACTCGACGGGGTGCCGAAGGGGATGCCGCGGCACCCGATCGTGGAGGACGACGTCACGATCTACTCCGGCGCGACGGTGCTGGGTCGCATCACGATCGGCGCGGGTTCGGTGATCGGCGGTGGCGTGTGGGTCACCAACGACCTGCCGCCGGGCAGTTTCGTCACCCAGGCGCGCACCCAGGTGGAGGCTTTCACCGACGGCGGCGGGATCTGAGGCCGGGCCCGCCGACCCCACTTGGTTAGCGGTTGTCCCGTTGGTTAGAGATGACACGCGTGTCTTCCCTAACCAACTGGACAACGTCTAACCAACGGGACAACGTCTCACGAACCGTCACAGTCGTGGCTGACCGCTTCGCGGGGCGCGGGTTGCCCCGGCGCTACTGGGCCAGGTCGGCGAACAGTGCCGTGCTCAAGTAGCGCTCGCCGAAGCTGGGGATGATGACCACGATCAACTTGCCGGCGTTCTCCGGGCGCTTGGCCACCTCGATCGCGGCCCAGAGCGCTGCTCCCGAGGAGATCCCGACGAGCAGGCCCTCTTCCCGGGCGCTGCGCCGGGCCGTCTCCATGGCGGCGTCGGCATCCACTGTGATGATCTCGTCGTACACGTCGGTGTCCAGGATCTCCGGCACGAACCCTGCCCCGATGCCCTGCAATGGGTGCGGACCCTTCGCCCCGCCGGAGAGCACCGGGGAAGCCGCGGGCTCGACGGCGATGATCTGGACGTCCGGCTTGCGCTGCTTGAGCACCTGGCCGACGCCGGTGATGGTGCCGCCGGTACCCACGCCGGACACCACGATGTCGACGGCACCGTCGGTGTCGTTCCAGATCTCCTCCGCGGTGGTCGTGCGGTGGATCGCCGGGTTCGCCGGGTTGGCGAACTGCTGCGGCATGAGGTAGTCCGGGTTCTCCTTGGCCAGTTCCTCGGCCTTGGCGATCGCGCCGCCCATGCCGTCCGGGCCCGGGGTCAGCACCAGTTCGGCGCCGAAGGCCCGCAGCAGCATCCGCCGCTCGTTGCTCATGGTCTCCGGCATGGTCAGGATGCACTTGATGCCGCGGGCCGCACAGACCATGGCCAACGCGATGCCGGTGTTGCCGCTGGTGGGTTCCACGATCACGGTGTCGGGGCCGATGAGTCCGGCCTCCTGTGCCGCGTCGATCATGGCCACCCCGATGCGGTCCTTGACGCTGTTCGCGGGGTTGTAGAACTCGAGTTTGGCCGCGATCGTGGCGTCGGCGCCGTCGTTGATCCGGTTGATGCGGACCAAGGGGGTGTTGCCGATGAGGGCGGTGACGTCGTTGGCGATGTGCATGTGCCCCAGTTTGCCATCGTTGCCGGAAAGCACAATGGTCACGTCAGTCCGTGGTGCTCCAGCAGAACCTGGGCCATTTCCTGCCCCGCCTGCTTGAACTCGTCGGGCCGGATGACGAAGGAGTTGGGCGCGGTGATGAGGACCAGCCCCACGCGCTCGGCCACGGGCGGCAGGAACTCGGCGCGGATGGAGACGTCGCCCTCATCGCTTTCCACGATGGCGCTGCTCTCGGCGTAGCGGTCCACGGCCCACTGGAAGCCGTTGGGCACGACCAGGTCCACCGTGGTGGGCTGGCGCTGCTCGGCCAGCCGGGCGTCGATGCCCGGGGGTGGGGTGAACTCCTCATCGGTCATCCGGACGCTACGCATCCGGTCGACGATGTAGGTGCGCAACTCGTCGGTCGGTCGCAGCGCGTCGAGCTCCCAGCCGCGCACCGTCTCGACGAGGCGCAGCGGGTGCACGGTGACCGTGACGATCCCCGGCTTCCAGGCGCGCGAGTACTCCAGGGTCACGGCGCGGTGCTTGTGGATCGCCTCGGACAGGACCTTGCCGAGGTCGCTCTCCGGGCGCTGCGGCATCCCCTCCAGGATCCGGTCGCGGATGATGGCGACAGCGGCCGCGAGATCGGCATCGTCGGGCTGCATCTCCGCGACCCGGCTCGCGGTCTCGTAGACCTCGAACCACCGCTGCGGCGACTGCAACTCCACGCCCAGTTCGGCGCTGGGCTTGTCGGTGACCACCCGGACGACCTCCGCCTGCGCGGGGTCCTGTTCGTGGCCCTCGGAGGAGACGAACACGATCGTGTCCGGGCGCACCCCCAGGGTGTCGGCGGTGTAGAAGTCGAGGATCTCCTGCCGCAACCGCTCCTCCGGCACCCCCACCTCATCGGCCAGGTAGCCGATGCTCAAGCCCCGCGGATGCGCGTGCAGCAGGTTCAGCACCGTGGACAGCCGGGTGAAGGACTCGCCGGCCTTCGTGTTCTTCATCGGGCCACCAGCAGCAGTTCGCGCAACTGCCCGCGCAGTTCCTCGGGGGCTGTCAGCACCACCCTCGACCCCAGTTCCAGTACCCGGGCCAGGAAGATCAGGCGGTTGGTCACCAGGACATGCACCTCGTCACCCTGGGCCCGCCCGCCGACCAGGGCGATGACGTCGTCGGTGAATCCTGGACAGCGCAGGATGGCGGTGACCGGTGGGTCGACCTCCCAGGTGATCGGGTCCAGGCCGGGCCGGGCCACGTCCTCGGGCAGTTCCGCGGACCCCGGGGGGCCGATTTCGAGGTCGGCCATGCGTACGACCGCGAAGCTCTTGTACATCGCCGTGGCCCGCTCCCAGCCGGTGACAACGAGGTCGTGGCCGGACCACTGCCAGGAGCTGGGATCCACCTGTCGCTGCTTGCCGTTGTAGTGGAACCACATCACGCAGCGGGCCCGGACCGCCTCCCGCACCCGGTCGAGGTCGACCGGCGGCGGCTTGCGGTCCACCGCCACGGTGCCCTGGGTGCTGGCTGCGGCCAGGGCGGCCTGCAGGGCGGTGCGCTGTTCGGCGGTGAACTCCACCCGCAGCCGTAAGTCGCCGGGTAGCAGGACGTAGCGGGCGTCCTCGCCGGGGTCGGCGGCGTTCTCGATGACCAAGCCTGCGGCACGCAGATCGTCGAGGTCTCGCATCATGGCCCGCTTGCCGGATTCGTCGTCCTGGTAGCCGACCCGGGCGATCAGGACCGGGCTGGGCACCCCGACCCGCCCGGCGGCCGTGAGCGCAAGGGAGACGTCCAACAGTCGCTGGAAGGCCTTGGGCTGGTTCATGCCATCAAGGATGCCGCGATTGCGGAGATGCGGTGGGCCAATTCCACGTCCTGTTGGGTCACGCCGCCGGCAGAGTGGGTGGCCAGCGAGAACGTGATCGTCCGCCACCGAATGTCCATGTCCGGGTGGTGGTCCATCTCCTCGGCCACATCGGCGACCCCCACCACAGCACTGATCGCGCGTGGGAAATCCGGGAACTCGACCGTGCGGCGCAGTGCGACGGTGTCCCCGGCCCAGTCCGGGAGGGTGTCGAGCTGGGCGCGGATCTCTTCGGCTGTCAGAAGGCGGCTCACCACACGAGGGTGGCGGCTGCATCGCACTTGTGGCAAGTCCGGCGGCCGGAGGTGTCCGACCGACACAATGGCAGCGTGGATCATCTGCGGCTGCTGGCCATGGGGTTCGGCATCGTCGAGTCCCTGCGCCCCACACTCGTGCCCCGGACCACCCAGCATCAGGCGATGGTCACCGGCGTCTGCGCCGGGACCATGGGTCTGGCAGCGGCCCCTGTCGCGGGTCGGGCGGTGCCGGCGGCACGATGGGTGTTGCCGGCGGCAGCCGTGGTGGCCGTGTCCCGTGCACGCTTCCACGTCCGCGCACAGCGGCGATCCTTCCCCGGCTGGGATCCCCGGCCGCAGAACCCGTTGCTGGCGGTGGCCGCAGGGTCCGTCGCCGGCTGGGCGATCGCCGGGGCACCGGGTGCGGCCGTGCGGCTCGCCGGTGCGGCGGGGTCGGCTCTCGCCGGGCGGCGTGGCGGAAGTCCGGCGGTGTGGGGCGCGGCGGCTGCGGCCACGACCTGGTCGGGGTGGCTGGCGCCGGGGCGGTTGCGGCGAAGCTGGCCCTGGATGCGCTGCACGGTGTCGGGACCCGCGCCGACCCGGCGCTGGCGGCGGCTCCCGATTCGCCGTACGTCTCCGGCGGTCCGGCCTCCCAGGTCGCGTACGACACCCTTGCGCGCGACGGCCGGCGGTTCGTCTGGTTCCGCACGCCCGCGGCTCAGATCCGCACCGTCGACGGGCAGGCGATGGAGCCGATCCGGGTCTACGTCGGACTGGAATCGGCCAACACCGTCGAGCAGCGGGTGGACCTCGCGATGGGTGAGCTCGAGCGCCTCGGCGCCTTCGAGCGCGCGAACCTGCTCATCATGAGTCCGGCGGGCTCGGGCTACGCCGACTATGTCGCGGCGGAGGCCATCGAGTGCTTCACGCGGGGGGACTGCGCGAGCGTGGTGGTGCAGTACGGGGTGCTGCCGTCGATGCTGTCGTTGCCGCGGATCCCGCTGGGAGCCAACACCGTGCGGCTGCTGTTGGACCGCATCGATGAGCGGGTCGCTGGACTGCAACCCCGGCCGAACGTGCTGATGTACGGCGAAAGCCTCGGGGCGGAGGTGGCGCAGGAGGCGCTGCAGCGGGCACCGTCGCGGGTGGACGAGACCGGGCGGGTCGAAGGGTTGGAGGCCCTGGTCTCGGTGGGTACGCCCGGTGGGCCGTCGCTGCGGGACGCGCTGCGGCACAGCCCCGACGTCGTGCACCTCGACCGCTGGCAGCAACTGACCGGTGATGAGCGGGCGCAACTGTGGTTCGTCGACCACGACGCCGACCCGGTGACGCGCTGGGATCGCGCGCTGGCCTGGCGCCGGCCCTACTGGTTGCGCCGGCCGCGCGGGCGCAACATCCCCGACGACATGGGCTGGCTGCCGGTACTCACCTGGTGGCAGGTGATCTTCGACCTGGTCTTCGCGGCACAGCAGCAGTCCGGGGTGTTCCGCTCGATCGGCCACGACTACCGCGCGGACCTCGCGCCCATCCTGGCGGCCGTGGTGGGTCGGGGGGCCGACGTCGACAAGGTGGCCGCTCTGCTCGCCCGCCGCGAGGTGGAACGCGACGACATCACCTCGGCCCGCACGACAGGTTCACTGCCGCCGACGTGAGTCGTCGGCTCACCTGGGAGGCATCGTCGGCTCGATGATGCCGAAATGGTTGCCGTCCGGGTCCTGGAAGTACGCCAGCGTGCCGACGCCCGGCATGGACGTGACCGGCATGGTCTCGGTGGCACCGGCGGCCATCGCCCGAGCGTGGTACTGCGAGCAGTCGGAGACGCCGATGACCGGGACGCCGGCGCTCACGGCCGCGCCGGGTTGCGGGGCCGGTCCCTGCCGCGGCAGCAACCCGCCGTTGATCCCCATCGTCTCGTCGCCGGTCATGATGATCCAGTAGTCCGCCCCTTCGTACTTCTCGAAGGTCCACCCGAACACCTGGCGATAGAAATCGATCAGGGCGGCCGGGTCGCTGGCGTGGATCTCGAAGTGCACTGGTCGCGGCATGCCTGCCACGCTAGCCCCGCCCGCCTCCGTTCGGCTAGGGAGAACGATGCTGTGGCGCGGGAGAAGTGGCCGGCAGGATGAGGTGTGGTGCACTGAGCCGCATCTGACGCTTCGGATACCCGCGGGTGGTCGTCGGGCTGCACTGGATCGGCCCGGCTCGCTCGGATCCACCCGCCGGCCGCACTCAGGCGCACTTGGCCGCCCTTGGTTAGAGGTTGTCCCGTTGGTGAGCGAATGCACGCGTGTCTTTGCTAACCAACGGGACAACCTCTAACCAACGGGACGCCTCATGCGGGCCGCTGACCATCGGGCCACACGCCACCCCGACCCCCGACTGCCTTCCGTCATCATGGCCCCGGGCGCTTCGCAGCCGGGACTTGATCGATCAGCAGGCTCCTAGGCCTGTGGTGACGCGGGCACGGGGATCGGGACGCCGTTGTCATCGATCGACCGGTACTCGGTATCGGTCAGATCCCGCCAGATCGGCACGATCCCGATGAGCGAGATGGAGGCCATGGCCATCGAGAACGGCAGCAGCACGAGGTTCAAGGTCAGCGCCAGACCCATCGAGGAGAAGGGGTCGCTGTTGTTCGCCGTCTCCCCCAGGAACAGCAGGCTGACCGGGACGCTCACGATCGAGGTGACGACGTTGATGATGACAGAGGCCGCGAGCGTCCAGAGCAGGTAGCGGCCCAGCACGGCCCACACCTTGCCCTTGGTCGCGCGCCACGACCAGCTGATGGCTCGCGGGCCGACGACCGCTTGCGCCACCGTCGGGATCAACCGCCCGGTGAGCCAGAAGGAAACGGCGATGCTGGCGAAGAACGCCAGGATGCCCAACGCCGCTGCCAATGCCGGGGACAGTTGTGCGACCACGACGATGATGATGGTGACGGCGATGACCGCCAGGGTCGCCACCACCATGAGCAGGATGTAGTAGCCGAACAGCCGGAAACCCGCTGTGAAACCGGAGCGCCAGCCGGCCCCCCAGGTCACCGGCTTCGAGCCGGCGGCGTCCATGGCCAGTCGGTTGACCGCTGCCGTCTGCACGGTCGTGGCGAGCATGAACAACACCCCGAGCGCGATCCCGAGCAGCACCCAGCCAGCTACTGGCAGCCGGTTGAACGCATCGCTGAAGTCCGTTTGCAGTTGCTCGACTTGTGCGTCGGTGAACGTGCCGTCGGGGTTGTTCTCCAAGGCCTGGCCGAGCACGTCGAATCCGCGGCGCAGCGCCGGGATGTCCACGAAGGCCACGGCAGCCAGGCCGAGGACAGCCGACACGGCCGCCCAGATCAGCAGCGAGATGCCGAGGATGGGCAACCAGGCGCGGCGGGTGATCCGGCCGATGTCGGAGAACATGCCCCCGAGCGGCCGCATGCCACTGGCGGTCAACGGATTCGCCGGCGGTGGTGTGTAGGCGCCGTAGTATCCGGCGGGTTGCCCCCAGGGCTGGGCCGCGGGTGGTTGCGCCGGGGTCTGACCCCAGGCGCTTGTCGGTGGGACGTGATCGACCACCTGGGTGGGTTCGGCCTCGCCGAGTACCTGGGTGGGTTCGGCCTCGCCGAGTACCTGGGTGGGTTCCCCGGGCGCGGCCGGCCGGGTGTACTCGGTCCAGCCGATGCCGCTCCACCACCGCAGACCGCCGGTGCCGTCGGGGTTGGGGTACCAGCCTGCAGAAGGACCATCGGTGCTCATGGCTTCAGGCTAGACGCCCGTGGCGGGGTGGCCCAGGGGTGGCGGGCCGCCGTGTCGGACATCTTCGGCGGGCAGGTGGTGCCGGATGTCCTCCGACGGGGTCGCGGAAGGTGCGGTTGCCCTCCCCAGGCAAAGGCGTGAGTCAAAGTCCTATCCGGGAGTCAGAATCACGCTGATTATCGCTCCCCAACAGGACTTTCACTCACGCCTTACGCGGGGCGGGCACGGACCTGCGCCGGACGGGCCGCGGGGTCAAGGCCGGAGCTACCCGCGGGCCTTGCGGCGGGCCGTCGTCCGGGCGCGGGTCGAGGCGTTCAACTCGACCTTGCGCAACCGCACGGTGTGCGGTGTGACCTCGACGCACTCGTCCTCCCGGCAGAACTCCAGCGCCTGCTCCAGGGACAGGACCTTGGCGGGGATCAGCCGCTCCAACTCCTCGCCCGTGCTCGAGCGGATGTTGGTGAGCTTCTTCTCCTTGGTCGGGTTGACGTCCATGTCGTCGGCGCGGGCGTTCTCGCCCACGATCATGCCCTCGTAGACCTCCGCGCCGGGCTCGACGAACAAGGTCCCGCGCTCCTGCAGGTTGAAGCATGCGTAACTGGTGACCGCGCCGCGGCGGTCGGCGACCAGCGAGCCGGTCGGCCGGGTCCGCAGGTCGCCCTGCCATGGCTCGTACCCGCCGAAGACGTGGTGCATCAAGCCGGTGCCCCGGGTCTCGGTGAGGAACTCGGTGCGGAAACCGATCAAGGCCCGCGCCGGCACCCGGTACTCCATGCGCACCCAGCCGGTGCCGTGGTTGGTCATGTCCTCCATCCGGCCGCGGCGCAGTCCCATCAACTGCGAGATCACGCCGACGTAGTCCTCCGGAATGTCGATGGTGAGGTTCTCCATCGGCTCGTGCAGGGTCCCGTCGATCTCCTTGGTGACGACCAGTGGCTTGCCGACGGTGAGTTCGAAGCCCTCCCGGCGCATCATCTCCACGAGCACGGCCAGTTGCAGCTCGCCGCGGCCCTGCACCTCCCAGGCATCGGGACGGTCGGTCTCCGCGACCCGTAGCGAGACGTTGCCGACGAGTTCGGAGTCCAGCCGGTTCTTGATCAAGCGCGCGGTCATCTTCGAGCCGTGGCCGCCGGCCAGCGGGGAGGTGTTGGTGCCGATCGTCACCGAGATGCTGGGCTCGTCCACCGTGATGACCGGCAACGGCCGCGGGTCGTCGGGGTCGGCCAGGGTCTCGCCGATGGTGATGTCGGTCATGCCGGCGACCGCGATGATGTCCCCGGGGTTCGCCTGCTCCACCGGCACCCGCTCCAGCGCGTCGGTCATGAGCAGTTCGCTGACCTTGGCGCTGATGATGCTGCCGTCCGCGCGGCACCACGCGACGGTCTGACCCTTGCGGATGGTGCCGGCGTGGATGCGGCAGATGGCCAGGCGTCCGAGGTAGGCCGACGCGTCCAGGTTCGTCACATGGGCCTGCAGCGGTCCCGCGGGGTCGTAACGCGGGGCCGGGACCGTCTGCACGAGGGTTTCGAACAGCGGCTCGAGGTCCGGTGAGTCGGGCATGGATGCGTCCGCCGGTCGCTGCAGGCTGGCGCGGCCGGCCCTGGCACTGGCGTAGACCACGGGGAAGTCGATCTGGTCCTCAGTGGCGTCGAGGTCGAAGAACAACTCGTAGACCTCGTCCACCACCTGCGCGATGCGGGCATCGGAACGGTCGACCTTGTTCACGACGAGTACCACCGGCAGTTGTTTGGCCAGTGCCTTGCGCAACACGAAGCGGGTCTGCGGCAGGGGCCCCTCGGAGGCGTCCACCAGCAGTAGCACACCGTCGACCATCTCCAGGCCGCGCTCGACCTCGCCGCCGAAGTCCGCGTGGCCGGGGGTGTCGATGATGTTGATGGTCACGCCGCCGTGGGTGACCGCAGTCTGCTTGGCGAGGATCGTGATGCCCTTCTCGCGCTCCAGATCCATCGAGTCCATGACCCGGTCGGCGATATCGGCGTTCTCGCGGAACGCACCGGACTGCCACAGCATGGCGTCGACCAGGGTGGTCTTGCCGTGGTCGACGTGGGCGATGATTGCTACGTTCCGCAGGTCGCTGCGCAGGGCCATATGAGGTGTCCTTGAATCGGGGATACCCCGATTGTCGCAGGTGATGACGCGTGCAACCGCAGCGGCGACGGATGGGCGTACCGTGGAGGTATGGGAGCGAAGACGGCGGTAATCGTGGCAATCGCCGTGGGCTCGTGCGGTCTGGCGGCGCCTGCGGCCCAGGCGGTCCCGAGCAGGGACCTCTACATGGTGAAGAACCTGCAGTACACAGATGGGTACTACATCGGGGAATTCGCGGCCCTGCGCAAGAAGGGCCATAAGGTGGTCGGCGCGACTGGCGCGTTCAGCAGCGAATACGTGTGCGTGCGGGGTGCCGTTCACAACGGCAAGTTCCACGGCCAGCTCTACTCCAATGGGGAGCCGTGGAAATCGTTCACATACGGGTGGAAGGGCTCCGGCGCGACCCAGCGGGTGAAGGGCACGAAGTCGGTGTCGAAGGCCGACATGATCACGTATGGGCTCAGCAATCCGACGGCCCTGATCAATGACTGCGTGCAGAACACCTGAGCCTCAGCGGTTGGCCAGCACCTGCGGCATGGCCACTCCGGTGTGCCACATCTGCAGGCATTGATCGGCCCCGACGGGTCGTGAGAACAGGAATCCCTGCGCTGCGTACACACCCTCGTCGAGCAGCATCCTGGCCTGTAACGGTGTCTCCACCCCTTCGGCCAGCGCCTCGAGCCCGAGTGCCCGGGACAGGGCGACGATCGTGCGGACGATTTCCAGGGATTCCGCGGAGGTTCCCAACCCGGTGACGAAAGCCCGGTCGATCTTGAGCTGGTGGGTGGGTAGGTCAGCCAGCCGGGACAGCGACGAGAAGCCGGTGCCGAAGTCATCGATGGCGATGTTGACTCCGAGCGCGCGGATGCGGTCGAGTTCGCGCTGGGCATCGGCATTCATGGCCGCACCCTCGGTCACCTCGACGATCAGCCGTTCCGGGGACAGCGACCGGCGCTCGAGAACGCTCGAGACGACCGCGGCGAAGTCGCCGGTGAGTTGCTGGGTGTCGACGTTGACCGCCACCACGGCCGGGCACGACTGCTGCCACTGCGCCACTGTGAGACACGCCTGGTCCAGGATCCACGCGCCGAGGCGGTGCATCAACCCGTGCTCGCGTGCCAGCGGGATGAACTCCATGGGTGACACCAGCCGGCCCGCGGGATCGCGCCAGCGGACCAGCGCCTCCGCGCCCACCAACGACCCGGTGCGCATGTCGATCTGAGGTTGGTACTCGAGGAAGAAGTGGTCCTCTGGGCGCCGCATGGCCACCCGCAGGGCCCGCGCCATCTGCCGATGCACCGCACTCTCGGATGCCATCACCGGGTCGAATCGGACCACCGCATCTGCCGGTTGCTTCTTCGCAGCGCGCACGGCGATGTCGGCGTTCATCAGCAGGGTGTCCAGGGACGTGCCGTCCTCGGGCCGCACGGCGATGCCCACCGAACTGGTCAGTTGCACGTCGCGGTCGCCGATCGGGATGGGTTCGCCGATCAGGGTCTGCACCATGGTTGTGAGACCTTCGATGGACCCGCGGTCCGTGGCCCGCGCCACCACGAACTCGTCGCCGCCGAGCCGGGCGACCGTGGAATCGGGGTCTGCGTTGACGATCGCCAACCGCTGCCCGATCTGGCGCAGCACCAGATCGCCGGTGGGATGACCCCAGGTGGTGTTGACCTCCTTGAAGCCGTCGAGGTCGATGAACAGCATCGCCAGGGAACGGTCAGGGTTGCGGGCACTCCAGTCGTCGAGCCAGCTGCGCAGCCCGTCGCGGTGCGGCAATCCCGTCAGCGGATCCCGCTCGGCCAGGAAGCGCAGGCGGTTCGTGGCCTGCTGCAGATCGTCGGCGGTGCGGCGGATGCGGCGGGCGTCCAGCCACTTCCAGACAGCGATGCACAACAGCGCGGTGAGCAGCAGCCCCAGGACCAGCGCCGCCCAGGGCCGCCACGTGCCCTGCGCAGCCAGTCAGCGCCGGAGTCGGCTCGCCCACGAGCAGGAATCCCCCCTCGGAGGTCACGGTGATCGGGGTGGAACTCGACCAGCCGTCCTCGGCCGGGGCCTCGCCGTCGTTCGACCACAGCAGTTCCGGGGTTTCCTGACGGGTGTCGATCAGCGCCAGTCTCGCCTGGCCCGGGTCGCTGCCGGCGGCGGCGGCATCCATCCATTCCTGGATCCGCAGCACGGCGATGGCGACACCGCTGAAGCGTGCCTGTCGTTCCTCGACGGTCGCCGGGTCGGCGCCGGCCTCATAGAGGGGGGTGAACATCAGTAGCGCCGAGGAGTTGTCCTGGACGATGCGGACGAACCCGCCGGTCCGCGTGGTGCCGGTGTCGCGTGCTTCCCGGACCGTGTCCGCGCTGCGCGGTCGGTAGAGCACGTCGAGCCCGTAGGCGTTCTCGTTGCCCTTCTTCGGAACCGTGTACGTGATCGGCATGTACTCGGTCCGCAGTGGGGACTCCTGGATGCCGTCTGGCGTCGGATCGGTGATGGCTGAGGTGTGACCACCGAAGGCGAGTTGCTGTTCGATGTCAGGTCGCTGACCGTCGGAGATCCGGGGAGCGTACTGCACTGCCTGCAGGTCCCTGCGATCGGCGAAGGTGCGGCGTACGAAGGTCCCGAACTCCTGCTCGGAGACCGGGGAGTGGACGGCGAACAGGCCCGCAACGGACTCCAGGGACCCGCCCAACGCACCCAGTGACTGCCCGGCTCGCTCGGCCGTCATGCTGACGGTCTGGTCCACCGCGACGTCGGCCTTGGCATTCACATCGTGGATCTGCAACTTGACCATGCCTATGGTCAGGGCGATTCCGAGGGCAGCGAGCAGCGCCACCGGGATGGTGTACTTCCACTCCGATGGTGTCCCCTCGCGGTCCGACGCCGCTGCCACAGGTTCAATGATCTTGCTTTCCGGTATCCGGTAGCGCGCCGGAGCGGGTTGTGTACGGAGAGTAGTCATCGTTTCGCGTGCCGCTGAGGCCCGCGCCCTCTACGCTGTGGCGCGGGAGGACCCATGCGAGGCAGCCGAAGGTGGTCGACAGTCGCCCTGGTGGTGGGCGCGGTTCTGTTCTTCTTCGCCAGCATTGCCGGCTTCCTGAACGCGAATGTGGTCAACGGCCCGCAGTTCGCCGATCACATCAACCAGATGCGGCAGGACCCGGCGCTGGCGCAGGCGATCGGTGTGGAGCTCGCCGGCGCCGTGGTCGACGCCGAGCCCGACCTCGTCGCGATCCAGCCGGCGATCCAGGGGGCGGCTGCCACCGTGGTGGCCAGCACGGCGTTCAACGGCATCTTCACCAGCGCAGTTGCCTCCTTCCACAGCGCGTTGACCGAAGAGGGTTCCGATTCCGCGGTGCTCACCATCGCCGACCTCGGATCATCGGCGGTGTCGCTGCTGGAGGCCGTTGCCCCGGACCTGGCCGCGAAGGTGCCGGCCGACCTGGACGTGACGTTGGCGCAGATCGGTGGCCAGGAGGGCCCGGCGGCGGTGGTCATCGCGTGGTTCCAGACCATCACCGCGCTGGCATGGGTGCTGCCGGTGTTGGCGGTGACTTTCTGGGCGCTGGGGGTCTGGCTGGCGCCCGACCGCCGGATGGCGATGCTCAAGGTGGGTTGGGCCCTGGTGTGTGTGGCTGCGGTGCTTGGCGTGTTGCTGGCCATCGGATGGATCGTCAGCCGGCTGTACGACCCCGGGGCACTGCAGTCGGCGGTCCTGCAGGCGGCAGCCGACGTGTTCGGGAGGGCACTGGCGGCGCGGGTGCTGATCACCGCCGCGGTCGGCGGCCTGATCGTGGTGGCGGCCAGTGCGCTGCTGCCCCAGGTCCACGTGCATGAGCGCCTCACCGGGTTCGCGCGGCGGGTCATGCAGCGCCCGCAACGGCCCGGCTGGGCGCTGGTCCGCGGGCTCGCGCTGATCGCCGTCGGGGTGGCGTTCGTGGTGGTCCCGAGTGTGGCCGTGGCGACCGTGGCAGTGGTGGTCGGCCTCGTGGTGTTCCTGGTCGGAGTGGCCGAACTGGATCTGGTGGCCGAGCGCTCGCGGGCGAACCAGGCGGCCGATCAGGCCACCGGGGCTTGGCAGTGGGCGTGGGTTTTCCCGGTCGTGGCGGGTCTGATCGCCGTGGGGCTGCTGGCGCTGGTGCTGCTCCCCACCGCCCTGCCGCAGGCCACGCCGGTGGCGGCCGTGGTCGACGACCAGGCGTGCAACGGGCATGTGGAGTTGTGCGACCGGCCGTTCGACGAGGTCGCGTTTGCGGCCAGTCACAACTCCATGTCGGCGGCCGACCAGCCGGGATGGTTCCTTGCCGAACAGCCCAAGAGCCTGGTGGACTCCCTCGACGACGGGATCCGGGTGTTCCTCGTCGACACCTGGTACGGGCAGGCGACGGCCTCCGGCGGCGCCGTCACGGCCCCGCGATCGTTGGCGCGGGCGCAGTCGGACTTCACCGATGGCCGCGCCAGCGAATTGACCCCGGCGATGCAGCGCTCCATCGATCGCCTGCGCAAGGAGAAGACGCTCGGACCGGAGAAGGTCTACATGTGCCACACCCTCTGCGAGCTGGGGGCCACGGAGCTCGAACCGCAGCTGGTCGGACTGAAGGCCTGGCTGGACCAGCATCCGCGCGACGTGGTGACCGTGTTCGTCCAGGACGCCACCACCCCGGCGGACACCGCGGCAGTGTTCGAGCGGGCGGGTCTGGCCGACATGGCCTACGTCCACGCACCGGGAACGCCGTGGCCGACCCTGCAGGAGATGATCGACACCGACAAGCGGGTGCTGGTGCTCATGGAGAACGAGGGCGGCGGCACGCAGTTCCCCTACTTGCACCAGGGTTTCGACCTCGTGCAGGACACCGGCTACACCTACGCGACGGTCGATGACTTCGACTGTGCGCCGAACCGGGGGAGCAGCGATGCGGATCTGTTCATGGTCAACCACTGGCTGAGCAGTTTCACGGCGCTGGTCTCGAACGCGCAGAAGGCCAACGCCGAGGAGGTGCTCGCGGCCCGGGCCGCGAAGTGCGAGCAGGAGCGCGGGCACATCCCCAACTTCGTCGCGGTCAACTGGTACGACCAGGGGGATCTGCTGCGGGTCGTCGACGAGTTGAACGGGGTGGGGTAGGGGAACGGTCACGCCCTCGTCCGAGGAACAGATTGCGCGGGGGGCAAGTTTGTGGTCGGTTGCGCAGTTTGCCTGTGGGGCGGTTGTGGTGGCACCTGTGTGCTGTGGCGGCAGATTGCGCGGGGGGCAAGTTTGTGGTCGGTTGCGCAGTTTGCCTGTGGGATGACCGTCCGCGAGCCAGCTCGCACACCGCCTTCGCGGTTCACCAACTGCCAACTCCGGATCCCGACCACGGGCGCCCGCCGGCGGCCAGTGATCCGGGCGAGGACGTCCGCCGACCCGTCGACCAGCGGCCCTGCTCCAGGCCGCGGGATGGAGGTGCACCGTCACGGCCGCAGGTTGGGGTCCGGTGCGCCGCCGGGCGAGCCCGCGCACCGGTGCGTACCGTGACCTTCGTGGAGAAGTGGTGGACGAACGCCGTGGTTTACCAGATCTACCCCCGGTCGTTCGCGGATTCCGACGGCGACGGTTTCGGCGACCTGCCGGGGATCGAGTCGCGGCTGGACTACCTGCAGACCCTCGGCGTGGATGTGTTGTGGCTGTCGCCGATCTACCGGTCGCCGCAGGACGACAACGGCTACGACATCAGCGATTACCGGGACATCGATCCGGTGTTCGGCACGCTGGCCGACTTCGATCGGCTGCTCGCGGGCGTGCACGACCGCGGTATGAAGCTGGTGATGGACCTGGTCGTGAACCACACGTCCGACGAGCACCCGTGGTTCGTCGAGTCACGCTCGAGCAAGGACAGCCCGAAACGCGACTGGTACTGGTGGCGCCCGGGCGTGGATGGGGGGCCACCGAACAACTGGGGCTCGATCTTCTCCGGCAGCGCCTGGCAGTACGACGAAGTCACCGACGAGTACTACCTGCATCTGTTCTCGCGCAAGCAGCCGGACCTGAACTGGGAGAATCCGCAGGTCCGGCGAGGCCGTCTACGAAATGATGAACTGGTGGCTCGACCGCGGGGTCGACGGCTTCCGGATGGATGTCATCAACCTGATCTCGAAGCACACGGGACTCTGCCGGACGGGGAGGTGCCCGCCGGGAGATCTCTACGGGACGGCGGGCCGTACTACAGAACGGGCCCCGGCTGCACGAGTTCCTCCAGGAGATGGACCGCGAGGTCTTCGCCCACCGCGACGCGGAGTATGCTGACAGTCGGTGAGACCCCCGGGGTCATCGGTGGAGCAGGCGCGGCTGCTCACCGACGGATCGCGTCGCGAACTCGACATGGTCTTCCAGTTCGAGCACGTGCAGATCGACCACGGCCGCAACAAATGGGATCTCCGCCCGCTCGACGTGGTGGCTCTGAAGAACAACCTGACCAAGTGGCAGATACGGGTTGGCGGACGCGGGCTGGAACAGCCTGTACTGGAACAACCACGACCAGCCGCGGGTGGTGTCGCGGTTCGGCGATCCGACGGAACTACTGGTACGAGTCGGCGACGTTGCTTGGCCACCGTCCTGCACCTGCAGCGCGGCACGCCGTACGTGTACCAGGGCGAGGAGTTGGGAATGACCAACTACCCGTTCGCCGAGCATCGACGAGTTCCGCGATGTGGAGTCGCTGAACCACTACCACGAGGCGGTGTACCACCAGGGGCGTGGATCCGAAAGAGGTGCTGCCGGCGCTGTTCGCAGTTGGTCGGGACAACGCCCGCACGCCGATGCAGTGGGACGACTCCGACCAGGCAGGTTTCACGACCGGCACGGCGTGGCTGCCGGTCAATCCCAACCGCCGAACGATCAATGCCGCGGCGGAGGTCGACGATCCGGAGTCCGTGTTCAACCACTACCGCCGGCTCATCGCCCTACGCCACGAGGATCCGGTGATCCGGCACGGGGAGTTCGAACTCCTGCTGCCCGACGACCCGGCCATCTACGCCTTCATCCGGACGCTGGCGGGAACCCGGCTGCTGGTGGTGGCGAACTTCTCCGGCGAACCGGTCGACGTGCCGCTGGACCTGGCCGGCGAGGTCGTCATCGGCAACTACCGCGAACCCGTGGGCAGCGTCCTGCGGCCGTGGGAAGCCCGTGTCTATCGGACGCGTGCGAACTCATGACCGATCCCGACTACCGGTACTCGCTGGCCAACGAGCGCACCTACCTGGCTTGGGTACGCACCGGTCTGGCGCTCATCGCCGGGGGGATCGCGATCCGCATCTTCATCTCGGATGTCGGTGCCACGTGGCTGCTCGGGGCGGCGGCCGTGGGGTTCACAGTGCTCGGCGGGGTGCTCACCTTCACGTCCTACCGGCACTGGCTGCACGTGCAGGAGGCGATGCGCCAGGAGTTGCCCCTGCCGACCCAGCGTGGGCCGCTGATCCTGACCATCGGAATGGTGCTCCTGGCAGTGGTCGTCACCATCGGAATCCTGCTGTGAACTCGCAGACCGAGCGCACCCGGCTCGCGTGGCGGCGCACCATCCTCGCCGTGCTGGTGGTGGGTGGCGTCGGTGCGGTGCACCTGGCGACCGCGGGGTTGCTGCAGCTTGCCGTCCTTGCCGCCGTGGTGACGGTGGTGGGGTGTGTCCCCGCCGTTCGAAGGCTCGCGGTGCTGCGGGATGCTGCTCCGGTCGCGACCTGGGAGCCACTGGTGCTGGCCATAGCCGGCTGCCTAATGGCGACCAGCGTCTTCGTCACCGGCTGATCGCCGAGGTGTGACCGCTGCGAAAGCCACCACCACCAGCACCAGGTTCGTGACGGCTGAGGACGGCAGGCCGACCGCTCCCGGACCCCAGCGCGTCGCGAACCCGGTGGCTGACATGTTCAGGACGGCCATGCCGCCGACGGCGCAGCCGAGCGCGGGCAGGCTGATGCGCGGACGCCACCGGCGCAAGGCTCCCTCCGGCCGGGCCGCCAGGCCGGCGATGACCCAGGCCAGCGGCAGCACGACGAGCACGACCGCCACGTGGACGGCCCACCACTGGCCGCTCAGTGGCGCAACGGCCCAGCCGAGGGCGATTGCCGTGCCGGCCGCGAGCCCGACCAGCGGGATGTGCCACAGGTACATGCCCATCCCGCGGGCACCCACCAGCGCCACAGCGACCCACAGCCGGTCATTGCGCAGCAGCCGCTGGAGCCAGGGCCACAGGCCCGCCACGAGCAGGATCTGACCCGCCCCGTACACAGCCAGCACCAGGCTGGGCGGGGCCAGGTTGGACAGGCCCGGGACGCCGGCCACCGATATCAACGAATGGGAGTACGGGCCGGCGAAGGCCAGCCCGACGGACGCGGCGATCAGTGCCACGCCGAGGGGCACGGCCCACCGACGTCCCTGCATTCGCGGCAGGGCGTAGCCCACCTGATGCAGCCAGCCCCACACGACCAGCATGTTCAGCCACCCCCATGCCGCGAGGTCGGTGGTGCGCACCACGTCGAGGATGACGATGAGGGTCAGCCACAGGACGTGCGTGAGCCAGGGCCGGCGGACCCACCGGGAGGTGAACACTGCGGCAGCCGCGACCAGCAGGTACACCCCAGCGAACCACAGCAGTTGGGACAGGAACCGGCCCGCGCCGACGACGGTGGGTGAGCCCCCGAACGGCAGCAGCAGGGCAGTCCAGACGGTCGCGTAGACGACGACCGGGGCCAGCAATCGGACTCCCCGGGCCTGCAAGTAGGCGCGCGTGCCGTGCCGTGCCAGGGACGCGGCGTTCGACACCGCACCGGCAGCGAAGAACAGTGGCAGCACCTGGAACACCCAGGTCAACGGGATGAGGTAGTGAGCTTCTTCGAGGACATTGATGGCGCTGCCGTCGCCGCGCACGTGCCAAGCCAGGCTGTGCCCGACGATGACCACCACCAGAGCCACGGCCTTGACCGCGTCGAGCACCCGGTCTCGGCCGCGAGAGGCGTCGAGCACCCGCTGTGTGATCGCCGCCGTTCGGCCATGAGTAGACCCTATGGTGCGGCGAGGCCCTGGCCCTACGTCCGGCTCGGGTCGTGTCGCGCTGTGCGTCAATGTGCTGCTCGCCATCTTGGCGCCACTTCCCGCGATTCACTTGCTGGTGACCACTGCCCAGGTCAACCAGGTGTGGCCCTACCCGGCAGGCGAATGGTTGCTCAACGACCGGGGAGGGCTGGCCCGGCGCGGCTTGGGTGGCGCCGTTCTCGACGTCCTGCCGGGCACACAGCGGGATGCGCTGCTGGCACTGGTCGGCGTCCTGATAGTGGCGGTGCCGGCCCTCTTCGCGGTTCTCGTCCATAGGGCGATCAACGCACGATCGACCTGGCAGCCCCTGATCTGGTGGTTCGTGCCGGGCGGCTTGCTCCTTGCGATGTGGCAGGGCCTGTGGCAACCGCTGCCACAGGCGACGTTGCTCTTCGGCACCCGCAAGGAGTACCTCTTCTACGCTTGGCTGCTGTGCCTGGTCCTGTTGGTTCCCCGACACCTGCGCAGCTGGCAGGGCATTCTGTGCACGATCCTTGGACGGGATCCACAGATTCTCCGCCGGCGGTTCCCCGGGCCGGAGACAGGTGGCACGCTGAGCGACATGAGCAAGGGAATCCCCGCTGAGGCCTTCGAGTTCTACGAGCACCTCGCCGCAGACAACACCCGTGAGTTCTGGACGGAACACAAGGGCGAATACGAAGCCTACGTGCGCGAGCCGTTGCAGGAACTCGCCGAGGCGATCGCACCCGACTTCGGGCCGGCCCATCTCTACCGCCCCTACCGGGACATGCGATTCAGCCGGGACAAGACCCCGTACAAGGACCACCAGGGCTGCCTGTTCGAGGCGGAGAACGGACTGGGGTGGTATGTGCAGGTCTCCGCGCACGGGCTGATGGTGGCCGGTGGCTGGTACATGTCCACGGGTCCGCAGGTGAAACGCTTCCGCGAGCACATCCAGGAGTTCGGGGCAGCGGAGCTGCGGCAGGCACTGAAGCCCTTGCCCAAGGCCGGCTTCACCGTCGACGGCGAGCAGTTGAAGACCCGGCCACGCGGGGTCAGTGAGGACAACCCGGACCTCGACTTGCTGCGCCACCGCACGATCCATGCCACCCGAACCTGGGAACCCGAGGCCTGGATGGGCAGCAAGCGACTGCAGACCACCGTCCACAAGTCCTTCGACAAGTTGCGCCCGATGATCACCACACTGGCGGGGATCGTCGGACCACCGGAATAATGGCACGTGTGCCCCGGACCGATTGGATGACACCGCATCCGCTGCGGCTCGATCCGGCGCACCCCCGCCGGTCCGAGATCCTGGCGCGGCACCGCGCGGCTGTCGACGCCGGCCAGGCGGGCTACACCGATCCCGACACCGGTCTGTTCGTACTCACGGCTGCGGCCCACCTCCAGCGGGGCGAGTGCTGCCACAAGGGTTGTCGGCACTGCCCGTACGAGGGGGAGGACTGATGGCCACCTCGCGCGGACTGCTCACCACCCTGGGCGTGTGGTCGGCTGTCTCCGTGGTGGGTGGTGGCGCGCTGTGGGCGAAGGGGCGTACGCAGTTCGCCCGCCGCTTCGGCCGGCAGACCCTGGCCTGGGGGGTGGTGGACGCAGCCATCGCCGGGTTCGGGGCATCCCGGCCGGCGCCGGACCCGGCACGTCTGCGCACGGTGCTGCTCATCAACTGCGCCGCGGACGTCGGCTACCTGGCGTTGGGGGTATTGGCGGTCAAGCGCGGGTGGCGCGGGGACGGGGAGGCGATCTTCGTGCAGGGGGCGTTCCTGTTGGCACTCGACAGCCACTACGCGTACCACCTCGACGTTCCGGGCGCCTGACCCTCGGCGTGGTGGCCCCGGCCGCGACTGTGACGTTGTTGGGCCGGCGCCGCGCCGAGTGGTGCGCGGTTGTCGGTTTCAGTGCCTGGAAACCAGCAACGCTGCACCACTCGCGGAGGGTGGACCCGCAACAACGCAACACTCGGTTCGGGGTGGGGACACGGTCGGCACCTTGACATCGAGCAGCCCTGGTGGTGCCCTTGGAGTGTGGGGGCGCAGGTTCGACAAAGCCCTTCGTTCGGCGAGATCGCCGAGACGAAGTACTGGCACCTACTCGATGACGGTCGGGTCCAGTGCGACATCTGCCCGCGGGCCTGCCGGTTGCACGAAGGCCAGCGCGGACTGTGCTTCGTGCGGGCGCGCGAGGGCGATGCGATCGTGTCGACGACGTACGGCCGGTCCAGTGGGTACTGCATCGACCCGATCGAGAAGAAGCCGCTCAACCACTTCCTGCCGGGGACACCGGTGCTGTCCTTCGGCACCGCGGGCTGCAACCTCACCTGCAAGTTCTGCCAGAACTGGGACATCTCCAAGTCCCGTGACATCGACACCCTGGCGGACAGCGCCTCGCCGGAGGCCATCGCGGATGCGGCCGTGCGGCTGGGATGCGCCAGCGTCGCGTTCACCTACAACGACCCCGTGGTCTTCCTGGAGTACGCAGTGGACACCGCGCTGGCCTGCCGCGAGCAGGGCATCCGCACGGTTGGGGTCACGGCCGGATACATCGAACCGGAGCCGCGCGCGGAGTTGTTCGGCGCCATGGACGCGGTGAACATCGACCTCAAGGGGTTCACCCACGAGTACTACCGCAAGGTCTGCGGGGGCAACCTCGACGACGTGCTGGAGACCATCGAGTGGGCGGTGAAGGAAAGCCCCGTCTGGGTGGAGCTGACCACACTGGTCGTTCCGGGGCACAACGACTCCGACGAGGAGTTGTCGCGGATGACCAGCTGGGTTGTCGAACACCTCGGCCCGGATGTGCCGATGCACTTCAGCGCGTTCCATCCTGATTGGAAGATGCTGGACGTCCCGCCCACGCCGCCGGCCACCTTGACCCGGGCCCGGCAGATCGCCCTCGACCAGGGTGTGCACTTCGCCTACACGGGCAACGTGCACGACGCCGACGGCGACACGACGTTCTGCTCCGCGTGCCACCAGGCGGTCATCGAACGCGATTGGTACGAGTTGCTCGCCTACGATCTCGACGCGCACGGTGCCTGCACCCACTGCGGCACCGTGCTGCCGGGGGTCTTCGCGAGCAGTCCGGGGACCTGGGGTCGGCGGCGGCTGCCGGTCACGCTGCACAGTTAGCCTGGGTCCATGTTCGTGCTGACTGCCGATCAGTACCAGCGGATGAGCGTAGCCGCTGCCGGCGGCCTGTACGCGAAGGGTCTGCGCGCGGGGGATCGCGTGGCGATCGTCACCCCGGAGCATCGGTTCCCGCCTGCGGAAGCCGCGTACCTGCAGGCCTGCGTCGTGGCGGTGGTCGGGGCGGCGTTGCGGACCGGACTGGTGCCCGTGCCCGTGAATCCGCTGCTGACGGCCGGAGAGCGCGCGCACATCGTCGACGACAGCGGCGCGGCGGCGGTGATTTCGGAATCCGCCGAACTGAGGCACCTGGTCGAGCACCCCACCGGGCCGGAGTTGTCCGACTGGCCGCTGGGGCGGCCCATGCACTACACCTCCGGGACGACGGGCAGGCCGAAGGGTGTCTACACACAGGCCATCGGCGAAGAACTGACCCGAGCCTTGTGGCGCGACGAGTTGGACCAATGGGAGTTCACCGCCGATGACATCACCCTGGTCCACGGGCCGCTGTGCCATGCCGCGCCGCTGCGCTACGCGATGCTCGTGTTGCAGGTCGGCGGCACGGCCGTGCTGCCGGGAGGATTCGAGGCGCGGGCCATCGCGCGGGCACTGGCGCAATTGCGACCCACCCATGCGTTCCTGGTTCCCAGCCATCTGCAGCGGCTGTTCGAACTGGACCTGCCGGCGAGTCCCTATCGGCTGGTCACACATGCCGGCGCCGCCTGCCCGCCGGCTCTCAAGCGCCGCCTGCACGAGTGGGCCGGTGCAGACAACGTCTGGGAGTTCTACGGCTCCACGGAGGGGCAGTTCACCGTCTGCCCCGGAGTGGAATGGGAGCAGCGGCCGGGCACCGTCGGCCGGGCGCGCCCCGGCCGGGAGTTGCTGATCCGCGATGGCATCATCTGGTGCCGCACCCCGGCGTTCGCGCGGTTCAGCTACTGGAACGACGCGGCCAAGACCGCTGCCGCGTGGGACGGGGATGCCTTCTCGGTGGGCGACCTGGGTCGGCTCGACGACGGCTATCTGTACCTCGAGGGACGCCGGGAGGACCTCATCATCAGCGGCGGGGTGAACGTCTACCCGGCGGAGGTCGAGGCGGTGCTCGCGGAATGCCCCGGCGTGCTGGAGGTGGCGGCATTCGGCCGCGACGACGACCGCTGGGGGCAACGCGTGTGCGTTGCGTACAGCGGCGAGGCGACCCCGGAACAGGTGCGGACCTGGGCCGGCGAGCGTCTGGCCGGCTACAAGCGGCCGAAGCAGATCGAGCGGCTCGATGCCCTGCCGCACAACGCGTCGGGCAAGGTCGAGCGGTTGACCCTGGCGAAGGGGGTTGCATGATGTCCATCCGGCAGCCGGCGGTGGCCGGTCAGTTCTACACGGGGGACCCGTACGAGTTGGCCCGGGAGGTGGAGCAGTACCTCGCGGCGGTCGTGGCCGGGCAGACCCAGCCGGCCGGCATCATCGTGCCGCACGCGGGCCACATCTACTCCGGGCCGGTGGCCGCCCACGCCTATGCGACCCTGCAGCGGACCAAGCGGGTGGTCCTGGCCGGCCCGGCACATTACGTGCCCGTCTGGGGCATGGCGGCGCCGGCGGCGTCCGTCTGGCGCACTCCGCTCGGTGACATCGAGATCGATCAGGAGGCGATCGCCGCCACGGGTGTGCCGGTCGACGACTACCCGCATGCTCCGGAGCACAGCCTCGAGGTGCAACTGCCCTTCCTGCAGGAACAACTCGAGCCGGGCTGGCGGCTGCTGCCGCTGCTGGTCGGCCAGGCCGACCCGGTCGAGGTCGCCGACGTCCTGGAGCCGTTCCTGGAGGACCCGGACAGCACGGTCGTACTCTCCACGGACCTGTCGCACTACCTGCCCTACCGCGAGGCGCGTGCCCGCGATGAGGCCACGGCTGCGCGGATCGTGGCGCGGGACTGGCAGCACATCGGCGACCGCGATGCCTGTGGCGCCTATCCGTTGCGCGGGCTGCTGCTGGCCGCCGAACGGTTGGACCTGCCGGTGCGGCTGCTGGATCTGCGCAACTCCGGCGACACCGCCGGGCCGCACGACCGTGTGGTGGGCTACGGCGCGTTCGCGGTGGGGCTGTGATGTTCACCGACG
Source organism: uncultured Actinomycetota bacterium (assembly GCA_963733395.1). Classification (GTDB taxonomy): domain Bacteria; phylum Actinomycetota; class Actinomycetes; order S36-B12; family UBA10799; genus JADKAV01. The sequence goes on from CAVTCZ010000019.1 coordinate 189,504, forward strand.
AGCAGAAGGCGCAGATGCTGGATCTCGCGATCGGGGCGATCGCCGATGCGCTGACCTCCGGCCGGGTACCGGTGGTTGAGCCGCGCCAGTTGCCCGCGTTTCTGCGTGACCCCGGTTGTTCGTTCGTCACGCTGCGCCGCGACGGCGAACTGTTGGGCTGCATCGGTGCGTTGCAGCCCTACCAGCCCCTCGGCCAGGACATCGCCGAACACGCGGTCGCGGCCGCGTTCGACGATCCGCGGTTCGAACCGCTGAACGACCTGCGCGGCGTGCACGTGGAGGTGTCGGTGCTGGGGCCGCTGACGGAGTTCCCGGCCGATTCCTACGAGGACGTCGTGACCCGGCTGCCGCACGTCGGAGCCGTCGTGGCAGCTGCCGGGAGGCGGGGGACCTTCCTGCCGGCCGTCTGGGAGCAGTTGCCCACCAAGGAACTGTTCGTGTCCGGACTCTGGCGCAAGGCGGGACTGCGTCCGGGTCATTGGCCCGCGCAGGTCTGGACCTACGACGTCGAGGAGTTCGGTCGCACGGTCTCGTAGTGGACTCCGGTCAACTCCTCCGACAGGTCCCACAGCCGTTCGGCGGTCTGCTCATCCTTGGCCGCCGCCGACCGGTCCACGCGGGTCGGGGCGCCGCGTGACTCGAAGAGCCGGTCCGGTCCGAAGTACTCGCCGCCCTGCACGCCGGGCATGGATGCGGCGTACAGCTGCGGCCGGGCGCCGGACTGCGCTGACTGGCCGACCACCGCGTTCATCAGCCGGGTGAGCTGCTTGCCGATCGCGTTGTGCGCCATGGCCGGTCCTGCGAACTGCAGGTTCGTGGCGGCATAGCCGGGGTGGGCCGCCACGCTCTTCAAGGTCCAGCCTGCGGCGCGCGCCCGGCGGTCGAGTTCGGCCATGAACAGCAGGTTCGCCAACTTGCTCTGCCCGTACGCCGACCAGGAGGAGTACTTGCGGTGTTCGTAGTTGAGGTCGTCCAGGTCGATCGTGCCCATGCGATGCGCCCCACTGGACACCGTGACCACACGGGCATCGCCGTCGGTGACGGGCATGCGCGGCAGCAGCAGCCCGGTGAGGGCGAAGTGACCGAGGTGGTTGGTTCCGATCTGCGTCTCGAAGCCCTCCGCGGTGCGTCCCAGTGGCGGCGCCATGACGCCGGCATTGTTGATGAGGACGTCCAGTCGGTCGACGGGCAACGACTCTGCCGCCGCCCGCACGCTGTCGAGATCCGCGAGGTCCACCGGCAACGCCAGCGTCTCCTGCGGGATCTGGAGTTGCGCCTGCGACAGCTTGGCCGGTGAGCGCCCGGCCAGGACCACGTCCCCGCCCGCCCCGGCCAATGCCTTGGCCGTCTCGAAGCCGAGGCCCGAGTTGGCCCCCGTGACGAGGAAGGTGCGGCCCGTGAGGTCGGGTATGTCAGAAAGGTTCCAGCCCATGGCCTCCACGTTACGGGCGCCCGCCGATCCTGCACGGGCAGGGACGGCCGCCGACCGTGGCCGTTCGCTGTCGGCGCAGTCTGGCTCCTCGCCGACTCCACAATCGCTTCAGGTGGTGGGGGTGGGACGCGTCGTGGTTCCCGGCCCCGAGGATGGCCAGGCGTTCGCGGCAGCAGTAGCTGCGGGCCCGGCGCCCGGCGCTACTTGTGAGTCAAGAGCACATCCGTGAGGAAGATCGGCTGACTTTGCCTCACGGGTGCGCTTCTGACTCACGCCTGCGGATTCCGCAGCGAGCGACCGGAAGACCCGGCACAGTGCGGCGGCGGTGGCAGGGGAAGGCCCCGGAGGGGAAACCGCGTCAGGCCAGCTGGCGCCGGACCCGCTGCGCAGCCCGCCGGCCACTGACCAGGGCCCCCTGGATCGAGGGGGTGTCGCGGTGGTCACCGGCGACGATGATCCCGTCGAAGTCCTGCCGCCCGCGAACCGAGAAGGGCGGCACAGCGGCGGGCAGTGCCTCGGCGATGGGGTAGTGCCCGATCAGCTCCCAATCGGCAGTCGGCACACCGTACAAGTCCGCGAGGTGGCGCCGGACCGAGGCGAGGTCGGCATCGGGCAATCCCACGGCGGTGGCCTGCACCAGGTGTCTGCCCGCTGGCGCATACTCCGGGGCGGCGTAACTCATCACCATTGTGTTCGTCACCGGGCCGCCGCCGTCGGCTTCCAGCACCAGTACCGCCTTGCCGCCGTACAGGTCGTGCTCCTCGATGCTGAAGTACCACGTGGTCAGCGCCCGCATCTTCGGAGTCGGCACCCCCGGGACCAACCGCGCGGCCGTGCTGGGGTCGGCGGCCACGATCACCGCGTCGCAGTCGATGGCGCCCGCGGCCGTCTCCACCCGGTTGGCCGTCACGGACTCGGCCCGGATCGCCGCGGTGGATGCGGCTGCGCAGCCCGTGCGCGAGTTGGTCGGGGATGGCCTGCATGCCGGCGGCCGGAACCGCAGGTGTCCCCCGCACCAGCGATCGCAGCACGAGGTCGGTGAATCGCCGACTGGTCTCCATCTCGGGGTCGGCGAGCACGCCGGCCAGGAACGGCTGCAGGAGCAGGTGCATCGGCTTGCCCCGCAGGTGGGTGCGTGCGAACGCCTCCCGCGTGCTCATGTCGGGCCGCTGCTGCAGTTCCTCGGGGTCGGTGACCGCGCAGCCCGTCAGGTAGCGCATCGTCTGGACAGTGCCGGTCACGCCGAGCGGGACACGCATGTTGCGCAGGCTGGACCGGGTTGCCCGGCGCGGATCCACGAGCCACCGCGGACCGTCGTCGGTGCGCAGGACCGCGCCTGGGAAGAAGGACCGGAGGTCCAGGGCGTCGTAGTCGAGTGCGAGGGCGCCCTCCGGGTAGGCGGGGTTGTACAACTGGAAGCCGTGGTCGAGCCGGAACCCGTCGACCTGGTCGGTCTGGATGCGCCCCCCGACCCGCTCGTCGGCCTCGAGCGACGAGCACGTCCAGCCCCGCCTCCGCCAGGTGGTGGGCGGCGTTCAGCCCGGCGATGCCAGCGCCCACCACGACCACATCTGCGCTGGAATGTGGGCGTCCCCCTCGGCCAGTTACTCACACCCCCATCCTGCCTCGCTGACGCGGAACAATGTGCCCATGCCCTCCGCGTCGCGCCACTGGCTGCCGTTCCTCGCGCTGGAGTCGGCGACGGTTTTCAGCGGCACGGCCAATGGGATCTCCATGATCGCCTTCCCATGGCTGGTGCTCGAGTTGACCGGGTCGGCGAGTGCGGCGGGTGTGCTGGGCGCGATCACGGCCTTGCCGCTGCTGGTGTCCTTCCTGTTCGCCGGGGTGTTCGTGGACATCGTGGGCCGACGCCGGGTGGCGGTGGTCAGTGACCTGCTGTCCATGACGTCGGTGGCGTTGGTGCCGATCCTCGCGCCTCGTTCGATCTGAGGTTCTGGGCGCTGGCCGCTCTGGCCGTGCTCGGCGCGGTCTTCGACCCGGCGGGGATCAGCGCCCGGGAGTCGATGCTGCCCGAGGCCGCCGGTGCCGCCGGCCTGCGACTGGAGCGGGCCAACGGGATCCACGAGGCGGTATGGGGTGCGGCGTACCTGATCGGGCCGGGCATCGGGGGGCTGGCCATCGGGTTCTTCGGGGCGGCGGCGACCTTCTGGCTGTCGGCGGCGATGTTCGCTGTGGGTGCGGCGATCATGTTCGCCGTGCGCGTGCCCGGCGCCGGCCGGCCGCCTGTGCACGAGCGGCCGGCGGGGGTCTGGGCTTCCACAGTGGCGGGGGTCCGATTCGTGTGGAGCGATCGGGTGCTGCGCGCAGTCGGCCTGGTGAGCATGGTCATCGTCGGCTTCTGGCTGCCGATCGAGGGGGTCGTGCTGCCGGTGTACTTCGAAGGTCTGGGCAAACCGGAGCAGCTCGGGATCACGGTCATGGCGCTGTCCGGCGGCGGCATCGTGGGTGCTCTGCTGTACGGCGCGATCGGCCACAGATTCGGTCGGCGGCTGGCTTTCGTGGGTGCGATGACCGGTTCCGGGCTGGCGGTGCTGGGGATGGCCGCGCTGCCGGCATTCGTGGTGTTGCTGGTGTTCGCCGTGCTCGCCGGTCTCTGCTACGGCCCGGTGGGACCGGTGGTGAACCTCATGATCCAGCACCGGTCGCCGACCGCCATGCGCGGCCGCGTGGTGGGGCTGCTCACGTCGGCGGCGTACGTCGCCGGGCCGGTGGGTTACCTGATCAGCGGCCCGTTGGTGGAGTTCCTCGGCTTGCAGCAGGCTTTCCTGATCATGGCTGCCGGGGTGCTGGCGGTGGGCATCTGGTCGTGGTTCATGCCCTCACTGCGGCACATGGACGACACGGTCGGGCTTGCGGACGAAGATCACGGCCGCGAGCACTCCGGCTAGCGCGCCCATCAGGTGACCCAGCCAGGAGACCCCGGCGGAGACGCCGAACGGCAAGGCCCCCATCAGGATCCCGCCGTACACCAGGAGCACGCCGAGCGCGATGACCACGTCGAGCCAGTGGCGGGTGAGGATCCCGGCGGTGATCAGGAACGTCAGGAACCCGAACACCACGCCGCTGGCGCCGACCGTCAGCGTGTTGTCCGGACCGAACAACCACACCCCCAGTCCGCCACCGACGATGATCGTCAGGCAGATCGGCCAGAACCGCGCCGGGTAGCGCAACGCAACGATGGCGCCGAGTACCAGGAACGGCACGGTGTTGGCCATCAGGTGCGCGAAGTCGGCGTGCAGGAAGGGTGCGGCCACCACGCCGACCAGCCCGTCGGTCTCCCGGCTCTCGATGCCGTACTGATCTAGATCTGCTGGCAGCACGGCATCGACGATTTCCAGGACCCACATGATCGCCACGAGCGCCAGCACGGGGATCAACGAACGCCAGTTCATGACTCCAGTGTGACCCGGGCGAGGAATCCCGACCACCCGCGCGGGAACGGCGCCTCGGGTGTGTAGTGGGCCAACGGGGTGACCTCGAAGCCGGCGCTGCGCAGTGCGGCCATCACCTCGAGCGGGTCGATGAGGTGCAGTTCATGCACCTCCACGTCTTCGCCGGTGGCATCGCTGACCCGGATTGTGCGCGTGAGGACCTGCCGGTCCCGATCGGTGGAGACGCTCACCTCCAGGCGGTAGTCCTGGCCGCTGTAGACCTGGGTGCGCGGTTCGGGGTCCGCGCGCATCGGTCCGGCGACGTCGATGAGCAACACCCCGCCGGGCCCCAGCAGTCGTCGGCACACCCGCAGCCAGTCGTACAGACCGGCAGTGCCTGCACGAGGGTCGGTTGCGTAGTTGACGACCTCGCCGACGGCCACGATCGCGCGGGCGGCGGGCAGGTCGCCGATGTCGAAGGCCGAGCGCTGCTCGAACCGCGCAGCGGGGTGGCTGGTGCGGGCCAAGGCGACCATGTCCGGGCTGGCATCGATGCCGAGGTAGTCGAAGCCGGCAGCAGTCACCACGTCGGCCACGTCCCCGCCGCCACAACCCAGGTCGATCACCAGCCCGCCACCGTCGCCGAGTTCGGTCAACAGCCGCTGTCCGGCAGCGCGGGCGAACCCGGCGAAGTCCGCGGCATGGACCCGGGCCAGGCGGTAGCGGTAGTAGGTCATGCGTGGGAGGTCGCAATCACCGCGGCGCCGCCGGCGACCAGTACCCCGCCTGACGTACGGGCAACCCGTCGGCGGGTCCTCGGACTCAGCATCGCCCCGCGGGCGCGGCCTGCCAGCCACGAGTACGCGAGTGCGTTGAGGCCACCCAGAGCCACGAACGTGAGGATCAGCGCCACCGCCTGCGGCAACCAGGGCGCTGCCGGATCGATGAACTGCGGTACGAAGGCCACGAAGAAGGCGATGCTCTTCGGGTTGGTCGCGGTCACTGCGAAACTCTCGCCGAAGACCCGCCGGGGGTCGGCTTCCACGGGCTCCCCAACCACCCATTGGCTGCCGCGCGAGCGCCACGTTCTGATCCCGAGCCACACCAGATACAGCCCGCCAACCACCCGCAGTGCCGTGAACAGCTGGGCCGAGGCCAGCAGGATTGCTCCGGCCCCGAGCATCGCCGCCGTCATGGCCACCAGGTCGCCGAGCACCACACCGCCGACAGTCGCCCGGCGCACCGCCGCCCCGTGGTTGAGCGAACGGGTCACGACCAGCAGGATCGTCGGGCCGGGGATGGCGAGCACGACAACCGTGGTGAGCACATAGGCCAGGTAGCGGTCGGCGTCCATGCTCTCAAGGGTACGCGGCTGCTAGGACGACCTGGTGCGAAGTTGCGGCGTTGGTGAGGATGGCCCTGGCCCTGGCCCCCGGCCGCTCAGCACGCTTCGTGTGCGGCTCGCGCGGAGTGCTGAACGTATACGGCCACCGGACGTGGGCCGCGCCAGCGGATGGAAGCCACGACCTCGGGTGAGCCACGCGCCTCATTCAAGCGGTGCTTCGGATTTCGGCGGGGAGTCAGGTGGCGCAGGCCGAGCTCGGCGGCCGATCACCGCGAGTGTTGCGCGGTTGCGGTCCGCGGACCACGACTGTTGCACGGTTGTCGGTTCTGTACCCCCAAAACCAGCAACCGCGCAACACTCGTGGGACGGCACCAGCAACCGCGCAACACTCGTTGCGGACGGCGGGACCCCCAGATGCAACCGCCGCACCGCTCGGGTGGATCGCTGCCTCGGTGGCGCTGGTCTGTGCGGGGTGGCACCGTCCGGGGTCCAGGGCGTGGGCGCCATCGAACTGCACGAGCGTCAACGAACCCGTCCGGTCCGACCCCTGGGCACCCACCGAGGTGTGTCCTCGAGCCGGCCGGGGTCGCAGCGGCCTGGACCGGCCACCGGCACTGGCAGGACCCATCCACGCCCCGCACCGACAGCCCACCCCGCACCGACACCCCACCGCACAACGGCCAAGATCAAACTCCCCGCTCACGTCCGAAGCGCCACTCAAGTTGCACTGTCACGCCGCGTCAGGAGGGGTCGAACCGCAGGCCGACGGTCACCGCGTACCGGCGCCCTGCTGGCATCCGGTACGGCGGGAGCAGCGCCGCGACCCCCGGGATGTCGCCGCCCACCCCGCGCTGCTGGCGGTCCACGTTGAGGGTGACCTCGCGGGTACGCGTGAGTTCGTGGATATGTTCTGCGGCGTCCAGGGCCTCTTGGGTGTAGGGCCAGGCGGTGAAGCCCAGCAGGTCGCCGGTCACGTCGTCGGCACGTAACGTTCCGGATCCGGTGACGGCCTCCACCCATCGCACCCTGGTGCGGTTGCCGTTCTCCTGCGGGCGCATGTAGTCATGCCCCAGGTCGGCCAGCGGCAGGTCGTGGATGGCCGTCCAGGCGCCGTGGTTGCGATCGATGTAGTTCTCGTGCGGCCCCTTTCCGTACCATCGCACCCGGTTCACCTCGGGCAGGTGCAGGGTGAAGCCGAGCCGCAGCATCGACTTGTGGGGGACGAGTTCGTGGTGTGCCTCGAACGAGCCGTCCGGGAACACGTCGTATCGCAGCAGCGCCCGGCTGAACAGCCGGCTGCGAAGGGCGAAAGCGATCCGCACTGCCTCGCCGACCCGCCCCGAGGCCGACCGATGAACTCGGACGGACGGATCCCGCCACGAGGTGTCCACGAGTAGTCGCTGCAGGCGGACGTCGAAGTTGCCGAACCCGCGGTCGTTGTCAGTCAGAGCGCGCCAGTAGTTGCGGTGCAGCGGTCCGGTGAGTACTTCCTGCCCATCCACCTCCCACGAAGCCAGCGAGCCGTCCTGCGGGTCGAACTCCAGTCGCACCCGCCCGGCGGTGACGACCATCCCGGCGACGGTCGGGACGTGTCCGCGGGCAGTCGGCCGGGAGGGCATGCGGGCGATCTCGAACTCGTCGAACGCCACCACCGTCCCCGCCGGCATCCCGGGTGCGTCTTCGCGGGTGGCGAAGGTGAACCGGATCACCACGTCGCCGCCCTCCGGGGGTATGGCCTCGGGCACCTCCCACGGTGTGCTGGCCCACGGATCGAGGGTCACCGGCGCCAGTTCGCTGCGGCGAACCAGATCACCGTGCTGGCGCACTTCGACCACCGGGGTGAAGCGCCGAGCGTCGGTGAAACTGTGGCGGTTGGTCAAGCGGTAGTGGCCGACAGCCGCGTCGACCTCCTCGACCACGAGATTGCGGTACCCCCAGTGCACCTCCCGTGCGCTCGGGTGTTCGTGCCGGTCGGCGGCGAGGATGCCGTTCGCGCAGAAGTAGCGATGGGTCGGGGAATCGCCGAAGTCCCCGCCGTAGAGCCACTGGTCGCCCGCGGGAGTACGGCGACGGATGCTCTGGTCGATGTAGTCCCAGATGAACCCGCCGGCCAGGTTCGGGTACTGGTAGAAGACGTCGATGTACTCGGCGAAGTTGCCGAGGCTGTTCTCCATGGCGTGGGCGTACTCGCACAGCAACACAGGTCGGCCCGCGAGCAGTTCCGGGGTCAGCAACTTGTCGTCGGTGAAGAAGTGGTCCGTCAAGACCGCGGCCGGCGAGGGCTTGAGGGTCTCATGGCGGCCGAGGATCGCCATCTGTTCGGCGGTGGCGTACATCCGGGAGACGACATCACTGATCGCCGGGTTGTGGTCGCCCTCGTAGTGGAACGGCCGACTGGAATCGATGGCCAGCGCGGCCCGCTTCATCGCAACGAAATTGCCGCCATCGGGTCCGCCCTGACCGGCCTCGTTACCCAGCGACCACATGATGATGCACGGGTGGTTGCGGTCCGCGAGCACCATGCGCTCCATGCGGTCCACGACGGCGGCGGTCCACATGGGGTTGTCCCCGGGCACGTTCTTGCGTCGCACTCCGTGGGTTTCCAGGTCGCACTCATCCATCACGTACAGGCCGAGCTCGTCGCAGACGTCGTAGAACTGCTGGGGGTTCGGGTAGTGCGAGGTGCGGATCGCGTTGATGTTCAGTTGCTTGGCCTTCAGCAGATCCTCGCGGTACCGGTGGCCGGGAACCGCCCATCCGTGATCCGGGTCGAAGTCATGGCGGTTGACCCCCTTGAGCATGATGCGCACTCCGTTGACCCGGAGTTGTTCGTCGACGATCTCGATGCTGCGGATTCCGGTGCGGGTGCTCTTCACGTGGACGACCTCGCCACCGACTCGTCAACTGCGCGGCCACTTCGTACAGGTGCGGCGTCTCGGCGGTCCACGTCAGCGCCGAGGGGACCGGGATCCGCCTGCCCACTACGTCGGAAACCACCGGGAGGTCGGCCACCGGTTCCCAGGCGGTCGCGCCCGGGGCCTTGAGGAACAACTGCAGCGACGCGTCCTCGCGCGGTTCGACGTCGACCCGCACCGCGAGCTCCCCATCGGTGTACGGGGCGGACAGGGCCGGGGTGACCGCCAGATCCCGGATGGCCACCGCCGGCTCGCTGTGCAGCCAGACCGGACGGAAGATCCCGCTGAGCACCCACATGTCCTGGTTCTCCAGGTAGCTGCCGTCGGTGAACCGGTACACGACGCAGGTGAGGGTGTTCGTCCCGGTGTGCACGAACGCGGTGAGGTCGAACTCGGCCGGGAGGAAGGACCCCTGCGTGTAGCCCGCGAAGGCGCCGTTCACGAAGAGCGCCATGCCCGCTTTGACGCCCTCGAACATGATCAGCGTGCGTCGGCCCTGCCAGGAGTCGGGAAGGTCGAACGCGCGCGTAAGCACCCCGATCTCGTTGCGGTCCGGGTCGATGTCGGGGATGCGGGCGGCACGCTTGCCGATTCCGGGCGGATAGGTGTTGGCCAGGTAGTAGGGGGTGCCGTATCCCTGCAACTGCCACAGTCCGGGGACCTGCAACTCCCCGCCGGTCGCGCCCCGGCGGCCCAGCTCCACCGGGTCCAGACCACTGATTCCGGCGTGGTGCTCGAAGGCCCACTGCCCGGCGAGGTCGATGCGGTGTTCGTCACCTCCCGGTTCGAGGGTGGTTCTTCCGCGGACCACGGAACGCCCTGCGAGGCGGTTGATACCGAAGACGGCGGGGTCGTGCCAGGTGTCCATGGTGAACTGCATGTTCCGATCATTCCAGTGGTTGCAAGGGTGGGGATGGTGATCGCGTACTGGCGGCCGGCGAGTGGGATCCCCGGGGCCAGTGGTAGTCCCACCGCGCCGACCGCTGGCCAGGTCGCGGCGGGCTAGGGTCGGACCATGCCCGATGCCGTCGACTGGGACCTCGCCGCCGCCCTGGGAGGCCGGATCGTCGGTGGTGGGCCGCGGCTGACGCCCGAGGAAGCCAACCAGGTCGTCGCCGAGCTGTACTACCTGGCCGGGGAGGCCACCCCGCTGGTGCAACAGACGACCGGACTCGACGACTACCTCGCCAGTGAGGTCCAGGTCGTCGACCGGCAGGAGTGGATCCGTTCCAACCTCGACAGCTTCCAGCGGATCAGCGCGCCGCTGACCGAACGACTCGAGGACGCAGGGGCCTTCACCCGCGAGGTCGGCTCGCGGATGACCGGCGCCCAGCTCGGGCTCGTGCTCGGATTCGTGGGTTCGCGCGTCCTGGGCCAGTTCGAGATCTTCACCGAGGACGACCCGCGGTTGCTGCTCGTGGCACCGAACATCGTGGCCATCGAGCGCCACCTCGAGGTCGTGCCCAGGGACTTCCGGCTGTGGGTGTGCGTCCACGAGCAGACCCACCGGATCCAGTTCGCGGCGGCACCGTGGCTGTCCGGGTACCTGCTGGACAACATCCACCAGTACATGCGGCTGGCGGACATGACGACCCAGGAGTTGTTCTCGCGGTTGGCGGCCGCCGTCCGGGCGCTGCGGTCCGGGGATCAACCCGACGGGATCGTGGGGGCGTTCCAGACCCCGGACCAGAAGGTCCTGTTCGACCGGTTGACCGCAGTGATGAGCCTGCTCGAAGGCCACGCGGATGTGGTCATGGACGAGGTCGGGCCGCAGGCGATCCCGACCGTGCGGTACATCCGGTCGGTGTTCCAGCAGCGCCGCGCCTCGGGCAGCATCGGCTGGGAGGGGTTCCTGCGCAGGCTGCTGGGCATGGACCTGAAGGCCCGGCAGTACGCCCAGGGCGCGGCATTCGTCCGGGCCGTCCTGGCCGACGGCGGCATGCAGCGGCTCAACACCGTGTGGGAGTCGTCGGAGCATCTGCCCACACGCGCGGAGATCGAGGACCCGGCGCTGTGGCTCAAGCGTCTGTAGGTCCCGCGCTGCTGGCCGTGCGGCGGGCGGTGGTGGCCTCGCTGGCCGATCTCCCTGAGGATTCCCTGGCCCTGGTCGCCTGCTCGGGCGGCGCCGATTCACTTGCGCTGGCCGCCGGCGCGGCACTCAGCGGCCGGCGGGTGGGAGCGGTGGTCGTCGATCACGGACTGCAGGCCGACTCGGCCGACACTGCGCACCGGGCGGCGGCACAGTGCCGGGGGCTGGGGCTGGATCCGGTCGTGCTGCGCCGGGTCGAGGTGGGCGGGCAGGGTGGCCCGGAGGCGGCGGCGCGCACGGCGCGGTACGCGGCGCTGCGGGAGGTGGCCGACCAGCAGGCGGCGGCCGCGATCCTGCTGGCGCACACCTTGGACGATCAGGCCGAGACGGTACTGCTGCGACTGGCCCGGGGTTCGGGAGCGCGCAGCCTGGCCGCCATGGCGGCGGTGGACGCGGATCTGCGCCGACCGCTGCTGGGGCTGCGCCGGGAGCTGGTGCGCGCCGCCTGCGAGGAGGCCGGACTCGAGCCCCATGCGGATCCGCACAACACCGATGCCCGCTACGCCCGCTCCCGGCTGCGTCAGCACGGCCTGCCCGCGCTCGTGGAAGATCTCGGTGATTCCGTGGTCCTCGGGCTGGCGCGATCGGCGGCCGCGCTGCGTGATGACAACGAGGCCCTCGACGGGTGGGCGGCGCAGGTGCCGGTCGAGCACGCCGCTGCCGTGAGCGCGCGCGTGGCCGATCTCGAGGCGTTGCCGGCTGCGGTCCGGTTGCGGGTCATCCGCCGCATGGCACTGCTGGCCGGCAGTCCGGCGGCGGCGCTGACCCGGGAACACCTGCTCAGCGCGCAGGCCCTGGTGGCCGACTGGCGGGGACAAGGTCCGGTGGATCTGCCGGGTGGTGTTCGCGCCGGGCGGGAGTCTGGCAGGCTAGTGCTGCAGCCGGCCCCCGGGAGGAACAGTGCGTGTTGAGGACCTGGATGGCGAGTTGGAGGGCGTGCTGATCACCGCTGAGGAGTTGCAGCAGCGGCTGGCGCAGATGGCCAAGCAGGTGGACGCCGACTACCGGGACAAGGATCTGCTCATCGTGGGCGTGCTCAAGGGTGCGGTCATGGTCGTCGCCGACTTCATCCGGGCGCTGTCCATCCCGGTCGAGATGGACTGGATGGCGGTCAGTTCCTACGGCTCCAGCACGAAGAGTTCCGGCGTGGTGCGCATCCTCAAGGACCTCGATGCCGACCTGCAGGGCCGCGATGTCCTCATTGTGGAGGACATTCTCGATTCCGGGCTCACCTTGTCCTGGCTGCTGCGCAACCTGCGCTCCCGGGGAGCGGCGAGCGTCGAGGTGCTGACCCTGCTGCGCAAGCCCGACGCCATGCGTACCGAGGTGGACGTGCGCTACCTCGGGTTCGACATCCCGAACGACTTCGTGGTCGGCTACGGCCTGGACTACGCCGAGAAGTACCGGAACCTGGACTGCGTGGCGAAGCTGGCGCCGTCGATCTACGAGTCGTAGGAGCCTGCTGAGCAGTGCTGTTCCGAGTGCGGCGGGGGCCAGAGAAGCGGCGCCCATGGTCTCGGGACCTGCAGCCGATGCGGGACTTTCGGCTCTGCGGGGGGAGCTGTCTGACGTCCGGGCCAACGCCGGGCGGCTGGTGGGAAGTTCATCCGGGTGCGCCTGATGTGCCCAGGCGGGGCGAATCCGAGCGAGCGCCCGGTTGCGGGTGGGCGATGACGGCAAGGCGCATTCGTCCAAGACCCGGGCAACGCGTGGGTCTTCCCGCACGTCGTGACCGTCCACCTACGCCGAGCACGCGGCGAGAGGTGCCGCCCGTCGGTGTCCGGCGGGCCGATTCCACCCACAGCGGAACCGCGTTTCACCGTACGGGAATGAGCGGACGCGTTTCGGCCGTTCTATCCTCAAGGTGATGAATATGAAGCGCTTGGCGCGCGGGCCGTTGTTGTGGATCTTGCTGGCAGTACTCCTTGTGCTGCTCGGCAGCAGTCTGGTGTCCGGCGTCGGCGGGGTGAAAGACGTCGACACCTGGCAGGCCGTCGACTACATCGAGCAGAACCAGGCCAAGCAGGCCAAACTGATCGACCGCGAGCAGCGCATCGAGTTGACGCTGCAGGACGGCAGCCAGGTTCGCTCGGAGTACATCACCGGTCAGGGACTGGAACTCCAGAACCAGTTGCAGGCCAAGAAGGACGCCGGTCAACTGCCGGACGGCTACACCGTCGAGGTGCCGCGGGACAACATCTTCGTGACTCTGCTGGTCTCCTTGCTGCCGGTGGTGCTGATCGTGCTGCTGCTGTTCTTCTTCATGAGCCAGATGCAGGGCGGCGGCTCCCGGATCATGAACTTCGGCAAGTCCAAGGCCAAGGTCATCACCAAGGACATGCCCCAGACCACATTCGCCGACGTCGCCGGGGCCGACGAGGCCTGCGAGGAACTCGAGGAGATCAAGGAGTTCCTGGCCGCACCGGCGAAGTTCCAGGCGGTCGGCGCCAAGATCCCCAAGGGCGTGTTGCTCTACGGCCCGCCCGGTACCGGCAAGACGCTGCTGGCGCGCGCCGTGGCCGGCGAGGCCGGGGTCCCGTTCTACTCGATCTCCGGGTCGGACTTCGTGGAGATGTTCGTCGGTGTCGGTGCCTCCCGGGTGCGCGACCTGTTCGAGCAGGCCAAGGCCAACGCTCCCGCGATCGTCTTCGTCGACGAGATCGACGCCGTCGGCCGCCACCGTGGCGCCGGCCTGGGCGGGGGCCACGACGAGCGCGAGCAGACCCTGAACCAGTTGCTCGTCGAGATGGACGGCTTCGACGTGTCCGGCGGTGTCATCCTCATCGCCGCCACGAACCGCCCGGACATCCTCGACCCGGCGTTGCTGCGCCCGGGCCGCTTCGACCGGCAGATCGCCGTGGAGCGCCCCGACCTCAAGGGCCGCGAGGAGATCCTCAAGGTGCATGTGAAGGGCAAGCCGATCGCCCCCGGCATCGACCTCATGAACATCGCCCGCCGCACCCCCGGCTTCACCGGTGCCGACCTGGCCAACGTCCTCAACGAGGCGGCGCTGCTGACCGCCCGTGGCGGGCAGACCCTGATCACCCCGGAGGCCGTGGACGAGGCCATCGACCGAGTGGTCGCCGGGCCCCAGAAACGCAGCCGCCTGATGAACGAGGCGGAGAAGCGCATCACCGCCTACCACGAGGGCGGCCACGCCCTGGTCGCTGCGGCGCTGCCGAACAGCGACCCGGTGCACAAGATCACGATCCTTCCGCGCGGGCGTGCTCTGGGGTACACGATGGTGTTGCCCGACGAGGACAAGTACTCGACCACTCGCAACGAGATGCTCGACCAACTCGCCTACATGCTGGGCGGCCGGGCGGCCGAGGAGATGGTCTTCCACGACCCGACCACCGGTGCGTCGAACGACATCGAGAAGGCCACGGCCGTGGCCCGGGCCATGGTCACGCAGTACGGCATGACCGAGCGGCTCGGCGCGATCCGGTACGGCCAGGAGAACAACGAGGTGTTCCTGGGCCGCGACATGGGCCATATGCGGGACTACTCCGAGGAGATCGCCGCCGCCATCGACGAGGAGGTGCGCGCGCTCATCGAGCAGGCGCATCAGGAGGCCTACGAGGTCCTCTTCGACAACCGCGACATCCTCGACCGGCTGGTCGTGGAGCTGCTCGAGAAGGAGACCCTCGACAAGGCGCAGGTCGCGGAGATCTTCGAGGACTTGCGCCGCCGTGACGCCCGGCCCGCGTGGACCGGCTCCGCCCGCCGCCGCCCGCACGAGCGCGGCCCGGTCGACTACCCCGCCGGGTCCAACGGCAACGGCTCCGGCTCCGGTGTGCCGCTGCCGGACCAGCCGGTGTAGGCGAGGCCCGCACCGCCACCGCCGGCGTCCCGGGCGGGTTCTCGGTATGTCATCGGTTGCTTCGGTCGCCCCGACCCCTACCGGGGAGGGATACGTACACCGGGGAGAGATAGTTGCGGTCCGTTTCTCTCCCCGGTGTACATATCCCTCCCGCCTGCGGGGGTGGGGTGACGGCATCACCCGTCGGGCGCAACCGGCTGATGTGCCCCAGACTGGTCGAATGACCGACTCCATCAGCCTGCCCGTCCGCGAGATCCCGCCGTTCGATCAAGAGCGCGCGGAGGCCGCCATCCGGGAACTCCTGCTGGCAGTGGGCGAAGACCCGGACCGGGACGGCCTCAAGGACACGCCGGCGCGGGTGGCGCGCATGTACGCCGAGGTGTTCGCCGGCATGCGGCTAGCCCCCGAGGACGTGTTGACCACCACGTTCGACCTCGCGCATGACGAACTCGTGCTGGTGCGGGACATCGAGCTGTGGAGCCACTGTGAGCACCACCTCGTGCCGTTCTTCGGCAAGGCGCACGTGGGCTACATCCCCGCGGACAACGGCCGCATCACCGGCCTGAGCAAACTGGCCCGGCTCGTGGATGTGTACGCCAAGCGGCCGCAGGTCCAGGAACGCCTCACCACGCAGGTGGCCGATGCCCTGCAGTCGATCCTGCAGCCGCGCGGCGTGATCGTGGTGATGGAGGCCGAACACCTGTGCATGGCCATGCGGGGGATCCACAAGCCCGGGGCCATCACGACGACCAGTGCGGTGCGGGGGCAGTTGCGCGACTCGGCTACCCGAGCGGAAGCGATGTCACTGATACTTGGTCGGTGACCATCGTCATGGGCGTGCTCAACGTCACGCCCGACTCCTTCAGCGACGGCGGGCGCTACTCGTCGGTGGCGGCAGCGGTCGAGGCCGGGATCGGGATGGTGGCAGACGGTGCCGCGTGGGTGGACGTCGGCGGCGAGTCCACCCGTCCGGGGGCGCAGCGGGTCTCGCTGGAGACCGAACTCGAGCGGGTCGTGCCGGTCGTGGCGGCGCTGACGGCGCCGGTGTCAGCGTCAGCATCGACACCATGCGGGCCCCCGTGGCGCGGGCCTGCGTCGCCGCCGGAGCGCGGATGGTCAACGACGTCAGCGGGGGGCTTGCTGACCCGAAGATGCTGGCCACCGTCGCGGACCTCGGCGTCGACTACGTCGCGATGCACTGGCGGGCACAGTCCGCGCAGATGCAGCAGTTCACCGCCTATGTCGATGTCGTGGCCGACGTGACCGTCGCCTTGCAGCAGCGCCTGCTCGCGTGCACGGCTGCCGGGATCGCCGAGGACCGCGTGATCCTCGACCCGGGTCTGGGCTTCGCCAAGGAACTGCACCACAACTGGGAACTCCTCGCCGGCCTGGACCGCCTGGTGGCCATCGGTCCGAGGGTGCTGGTGGGAGCCTCCCGCAAGCGGTTCCTGGGCGCGTTGCTGGCCGACGACGGCGATCCCCGGGATCCGGCCGGGCGTGACGTCGCGACCGCCACGATCAGTGCTTTGGCCGCGATGCGCGGCGTATGGGGGGTCAGGGTGCATGATGTGGCGGGCAGTTGCGACGCGGTGCGCGTCGCGAAAGCGTGGCAGGAGGCGTGATGGCGGACACGATCAGCGTCAAGGGGATCCGGGCGCGGGGACGCCATGGCGTGCTGTCGTTCGAGCGCGAGATCGGGCAGCCGTTCATCGTCGACGTCGACATGTCCGTGGACACCTCCCGCGCCGGTGACACCGACGACCTCCGGCTGACCGTCGACTACGGCACGGTGGCGACCGAGGTGACCCGCATCATCACCGGTCCTGCGTTCCAACTCATCGAAACCCTCGCCGCGCGCATCGCCGAGCGGATCAGGCAGATGCCGGGGGTCGAGCAGGTCACCGTCACCGTGCACAAACCCTTCGCCCCGGTGCCGGAACTGTTCGACGACGTGACGGTGCGGATCACCCGATGACCCGGGTGGCACTGTCCATCGGCGCCAACCTCGGGGACAGGCTGGCTGCACTCCGGTACGCCGTGGCCGAACTGGCCGAACTCGGCGAGATCGTCGCTGTGTCGGAGGTCTACGAGACCGATCCGGTCGGCGGGCCGGAGCAACCCGACTACTACAACGCGGTGGTGGTCCTCGAGACCGAGGCGCAGCCGGGCGAGGTCCTGGCTGCGGCACAGCGCGCCGAGCAGGGCAGGGGCCGCACGCGCGAGGTCCGGTGGGGGGCGCGCACCTTGGACGTCGATGTCCTGGCCCATGGCACCACCACCAGCGCGGATCCGGATCTCACGCTTCCGCACCCGCGGGCCACCCAGCGGGCATTCGTGATGGTCCCGTGGGCTCAGATCGACCCCGATTTCCTGCTGCCGGACGGTCGGACCGTGGCGGCTGCCTGCGCGGGCCTGGACACCGCAGGCGTTCGCCGATTGGGCGACTTCCTGCGTACAGTGGAGCCGTGACCCCCACCAGCGCACGCGTGTTGCTGACATTGGGCGGGGTGAGCGCGGTCGCCGGTTGGGTATTGGCGGACATGGTCGACCGACTGGCGGGACGTAGCGTGCCGGTGCCGTGGACGGCTCCGGCAACCCTGGCCATCCTGGCAGTGGCGCTGGTGTTCTGGGCGGTCGGCATGCGGCGGCGGTTGCGTGAGGGTCGGGTCGATCCGTTCGTCGCGACGCGGACCGCGGCGCTGGCGATGGCGGCCTCCCGCACCGGCGCGATCGCCACCGGGGTCTACACCGGTTTCCTCGTGTGGTTCGCCGGCCAGTGGTACATCGAGGCTGCCCGGGACCGCGGATTCGCGTCGTTGGCGGCCGTCGTGGCCGGCCTGTTGGTGATCGTCGCGGCGCTCTGGCTCGAGCGGATCTGCCGGATCAAGGGCGACAATGACGACGATGATGACGGGTCGACCGATACCGATTCGGCGGCCGATTGGGTGCACCCGAGGGTCGGCTAGAGTCGGGACATGGCCGAGTCTTTGGAAGACCTTCCGTACGAGGAACTGCGCCACCAGGCGTTCGAGTTGGCGGAGAAGCGCCATGATGTCGGCTTCTTCTACGATCTGCTCACCCACACCCCGTCGCTGGAGAACGTCTCCGACGAGGGCGGTTCGCTGGGGGACATCTCGGGGTCGTTGGTCGGTCTGATCAATGCGGCCAAGGAAGCGTTCGGCCACGACAAGGTCGGCGACCTGGAGCCGCTGTTCGTCGCCCGGTACGCCACCTACATCCGCGAGCACAGCGGCTGAGTCGGGACGCGCGGCCCACTGCACGCCGGCCACCGGCGACGCGCGGCCCACTGGCCGCCGGCCGAGGCCGCCGGCCGAGCTGCGGCCGGCCGACGCGATTGCCGGGCGGCTCGGCGGGCGAGGCAGATTGCGTCAACGGCGAGTTTCTGGTCGGTCGCGCGATTTGCCGGGTGGCCGGTCGGGGGTTGCGGCGGGCAGATTGCGTCAACGGCAACTTTCTGGTCGGTTGCGCAATCTGCCTCGAGCCATCCCGCCCTTCAGGGTCGCGAGGCCTGCATCAACCGGTCGATGTCACCGACCCGCACAGCGCGACCGCCGGGCGTGACCCGGGCGATGCTGGATTCGGCCTGAAGGACCGCGGCGAGCAGGTCGTACAGGCTGGCTTCGGCGGGGACGTCGATGATGCCCGGGCCAGGCTCGACCACCTCGTCCCCGAGCGACTCCAGCGGGATCGGGCTGACCCGCAGGCGCTTGATCGCACGGTCGGAACCGACGAAGTCCGCGACGAACTCGTTGGTCGGGAAGCCCAGCACCGCGGCCGGCCGGTCGTACTGCTCGAGGTAGCCGCCCTGCTTCAGCACAGCGATCCGATCGCCGAGTTTCACGGCCTCGTCGATGTCGTGCGTGACCAGCACGACCGTCTTGCGCACCGCCTGGTGCAGCGCCAGGAACTCGTCCTGCAGGCGTTCCCGGGCGATGGGGTCCACGGCGCCGAACGGTTCGTCCATCAGCAGCACGGGGGGATCGGCGGCCAGCGCCCGGGCGACACCCACCCGCTGCCGCTGTCCGCCGGAGAGTTGGTGCGGGTAGCGGTCGCCGAAGGTATCGGGTTCCAGATCGACCAGCGACAGCATCTCGTCCACGCGTTCGGCGATCCGGGCCTTGTCCCAGCCGAGCAACCGGCACACGGTCGCCACGTTGCGCCGGACCGTGTAGTGGGGGAACAAGCCGGCGTTCTGGATCACGTACCCGATGCGGCGGCGTAACTGCTGCACGTCGAGGCCGGTGACGTCCTCGCCCGCGACCTGGATCGTCCCGCCGGTCGGTTCGATGAGGCGGTTGATCATCCGCATCGTGGTGGTCTTGCCGCAGCCCGAGGGGCCCACCAGTGCGCAGATCTCCCCCTCGGCCACCTCCAACGTCAAGTCGTGTACCGCGACGGTGCCGTCCGGGTACTGCTTCGTGACGTCGAGCAGGGAGATCATGGCTGCGACCGTAGCGCAGAAATCGCCGCGGCGGTGTTCTCCTGTGGTGCTTCTGCGCTACGGTCGGGCACATGCCGACGACGCTCGCGGATGCCAGTAATCCGTGGTTGTCCTGGACGTATCTGCAGAACAACTGGCCGGAGCTGCTGGCGGCTGGCCAGGAGCACATCATGCTCACGGTCGGCTCGGTGATCCTGGCCATTCTGGCCGCCATTCCGTTGGCGATGCTGATCCGCCGGGTGCCCCAGTTGTCCGGCCCGGTGCTGGGCCTGTCCGGGGTGCTCTACACGATCCCCTCGCTGGCCCTGATCTCGCTGTTGTGGCCGGTCTTCGGGCTCAGCCCCTGGACCGTGATCATCGCCCTGGCCGTGTACGGGTTGCTGGTGGTGCTGCGCAACATCGTCGTGGGTCTGCAGCAGGTACCGTCCGACGTCCTCGACGCCGCCACCGGCATGGGTCTGACGAAGCGGCAGATCGCCACCCGGGTCTCCATCCCGTTGGCGATGCCGACGATCCTGGCGGGGATCCGAATCGCCACGGTGAGCACGGTCGGCATGGTGACCATCGGGGCGTTGGTGGGTTACGGCGGATTCGGGACGCTGATCCTGTCCGGTTTCCAGAACAACTTCTGGCACGCGCAGATCCTGACGGCCACGCTGTGCTGTGTCCTGCTCGCGATGGTCTTCGAGGCCCTCTTGCTGGCTGTGGAGCGGTGGACCGTTCCCTGGACCAGGAAACAGGCCGACTGATGGGTGTCATCCAGTGGTTCACCGACCCGGCCAACTGGACCGGGGAGAACGGCATCCCGGTGCGCACATTGCAGCAGATAGAGATCAGTCTGTGGGCCATGGCCATCGCACTGGTGATCGCCTTGCCCATCGCCTTGACCCTCGGACACCTGCGCAAGGGCATGGTCCTGGCGACCAACATCGGCAACGTGGGCCGGGCCGTGCCGACCCTGGGGGTGCTGACCATTCTCGCCTCGATCCCGGAGATCGGGATCGGCAACCTCGCGGCCATCCTGGCGCTGGCCCTGTTCGCGATCCCGCCGGTGTTGACCAACACGTACACCGGTCTGGCCAGCGTCGACGACGAGGTGCGTGACGCCGCCCGCGGGATGGGCATGGGCGGGATGGGGATCCTGTCGAAGGTGGAGGTGCCACTGGCGGTGCCGTTGATCGCCGCCGGTATCCGCACGGCCACGGTGCAGGTCGTGGCCACGGCCTCGCTGGCCGCTTTGGTCGGCAGCGGAGGGCTTGGGCCGCTACGTGGTGGACGGGTTCGCGCTGCAGGACAACACCCTGATCATCGCCGGCGCGATCCTGACGGCGCTGTTGGCCATCGTCGCGGAGTTGCTGCTCTCGGGGGTGCAGCGCTGGGTCACCCCGAAGGGTTTGCGCGAGCAGACCCGCGCCGAGGTGGAGATGCAGGAGATCCCGGCGGCGCCCGGCCCGCATTGAGGGTTGCGCCCGGTTTGCCCGGGTGTGGTTGGATGGGCGCATGATTCTGCGACGGACATCGAAGTTTGCCCTGCTGGCCACCGGAGCCCTGGTGCTCGCAGCCTGCAGTTCCGGGGGCGGTGACTCGACCAGCAGTGCCTCCCCCACGCCGGTGAGCCGGTCGTGATCGCCACGACCAACTTCTCCGAGACGAAGATCCTGGCTTCGATGTACCAGCAGGTGCTGCAGGCCAAGGGGATCGACGCCTCCATCAAGGAACTGACCACCCGCGAGGTGATCATCCCCGCCCTGGAGAAGGGCGAGATCCAGTTGACTCCGGAGTACCTGGGCAGTCTCACCGAGTTCCTGAACAAGGAGGTCAACGGCGCCGATGCGGAGCAGGTGGCCAGCGGTGACACCGACGCCACGTTCGCGGCGGCGCAGGAATTGGCTGAGCCGCAGGGCCTGACGCTGCTGACCCCGTCGCCGGCGCAGGACCAGAACTCGTTCGCGGTGACCCAGGAGTTCGCCAGCCAGAACAACCTGGAGACCCTGAGCCAGTTGGGGACGTACTCACAGACGTCGCCGATCACCTTGGGTGGTCCGCCGGAGTGCCCCAAGCGGCCGTTCTGTGAGCCCGGACTCGAGCAGACCTACGACGTCAAGGTCGGGTCGTTCGTGCCGCTGGACGCCGGTGGCCCACTGACGATCCAGGCGCTGAAGCAGGGCAAGGTCAACGTCGGGCTGGTCTTCTCGTCGTCGGGTTCGGTGTCGGCCAACGAACTCGTCGTGCTGGATGACGACAAGGGCCTGCAGACCGCGGAGAACATCCTGCCGGCGCTGAACACCGAGGCGTCGAACGACACCATCAGTGCGGCGCTGGACCCGGTGTCGCAGGCCCTGACCACCGACACGCTGCAGCAGCTCAACGCCCAGGTCGAGATCGACCGCAGGACCCGGAGACGGTTGCGAAGAACTGGCTGACGGAGCAGGGCCTGCTGGAGTAGGGCCCCGCCGGCTGCGCGGGCCCGTGCCCCGCTACCCGTGAGCCAAAGTCCTATCCGTGAGTCAAAGTCGGACTGATTCTGGCTCACGGATAGGACTTTCACTCACGCCTTGGGTTCGGCGCCACGTCCGGCCGGCAGAGGCCTGAAACCCCCCGCTGGGCCTGCCTCAGGCGTAGCCTGGAAGCGGACATAGGGGGTGGGGAAGATGTCCGACTTCGAACACATCGACGTGGCCATCCGAGACCTGCAGGAGGGATTGCCGGGGTGGCTGGAGACGCCGCTCGCGGAGAAGATCCAACTGCTGGAATCAGCCCGACATCGCTTGGGGGACGAAGCCGAGGGAATGGTCGAGGCCGCGTGCGCAGCGCAGGGTTGCGCCCCTGACGGGCCGTGGATCGGCCACCAGTGGTGGGCGTTGACGCCCTTCCTGAACCAACTGCGCGCCTTCGAGGAAGTGCTGGGGCGGATCGCGGCCGGGAAGCCCCCGCTGCCGGACAGCGCAGTCCACACGCTTGCGAACGGGCAGGTGGCGGTGGACGTCTTTCCCGTCACCGCGATGGACAAGATGCTCTATTCATCGTGGCGGTACCACGCGCAGGCCTGGATGCAGCCTGGTCTGACCGCGAAGCAGGTGCAGGCCGACGCCGCCCGGGCGTACCGCGGTGACGGATTCGAGAATCCGGGGGTGGCCCTGGCGCTGGGGGCGGGCAACGTCGCGTGCTTGCCGGCCATGGACGTGGTGAATCTGCTGTACGCCGAGGGCTGCGTGGTCGCGCTGAAGATGAATCCGGTGAACGCCTACCTGCGCCCCTTCTTCGAGCGGATCTTCGCCGACTTCGTCGACCGGGGATGGCTGCGATTCGTCGATGGTGGCGCGCAGGAGGGCCAGTACCTGGCACACCACCCGGGTATCGACCGCATGCACATGACCGGGTCGGCCGCGACCTACGACGCCCTGGTCTGGGGCACCGGCGAGCAGGCGGCCAGCAACCGGGCAGCGGGCACGCCGCTGCTGGACAAACCGTTCAGCTGCGAGTTGGGCGGGGTGAACCCGATGATCGTGGTCCCCGGGGACTGGAGCGCCGGGGATATCCGGCGGCTGGCCGACAAGATCGTCGGCTGCAAGTTGGTCAACTCCGGCCACATCTGCGCCGCTCCGCAGATCCTGATCCTGCCGCAGGACTGGCCCCAGGCCGATGATCTGCTCGAGCAGGTGCGCGAGTTGATGCGCTCCCTGCCGCCCAACCCGCCGTACTACCCGGGCACCGAGAGGAAGGTGGCGCAGGCGGTGGCCGGTCAGCCGGGTGCCGAACCGCTGCAGGGCGCCGATCGGCGGGTGCTGGTGACGGGTCTGGACCCCGCGGAGGATGTCAGCCTGTTCACCGACGAGGTGTTCGCCGACCTCCTGGGGGTGGTGCGGCTACCAGCCGCGACCGTCGAGGAGTACCTGGCGGCAGCGACCGCGTTCGCCAACGAGCGCCTGACCGGTAGCCTCGCCGCCACGGTGCTGGTGCACCCGTCGACGATCAAGACGCACCAGGACGCCGTGGATCGCGCGGTCGCGGATCTCAGGTACGGCGCCATTGGCGTGAACGAATGGGGGTGCATGCCTGCCGGCCTCGGCTACACGACGTGGGGCGGCTACCCGGGGGCCACGCCGCAGAGCATCGACAGCGGGATCGGGGTGGTGAACAACGCTTTCCTGTTGCGCAACCCGCAGAAGACCGTCTTCACGGCCGCGTTCCACCCGTTGGTCAAGCCACTGACGGCGGCGACGCATCGGACACAAGGATCCGTCCTCAGAAAGGTTGTGCACTTCGGGACCACCGATCATGTGAGGGACGTGCCGGGGATCTTCCTGGCGGCCATGCGGGGGTGATGTGCGAACGGCACCATCCGGGTACGGGGCCCGTCACTTGTCCATGTCGCCGGCGACCAGCAGGAAGCTCATCAGCGCGACTGACAGGTCCTCGACCCGGGTCCCCGGCAGGCAGGCGCCGAGTGCTGCGGCGTTGTTGAAACTCGCGGTGCGCATCTTCATCCGCCACGGGACCACATCCCCGCGCGACACGATCCACCAGCCGTTGATGCCGGACCCGGTCTCACTGGCGCCGTAGTACTCGCCCTCCGGCAGGCGGATGGTGCGGGGGAGTTTCGTCGCGATCTCGCCGCCCGGGACCTCCAGCTCGCGCAGGAAGGCGCTGGACACGGCGATCTCGTCGACGAGGCACTGCATCCGGGCCAGCGCGTCGCCGGCGTCGCGGACCACGTGCGGCACGTGGTCGCGCAGGTCCCGGTCCCAGCCGCTGGCCCGGGCGACCACACCGCTGGTGGCGTAGCCGATGGCCTGGTCGCGGGTCAGGTGCGCAACCCCGGCGAGCCGATCGGCCACAGGATCCAGGCAGCCGGCCACGTGCACTGCGGGCAACGACGCGAGCCACTCCGGCTCGACATCCATGCTCAAGCCGCCGATCCGCACGATCATCAGGTGCATCCGGGCGCCGGTGGCCAGGTCGAGCGCATCGGTGATCGCGGCCCTCGCAGCCCGGAGCTGGGTGGCATCACCGCCCAGCGCGGCCACCGTCTCGGCCAGCCAGAAGAGGTGGTGGTTGATCCGGCAGACCTCACTCACCGCCAGGCGCAGCGTCGCTGCCCGCGGCGGCACGTTGATGCCCAGTGCCTCCTCGATCACCCGGGCAGCGCTCAGTTCCCCGTCGAAGGAGCTCAGCCAGTCGTGGCGGTTGGCCAGCGACAGGATCTGCCGGTAGTCGCGGGACTCGAAGAGTTTCTCGGCGCCGCGGTGCATGAGCCCGGTGACGACCTCGGCCTGCTCCACGACGCCGTCGACCACGGTCCCACGGATCCGCAGCAGCCCGTGTCCGGCCGGGTGTGAGGCCGGCAGCGGGATGTCGAGGATCTCCACGCCTGGCATCGTGTCAGATGTGCCCGCAGCGGTGGTGCGGCGTGGTCCGGGCTGGTTGTTGCAGGGTCGCCGGCGGTTCGTTAGACGTTGTGCCCCTGGTGAGCGAAGACACGCGTGTCTTCGCTCAACGGGACAACTGCTCACCAACGCACCGACCGCTCACCGGTCCAGCCGCCGCAGCACTGCGCACCTACACTTGAGGCATGGCCTCCAAAGTGGACGTTGCGTTCCGGCCCGAGGGTGACACCTGGCAGTCGCTGTCCCCGAAGTTGATCACGGTGCGGCGGCTGATCCTGGGGCTGTTCGCCGGCGCCGTGCTGATCGCGGCGATCGTGGTCGCGCTGACCCCGAGCCCGAAGTGGGTGGCCGGCCTGATCGCGGTGGTGGCGGTGGCGATCCTGGTGATCGGCTGGCCCTGGGTCGGGCGGCGGGTGCGGTCCTGGGGCTACGCCGAGCGCGCCGACGACCTCGTGGTCGGCAGCGGGATCTGGTTCCGGCGGCTGGTCGTCGTCCCTTACGGCCGGCTGCAGTTCGTGGACGTGAAGGCCGGGCCCATCGACCGGGCCTTCGGACTCACCTCCGTGCAGTTGCACACGGCCGCCGCGAGTTCGGACGCGGCGATCCCTGGGCTGTCCCCGGAAACCGCGGCACAACTGCGGGACCGGCTCGCCGCCCGCGGTGAGCAGCGGTCGGCCGGGCTGTGACCGAACAACCGATCCCCAGCGAGCCGACGGGCAAACGCCGGGTCCACCCGATAACGCCGGTGGTCAAAGTCACCACCTACCTGCCCGCGCTGTTCCTGGCCGCACTCATCACCGGTGGCCAGGCGCTGTTCCAAAGGCCGTTGGGCGCGCTGGGCCTGTTCGCGCTGCTTGTGCTTCTGGCCGCGGTCGCCCTCGGGTACGAGTTCCTCTCCTACCGCCGGCTGGCCTTCTGGTTCGACGACGACGGCGACCTGCGGGTGCAGTCGGGCGTCGTGTTCCAGCAGGAACGGCGGCTGCAACTCTCGCGGCTGCAGACCGTGGACATCAACCGGCCGCTGGTCGCCCGGGTGTTCGGGTTCGCGGCGCTGCGCATCGAGGTGGCCGGCGCGGGCGACTCGCGGGCGGACCTGCAGTACCTGACCATGGCCGAGGCTGAGTCGCTGCGCAGCGAGATCCTGGCCCGCTCGGCCGGTCTGGAGCACGATGCGGGGGAGGCGCCGGAGGCCCCGCTGCTGGTCGTGCCGACCAAGGACCTGCTGGTGTCGCTGCTGCTGCGGGCCGTCACCGTCTTCGTGGTCCTGTTCACGGTGCTGATCGTGGTGTCCACTGTCATCACCAGCGGCTGGACCGGCCTCTTCACGGTGCTGCTGGGCGGGGTACCGCTGGCGATCGTGTTCACCGAGTTCAGCCAGTTGTACAACTTCACCGTGGCGCAGTCCCCCGACGGGATCCGGCTGCGGCACGGGCTGATCCAGACCCAGGCCCGGACCATCCCACCGGGCCGGGCGTGCGCGGTGGAGTTCGTCGAGCCGCTCTTCTGGCGCCGCAAGGGCTGGGTCCGGCTCTACGTGACGGTGGCGGGCCTGACCAAGAGCGACGACGAGGCCGGTACCGAATCCGTGCTGCTGCCGGTCGCGCCGCGCGAGGTGGCCGAGGACCTGTTCCGGCGGGTCATGCCGGGGGCCGAGCCGCAGGACGTCGAGAAGCTGGCGCCGGTGCCGCAGGTCAGGCGCCGGGCGTGGATCCAGTGGCGCTTCCTGCGCGCCGGCATGGACAGTCGCATCGCGGTGCTGCGCCGCGGCCGGATCACCCGCCGCACGCAGATCGTCGACCATGCCCGGGTGCAGTCCGTGCGTCTGACCCAGGGGCCGTGGGAACGAAGCCTCGGGCTGGCCAGCGTGCACTTGGACCTGCCACCGGGCCGGATCAGCGCTTCCTGGCTGCACTTCGGTCTGGAGCAGTCCCAGGACCTGCTGCGCACCGAGATCGAGCACATGCGCCGGGCCCGCGCCTCGGACAAGAGCACCCGGTGGATGCAGGGCTGACCTGGAGTCAGGCCATGGCCTGGACCCACACGTCACCGGGCGGCTTCTCGCGCCGGCACAACGCCGAGGACCACTTCAGCACGTCGCTGGACATCGGCGACCACATCGCTCGTCTGGTGCTGGCGCAATGTCTGGACGCGGCCGCGCGTCACGGCATCGCCGAGCCGTGGATCGTCGATGTGGGCGCGGGCAGCGGCCGGCTCCTGCAGCAACTTCTGGCGCTCGGTTTCCCGGGGGAGCGGTTGCTGGGCGTCGACGTGCGGCCGGCGCCGGATCTGCCCGTGCGGTGGGTCCAAGGGGTGGCACCGGAGTGCGTGCCGCGGCTTTCGGGGCTGCTGATCGCCCACGAGTTCCTCGACGACGTGCCGGTGGAGGTGATCGATGGTGGCCGGGTGGTGTACACCGACGGGTCTCCGGGCCCCCTGGCCGAGGCCGAGGACCAGGCCTGGCAGGACCGCTGGGGCGGGCCGGTCTCGGGCCGCCGCCGCGACGACGTATGGGCGGCGCTGGTGTCTCGGGTGCAGGCCGGGCGGGCGATCGCGGTGGACTACATGGGTGGCGCCGTGGCCGGACATCGCAGCGGCCGCAGCGTGGTCCCGATCCCCGACGGCCGGACCGACATCAGCGCCGGGGTGGATCTGCGCGCCTGTCGCACAGCCACCGGAGGCCGGCTCGTACCGCAACACCGGATGCTCGCCGACCGGGTGGGACACAGCCCGCAGGAGGTCGCCGAGCTGGCCGCGCTGCGCGATCGAACCGGGCTGGGGGCCTTCGGCTGGCTGATCACCGACGTGGCCTGGGTAGGCTCGCGTGCGTGAGTGATCGCCTGCGCACCGGTGTGATCGGTGTGGGACGTGCCGGGAGCGCGCTCGGTGCTGCGCTGGCACGGGCCGGGCACCCGGTGGTGGCTGCGCACGCGGTCAGTGAGAGTTCCGTGGAACGCGCACAGACCCTGCTGCCCGCAGCGGAACTGGTGAGCGTCGAAGAGGTGATCCGGCGCAGCGATCTGGTGCTGCTGGCCGTACCCGATGACGCGCTGGCCGCCCTGGCGGAGGGCATCGACTTCACGCCGGGTCAGTTCGTCGTGCACTGCTCCGGTCGGTATGGGGTCGCGGTGTTGGCGGCGGCGCAGGCCAAGGGCGCGCTGCCGCTCGCGTTGCATCCCGCGATGACGTTGACGGGCACGAGCCTGGATGTGGAGCGGCTGTCCGGCGCGCCGTTCGGTGTCACCGCCCCCGAGCCGTTGCGGATGGCCGCCGAGGCGCTGGTGGTGGAGATGGGCGGGGAGCCGGTCTGGATCCCGGAGGAGGCGCGCACGCTGTACCACGCAGCGCTGGCGCACTCCGCCAACCACCTGATCACGCTGGTGTCGTCCGGCGTGGAGATGCTGGCCGACGCCGGGGTCGAGTCCCCCGCCCGGCTCCTGACGCCACTGCTGCAAGCCAGCCTCGACAACGCCCTGCGCATGGGTTATCAGGCGCTGACCGGACCGGTGGTGCGCGGCGATGCCCAGACTGTCGCGGCACACATCGAGCAACTCGGCTACGACCCGCAGTTGCAGGCGGCCTACGTCGCGCTGGCGCGGCTCACGGCGGACCGGGCCCTGGCCGAGGGCCTGCTGCGGCCGGTGGCGGCCGAAGGCCTGCTGCACGCGTTGGGGGGCAAGCCGTGAGGGTCGTCGAGTCCCGCGCGGACCTGATCACCGACTCCGGCGACAGCCGCCGCGGGGTGGTCATGACCATGGGCGCCTTGCACGAGGGGCACGCGTCGCTCATCCGCGCGGCCCGCGAGCAGGACGAGCACGTCACCGTGACCATCTTCGTGAACCCGATGCAGTTCGGCGCCAACGAGGACCTCGACAAGTACCCGCGCAGCCTGGACACCGATCTCGCGTTGTGCGAGAGCCTCGGCGTCAACACCGTCTACACGCCGCTGCCCGCCGACGTGTACCTGCGGGAACCGCGGGTCAGCGTCGACCCCGGGGAACTCGGCACGCAGTTGGAGGGAGCCGCCCGGCCGACCCACTTCCGCGGCGTGCTCACCGTCGTGCTCAAGTTGCTGCAGCTCACCCGGCCCGACGACGCGTTCTTCGGCGAGAAGGACTACCAGCAACTGACGCTGATCCGTTCCATGGCCTACGACTTCGACCTCGGGATCAACATCGTGGGGGTGCCGACGTCGCGCGAAGCCGACGGGCTGGCCCGCTCGAGCCGCAACGTGTACCTCACCGCCGAGCAGCGGCAGCAGGCCGCGGCCATCCCGCGGGCACTGGCCGCCGGCGCCCGCCACGCCGACCCCGCCGCGATCCGGGCGGCCGCCGCGGCGGAACTGGCGGGCCTCGACGTGGACTACGCCGAGGTGCGTTCGGTGGACCTCGGTGCGCCCGTGATCGGTCCGGGCCGCCTGCTGGTCGCAGCCCGGGTCGGCTCGACCAGGTTGTTGGACAACTGCGCGGTGGAAGTGAGGTCCTTGTGACGCTGCCCGATTCGCTGGCTGCCGCGGCGCCCGGTTGGTTCATCGACGCGGATGTGGTCGTGGTCGGATCCGGGATCGCCGGGCTCACGACCGCGTTGCGGGCCACCCGGGCCGGTCGCAAGGTCGTCGTGGTGACCAAGGCGCAGGTCGACGAGGGCTCGACCCGGTGGGCGCAGGGTGGCATCGCGGCGGCGCTCGGCAGGGAGGATTCCCCCGACAAGCACATGCAGGACACGCTGGTCGCGGGTGCGGGCCTGTGCGACCCGGCGGCCGTGCGGGTGTTGGTGGACTCCGGTCCGGCGGCGGTGCGGCGGTTGATCGGCTGGGGTGCGGAGTTCGACCGGACGCCTGACGGGGACATCGCCCTGACCCGCGAGGGTGGACATCTCACCGACCGGATCGCGCACGCCGGCGGGGACGCGACCGGCGCGGAGATCCTGCGGGCACTGGTGGCCGAGGTGGGACAGCGGATCCAGGTGATCGAGCACGCGCTGGTGCTGGACCTGCTGCAGGACGCCAGCGGCGCGGCGCAGGGTGTCACTCTGCACGTCATGGGTGAGGGCCAGATCGACGGTGTGGGAGCCATCCTGGCGCCCGCGGTGGTCCTGGCCACCGGTGGGATCGGCCAGGTCTTCACCGCCTCCACGAACCCGAGTGTGGCCACCGGCGACGGCATCGGCCTGGGGTTGCGCGCCGGTGCCGTCGTGGCCGACATGGAGTTCGTCCAGTTCCACCCGACCGTGATGTACCTCGGGCCCACGGTGTCCGGACAGCAACCACTGGTGTCGGAGGCGGTGCGCGGGGAGGGCGCGGTCCTGCTCGACGACGCCGGCCGGCGGTTCATGGTCGGGGTGCACCCGTTGGCGGAACTCGCGCCGCGCGACGTCGTGGCCAAGGCGATCATGCGGCAGATGCGGGCCACCGGCGCCGAGCACATCTGGCTCGACGGTCGCGGCATCGACTGGCCGGCGCGGTTCCCGACGATCCTCGCGTCCTGCCGCGAGCACGGGATCGACCCGGCGGTCGACCTGATCCCCGTCGCTCCCGCGCAGCACTACCACTCCGGGGGGTTGCGCACCGACTTGTGGGGACGCACCAGCGTGCCCGGCCTGTACGCCTGCGGGGAGTGCTCCTGCACCGGCGTGCACGGGGCCAACCGGTTGGCCAGCAACTCCCTGCTGGAGGGCCTGGTGTTCGCCGACCGCATCTCCGACGTGCTGGCCAAGGAGTCGTTCGACCGGAGCGACCCGGTGCCCAAGCAGCGGCCGTGGACGGCCGACCCGGCAGCTCGGCGCAGCTTCCAGGAGGCCATGACCGAAGGTGCCGGTGTGCTGCGCAGCGCGGAGTCCCTGTCCGGTCACGCTGGCGGCCCTCGAAGCGGTTCGGCCCCGGTGAGCCGTCGACGGACTCGTGGGAGATGACGAACCTGCTGCTGGTGGGCCAGGCGCTGGCCCGCGCGGCGCTGTTGCGCGAGGAGACCCGGGGTTCGCACTGGCGCGAGGATTTCCCCGAGTCCAGCGACAAGTGGCTGGTCCGGTTGGAGACGCAGATCGTCGAAGGGCAGATGGTCACGAAGGAGGCAGCCCTGTGAACCAGGATGTGGACGCGTTGATCGAAGTGGCGCTGGCGGAGGACTTGGCTGACGGCCCGGACGTGACCTCGGCGGCGACCATCCCGGCCGGGCACAGGTCGCAGTTGGATCTGGTCGCCCGCGCCCCCGGTGTCGTCGCCGGGCTGGACGTGGCGCGGCGGGTGTTCGAGATCGTGGGCCCGATCGAGGTGACGGTCCGATCCCGCGATGGTGACCGGGTGCGGCCGGGGGACGTCCTGCTGAGTGCGGTCGGACCCACCCGGGATCTGCTCACCGCCGAGCGCACGGCGTTGAACCTGCTCACCCACCTGTCCGGGGTGGCGACGGCGACCGCGCAGTGGGTCGAGGTGCTCGGTCCCGACGGCCCGAAGGTGCGCGACACCCGCAAGACGCTGCCCGGCCTGCGGGCGCTGCAGAAGTACGCGGTCCGGTGCGGCGGGGGCGTGAACCACCGGATGTCGTTGTCGGATGCCGCCCTGGTCAAGGACAACCACGTCGTCGCCGCGGGTGGGGTGGCGCAGGCGTTCAACGCGGTCCGCGCAGCTTTCCCCGGACTGCCGGTCGAGGTCGAGGTCGACTCCCTCGAGCAGCTGGCGGAGGTCTTGGACGCCGGTGCCGACCTGGTGTTGCTCGACAACTTCACGCCGGACCAGATGCGCGAGGCGGTGGCGCTGACCGCGGGCCGCGCGAAACTGGAGGCCTCGGGCGGTCTGACCCTGGAGAATGCTGCCGAGGTGGCTACGACGGGCGTCGACTACGTCGCGGTGGGAGCCTTGACCCACTCGGTCAAAGTCCTGGACATCGGGGCCGATCTGCGGGAGGTGGGCGATGCTGCTCACGATTGACATCGGCAACACCAACACGGTGCTCGGCCTGTTCGAGGGCGAGGACCTGCAGCGCTCGTTCCGGGTCAAGACCGACCCGCGCGCCACCGCCGACGAGATGTTCATCCTGTTCCGGGCGCTGCTGCGAGGGCATCCCGAGCCGGACGGGATCGCCTTGTGCTCGACGGTGCCCGCAGTGCTGCGGGAGATCCGCTGGATGATCACCGAGTACTACCCGGACACGCCCACCGTGATCGTCGAACCCGGCGTGAGGACCGGCGTGCCGATCCTCACCGACAACCCCAAGGAGGTCGGCGCGGACCGGATCGTCAACACCCTGGCCGCCCACACGCTGTACGGCGGGCCCTGCGTGGTGGTGGACTTCGGCACCTCCACGAACCTGGATGTCGTGTCGGCCCGCGGGGAGTTCCTGGGGGGAGCCTTGGCACCGGGGATCGAGATCTCGCTGGACGCGCTGGCCTCCCGGGCCGCGGCGCTTCGCAAGGTGGAACTGGTGGCGCCGCGGTCGGTGATCGGCAAGAACACCGTCGAGGCCCTGCAATCCGGCGCCTTGTACGGGTTCGCCGGGCAGGTGGACGGGTTGGTCGACCGGATCAACGAGGAACTGCCACTCGGCGCGGTCATCGCCACCGGTGGGCTGGCGCAGGTGGTGCTGCCGGAGTCGCGCACGATCACGGTGCACGAGCCTGACCTCACCCTGATCGGGTTGCGGCTGGTCTTCGAGAAGAACGTGTGAACCCCGCTCGGTCACTGCCTTTTTGTGAAGTTGTTGCCCCGACACGCCGGAACCGCCGTCCCGCAGCTGCGCGCCCACTTGATGAGGGTCCGCATGGTCTGGTGGCCACCTGGTGATCGATGAAATGCTGGGCGCAGGCGCAGGCTGGGTGTTTGCGATGAGGCGTTCTCGCGGTCCGATCGTGGGGCTGGGGATGAAACGGCGTAGCCGCATCGATGGGGCTGTTGGAGAGGCGTATTCACCGGTGGTGGGCCGGGGTGGCGATCGCTGCTCCAGGGTGTCAGCAGCCAGGAGCCCGCCAGCCGGCAGGCATTTCAGCGACAGCGTCCACTATCTGCGGTCACCGTTGGCCGGCCGCGAAACTTGTGTCCGAATCCGGCCATGGGTGGCCGGATTCGGACACAAGTTCCCGGGTGCCGGCGGTGTGGCGGTCGCCCCGAGGGGCAGATTGCGCCGCAGGCAAGGAATTCGCCGGTTGCGCAATCTGCTGCGGCAGCTTGATCCGGGGGTACCCGGCCGGTGCCGCTGCCGGCCCCGGCGGTCTGCTGGGGGCAGCCGTTGCTGACAGTCCGCATGGCCTGGCTGCCACTTGGTGATCGATGACGTGCTGGGCCCAGGCACAGCCTGGAGGCGGTTGCTCAAAGGGACGCACTCGCGGTTGCCGTCCCATCCGCAGCACTGCTGCGCCCCACCATCGCGGGCCCACCAGCCTCGCATCGCCCGTCAGGACCACCAGCAATGCGGACGCTCACGCCGGGCCGCGACCGCACGGACGGATGTCTGACCACACGGGCCGAAGACCGCCGGTTGTCAGACACGCCCTTGGGGGAAGGGCAACAAGGTCTCAGAACCGGGGGAAGCCCCGCCGAGGCCGACGTTTCCCCGCCGCGGAACACTGGAAGCATGCTGATCCGGCCCGCCAGGACAACCGATGTGCGCGTCATCCGTGAGTTGATCGACCAGTACTCCCCCGACCGGCGGTTGCTTTCCAAGGCCACCGTGACGCTGTACGAGGACGTCACCGACTTCTTCGTAGCCGACGATCACGGCGTGGTGGTGGGCTGCGGTGCGCTGCACGTGATGTGGGAGGACCTGGCCGAAGTCCGAACCTTGGCGGTTCTGCCCGAACTCACGCGCAAGGGCATCGGGTCGGCGATCCTGGACGCCCTGATCCAGCGCGGCAAGGACCTCGGGGTGTCGCGGATCTTCTGCCTGACGTTCGAGACGGAGTTCTTCGCCCGGCACGGTTTCCAGCAGTTCGACGAGCGGGGCGTGGAGACCCGCGTCTACGAGGAGTTGCTGCGATCCCCTGATGAGGGGGTCGCCGAGTTCCTGGATCTGGAGCGGGTGCGGCCGAACACCCTGGGAAACGTGCGGATGGTTCTGTTCCTCTGACGCCCTCCATCCGTGGTCCGCGCCGCGCCGGTCAGGACCAGCAATGGTGGGCGCAAATCAGACTGATCACCGTAGACCGGGCAACTCAACCTCCACTCGGTGGTCCGACGAGGGTCCAGCCGCCGGCCTCTGGACCACGGATGGCGGGACTCAGAGCAGCCGCAGTTCCCAGGCCACCGGGTCGTTGACGGCGAAGTAGTTGATGGCGTCCCGGGTGGTCACCGCCAGCACGGGTTTCGCGGTCTGCCGGTCGGGCAGGTCGCGGGTGGCTGCGGCGCCGGTGATGTCCATCCGCTCGATCGTGGTGATCCGCCCGGAGTTGCCGATGAACACGAGTTGGCTGGGGGTCAGCCGCAGGGTCCCGTACCCGCGGTCCGGACCGTGGGCGATGGCGGCCGGCTCCTCCAGTTCGCCCGGCGCGGGCAGGGCCGGCTGCGGGCGGTCCTTGGCGAAGACGGAGTCGGCGATCCGCAGCAGCGCGTAGACCATCAGCGCTGCCAGCGGCAGGATCACCAGGGCACGGGTCACGCTTCGAGGTTAGCGCGGGAGCATCGTCTCCACAGCCGGGTGCAACTCCTCCAGCAGTCCCAGGAAGTTGCGCGCGATCTCGTCCGGCGAGAGGTCGGTGCCCTCCTTGATCAAGCCGTTGATGGTGATCATGGCCACCCGCAGGTGGGTCAACTCCTCGGCGGCGGAGAAGACGAAGTTGCGCATGGCTGCCTTCGCCGAACTCAACACGCTGCCACCCGACCACGGGTCGATCGACACCCCGCTGTTGGTGACGAAGAAGGCCGAACCCTCGTCCATCAGCGGCACGGCGGCCTGCAGCGCCGCCCACGCACCCAGACACCCCACCCGCCAGGCCGATTCGACAGCCGCCAGCGGCACCACGCTGGGCGCGCCCTCGACCAGCAGGGAGGCGTTGTAGTGGACGATGTCCGGCGCGCCGAGTCGCCCAGCAGCCTCCTGCACGACCGTCCGCACCTGCGCCGGGTCGCCCAGGTCGGCCGCGAAACCCGCAGCCCCGCCGCCCAACTGAGCAGCGAACGCGTCCGCCTGCTCCTGGTGCAGGGCCACCACCGCGACCGGCCGGCCGGTCTCGGCATAGGCCCGCGCCAGCGACATCCCCAGCCCCGGTCCGACCCCGAGCACGATCGCGCTCATGCCAGTGTCTCCGTCACCAGGTCGCGGGCCGCCGCCTGGACCTGCGCGAGGTGCTCCGCGCTGACCCAGCTCTCCGCGTAGATCTTGTACACGTCCTCGGTGCCGGACGGCCGGGCCGCGAACCAGGCCTGCTCGGTCTCCACCTTCAAGCCGCCGATCGCCGCGCCGTTGCCCGGAGCCTCGGTGAGCACCCGGGTGATCGGGTCGCCGGCCAACTCGGTGGCGCTGACCTGGTCGGCGCTCAAGGCCGCCAGCTTCGCCTTCTGCTCGCGGCTCGCCGGGGCGTCGATGCGCGCGTAGTGCGTCGTCCCGTACTGCTGCGTCAGGCCGGCGTAGTGCTGGCTGGGGGTCAGGTCCGTGGTCGCGAGGATCTCGCTGGCCAGCAGCGCCAGCAGGATGCCGTCCTTGTCCGTGGTCCAGGTCGTCCCGTCCTTGCGCAGGAACGATGCACCGGCGGACTCCTCGCCGCCGAAGACCACCTCGCCGCTGCGCAAACCGGGCACGAACCACTTGAACCCGACGGGCACCTCGAGCAACCTGCGGCCCCGCCCGGCGACGACTCTGTCGATCATCGACGAACTCACCAGGGTCTTGCCCACGGCTGACTCGGCCGACCAGCCGTCGCGATGTGTCAGCAGGTAGTCGATCGCCACCGACAGGTAGTGGTTGGGGTTCATCAAGCCCGCGTCCGGTGTGACGATGCCGTGCCGGTCGGAGTCGGCGTCGTTGCCGGTGGCGATCTGGTAGTCGTCCTTCGCGGCAACCAGCGAGGCCATCGCCGACGGCGACGAGCAGTCCATGCGGATCTTGCCGTCCCAGTCCAGGGTCATGAACGCGAACTGCGGATCGGTGCGCGGATTCACCACGGTGAGATTGAGCCCCAGACGCTCGGCGATCGCTGCCCAGTAGGCGACGCTGGCACCACCGAGAGGATCGGCGCCGATGTGCACACCGGCTGCGCGGATGGCGTCGATGTCGAGGATCGTGGGCAGGTCGTCGACGTAGTCGGCGATGAAGTCGAACGTCTGCACCTGCGCCCGCGCGCGCGGCAGTGGGATGCGCTTGACACCCTGCAAGCCGGCTCGCAGCAGGTCGTTCGCGCGGTCCTGGATCCACTTGGTGATGGCCGTGTCCGCCGGGCCGCCGTCGGGCGGGTTGTACTTGAAGCCGCCGTCGGTGGGTGGGTTGTGCGACGGGGTGACCACGATGCCGTCGGCGTTGCGGCCCTGGGCGTTCAGCGTCAGGATCGCGTGGCTGATCGCGGGAGTGGGGACGAAGCCGTCGTGCACGTCGACGAGCACGGTGACGTCGTTGGCCACGAGCACCTCGAGTGCGGTCGCGTACGCGGGCTCGGACAGCCCGTGGGTGTCGCGGCCGATGAGCAGCGGGCCGTCGATGCCCTGGCCCGCGCGGTACTCGCAGATGGCCTGGGTGGTCGCGGCGATGTGGTCGTCGTTGAAACTGGTCTTGAAACTCGACCCGCGGTGCCCCGAGGTACCGAAGCTCACCTGCTGGCCGGGGTCGTCGGCGTCGGGGTGCTCGGTGTAGTACGCGGTGATGAGGCGGGCGACATCGACGAGGTCATCGGGTTGGGCGGGAGTTCCCGCGCGGGGATCGCTCATGATTCGCAGGGTAGTCGGCCGTCCTGGTTCAATGGCGAAGTGGATGCACAGGGCTGGGACGACAGGTACCGGGATTCCGAACTCGTGTGGAGCGGGGAGCCGAACCAGTTCGTGTCCGGCTACTTGGGCGACCTCCCGCCGGGGGATGCCATCGACCTCGGTGCCGGCGAGGGCCGCAACGCGGTGTGGCTGG
This sequence comes from uncultured Actinomycetota bacterium, assembly GCA_963733395.1. Taxonomy (GTDB): domain Bacteria; phylum Actinomycetota; class Actinomycetes; order S36-B12; family UBA10799; genus JADKAV01. The sequence goes on from CAVTCZ010000019.1 coordinate 226,381, forward strand.
CCCAGCGTGGGTGGGACGTCACCGCCGTCGACTTCTCCGCCGTGGGTCTGGCGAAGGCGCGGCGGATGGCCTTCGATGCCCAGGTGGAACTCGCGACGGTGGCCATGGACGTGGAGTCCTTCCGCCCCAGCCGACCGGTCGACCTGGTCCTGCTGTCGTACCTGCAACTCCCGGACGACCACCAGCGTCGATTGTTGCGCAGGGTGCGCGACTGGGTGCTGCCCGGCGGTGCGGTGTTCGTCGTGGCGCACGACAAGACCAACGTGCAGCGCGGGCATGGCGGGCCGCCGGACGAGTCGGTGTGCTACAGCGTCGAGCAGACCGTGGCGGCTCTGGAGGGCCTGCGGGTGGATGTGGCTGAGGTTGCCGTCCGCGAGACCCCTGCGGGCCCGGCGCTTGACACCGTGGTGTTGGCGGTTCGGGCCTGATCCGACCCGGCCGAACCACTCACCCGCGGGTGGCGGCGCTCTCGACGATCGGGTGCCGCGGGAAGAACGCCGTGGCCACACTCTGGATGACGGCAGCGGCGGGCAACGCCAGGAAGGCGCCGAGCGGGCCGAACATCGCCCCGCCGGCCAGCAGCGCGATCAGGGCGCTCGCCGGGGCCAGCGACATCGTCTTCGCGGAGACCCGCGGGCCGATGATGTAGTCCTGGAACGGGATCCACACAGCCAGCACGCCCAGGAAGATCAGGGCGTCCATCGGGTCCCGCAGAGCCAGGATCAGAAGCGGCAGCGACGCCGCGACATACGTGCCGATCATGGGCAGGAACTGCGAGACCAGGCCGTACCAGATGGCCAGGGCCACCGGATACGGACAGTCCAGAGCCCACAGCGCCACCCCGACGACCGTGCCTGCCAGGAAGGACGTGAGGATGCGCGAATAGAGGTACCCGCCGGTCTTGTAGACCGCGATGTCCCACGCCTGGCCGACAACGGTCTGTGTGCTCGGGGAGATGAACGAGAGCACGAACCGGCGGAACCGGTTCTGGTTGGCCAGCAGGAAGAACGTGAACAACAGGATCACGAAGAACTCGAACAGCCCGCCGACGACGGCACTGGTGAGACTGACCGCGCCGCCGGCGATATCCGGCAGGTGGCCCTGCAACGAGGACAACGCCGACTGCACCTGCTGGCTGTTGGACAGGGTGTCGACGCTGACCCCGAACCGGCTGGCAGCGTCCTTGAGGTTGGTGAGCATCGCGGGGGCGTCGGCGATGGCGGCCTCGGTCTCGCTGACCAGCAGCGGCGTCATGGCGATGACCAGTCCGATGATGCTCAGGATCAGCCCCAGCATCACCAACGCCGTCGCCAGCCCGCGCTTGAGCCCCTTGCGGACAAGCCAGTCCACCGCCGGCGCCATGGCGAAGTAGAGGAATGCGGCGATCACGAACCACCAGAACAGGTAGCGGACCCTCCCCAGCATCGTGGTGGCGGCCCAGGCGAGCAGCACCATCAGGATGAACACGGCGAACGCACGGGCGCTCCATGGGGGCAGGGAGCGTCGCATGGCCGTGCCCAACGGGCCGCTCAACGCGCCGGGCTCGAGGGCCGGCGGTGACGTGTTCCCCGACTTCGGCATGCAACGGACGCTATCGGGACTCGTGGCGGCCGGTGGGGAGGTCGCGGGGCGTGTTCAGTCGAACCGGAGATCGAGGTCCTTGCCGAGGTAGTCCGCGTAGCGCTGCGCCGGTTCCTCGACGGCCCGGCGGGTGCGTGCCGGCAGCGCCGAGAACGAGGACACGGTGATCCGCACGGCCTTGGTCAGCGGCTTGCGTTGCCAGGTGCCGATCACTCGGCCCCGGTGCACGACAGTGGCCCGGAACATGCCGTTGCCGCCCGGGACGATGCGCCGGGCGTGTTGGGGGTCCATGAACAGCGAACGGTCCTTGTACCCCAACAGGTACTCGTCGAAGCCGGGCAGCAGCAGCATCTCCGGTGGCTGCGCCACGTCCGCGGGCAGGTAGAACACCTCGGCCCCGTCCAGAGTCGCCGCGTTCAGGTCCGCGGCGGCGATCGCCTTCTTGCTGTCGGTGGCGGTGAGACCGGTCCAGCCCTGGAAGTCCGGGCGGGTCGTCGGGCCATGACTGCGGAAGTACATGCGGGCGAGCATCGCCAGCGCCTCGTCCCGCTGCGGACTGCGCTGCCGCGGCGCCCACTCGTCCAGCAGCACGAAGGTCTGTTCGTTGCCCTCGTTGGGTCCGATGCAGGTCACACCGATCTGGGCGGTGTGCCACAGCAGGTGGTAGGAGCGTTGGCCGCTGGTGTCTATGCCCGCTGCCTGGAGCGTCGAGAGGCAGTCGCTGCGGGTCATCCGTCGGCCTCGCAGGGCGGTGCCGAGCACTTCCGCGGCGTGGTCGACGGTGGCTTTGTCCAGGCCGAGGAAGTCCCACCGCGCCTTCAGCCCGTTGAGGGCCCGCCGGCCGGTGAGCTCGAGCAGCCAGTGGGCGTTCTGCGGATGCACCACGTGGATGGTGCCGCGCATGGGCCACGTGCGCATGACCTGCGCCGGAGGCCAGGGCGGTGTCGATGTCGGCTTCGGTGGCCCCCGGCATACGGACCCCGAGCGACCACTTGCCGCTGGCCAGGTCCTGGGCCTGCAGCGCGCCGAACCACTCGGCGATGTCGGCCGCCGATCCGCCGGGCACGCTGAGCAGCAGGTTCGTCAAGCGCATGGCCAGCGCTTGCTCCCGGGTCAGTTCCACCGGGTCATCATCGCCGGTGGGTGCGACGTGAGTCGCGGGGGTGCAGGCAAGGCGTGAGCCAAAGTCCTAGCCGTGAGGGAGAATCAGCCCGATTTTGACTCACATTCAGGACTTTCGCTCACGGATGGGTTCACGCCGGGGCTCCTGCCGCGCCGACTAGCCCGCGGGCGGACCGTCCGCCGGGCGCGACGATCCAGCGACCCAGAGTGGGTGCTCATCCTCGGCCCAATCGCGGCTGACATACCCGGTCTTCAAGCCGCGGCGGGCCTCCGGATCGCCGATTGCCATCCAGATGTGTCCGGCGGCGATGATGACAACCGCGGTGGCGAACAGATCGTGCACGAAGGTGGCCCCGGTGCGGAGGTTGTCGGGGATGAGATCGAAGTAGTGCAGCATCAGCCCGGTGGCGAACATGATCACCACGGCGGCGAGCACGAACGCGGAGTTGAGTTTCTGTCCGGCGTTGAACTTGCCCGAGGGCGACGACAGATCGCCCCGGACGGCGCGGCGCAGCCACCGGTAGTCGGCCGGCTGCCAGCGGTTCAGCCGCCTGGCGTCGGCTCGGAATGCTGCCGAACGCACGGCTGCCACCACCAGCGGGATCGGTAGCAGCAGCCCGCTGAAGAAATGGATCGTCGCGACCAGATTCCGGCGGCCGACAAGGGTGCTCAGCGCGTCGATGTAGAGCAATGCGGCGGTGACGATCAGCACGCCCATCAGCAACCCGAATGTCAGGTGCGTCCACCGCTGCCCGGGGGTGAACCGTCGGACCTGCTCAGAAGATGGGAGCATCGTCACGACCGTTGGATTCCCCCACCCAGGCGTCGGTGTCGTACCCGCGCTCCTCCCAGTAGCCGGGTGTGATCCGATCGGCCACGGTGATGGAGTTGAGCCACTTCAGGGACTTGTAGAAGTACATCGGGGCCACATACAACCGGACCGGTCCGCCATGGTCGTGGGACACGGCCTCGCCGTCGAGTGCGGTTGCGATCAGGACGTCCGGCCGCATCGCTTGGTCCATCGTCAGCGACTCCGTGTAGATCCCGTCGGACGATCCGAAGTGCACGGCGCGCGCCCCGCCGCGCACCCCCACCCGATCCAGCAGGTCGGACAGAAGGACGCCCTGCCAGGCGACGTCCGGGACGCGCCATCCGGTGACACACTGCACATCTCGGGTGATCGTCGTCTGCGGCAGATCGGCGAGTTGCTGGTAGGTGAATGTGCGCGGCTTGTCGACGGCTCCGCCGATGGTCAACTCGTACGCCGATGGGTCGACCGGGTCGACCCGCCCGGCCACGGAGTAGAACCTGAACCGGCTGCTTCCCGGAATCAGCCCGGTCAGCCCGGTGGGATCGTTGGCGGAGACGGCCGTCAGCGCGCTGTTCGCGCGGCTGCCCAGCGCGACCCCGATACCGGCCAGGCCGATCAGTCCCAGGACCAGGCGGCGGCCGACAGGACGGCCTGCGTCCTCGGCTCCGGTGTCCTCGACCATCCCCCAAGAATGCGGCCGGTGAGCCCATCGGGCAAGTGCCGGTCGAGCAGGCCCGGCGATCGCAACCGGCAGGGGTTCGTCACACTGGACCGATGGCCGACCTGTTCGCCGACCTTGCCGGGCCCGCCGAGGACGTTGCCCCCCTGCTGCTCAACGCCACCATCCGCGACGACGAGGTCGCCGTGCGGATCGTGGAGGTGGAGGCGTACGCCGGGGCCGGCGACCCGGCCAGCCACGCCTTCCGGGGTCCGGGGGTCAGGAACGCGGTGATGTTCGGACCACCCGGACGGGCCTACGTCTACCTCAGCCACGGAATCCACTTGTGCCTCAATGTCGTCTGTCATCCGGAGGGCGTGGGCGGGGGAATCCTGTTGCGCGCCGGGGAGGTGGTCGAGGGTGTCGAGGTGGCCCGGGAGCGCCGGGGTGGACAGCGCCACCTCGCCCGCGGGCCCGGCCGGCTGGGTCAGGCGCTGGCCGTGACGATGGCCGACAGCGGCACGGACCTGCGGGCGGGGCGATTGCGGCTGGAGCCCGGCAGCCCCGTGACTGCGGTCGCGCACGGACCCCGGGTAGGGGTCAGCAAGGCCGCCGATCGACAGTGGCGGTTCTGGCTCGAAGGCGATCCGTTCGTCAGCGACTACCGGCGCAGCAAGCGGGCTAGTTCACCGCCGCCAGCAACTGGTTGATGCTGGGGTTGGTCATCGCCGTGCCGTCGGGCAGCACGACGGTGGGAACGACGTGGTTGCCGCCGTTGACGCTGCCGACGAACTCGGCGGCCCGCGGGTCGGCCTCGATGTTGACCTCGGTGTAGTCCAGGCCGGCGCGCTGCATCTGGGCCTTCAGCCGCACGCAGTAGCCGCACCAGGAGGTGGTGTACATCGTGATCACGGTTGGTTGTCTCCTTCGTGGTTCATCTTCACGGCCGCCACTACTTGTTCCTGTGAGGCCACGATGTCATCGGCGTACAACGCGGCGTCCAGGGGCACCGAGCGTTTGACCACCGCCAGGGCGATCGGTCCCAGCTCGTGGTGCTGGGCCACCGAGCCGACGCGGCCCACCACTTTGCCGTCGAACACGACCTCGGCGCCGCTGTCGGGCAGCGCCCCGTCGAAGTGCAGTAGCACCAGTCGGCGCGGTGGTCGGCCCATGTTGTGCAATCGCGCGACGGTCTCCTGGCCCCGGTAGCAGCCCTTGGCCAGGTGCACCGCCGGCCCGATCAGGCCCAGTTCGTGGGGCAGCGACTTGTGGTCCGAATCGACCCCGACGGCTGGGACACCGGCGGCGATCCGCAGCGCGGTCAGCGCCCAGGTCCCGCACTCAGGTCCGGCGGGGCGCTCACCGGCTCCGAACACGACCTCGGCGCCCACCAGTCGGTCCGGTCGCTGCGGCACGTACTTCTCGGCACTGCCACCGCGGTCGGCTCCGGAAGGGGTCCTGCCCTCGCCGGCGTACTCCAGCGGCACCAGCCAGGTGGGCAGGCCCTCGTACGCTTCGCGGCGGGGGATCCAGATGACGTCGTGTTCGGCGCTCACGTCGGTGACGACGACATCGGCCAGGAAGCGCATCGAGTCCAGGTAGGTCCGCAGGGTCTCGGCGGTATCGGCCGCGACCAGCAACCAGGTCGTGCTGCCGTCGTCGACCACGTGCAGGTCGTACTCGACATGCCCGTGCGGGTCGAGAATCAGGGCTTGTGTGGAGGTGTCGGGGTCGATCCGGTGCGAGGTCAGCGAATCCAGCCAGGACAGGCGGTCGGCGCCGGTCAGGGTCAGCACCGCGCGGTCGGCCAGATGGACCCAGCCCTCACCGGCGGCCAACAGCTTCTGTTCGCCGAAGGGGTCGCCGAAGTGGGTCATGTCGGTACAACGCTGTGGGGCGCCGGTGGCATTCCGCTCATGACTGGGCGCGACAGGCCTGGCACAACCCTGGCAGCGACATGTAGTCCAGGTCGGCGGCGAAGCCGTGCTCACGTTCCAACGCCGCGACCAGCCCGTCTGCCAGCCCGACATCCGCCGAGGTCTGGGCACCGCAGCGCTGGCACACCAGGTGCAGATGCGGGGTGGGGTCGACCGCGTGGTAGACCGGCGGGCCGTGGCCGATGTGGGTATGGGTGATCAGGCCGACCTCGACGAGGACGTCCAGCGCCCGGTACACCGTGGAGGTGTCCACGTCGGGCAGTTCCGCGGCGATCTGCTCGGGGGTGCAGTGGCGCAGTCGCTGCACCGACTCCCACACCTCCCGGCGCTGGCCGGTGAGGCGGTAACCGTGGTCCCGCAACCGGGACTCGAACTCGTCGTTCACACGCTGGTCAGTTTGGCGGCCAGGTGGTTGGTCAACGGCTGGCCCATGGCCGACATGTCGAAGGTCCAGGCGAGGTCGCCGTCCGGCACGAGGCCGTAGAGGCGATGCCCGCCGACGTACTCCTTGGCGCTCGCGGTGCGCATCACGGAGTCGGTGCTCATCTCCAGGCTGGCCCGGGTGATCCGGGCATCCTGGATGTCGGCGATGGTGACCTTGCCGTGCCACACCTCGGCGTAGCCGGTCGGGTGGGTGAACAGCGCTTCGAACTCGTTGTCGGGGCGGGGGCGGAAGTAAGCCGACTCCATCGCGCTGGGCCGGACCCGGTTGCCCTCGTCGTCCAGGATCCACGAGCGCGAGTGCATCGCGATGAACGGCCGGCCGTCGCAGGAGAAGGACACCTCCTGACCGAAGCGGAAGTCCTCGATGGTGGGGTAATGCCCGGTCCCCACACCCACCCACTGGCCGAGCAGCCAGGACAAGGGCAGTATCTCGGGGGGCAGGTCCACTACTGACTCTTGAACAGTCGGTAGATGACGTATACGGAGAACCACGCGATGAACACGCTCACCAGCACCAGCAGCGACGTGAAGAACACCTCAGTCATGCGACCAGCGTAGTCCCTGCGGCGGTGGGCTGGTCCGCGCGGCACGGTGGATTGCGTCTGCGGCAACGTTGGTGCCTGTCGCGCAATTTGCCCGGGTGGGTTGGTCTCGCGCGGCTGCGGTGGATTGCGTCTGCGGCAACCTGGTGTCTGTCGCGCAATTTGCCGGGTGGGTTGGTCCGGCGCGGCTGCGGTGGATTGCGTCTGCGGCAACCGTGGTGTCTGTCGCGCAATTTGCCCGGGCGACTCAGGTGTGGCGGATGCAGGACCTCGACGGACATCGGCGACCCCACCTACGCCGGCGGTGGCGATCTGCGCCAAAGCCGAGTAGTCAGTACGTGACGGCCTGCGCATCCGCGTCCAGCAAGGCCTCCACGAGCGTGGTGGCCCCGGCGATCCGGGCGCCCGGGCGCAGATCCTCGTCGGTCAGCCCGCGGCGGGCGGCGCACTGGCTGCACACCGACACCGAATGGAGGGTGTCGAGCGTGGCGGCCAGATCCGGTGCGAACTCGAGGTCGTAGGCGGGTTCCTGGCCCGGGACCGCGAGCAGCGTTGCGGGTCCGGACAGCCACAGGTCCACCCGGGCGCCGGCAGCCACCGCGGCCAGCGAGACCGTCAAGGCGGCGGCGATCTTCTCCGGCTCGTCGGTGGTCAGTTGGACGACCAGTGGCCGCGGCATGTCAGACCCGCGAACGGAATCCGGTGTCCGTGAGATCCAGCACCGGCTCGCTTTCCGGCGCCGGCATGGCGGTGGCGGGGATGAGTTTGCGCACCCGCAGGTAGATCTCGCAGCCGAGGCAGAACCCGAACACCGCGTTCAGTGCCGCTGCGAACAGGGCGAACCCGGCGAAGATCCACACGCCCAGGGTCCAGGCGAAGAGCATGCTCACGCTGGCGGCCAGGGCGAACCCCAGCCCCACAGCCTGCGCGAACTGCGGCGGCAGCGGGTCCTCCATGTGCGCCGGTGCAGCCAGCCGGGGCCGGATGAACCTTCTGAAGATCCAGCCGTAGGGCTGTGCACTCGGGCCGAGGATGGCGCCGAAGGCGAAGACCAGCGTCTGCACGCTGATGAGTATCGCGGCGATGGGTCCGGGCGTGGTCAGGATGACCAGCGCGAGCACGACGGTCGTGATGGCGGCGGAGAAACGGGTACCGCGGGGGTCGATCACTGAGAACCTCTCGGGGGGATGGCTTAGTGTGTTAACCCGAAGTGCGACTCAGGCATTCCTGACTCAACGGGACCTTCTCAGGGTACGTGGTGTGTCGGGAATGTCCCGGCTGTGGGAGGTGTTCTGCACAACATGTCGGGTTTTTGGGTGCTGGCCGCCCTGTTGGTGCTGCTCGCCGCGTTCGGCGCATGGCGGCACCTGGCGGACGGCCGGTTGAAGCAGCAGCGGGCCGGGGGCGAGCGGCTTTCGTCCTCGCAGGTGGGCGGCGAGCTCGGCGAGCAAGCCACTCTCGTCCAGTTCACTTCCGCCTTCTGCGCCCCCTGTCGGGCAACCAAGCGGATCCTCGGCGAGGTGGCGCAGATGCTTCCCGGCGTCAAACACCTCGACCTCGATGTCGAGGAGTACCTCGACCTGGCAAGGGACCTCAACATCGCCCGCACTCCGACCGTGCTCGTGCTGGACTCCAAGGGCACCATCGTGAAGCGTGCTTCCGGCCAGCCGCGCAAGGCCGATGTGATCGCGGCGCTCGGCGAGGCGATTCCGGCGTAACGGCCTTCCCGTTCCACGTTCGTTGGACGTTGTGCGGCGTGGTGAGAGAACCCACGCGTGGCTTCGCTCACCACGTGGATCTTCTCCGACCTCGTGCGAGCCGATCGCCCGGCTGAACCAGCGCCGAAAGACAGCCGCTCCAGCCGCTCGCCGACGACGGATGGCGGCCGTGAGGAACTGCTGCCGCAACAGGTCCACGCGGTCTGCAATATCGTGGTGATGGTCCGGAGGTGACCCGTGAGCAGTGTGCTGCTGATGACCGATGCGGTCGAACCCAGCGATCACGTGCTGCCCGCACTGGGTCTGCTCTCGCATCAGATCCGTGTCCTGCCCGCTGAGGCGGCGGCCCTGATCGACGCGCCGCCCGGTGAGTTGATCCTCGTGGACGGCCGGCGGGATCTGCCCGGCGCCCGTGGCCTGTGCCGGGTGCTGCACGCCACCGGGTCCGACATGCCGGTCCTGCTGATCATCACCGAGGGCGGGCTGGCGGCCCTGGCCCCGGACTGGGGGGTCGACGACATCCTGTTGGACACCGCCGGCCCCGGCGAGGTCGAGGCCCGCTTCCGACTGGCCCTCGGGCGGCTTGCCGACTCCGAGCACGATGCCGAGCCGGAGATCCAGCACGGGGAGCTGCTCATCAACGAATCCAGCTACACGGCCACCGTGCGCGGCCGGGTGCTCGACCTCACGTACAAGGAGTTCGAGCTGCTCAAGTACCTGTCCCAACACCCGGGCAGGGTCTTCACCCGCCAGCAACTGCTGCAAGAGGTGTGGGGCTACGACTACTTCGGCGGCACCCGTACCGTCGACGTCCACGTCCGCCGGCTGCGGGCGAAACTCGGGCCGGAGTACGAGTCCCTGATCGGCACGGTGCGCAACGTCGGCTACCGGCTGGTGCCACCGCGGGCCGACCGGGAAGCGGAGTTCCAGCAGTGAAGGCCGCTGCGTGACCGAGATCGCCTGGAGCAGGCAGGTTCGCGCCGAGGACGTGGCCGCCGTCGACGCCATGCTCGATCGGGTCAGCGACGCGGACGGTGTGTCCTCGCTGTCGGAGCACACGTACCTGCATCTGCTGGCCGGTGGCGGCAACGGGCCATGGCACGGGCTCGTCCGGCGGGACGGGCGGATCGTCGGCTACGCGTACGTCTCAGCCGATGCCGAACCGGTGGCGGAGTTCCTGGTCGACCCGTCGGTGCGGGATCAGGGCCTCGGTGCGCAAATGCTCGCCGAGATCCTCGAGTTCCGCCCGGACGTACGGATCTGGGCCCACGGTCAGCTGCCGGCCGCCGCCGCGATCGCCGCCGGCGCCGGGCTGGTGCCGGTCCGCAGGCTCTGCCGCTACACCCGCGACCTCGATGCAGTGCCTGAGATCGGTCTACCGGCCGGGGTCACGGTGCGGGAGTTCACGCTGGCCGATGCTCCCGCGTGGCTGGCCTTGAACGCGGCCGCTTTCGTGGATCTGCCGGATCAGGGCTCGTGGACCGCAGACGACCTGGCCGAGCGGCTGGCGCAGCCCTGGTTCGACCCTGCGGGATTCCTGTTGGCCTTCGACGACCAGGGACTGGTGGGCTGCCACTGGACGAAGGTCCATGGCGGTGGTGGCCACGGACATGAGCAGACCGGCGAGGTGTACGTGCTGGCGGTGTCGCCGCGCGTGCGCGGGACCGGGCTGGGCCCGGCGCTGACGGCCCTGGGGTTGCGCTATCTGCAGGGATTGGGGTTGGCCACGGTGATGCTGTACGTGGATGTCCGTAACACCGCAGCGGTGACGATGTACGAGCGGCTCGGGTTCCGGTGCGCCGACTGCGACGTGCAGTACGCCGTGCCTGCGAAGTAGCCGGTTGACGCGAACGCGACCGCACCGGGGCTTTCTGGCACCCTGGGGGCATGACCTCCGCCGCCTCTGAAACCGCCACCGTGGTGGACGACCTGCCCGACCACCGCTTCATCGACCGGGAACTGAGCTGGCTGGCGTTCAACCAGCGGGTCCTGGAACTGGCCGAGAACGAAGACCTGCCGTTGCTGGAGCGGGCCAAGTTCCTGGCCATTTTCGCGTCCAACCTCGATGAGTTCTTCATGGTCCGGGTCGCCGGCCTCAAGCGCCGGATCGCAGCCGGCATCGCGGTCAAGGCGGCCAGCGGGCTGTTGCCGCGCGAGGTGCACGACGCCGTGCTGGTGCATTCCCACGACCTGATGCGCCGCCAGGCCGGGTGCTGGAGCGAGCGTGTCCGCCCGGCACTGGACGACGAGGGGATCACCCTGGTCCGCTGGGCCGATCTCACCGCAGACGAGCGCCAGCGCCTGTCCGGGCTCTTCCGGGACAAGATCTATCCGGTGCTCACGCCTTTGGCCGTGGACCCCGGGCACCCCTTCCCCTACATCTCCGGGCTGTCGCTCAACCTCGCGGTCGTGGTCCGCAATCCGGCCACCGGCACTGAACTGTTCGCGCGGGTCAAGGTGCCGCCCAGCCTGGACCGCTTCCTGGCCATCGGGGACTCGCGCTTCGTCCCGCTCGAGGACGTCATCGCCCAGCATCTCGACCAGTTGTTCCCCGGAATGGACATCCTGGAGAACCACGTGTTCCGGGTCACCCGCAACGAGGACCTCGAGGTCGAGGAGGACGACGCCGAGAACCTGCTGAAGGCCCTCGAGCGGGAGCTGACCAAGCGCAGGTTCGGGCCGCCGGTGCGCCTCGAGGTGGAACAGACGATCGCGCCGCACGTGCTCGACCTGCTGGTTCGCGAACTCGGTGTGGCCGAGAACGAGGTCTTCATGCTGCCCGGCCCGCTGGACCTGCGGGGGCTGTGGGCGTTCGTCGGGCTCAACCGTGACGATCTGTCCGACCCGGCGTTCGTGCCGCGCACCAACAAGATGCTGCACGAGAACAAGGAGAGCGCCAGCGCCCCGAACGTGCTGGAGGCGATGCGCCGGCACGACGTGCTCCTGCACCACCCGTACGACTCGTTCTCCACCAGCGTGCAGCGGTTCCTGGAGCAGGCCGCGGCCGACCCGAAGGTGCTGGCGATCAAGCAGACGCTGTACCGCACCTCCGGCGACTCCCCGATCATCGACGCTCTGATCGATGCTGCCGAGGCGGGCAAGCAGGTGCTGGCCCTCGTGGAGATCAAGGCCCGGTTCGACGAGAGCGCCAACATCAAGTGGGCCCGCAAGCTGGAACGCGCGGGCGTGCACGTGGTGTACGGCCTGGTGGGCTTGAAGACCCACTGCAAGTTGTCGATGGTCGTGCGCGACGACGGCGATCGGTTGCGCAGGTACTGCCACCTGGGCACCGGCAACTACCACCCCAAGACCGCCCGGTTGTACGAGGACTTCGGGCTGCTCACCGTGGACGACCAGGTGGGTCGGGACGTCGCCAACCTGTTCAACCAGTTGTCCGGCTACTCGATGCACACCGAATACGACCGACTGCTGGTCGCCCCGCACTCGATCCGGTCCGGGCTCGTCGAACGGATCGAGCAGGAGGTGGCCAACCACGAGGCCGGTCTGCCCGCGGGAATCCGCTTCAAGTGCAACTCGATCGTGGACGAGAAGGTCATCGACTCCCTCTACCGGGCCTCCATGGCAGGAGTGCCGGTGGATGTGCTGGTGCGTGGGATCTGCGCCATCCGCCCGCAGGTGCCGGGTATGAGCGACAACCTGCGCGTGCGCAGCATCCTCGGGCGCTTCCTGGAGCATTCCCGGGCGTACGAGTTCGTCAACGGCGGCGACACCCAGGTGTGGATCGGGTCGGCCGACCTCATGCACCGCAACCTCGACCGCCGGGTCGAGACGCTGGTCTCGTTACAGGTTCCCGACCAGATCGCATACGTGGGGGAAATCCTCGACCGGGCCTTCGAGCCGGGGACGTCGGCATGGGATCTTGGGCCTGACGGACAATGGGTGCACAACGTAGCGCCGGACGGTGGCCAGCTGGAGGACTTCCAGGCGTACATGATCCGGCGCAAGCACCTACGCGGAGGGTGATGGACATGGGCGAGGCGGACAACGAGGTACTCGAGGATCCGACCCCGCCGGACACCCGGGTGGCGCAGTTGCCCGACGATCCCGAGGACGAGATCTACCGTCCCCCGGAGGATGCTGTGAACGTGACGCCGCCGGTGGATGTCGTGACCATCGACCACGCCGAGGCCGGACTCGAGCCGCCGCAGGTCTACGAGGAGGCCGAAGAGTCGCCGCCGGTCGTGGTGCCGACGGCGGTGCGGGAACAGCCGCAGACGCTGCGGGTGCACGGCCTGTTCCGGTTGCCGGACCTCTCCGCCGCGGACACCGGGGTGACCCGGGCCAAGCGGCAGGTCACCCGCACACTCACGGCCGTCTACCACGACACCGACGACCTGCGGCTGGCCCGCTGGGGGGTCACGCTGCGCCGCTGGGACGGTGGCGACGACCCGGGCTGGCATCTGGAACTCCCGGTTGCGGGGGCGCAGGGTCGGCCGGAGGAGGTGCGGCTGCCCGCGAGCGCGGGGGAGGCCGGTGACGTTCCCCGGGAACTGGCCGACCTGGTGCTCGGGTTCACGCGCAACGCCGCGCTGACGGCGGTGGCTGCCCTGCGCACCGAGCGCACCCCGTACCTGCTGTACCGCGCCGATGACGTCCCGTTCGCCGAACTCGTCGATGACACGGTCTCGGTGCTGGACGGCGAGCACCTGGCCGCGCGCTTCCGCGAACTCGAGGTCGGGGCGCTCGTCGACGATGCGGAGCTCGGGCCGGTGGTGGCCGCGCTGATGGCCGTGGGTGCGGTCCCCGGCTCGGCCCCCACGACGACGGCGGTGCTCGGCCCGGTGACCCAGGAGCCGCCGGATGTGCCCGAACCGCAGATCGTGGGTCCGGAGGACCCGGCCGGCGCCGGGGTCACCGCCCACATCCGCCGGCATGCGCGGGCATTCCTGCTGCAGGACGTCCGGGTCCGCCGGGACCTGCCCGACAGCGTGCACCAGATGCGCGTGGCGGCACGGCGGTTGCGCAGCGGCTTGAAGGTCTTCGAGCCGATGCTGGATGTCGAATGGGCGGAGGCGCTGCGCACCGAACTCGGCTGGATCGCCGGTGAACTCGGCGTGAGCCGGGACACCGAGGTCCTGAAGGCGCGGATCGATCTGCACGCCGACGAGGTGGGTGAGGAATTCGCCGGCCTGATCCGGGCGGTGGTCGACCCGGCGCTCTCCGAACAGTGGCTCGACGCCCGCGACCATGCGCTGTCCGCCATGGTCTCCCCGCGCTACCGCGCTTTCCTCGAGCAACTCGTCGACGCTGCCCGCGCCCCACGGCTCAACCACGTGGCCGACGCGCCGGCCGAGCAGGTGCTGCCCGCATTGGTGGACAAGGCCTGGAAGAAGCTCAAGAAGGAGGTCGCGCTGCTGCGCCTCGACGGTCCGTCGGACGAGTGGCACGAGGCACGCATCCGGGCGAAGAAGGCCCGGTACGCCGCCGAAGCCGTCGCGCCGGTCATGGGCGAGGACGTGAAGCGATTCGCCAAGGCCCTGTCCGGGGTGACGGAGGTGCTCGGGGAGCACCAGGACGCCTGGGTCGCCCAGCACACCTTGAAGGCCCTGGCTGCCGGGCCGGACATCGACGGGCTCTCCGGCTTCAGCCTCGGCCTGTTGCACGAGTTCGAGTTCGAGCAGGAGTTGTTCGCACGCAACGACTTCGTGGACCTCTGGCCCGATGTCAAGAAGGCGCACAAGAAGGCCCGGCTGGCCTGATGGCGAAGTCGTCCGGGCCTATCCGGGCCGCCGGCGTGGTCCTGCTGCGCGAAGGGCCGGACGGGCCGCTGGTGTGTGTGTTGCACCGGCCGCGGCAGAACGACTGGTCGCTGCCCAAGGGCAAGCTGGACCCGGGCGAGAACGAGGTCATCGCTGCGCGGCGGGAGACCATCGAGGAGACCGGGTGCGACGTCGTCCTGGCGGCTCCGCTGGTGACCCAGCGCTACAAGGTGGAGAGTCGTCCGAAGACGGTGCACTACTGGCTGGGCCACGAGCGGCCCGGGGGCCCGGGTTTCACGCCGAACAAGGAGATCGACGAGGTGCGTTGGCTGCCGCCCGAGCCGGCCATCGCGATGTTGAGCTACCCGCGCGACGGGGATCTGGTCCGGGAGGCACTCGCTCAGCCCGCGACCTCGCCGTTCGTGGTGCTGCGGCACACCGAGGCGATGCGCCGTGCCGATTTCCGCGGCGCGGTGGATGCGGATCGGCCGCTCACCGCGGGCGGCGCCGAGCACGCCGCACGCCTGGTCGACGTATTGGAGGCGTTCGGGATCCGCAAGGTGTATTCGTCGGACTCCGTGCGCTGCCTGGACACCGTGCGGCCCTTCGCCCACCATCGCCACGCCACGGTCGCGCACGAGCCGCTGCTCAGCGAGGAGGGGTTCGCGTCGTCGCCGACCGCTGCGATCAAGCGCCTCGACCAGATCCTGGGCGACGATGCCCCGGCGGTGGTCTGCACCCACCGGCCGCTGCTGCCGGCAGTGATCGCACAGGTGGCCCGGGCCGTCGGCGTCGACGACGTCCCCTCAGCCGCGTTGGCCCCGGGAGCGGCCGTGATCTTCCACCGCGGCTGCGCAGCCGTGGAGCACATCGCCGCCTTCTGAGTGTCGGACTGCCGGGACCGGTGGAACGGCCCTCCGGGTGCCTGCGAGTTGCCCAATCCGGGCAGGATGCGGACGTATGGTGCCACGTGGCATAACGGAATGCTCACGCAGCGACGACTTCCAGACGAACGCGAAGTGTCCAGCCGGAAGTTTCCCCGCGCAGTCAGCGCCTGTTCACCTGTGCGTCACCGCGCGCTCAGCGCTGCGTCATGCCGCCTCCCTAGCGTCAAAGGCGTCAGATATGACTACAGATTGGGAGGAATAGGGTGAAAATCGCCCGTTCAACGAAGGTTGCCGCATTCGCGGCAGCAGGCGCCATGGCGCTGGTCGGCTGTTCCAGCGACTCCGGCAGCAGTTCCGAGTCCCCGGCCGCTGGCGGCGGCACCATCGGGGGCGCGGATTGCGCAACCGGGACCATCAAGGCCTCCGGTTCCAGCGCACAGAAGAACGCGATGACCGAGTGGATCAACGCGTACCAGACCGCCTGTGAGGGCGCCACCATCGAGTACTCGCCGTCCGGTTCGAGTGCCGGTCGCGCTGACTTCATCAACAACCAGGTGGCCTTCGCCGGCTCCGACTCCGCCATGGAAGGCGACGAGCTGACCCAGGCCGCAGCCCGCTGCGACGCCAACCCCCCGATCAACATCCCGATGGTGGGCGGCGCGATCGCGCTGACCTACAACCTCGAGGGCGTGGACAACCTGGTCCTCACCCCGGAGGTGACCGCCAAGATCTTCAACAACGAGATCACCAACTGGAACGACCCGGCCATCGCCGAGGCCAACCCGGATGCGACTCTGCCCGATGCTCCGATCGCGCAGTTCCACCGTTCGGACGGCTCCGGTACGACCGACAACTTCACGCAGTGGCTCGAGGCCACGGCTCCTGACGCCTGGCCCTACCCGTCCGGTTCGGACTGGGCCGCCAAGGGTGGACAGGGTTCCAAGGGCTCCGACGGCGTGGCCTCCTCGGTCAAGTCGACCCCGAACTCCATCGGGTACGTCGAGTTGTCCTTCGTGGAGACCCAGGGCCTGAAGGCTGCCAGCGTCGACAACGGTGGCGGTGCCGTGGCACCGTCCGCTGAGACGGCGACCGCAGGTCTGGCCAAGGCGAAGGTGACCCCGAACGCGGATGCGGGCAAGGGCGACCTCACCATGACACTCGACTACAAGGTCGCGGACTCCACCGCCTACCCGGTGCTGCTGCTGACCTACGAGATCGCGTGTGAGACCGGCAACTCCGCCGACACTCTGGGGCTCACCAAGAGCTTCCTGACCTACACCGCCTCCACCGACGGCCAGGGGATCCTCGAGGGCATCGGCTACGTGCCGCTGCCGTCCGAGCTGCAGACCCAGACCGCCGACGCCGTAACGACTCTGTCGTAGGAGTACTGACCTACGCATGAGTACTGACCTGAAGCCCCTGGACGCGTCTACCCCTCGCGTCCAGGGGTCTTCGGTCCGGTTGGGGGACCGGATCTTCAAGAACCTCACCAGAGGCGCCGGGGTGTTCGTGCTGGCGCTCATGGCCGCCATCGGTGCGTTCCTGGTCTGGAAGGCGATCCCGGCGTTCCAGAACAACACCGGCAACTTCTTCACCACCCAGGAGTGGTTCCCCGACAGCGACCCGCCGATGTTCGGCATCGCGGCGCTGGCCTTCGGCACCGCCATCTCCGCTGTCATCGCCATGCTCATCGCCGTCCCGATCGCCATCGGGACCGCCCTGTTCATCGCCTTCTTCGCGTCGCGTCGGGCATCGACCTCGCTCGGTTTCGTCATCGACGTGCTGGCCGCCGTGCCCTCCATCATCTACGGCTTGTGGGGGCTGCAGGTCCTCATGAACCACATGGAGGGCATCACCGTCTGGCTCAACGACTACCTGGGCTTCATCCCGCTGTTCAAGAACGACATCGGGATCTACACGAAGTCCATCTTCATCGCCTCCGTCGTGCTGGCGATCATGATCCTGCCGACCATCTCCGCGCTGTCCCGCGAGGTCTTCCTGCAGGTCCCGCGGGCGCACCGCGAAGCGTCGTTGGCGCTCGGCGCCACCCGCTGGGAGATGATCCGGATGGCCGTGCTGCCGTTCGGGCGCCCGGGCGTGATCTCAGCCACCATGCTGGGGCTGGGTCGGGCGCTGGGTGAGACGATCGCGGTCGCTCTGATCCTCTCCGCCGCCTTCGAGATCAACTGGCACATCACCGAGCCGAGTGGCAACACCTTCGCCGCGAACATCGCGCTGAAGTGGAACGAGGCCGGCCCGATCGGGCTGTCGGCGTTGATCGCCAGTGGTCTGATCCTGTTCATCATCACGTTGGTCGTGAACATGATCGCCCGGGCCATCATCGCCAGGCACAAGGAATTCTCGGGAGCCAACTGATGAGCGTGACGCAGACCGACGACGAGGTCCTGGAGGGGCTGAGCTCCGACCTCGCGATGAAGACCCTGCCCCGGCTGGGCACGCTGTACTCGGCCCTCGGCGGCGCGGTGCTGACGGCGCTGATCGTGGTCCTGACGCCCGCGCAGGGCATCGCCGGGACGCTGGTCATCTGGTACCTGATGTACATGCTGGTGCAGACCGTCTGGAGCTTCCGGGTGGAGGGCCGGCGGTTCGCCGTCAACCGATTGGCGACCACCGTGGTCTGGACCACGTTCCTGATCGCGCTTGCCGCACTGGTGTGGATCCTGGTCTCAGTGACGATCCGCGGGCTCAGTGCCTTCTCCTGGGACTTCGTCACCAACACCATGCGCAACGTCTCGCCGCTGCGCGAGGGGGGCGGGTTGGCGCACGCGCTGGTCGGCACCCTGGAGCAGGTCGGGATGGCCGCGCTGATCGCCGTGCCGATCTCGATCCTCGTGGCCATCTACCTCGTCGAGTACGGCACCGGGCGGCTGGCGACGTGGGTGACGTTCTTCGTCGACGTCATGACCGGTGTGCCGTCCATCGTCGCCGGTCTGTTCATCTACACGTTCTGGGTGCTGACGTTCGGCTTCGAGCGTTCCGGCTTCGCAGCCTCGCTGGCCCTGACGATCCTGATGATCCCGGTGATCGTGCGGAACACCGAGGAGATGCTGAAGATCGTGCCCAACGATCTGCGGGAGGCCTCCTACGCGCTCGGGGTGCCGAAGTGGAAGACCATCGTGCGCATCGTGATCCCGACGGCATTCGGCGGCATCGTCACCGGCATCATGCTCTCGATCGCCCGCGTCGCCGGTGAGACCGCGCCGCTGCTGTTGACGACGTTCCTGTCCCAGTCGATGAACGGCAACCTGTTCGCAGGGCCGCAGGCCTCGGTGCCCACCTTCATCTGGGACCAGATCTCCTCGGGCACCCCGGCGTCGGTCGATCGCGCCTGGGCCGGCGCGCTGGTGCTGATCATCGTGGTCGTCTTCTTCTACGCATTGGCGCGGCTGGTGGCCAGACTCACCGCGCCCGCCTCCGAATAGACCTGAAAGCGAAAGGAAACTCATGGCCAAGCGGATAGACATCGAGGATCTCGATATCTACTACGGCGACTTCAAGGCGGTGGAGGGGGTCGACCTCGCCATCGAGCCGAAATCGGTCACCGCCTTCATCGGGCCGTCCGGCTGCGGCAAGTCCACCGTGCTGCGCAGCATCAACCGCATGCACGAGGTCATCCCCGGCGCCTACACGAAGGGCAAGATCCTGCTCGAGGGGGACGACATCTACGCCCCCGACGTGGACCCGGTCAACATCCGGGGCACCATCGGCATGGTCTTCCAGCGGCCCAACCCGTTCCCCACGATGAGCATCTACGACAACGTGGTTGCCGGGCTGAAGCTCGACAGAGTCCAAGGGGAAGGGCAAGAGCCTCGACGACGTGGTCGAGAAGTCGCTCAAGGGTGCGAACCTGTGGGAAGAGGTGAAGGACCGGCTGAGCAGGCCCGGCGCGGGGCTGTCCGGCGGGCAGCAGCAGCGGTTGTGCATCGCCCGGGCGATCGCCGTCGAGCCGCAGGTCCTGCTCATGGATGAGCCGGCCTCGGCGCTGGACCCCATCTCCACCCTGGCGATCGAGGACCTGGTCCACGAGTTGAAGCGCAACTACACGATCGTCATCGTCACCCACAACATGCAGCAGGCGGCGCGGGTCTCCGACACGACGGCCTTCTTCAACCTGGCCAGTATCGGCCAGCCGGGCCGTCTGGTGGAGTCCGGGCCGACGGAGACCATCTTCACCTCACCCAAGGAACGGGCGACCGAGGACTACATCTCGGGCCGCTTCGGATAGTCGCTGCGCGGCATCTCGCCAGAAGGCGTGAGCCATAGTGGCGCTTCGGATGTGGGCGGGGAGTCTGCTCTTGGCGTGGTGCGGTGGGGGTGTGGGACAGAGGTCCTGCGAGTGCCGGTGGCTGGTCGCGGCTGTTGCGACCCCGGTCGGCTCGGGTGACCACACCTCGGTGGGTGCCCGGGGGTCGGCCCGGACGGGTTCGTTGACGCTCGTGCAGTTCGATGGCGTTGGTGCAGTTGGTTGAGGTTCAGCGGCTCCCGAACGTCAACCTTCTGCACGAACACTGACCAACACCGGCAGCCCACGCCCGGCCCGGACGCTGCCGCCAGCGACCATCGCCAGGTGGCCCCGGAGACGGGTCCCGCCGCCCGCAACGAGTGTTGCGCGGTTGCTGGTGTCGTCCCACGACTGTTGCGCGGTTGCTGGTTGTGGGGGTGCAGAACCGACAACCGTGCAACGGTCGTGGTCCGCGGACCGCAACCGCGCAACACTCGCGGTGATCGGCCGCCGAGCTCGCCCTGCGCCACCTGACTCCCCGCCGAAATCCGAAGCAGCGCCATAGTCCTATCGGGGAGCCGAAGTTGGCGCGACTACTCACGGATGCGTATGCGGGGCATGTCAGCGACCTGGCTACGATCGAGGCGTGATCACGCACGTCGTCATGTTGAAGCTGCACGATTCCACCGACCGCGTCGAGGCCGCCACCCGGCTGCGCAGTCTCGAGGGGCAGATCCCCGAGATGCTCAGCATCGAGGTCCTGCTCGACTCGCTGGGGCGGGCGGGAGCCTTTGACCTGGTGCTGCGCACGACCCACCACGATGAGGCCGGGCTGCACGGCTACCTGGAGCACCCCGTGCACCAGGAGTTGCTGGAGTGGCTGCGGCCGCGGATCGCCGAGCGCGCCCTGGTGGACGCTGGATGAGCGACATCACCCTGGTCGAGGTCGGCCCCCGCGACGGGCTGCAGAACGAGGCCGTCGTCTTCGACACCGACACCAAGGTGGAGTTCATCAACCGCTGCCTGGCCGCAGGTGCCCGGCGGATCGAGGTCGCGAGTTTCGTGAACCCCAAGCGGGTCCCGCAGATGGCCGATGCGGAGGCGGTGCTCGACCGGCTCGCCCCGGGTGCCGCCTCGTACATCGGCTGGTGCTCAACGAGCGGGGCTTCGACCGCGCGCTTGCCACACAGGTGGGCGAGGTCAACCTGGTGGTCATGGTCACGGACACGTTCTCGCTGAAGAACCAGGGCATGACCACGGCCGAGGCGGTCGCAGCGGTGGCGGCGATCGCGCCGCGGGCCAAGGACGCCGGCATCCCGGTGAGCGTGACCCTGTCCGCATCCTTCGGGTGCCCTTACGAGGGCGAGGTCGACGTCGCGCGACTGGTCGACGTCGCGGCACAGGTGGCGGCAGTGGGTATCGACGAGTTGGCCGTCGCCGACACCATCGGTGTGGCGGTCCCGCGGGATGTGCACGCGCGGCTGTCAGCGGTGCGCGACGCCGTGTCCGTGCCGCTGCGGGTGCACGTGCACAACACCCGCAACACCGGCTACGCCAGCGCGCTCGCGGCCGCCGACGCCGGGGTCAGCGTGCTCGACGCTTCGCTCGGCGGGATCGGGGGCTGCCCGTTCGCGCCCCGGGCCACCGGCAACATCGCGACCGAGGACCTGGTGTTCGCCCTGGAGCGGTCCGGGTACGACACGGGCCTGGACCTCGACGCGCTGTGCCGGGCCAGTGAGTGGTTGGGCGAGCACCTGGGCCGGCCGACGCCCGGCCTGGTGGCCAAAGCCGGGGGCTTCCCGCCCGGTTGATGGTGGCGGTGCGGGACTGCGACCGCGCGGACGACTGCTTCCCCGCGGGCCGATCAGCGGCAACCCGCCTCCCCGCGAAGAGCCCCCTTGAATACTCGCGCTCACCCTCGCACTTGGGCGATCGGCCTTGATTTCGCCCACTAGTGAGTCCCAAACACCCCTTCTGTGCCGTTCTGGGCGCGCGTCCTTCGTCAGAATCGGGCGATCCGGGACGCCTGCGCCCAATTGTGAGGGAACGTCCGGCTACAGCTGGACCTGCACGCCCTTGCCGATCACGACGACCCCACCGTCGCTCACCGTGAACCGCTCACGGTCTCGCTCGAGGTCCACCCCGATCTGGGCGCCTTCCGGGATGTCGACGTACTTGTCGATGACCGCCCGGCGGATCACGGCGTTCTTGCCCACGCGGACGCCGGGCAAGAGGACTGCGCCCTCGACGAAGGCACCCTCCATCACCCGCACGTCGTTGGACAGCACCGACTGCCGGACGTGGCCGCCGGAGATGATCGACCCGGCACCCACCATCGACTCGTGCGCGTTGCCGCCGAGCGCGAACTTCGCAGGCGGCAGTGGCGGCAGGTAGGTCAGGATGGGCCACTTGCGGTTGTACAGGTTGAACACCGGGTGGACGCTGACCAGGTCCATGTGCGCGTCGTGGTAGGCGTCCAGGCTCCCGACGTCACGCCAATAGCCGCGGTCCCGCTCGGTGACACCGGGCACCTCGTTGTCGGAGAAGTCGTAGACGTGGGCAAGGCCTTGGGCGGTGAGCATCGGGATGATGTTCCCACCCATGTCGTGGACGGAGCCCTCGTCGCCGGCGTCGATCTTCAGCGCCTCGACCATGACGTCGGTGCTGAAGATGTAGTTGCCCATGGACACGTAGGACTCGTCCGGGCTGTCCGGGATGCTGGGCGGGTCCGCGGGCTTCTCGTGGAAGGCCGTGATCCGCTCTCCGGTCACGTCGGTCTCGATGACGCCGAAGGGGGAGGACTCGCTGCGCGGCATCCGGATCCCCGCGACCGTGACACCGGCGCCGGACTCCATGTGCTGGTCCAGCATCTGCCACGGGTCCATGCGGTAGATGTGGTCGGCGCCGAAGACCGCGACGTAATCCGGGCGTTCGTCGTACACGAGGTTGAGCGACTGGTAGATCGCGTCGGCCGAACCCATGTACCAGCGGGGCCCCAGGCGCTGCTGTGCGGGCACCGGCGTCACGTAGTCGCCCATGAGGTTCGACATCCGCCAAGTGGTGGTGATGTGCCGGTCCAGGGAGTGCGATTTGTACTGGGTGAGCACGCAGATTCGCGAGAAACCGCCGTTCACCAAGTTGGACAGCACGAAGTCGATCATTCGGTATGCACCACCGAATGGGACTGCCGGCTTTGCACGGTCGGCGGTGAGTGGCATCAGCCGCTTGCCCTCGCCGCCGGCCAGGACGATTCCTAGAACGCTCGGGCCTTCTCTCACATGCATCACGTTAGACAATCCCCATAGCCTTAGTCTGTGCGAACAGCGATTCTGACCCGGGAGTGGCCCCCGGATGTGTATGGCGGTGCCGGCGTTCACGTGGAACACCTCGTTCCGGAACTGCGCAAAGATCATCGACGTCGACGTGCATTGCTTCGGCCAACCGCGCTCGGATGCGAGTGCCCATCCGGTCCCGGACTATCTGCGCGAGGCGAACGCGGCCCTGCAGACGTTGGGGGTGGATCTCGGGTTCGCCGATGCGGTCGCCGGGTGCGATGTCGCGCACTCGCACACCTGGTACGCCAACCTGGGCGGGCACCTGTCGGGCCTGTTGCACGACATCCCCCACGTCATCACGGCGCACTCGTTGGAGCCGCGGCGGCCGTGGAAGCGCGAACAGCTCGGCGGCGGCTACGCCATCTCCTCGTGGGTCGAGGACACCGCGTACCACAACGCCGAGGCCATCATCGCCGTGAGCGCCGGGATGCGCGCGGACGTGCTGGACTGCTACCCCTTCGTCGACCCGGACCGCGTGCACGTCGTGCACAACGGCATCGACACCGAGGTCTACCGCAAGGTCGACGAGGTCGATGCCCTGGTTTCGCACGGCGTCGACCCGGACAAGCCGTATGTGCTGTTCGTTGGCCGGATCAC
This sequence comes from uncultured Actinomycetota bacterium, assembly GCA_963733395.1. Classification (GTDB taxonomy): domain Bacteria; phylum Actinomycetota; class Actinomycetes; order S36-B12; family UBA10799; genus JADKAV01. The sequence goes on from CAVTCZ010000019.1 coordinate 249,976, forward strand.
CCGGCAGAAGGGGATTGCGCACCTGCTGCGGGCGGCGAGTGCGTTCGACGACTCGGTGCCGCTGGTTCTGTGTGCTGCGTCCCCCGACACCCCCGAACTCGGCGCGGAGGTGTCGGCGGCGATCGACGCCCTGCGCCACCAGCGGTCGGATGTGCACTGGCTCAATGGACACCTGGATCGCGGTGACGTGCGGCAACTGCTCAGCCATGCCCTCGTGTTCGCCTGCCCCAGCGTCTATGAGCCACTCGGCATCGTCAACCTGGAGGCCATGGGGTGCGAGGCGCCGGTGGTCGCCAGCGATGTCGGCGGAATCCCGGAAGTGGTCGTGGACGGTGAGACCGGGCTGCTGGTGCACTACGACGCCGATGACACCGCGCAGTTCGAGGCCGACTTCGCCGCCGCCATCAACGAGGTCGTCGCGGACCCGCAGCGCGCGCGGGTGATGGGTCAGGCAGGGCGGGCCCGGGCAATCTCCGACTTCGGCTGGGACGCCATCGCCGAGAAGACCGTCGAGGTGTACCAGGCCGCACAGGCCGTGCACCGCGGGTGAGCCCGGTCAGAGCAGGCGGGCCGCCTGCTCGAACTCCAGACGCGGCATGCGGGGCTTGAACGACTCGGGCCCGGGGTGGCCGATGTTCACCAGCAACAGCGATTTCCAGCGGCCGTCGGGGAAGAACGCCGCGTCCACGCCCGCCGTGTCGAATCCCCCCATCGGACCGGCGGCCAGACCGTGCGCCCGCACCGCCAGGATGAAGTAGCCGGCCTGCAGCGAGGCGTTGAACTGTCCGGCGCCGATGCGGCGGTCCCGGTCCTGCCATGCCAGGTGCGGGTCGGTGGCGAACGGCATCAGTTCCGGCAGGTGCTCGTGCCAATCGGTGTCGAACGCGAGGATCGCGGTCACCGGCGCGGAGTTCAGCTTGGCCACGTTGCCGGGGGCCAGGTGCGGCTCCAGCTGGGAGCGGGATTCCGCGCTGCGCACGAATGCAACCCGCAGGGGTTGGCTGTTCATGGCTGTCGGTGCCCACTTGAGGCTGTCGTACAGCGCTTCCAGTTCGAGATCTGAAACCGGGTCGGGGCTGAACGAGTAGGCGGTCTGGGCGTTGTGGAAGACCTGGGCCAGTGTGTCGGGGGTGGTGGTTAGCGTCATGTCAGTGCCAACCTCGACCGAGAGGAGATTATTTCAATGGTCAACTATATTGCCGGACCGACCTCACGCGCGAATGGCGGGAAGGCTGAAGCCCGATTGGATGATCATGCACAGCGCCGTGCCGGCGGGGATGTCCTCACTGCCGCGCACGACGGCCCCGGGGATCACCGAGATGCTGTCCACAAGATCTTCGGCGACCAGGGCGTAGCGCCGCGGTTCGGGCGCGCCCGCGGACCATGACCGGGGCACCTGGTCGAAGTCGACCGCGCAGGGCAGTTCGAGGGCGGAAACGGCGTCGGCCAGGGCGTCCACGATCTGGCCGACAGCGGCGTCATCAGCCACCTGTCGGCGCTCGTGGCGTACCTGCTCGCTCCGGGCGTCGATCAGGGTGCGCAAGCGATCGGCCGCGGCCGATTTCGCCGCAGACACGACGGCGTCCTGGCTCTCGGCGCGTGCGCGGCCTCCCCGCCAGCGCGCGAAACCGGAGCGCTGTACCTGCCGCAGGTGCTCGGCGACAGCTGCGTCGAACTCCCGCAGGTCGGAGCCGGGTGGCAGCGGGGCCAGTTCGTCGAGCTTGCGCAGAGCCTCGCGGTACCTGTCGGCGGATGTCAGCACGGCGTCGGCGCTGTCACCGCCGAGCCGGTCGATGGCCGAGCCGAGCGCCGCGACCTGGGGTTGGTCGTCCAGCCACGCCCGGATCTCGGCATCCTCGACCTCCGCGGGGGCGGCGCCGGGCAGTTGCACGGCACGGGCTCCCACCACGGACCAGCGCAGGGCCCGCTCGTTGTCGTCCAGGAGGTCACTCAGCGGGGTGGTGGGGGTCTGGCGGCGCAGCAACCACCAGGCGCACACGGCCTCGAACCCGTCCTGGCCTGCAGGCAGCCATAGCGCGCCCGCCAGCGTCTGCGGCGGGACCTCCCGGTCCCAGGCGTCGACCTCGTCGGTCAGCGGCCCGCTGATGACCACGTGTGTGGCTGTTCTGTCCGGCACCCCGGAGGTCACCAGCATCTCCACGGCGGATCCGTCGGAATGCGCGTCGAAGCGCTCTCGCAGTGCGTTCAGCAGTTGCGTGTCGTCACCTGAGAAGACCAGCCCGTCCGGCATAGCCAGCAGGCTATCGGCTGGTCAGCGGGCGCCGGTGGCGGCTCAGTGACCCCGACGCCGGGGCGCGGCGTCGAGACCGCCGGACAGTTGCGACAACTCCCGCAGCAGATCGGCGGGGTCGTCGAACTGGTCGACCGGAAGTGGTGTCGGCGGCGGGGGTGGCGCAGCGGCGGCGACTGGCACCGGGGGAGGTGTCGGCGCCGCCGGTGTCTGGGGCTGTGCCGGCCAGGGACTGGGCCGATCCGTGGTCGTGGGCAGGTGCGCCACGGGTACGGTCACGAGGCCACCGGCGATCAGGCCCAACAGGATGGAGGCTGCCTCGAACGTGGTGAATCCGGCCTGGTTGGCGATCGAACGCAGGCTGCGCTGGCCGTCGACCCGGCACAGGACAGCCCAGTCCGTGGGGCGCAGTGCCCGGTCCTTGGCCCCCATCATCTCCTCGGAGAGGCTGGGCACGGTGTCTGCGCCGCCGATTCGCCGGACGATCTCCTGCCATCGCTGGTCGCGGCTGGCCGCTGCGGTCAGTAGTGCCTCCACAGTGGGACCGGGCGCGGGAACGGTGTCCGGGCGCAGGCTCTCGAATTCCGTGTGCGGGTCACTCCAGCGCAACATGGCGGCCATGTCATCGCACATCTGCTCCCAGGCGACGGCTTCGACCTCCTGGCGCTGCACCAGGCCCATCCGGACGAGCACGTCGCCGAGGCGCATCTGCGGGTGCTGCTGCTGCATCGACAGCGCCGCCCCCACGTTCGTCAGGCTCACGCACCCGCCGCTCACCAGTCGCATCCCCAGGGCCGGCCGGGCGGTCGAGGGCTCGATGGTGCACACCCGGCCGTCGCGCAACAGGATCTGGATGGACAGCTGCCCGTCGCTCACGGTGAGCCGACCGGTTGCCGCCTGGGCAGCCAGCGCGGTCAATTCGGCAGCAACATCCATACCGGCTGTTTCGGTTGCGCGGATATCGGGGTTGAACCGGCGGCCGAAGCCATCACTGTGCGTGTCCCCCGACCGGCGTAGGCCGTGAGGCAGTTGCGACCAGTACCCGAACCGGGCCCCCGCGCCGTACAGTGGGCACGTGTCGCTAGCAAAACCGCAAGGGAAGCGGGTCCTCGACCGGATTCTCGGTGAGACCTTCGTCGCTGACGTCACCGCCATCCCCCTGGCGGAGTTGCGTGAACGGCGTCTGCAGGTGGACCGAGAAGAGGCGTGGCTGTCCTATCTGCGCCGCATGCTCCATGGCCGGATCGACATTCTGGAGGCCACCGTCGAGTTGCGCCAGGATGGCAGGCAACGGCCGAATGGGGAACTCGATGTGAACGCGCTCGTTGCGTCCCTCGCGACGCAGATGGGGCCGGGGGGACATCAGACGGTCGGTATGGACGTGGTCGATTCCCCGGGCGCCGGCCGACGGGCCGTGGAGCGACTGATCGCTCGCGCCGGGCTCGACGAGTATTCGACGATGACCGATGCCGCGCTGGAGGCCCGCCTCGACGAACTGCGGGACATGGAGCGGGAGGTCTCCGACGTCCGGCACAAGGTGCACGACGTACACGGTCAGTTGACGGCCGAACTCGCACGCCGCTATCGCAGTGGCGAGGCTCGACCGGAGAGCGCCCTCAAGGGAAGTCAGTGACCCCAGCCCCGGTGCTCGTAGAGGTGGAGCGGGCAGGGTTGGTGGAGTCGTGTCACCACGGACTTGTTGTCGTGGTCGACGGCGACGGTGTCGTCCGTGCCGCGCTGGGCGATCCGCAGACGACGATCTATCCCCGGTCGACCGTGAAGCCGCTGCAGGCGGCGGCGATGCTGGAGGCTGGTCTCGACATCGACGGTTCGGCCCTGGCGCTGGCGGCGGCATCACACTCCGGGGAGCCGTTTCACCGCGAGGGGGTGCGGGCGGTGTTGGCGCACACGGGCTTGTCGGAGGCGGATCTGCAATGCCCGCCGGACCTGCCGTACGGCGAGGAGGCGCGTGACGCGCACATCGCTGCCGGCGGTCGGCGGGAGCGGATCCTCATGAACTGCTCGGGTAAGCATGCGGCGATGCTCCGAACATGTGTGCTGAACCGATGGCCGCTCGAGACCTATCTGGATCCGGCGCATCCATTGCAGCGGCATGTACACGCGCGCATCGGTGCCCTGGCCGGGGTCGTGCCCGCGCCTGCGAGCACTGACGGCTGTGGCGCACCGCTGTGGGGTCTGCCCATCGAGGCGCTCGCCCGGGCCCTGGTGCGGCTTGCCGGGACCCCTTCCGGCTCGCAGGTGATGGCCGCCATGCGGTCCTATCCGGAGTTCAGCGGCGGCACCACCCGCGATGTCACGCACCTGATGCGCGGGGTGCCGGGGCTGCTCGCCAAGGACGGAGCCGAAGCGGTGCAGGTGATGGTGGTCGACACTTCGACGGGGCGTTTCGGGATCGCGCTCAAAGTCCTGGACGGCGGCCAGCGGGCTCGTTCGGTGGTGGCGGCGGCCGCATTGGCGAGCGTGGGGGTGCAGGCGGCGGTGATCGCCGAGCATTTGCAGCAGCCGGTGCTGGGCGGTGGCCGGCACGTCGGCTGGATCCGGCCTTCGGCGGCGCTCGCGTCGATGTGACCTTCGCCGCATTCCGCGAAACTGCTTGCTGAGTGCTTGCAATTGCAAGCACTCAGTGTGCACCATGGATGTATGGCTCGGATCGATATGGCGAGCGTGGGCGAATACATCCGCGAACAACGCGCTGCAGCTCAGTTGTCACTACGGCAACTGGCGCAGGCGGCGGACGTCTCCAACCCATACCTCAGTCAGGTCGAACGGGGTCTTCGCAAGCCCAGCGCCGAGATTCTGGCGCAGATTGCGAAGGCACTGCAGATCTCCGCCGAGTCCCTGTACGTACGTGCGGGAATCCTTGAGCCCCGGCAAGGGGATCCGTCGGTGACGGCGGCTCTGGCCGGCGACTCGACGTTGACGGACCGTCAGCGGCAGTCGCTCTTGGAGATCTACGCGGCGTTCCAATCCGAGAACGCCGCACACCGCGGAACGGAACCGCAGCCGGACACCGAGGGGCAGTCCGGAACGGTTCCACCAGCCGAGACCCGGCGTTCCGCACGCCCACGAAAGGACAAGTAATGGCTACCACGGCCAAGACCACTGCGAAGAAGGCGCCGGCCAAGAAGGCCCCCGCCAAGACCACTGCTGCTGCGAAGAAGGCTCCGGCCAAGACCGCGGCTGCTGCGAAGAAGGCTCCGGCCAAGACCACCGCCGCCGCCAAGAAGGCCACTGCCGCCACCAAGCCGGCCGTGACCAAGACCGAGACCACCGTGTCGAAGGCGACCGAGGCTGTCAAGCCCGCCGTGACCAAGGCCACCGAGGCTGTCAAGCCCGCCGTGACCAAGGCCACCGAGGCCAAGGACCAGCTCATCGCGCTGCTGCCGTTCGAACTGCCGAAGTTCGAGCTGCCGTTCGACCTGCCCAAGATCGAGCTCCCGAAGTTCGACGAGGTGCAGGAGCGGGCCGAGCACATCGTCGTCGACCTGCGCGAGCGGGCCGAAGGCACCTCCGCTGACCTGCGCAAGCGTTACGAGGAGTCCTCGGCTGACCTGCGCAAGCGTTACGAGGAGTCCTCGGCTGACCTGCGCAAGCGTTACGAGGAGTCCTCGGCTGACCTGCGCAAGCGCTACGAGACCGCTGTCGAGAAGGTGCGCGCCACCGTCGGCCGGTAGTTTCCAACACCAGAAGGGCTCCCCGGGATCGGGGGGCCCTTCTGCGTGTCCAGGCCGGCGAACGGCGCGGCGGGCGCAGCCCTCACCCCGCCACCGCTGCCCAATCGACGGTGAACTCCCCCAGCCGCCATCGAGTGACGCCGTCGCGCACCGGCCATTGCGCGTGCAGGGCCTGCGCCATGGCGATCCATCGCTGCCTGGCCCCCCAGCGGGGCGCGGCATCCCAGGCGCGGTCCATGTCCGTGAGCAGGGCGTGCACCCGGGTGCCGGGAACATTGTCATGGATCAGCGCCTTCGGCAGCCGTGCGGCAACGTGGCTGGGCCGGTCCAACCCGGCCAATCGGCAGGACAGGGTGAGCCATCGCGGCGATCCGGCGTGGTCGATGCTCACCATCGAGGTCAATCGCCCCTGTTCGTCACAAGTGCCCTCCACCAGCCACCCTCCGGGTGCCAGTCGGCTTGCCATCAGTTGCCAGGCGGGGTCGACGTCCTCCCGGGGATACTGACGCAGGACGTTCGCAGCGCGGATGAGCAACGGCCGGCGGACGGTGGGGATCTCGAATCCGCCGTGGATGGCGATGATCTGGCCCTGTGCGGCCGCCACCCGGTCACGATCGATCTCCACGCCGACGACTTCGACGCCCGGATTGAGCTCCACGAGGGTGCGCTGCCACCGCACAGTGGTGGCGGGGTGGGCTCCGAAACCCACGTCGACCGCCAGGGGCTGATCGGTGCGGCGCAGTGCGGCAGCTGCGAGGTGGGCGATCCAGCGGTCGAACCGGCGCAGTCTGTCGGTTCCCGTGGTGCCGCGGGTGACCTGGCCGACCGGCCGGGGGTTCATCGACTCCCGGTGATCTCGCGAACCTTGGGTCGCACGTCGACGAGGTAGAACATCGTGACGATCACACCCACGATTCCGAGGAAGTTGACCGCCCCGAAGATGAAGATCACCGCGGCGCTGATGCCCAAGAACGCTGCCCACGCGATCTTGGACTGGCGCTCGACGGCGGGGAACGCCTCCGCCGGCCGCCGCAGTACGTCGATGAGGCCGAAGGCAGCCATCCCCAGGAAGAAGATGTTCAGGACCCAGGTCACAATTTCGATCACCCATCCAGAGTACGTGACCGGGGGTTTGCGGCACCCGCGGCTCGCAGCGGGCGCACAAAGGGGCTCTGCGGGTGGTTCGGGCCGATCGGGGACGGGGCGCTGACACCTACCGGTGAGTCAAAGTCACACCCGGGAGTGAAAGTCACGCCGATTCTGACTCACGGGTGTGCGTTTCACTCACGCCTGCGGATTCCGCAGCGCGCCGCCGGGAGAACCCGACCGGGTTCGATCGCCGGTCAGGACTGGCGACAATCCCGGAACAACCCATGGTTCGCAGTCGGGCATACGAAAGGCCGGGTGGTCACCCACCCGGCCTTTCGCAAAGATCCGTGATTAGGACAACGGCACGACGGTGTCCGCCTGCGCGCCCTTCGGTCCTTGCACGATGGTGAACTCGACTCGCTGACCCTCTTGGAGGGACTTGTAGCCATCGGACTGGATCGCGCTCCAGTGCACGAAGACATCGCCTTCCTGGTCGTCCAGGGAGAGGAAGCCGTAGCCCTTTTCGGCATTGAACCACTTAACGGTTCCGCTGACACTGCTCATGTGTTGTGTTGTCCTTGCTGTGTTTCTGAAAGCCACGCGGCGGTCGGCCGCGCGGGATCACGATGTGACCACTGCCTACTCTACGCGATCTTGCGGCTTTCGGGAACATGACCCACCGAATCGTCAACTGATGGCTGCGCGGACCTCGTCCACATCCGGGCGGATGGTGGCCGTCGGCTTGGCGAAATCCATCACCGCATCGAGGGTCTTCAGGCCATCGCCGGTGTTGAGGATGACCGTCTCCGCCTCCGGATCCAGCGCCCCCTCCTTGATGAGGTGGCGCAGTGTGCCGACCACCACACCGCCGGCGGTCTCGGCGAAGATCCCCTCGGTGCGCGCCAGCAGCCGGATGCCCTCGACCACCTCTTCGTCGCTGACGGCCGCGATCGAGCCGCCAGTGCGGCGCACCACATCGAGGGCGTAAGGGCCGTCTGCGGGGTTGCCGATGGCCAGCGACTTGGCGATGGTGGCAGGCTTCACGGGCTTCACGATGTCCCAACCGGCGTCGAATGCCTGGGCGACCGGGGAACAACCCGTCGCCTGTGCCCCGAAGACGGCGTAGGGCGTTTCGTCGATGAGACCGAGCGCGGCCAGTTCCCGCCACGCCTTGTCCACCTTGGTCAGCAGGGACCCGGACGCGACCGGGGCGACGACCTGGGCCGGAGTCCGCCAGCCCAGTTGCTCGGCGATCTCGTAGCCCATCGACTTCGAGCCCTCGGCGTAGTACGGACGGATGTTGACGTTGACGAAGCCCCAGGTTTGGGAGAAGTCCTCGCCGATGATCTCGGAACACAACCGGTTGACGTCGTCGTAGTTGCCCTCGACGGCCAGCAGGATGCCGCCGTACGTGGCCGTCGTGATGGTCTTGCCGGCTTCGAGGTCGTGCGGGATGACCACGACCGATCCCTGCCCGCCCCGGGCGGCAGCGGCCGCGACGGCGTGGGCGAGGTTGCCGGTGGACGCGCAGGCCAGGGTGGTCAGGCCCAGGGCCCGCGCGGCCGACTGTGCGACGGCCACGACGCGGTCCTTGAACGAGTGGGTGGGGTTGCCGGAGTCGTCCTTCACCCACAGGCTGCGCATGCCCAGTTCGGCAGCCAGGTTGTCGGCCGTGTGCAGGCGGGTCCAGCCAGGCGCCAGGTTCGGCTCGGCGGCGGCGGTGGGCCGGACGGGCAGCAGGTCCTTGTAGCGCCACAGGGAGCTGGGGCCGGACTCGATGTCGGCGCGGGTGATCGCCGGGAAGTCGTAGGCGACCTCCAGCGGGCCGAAGCACTCGATACAGGCGTAGGCGGCGCCGAGGTCGTACGTTGCGCCGCACTCGCGACAGGTGAGGCCGATTGCGCTACCGAGGTCGATCGTCATGGTGTTCCTTCGCATCTTCCCGCTGCTGCGGCCGGAGTTGGCACCGTTCCCGCCTTGGGCGGTAGGTTGCCGGGGCTTCGACGGGCCGGTCCCTCTGCCCCTCTGGATGAGGTCAAGGGAATTGTGACACGCTGGGCACGACCAACGGACTCCTGGGGGGCGGCGTGACCGAGCATGTTCAGCCATGGCTTGACCACCGCACGTCCACTGCCGGCGACTGGGACGCCGCGGAGTTGCTGGCCGGCAAGGATGCCTCCGTGGCAGTGGTCCTGCCGGCGCTCAACGAGGCACGAACGGTGGGCCAGATCGTGGGGGTCATCCACGACGAGCTGCACGGCTCGCTGGTCGATGACCTGGTCGTGCTCGACTCCGGGTCCGACGACGACACTGCTGCGGTGGCCGCCGCCCACGGCGCCCGGGTGGTGGCGATGGCGGACGTGTTCCCCGGACTGCCGCCGCTGCGTGGCAAGGGCGAGGCGATGTGGCGGGCGCTCGCGGCAACCGAGGCCGACTTGGTGGTGTTCGTGGACGCGGACCTGCGCTCCTTCACCGCCGACTACATCACGGGGCTGCTCGGCCCGCTGCTCACCGATCCCAGCGTCCACCTGGTGAAGGCCGTGTACGAGCGACCACTGGTGGAGGGGGAGTCGGTGGTGCCCGCCGGAGGTGGCCGCGTCACCGAACTGGTCGCCCGCCCGCTGCTCAATCTGTACTGGCCGCAACTGGCCGGCGTGATCCAGCCGCTGGCCGGCGAGTACGCCGCCCGCCGCACCCTGCTCGAGCGGCTACCGTTCCCGGTGGGTTACGGCGTGGAGTTCGCGATGCTCGTGGACACCGCCGAGTTGCTCGGTGTCGACGCGATCGCACAAGTGGATCTCGGGGTGCGCCTGCACCGCCACCACGACGAGCGCAAGCTCGGTCTGATGGCCGCCCAGATCATCCAGACGGCGCTGCGCCGGCTCGACCCGCAAACCCATGCGTCGCGCTCGATCGGACAGGCGATGGCCCAGTACGACCGGGTGGGTCATGACTTCGTGGGTACCTGGCATGCGATCGTCGACGTGGAGCGCCCGCCGCTGGCCACCGCGCCGATCGGGCGGTGGGTCTGATGCGCCCAGTCGTCCTGCTCAACGCCGTGAACCTGACGACTGCCACCGGCCTGCTCATCGCCCGTGCCGCGCGCTGCGACGTGACGCGCCGCGGCGACTTCTGGCAGGCCACCGGCTATCGGTGGCGGTTCCCACCGGCCGGGGCGGTCACCGTCGGCTGCGTCGTGCTCAGCCGGGAGCCGGTGTCGGAGCGTGTGTGGCAGCACGAGACATCCCACATGCGCCAGTACGCGCTGCTCGGTCCGGCATTCTGGCCCGCCTACGCGCTGGCGGCGGGTTGGTCGTGGGTGCGCACCGGCGACTGGTGGTCGCGCAACGTCTTCGAGCGCCGCGCCGGGTTGGCGGCCGGCGGTTATGTCGAACGCCCGCTCAGACGTTCTGGGACACGGCCTTCCGGCGCGCCTGCCGCTGCCGCTGCAACCGCCTGACGACCACCGGCTCGGTCTGCAGGGCGTCGGGCTTGTCCAGCAGGCCGTTGAGTACCTGGTAGTAGCGCGTGGGGGACAGGTGGAACTGCTCGCGGATCGCCTCCTGCTTGGCCCCCTCGAAGCGCCACCACTGCTTCTCGAACTCGAGGATCGCTCGTTCGCGATCCGACAGCGACTGCATCTAGACCTCCGGTTCGGGCAAAGGATCCTGTGGTTGGTCGGACCCGAGCTGACTGCTTGCGAACTTCTGGGCCACTGTCGCAGTGAGGACTGACAAAATCAGGAAACCGTTGATCATCAACGTCACCGCGATCATCCGCCCGGTCAGCGTGACCGGGTACATGTCGCCGTAGCCGACGGTGGAGATCGTTTCGGCCGCCCACCAGAGGGCGTCGCCGAAGCTCTTGATCGTCGCCCCGGGCGCTTTGCGCTCCACCACCATCACCGCCAGCGACGACACCAGGACGACCAGGGTCGTGACGTACAGCAGGTACATCCGCACGCGGGCGCCGAACCTGCCGCGGGTGTGTCGGGCGACCTCGTAGGTGACGTGGAAGATGAGGAACACCCGCAGCGGCGGGAAGAGGACCCCGATCGCCTGCAACACGTGGGTGCGGATGTAGTTGCCCCGGTCGGGCGCGAGGGCCAGCGAGATGAGGTAGTCGGCCAGGAAGACGGCCCATGCGATCAGCGTCAGGCGACGGCCGGCGATGTGGTGTTGTTCGAGCGTGGCCAGATGCGGATCCACCGCCAGGGCGAACCCCACCAGGAACAGCAGCCCGGCCAGGAACAACGGATAGCGGGCGATGCGGCGGTACTTCTGGTACGTCGCCTCGCTGGCCATGGCTCAAGCATGCTGGCCGGGTCGTGACGATCCGGGCAGTGACACGGCGCTGGTGGTGCCGGCCGCGGCCCAGGGCAGAATCGCCAGAGTGCAGACCGCCCGGCTCTCAGCGTGGTTGCCCTACTGGTGGGTGCTGGCGTTCGTGTGGGGCTCGAGCTTCTTCCTGATCAAGATCGCGCTGGAATCGTTCGTCCCGTTGCAGGTCACGTTCGCGCGGGTCCTCTTCGGGTTCCTCGCGGTGGTGGCCGTGGTCGTGGCGCAGCGACGACGGCTGCCGCGCTGGGGTGCCGTGTGGGGACATGCCGCGTTCGTGGGCGTGATGACCAACGTCATCCCGTTCACGCTCTTCGCCTGGGCCGAGACCCGGGTCTCCAGTGTCCTGGCCGGCCTGTTCAACGCCGCCACGCCGCTGTTCACGGCACTGTTCGCGCTGGCCATCGTTCCCTCCGAACGGCTGACCAGACAGCGGGTGCTCGGCCTGTTCATCGGCTTTGTCGGAGTGATGGTCGTCATGGGGGTGTGGCAGGGGCTGTCCGGTGACTTCGTCGGCTCGCTGGCCTGTCTGGGGGCAACCGTCTGCTACGGCGTCGGCGTGCCCTGGACCCGGCGGTTCCTGGCCGCCCGGCCGGAGGGGGGACCGTCCCTGATGGGGGCGCAATTGCTGTGCTCCACGCTGATCATGGGGCTGGCCTGTGCCCTGTGGACCCCGCGGCCGGCGCAGGTCCTGGGGACCTCCGTGCTGGCGGTGGTCGTGCTCGGTGCGCTGGCCACGGGCCTGGCCTTCATCTGGATGTACCGGGTCATCGCCCTGGCCGGTTCGGTGGTCAGCACCTCGGTCACCTACGCCACCCCGGTTGTCTCCACGTTCCTGGGGATCCTGGTGCTGGGCGAAGCGCTCACCTGGAACCAGCCGGTGGGCGCAGTGATCGTGCTGATCGGTGCGGCGCTGGTCCAGGGGTTGATCGGGCGCCGGGTCAGTGCACGCCCGCCATCATCTGCTTGAGCCGGGGCACGAACAGGAATGCGATCACTGCGGCGCCCACGGCCATCAGCCCGAACGTGGTGAACACGCGCACGTAGTTGTCGCCGATGCGCGAGAGGATCTGCGCGCCGATCGTGTCGCCGACCGACACCGCGAGGAACCACAGCGCCAGCATCTGGCCCTCCATGCCGGGCGGTGCCAGCCGGGTGGAGGCACTGAGGCCGATCGGGGAGAGCAGCAACTCCGCCCAGGTCTGGATCAGGTAGACGCCGACCAGCCACCAGACAGCGACCTCCGCCCCGGTCTCGGCGGACATCGCCGGGACGATCATGATCAGGAAACTCAGGCCGATGCCGAGCAGCGCCCACGCGAACTTCAGCGGGGTGGACGGCGCCCGGTCCCCCAACTTCGACCAGACCGCAGCGAAGATCGGCGCGAAGATGATGATGAAGATCGGGTTGATCGACTGCAGCCAGGGAACGGGGATCGTGAAACCGCCCACCGTCAGGTCCGTGCTCTCTTCGGCGAACACGCTCAGCGTCGACCCGGCCTGGTCGTAGATCATCCAGAAGATCGCCGCGCCGATGAACAGGCCGAGGAAGGCGTGCAGGCGCGACATCTGCGGCTTGGTCAGCCCGGGGGTGCGGAACATCCGCACGAAGTAGACCACCGGCACCACCAGGATGAAGATCGCCAGGATGTCCACCAGATCGGTGACCTCGAAGCCGAACAGCCAGGCGTCCAGCAGAGTCAGGACCACGATGCCGCCGACCGAGGCGCCGATGATCGCGAAGACGTTGCGCTTCTGCCTCGGGCTGGCCGGGTTGGGCACGGTCAACCCGATGCCGGCCAGGGTCTTGCGGCCGCCGACGACGTACTGGATGACCCCCACCGTCATGCCGATCGCCGCCGCGCCGAAGGCCCAGTGCCAGCCGCGGCTGTCCATGAGGTACCCGGTGACCAGCGGGGCCACGAAGGCGCCGAGGTTGATGCCCATGTAGAAGATCGAGAAGCCGGAGTCCCGCTTGGTGTCGTGATCGTGGTACAGCTCGCCGACCATCGCGGAGATGTTCGGTTTCAGCAGGCCGGTGCCCAAGGCGATCAGCAACAGGCCCAGCCAGAACGTGATCTCGGTGGGCATGGCCATCGAGTAGTGCCCGCAGGCGATGACGATGCCGCCCACGAGGACCGCGCGCCGGTAGCCCCAGACGCGGTCTGCGATCCAGCCGCCCAGCAGCGGGAACAGGTAGACCAGCGCGACGTACGTGCCGTAGACGGCCGACGCGGTCGAGGTGCTCATGCCCAAGCCGGGTCCGGGAGGGGTGGCGCCGTCCGGCGGGGCGACCAAGTAGAGCACCAGCAGCGCCCGCATGCCGTAGTAGGAGAACCGCTCCCAGAACTCGGTGAAGAACAGCGTCGAGAGGCCGGCCGGATGACCGAAGAAGGTGCGTTCCGATCCGGTGGCGACGGCAGCGCTCATGGGTCCTCCTGGGCGGGCGATGATCGAGGCTACTGCCCCCGTGGCGGGGGTTGCCGCTCCACGCGCAGGAGGTTGCGAGCTGCTCACGCGCGGCCCGCGCCGTTGTCGGTTTGAATCGCCCCGAAACCAACCGCCATGTCTCGGAACATCGGCGGACACTTCAGTCTCACGACAGGACGGTTCGGGGTGGGGTCCATGCGGTATTCGGTGCGGTGGACGCGACGGTGATGTGGTGAATCCGGCGCCTTCGGCAGCACCAGACCCACGCTGGCCGAGACAGCCGCACCAACGTCGACGGTGACGGCGCGCAGTCCTCGCCGCCGCGACTGTTGCACCGTTGCGCCCCGACTGCCGCGACTGTTGCACGGTTGTCGGTTTGCGGACCCTGAAACCAGCAACCGCGCAACACTCGCGCCCAAGGACCAGCAACCGCGCAACACTCGCATCAGGGGCAGGGACCCAGAGACCGCGACCGCCGCACCGTTGTCGGTTTGAATCGCCCCGAAACCAACTGCCATGTCTCGGAACATCCCGGACGGATTGTCGCAGGACATGGTGGACACTACTTCGAGTTTGAGTCCAAGTCGCCACCGTCCACCATCGTCGACGGCAACTGCGTCCGGACCGCCACCATCGACTCCACCTGGCCCTACTGACCCCGCCAGCGTGTCCGTGCGATTTCGTCACAGCAGGGGTCGGGATCTCTCAGGCCCGGGCGCGCACGTCCCGCACCCAGCCCCCGTCCTCCTGGTGGAAGCCCATCTTCTGCAGGTACTTGGGTCCGGTGGTGGCCGGTGCCTGGATCTTGCTCACGCCGAGCCGTTCGAACATCCCCGAGTCCTCGTAGACGAACCTGCCGGGGGTGAAGTCCCGGAAGCGCTCGGTGACGTAGTCGAGGCTGAGGTTGGCGGTGCCGTCGTCGATGTCGGCGATGGTCACCACGCCGACCGCCTCGTCCCCGCGCATGACCAACACGTTGGAGCGACTCGGCATCGCGGGATCGAAACTGGGGAAGTGCCGCTTGGCATCCTCGGCGTGCACGCTCAGGAAGTGCCGCAGGTAGGCGTCGTCATGGTCCACTTCGATCAGGTCGTAGGCCCTGGACTCCGGGCTGCGCTCGCGGCTGAGTTTGACCAGCCAGTAGGCGTCGATCACCGCGATCACAAGGTTCATCGCAGCGAACGGCCAGATGGACAGCAGCCCGTTGTAGACCGTCGCGATGACCGCGCCGATGAAGTTCATGACCCGGAACCGCCAGACCCGGGCCTGTGCCAGGGATAGCACGATCAGGCCGGATCCGATCCAGCCGAAGATTTCCAGAATGGTCCGCGTCGACATGGGGCGAGGCTAGCGGCTCGGACCCGGTAGGTGCCCGGTCCGAGCCCCGACTTCGGACCCGATGGGGTACGTCGCCTCGCGCTCAGCAGGTCAGGATGGGTCGGGATCGTGGATGGCGCTGGTTCGTCGGGTGTCGGCCAGTCTCAGGCCGAGCGCCGCGAACAGCGCGGCGAGAACCGCCATTGCCGCACAGAACCACACCAGCCCGGGCGTGCCCGCCCGATCGACAGCTGCGCCGGCCGCGGCCACCATCAGCGCCTGCAGGCTGGCCAGCGCCGCGGTGAGCAGCGCGAACACCGACGTCCGCAGGTGGGTGGGGATGGAGGTCGTGGCCAGCACGTTGGCCGGGACCAGTGCCACATAGGCCAGGCCCGTGATGACGACTGCCGCGGACGCGGCCAGGGGGCTGCCGGCCGATAGGCCCGCGGCGGCGCCGGCGAATGCGACCACCGTCAGCGTCCCGATCCAGAGACTGGCACGATCATGCGTCCACTCGCCGGGGAGCACCAACGTGACCGCCAGCGACACCCCGGCACCCAGGGCCAGGACCACGCCGGTGGCTGCCACCGGTACCCCGGCGGAGGTGAGGACCGGCAGAGCGACCGCCTCGACGCTGGTCGCTGCGGCCACTGCCATGGTGGCCAGTGCCACGATGCCCAGCAGCCATCGGTCGGCGGACAGTGCGGACCAGGCGGCGGACAGTCCTACCGGTCGAGTATCGCCCTCCTCGACGCTGCGTGCGCGTCCGACACCGGCCAACAGCAGCCCTGAGACGAGGAAGGTGGCAGCGTTGACCCATAGGGCCCCGGACACCCCGAGCAGACCGAGCAGGATCCCACCGGCGGCGTATCCGATGATGACAGTCGCGTCGGAGAGCGCGTGGGCCAGCGAGACCGCCGTCCCGAGCGCGTCTATGCCGGTCACGTGGGGAAGCCACGCCGAGCGGTGCGATTCGAACACCACCGACACCACCCCGGCGACACCGGCCACGGACAGGGCCAGCAGCGGAGAAGGATGGGCGGCGACCACGGCGAACAGCCCGGCCCGGATCACGTCGCAGACGATGGTGGCTCGCCGATGCGGCCAGGAGGCGGTCGCCGCGGCCAGCCACGGCCCGACGAGGGCGGCCGGGACGACCGAGACGATGAGCACTGCGGCCGACGCCAACACGGACCCGGTCAGGGTGTACATCAACCAGGTGAGGGCGAGCCGGGCTGCCCAGTCGCCGGCCTCGGAAATGACCGAGGACGAGAGCAGCAACATGTACGGTCGGTTGCTGAGCATGAACCGGTAGCGGCCGATCATGAGCCGAACCGCAGCGGAACCGATCGGGCACGGGCATCGCCCCTGGTGGCGTCACTGGCTCCGGCGTCCACGTGCTCACCTTCGATCACCCGGTCGGGCAGGCAGGGGAACTGCGACACGGGCCGACCATAGCGTTGTTGGGGCGGGGAGTTCCCGGCATTGGCGACAACAGCTGCTCCCAGAGCGGGTCCGTCCGATCGGAGAGCCCCGTGTCCGGATTGAACGGACGACCTTTCGCTTACAAGGCGAGTGCTCTACCACTGAGCTAACGGGGCGATGGCTCAACGATACCGAGCACGCAGTGTGACCTTGCTCATCTGCCCGGTTGAGGCTGCCCGATCCCGGGGATACTGGCCGCATGCCTTTCACCGTGAGCCACGCGGCTGCCGTCCTGCCCTTGCGGGTGCGGTGGCTGTCGAGCTCGGCGCTGGTGATCGGTGCGATGACCCCCGATCTGCCGCTGTTCGCGTCGTTCCTGCCGTACAGCACCGACGCCACCCACACGGTGTTCGCGGCAGTGGTGACCAACACTGCGGTGGGGCTGTGCCTGTTCGTGATCTGGCACGGGTTCTTCGCCCGGCCGGCCGACTGGTTCGCGCCGTCGGGCATCCGCGCCCGGTTGGCCCCGCAGCAGCGCCCCGGATTGCGGGTGCGGTTGGCCACCGCCGGACAGCTCCTCGGGGTGCTGGCGTCGCTGTTCATCGGCGGGCTCACCCACCAGTTCCTGGACTGGTTCACGCACTCCGGCACCCCCGTGACGTCCCGCTTCCCGGTGTTCAGCGCCGAGATCCTCGGGATGCCGTTGTACTACGGGCTGCAGATCGGGTTGTCGGTCCTCGGGTTGTTGCTGCTGGGCCTTTGGGCGGTGCGCTGGTACCAGCACTGCGGCCACGTACCCGCTGGAACGGCAGCCGTCGGCTCTGGGCAAGGTGGCCGCACGCGGCACGGTCGTCGGCGGGGCGGTCGCTGCCACATTCGCCGCCGGCTCGCTGCTCGGCGGATCGCTGTTCGCGATGTCGGTCGCGCCGGTGGTGGCTGCGGCACTGGCCAGTATCTTGGTCGCCCTGGTCTGGCACGCCTCGCCGCGCCCGCTGCGCTAGGACCGCGCCCCGGCTGTACCGCCCGCGGTGGGGCAGGATGCGCGTATGAGTGCCTTGGCGGTGACCGCCGACGAAGAGAAACTGCGCGGCCTGCGGCGGATGAAGCTCGTGGCTGTGGGGGCGCTGGTGCTGGCCGCGGTCATCTACGTGATCGCGTTCATGCTCGAGCGCGACGGTGTGGGGTGGGCGGGTTACGTACGGGCCGCCGCCGAAGCCGGCATGGTGGGTGCCCTGGCCGACTGGTTCGCGGTCACCGCGCTGTTCCGGCGTCCGCTGGGCCTGCCGATCCCGCACACCGCGATCATCCCGACCCGCAAGAACGCGATCGGGCGGAATCTGGGCGACTTCGTGGGGACCAACTTCCTGGCCGAGGACGTGGTGCGCCTGCGCATCCGGGCACTCGACGTGGGCCTGCGGGTCGGTACCTGGATCAGCGACTACGACAACGCCCGCCGGGTCTCCGGCGAGATCGCGGTGGGGATCAAGGCCGGCATCGGGCTGCTCGACGACGAGCAGGTCCGCAGCGCGGTGGGCGAGTTCCTCCGGCGGCGGGCCGAGGAGTTCCCCATCGCCGAACCGGCGGGGAACCTACTGGGCGAGGTGGTGGCCGACAAGGCGCACGTGCCGCTCATCGACCTCGTGGCCGGGTCGCTCTACGACTGGCTGGAGGACAATCGCAACCGGGTGGTGGATGTCGTCGAGCGGCAGGCACCCGGGTGGTCGCCGAAATGGGCCGATGATGTGGTGGCGAACAAGGTGTACCGGGAGGCCGTCCGCTTCGCCCAGGACGTGCGCGACGACAAGCACCATCCGCTGCGGAAGTCGATCGACGAGGCGCTGATCAAACTGTCCAACGACCTGCGGTTCGACGCCGACATGCAGTTCAAGGCCGAACAGGCGAAGATGCGGGTGCTGGAGCATCCGGAAGTGACCCGGACCCTGCAGACCACCGGCAGCGTGGCCAAGGAGATGCTGCTGCGGGCGGTGGACGATCCGACGTCGGATCTGCGGGTGCGGATCGTGGACTCGCTGGTGTCGATCGGCCGCAACATGGTCGAGGAGGAGGGCACCCGGGCGCGGGTGAACACCTGGGTCGAGGATGCAGCGGTCCATGTCGTGCGCAACAACCGCGACGAGATCACTGCACTGATCACCGAGACCGTCGACAAATGGGACGCCGAGGAGACCTCGCGCAAGATCGAGATCCAGGTGGGTCGCGATCTGCAGTTCATCCGGCTCAACGGGACCCTGGTGGGTGCGCTGGCCGGTTTGGTGATCTACACGGTCAGCCACGTGCATCCTGGCCTGAGCCCAGGTTGTGCGAATTCGCACGATCGGGCGGCGCCGCTACGGTTGCCCCATGAGTCTGCCCGTGGGAACCAAGTTGGTCATCGGCGCGTTCACCGTCAGTGGCGTCGTGCATATGGTCGGTCCGGCGGTCTTCGCGCCGTTGATCCCTCGGCCACTGGGCGCGCCTGAACCGTGGGTCTACGGCAGCGGCGTTGCAGAACTCGTCTGCGCGGCGGGCCTCGCGACCCGGCAGCCCTGGGCACCTGCCGTCACCACCGCCACCCTCGCGGTCATCCTGGTCGGGAATGTCCAGATGGCGGTGGATGTCCAGCGCAGCCGCCGCCCCGCGTGGCAGAAGGCGGCGGTGTGGGCGCGGCTGCCGTTGCAGATCCCGCTGATGAAGGCGGCATGGAGTTCGCCGCGGGGTTGACCGGGTAGGCGATAGCCCGGGGCCTGTCCCCGCGGGCCGGACCGGCGTTAGTGCGGAGGACAGGCGTTAGTGCGGAGGACAGGCGTTAGTCGGAAGTCCGCGCATGGGGCTAACGGTTGTGCTTCTGACTAACCGTTGTCCTTCCGGCTAACCGCTGCCCCCGCCCGCCGCCCCCTCACACCCCCAGGACGTCAGCCGCCTCGCTGGAACTGTCCCGCAGGAAGGTCCGCGTCCGCTGCGCCTCGTCGGTCTCGCCGATGGCCTGCGCGGCCAGTGACAGCTCGTGCAGGCACTCGAGGAAGCCGCGGTTGGGCTCGTGCGACCAGGGAACCGGGCCGTGGCCCTTCCACCCGTTGCGTCGCAAGGCGTCGAGTCCGCGGTGGTATCCCACCCGCGCGAAGGCGTACGACTCGATCGTGCGCCCCTGCTCGCGGGCGTGCTTGGCCAGGTTCGCCCACGCCAGGCTGGACGCCGGGAACCGGGTGGCCACCGCTTCGGGATCCCCGCCGGAAGCGAGGGCGGCGGCCGCCGGATCGGCGGGCAACAACGTGGGGTCGGGCTCTGGCAACAGGTTCATGCCTGCATTGTGTCGCACACCGGGCCCGCAGACCCCGGCCCGGCTGGGTCTGCGGGCCCGGTCGTCAGCCGGCCAGGGTCATCGCCACCCGGCCGTGTTGGCGCAGGGTGCCGTCCGGCACGACGGACACGAAACCGCCGTTCTGCAGCACGGTCTCGATCAGGTCGTCCACCGCATCGTCGATGACATCCGGATCCTCACCGTCATCACTGGGTTCGACGTAGCGGCCGTCGGCGACCGTCCGTGCCGGCATCGCGAAGTGTTGTTCCACGACGAGCAACTCCGGCTTGCCGGTGGCCGCCGCGTGCCAGCAGCCGAGCAGTCCGCCGATGGCGCGCTGTGCCCGAAGCCGCGCGTTGAGGGTGTCATGGGCAGCGGCGTTCAGGTCGGCGACGTGATCGCTCATCACGGTCCGCCCGATGTCTTCGAGCTCGGCCAACTGCGGCCGGGAGTGGATGCCCCGGGCGATGCCGGCCACTCTGGCCCCGTTGCGGGTGAGCCGCAGGAACTCGCCCACCACGCGTTGGCCTCCCACCAACGCCACCGGTAGATTCGCGGCGGCCAGATGTCGGCTCAAGCCCACGTCCACCGTGCGCAGGAATGCGCGTTGGCGCTCAGGGTCCCGGCCGGCCCGGATGCGACCTTCGCGCAGCGCCGGGAAGAACGACGACAACTGGGGTTCGAGGTACTTCTGGTTGTAGTGGTACAGGTTGGCCGACCGGTGGTCCAGATGCAGCAACAGGAAGGCGGGGTTCGACTGCACCGCCCGCACCACATCCCGGGTGGCGAACGTCGGGTCGATCACCACACGGTCCTCGACGGCCACGGGCAGGTGGAGCACCCGAATGCCGGTGTCGTCGATGAACAGAGCCAGAGCTTCGTCGGCGGGGCCCCGCCGCGCCTGGTCCACGGCGGTTTGCAGTCGCGCGGCCAACACGGCGGCGTGGCCCTGGTCCGGTTCGAGTTCGAGGCGGCGGACGACATCGCGGCTGTGTGCGAGCAAGCGCTGTCCGTCGAGCTTGCTGAGTCGGGGGCCTGGTGTGGTGTTGATCAGGATGGAGATGCACAGGCCGCGCACCGACATCAGGGCGCGGAGGTCGGCGCCGTCGGGACGGGACAGCAAGGGGCGTGGGGGTGTGGCAAGGCTGGTCACAAGGGGCTCCTGGTGGTGTTCCAGAGGTCTCCCCCGGCCCGTGCGGACCCCCATCGACCGGGCGGCCGACGCAGCTGCCGTATTGACGATCGATGAGTGAGTGGGGTACTCCCCTCGCGTGGTTCAAGCATGCCCACGAGCCCGCTATATGTCAAGTGAAATTCAGGTAAAGAAGTGCACTAGTTCTGCCGGGTAGGCTGCCGACATGGCATCGCGCATCCTCTTCGACGCCCACCCGCTGGACCATGAGCCGCTGCCGGCGGAGCAGGTACGCGCGGGCGAGCCCACGGCCGCAGTGTGGGAGGCCCCGGTCCCGGAGGTGTCCTGCGGGCTGTGGGAACACAGTGCGGGGGTGTCCACGGACGTCGAGGTCCACGAGGTGTTCGTGGTGCTCAGCGGGCGGGCACGCATCGAGATCGCCGGGCAGGACGACCTGCACGTCGGCCCCGGGGACGTGGTGGAGCTCGAGGCCGGCGCGCAGACCGTGTGGCATGTCAGCGAGCCGCTGCGCAAGTTCTGGGTGGCAGCTGGCTGACGACGCAATCAGCCGCCGCCCAGTTGCTGCATCTGCTCGGCGATCATCGCGCGTGCCCTCGGGACGAACGCTTCGCTGTCGCCTCCCACATGCGGGGTGATCAACAGGTTGGGGCTGCGCCACAGCGGGTGGTCCGGTGGCAGCGGTTCGGGGTCGGTGACGTCGAGTGCGGCGCGCAAGCGTCCCGCCTCGAGTTCGGCGCGCAACGCATCGCCGTCGACCAGGCCGCCCCGGCCGACGTTGACGAGCAGGGCGCCGTCCTTCATCAAAGCCAGCCGTCGGGCCGACATGAACGGCCCGGTCGGATCCAGCGGCTGCGCCAGGAACACGATGTCGAGATCCGGTAGGTGGTCGTCGAAGGTGGCGACCGGCAGGCAGCCCTGGCCGCTGCGGGAGAAGCCCAGCACCTCCACTTCGAACGGTCGCAGTCGCGCAGCGATCGCCCGCCCGACACCGCCCCAGCCGACGATGCCGCTGCGGGAGTCGGCCAGCGCCGGTCTGCGCTCGTGCCGCCAGTGGCCCGCTGGCATGTCCCGGGCGGCGACGTCGACACCGCGCAGCACCGCAATCGCGAGACCGACGGCCAGCTCGGCGGTGCTGGCATCATGGACCCCCACAGCTCGCCGAACCGGCACGTCCGGCAGGTGCGCCACCATGCCGTCGATGCCGGCCATCAGCGCCAGTACCGCCTTGAGTCGCGGCATGCGGTGGGCGATCTGTAGATCCTCGGGCACGGGCATGTAGGGCGGGACGAAGACCGTGATCTGGTCGAGGGTCCCGGCAGCGGGTTCAGGTGCACCCGTGGTCCCACCATCGGTACTCCACGCCGGCCACCGGTGGCGGTTGTAGCCACCGCGGCATGAGAACGACCTCGGTGCTGTTCCCGCTCGTCGCGGTCATGAGGGAAGCGATGCCGACTGCGACCGGCGGTGGAGGCGCTCCTTGTGCGTCTGTGCCTCGTACACCGCGGCCACCAACCAGATCTGGCCCACCGCGATCCAGCTGCGCTGCGCCAGGCCTTCGGGGAACAGGAGCAGGCCGCTGAAGCTCAAGGCGAAGACGACGGAGGCGACAAGTCCCGGGATTCCGACCAGACTGTGATGCCCGCGGAGGATCGCCACCAGGCCCAGCACCACCATCGCGATCATCGTGACGATCGCATAGGCGATGACGCCGGCGTTGTGCGCCGCTTCGGCTGGCGTGTGCTCGACGGTGAAGGTGCAGTGGCGGGAGCCCTCCGGGCAAGGGACCCGGAAGGCGGCCACGACGCACAGCGCCGCGCCGGCGACGATGAGCAAACCCGCCACGGCTTTGTTGAGCTCCCAGAAGTGGAACGCTGCGACCCACTGCGCGGCGGCTACGAGCAGTATTGCCAGGGTCGTGACCCAGATCAGTCGGCTGCCGTCGGCGGCCAGCACGCTGACGTGCTCGCGGTAGTGCCGGTAGCCGGGGTTGGCCATCCCGGCCACGAATATCAGTGCCCAGAACCCCACGAACAATCCGAGCACGGTCTTCACGGTCCAAGCCTTGCAGGGTGCATGCCGTGGACGTCAAGGCCGATGCTCAGGGTCGCGGGCATTCTGGGGTCCGAGCCGCCGCAGGACGATGCTTCGACGGTGCCGTGTGTTCAGGCAGCGGCGTCGTGGATGCGGCGCAGTTCGTCTCGGTTGGTCAGCTGCTGGCGTCGGCGATGACGCCACACCAGTCCGATCGACTCCGCGACACACACAGTGAGCAGGATGGTCGCGAGGACGAGAACCACCAGCGATACCGACCATGTGAACCACAGGAAGTGCACAACAACGGTCTCGGTGTTCTGCACGATGAGAACGAGCAGAATCAGGCCAGCAGTGGCAGTCGCCACGAGGGCCCAGATGATTCCCGTTCCGCGATATTCCCGCCGTGTGGCCGTCGGGACACTCTCGGCTTCCGCCGCCGAGGCACCCGTCGATCCGCCGTCGATCCAGGCGTCGATCCAGCCGGTGAGTCGTCCATCTGTCGCCTCCCGATCTGGATTCGAACCGCTCACGTACACAGTACGCCCGGCGAAGCGGCCCGACTAGGGGCCAGAAGCACCGCGGCACGGCGGCGACGCGCGGTGCCGCCAGGCCCTCCGGGCCCACCGCCAACGCCTGCACGACGGCGTGCATCGCTACCTCGGCCCGAAGATCAGCGGCTGGATCTTGCGCAGGACCTTGATCGACGCCTTGTACCCCTTGGCCGGCGCGGACCGGATCTGCAGTCGTTCGCCGCAAGCCCCGGCGTCGACGTAGAAGAAGTCCACCACCATCTCGCCGCGGATGACCTTCTTGCCGCGCTTGCCGGTGAACTTCACGCTCTGCCGCAGGTAGTTCTGGCCGATGGTCTGGACGGCCCCGATGCTGGTGTAGCGAGCCCCCTTGAGGCCGAAACTGTAGAGACCGTAGTTGGACGAGGCCCCGGCCAGTGCGGTGTTCCGGGAGTAGGCGAAGAACTCGTCGGTGGTCGACCACAGGGGCGGGTAGACGCACGGCGCCCCACTGGCGCCGTAGTGCAGGAACCGGTCGCCGGTCGGTGATCCGACCAGTAGGTCGTTGGCGCCGTCGGAGGCGACCCAGTCCTGCGGGCCGTACCAGGTCCAGTGGGTCAGTTCGTGGCGGACGAAGTTGCGGGGGATCTCTGGGTCGGCTGCGGTCGCTGCGGGGGCCGAGGTGGCGATCAGCGCCACAGTGCCGAGGATCGCGACGGATAGGCGCTTGATCATGCAGGGAGTCCAGGCCCGGAGCCACCGCCCGGGTTGCCCGTAACGGGATCACGGCAGTCACCGTGCCCCCGAGAGGATTCCGTCGGCCTGCGGCCTCCTCCTCGAATCCTCGGTGGGGAGGACTCTACGTTTCCCGGGGCAGGCCCCGAGCAACCTGGAGCGCCCCCGAGAGGATTCGAACCTCCGACAAATGGTTTAGGAAACCACTGCTCTATCCCCTGAGCTACGGGGGCGGTCCCCTCAGTGTAGAGAGCGGTTCAGGATCCCTCGCCCGTGCCGTCCACGTGCACTTCTTCCCGCCTCGGCGAGATCTGCGTCCCACCCCAGAAATTACGCGGTCGCGGGCCGGTCGACAGCGCCTTGACCCAGGCGCGGCCGTCGTACCGCGCGGGTTTGGTGTCGAGGATGAAGTCGATCAGCGCGGAGGCGAAGTGCTCGGGATCGTCCTCGTGCGGGAAGTGCCCGGCATGCGGGATGATCTCCAACTGCGAGCCGGGCAGCAGAGCGTGCGCGGCGTATGCGTGTTTGACGGGGATGATGCTGTCCTGCTCGCCCCAGACGATCAACGACGGCATCGCCTCGGCCAGGTAAGTCCGGTCGATCATCGTGATCACCTGTCCGCGCCAGTCCACTGCTGCCCGCAGCACGTGGTGGAAGGCCCTCCGGCGGCCACGATCGCCCAGCGAATCGAGAACCTCCGCGGCTCCGTCGAAGTCGATGGTTCCGGGAGCGCCGGTGCGGTGCAGGAGTCGCAGGGCGGCGATGGCGGGAAGGCGCAGCGGTGCCTCGCCCAGCAACTTGAGTGCCGTGTTCCCGCCGGGCATGGTCATGGCCCGCATGACCGGGTGGACGGATTTGCCCAGGCCCCCGGAACCGACGAGCACGAGACGTTGGGTGCTCTGCGGGAACTGATAGGCGAACTGCATCGCGATGCCGCCACCGAGGCTGTGGCCCACGATCGTCGCCGAGCGGATGCCGTGGATGGCCAGCAGGTCGCGCACACCGTTGGCGTACCCACCGATGCTGTAGTCGGCGCGGGGGGCGCCCGACTCGCCGTGGCCCAGCAGGTCCGGGGCGAACACGGTGAAGTGCCGGCTCAGCGGCCGCAAGCACGGGAAGCCACGTGCGGTGGTTGCAGCCGATCCCGTGCAGAAGGACCAGTGCCGGGCCGCGGCCGACCTTGACGAAGGCTCGCGGATGGCCATGAATCGTCACGGACTGCAGTCTGGGAACCGCGGATAGGGGCATGATCACCTCCTTGCCAGGCACGTCCACTATGCCGCTCCGACGGCGGGCGGGGAACCCGAACCGGCAAAATCCACTCCGCCGGGGTTCGGATTTGCCGACATGTGACCTAGGACACGCTTGCAGAAGTCCGGTATGGGGGATGATGGTGGGAGCCACCGAACCGAAGTGGCAGATGAACGTCTGGAGGTCCCATGGCCCACTACAAACTCCCCATGCTCGAGGAGACCGGCTACGCCGTGCTCGACTCCTACGGTGACCCGATCGACCCGCAGGAGTGGTTGTCGGTGGAGTACGTCGACTGGAAGTCCGGCGGCGACACCCGGTTCGCCCCGCTGGCCAGTGCCTACGGTGAGATCGAGTGCAACGGCTTCTGGCACTTCGACCCGCCGAAGGCCGACAAGGACGGCGTCTGGATCGACAGCCAGGTCGAGAAGGCCCCCACGCTGGTGAAGCGTGCACTGGAGTCCGGCGCCAACGTCGGCCGTTGCCGCATCATCGAACTGCAGCCGAACTCGTACGCCGACGCCCTGTACAACTCGCACGAGGACGACAACAACCGCCTCAACCCCGATGGTGAGGGCTGGGTCGTTCGGTGCTTCATGAATCTGACCGACGACCAGAACACCTACATGATCCTGCGTGAGGACATCAACGACCCCAGCAGCGAGGTCCGGATCAAACTCCCGGCCGGCGCGCAACTCGTGGTCGACTCCGAGCGGCTGTGGCACTCCGTGTGGCACGGCGGCGACGAGCCCCGTTACTGCCTGATCACCTCGTTCGAGTCCGGCCCGGAACTGGAGAAGTGGATGTGGGAGAACAACCCCCGCTTCCACGTCAACGACATCGAGCTCGATCCCGAGTTCGCGGCCGAGGCCGAGGTCGAGGCGCACGAGCGCCGCGACGCCCGTACCGCGTACTACGGCTACGACCCCACGACGGTGAAGTCCGAAGCCTGATCCAGCTCCGAAGCCCCCGGCCACGGTCGGGGGCTTCGTCGTGCGAGGAGGTGCTTCGGCTTGTGGCAGGAGTGCCAGCCGGTCCTGCCCGATCGCCGGTGGAGCGGCGGGTTGGCTCTGCCGAGGCACTTGGTGAGAAGTTGTCCCGTTCGTGAGGCGTTTGCACGCGTGCCTTGCTCACCAACGGGACAAGTTCTAACCAACGACGCGCGTCTCCCAAGACATCCGGGACCATGGGTCTGGCTGCCCTGGAATCAAAGAAGCGGCGGCTTCGTCAGCGCTTCTCGGTGGGTTTCAGATCCGGCGCGAGGTTGACCATGGCCCGGGCCATCGAGCGCTGGCGGGCTCCGGAGATCCGGCGCGGCAGTTCGATCGTGACCGCCCAGCCGCGGTAGTCGGTGTTGAACCAGCCGGTCATGGTCCCGGCGCACTTGGTCACGCAACTCACGCGGCTGATGGGCAGGCGCAGATCCCTGCTCAACCGGCGCACCCACTTGCGGACCTTGTTGCTGGTGCCGCGGTCGACCACATTCGCGTGTTGGTGGTACGACACGATGGCGTCCGGGCGGATCTGTTCTGCGCCGACCATGAATGCTCTGGTCTCGGGTTCGCTGGCAGGGCGTGGCCCGGAGTAGAACAACGAACCCGGGGTCCCCGGCAACCACCCCTGCGGGAAGTTGCGGTTGAGGTCCACCCGGTTGGCGTTGCGGCGGGTACGCATCGCCGCACCATCGGGATTCATGGTCCGGATGGTCCAGATGGCTGTGTCCTTGCGGGGCGTGAGCTTGCGGAGCTTGTCGACCACGTACCTGCCGTAGGGCTCGTCGCCGTGCATCTGGCCCAGCACGAGCAGGACGCGCTTGGCATCCGGCTCCCCCTGGCGCTTGGCCACGATCGGGGTACCGTCCCGGGACTCGCCCAGGACCAGGCGCTTGGGCATCGGCTTGGGAGTTGGGGTGGGGGTAGGAGTGGGGGTCGGTGTGGGCGGCGGGGGAGTGGGAGTCGTGCTCTCCGTGGGTGTCGGCGCGGGGGTCTCATCGGCCCAGGCGGTGGCGCCGCTGCCGCACAGGACACCGGTCAGGCACACCACGGCGAGGGCTCGACGCACCATTCGAGGTTAACTTAGGCTCCACTGGCCCGTACGCTGGTGGGGTGGCACGCAAACTCAACCTGGACGTCGAGCTGGACCCGCAGATCACCGGCGACGAGGCGGGTGGTCACGATTCCACTGACGCGGACCTGCTGGCCGAACGGCCGCCGCACCATGACCGGGACTGACTACGGCGTCAGCGAGGCGGCGCCGCCGGCAGCCCGGGGGGCAGTGGGATCCACACCTGATTCCGCAGGCTCGCGCGCGAGGTAGTCCTCCAGCAGCATGATGTTCTCGCCGCACCGACGGGCGACCTGCAGCAAGGTCGACATACTCGAGACCTCTTCGACCTGCTCCTTGAGGAACCAGTGGGTGAACTGTTCGGCCAGGTAGTCGTGATCCTCGCGGGCGGCGGCGATGATCCGTTCGAACTGCCCGGTGACGATTTCCTCCTGCTCGACCGCGAACTCCAGGATCCCGGCCACCGAGTCCGGGATCGGTGCGAGTTGCGGAATCGCCGGGACGGTCACCTCGGTCCCACGGTCCATCAGGTACTGCACGACCATCATCGCGTGGTTGCGTTCCTCCACGGCCTGCGCGTAGAAGCGCTCGGCCATCCGTGGCAGGGCTTGCTGGTCGAACCACACGGCGAACGCCGCGTACTGCTGAGAGGCCGTGAACTCGTGCTCGATCTGCTGCGTGAGCAGGGTGTTGGTTGCAGACACGGGACAAGCCTATGCCGAAGACAGCAGCACCATCGCGATGGAATCGGTTGCCGCGGCCTGAACCACCGCAGGTGCCGAGGCTGCCGGCACCGCCACCACGGCACCGGTCTCGGCCGTCAGGGTCAGCACCGACGCCCCTGACACCAGGGTGCGGGGTCCGGCATCGGTACGTCCCACGAGGTTGACCCGGTCGCCCGGCCGCACCAGGCCGGCGGCGGACAGGCCGTCCGCGGGCAGCGCAACCGCCACGTGATCGGGGCCCACTTCCGCAAGGGCCTGCGGGCCGACGACGCGCTGCGCCGTGAGGGCTTCCCCGGATCGGATGGCCGCGGTCGCCCTGCGGCCCACGATCAGGTCGGGCGATCCCTGCGCCGGTGGTGGATGGGTGTCCGCGGGCCAGGCGACGACTGCCACATCCTCGGCCCGGACGATCTCGCCGGCGGCAACGTCAGCGACGGCGACCAGGATGGGCACGGTCGCGATCGGGCCGCTGCTGCGCAGCCAGAGACCGGCCCCGCCGAGCGCGATGAGCACCGCCGCGACCGGCCGCTGAAGCCGCCGCCAGCGGCGTTGGAGCCGCCACGAGTCGATCACCATGGGTCGACGCTAGAGGCCCCATGCGACCCTCCGGACAAGTTGTCCCCAGGTGCCGCAACTGTGGACAGTTCAGGTGTTGCTGGATCCGCCGGACTTCCCGGACGACCCGGCGTCGGACTTGCCGGACGACCCGGATCCGGAATCGGACTTGCCGGACGACCCGGATCCGGATCGGACTTGCCGGACGACCCCGAGTCCTTGGCTGCGGGCTTGGCCGGGTCCGAGGCGGTCTTCTTGCCGCTGCCGGCCCGGGAGTCCGTTCGGTAGAAGCCGGATCCCTTGAACGTGACGCCGACGTTGCCGATCACCCGGCGCACGTTGCCGCCGCAGTCGGGGCACACCTGCAGCGGATCGTCGTGGAAACCCTGCACCTCTTCGAAACGGTGGCCGCAATCCTGGCACTTGTAGACGTACGTGGGCATGTGCACCTTCTCTGCGGAGGACCGGTGGGTTCTATCGGCTATTTTCGAAGGCAGCACATCCTCGCCGAACAAGGGGTCCCCTCTGTGATCGTCACCGCGTCCAACCTGCACAAGGCTTACGGGAGCACGGTCGCCGTCGACGATCTCAGTTTCCAGGTCCGCCCGGGACAGGTCACCGGCTTCCTGGGGCCCAACGGTTCCGGCAAGTCCACGACTCTGCGACTCATGCTGGGCCTCGACCATGGCCGCGGCACCACCTTGTGGGACGGTAAGCCGCTGTCCCTGCACGACCACGCACCGAAGGTGGTCGGCGCGCATCTGGATGCCAAGTTCTTCCACCCCAACCGCTCGGCACGTGCGCACCTGCGGATGCTGGCCGCCGCCAGCCGCACCAAGCGGGCCCGGGTCGACGAGGTGATCTCCCTGATGGGGCTGGAGATCGGTGGCCAAGAAGCGTCCCAAGGGGTTCTCCCTGGGCATGGGGCAGCGGCTCGGGCTGGCCTCGGCGATCCTCGCCGAACCGCAGGTGCTGCTGCTGGATGAGCCGGCCAACGGCCTGGACCCGCAGTCGATCCACTGGCTGCGCGACTACCTCAAGTACTACGCCGCGCAGGGCCGGACGGTGTTCGTGTCCAGCCATCTGCTCAGCGAGATGGAGATCATGGCCGACCACCTGGTGGTCATCGCCAAAGGCCGGCTCCTGGCGAACCAGTCGCTGGCGGAGTTCGTGGACCGGTCGACGACCAACCACGTCTTCGTGCGCTCGCCCCGGATCCAGGAACTGGCCGTCAGCCATCGCCGCGGAGATCCCGGATGCCGACACCAGACCCGAGCCCCCGGACGGACTCGCGGTCAGCGGGCTGACCACGGATGTGATCGGGGATATCGCCTTCCGGAGCGGGTTGCCCGTCTGCGAACTGACGAAACGGACGGCCAGTCTCGAGCAGGCCTTCCTGGAACTGACCGAGTCCGGCCAGGAGTTCCAGATCGGGCAGGTGAACTGATGGACCTGTTGACCTTCGAATGGCGTCGCGCCACGAGCATCCGCACCACCTGGATCACGTCCTTCTTCGTCATCGCCTCGGTGGCTGCCTTCGCCTACCTCGGAACGCTGGCGACGACCGACGTCGACGGCAATCAGTTCGACCATGCCGGTGACCGACGTACTGCTGCAGTCGGTGACGGCCAACCCCATCGCCCTGGTTCTGCTCGCCAGCCTGGGCGCTATGGCCTTCGGCCACGAGTACCGCTACGGCACGATCCGGCTGACCCTGACCGCCTTCCCCGGGCGCGCCGGCGTGTTCTTCGCCAAGCTCTTCATGTCGCTGTTGATCCCCCTGGTCGTGCTCGCGGTCTCGCTGGTGGTCGCCTACGGGGTGCTGAGCCTGTCGCAAGTGATCGACACCCGCGGCGGTCTCCCGTGGACCGACATCCTGTGGCAGGTGGCCGTCTATGGCGCGACCTTCGCGGCCCTGGCGTTCTCCTTGACCGTGATCACGCGCAACCATCCGTTGGGGATCATCGGGCCGTTGCTGCTGTTCCTGCTCGAGAGTGTTCTGGTCTGACTGCTCGCCGAGCGGTTCGCATGGTTGCCGGAGCGTTCTGCCGCTGACGGTCGATGCGGGCGTGGTTCGCCGGGCAGGACGTGCTCCAGTCGGCGGGCGTCTGGTCGGCGTGGATCGTGGGCTTGCTCGTCCTCGGGCTGGTGCTGCTCAAACGCCGCGACGCCTGATCCCGTGGCGCCTGCGGGGCGTATCGCGCACTAGTGTCAGGCGCATGTCGAGAAATCGTGTCACCAAGGCGGTGATTCCGGCCGCAGGGCTGGGAACCCGGTTCCTGCCGGCGACCAAGGCGACGCCCAAGGAGATGCTGCCGGTGGTGGACCGGCCGGCCATCCAGTACGTCGTGGAAGAAGCTGTCGACGCCGGACTTGACGACGTATTGATCATCACCGGGCGCAACAAATCCTCGCTCGAGGACCACTTCGACCGGTCCCCGGTGCTGGAGCGGACCCTGTCCACCAAGAAGGATCACGATCGCCTCGCCTCGGTCATGGAGGCCGCTGAGCTGGCGAAGGTGCACTACGTGCGCCAGGGTGAGCCGCGCGGTCTGGGCCATGCCGTGCTGTGCGCGGACATGCACGTGGGCGATGAGCCGTTCGCGGTGTTGCTGGGCGATGACCTGATCGATACCCGCAATTACGTGCTGCAACAGATGTTGCAGGTGCGTGCCGAACTCGGCGGCAGCGTGCTGTGTCTGATGGAGGTGCCGGCCTCGCAGATCCACCTGTACGGCTGCGCTGCTGTGGAGCCGGTCCCAGGCTCCGACGCCGTCGCCGTGACCGACCTGGTGGAGAAGCCGGACGCGGACTCCGCTCCCTCGAACCTCGCCGTGATCGGCCGGTACGTCCTCGATCCGGCGGTGTTCGAGGTGCTGCGCAACACCCCGCCCGGCCGGGGGGACGAGATCCAGCTCACCGATGCGTTGAAGACCTTGGCGGCCATGCCCGCAGCCGACGGTGGCACCGTGCACGGGGTGGTGTTCCGTGGCCGGCGCTACGACACCGGCGACAAGCAGTCCTACCTGCAGGCGACCGTGCGGCTGGCCAGTGCGCGAAACGACCTGGGCCCCGACTTCCGGGCCTGGCTGCGCGATTTCGTGGCCTCCGAGGAGTTCGCGAGCGACTGATGCGCAGCCTCGCCGAGCATCTGCAGATGGTGATGGGCCGGGTCCGGCCCTTGGAGCCGTTGGCCCTGCCGTTGCTGGATGCGAATGGCTGTGTCCTGGCTGCTGACGTGGCGGCCCCCAACGACATCCCGATCCAGCACGCGGCGGCGGTGGTCGGCTATGCCGCCCGGGCCGGCGATGTGGCGATGGCCTCACCCCAGTCGGTGCTGGCACTGCGCGAGCTGCCGGTCGGCGCGCAGTTGGCCCCGGGGTGCGTCGTTCCGGTGGCGGCCGGTGCG
The DNA here is from genome assembly GCA_963733395.1 of uncultured Actinomycetota bacterium. Taxonomy (GTDB): domain Bacteria; phylum Actinomycetota; class Actinomycetes; order S36-B12; family UBA10799; genus JADKAV01. Next base: position 282,252 of record CAVTCZ010000019.1, read on the forward strand.
CCGTTGCCCTACGGGTCCGATTGTGTGATTCCGGCCGAGTACACCGACCGCGGGGTGCCGGTGGTGCGGGTGGGACGGGCGGTGGCGCGCGCCGAGAACGTGGTGCTCGCGGGCAGTCAGGTCAAACGTGGCACGACCTTGTTGACCATCGGGCAGGTCCTCGGTTCTCGCGAGATCGCCCTGCTGGCTGCGATCGGCATCGGCAAGGTGCCGGCCTACCCGCGTCCCCGGATCGCGGTCCTGACCACGGGCTCCGAGTTGGTGGACACCGGGCGGGTGCGCCCGCTACCCGCGGGTGCGCAGGTCAAGCCCGACATCAACGGGGTTTCGCTGGCGTGCGCTGTGGTGGAGGCCGGAGCGCTGTCCTACCGCGTGGGACCCGTCGCAGACGACCCGGTGAGGTTGCGCAAGATCCTCGACGACCAACTGGGCCGCGCTGACATGGTCGTCACCACCGGCGGCCTGGGCTCCCAACCCGACGACGTGCTGCGTCCGGTGCTCGCGACGATGGGCACGGTCGATTTCGCGTTCGTCGCGCTCGAGCCGGGCAGAGTGCAGGGCACCGGCTCGTTGGGTGCCTCGAACGTCCCCTTGATCGCACTCCCGGGGGACCCCTGGGCGGCTTTCGTCGGATTCGAGTTGTTCGTCCGGCCGGTGGTGCGCCGGCTCATGGGCCACGCAGAGGTGTTCGCGCCGCGACGACAAGTGGAATTGACCGAAACCGTGCGTGGCGGCCCGGATGTGACCACGATGGTGCCCGTGGAGATCGTCGGCGAGCAGGCAACGCCGGTGGGTGCGGGCATGCGCGCGCTGGTGCGGGCCAACGCGCTGGCAGTCGTGGCGCCGCCACACGGGCACCTGCAGCGCGGTGACACCGTGACCGCCATCCTGCTGGAGCACGGATGAACAGGCTGTGGCCGGTGACGCTGGAGCGCGGTGGCGTACGGCTGCGGCCATTGTCGATGCGTGACCGCCATGCGTGGCAGGCGGTTCGCGCGCGCAACGCCGATTGGTTACGGCCCTGGGACGCCACGCTGCCCCCGGGTGCCTCCGATGCCGCAACGACGTTCCGGGGCATGGTGCGCACCTTGCGATCCGGCGCCCGAGCTGGGACGACGCTCCCATTCGCCCTGGACGTCGATGGCAAGTTCCGTGGCCAGGTGACCGTGGGTGCGGTCCACTTCGGATCGTTGCGCGGTGCGCACATCGGCTATTGGATCGACCGCGATGTCGCCGGTCGGGGTGTGATGCCGATGGCCGTGGCACTGGCTACGGACCACTGCCTCGCCTCCGGTCTGCACCGCATCGAGATCAACATCCGGCCGGAGAACGGCCCCAGCATCAGGGTGGTGGAGAAACTCGGCTTCCGCTACGAGGGTTTGCGCGAGCGCTACCTGCACATCGACGGGGATTGGCGCGATCATGTCTCCTACGCACTGACGGCCGAGGAGTTGCAGGAGTCGCTGGCCGACCGGTTTGTGCGGCGCTTCGGCGAGCCCGCAGCGACCCGTGGCGGAACACGCCGGGCAAATCCGGGGTCCGACTAGTCCCGGACCGTAGGCTAAAGCCCGTGCTCACAGGCCTTCTCTACGCCGCAGTCATCGCCATGTGGGCGGTCGTTCTCCTTCCCCGGTGGCTCGGGACGTCGGACAGGTACCGCGACGCCCGCACCTCCCAGCGCTTCCGCCGTTCCCTTCGCTCCGTCGCCGTGCGCCGGCATCGGTCGCACGACGTGGCCGCCATGCCGGGGACCAAAGCCGGTCGGGTGGACATGGCCCCGGCCGACGCCGCGATCGACAAGCACCTCGACCTCGGGATCGACCCGTTCGTCGGCACCGCCGAGGACACCCATCGCCAGCGGGCCCGCCACCAGCAGGTCCGTCAGCAGGCAAGTGCTGCCGCGGCAGTCCGCCGCCGTCGGGTGCTGGTCGGCCTCGGGGCCGCCACGGCACTGTTGATCGTCGGGGCGGTCCTCGGGTTCGCCCCCATGTTCCTCGCGGTCCTGTCCAGTGGTGCCTTGGGCGGGTACGTCTACCTGCTGCGGTCACAGTCGCGGGCCCGCGCCCAGGTCGCCGCGGCCCGGCGCCGGCGCGCTGCCCGGGACACCGCCACCGACGCTCCCCGGGAGGACCGGGAAACGTGGGAGCCGGTTGCGGCTCCGGTCCCGTCCTACCTGCGGGCACCGCGTGCCACGGCGGTGCCGCGCGAGATCGACTCGACCGCGAACGGACCATGGACCGCCGAACGCATGCTGGAGCAGGCTGCGGCTTTGCGTGCCGGACAGGATGACGAGGCCGAACTCGGGCTCGACGAGTACGCGTACCCGCATGAGTACGAGACCGCCCGGGCAGCCAACGAGTGAGCAGTTGCTACCCTGGTGCGACAGCGGGGCTGTAGCGCAGTCCGGTAGCGCACCTCGTTCGCATCGAGGGGGTCAGGGGTTCGAATCCCCTCAGCTCCACACCGCCGATCCCCCGATCCGTCCAGTACGGGTCGGGGGATTCGCCGTCCCGGGCCCTTGGGCTGCGAGGGGGCGGCCGGTCGTGCGCGGTTGTGCCGTTCGTGAGAAGTTGTGCCGTTCGTTGGAGAAAACACGCGTGTCTTCTCCAACCACTGGCACGACCTCTCACCAACGGCGCCGGATGCGCCCGGTCCGCACCCCCACGGACCCGCGGGAATCCAACGCGGACCGTGGGGGTGAGTGGTCCGGGTCAGACCCACGTCGGCAGCCACATCCGCATCTGCCATTCGTGGTACGTGATCACTTCCGCGGTCCAGATCGGGTAGAACCACCAGGTCGCCGCCAGCGCCACCAGCAAGAAGGTGACGACGGCTATGGCACCGTTGCCGCGTCGCTCCTTGGTGTCGCTCGGCGTCCCGAGGATCGTTCCCAGGGACAGCACCAGTGCCATGAGCATGAACGGCAGGAACACGATCGAGTAGAACGAGAACACGGTTCGCTCCTGGAACAGCAGCCAGGGCAACCATCCCGCCAGGAAACCGCACAACGCCGCCCCCGCCCGCCAGTCGCGCACCGCGGCCCAGCGCCAGACCTGATGACCGAGGGCCAACACTGCGGCCCACCAGATGACCGGGTTGCCCAGGGCGATGACTTCCTGGGAGCAGGAATCGGCGCCGCAGTCCAGCCCCTCGGATTCGTAGTGGAAACTCGTGGGCCGGGCGAGCACCGGCCATCCCCACGCGTTGGCTTGATACGAGTGTGCCGTGGTCAGCCCGGTATGGAAGCGCAGCGCTTCCGAGTGGTAGTGCGCCAGGGACCGCAGGGCGGCCTGCGCCCCGGTGTAGCCACCGTTGTCCGCCGCCCAATTGCGCAAGTAGCCCGTGCTGGTGAACCAGCCGTACCACGTGGCCAGGTACGTCAGGAACGCCAACGGCAGGATCACCAGTGCGGCCGGCAGAGCATCGCGCAGCAATGTCCGGAGCAGGGCGTTGCGTTCGCCGCGCTCCCGCCGCATCCCCAGGTCCCAGAACACGGTCAGCAGGCCGAACGCGACGACGAACCACAGCCCGCTCCACTTCACCCCGCAGGCCAGGCCGAGGGCTACTGCGGCGACCCATCGCCAAGGCCGCAGACTGCGTTCGGGCCACATCCTGCGGGTGCGATCCCTGTCCAGCAGCAGCGCGCCGAATGCCACCAGCACGAAGAACGCCAGCACGCCGTCGAGCAGGGCCGTGCGGCTGAGCACGATCGCCATGCCGTCGATCGCCAGCAGGAACCCGGCCATGGTGCCCAGCAGGTTCGAGCCGGTCATGCGCCGGACGATTCTGGCCAGCAGGACGACCGACAGGATGCCCAGGATGCACACAGCGATCCGCCATCCGAACGGATCGGCGCCGAAGACCTTCTCGCCCGCGGCGATGACCCACTTGCCCAACGGGGGGTGCACGACGTAGGAGGGGCTGTCCTTGAAGATGTCGGCCGCGGAGTCGAGGTTGCCGTCCATGCCCAGCAGCCGCTCGTTGGCATTCTTCTTGGCGTCCATCTCGTGGCCGAACAGCAACAGCGCGAGGGCATCCTTCGCGTAGTACGTCTCGTCGAACACGAATGCGTGGGGGCGGCCGAGGTTGGGCAGCCGCAGCACCGCGGCCACGAACCCCATCGCCACCGGGCCGGCCCAGCCCCGCCAGCCCCCGGCCGGACCGGTTGCGGGCTCGACCGTGGCGGCCTGCGTCGGCGGCTCGGCGGTTGTTAGGCTCACGCGGGCCAGCATAAGGAGGTAGCTGTGTCCGGTCGCGACGGCATGCTGATCCTTGCCGCGACGCCGCTGGGCAACCCGGCGGATGCCTCGCCGCGGCTGCGGGAGGCGTTGGCGGGCGCGGACATCGTGGCCGCGGAGGACACCCGGCGCGCCCGGCGCCTGGCTGCGGACCTGGGGGTGCGCATCGGCGGGCGGGTCATCTCGCATTACGACGCCGTCGAGTCGTCCCGGGCACAGGTCCTCGCCCAACATGTTGCGGACGGGGACCAGGTCCTGGTGGTCACCGACGCCGGCATGCCGATGGTCAGTGACCCGGGCTTGGCGGCGGTGCGGGCGTGCATCGACCGGGGCTTGCCGGTGACCTGCCTTCCGGGGCCCAGTGCCGTGACCACGGCCCTGGTCCTCAGCGGACTGCCGGCAGACCGGTTCTGCTTCGAGGGCTTCCTGCCGCGGCGCTCCGGGCAGCGCCGGCAGCGGCTGCGGTCGCTGGCAGCGGAACCGCGCACCATGGTCTTCTTCGAGAGCCCCCGGCGCCTGGCGGACTGTCTGGCGGACATGGCCGAGTTCTTCGGCCCGGAACGGCGACTCGCAGTGTGCCGGGAACTGACCAAGACCTACGAGGAAGTGTTGCGCGGGACGGTCGGCTGACATGGCGATGTCGGTGGCGGACATCCTGGGTGAGGTGACACTGGTCGTGGCCGGCGCCCCGGAGGAACAGCCGGATCCCGGCGACCTCGTCGGTGAGGTGCAGTCGTTGGTGGCCGACGGCATGCGTCGCAGCGAGGCGATCGCCCTGGTGGCGCAGCGAGCCGGGGTGTCGCGCCGCGAGTTGTACGCGCGGGTGGTGACCCCTGGCGACGGCTCCTGAGGGCGCGGCTCGGTCAGGCAGGTACTCCAAGGACCGGTCGCTTCGCCGGCCCACCCGGTGGCCCTCGCAGCGCGCACACGCGACGCCGGCTGCGCCACAATGGGCCGGGTGACGGACTTGATCATTGAAGTCCTGCCCTTCGCGGTGGGGGTCTTCGCTTCACCGCTGCCGGTGATCCTCGCCATCGTGATGCTCTTCACGCCCCGGCCCCGCCCCACGTCGGTGACCTACGTGGTGACCTGGGTCGCGGGCCTCACCGTTGCGACCGTGGTCATGTCCCTGCTGGCCGGCAGCATCGAAGGTGACCAGGGGGCAGGAGGCTGGGGGGCCTGGCTGCGGGTGGCGCTGGGGGTGCTTCTGGTTGTCGTCGCGGTTCGCATGTGGTTGGGCAGGGCGCAGGAGTCGACTCCGGCGTGGTTGTCCGCGCTGATGGACGCCGGGCCTCGGGAAGCAGTCCGCTACGGCTTGCTGATGTCGGCGGCCAACCCCAAGGAGTTGCTGATGGCTGCAGCCGCCGGTCTGGCGGTAGGAGCCAGCGATGCGGGGACGGCTGCCGCGGCTGGCGCGATTGCTGTGTTCGTCGTGGTGGGGGCGGCCAGCGTGGCTGCTCCGCTGGTGATCTTCCTGGCGGGCGGGGAGTCCACGCTCAAGACGCTGGCGGCCACCCGGGAGTGGCTGCAGCGCAACAGTGTGGCGGTGGCGTCCGTGGTGCTCGCAGCGCTCGGCGTGCTGCTGCTGGTGGGCGGGTTGACCAAGCTGTAGAGACGCTGCTGGGTGCGAACGTGGCGTTCAGGTTTCGCCCGGTGCGCGAGGTATCTGCGACGTTGTTGCCGCGACACGCCGTGGCTCGAGGGCAACAACGTCACATGATCCGCGGGAGCGGTGACGAGCCTATGGGCCATGCGCGGGTGCCCGGTCCGGGCCTGCTCCTAAACTGGAACGAGTCCATCCGGGAGAATCCACATGACCAAGGCGTTCTACGTCACGACGCCCATCTACTACGTCAACGACGCGCCACACATCGGCCACGCGTACACCACCGTGGCCGGCGACGTCCTGACGCGCTGGCACCGGCAACGGCAGGAGCCGGTGTTCTACCTGACCGGCACGGACGAGCACGGCACCAAGGTCGAGCGGACCGCCCGCGACAACGGCGTCGAGCCGCAAGCCTGGTGCGACCGGTTGGTCGAGGAGTCGTGGAAACCGGTGCTCACAACCATCGATGCGGCCACCGACGACTTCATCCGCACGACCAGCACCCGCCACCGCAAGGGTGTGCAGAAGTTCTGGGAGACACTGCGAGCCAACGACCATGTGTACGAGGCCGATTTCGAAGGCCCGTACTGCGTGGGATGCGAGGAGTTCAAGCGCCCCGGCGACCTGATCGACGGCAAGTGCCCGATCCACGACCGGCCGGTCGAGATGTTGCACGAGTCCAATTACTTCTTCTCGCTCGCGCAGTTCCAGGAGGCCCTGCTCGAGCACTACGAGCGGCATCCGCACGCCGTGGAGCCGAAGAGCGCCTACAACGAGGTCGTGTCGTTCATCAAGGGTGGCCTCGAGGACATCTCGATGTCCCGGTCGAGCGTGTCCTGGGGGGTCCCGCTCCCGTGGGACGAGCAGCAGGTCGTCTACGTCTGGTTCGACGCACTGCTCAACTACGTCACCGCCATCGGCTACGGCGATGACGAGCAGAAGTTCGAGTCGATCTGGCCGGCGAACGTGCACCTGGTCGGCAAGGACATCCTGCGCTTCCATGCGGTCTACTGGCCGGCCATGTTGATGGCCGCCGGACTGCCGCTGCCGGAGAAGGTCTTCGCGCACGGTTGGCTGCTGGTCGGCGGCGAGAAGATGAGCAAGAGCAAGCTCACGGGTATCTCACCCGCGCAGATCATCGACGATTTCGGATCTGACGCCTTCCGGTACTACTTCCTGCGTGCCATCCAATTCGGCCAGGACGGCTCGTTCTCGTGGGAGGACATGGCCGCGCGGTACACCGCCGAACTGGCCAACGGACTGGGCAACCTGGCCTCCCGGGGCACGGCCATGGTGGGCCGGTACCGCGGCGGCGAACTGCCCGCCCCGGGTGCCTACGCCAACGCCGACCTCGCGTTGCAGGAACTGCTGGTCGCCTGCGCCGAGCGGGCAGACGCCGCCATGCTCAGACTGGACTTCAGCACCGGCATCCTGGCGATCAAGGACTTCGTGGATGCGGTCAACGTCTACGTGACCGAGCAGGAGCCCTGGGTGCTCGCCAAGGATGAGGCGTCGGCCGAACGCCTGGACACCGTGCTGTACACGATCTGCGAGGCGCTGCGGGCGATCGCCGTGCTCTACCACCCGGTGATGCCGAAGGCGACGGCCCAGATCTGGAGCGACCTCGGAGCCTCCGGTGATCTGGCCGCGCAACCCGTTCAGGATGTGGCCCGGTGGGGGCAACTGGCTGCGGGCAGCGTGGTGACCAAGGGCGCGGCATTGTTCCCCCGCCTGGAGACGTCATGACCCTGCCGGCCGGCTACCCGCCGCTGCCGGATCCGCTGCCCTCCCCGGTGGTGGACAGCCACTGCCACCTGGACATCGGCGCCAGCGGGCGCGATGGGGAGTCCGGCATCGACGTCGACACCGCACTGGCCGCAGCTGAGGCGGTGGGTGTGGACGCCGTGGTGCAGGTGGGGGTGGACGTCGGCAGTTCCCGGGAAGCGGTGCGTATCGCCCACGACTGGCGGCAGGTGGTGGCGGCGGTGGCGCTGCACCCCAACGAGGCGCCGCGGGTCCACGCCGAGCACGGCCGCGCTGCTCTGGAGGCCGCCTGGCGCCAGATCGCCGAACTTGCCGAGGACGACCGCGTCGTCGCCATCGGGGAGACCGGGATGGACTTCTACCGCACGGACACCGCCGGCCGGGCGGCCCAGGAGGAGTCGTTCCGCACGCACATCCAGCTCGCCAAGGACCTGGACAAGACGCTGGTGATCCATGACCGGGACGCTCACGCCGACATCCTGCGGGTGCTGGCCGACGAAGGCGCCCCGCGGCGAGTGGTCATGCACTGCTTCAGCGGCGATGCTGAGTTCGCCCGGGCCGTGACCGAGCGTGGCTGGTACTGCTCCTTCGCCGGCGTGGTGTCGTTCAAGAACGCGACGGCGCTGCGGGAGGCGCTGGACACCGTGCCACGCGAACGTGTCCTCGTCGAGACCGACGCGCCGTTCCTGGCGCCGGTCCCGCACCGCGGCCGGCCCAACGCGTCGTACCTGATCCCGCTGACCATGCGGGTCATGGCCGACCATCTGCAGGCCGACCTCGATGACCTCTGCCAGACCGTGCGGGCCAACACGTTCGAGGCGTTCGGCGCGTTCTGATGGCGCTGCTCGGCCCGGCTCAGATCAGGCAGCTCGCCCGCGATCTCGACCTGCGGCCGACCAAGAGACTCGGCCAGAACTTCGTGATCGACCCGAACACGGTGCGCCGGATCGCCGGGCTGGCACAGGTGGGCCCCGACGACACCGTGCTCGAGGTGGGTCCCGGCCTCGGATCGCTCACGCTGGCCCTGCTGGAGACCGGGGCCCGGGTTGAGGCGGTCGAGATCGATCCGCGCCTGGCGCAGCAACTGCCGCAGACAGTGGCGCAGTACGCGCCGGCTGCCGCCGCCAGGTTGACCGTTCGCTGCGAGGATGCCGTGGCCATGTCGCCGGGGGTGCCGGCTACCTCGTTCGTTGCGAACCTGCCGTACAACACCGGCGTGCCCATCCTGCTCAACGTGCTCGAGCGGTTCCCCAGCGTGCGCTCGGGGGTGGTGATGGTGCAGGCCGAGGTCGCGCACCGGCTGACGGCACAACCCGGGTCGAGGGTGTACGGGATACCCACGGTCAAGGCGCAGTGGTGGGCCGAAACCCGCTGGGCCGGCAAGGTCGGGACGGACGTGTTCTGGCCTGCCCCCAATGTGCAATCCGGGCTGGTCGAGTTCGTGCGCCATGCGGTGGCGCAGCCGCAGTTGCGGCAGGCGACCTTCGCTGCGGTTGATGCCGCTTTTGCGCAGCGCCGGAAGATGCTGCGCAGCGCCCTGCGGGAGTGGGCGGCCCCACTCGCGGCCGCTGACGTGCTGGTCGCCGCCGGGATCGACCCGGCACGAAGGGGCGAAGCCTTGACGATCGACGAGTTCCGGGCTCTCGCCAGCGCGAAGTCGGAACTCTCCTAGCCCTAGCCTGGAGCGGTGGCCCGTCCTTCCGCCGTCTACGTGGAGGCCCCCGCCAAGATCAACCTGTACTTGGGCGTGGGGCCGCTGCGCGACGACGGCTACCACGAGTTGGCCACTGTGTTCCAGGCCATCAGTCTGCTGGATCAGCTCACCGCACTCCCGGAGGACTCGGGTGTCGTCCTGGAGATGGACGAGGACGGCGAGAAGGTCCCCGGACGGGCCGCGGACAATCTGGCGGTGAAAGCAGCTCGGGCAGTGAGGCGACGCTCCAAGCTCACCTCCGGGGTGAGGCTGGTGCTGAGCAAGTCCATCCCGGTGGCCGGCGGCATGGCTGGCGGCTCGGCGGATGCGGCCGCCGCGCTGGTTGCGTGCAACGCGCTGTGGGGGGCCGGGCTGCCCTCATCGGAACTGGCGGAGTTGGCCGCCGACCTCGGTTCGGACGTGCCGTTCAGCCTCCACGGGGGGACTGCCCTGGGGGCATCCCGCGGTGAGGTGCTCACTCCGGTGTTGACGACCGGCGAGTTCACCTGGGTCGTGGCCGCCTCCTTCACGACCCTGTCCACCCCCGAGGTCTACGCGACCTACGACCGGCTCAACGCCGACCGGGAGCTCCCCGCGCCGAAGGTGCCCAAGGCGTTGTTGGCCGCTCTGCGCCGCGGCGACCAGGCGGGCGTGGGCCAGCATCTGCACAACGACTTGCAGGCCGCGGCCATCCACCTGCGCCCGGAACTGGACCTGCTGCTGGAGTCGGGCATCGACTACGGGGCGCTGGGGGCGATGGTCAGTGGCAGCGGCCCGACCTGTGTGTTCCTCGCCCGCGACGCCGAGCACGGCCTGGAACTGGCCGTGGGGCTGTCGACGACCGGACTGTGCCGCAGCGCGCGGATCGCGACCGGGCCGGTGGCAGGGGCGCGGGTCGTCTCGGAGTTCTGACCGGCGGGTGACGCCAGCAGTGCCGCTTGGAGGCACTTGGTGAGCAGTTGTCCCGTGGTGAGCGTTCGCACGCGTGTCTTTGCTCACCAACGGGACAAGCTGCTGACCAACGGGCCAACCTCTCACGCCGTGGCTTTGGCGCGTAGGCCACTCTCCGCGGGCTCTGCTCGACAGCTGACGCCAGGTTCCGCGGGCACCCCGACTTCCCGCTGGGGTCGTACTCACCCGATACCCTCGAGGGAGCATTCCCCGTTGGTGTAATCGGCAACACAACTGGTTTTGGTCCAGTCGTTCCAGGTTCGAGTCCTGGGCGGGGAGCCACCCGGCACGACGCGGTACCTCCCTGCCTACGCCGACCTCACATGCGCGTGAAGCGCCGCGGTGAGCGGGTGAATCCACGGGTGTGAGCCCGCTGCCCGCCCGGGAACCCCCTATGGCGGGCGTAGACTCGAAATACGGGGTTCCGGGGGACCCAATTGGGGGCTCGTTATGCAGCGCCACGTGACGGCGGGCTTGAAGCGAGCGGATGACCCCCTGGATCGCACTCCAGAGGAGGTCTTCGCCGCCACCGCGAAGCACGCGCCGATCCGAGATTCCAGGGTGCGGCTGTATGCGCTGGTGCTGGCCATCCTCACGGCACTGACCTCGCTGTTGGTGCTGGTCGTCTTCAATGCCCGCGGTCAGCTGCACGAGGCGCCACTGTCGGTCGTGGCCGCACCCATCATGGTCACCAGCCTCGTGGACGACCTCGGCTCTCAGGTCCTCGTCCGCCAGACCGTCGAGGAACGGGCAGCCTTCCGGGAACTGGATCAAGGCAGGTCGCGGGCCGTGCTGATCGTGGACCTCAGCGACACGCAGGACACCCTGGTGATCCCCACCGGCCAGAACGAGCGGGCCGTCGCCACGCTGGTGAGCCGACTGCGGTCCGCCGAGGCGCTGCGGGGCCGGTCGATCGTCGTCCGCGTGCGTGAGGCCGCCGCCAGCGCGGAGACGGCACGGTCGCTGGCGTCGGGCGCGCTGGTCGTTGGCTTCCTGGTTGCGGCTCTCGTATCCGTCGGCGTGGGATCCACGGCTCGGGGTTTCCATCGTCGCGCCCGGGTCGCGGTCGCGGTGCTGGTCGGCGTTGCCGCCCTGGGCGTCGCGGCATTGGCGGGGTGGGCCGCTGCCCTCTGGCTCGTTGTCGCATTGGTGATGGCGGCGGTGCTCACGCTGGCATTGGAGACCCTGTTCGGCTGGACGGGGTTCGCGGTCGCGGCCGCCCTGTGCCTGACGGTGGTCTGGCCGTCCGCGCTCGCGGTGGACCCCGTATTCCTGCCGGAGTGGATCCAGTGGGGATGGCACTGGTCTCCAACAGGATCGGTTGCCACGGCGGTCATGTCCGCGATGGTGTACGGCGGGGCTGGACTGGTCCACCATGGACTGCAGGTGGGCGCCTGGGTCCTCGGCGGGCTGTTGGCGCTGGCACTTGCGCGCCGGACGCCACGGCAACTCGATGGTCTGGCATCGGCGCGGCGTCGCAGGATCGGCGCCGTTGTGGTCACGTTCATGATCCTGGTCCTGGCGGCCGTCGCGCTGGCACCCGAATCAGTGGTTGCCCAGTCGTCCAGGCCCTCATTGCCGTCCAACCGACTCTCCGCCTGTACCCCGATTCCCAAGGTCGACTCGGTTGCGGATCTCAACCGGATCACGCGCTTGCCCGGAACCCCATACTTCGCCGGCGCAGATGTGGGGCTGGATGTGACGTTGCAGGACGGGCGGACCCTCTGGGTGTTCGCCGACACGGTGCGTGAGAACGCGGGGATGGTCCGCAACTCGATGCTCGTGGCCGACGATGGGTGCCTGCGAGCCGTCATCCCCGACGAGGGGGGAGCGGTCATCCCCAACCGTCCGCACACCGCCATCGGTTACTGGCCGATGTCGGCGGTCACGATCAGCCTGCCGGGATACGACGTGGTGCCGGTATGGGCGCAGCGGGTGCACCAGAGCGGGTCCGGGGTGTTCGGGTTCGAGACGCTCGGTCCCTCGGTGGCCGTGTTCGTCGTTCGGCCCGGCGAAGTGCCCCAGTTGGTCGCGATGAAGGATCTGTCCCCTGACGTCGCAGATCTGAGTCGGCCGATGTGGGGGGCGGCGTCGGCGGTCGACGGTGACTGGGTCTATCTGTACGGGACCGCCAACAGCGGTGACACCTTGGGCTTCTCCATGCGGGTCGCGCGGGTCCACATCGACGAGGTCCTGAACCCTGCTGCGATCCAGTACTGGGACGGCTACGACTGGAGTGACTCTGCCGGCTCTGCTGCCGAGGTGATCGCCGCAGCGGGCGGCACCTCCCAGACTTTGAGCGTCTTCCGCCGGGGCGACGCGTGGTACGCGGTGTCGAAGCAGGACGAGTTCCTCGGTTCGTACCTACGGGTGTGGATCGCATCCTCCCCGACCGGTCCCTTCTACCTGGGGCCCGTCCTGGCGATCCTCCCGTCCGAGCTCGAGGCCGGGCACCTCGTCTACATGGCGCTGGCGCATCCCGACGTGCTGCCCGAGGACGACAGCATGGTCGTCTCCTACAGCCGCAACGACGTCTATCTCCAGCACATCTTGGACGATCCGACCCAGTACCGGCCCCGGTTCCTGCGCGTGTGGTTCCCCTGAGCCGATCCTCCCGGCCGCAGTCGCTGGCTCACAGGTCCACGGCGAAGTACTGCGTCTCCAGGAACTCGTGGATGCCGGCGAAGCCGCCCTCGCGACCGAGTCCGGATTCCTTCATGCCGCCGAACGGTGCCGCCGGGTCCGAGGCGATCCCGCGGTTGACCGCGACCATGCCGGACTCCATCTGCCGGGCCACCTTCACCCCGGTGCCGGGGTCGGCGGCGTAGACGTAGGAGATCAGCCCGAACTCGGTGTCGTTGGCCATCCGCACAGCTTCCTCGGTGCTGGCCACCGGCACGATCGGCGCCACCGGCCCGAAGATCTCGTTGCGGGTCAGGGTCGAGCCGTGCTCCACGTTGCGGGCCACGGTCGGCGCCACGAACGCCCCTGTCCCGGGTGCCTGCTGCGCCGGGGTCACGTCGACTCCCTCCCCGGCGGCTTCCTCCAACAGGGCCAGGATCTTGTCGCGTTCGATGTCGGACACCATGGCGCCGAGGTCGGTGGACTGGTCCACGCCGGGGCCGATCTTCAAGTCCGCGAAGGCCGCCTGCAGCCCGTCGCTGAACGGCGCCACCAGCGACTCGTGGACGTAGAAGCGGTTGGCCGCAGTGCAGGCCGAGCCGCCGTTGCGCATCTTCGCGATCATCGCGCCGGCCACGGCGGCTTCGACGTCCGCGCCCTCCAGCACCAGGAAGGGGGCGTTGCCGCCGAGTTCCATGCTCGACGGCAGGACGCGCTCGGCGGTCTGCTTGAGCAGCGACTTGCCCACCCAGGTCGAGCCGGTGAAGGACAGCGTGGCCACTCGCGGGTCCGCCAGGATCGCCGACGAGACCTCGCCGGCATGGGTCGTCGTGACCACATTGACCACGCCGTCCGGGGCGCCGGCGCGCTTCATGACGTCGCCGATCCACAGGGCTGTGAGTGGGGTCTCCCGGGGGGGTTTGAGGATGCACGTGCAGCCCGCGGCCAGCGCCGGAGCGATCTTGCGGGTGGCCATCGCGGCCGGGAAGTTCCAGGGCGTGATCATGTAGGCCACGCCCAGCGGCCGGTGGTCGGTGATGATGGTCTTGTCGCGCGCGGGGGCGTACCGGAAGCCACCCTCGATGCGCGCGGCCTCCTCGGAGAACCAGCGGAAGAACTCGGCGGCGTAGAGGGTCTCGCCCATGGCGTCGCGCCAGGCCTTGCCGTTCTCCAGCGCGATCAACCGGGCGCAGACCTCCGCCTCGGCGGTCATGATCTCGAACGCCCTGCGCAGGACTTCCGCCCGCTGGCGTGCCGGTGTCGTCGACCAGGTGCTGAACGCCTCGTACGCGGCCCCGACCGCGTCCAGGCCGTCGGCGACCGAGGCGTCGGCCACCTCGGCGAGGACGTGGTAGTCGGAGGGGTCGTGCACCTCGAAGTGCTCTTCCCCGGTGCGCCATTCGCCGGCGATCAGCAGTCCGGTGGGCGTTGCGATGTCCGTCATGTTCAACCTCGAGTCTCGCTGGGATTCGAACGTATCGCGAAGCCGCGGTGTGATGGTGGGGCAGGCGGCGGTCAGTCCGTTGCCGTCCAGGTAGTTCGTTGGTGTTCGTGCATCGACGAACGGCAACGGACTGCACGAACGGCAACGGACTGCACGAACCGAGGACCCGCCCGGCGGGGCGTCGCTCGTGGTGCACATCCGCTCGCTGCCGGATTCCGGTGACCGCCCCCGGTGCGGTCGACCAGGTTGGGTCAGGCAAGGCCGGGTGGTGGTCCTGACCGACCTGCCCGGCGTTCGGCCGGCCAGTGCGCCTGGCCTGGCACAAGTCCCGCTACCGCCGCCCGCACGCCAGACGCCCGACTGGCCGGAGCGCGGTGCACGATCAGCCACCGGCCCGGGCGGTGGGCCAAGCAACCTGCCGGGGTGAGGGTCGTGGCCGGTTGGCCCGTGCGTCGGCCGGGCGTGCGGGGTGTCTGGTGTCGGTTGTGTCGGGGGTGCGTGTGGTGGCGGGGAGCCGCCGACCTCATGGTCTGGCGCGTGCTGGTGGTGCGCGGGTGGCGGTGATGGTGGGTACGCCGTGCGCATCGGTGGTGATGGTGTAGTGGCCGTGGTGCAGGTCGTGGTGGCATCGGCAGCACATCAGGACCAGGTTTGACAGGTCGGTCAGACCGCCGTGGCGCCAGTGGATGATGTGGTGGGCTTCGCAGAATCGGGGGGAGCGTCCGCAGCGGATGCAGCCGTGGTCGCGGGCGATCAGGGCGGCCCATTGCCAGCGGCTGGCCCGGCGTGCGGCCCGGCCCAGGGCCAGCGGCACGAACGTGTCGCCGCGTTTGACCCCGAAGATGACTGCGCAGACCGCGGCGCAGGTCAGCAGGTCGAAGCGCGATCCGGGCCGATCGGCTGGCCGTCGTCGAGGGTGGCGCCGAGCCCGTCGGGCAGGGTGTCGATGTCGACCAGCACCGACAGCCCGCAGGTCCCCAGCGGGCGGGTGTTGGCGGCGGCGGCGGCGACCAGGTCGGCCAGGGCGTCGGCGCGGGCCTGGGTGGGGGTGCGGGTGTCCCCGGGGATGCTGCGGTCGGTGAGCGCGGTCAGGACCTCGCGCAGCCGGCGGCCTTCCAGGGCGTCCAGCCAGCCGTCGATGCGGTACATCCCGCCCAGGGTCTCCGACAGGCTGATGCCGCGTTTGGCGCGCTGGACGGCGTGGTCGGCGTCGGTGGCCTCGGGGTGGCATTGCCCGATCAGCAGGGTCAGGATCCGGCGCAGCTCGACCGGTTCCACCCCGCAAGCCAGGTCCACCAGGGCGGCTTCGATCTGGTCGAACCCGGTGATCCGGGGGGCGGCGTCGCGCAGCGCCTGCACATGCAGCGAGCTCAGCCGCCCGTCCCGGAACGCCGCGGCCACCCCCGGCAGGTGGCGCAGCGCCCGGGCGGTGCCCACGATCCCGCTGCCGGCCGCCGGGTTGGTGCCGGTCGCGGTCGCGACCAGCATCCCGGTGCTGCCGGCCCGCAGGCTGCGCGCCAGGTGCGCCGCGTCGGCGGTGCCGGCCAACGCCACCAGGTAGGCGTCCAACCGGTTACGCAGCCGGGCGGTGACCGTCATCGACCCGACGACCTGGTCCGGGCCCAGGTCCAACGGGTCGGGCAACCCGTCGATCAGGGCCTCGATCTGGTCCAGGATCCCCGGATGGTCGGTGGGCAGCGACTGGCGGATCTGCGCGCGCCGCCGGGCCGGCCGCGACACCGCCAACACCGACATCCTCACACCCCCGATCCACTCTGACTACCTCAACGGTAGAACCGGGGTACGACAAAACCAGCCACCCCGAAACATCTGTGGACACCCCCAAACCACCTGTCCACAGGCGGTCTGGCGAGTCGGCAGCCAGCCCGCGAGGGCACCGGCGAACGGCCAGTATTCTCAGTTCACATCGTCTGTGATGCCGGCGTGAACGTCCGCCCTGTCACCGGGCACCGCCCCGGTCCATCCCAAGGCAGCAAGGTCGGTGTCGAGGCTCCGGCGGCCCCGGATCCCCGCCGGAATCCGGAGACAGAGCGAAGCGGTGTCCGGATCTGCATGACGATCAAGGCCGTCACGCCCGACTCACCGTGGAGTGGACGAAGCGATCGACGTCAACCTGGAGCGCCTCGATTCCGACATCAACGGGACTGTGCCGGCCGGCTCCGCTCTCGTGGATCGGACTGCCGACCAGCCGGCCTCTGCCGCGAACACCCTCAACGTGACGCTCAACCTCACGAAGTGCTACCAGGGGCCCTCGGAGCGACCGGCACCCCCGCTGCGCAGGTTCAGGTCTGGTCGTACGCCCTCAGCAACACCTATCCCGTCAGCGGACCTGCGGCGGATGCGCACTGGCAGACGGGGTTCATGGGGTGCCGTGACGCCCCGCAGTGTGGGCACCGGCTGCTGACCGGGGAGTCCGCCACCTTCGTGACAAGCAGGGAATCGCCGTTGCACCTTCGGCGCAGCCCCAGCCTACGGTCCTACGGGGTGCCGGCGTCGACTTCATCGCGGATCCACCTCTGGACCTACGCGGTTACAAGCACGTACCTGGTCAGTGCGTCGGAAGGGCGGGCCGCCTCGTCGCGCACCTTCATGGTGATGCCGTGTGAGGCCACCAAAGCCGTCCCTGATCGCTGGATCAGCGCTCGTCGGAGCCAGTTCGCGGCTCCGCTCCGGTCAGTCGTCGAAGGGGCGATCGGTGGGTTCGCCCGGACGGACCAGCGGTGGTCGCGCGAGAGTCCACAAAGGCCAGATCGAGGCGTAGACTCGAAGTGTCAGGCAGCCGGAGGGGGATTGCCATGATGACTTCGAGCGTATCTGCGCGTCAATCACTTGCGACCAGGATTCGTCGAATGGCGGTCCCCATCGCCGCTGGTCTGATGGCCGTCACCGGCCTCACACTCGTACAGCCCGCGGCCGCCGACACCCTTTCCTACCCGTACGAGGTGAGTTCCTCGCCGTCCATGGCGTTCGACTGGACCACGCCCAACCCCGTCGCGCTGACGGTGGGCAACACCGATGACGGGCTCGGGACGGTTCTATTGCCCTTCCGGGTGAACATCTTCGGCCACGAGTACCCACAGAACTCCCCCGTGACCGTGAGCACGAACGGGACCTTCCAGTTCGGCAGTTCGTCCACTGCCTACGCGAACACCGCATTGCCGACTGCGTCATTCTCCGGCCCGACGCTGCTGCCCTTCTGGGACGACTTCGAGGTCACACCGACCGGGCAGGGTGAAGGGATCTGGTGGGGCACGAGCGGCACCACTCCCAACCGCACCTTCGCGGTGAAGTGGCGCGGATACTTGCACAACTCCAACCCGAAGCGCCGTATCGAGTTCAACTTCGTCACCTACGAGATCACGGCCTCCACCTTCGTCTTCTCCTACTTCCGTGCCCCGGACGACCCGATGGCCGATGGCCTCACAGCGACCATCGGCATCCAGGAAGGCGGGGATCGACCGGCCAATACGCGCAGTTCAGCTACAACTGCGCCGTTGCTGACCCCTGGGCTCGGGATCATGTTCACGTCGACGTTCCCGGCGAACTCGGTGTCACCGCTTGTGACCGGGCCGACCGCGGAGGGACAGACGCTGAGTGCGACGAGCGGGACCTGGACGCCAGCAGGCGCCATGGCCTACAGCTACAAGTGGGAGCGGTGTGTCCAAATCGAGTGCTACACGTACTCGGACATCCCGGGAGCGACCAACGCAACATACAGGCTCCAGGCCGGTGACGTGGGGAAGAAGGTCTTCGTCGCGGTGAAGGCCCGCAACGGATGGGGGTGGGCCGACGATTGGGCGTTCTCCCCCAGCGTAGGCCCGGTCACGCTGGGCAAGCCGGTGAACCTGACCGCACCGGTGCTCAGTGGGACGCCGGCGGTGGGTTCGACGGTGTCGGTGACGAACGGGACCTGGACGGGGTCGCCGACGAGTTACGCGTATGAGTGGTGGCGCTGTATCCCGTCCGGTGGTGGCGGGTGTACTTCGTCGAAGATCGCCGGTGCGGCGTCGAACACGTACGTGCTGACGTCTGCGGAACTGACCGGGACGGTGTACGTGAACGTGACGGCCACCAACGGCATCGGGTCGGACTCGGCGATGTCGAACAGCGTTGGCCCGGTGACGGTGGCCAAGCCGGTGAACCTGACTGCACCGGTGCTCAGTGGGACGCCGCTGGTGGGTTCGACGGTGTCGGTGACGAACGGGACCTGGTCGGGGTCGCCGACGAGTTACGCGTATGAGTGGTGGCGCTGCATCCCGTCCGGTGGTAGCGGGTGTACGCCGTCGACGATCGCGGGTGCGGCGTCGAACACGTACGTGCTGACGGCTGCGGAACTGACCGGGACGGTGTACGTGAAGGTGACGGCCACCAACGGTGGTGGGTCGGCCTCGGCGATGTCGAACGATGTGGGTCCGGTGACGATGGTGGCCAAGCCGGTGAACCTGACTGCACCGGTGCTCACGGGCGACGCCGCTGGTGGGGTCGACGGTGTCGGTGACGAACGGGACCTGGTCGGGGTCTCCGACGAGTTACGCGTATGAGTGGTGGCGGTGCATCCCGTCCGGTGGTAGCGGGTGTACGCCGTCGAAGATCGCGGGTGCGGCGTCGAACACCTATGTGCTGACGGCTGCGGAACTGACCGGGACGGTGTACGTGAAGGTGACGGCCACCAACGGTGGTGGGTCGGCCTCGGCGATGTCGAACGCGTGGGTCCGGTGACGGAATCAGCGGCGGTCGAACCACCGCCAGGCGATGACGGCGATGACGGCGAGGAAGGCGACAACCCAGCCCATCCAGCCCATGCCAAAACCCTCACTCACCACCACCGGCAAGCCGTCGGTTCACAAGAAGGGCAAGAAGTTGGTCGTCTCGGCCGGCCTCCGGGGGCTCTGCCCGAAGGGCCGTCAACCCTGCAGCCTGTCCCTGGTCGGTACGACGAAGACCCGCAAGTCCGTCACCGTCGGCCAACACACCGTGACGGTCCAGCCGGGAAGCACCGCCGATGCCACCTTCGTCATGCGTTCGAAGGGCATGTCCGCATTGCGCAAGAAGGGGCGTTTGACCATCAAACTGGTTGCCACGCTGCAATCGCCGGGCTCGGATCAGTTGACGTCGACCCGGACCTTCAAGCTCAAGAAGCCAGCCTGGCTGAACTGAGAGTCACACTTCGTCGGGCACGCAGTTGCCCGGTCGAAGTGGCGTCCGGGGCCCCCGCCCGGAACTAGACTCGCTGTGTGGACCATCCAGTAGCCATCGTTCTGGCCGCGGGTCTCGGGACCCGGATGAAGTCGACCAAGGCCAAGGTGCTGCACGAGGTCGCGGGGGAACCGCTGCTCGGGCACGTCCTGCGCGCCCTGCACGGTGCCGGCGTCGACGACGTGGTCGTGGTCGTCGGACACCAGCGGGAGAAGGTCGCCGAGTACCTGCACACGGTCGCCCCCGACGGCCCGGACCGCCGTCCAGCCCGAGATGCGCGGCACCGGCGACGCGGTGCGGCAGGCCATGCCGGCAGTGTGCCCCGGACGCCGCCACGATCATGGTCCTGGCCGGCGACACCCCGCTGCTCACGGGGAGCACGCTGCGGGAACTGGCCGCCGCACCATGCCGCGTCCGGTGCGGCCGCCACCGTGCTGACCGCGCGACTGCCCGACCCGACCGGGTACGGCCGGATCGTGCGCGACGAGGCCGGGGTGCGGCGCATCGTCGAGCACAAGGACGCCAGCGAGGCGGAGTTGGCGATCGACGAGATCAACAGCGGCCTGTACCTGTTCGAGGCTGCGGCGCTGCGCGAAGGGCTGGAGCACCTGACCAGCCACAACGCCCAGGGTGAGGAGTACCTGACCGACGTCATCGGCTGGCTCGTCGAGGACGGCCGGTCGGTCAGCGCACATCTGACCGATGACGCCGACGAGATCCACGGCATCAACGACCGCGTGCAACTGGCCGCCGCCGGAGCCGTGCTGCGGGAGCGTGTGGCGCAGCACTGGATGCGCGAGGGCGTGACGATCGAGGACCCGGCCACCACCTGGATCGAGGCCGATGTGGTCCTCGAGCCCGACGCGGTGATCCGCCGCAACACCCACCTGGCCGGTGCCACCCACGTGGCCGCCGGGGCGGTGATCGGTCCGGACACGCACGCTGATCGACGCGGTCGTGGGAGCAGGGCGCCTCGGTGCTGCAAGAGCCACGTGCTCGCCGCCCGAGGTCGGGCCCGGGGCCAACGTCGGGTCCCTTCACCTACCTGCGCCCCGGAACCCGGTTGCTGGCCGGCAGCAAGGCGGGGGCCTTCGTCGAGATCAAGAACACGGTCGTGGGCGAGCGGGCGAAGGTGCCGCACCTGTCCTACGTGGGTGACGCCGACATCGGCGCGGGTACCAACATCGGGGCGGCCACGGTCTTCGTGAACTACGACGGGGTCGCCAAGCACCGCACGGTCGTCGGAAAACAGGTCCGGATCGGCTCCGACAGCATGCTGGTCGCCCCGGTGACCATCGGGGATGGCGCCTACACGGCCGCCGGATCGGTCATCACGCAAGACGTCGGGGCCGGCGAGTTGGCCCTCGGGCGGGCGCGCCAGCGCAACCTGCCGGGTTGGGTCGCAGCCAAGCGGCCGGGCTCGGACTCGGCGCTGGCCGCGGAGCAGGCGGATCCCCCTGACCAATCCTGACCTTCCGGGTCTGCGGTTGCCCCACGGTGGCTACGCTGAGGCTGAATCATTCGTGCATCTCCGAGGGGCGCCGAAGTGTCTGAACTGATTACGCCGTCGCAGAAGAAGTTGATGCTCTTCTCCGGGCGTTCGCACCCGGAATTGGCTGAGCAGATCGCGCGGGAACTCGACTGTGAGGTGTCCCCGACCAAGCTCTACGACTTCGCCAACGGCGAGATCTTCGTGCGTTTCGAGGAGAGCGTGCGCGGCAGCGACGCCTTCGTGATCCAGTCGCACGCCGAGCCCCTGAACAAGGCCATCATGGAGCAACTCATCATGGTGGACGCATTGAAGCGGGCCTCCGCCAAGCGCATCACCGTCATCACGCCGTTCTACGGGTATGCCCGGCAGGACAAGAAGCACCGGGGCCGCGAGCCCATCACCGCCCGGCTGATGGCCAATCTCTTCGCCACGGCAGGGGCCGACCGGCTCATGGCCATGGACCTGCACACGTCCCAGATCCAGGGGTTCTTCGACGGCCCGGTCGACCATCTGTTCGCGTTGCCGGTCCTGTCCGAGTACGTGGGTGCCAATGTCGACCGGGAACGGATCACCATCGTGTCACCGGACGCGGGCCGGGTGCGGGTCGCCGAGCGCTGGACGGATGTCCTGGGCTCGCCACTGGCCATCATCCACAAGCGCCGTGACCCGAACGTGCCGAACCAGGTGTCGGTGCTCGAAGTGGTCGGTGATGTCAAGGATCGGGTGTGCGTCGTGGTGGACGACATGATCGACACCGGCGGCACGATCACCAAGGCCGCGGAGACGTTGTTCGAACAGGGCGCGGCGGAGGTCGTGGTCACGGCCACCCACGGCGTGCTCAGCGATCCCGCGACCGAGCGTCTGAAGAACTCGCGCATCTCCGAGGTGATCGTGACCGACACCCTGCCGATCCCCAGCGAGCACCGGTTCGACAAGCTCACCGTGCTGCCGATCGCGCCCATGATCGCCCGGGCCATCCACGAGGTGTTCAAGGACGGCTCGGTGACCAGCCTGTTCGAGGGGTGACGGCCGGTACGTGTGGCCCGAGGGTGGGGGCGCCCAGTTCTGACGGCAAATCGGGCCGGAATGCGTGGTTCGACCGCTTTGGGACCGTCACTTGCGGGCGATTGTGAGGGCGAGACCGCGGCAACGTACACTGGTCCAAGACCCGGCGAGGGTGGCCTTCTCGGCCCCGTTATCGACGAGCCCTTCCGGTAGTCGCACGATCCACAACCGGGAGTAGACATGGCAGAGGTCCGACTGACCGCACAAGCACGCACCGAATTCGGCAAGGGCGCGTCTCGCCAGCTGCGCCGTGAGGGCCAGGTGCCGGCCGTCCTGTACGGCGACGGCCTGCCCCCCCGGCACGTCAGCCTCGACGACCACAACCTGACCCAGGCGCTCAAGCAGGCGAAGGTCATCCTCGAGATCGACTTCGACGGTGAGGTGTACCCCACCGCCCCCCGGGACGTCCAGCGCGACCCGGTCAAGGGCTCCCTGAAGCACGTCGACCTGGTGGCTCTCGACCGTGCGGCGCTCAAGGCCCGCCAGGTGGAGGCGGAGGCCGTGGCCCGTGCCGAGCAAGTTGCCATCGAGAAGGAACTCGACCCGATCGCCCTGGCCGATATCGTCAGCGAGCTGCTGGCCGACGGTGTCGAGCCCGATGCTGTGATCGATGCGGCCGTGGAGCGACTCGAGGCCGAGTTGAAGGCCCAGGCTGAGGCTGCTGCCGCCGCTGCTGCCGCGGAAGACGCTGCGGCCGAGGCTGCTGAGGCGGGCGAAGGTGAGGCCGCCGCGGCCGAGGAGTCCTCGGAGGAGTGACCGCCACCTGGGTGGTTGTCGGGCTCGGCAACCCCGGGCGGGAGTACGAGCGCACCCGTCACAACGTCGGCTACCTGGTCGTCGAGGAGATGGCCCGGCGCCTGGGGGCGTCTTTCGCCCGCCACCGCCGGGCCCACGCGGACGCTGCGGAGGCGCACGCGTTCGTCGGCACTGCGGAGCACTGCCGGGTGGTGCTGGTCAAGTCGCGCACTTACATGAACGAGAGCGGCGGCCCCGTGAAAGCCGTGCTGGACTTCACCAAGAGCGAGAACCTGATCGTGGTCCACGATGAACTCGACATCCCGCTCGGTGCGTTGCGCGTGAAGTTCGGTGGCGGCGACAACGGCCACAACGGGCTGCGCAGCGTGCGCAAGTCCCTCGGAGACGGCGACTTCTTCCGGATCCGGTGCGGTGTCGGCCGACCGCCCGGCCGGCAGGACCCGGCCGACTGGGTCCTGTCCGATTTCCGCGCCGCCGAGCGCCCCGAGGTGCAGGTGATGGTGGCCGAGGCCGCTGACGCCACCGAGTACCTCATGGCCAACGACCTCGAGGCCACCCAATCCCGCTTCAACCGTTAGGGGAACCATGACGCAGCTGACCGACGACGCCGCACTGGCCAAGGAGCTCTCCCTGGCAGCGGGCCGGCTCTTGCTCGATGTGCGCGCCGATTTCGGGCCCGTCGAGCCCGGTGACAAGGCCCGCCGCAAGGAGCTCAAGGATGCCGGCGATGCCGCGTCGCAGGCCTTCCTCGCCGAGCAGTTGGGCCGCGAGCGCCCGGGTGACGCCGTGCTGTCCGAGGAGGCCAAGGACTCCGACGAGCGCGACGGTGCGGACCGGGTCTGGATCATCGACCCGCTCGACGGCACCAGTGAGTTCAGCCAGGGCCGCAGCGATTGGGCCGTGCAGATCTCCCTGTGGGAGCGGGGTGCCCCGGGCAGCGGATTCACCGCGGCGGCGTTCAGCCTGCCCTCCCAGGAAGCCGTGTACGTCACCGGGGCCCCCGTGGCCGCCCATGTGGAACCGCTGGCGCAGCGGCCCCTGCGGGTGGTCGTGTCGCGGTCCCGGCCGCCGCAGGCGTTCGTCGCCCGCACCGACGAGATCGCAGCGCGGCTGGCCGCCGATGGTGTGACCGAGCACGGGGTCGAGTTCGTCTACGTCGGTTCCGCGGGCGCCAAGGTGGGCGAGATCCTGGCGGGGCGGGTGGACGCCTACGTGAACGAGGGCGGGTTCTGGGAATGGGACGCCGCAGCGCCGCTGGCGGTCGCGGTCGACCACGGGATGGTCGGCAGTCACCTCGACGGCCGCACGATCGAGTTCAACAAGCGCCCGCCGTGGGTGGATGACATCGTGATCGCCCGGCCGGAGGTCGTGCGGTACGTGCGCGCCTGACGCGTCGCGGTTGCTGGTCTTGCACCGTGATGGGTGTGGGTTGCCGACCTCGGAAGCGCGACTGTTGCGCGGTTGCTGGTCTCTCGCCGCGACTGTTGCGCGGTTGCTGGTTTCGCACCCCTCAAACCGACAACGGTGCAACAGTCGCGGTGCGGCACCGACAACGGTGCAACACTCGCGGTGCGGCGCCGACAACCGTGCAACAGTCGCGTCGGCTGCGACCGGCTCTGACCCGGTTTCCGGCCCGGACGTAGATTTGAGTGCGTGATCCTGGCCGATGTTGCGTCCCGCGTCGGTGGACTCCCCGAGATCGCGGCGTGGCGCGATGCGCTGGCGGCCGGTGGTGCGCAGCTGGCGATCACCCCCGGGGTCGAGCCGTTCGTGCTGGCCGGCGTGCAGCGCCCGCTCGTGGCGGTCACGGCCACTGGACGGCAGGCGGAGGATCTGCGTGACGCCCTGCAGGACCTCGGCCGCAGCACAGGGGTCTTCCCGGCCTGGGAGACCCTGCCCCACGAGCGGCTGAGCCCCACCGCCGAGACCGTCGGGCGGCGGATGGCCGTCATCGGCGGCGTCGCGGCCGGCAACCTCCCGGACGTGCTGCTGGTGCCGATCCGGGCGCTGATGCAGCCGTTCGCCGCCGATCTGGCCGACGAGCGGCCGCTGGTTCTGGAAAGTGGCGCCGAGCCGGGCTTCGACGCGGTCGTGGCAGGGTTGGCCCGCGCCGGCTACGAGCGGGTGCCGATGGTCGAACGCCGGGGCCAGTTCGCAGTGCGCGGCGGTCTGATCGACGTCTTCGTCCCGACCGAGGAGCACCCCACCCGCGTCGAGTTCTTCGGCGACGAGGTCGAGGAACTCCGGTCGTTCGCCGTCTCCGACCAGCGCACCCTCAACATCCGCGAGGCGCCGTTGTCCGTCCCGGCGTGCCGGGAACTGCTGTTGACCCCGGATGTGCGGGAGCGCGCGCGGGCGCTCATCGACGCCTATCCGCACATCGCGGATGTCCTCGCCGATCTCGCCGCGGGGACAGCGGTGGAGGGTATGGAATCGCTGGCCCCGGTTCTCACCGAGCGGATGATCACGCTGCTGGACCTGCTGCCGGAGGGCACGCCGATCGTGAACGTGGGCCCGGAGCGGATCGCCGCGCGGGCCGTGGACCTCGTGCGGACGTCCGAGGAGTTCCTGCAAGCCGGTTGGCACAACGCAGCCGTGGGCAATGTCGTTCCGCTGGATCTGAGCCGCGCCGCCTACCGCAGCACCGAGGAACTCGGGGAACAGGCCGGTGTCCGGGGGCTGCCGGTCAGCGACCTCGGCACGCTCGGCTCCGTGGTGGCCGGACTCAAGCCGGCACCGGTGTACCGCGGCGATGTCCCGGCGTTGGCCCGAGACGCCGGCGCGGCCGTGGCGGCGGGGATCCCGGTGGTGATCGCCATGGGGGCGACCGGTCCGGGACAACGACTGGCAGAGCAGTTGTCGGCGCTCGACGTCGCCGTGCGGTTGTTCGGCGATTCGCCGCTGGACCCCGTGGTCCATATCGTCAAGGCGCGCCTGACCCAGGGTTTCAGCATCGACTCGCTCGTGCTCGTCACCGAACGCGACCTGACGGGAACCGCGAGCACGTCGGTATCGAAGATGCCGGCCAAACGCCGCAAGGCCCTCGACCCGCTGACGCTCAAGCCCGGGGACTTCGTCGTGCACAACCAGCACGGTGTGGGCAGGTACGTCGAGATGACCCAGCGCACCGTGGCCGGTGCCGTGCGCGAGTACCTGGTGCTGGAGTACGCGGCCGGCAAACGCGGGCAGCCCGCCGACAAGCTGTACGTGCCGACCGACCAGCTCGACCAGGTCACCCGGTACGTCGGCGGCGAGGCGCCGACAGTCCATCGACTGGGCGGCGCCGACTGGCAGAAGACGAAGGCGCGCGCGAAACGTGCCATGCGCGAGATCGCAGCCCAACTGGTCAGGCTCTACGCGGCGCGGCAGGCCACCAAGGGTCACCAGTTCGGCCCGGACACCCCGTGGCAGCGCGAACTCGAGGACGCCTTCCCGTACCAGGAGACCCCGGATCAGCTCGTGACCATCGACGAGGTCAAGGCCGACATGATGCGACCGGTGCCGATGGACCGGCTCGTGTGCGGCGACGTCGGGTTCGGCAAGACCGAGATCGCGGTGCGGGCGGCGTTCAAGGCGGTCCAGGACGGCCAGCAGGTGGCGGTGCTGGTGCCCACAACACTGCTGGTCAAGCAGCACTACAACACCTTCACCGAGCGCTACGGATCCTTCCCGATCCGCGTTGAGGCATTGTCGCGTTTCCAGTCGGATGCCGAGGCGCAGCGCATTCTCGACGGCCTCGCCGAGGGCAGCGTGGACATCGTGATCGCCACCCACCGCATCCTCAGTCCCAAGACGCGGATCCCGAAGTTGGGGTTGTTGATCGTGGACGAGGAGCAGCGTTTCGGGGTCGAGCACAAGGAGCACATCAAGGCGCTGCGCACCTCGGTCGACGTGTTGAGCATGTCGGCCACGCCGATCCCCCGGACCCTGGAGATGGCGGTCACCGGGATCCGTGAGATCTCCACGATCCAGACCCCGCCGGAGGACCGGCTGCCGGTCCTGACCTTCGTCGGTCCGTACGACGACAAGCAGATCTCCGCGGCGATCCGCAGGGAGTTGCTCCGCGACGGGCAGGTCTTCTTCATCCACAACCGGATCGAGTCGATCGGCCGGATGACCACGAAGTTGACCGAGTTGGTGCCGGAGGCGCGGATCGCGTTCGCCCATGGCCAGATGCCCGAAGCCGCGCTCGAGCAGACGGTCGTGGACTTCTGGGAGGGGCGAATCGACGTCCTGGTGTGCACCACCATCGTCGAGTCGGGTATGGACATCCCCAACGCGAACACGTTGATCGTGGACCGCGCTGACGCCTTCGGCCTGTCGCAGTTGCACCAGTTGCGCGGCCGGGTGGGCCGCGGCCGGGAGCGCGCGTACGCCTACTTCCTCTATCCGCGCGAGAAGCCGCTCACACAGACCGCCCACGACCGGCTGGAGACGATCGCCGCGCACACCGATCTCGGCTCGGGCATCGCCGTGGCGATGAAGGACCTGGAGATCCGCGGCGCCGGCAACCTGCTCGGCGGCGAACAGTCCGGGCACATAGCCGACATCGGCTTCGACCTGTACGTGCGGATGGTCGGGGAGGCGCTGGCCGCAGTGCGCGGCGAGCGCGAGGAGGAGCTGCCCGAGGTCCGGATCGAACTGCCGGTCAACGCCCATCTGCCGCACGACTACGTGCCGGACGAGCGGCTGCGACTCATGGCCTACACGACCCTGGCCGAAGCTGCCTCGGAGGAGGCTGTGGCCGAGTTCGAGGCGGAGATGGCCGACCGCTACGGCCCACTGCCGGCGCCGGTCGCGGTGCTGGTCGCGGTGGCGCGGCTACGGCTGCTGGCGCGGGCGGCCGGGATCGCCGACGTGGTCATGGCCGGCACGCGGGTGCGGTTCGCGCCCGCGCACCTGGCCGAAAGCCGGACCATGCGCCTGAGCCGGCTGTATCCAGGCAGCCACTACAAGGCGGCGTCCGGCACGATGCTGGTGCCCCGGCCGATGGGGGAGGGTTTCGGGGCGAGCCCGCTGACGGATCACGATCTGCTGCAGTGGTGCCGCACAGTGATCGAGACGGTGGTGCTGGATGGCTAGACTCGGGCGAGAGGTTGGAGGAGTCGATGAAGCGGTGGATCCCAGTGGTGCTGGCGGCCGGAGTTGTGCTGGCCGGCTGTGGCCAGACTCTCTCCGGGTCGGCGGCGCTCGTCGGCGATGAGCGGCTCACGGACTCCGACCTGTCGCAGGCGACCACGGAACTGACGACCAAACTCGGCATCCCCGAGAGCGCCCAGGTCTCGCAGGCGGTGTTGTCGAGGTGGGTGGTGGCCGAACTCGTCGACGAGTTGGCCACGCGCAAGGGCATCGACGTGACCAAGGGTGCGGTGGACTCCGCGATCGCGGACGAGGCCGAACGCGCCGGCGGCCAGGAGGCACTGGAGACGAGCGCTCTGCAGGCGGGAGTGCTGCCGGACATGATCCCGGACGTCGTGCGCACCTCGTTGCTCATCGAGCAGATGACCAAGACGACGATCACCGGCGACGACCCCACCGGCCAGACCGGGTTGTTGACGCAGGTCCAGGCGTTGAGCGACGAGATCCAGCCCCAGGTCAGCCCCCGCTTCGGCACGTGGGACGCACAGCAACTGTCGGTCGGGGCGTTGCCCGACGACCTGTCGACGCCGGCGGACGCCACCGAAGCGCTGACCCAACTGCCGCCTCAGCAGTGAGCCGAGGGCAGCGCCTGCTGGAGTTGGTCGCAGTCATGGACCGGCTGCGGTCCCCCGGCGGCTGCCCCTGGGATGCCGAGCAGACCCACGAGAGCCTGGTGCAGTACCTCGTGGAGGAGACCTACGAGACGATCGAGGCCATCGACGCCGACGACCGGTCCGCGATGGTCGAGGAGCTCGGCGACCTGCTGTTGCAGGTGGTCTTCCACGCCCGGATCGGGCAGGAGGCCGACGAGCCGTTCGACATCGACGACGTGGCGGGCGGCATCGCGGACAAGCTGATCGCCCGCCACCCGCATGTGTTCGGCGACGAGACTGCGCAGACGGCCGGCGATGTGGAGGCCGCCTGGTTCGAGCGCAAGCGTCTCGAGAAGGGCCGGACCTCGGTGACCGATGGGGTGCCGATGGCGATGCCGGCCTTGCCGCTGATCGAGAAACTGTTGCACCGCGCCGAGAAGGGCGGGGTCGCGGCGCCGGCGCCGGACCCACGGGTGGCGGCGCTGCTCGACCAGATGGACGCCGGCGAGGCGATCCTGGAACTGGTGGCGGCGGCCCGGGCCCGCGGGGTCGATGCCGACGCCGCTGCCCGCCGCGCTGCCATCGGGCTGCGCGATGAGTTGATCCGCCGGGAAGGCTGACAGGCTCAGCGCCCCGCCGGATGGCCAGACGGTAGGCTCGAAGCAGCCGATCCAAGGAGGAACAGTGGCCGAGATTGTCGCAGTCATCGCACGGGAGATCCTGGACTCGCGGGGCAACCCGACGGTCGAGGTCGAGGTGGCGCTCGAGGACGGTTCGCTGGGTCGGGCCGCAGTTCCCAGCGGTGCCTCCACCGGCGCCTTCGAGGCCTCCGAGCGCCGTGACGGCGGGGACCGCTACCTCGGCAAGGGCGTGCTCGAGGCCGTGGCCGCCGTCGAGGACCGGATCGCACCCGAGGTCGAAGGCATCGAAGCCAGCGAGCAGCGGTTGATCGACCAGGTGATGATCGACCTCGACGCGACCCCGAACAAGAGCGAGCTCGGCGCCAACGCCATCCTCGGCGTCTCGCTGGCCGTGGCCCGCGCTGCGGCCGAATCGGCGGACCTGCCCCTGTTCCGCTACCTCGGCGGTCCGTCGGCGCACGTGCTGCCCGTGCCGATGATGAACATCCTCAACGGCGGCGCCCACGCCGACACCGGCGTGGACATCCAGGAGTTCATGATCGCTCCGATCGGCGCCGACGACTTCAACACCGCCTTGCGCATGGGCGCCGAGGTCTACCACTCGTTGAAGTCCGTGCTGAAGAAGCGGGGACTGGCCACCGGGCTCGGGGACGAGGGCGGGTTCGCCCCGGACCTGCCGAGCAACCGCGAGGCGCTGGACCTGATCGGCGAGGCGGTGGAGGCTGCGGGCCTCGGCCTCGGCAGCTGACATCGCACTGGCGCTGGACGTGGCCGCCACCGAGTTCTACGCCGACGGGGTGTACACGTTCGAGGGTGCGTCCAAGACCGCTGAGGAACTGACCGCGTACTACGCCACGCTGCTGGACGCCTACCCGCTGGTCTCCATCGAGGACCCGTTGGCCGAGGACGACTGGCAGGGATGGATCGACCTGACCACCGCCGTCGGCAACCGGGTGCAGGTGGTCGGTGACGACCTGTTCGTGACCAACCCGGTGCGGCTTGCCGACGGGATCGAGCGGGGTGCGGCCAACGCACTGCTGGTCAAGGTCAACCAGATCGGCTCGCTCACCGAGACCCTCGACGCGGTCGCCCTGGCACACCGGTCCGGCTACACCTGCATGATGAGCCACCGGTCCGGCGAGACCGAGGACACCACGATCGCGGACCTGGCTGTGGCCACGGACTGCGGTCAGATCAAGACCGGTGCCCCGGCGCGTTCCGAGCGGGTTGCCAAGTACAACCAGCTGCTGCGCATCGAGGAGGAGCTCGACGACGCCGCGGTGTACAGCGGCCGGAAGTCCTTCCCGCGCTTCACCGGCTGAACTGCAGGGGCTCGGCCCCGGCCCGCCGATGTTTGTGACCGACGGG
Organism: uncultured Actinomycetota bacterium; assembly: GCA_963733395.1. Taxonomy (GTDB): domain Bacteria; phylum Actinomycetota; class Actinomycetes; order S36-B12; family UBA10799; genus JADKAV01. The sequence goes on from CAVTCZ010000019.1 coordinate 312,841, forward strand.
CAACTGAGTTGACGCAGGATCACAAAGATCGCCCAGGTCTGGATGTCTGTGACTGATGGGTGACCGAGTTGTCACCTGGCCGTCGGCCCAGCCGGCGTGGATTCGTCGCGTCTTCCGGGCGCAACCACTCACCGCGTGCGGGTTCGTGCCGCCCCCGGCCCCGCATTCCGCCACGATGGACACATGGAACCCGTGCACGACGTCCCCACCATCCGTCTGGCCGAAGAAGCATTGATGGCCCGGATGCCCGAAGGCGCGCTGATGCAGCGCGCGGCGACCGGGCTGGCGGTCACGACGGCCCGGCTCATGCGGGAGACCTTCGGTCGCGTCAGCGGGTTGCGGCTGGCGGTGGTGGCGGGGTCCGGGAACAACGGCGGCGATGCGCTGTTCGCCGCGTCACAGTTGGCCCGGCGCGGGGTGGCCATCGACATCGTCGCCACGGCCGACACCCTGCACCCCGAGGGCCTGCGGGCGGCGCGGCGCGAGGGTGCCCGGGTGCGCGAGCCCCGTCGTGCGGACGTCGTGCTGGACGCAGTGGTGGGCATCGGCGGCACCGGCCCACTGCGGCCGAACGCGGCGGCGATCCGGGATGCGGTCGATGCCGAACTCACCATCGCCGTGGATCTGCCGAGCGGCTTGCAGCCCGACACCGGCGACGTGCCCGGCGAGGTGTGGCGGGCCGATCACACGGTCACGTTCGGGACGCTCAAGCCGGGCGTCGTCCTGCGGCCCGACATCTGTGGCCAGGTGCACCTCGTGGACATCGGACTGAATGCGACGCTGCCCGACGCGCAGGTGCGGTTGGTCGAGGCTGCTGACGCCGCGCAGTTCTTCGCCTTGCCGGGCTTCCGGGACAACAAGTACACCCGGGGGGTCGTCCATATCGCGGCCGGCTCCGAGAAGTACCCAGGTGCCGGGCAGTTGTGCACTGCCGGTGCGCGGTACAGCGACGCGGGAATGGTCCGCTCGGCAGTCGGCGGCTTCCCGGATGTGGTGGCCGCGGACGGCCGCACCGATGCCTACGTCGTCGGCCCGGGGCTTGCCGACGAGCAGCGCCTGACCCGGGCGGTCGACGACGCGGTGGCCTCGGGTCGACCGGCGGTCTTCGACGCCGAGGCGCTGTCCAAGGTCGTGGCCGGGCCGGTGGTCATCACCCCACACGAGGGAGAGTTCGCCCGCCTGGGCTTCGACGTCGGCACCGACCGGATCGCCGCGGTGCGGCGGGCGGCCGCCGACCTGCAGGTGGTGGTGCTGTTGAAGGGGGCGGTCACGGTCGTGGCCGAGCCCGGCGGACAGGTGTTCATCAACATCCTCAGCAGCCCGAACCTGGCCACCGCCGGCAGCGGCGACGTCCTGTCCGGACTCATGGGAGGCATGCTCGCCCGCCACTTCGTCGGCCGCGATCCGAACCTGCCGGAGATGGCTCGGCTGGCCGCGTGCGCCGCCCTGGTCCACGGCCAGGCCGGGGCGCTGACGGATTTCCCGGCCACGGCCATGGATGTCGCCGACCAAGTCGCTGCTGCGGTGGCATGGGCCGCTGGGGCCGGCATCTAGTGTCGTGCGTGCCGGTTGCCTGGACGGGCTCCCGCCGCGGGCGGTCTTTGTGACGACGTTGCGCGCCTGTCCGGCTGGTTTGTCACGATGGTGCGCGGTCGAACCGCCCGGCGGACGCCCGCAACGTCGTGACAAACCGCCCGGGGCCGGCCCAAGGAGTCCGCCACCGACCCCGGGCACGGAGCTAGCGGGCCAGACCGCCGACGAGCTCATCTCCACGCGAAAACCAACTTCAGACGCGCGACACTAGGCTCGATCCATGGAGCAACCCTGCGTTCTGCTGCTCGGGGCCACCGGGCGCACCGGCGGTGAGGTCCTGCGGGAACTGCTGTCCCGGGGGGTGCCGGTGCGCGCCATCGTGCGATCCGCCGACCGGTTGCCCGCCGGAGTCGCCGGCGATCCGCTGCTCACGGTGGTCGAGTCGGATCTGCTGACTTTGCCGCCCGACGAGGTGCACCGCCAGATGGCGGGGTGCGACGTGTTGATCTCGTGCCTGGGTCACCGCACGAATCCGCGGGGCATCTTCGGCCCGCCCCTCAATCTGGTCACGCGCGCGCTGCGAACCATGTGCGATGCCCGCACCGGCGACCTGCCGCTGCGCGTGATCCTGATGAGCACCGTCGCGGTCAACGACCGTCCGGATCCGCGTCGCGGGCGCGGTGAGCGGGCTGTGCTGTGGATGTTGCGCGCGGTGCTGCCGCCAGCCCGGGACAACCAGCGGGCCGCGGACTTCCTGGCCCACGAGATCGGGACGACCGACCCCGGTCTGGAATGGGTCGTGGTCCGCCCCGACACGCTCAAGCCCGGCGCAGGCGGGCCGTACCGGGTCAGCCCGGGCCTCACCGCGAGCCTTGCCCGGCCGGACCACACGACCATGGCCAACATCGGCCGCTTCATGGCCGAGCTCGCCACGGACGACAGCCTCTGGCGCACGTGGCGGTTCCAGATGCCGGTGCTCACCGACGAGCCGTCGGACGAGACCCCCACGGCTACCATGGAGGGGTGACCCGCGCCGAGGCCCGTATCGATCTCGACGCGTTCGCGCACAACCTCGAGGTGCTTCGCTCCAAGGCGCCTGGAAGCCAGCAGATGGCCATCGTCAAGGCCGATGCCTACGGTCACGGGCTGCTCCCGATGGCCCGTGCCGCACGTGATGCCGGCGCCGAGTGGCTGGGCGTGGCGCTGTTCGCCGAGGCGCTGGAACTTCGCGCCGCCGGCGACACCGGGGCACTGCTGGCATGGCTCGCCTCGCCGGACGACCCCTGGGCGGAGGTGCTGGACGCCGGGGTCGACGTCGGCGTCTCCAGCCCGGCGCAACTGGACCGCATCGCCGCGACCGGTCGCCGCGCCCGGCTGCACCTCAAACTGGACACGGGCCTGGGCCGGGCCGGTTGCCCGCCCGACGCAGTGGGGGGCTTTGCTCGAGCAGGCCAAGGCCATGCAGGCTGGCGGGGCCGCCGAGATCGTGGCGCTCTGGTCGCACTTCACCGTGGCCGACGACCCCCGCAACCCGCTGAACACCGTCCAGATCGAGCGGTTCCGCGCCGGGGTGGAGCAGGCGGCCGCCCTCGGCGTGGAGCCGGAGCATCTGCACCTGGCCAACTCGGCGGCCACGCTGAGTCTGCCGGACGCACATTTCACCATGGTCCGACCCGGCATCGCCATGTACGGCGTGAGTCCCGGCGCGCAGATGGGCACCCCGGCCGAACTGGGGCTGCGCCCGGTCATGACTCTGGTTGGTCAGTTGACGACGGTCAAGCGCCTGCCCGCCGGGTCCGGGTTGTCGTACGGCCACCAGTACACGCTGCCCACGGATGCGACCACCGGTGTCGTCCCGCTGGGCTACGCCGACGGCATCCCCCGCAACGCGACCAATGTCGGCCCGGTGTTCGCGTCCGGGCGGCGGCGGACGATCGCGGGCCGGGTCTGCATGGACCAGTTCGTGGTCGACCTCGGCGACGATCCGGCGGCGGAAGGCGATGAGGTGATCCTGTTCGGCAGCGGCGAGCACGGCATTCCGATCGCCGAGGACTGGGCGCAGGCGACCGGGACGATCGGCTACGAGATCGTGACCCGGCTGGGACCGCGCGTCGATCGCGTCTACCTCGGAGGTGGCGCATGAAGGCGCTGGTCGCACTGGCCGTCGGCCTCGCCGCCGGGGTGGCCGCCGAGCAGTTGGTGGTTCGCAAACCCTGGCGCGCCGACCCGACGAGGAACGAGCCGTTCGGGACGGTTCGCGGAGAGCCGCACTGGCTGCGCAGCGATGACGGCACCGAACTGTATGTCGAGGTCCACCCGGCTCCGGCATCGGCGCCGACGGTGGTGATGGGACATGGCTACTGCCTGAACCAGGACAGCTGGCACTTCCAGCGAAAAGCCCTGCAGGGCACGGTTCGGATGGTCTTGTGGGACCAGCGCGGCCACGGCCGAAGCCAGCGCGGGCCGGCCGCGAACAACACCCTCGACCAACTCGGCAGGGACCTGCACGCCGTGCTCATGGCGCACACCCGACGGCCCGGTCACCCTTGTCGGCCATTCCATGGGAGGCATGACGATCATGGCCATGGCCGATCAGTTTCCGGAGACGGTGGCCCAGCGGGTCGACGCCGTCGGGCTGGTCGCGACCAGCTGCGGGAACCTCTCGGCCGACTTCCTCGGCGTGACCTCCGGGGCTGCGCGGCGGCTCGAGGCGGCGATCGCGGGCAGACAGCCCGGCAGGATTCCGATGGGCTCGCTGATCCAGGCCGTGCGGCGTACCGATCTGAACACCGCGGCCACCCGCCGCGCGAGCTTCGGGTCGCAGGCGCCACTGTCGCTGAACCGGTTCACGCTGGACATGCTCAACGCCACGTCCTTGGAGACCGCGCTGGACTTCCTGCCCACGCTGCTGGCCCATGACAAGTACGACGCGCTCAAGGCACTCGCCGAACTGCCCGCGCTGGTGACATGCGGGCAGTTCGATGTGCTCACCCCGCCGTCGCACACGCTGCGCATCGCCGAGCAACTGCCCGACGCGACGGTCTCGATCCTGGCCGACACCGGCCACATGATCCAACTCGAGCGTCCCGCCCAGATCACGAGAGGGATTGCGGATCTTGCCTTCGCCGGTCGTGCGTCGTGACGTCGAGTCGGCCGAGGCGATGGTGGAGCTCGGGCGGCTGCTGGGTCTGCGACTGCGGGCCGGCGACGTCGTGCTGCTGACCGGGGACCTGGGGGCTGGGAAGACCACGTTCATGCGCGGCCTCGGGGAGGGTATGGGTGTGCGCGGGCCGATCACCAGCCCGACGTTCGTGATCGCCCGCCGGCACCCGTCGCTGGTCGGGGGGCCGGCGCTGGTCCACGCCGACGCCTACCGCCTGGGCAGCGCCGGGGAGTTCGAGGACCTCGACCTCGAGGCCGACGACGCGGTGGTCTGCGTGGAATGGGGCAGGGACCGTGCGGAGGGGTTGTCGCCGCGGAGGCTGGAGATAGACATCGAGAGTGTGCCCACCGGCCGGCTGGTCACGATCACCGGCGTCGGCCGGGAGGTGCCGCTGTGAGGACCCTGGCGATGGACACGGCCACCCCGCACTGCACGGCGGCGTTCGAGAGGTCGCTCGGCGGGGGTGGTGGCGCCGACCGGGCACGCCGAGCATCTCGCGGAGTTGATCCGGGCGGTGGCCCCGGATGTGGCGCAGATCGAGGCGATCGTGGTCGGGGTCGGTCCCGGGCCCTACACCGGGCTGCGGGTCGGCGTGGTGACTGCACTGACCATGGCTGCCGCGCTGGGGGTTCCGGTGGCCGGGGTGTGTTCCCTGGACGGCTTGGGGTGGCGCATCGGCGATGGGATCGTCGCCACCGACGCCCGCCGCCGGGAGGTGTTCGTGGCGCGCTACGTCGACGGCCGCAGGGTCGAGGGACCGCTGGTCATCCCACCCGCGCAGGTCCGCGAGCGGTGGCCCGGGATGCGCGTCGTCGGTCCGGCGGCGCAGCGGTACCCGGAGCTCGGTGAGTTCGCACAGGTGGCCGCCGCCGATCTGTTGTCCGTGCCCGCGCAACTCCCGGCCCGTCCCTGGTACCTGCGGGAACCGGATGCGAAGCCGGCATGATCCGGCCGATGAAGTGGTGGGACCTCGAGCAGGTGCACGCCGTGGAGCAACGGGTGTTCGGTCCGACCGCGTGGCCGGTGGAATCCTTCTGGGGCGAGCTGGCCCGCGACGACCGGTACTACGTCGTGCTGGTCGACGGTGAGACGGTGCGCGGCTACGCCGGGTTGTGGCTCGTGCCCCCGGATGCCGACGTGCAGACGATCGCCGTGGCCCCGGACGGGCAGGGCCGCGGCGCCGGGCAGTCGTTGCTGAGCCACCTCGTCGAGCATGCCCGTGCCGCCGATTGCCGGCGCCTGCACCTGGAGGTGCGGGCGGACAACGAGGCGGCCATCGGGCTGTACGCGCACAACGGCTTCACGACCATCCGCCGCCGGGAGCGCTACTACCCGGACTTCTCGGACGCCCTCGTGATGGGGTTGGACCTGTGAGCCCGCTGGTGCTGGGGATCGAGTCCTCGTGCGACGAGACCGGTGTCGGGATCGTGTCGGGGACGACGTTGCTCGCCGACGCCGTGGCCAGCAGCGTGCCGGAGCAGGTTCGGTTCGGCGGGGTCGTTCCGGAGGTGGCCAGCCGGGCGCATGTGGAAGCGATGGTGCCGACCCTCGACCGGGCGTGCGAAATCGCGGGGGTCCGCCTGCAAGATGTCGATGCGATCGCCGTCACCGCGGGGCCCGGCCTGGCCGGCGCGCTGGTGGTGGGCGTGGCCGCCGCCAAGGCGCTGGCATTGGCTCTCGGCAAGCCGTTGTACGGGGTCAACCACTTGTCCGCCCACGTGGCGGTGGATCAGTTGCAGCACGGACCGTTGCCGCAGGGCTGCATCGCGCTGCTGGCCTCCGGGGGGCACTCGTCGATCCTGCGGGTGGGGGACGTGACCGACGACGTCGAACCGCTCGGCGCCACCATCGACGATGCCGCCGGCGAGGCCTTCGACAAGGTCGCGCGGATGTTGGGCCTGGGCTTCCCCGGCGGGCCGGCGATCGATGCCGCTGCAGTCGCCGGCGACCCTGCGGCCATCGCCTTCCCACGCGGGCTGACCGGACCTCGCGATGCCGCCTATGACTACTCGTTCTCGGGGCTCAAGACCGCCGTCAAGCGGTGGCTGGCAGCCAACCCGGGGGCTCCGGTGGCCGACGTCGCTGCGTCGTTCCAGGAGTCGGTGGCCGATGTGCTGTCCGCGAAGGCGCTGGCCGCCTGCCGCGATACCGGCGTCGACACGCTGATCCTGGGCGGTGGGGTGGCGGCCAACTCCCGGCTGCGGGTGCTCACCCAGCAGCGCTGCGACGCGGCCGGGGTGCGGCTGCGGGTGCCACGGCCTGGCCTGTGCACTGACAACGGGGCGATGGTCGCGGCGCTCGGGGCGGAGATGGTGGCCCGCGGGCGACCACCGTCCGGATGGCTCCTGGGCGCGGATTCGTCGCTACCGGTCGACGAGCCGTTGGTCCTGCCATGAACTGCGTGTCTGGATTGTCTTAATGATCATGCTCGGAGCGGTCTGGTCGTGGGGGAGCGAGCTGCAACCACCTTGATCGTCAAGACAATCCAGACACCGGCTGCGCGCCCCTTGCCGACAACAGTGAGAATCGATGCGTGAGTCTCCTCTACAACCTCCTCGTGATCCTTCACTTCCTCGGCCTGGCGGCGCTGATCGGGGGCTTCGTCGTACAGATCAGCACCACCCCGCGCGTGGTGAACAACGCGATGTTCCACGGCGCCCTGACGCAGTTGGTCACCGGCGTGCTGCTGGTCGGTCTTCGCTACCCGCTGCACGATTCCGACCCCGACGAATGGGCGCTGCCCGACAACGCCAAGATCGGCGTGAAGTTCGTCATCCTGCTGGTCGTGCTGGGTTTGATCCTGGCCAACCGCAAGAAGGAGTCGATCTCCAATGCGGTCTGGGGCTTGATCGGTGGCCTGGCGATCGCGAACGTGGTGATAGCCGTCCTGTGGTGAGCCGGGGCCGCGGCGCTGGTGGATTCTCGCGCGGTGACCGGCGCGACTGTTGCACCGTTGTGGTTCCCCCGGCGCGACTGTTGCACCGTTGTCGGTTTTCGGACCCCGAAACCAGCAACCGCGCAACAGTCGCGGAAACGAGGTGACAACCGCGCAACACTCGCGACCGGAGCTCCCCAGGGTCCAGGACGACTGACGGCGCAGTTCGCGTCACCCCGGTTCTCTGTCCGGACTGGCCGGGGCGGCCGGACCTACATCTCCTCGTGGATGTCCGGGTCGCCGCCGAAGAGCCGACCGTCGGGCTCCCCGAGGGCGCTGATCTCGGCGACTTCGCCTGCAGTCAGCTCGAATCCGAAGACGTCCAAGTTCTCCCGCTGCCGCTGCGGATCGGCCGACTTCGGTATCGGTAGCGAGTCGATCTGCACGTGCCAGCGCAGGATCACCTGCCCCGCAGTGACCCCGAGCCGCCGGGCCGCGTTCCGCACTGCGGGTTCTGCGAGGGGCGCCCGCGCCTTGCCCATGGGGCTCCAGGCCTCGGTGACGATCCCCAGGCGCCGGTGAACCGCGCGCATGTGCTCCTGTGGGAAGCGCGGGTGCAGTTCGATCTGGTTCACCGCGGGAGTGACCCCGCTGGCGTCGATGATGGCCTCAAGATGCGCCTGCGTGAAGTTGGAGACGCCGATGGAGCGGATCAATCCTTGCGCGCGCAGATCCACCAGCGCCTGCCAGGCCTCGACGTATTTGCCGACCCCCGGGTTGGGCCAGTGGATCAGGTGCAGGTCGATGTAGTCCAAACCCAGGCGCGACAACGAACCCTGGACGGAGGCGACCGCGTCGTCGTAGGCATGATGACGACCGGGCAGTTTGCTGGTGATCCGCACCTGCTCGCGTGGGATCCCCGACCGGCGCAACGCCTGGCCCACCTCGGCCTCGTTGCCGTAGTTCACCGCGGTGTCCAGCAGTCGGTAGCCGGTCCGCAGCGCGCTGCCGATGGCCTCGACAGCCTCGGCGCCCTGCAACGGGTAGGTGCCGAATCCGATCGCGGGTAGCCGGTTGCCGTCGTTGAGGGCGACCTGTGGGATGTCGTGGTCCATGAACCCCACTCTGGCAAGTGATCGCGCCCGTGTGCCCGGCAGCCTTGCGGAACCGCCTACGAGCCGTTGACCACCGTGGCCCTGCAACCGGCCTTCAGGGAGTCGGCGAACGCGCCGTTGAAGAACTTCGCGAGCCGTGAGCCCTGGAACTTCGCCTTGCCGTTGTCGGCGATCTGCTCGTTGGTCGATCCATGGGTGGCCGGGGACTTCTTCGTCTCGGCGAACAGGTCGAGTCTGACGCTGCTGGCCGCGCATGCCGGCGCCAGCGAGTCGTACAACTGTCGCGCCAGGCAGTCGGCCGGTCCGGGCAGGTTCTTGCCGGACTTCATGCACCATACGACGTTGTCCGCCATGCCCTCGGCGATCAGCACATCGGCGTAGGAGCCGTCGGCCCGCAGCGGGATCTTGTTGAACGGGTTCTTTCCGTCCGGCCCGGGTTGGTTGTAGGCCAGCCAGGTGCACCAGGAGGCGAAATCGGGGTCGGCGCCCGGGGTTACGCAGGTGGTGTCGACCTGGCCCACCCAGTTGCCGTCGGGCCCGGGGCCGCCCCACATCGGCTGGACGAAGAACGCGGACTTCTCCGGCTGGTTGTACTGGCTCGTCTGCAGCGCCAGGCTGGCGTTGAGGCACCCAGCGGCGATGTTGGCTGCGACCTGCTGGCCGTTGCCCAGATCCGGACCGGTGAGCACGTCCTCGATCTGGGGGACGGGTACCGACGATGGGTAGCCCGGGAACGTGGCGTCGGACTGCAGCGCGCCCGATCCCGGGTACTTGTCCCAGGACGTGACCACCAGTGAGAACAGCAGCGCCCCCATGTTGCCGATCGGAGTGCCGTTCACCACCTGCGCGGGCTCGTGCATCTCCAGATCGCCGAGGTGACGCCCGATCAGCCCCGGCGGCGTCTGGTCGGTGGCCACGAACGAACTGGCCGGGACGATCGCCGCGGTACCCACGGGCTTGAACTTCGGGTCCTTGCTTCAGTTGCGTGCCGCTGTAGTAGTCCTTCGCGAGTTGCGCCGCCCAGAAGGCCGCGTGCCCGCCCTGTGAGATGCCCCAGGTGGCCACCTTCCACGACTTCGGGTCCTTGCCCTGCTTCTCCAGGGAGTTCTCCAGTTGGACGCCCGCGCGGGCACTGTCCAGGACCGCGGCGCCGGCCGGTACCCCGAGCACGTAGTTCTGCTGCGCGGTCTTGGGCTCACCGAGCCCGGAGTAGTAGTCGGTCGCGGTGACCATCCGACCCGCGTCGATCAGGCCCTGCAGGATGCCGTTCTTGCTCTTCCCGCGCACGGCGTACTTGCCCGAGCCGTAGGTGATGGCGCCCAGCCCCGGCCCGAGGAACCCGGAGGGGTTGTTGGACGGTTGGCAGGATTGGTGCATGCCGATGGTGCCGTGGGCGTAGGCGACGATCTCGTTGGCGCGGTCCTTGGGCGTGGTGGGGATGAGCACGAGGCCGCAACTGGCCTGCACGTCCTTCTCGTCCACGCCGGAGGTGGTGTACAGCACGCGGAACATGCGCGCGCCGGTCAGCAGGCTGGAATCGACCGCGAGTTCCTTGTACTTCAGCAGCTGGCCGGGCTTCTTGCCCTCCAGGTTCGGCAGGCTCGTGCACGGCGCCTTGCCCTGGTTGATCTTGGCACCGGCAGTGGCCGCTGCCGGGGTGACCGTGGCGGCGGTGGCGGGGCCCAGGGTGGTCAGCAGGAGGCCACCGGCTGCCAGGGCCGACAGGGTGATGCGCGCAGTGCTCATGGGAGGCAACGGTAGTCGCGCAGGGGTACGCAACGCGATGTTGTCAGTGCACGGGCGTCCCGATCCAGGCGACGGATCGGCGTTCCGCGCCCAACCGGGCCGCGACCACGATCCCGTCGCGGCCTTCCGGCAGTCCCACGGCGGGGGGTCGCTCGAACCCGCGGGACCAGACCGTCACCCGGGCCAGTCCCGAAGCCCGGCAGGCGGCCCGCACCTTCCGCAGCGACACCTCCTCCAGCACCCGCATGCTGCGGCCGGCCCAGTGCGGTGGGCGCTCCTCGGTGGTGATGAAGGCGAGGTTCTCGTCCAACAGCTGGCCGCCCATTTCGGCCGCTGCGTTCGTGACCAGGCCGGTGCGCACGATCGCCGGGTCGGGATCCACGATGTATCCGCCCACGGGCCCCGTTACGGCGGGGGCCGGCGGGCCGGTCAGTTCGTGCCAGTCGGTGTCGCGCACACTCGCCCGCCGGTCGACCTCGGCCAGGGGCCCGAACCAGACGGTGGCGTCGACGAGCCGGCGGTTCAACGAAGTGCAGTGCCACTCGGTCCCCGGCGGCAGGTCGCGCTGCCCGGGGCGGATCCGGGCGACGACATTGCGGCGGCGGGCCTGGGCGAGCACCCACGACCACGGCGGCGACCATTGCTCCGGATCGCGGATCCGCAGCGGCCGTCCGCCGGCATCCTGATGGGACCGGCGCCGCGCGGGGTCGACGAACAGGGCGGCATCGGCCGGCAGTTCCACGGCTGTGACGTCGGCGTTGTGGACCTCGACGTCCAGGCCGGCGAGATTCGCGCGCGCCACCTCCGCGGTGGTCGGATCGACTTCGAAGGCGATCACCCGCAGCCCCGCCGAGGCGAAGGCCCACGAGTCCATGCCGATTCCGCAGCCTGCGTCGATGACGCGCGTGACTCCCGCCTCGGCCAGCCGCTGGGCCCGCCGTTCGGCGACGATCGCGGGACTGGACTGCTGCACCCCGGAACCGGTGACGAGTTGCAGCGGGAAACCGGGTGGCCGGTTGAGTGCTTGGGACAGAGCATCGGCAAGCCGATCGGGTCGGACGTGCGGGAAGGCGCGGCGGGCCGTGATGGCATCCATGGCGCCGACCTCGGCGATGATGCGGCTGCCCTCGTCGCTGACGAGCCAGGGCACATCCACGACTCCACTATGTCCGGGAATGCCTGTCCAGTGCGGGGCGTTGTACCCCGCGTGCCCGATCTCACCGAACAGTTGCACGTGTACTTGGACCTCGGGTTCGACGTAGCGGGGGTGGGGATCGACGACCTGCAGCAGCGGGCCACGGCCGAGTCCTACGTGGTGTTCCCGCACTCCATGGTCCCGGTGCAGGAACTCATTACCCGGCTGCACCTCGCCGGCAAGACCAAGCGGGGGATCTTCGACCGCAACTTCGAGGATCCCGACCGGTACCGCCCGGTCGACCCCAGAGTTCCGCGCGACCGGCCCTACCTGGTGCACGGATTCGAGCCGGGGGTGGAGTACCTGAACCGGCCGCCCCGCGAAGCCCTGCCTGCGATCGAAGCGAGGGGACGGCTACCCATGACCATCGAGGAGGGGCTGGCGGTATTCGCCACTAACCCAGGGGTTCTACAGCGCAACAGGTGTTTCTCGCTGGCCGGATCCAGCCGCGGCGACAAGCGGGTGCCAGCGCTGTGGATCAGCGCCAATGCCCCGAAACTCGGCTGGTGTTTCGCGGGTGCCCCGCACACATGGCTGGGCACGGCGTCCATCGCGGCCCGGACGGTGTAGCGGCCTCTCGCCGGATCGGGCGGGCAGATTGCGCAGCGGGCAACCAACTGGTGCGTGCGCGCACTCTGCCGACCTGCGCGAGCCGGCTTCTGTCTGTGGCAGGAGGTCCGGTGCGTCGTTGGGCGCAACTTGGGGCCAGATTCGGCCACAGGTGGCCGGATCTGGCGTGAAGTTCCGGCGAAGCGCCTGCGCGGCGGTCCGGGGGGCGTGGTCCGCGGACCCAGACACCCTCGCCGACAATGGGCGCGTGCCCACCACCACCGTGTTCCACCTCCCCGGCATGGACTGCCCGGCCGAGGAGCAGTTGGTGCGGATGGCACTGGCGGACGTGCCCGGCGTCCGGGGGCTGGGGTTCGACCTGACGCATCACCGGGTGAGCGTGGTCCACGAGGGCGGCCCGGATCCGATGATCGCGGCGCTGTCGACGCTCGGTCTCGGCGCCCGGGTGGACGCAGGCGCGCCGGCGGTGCCTGTGGGTTCGCAGGGTCAGGAACGGCCGGTGCTCATAGCAGTGCTGGTGATCAACGCGACCATGTTCGTGGTGGAGTTGGTGGGCGGACTGCTGGCCCAGTCGTCTGCACTGCTGGCCGATTCCGTCGACATGTTCATCGATGCGTCGGTGTACGTCGTTGCGCTGGCGGCGGTCGGGGGGACGGCGGCCAGTCGGCGCCGTGCGGCGCGGCACAGCGGTTGGCTGCAGGTGAGTCTGGCCGGGCTGGTCTGGCTCGAAGTCGTGCGACGCGCGGTGGTGGGCAGCGAACCACAGTCCGGGTGGATGTTCGCGTTCGGCGGCCTGGCACTGGTGGCCAACGCCGCATCGGCCATTCTGCTGGCCGGCAAACGTGACTCCGGGATGCACGTACGGGCCAGTTGGATCTTCAGCGTCAACGACACCGTGGCCAACCTCGGGGTCATGATCGCCGGCGTGCTGGTGGCCGTCACCGGCAGTGGCTGGCCGGACCTGGTGATGGGGGCGGCCATCGCCACGCTGATAGCCGTCGGCGGCTGGCGGATCCTGCGCATGAGCAGGTGGCAACCCGGCCACGATTAGCACTCTCTTGACGACAGTGCTAATCCCGATTAGTGTCATGCTTAGCACTCACCCGCTGTGAGTGCTAACGGTTGGAGCCACCACGGGACCGCGACGCTCGAGGTGGCAGAAGGCCCGTAGTACTACTGTCCGTTTCGATCCCAATTGGGGAGGTAGACCGTGTCGGTCGCCATTAAGCCGCTCGAGGACCGTATCCTCGTGCAGCCGCTGGACGCAGAGCAGACCACGGCCTCTGGCCTGGTCATTCCGGACACGGCCAAGGAGAAGCCGCAAGAGGGCAAGGTCCTCGCGGTGGGTCCCGGTCGTTTCGACGAGGACGGCGAGAAGCGCATCCCGCTGGACATCAGCGTGGGTGACGTCGTCGTGTACTCGAAGTACGGCGGCACTGAGATCAAGTTCGAAGGTGAGGACTACCTGATCCTGTCGGCACGCGACGTGCTGGCAGTGATCGAGAAGTAGTCGTCCCGACCCTCAGCGAGGCCCCTGGGACCCCCGAAACCCGGGTGGTTCCAGGGGCTTTCGCACATCCGAGCAAAGGAAGAACATGTCCAAGATTGTGGAATTCGACGCCGAGGCCCGGCGGGCACTCGAACGCGGAGTGAACACGTTGGCCGATGCCGTGCGCGTCACCATCGGCCCCCGAGGTCGCAACGTTGTGCTCGACAAGTCGTGGGGTGCGCCCACGATCACCAACGACGGCGTGACCATCGCGCGCGAGATCGAGGTGTCCGACCCCTACGAGAACCTCGGCGTGCAGTTGGTCAAGGAGGTCGCCACCAAGACCAACGACGTCGCCGGTGACGGTACGACGACCGCCACGGTGCTGGCCCAGGCCATGGTTGCCGAGGGTGTCCGCATGGTGGTGGCCGGAGCGGCGCCGATGGGAGTCAAGCGCGGCATCGACGCTGCGGTCGCCCAGGTCTCACAGTTCCTCGCCGACGCAGCGCGTCCGGTCGAGGGCACCGAGGAGACCGCGCAGGTGGCCACCATCTCCGCGCAGGACCCCGAGATCGGTCGGCTCATCGCCGATGCCTTCGAGAAGGTCGGCAAGGACGGTGTCATCACGGTCGAAGAGGCGACGACCACCGCGCTGGCGTTGGACTTCACCGAGGGGATGCAGTTCGACAAGGGCTACATCTCCCCGTACTTCGTCACCGACACCGAGCGCATGGAGGCAATCCTCGACGACCCACTGATCCTGCTGGTGCAGGGTAAGGTCGCCGCGCTGGCCGAACTGCTGCCGCTGCTGGAGAAGGTCATGCAGTCGGGTAAGCCGCTGATGATCGTCGCCGAGGATGTCGAGGGCGAGGCGCTGTCGGCGCTGGTCGTGAACAAGATCCGTGGCACGTTCTCCTCGGTGGCGGTCAAGGCCCCGGCCTTCGGCGAGCGCCGCAAGGCGATGTTGGAGGACATGGCGATCCTGACCGGCGGTCAGGTGGTCACGGCCGACCTGGGGATGAAGCTCGACCAGGTCGGGCTCGAGGTGCTGGGCACCGCGCACCGCGTGGTCATCACCAAGGACGACACCACGATCGTCGACGGCAAGGGGGAGACCACCCTGATCGAGGGCCGGATCGAGCAGATCAAGGCCGAGATCGAGGACAGTGACTCCGACTGGGACCGCGAGAAGCTCAAGGAGCGGCTGGCGAAACTGGTCGGTGGCGTCTGTGTCATCGAGGTCGGAGCGCACACCGAGGTCGAACTCAAGGAGAAGAAGCACCGCGTCGAGGACGCTGTGGCTGCCACCCGGGCGGCGGTCGAGGAGGGCATCGTCGCCGGCGGTGGTTCGGTGCTCATCCACGCCGCGGCGCAGTTGGACCCGGCCGCGGCTGCGGACGCGGACGAGGCGGCGGGGGTCCGCATCGTGAAGAAGGCGCTGTCGTCCCCCTTGTTCTGGATCGCTGCCAACGCCGGCGAGTCCGGCGACGTGGTGGTGTCGAAGGTCGCGGAACTGCCCGCCGGCCAGGGGTACAACGCCGCGACCGGTCAGTACGGCGACCTGATCGCCGACGGTGTCATCGACCCGGTCAAGGTCACCCGCTCGGCTGTCGAGCACGCCGGCTCGATCGCGGCGATGCTGCTGACGACTGAGGTGCTGGTCGTCGAGAAGCCGGAAGAGGATGAGGAAGAGGACCACGGCCACGGTCACTCCCACCACCACGGCCACACGCACTAGTAGTTCTGCGGTCGAAGGGGCTCCGGGTGAATCACCTGGAGCCCCTTCGACGTCTCCGGTGTGCCTGACCGGCCACCTCGTTAGACGTTGTGGCCCTCGTTGGAGAAGGCACACGTCGTCGCTCACCAACGGGTAACGCTCACCAACGGGACAAGCCGCTCACCAGGTGCGGGGGCTCCGGCGCCGCGGCACATGAGAAGGCCCCGGGTGGGGGCACCCGGGGCCTTCTTCATGGTCGCTCGCAGGGGAGGGGCTGGGTCGCGACCGGACAGTGGCTTATGCGATGTGCAACTTGCGCTGCTGGTAGAGGGCGGCGAGTTCGTCCTCGCCGAGGCCACCCCAGATGCCATACGGCTCCCGAACCGCCACGGCGTGCTCCAGGCAGGCCTGGCGCACGGGGCACTGGGCGCACACGGCCTTCGCGGCGTTGGTGCGGATCACCCGTGCCGCACCTCGCTCGCCCTCGGGGTGGAAGAACACGGCGGAGTCCTCGCCGCGACAGGCAGCATCCATCTGCCAGTCCCAGTGATCGGTGTTGGTCCCGGGAAGCCGTGAGAGCTCGGCCATGATCACTCCTTCTTCGTCGTTGAGTATCAAACTAATATCGTTTCAAAACCGTGTCAACCCCCTGTTCTCCGTGAGCGAAAATGTGCGCGATCCCGGAAAGCCCGTCAGACTCATCGGGTGGTGGAAGAGATGGTGGCGCTGTCAGCCGGCGCGGTGGCCAGACAGCTCGGTATCTCCCCGGCGACCCTGCGCACCTGGGCCCGCAGGTACGGCCTCGAGCCCTCGGTGCGCAGCGAAGGCTCGCACCGGCGCTATACGCCCGAGGACATCGACCGACTGGTCGCCATGCAGCGCTTGATGCGTGGCGGGGTACCCGTGGCCGAGGCCGCCGCGCAGGTTCGCGGCCAGGTGCCGGTGCCCGTAGCCGAGGTTCCAGGCAACGGTGACGGCGAGTTGCCGGCAGGTTCGGTCCGCTCCCTATGGGAGGCGGCGCTGGCCCTGGACGGCCAACGTTGTGCCCACCTCGTGGCCGACGCGGTGCGGACGGTGGGCGTGCTCCCGGCCTGGCAGGACCTGGTCGTCCCGGTCCTGCAGAGGGCTGGGGAGCAGTGGCAGAGCAAGCATGTCGGAATCGACGTCGAGCACGTGCTGTCCGATGCGGTCACGGCAGGCCTGTTCCTCGACACCCCGGTCAAGCGCGAGGGTGTGCTGCTGGCGGCGACCGGCACCGAGGACCACGTCCTGCCCCTGTACGCACTGCGGGCCGCGCTGACCGAGGACGGGATCGGGGCGGAACTGCTGACTGCGCGAACACCGGCCTCGGCGCTGGGTGAAGCTGCCAAGCGACTGCACCCGGGCGTGATCATCCTGTGGGCGCAACTGCCCGAGAACGCCGACAACGAGGGCTTCGGACAACTGCCCGGGCTTCGGCCGAAACCGGCGTTGGCGCTGGCTGGTCCCGGGTGGTCCGAGCAAGGCCCGGCACCTCACCTGACCGGGCTACGCGACGCGGTGGACTTCGTCCGCCGGCACGTCTGACCAATACGCTGGTGGCGTGGCACTGCATCCGGGACTCGAGCGGTCCGAGTGGGCCGTGTTCCACGGGGCAGTGGACGAGGCGCTTCCGATGCTCGACCAGCTGGAGGGCTTGAGCGGTCGTTCCGAGGTCTACGCGAAGTGGCTGCGAGGGGTGGCGCTGGGTGCCTGCGGCCGCTACGGCGATGCGCTGGAGGTGGTCGACCAGATCGCCGCCGGCACCCCGGAGTTCTCCATGGCGCGATCGTTGCGGGGCAGCCTGTTGCGGCAGTTGGGCTGCCACGACTTGGCCCTGCTGGCGGATCGGGAGGCGATGGCCGGGGCGGCCACCCCGGGCGCGGCCATCGAGGCGATGACCGGGTTGGCGGCCGATGCTGTGGGCCTACAGGACGCCCTGACCTCGACCACGACACTGGCACAGGCGCGCTCTCTGCTGGACAGGGTCACCGCCGACACCCACAGCGCCCCCACCTGGTGGCGTCACCAGGTCCGGCTGGCGTGGGTGGAGTGCGAGGTGGCGCTGCTGCAATCGCGATACGAGGATGCGGTCACCCATGCCGCGCTGGCACTCGACGAGGCCGAAGCGGCCACCGCGCCGCGACACGTCGCGAAGAGCCTGCTGTTCCTGGCAGTGGCCGACATCGAAGCCGGTCGGCGCGAGGTGGCCGTGCCCAACCTGCGCCGTTCCATCATGCTGAGCGGGTCGATGGGGTTCCTCGCCGTGGCCTGGCCGGCGCATGCGGTGCTGGCGGCGCTGCTCAAGGAGTCCGACCCCGAAATCGCCCACGCCCACTTCGTGGAGGCCAGCGCCATCACCGACACCCTGCGCGCAGGGCTGCGCGGTCAGTTGGCCACGCGCTGGGACGCACGCCCGGACATCGTCGCGTTGCACCGCGAGGCCTCGTAGTGCTCATTCAAGGCATTCGGGATACCCGCCGATAGGGGGACATGAGAGCAAGTGCGGGAGGTGCGCGGTGACGTCAGTCCTGATCGTCGATGACGCGCCGGCCGTGCGTGATGGTCTCCGCCGCCTCGTCGGCACTCTTCCCGGCGTCGCCAGTGTCAGCCTGGCCAGTAGCGGTGATGAGGCCCTGGTCAGGTGTCTCAGCGACCGCCCCGATCTGATCCTGCTGGACGTGCGCATGCCGGGTATGTCCGGGCTGGAATGCGCCCGTCGCCTGCTGCACTCGGATCCATCGGTGCGGATCGTGATGCTCACCGCGGGTGAGGACCCGCAGGCAGTGGCGACGGCTGTGGCCAATGGAGCCGCCGGGTACATCTCGAAGGACGCGACGAAGGTCGAGATGGGTCTGGCCATCCACCACGTGGGTGGGGGTGACCGGCGGGCACCCGAGGCGCCGCCGGCGTTCCGGCTGTCCGAGCGGGAGACCCAGGTGCTCGCCGGGATGTCACGGGGGATGTCCAACGGCGAGATCGGCCGGGAACTGTACCTGTCAGAGGACACGATCAAGACCCACGCCCGGCGACTGTTCCGCAAACTGCGGGCCGCCGACCGCGCCCAGGCCGTTGCGGTCGGTCTGCGTGCGGGAGTCATCAGCTGAAGCGCCGGGCAGCGCGTAATCTTGGTGCATGGATTACTCGTCCACCCCCGCTGACCCGTTCGCCCCCGTCGGTCTCACCTTCGATGACGTGCTGCTGGTGCCCTCCGCCTCCGACGTGGTGCCCTCGGAAGTCGACACCTCCACGCAACTGACTCGGTCCCTGCGACTGCGGGTGCCGCTGGTCAGCAGCGCCATGGACACTGTCACCGAGGCTCGCATGGCCATCGCCATGGCCCGGATCGGTGGCGTCGGCGTCCTGCACCGCAATATGTCGATCGACGACCAGGCCGTGCAGGTGGACATGGTCAAGCGCTCCGAGGCGGGGATGGTGAGCAATCCGGTCACCTGTCGCCCGCAGGACACCTTGGCCGAGGTGGACGGGGTGTGTCGCCGGTATCGCATCTCCGGGCTGCCGGTGGTCGACGACGGCGGGCGACTGCTCGGCATCGTCACGAACCGCGACATGCGGTTCGAGGAGGACCGCTCGGTACCGGTGGGGCAGATCATGACACCGGCCCCGTTGGTCACCGGCTACCTCGGGATCGAGCCGACGGAGGCGCTGGCGCTGTTGCGCAGGCACAAGATCGAGAAGTTGCCGCTGGTCGACGAGGACAACCGGGTGCGGGGGTTGATCACCGTCAAGGACTTCCTGAAGTCCGAGGCTTTCCCGGATGCCACCAAGGACGCCGCCGGCCGGCTCGTCGTCGGCGCTGCCGTGGGCGTGGGCGAGGACTCCTACAAACGGGCCATGACGCTGGCGGAGGCGGGCGTGGACTTCGTCGTGGTGGACACCGCCCACGGGCACAGCCGGGGCGTGCTGGAGATGGTCAGTCGCCTGAAGAACGACACCGACATCGACATCGTGGGCGGCAACATCGCCACCGCGGAGGCGGGACTGGCGTTGGCCGAGGCGGGGGCGGATGCCGTCAAGGTGGGGGTTGGGCCCGGCTCCATCTGCACTACCCGGGTCGTGGCCGGAGTCGGGGTGCCGCAGGTGACCGCGATCCACGAGGTTGCGACAGCGCTGCGGCCGCTCGGCCTGCCCGTGATCGCCGACGGTGGCCTGCAGTACAGCGGTGACATCGCCAAGGCGATGGTGGCCGGCGCGGACACGGTGATGCTGGGCTCGCTGCTGGCCGGCTGTGAGGAGTCCCCGGGCGAGGTGGTCTTCGTCAGCGGTAAGCAGTTCAAGCAATACCGGGGGATGGGCTCGCTGGCTGCGATGCAGAGCCGCGGGGAGGCCAAGTCCTACTCCAAGGACCGGTACTTCCAGGACGACGTGCTCAGCGACGACAAGCTCGTGCCCGAGGGCATCGAGGGGCAGGTTCCCTACCGCGGCAAGCTGTCGGTCGTGGCCCACCAGTTGATCGGCGGTTTGCGTGCGGCGATGGGTTACAGCGGTGCCGATTCGATCCCGGGGTTGCACGCCAACGGCCGCTTCGTCCGGATCACCGCGGCCGGGCTCAAGGAGAGCCACCCGCACGACATCCAGATGACCGTGGAAGCACCCAACTACCACCGGCGGTAGGGCGTTGGGGGCGGCTGATCAGCTGCTGCCCGTGGCCGGGACAGCGGTTAGCCAGAAGGACAGCGGTTAGCCGGAAGGACAGCGGTTAGCCGTAATCGCGGACTTCCGGCTAACGGCTGTGCTCGGGACTAACGGCTGTCCTTGGCACTAACGCGCAGCGACTCTGTTCCCGCTTGCGGCGGTCGCCGGACTGCCGGCGGTGAAGGCGTGAGCGAAAGTCCTGTTCGTGAGCAATCGGCAGGCCGATTGTGGCTCACGATCCGGACTTCCACTCCCGCCTTGGGTTGGTGGGCGCAAGACCGGGGGCGGCACCAGTAGGCTGTCGTCCCGTGAGCGACATCGTGATCGGGCTGTCCAAGTCGGCCCGGGCGGGGTATTCCTTCGACGACGTGGCCGTCGCGCCGCACCGGCGTACGCGGGATCCGGAGGCCGTGGACCTGACGTGGCAGATCGACGCCTACAGCTTCGGGCTGCCGATCGTGGCCGCGCCGATGGACTCGATCGTTTCGCCGGCCACGGCCATCGCCATGGGTCAGGCCGGTGGCCTGGGGGTGCTCAACCTCGAGGGTCTGTGGACCCGGTACGAGGACCCCTCCGACGCGTTCGAGCAGATCCGCACGACAGAACCGCGGGATGCGGTGCCGGTGCTGCAGCGCCTCTACTCCGAGCCCATCAAGCCGGAGTTGATCGTCGCCCGCGTGCAGCAGATGCGCGAGGCCGGCATCACGGTGGCCGCTTCGCTGTCGCCGCAGAAGACCCACGACTTCTTCCGCGACGTGATCACCGCGGGCGTCGACGTCTTCGTGATCCGGGGAACGACCGTGAGCGCCGAGCACGTGAGCGCGGCGCTCGAGCCCTTGAACCTCAAGCAGTTCATCTACGAGCTCGACGTCCCCGTGCTCGTCGGTGGAGTGGCGACCTATCAATCCGCCCTGCACCTGATGCGCGCCGGCGCTGCCGGGGTGCTGGTCGGGTTCGGTGGCGGGGCCAGTCACACGACCGCCGATGTGCTCGGTGTCCGGGTCCCGATGGCGACTGCGGTGGCCGACGTCGCAGCCGCCCGCCGGGATTACCTCGACGAGTCCGGCGGACGCTACGTGCACGTGATCGCCGACGGGGCCATGGGCCGCAGCGGCGACATCGTCAAGGCGATCGCCTGCGGGGCCGACGCGGCCATGGTGGGTTCACCGCTGGCTCGGGCGCAGGAGGCCCCGGGCGCTGGCAGGCACTGGGGGATGGAGGCCACGCACGCGGAACTGCCCCGTGGCGAGGTGGTCCAGTTCGACAGCGTCGGCACCTGGCAGGAGATCCTGTTCGGCCCCTCCCGGGTCAGTGACGGAACCATGAATCTCGCCGGTGCGCTGCGCCGATCGGTGGCGCTGTGCGGCTACTCGGACCTCAAGAGCTTCCAGCGCGTGGAGATGGTCCGCAGCCACTGACCCGGCCAGGCGCTCGGCAGGGTGGGCTCAGCGCCTACCGAAGCCGCCCAACGAGGCGGTCGAGCCCTTCCAGTAGTTGCCGTACACGAAGACCCGGTCGCGCACGTTCAAACGCTTCCACAGCCAATCCTGGTCCTTGGGCCATGTGCGCACACACCCGTGCGATTGCGGGAATGTGCGCACGGGCTTGCGCACCCCGTGGAACGCGATGCCGCGGTCGAAGTAGATCGGTCGGTACAAGCCCGGCCGGCCATCCGGTTCGGGGAACAGGGTGCTTGCCTGCCAGGCGTTGACCCGGTAGTACACACGCTTGAAGCCGGTGCGGGTCTCGTGGTAGCCGTTGTCCTTGCCGGTGCTGACGGGAAGCACGCGCACGATGTGGCCGGCGTTGTTGGTGATGTAGGCCGTCTGGCAGGTCAGACTCACCAGCGCCTTGACGCCGAACAGTTTCTTGGGCAGTAAGGGCAGTTCCGTGGCCGAGGAGATATCCGACATCAAGGCCGATCCCGCGAGCTTGCGGCTGGCCGGTAGGCCGTGCAGGTCGCGGTAGGCGCACAGGGCCCGCTTCGTGTAGCTGTTGACCAAGCCGTCGACGCGGCCGGTGGGCAGGCCCATGGCGGCCAGCGAGGACTCCATGGCCATCTTCGGGGTGACGCTCAGAGCTGGGGTCGGCGTGGTCTCGGTGGGGCTGGGTAGCGGCTCGGGCGACGTGGTTGCCGGGGGTGTGTCGGAGGGGGAGACCGACGGGGAGACCGACGGGGAAGAGGACGCAGAGGGGGACTCCGACGGGCTCTCCGATGCCAGTGGCTGTGCGCCCGCCGCCACCGGTGTTGTTCCCACGAGCGCGATCGCAACGGGCGTCAGCACTGCAGCGGCAGTGACCCAGGTCGCGGCGGGGAGCATTTGTCCACGATACCCGGGACAAGGTGCCGCGCCCGATCGGAGTGCACCGGGGTCCGGTAGTCGGTCACATCGGTGCCCGCGCACGCCCACTCGTTCGACTTTCGTTCGAGTCGGGCAGGTACCGCGAACCCCACTGGCGGCGCCGCCGATGGCGCGCACTGCGTCGAACGTGCGGCCGTCGAACGGGCGGCAGACCCTGGTGCGGCGCTGCGCCAGGGATGCCGCCGCGCTCGAGACCGGGACGGGGCAACTGCTGTCCGAACCCACCGCGCTGGCCGGGATCGAACAGCGCCGCCGGATTACGCCTTTCGAGGGTCGCATCACTCGCGCCGGGTTACGCTGACCACATGACCATCGCCCCGGAGAAACCGGCGTCCCACGTGGCCGGAATTGATGTGAAAAGCCTGGTGGCGCAGGTGGTTGCGTCGCCACGTGCGGAAACCCTCGAGTCGGTCTCGCCGTTCACACTCGAGCCGCTTGCGCAGATCCCGATCAGCACCGACGAGGACGTCGCGATGGCGTTCGAGACCGCGCGCCGGGCGCAGCGGCGGTGGGCGCAATGGACCCCCAAGGAGCGCGCCCGGGTGATGCTGCGGTTCCACGACCTGATTCTCGAGCACCGCTCGACGACGCTGGACCTCATCCAGTTGGAGAACGGCAAGGCCCGCGCTCACGCGTCCGAGGAGTTCCTGGACGTCCTGCTCACCTCCCGGCACTACGCCCGGGTGGCTCCCAAGAAGCTGCGCCCGATCAAGCACCGCGGCGTGCTCCCCGTGCTCACCTCGGTCTCCGAGATCCGCCACCCCAAGGGCGTGGTGGGGATCATCGCGCCGTGGAACTACCCGCTCACCCTGGCGGTCTCGGACGCGATCCCGGCGCTGCTGGCCGGCAACGGCATCGTGCTCAAGCCCGACTCGCAGACCGCGCTGACGGCGTTGTGGGCAGTGCGACTGCTGCGCGAGGCCGGTATTCCCGAGGGTTTGGTCCAGGTGGTGGTCGGACCCGGTACCCGGATCGGCCCACAGATCGTGGACAACTCCGACTACCTGATGTTCACCGGCTCCACCCCGGTCGGCCGCGAGCTGGCCGAGCAGTGCGGTCGCCGGCTGGTCGGATGCTCCATGGAACTCGGCGGCAAGAACGCGATGCTGGTGCTGGCCGACGCCGACCTCGACCGGGCCAGCGAGATTGCAGTGCGGGCGTGTTTCAGCAACGCCGGGCAGCTGTGCATCTCGATGGAGCGCATGTACATCGACGAGAAGATCTACGACGCCTTCCTGGAGAAGTTCGTCGCCCGGATCCGCGCCATGCGGCTGCAGGCCGGCGTCGGCTGGGGCGCGGACATGGGTTCGCTGATCAGCGAGAAGCAACTGCGGACCGTCACCGAGCACGTCGACGATGCGCTGGCCAAGGGGGCCACCGCGCTGGTGGGTGGCAAACCGCGCCCGGACATCGGTCCGCTGTTCTTCGAGCCGACGGTGCTCGAGGGCGTCACCCGCGAGATGCGGGCCTGCATCGACGAGACGTTCGGCCCGGTGGTCAGCGTCTACAAGGTGCAGAACGACGAGGAGGCGATCGACCGTGCCAACGACACCGAGTACGGGTTGAACGCCTCGGTACTCACCCGCGACACCAAGCACGGCCGCAAGGTGGCCGCGCGGCTGAAGGCGGGCACTGTGAACGTCAACGAGGGCTACGGCTCCGCGTGGGGCACGACTTCCGCGCCGATGGGCGGCATGGGCGCCTCCGGCATCGGTCGCCGTCACGGCACCGAGGGGTTGCTGAAGTACACGGAGTCCCAGACGGTGGCGGTGCAGCGGTTGGTCCACCTCGGACCGCAGTTCGGCATGGACGACGAGCAATGGGGCCATTTCATGGCTACGTCCCTCGGGGCGATGAAGAAGATGGGGATGTCCTGATGGAACAGTTCGATTACGACGTGGCGATCATCGGATCCGGCTTCGGCGGGTCCGTGTCAGCCCTGCGGCTGACCGAGAAGGGCTACAAGGTCCTGGTCATCGAGGCCGGCCGCCGGTTCGAGGATGCGGATCTGCCGAAGACCTCGTGGCGCACCAATCGCTTCCTCTGGGCGCCGGCCCTGGGGTGCTACGGCATCCAGCGGATCCACGTCCTGCCCGATGCGATCATCCTGGCCGGCGCCGGGGTTGGTGGCGGTTCGCTGGTCTACGCCAACACCCTGTACGTGCCGCCGGAGCCGTTCTTCAAGGACAAGCAGTGGGCGCACATCACCGACTGGCGCTCCGAGCTCACGCCGTTCTACGACCAGGCGCAACGGATGCTCGGCGTCGTGCAGAACCCCACCATGACTCCGGCCGACATCGAACTCAAAGCGGTGGCCGAGGAGATGGGCGTGGGTGACACGTTCACCCTCACCCCGGTCGGTGTCTACTTCGGGGACGGCCCCGGGGTGACCCGGGAGGACCCGTACTTCGGTGGCCGCGGACCGGCACGTACCGGCTGTACCGAGTGCGGCGAGTGCATGACCGGCTGCCGGCACAACGCCAAGAACACGCTGGTCAAGAACTACCTCGCCCTGGCGGAGAGCGCGGGTGCCGAGATCCAGCCGATGACCACGGTCACCGGGCTCGAACAGTTCGGCGAGGGCTACGCGATCGACGTCAAGCGCACGGATTCCCGGCGCAACACCCGCCGGCGCATCTACGCCAAGCAGGTCATCATGGCTGCCGGTGCCTACAACACCCAGCGGTTGCTGCACGCGATGAAGGACACCGGCCGCTTGCCGAACCTGTCGCCGACGCTGGGCAAGTTGTCCCGGTCCAACTCCGAGTCCCTGCTCGGCGCGATCACCGACGACCGCAGTCGCGACTACACCCAGGGCGTGGCGATCACATCCAGTTTCTACCCGGAGCCGCACACCCACATCGAGCCCTGTCGCTACGGCAAGGGGTCGAACGTGATGGGCGCGCTGGCCACAGTGCTCACCGACGAGATCGACGGCGAACCGCGCTGGAAGACCTGGGTGAAGGCGCTGGTGGCCCATCGGTCGGAGGCATTGCAGTTCATCGACCTCCGCGGCTGGTCCGAGCGCAGCATCATCCTGCTGGTCATGCAGGCTGTCGACAACTCACTGACGGTCAGCAGCAAGCGCGGCCGGTTCGGCCGCTGGCGGTTGACCTCCAGGCAGGGCGAGGGCGAGCCGAACCCGACGTGGATCCCGGCCGGCAATGAGGCCGCCCGGTTGTTGAGCAAGCGCATCGGCGGTCTGCCCGGCGGGAACCTCGGGGACCTGGTCAAGGCGCCGATGACCGCACACTTCGTCGGCGGTTGCGCGATCGGGGACTCCCAGGAATCGGGGGTCATCGATGCCTACCACCGCGTGTACGGCCACCCCGGCCTGCATGTGATGGATGGGGCGGCGATCTCGGCGAACCTGGGCGTCAACCCGTCGCTGACGATCACGGCGCAGGCCGAGCGGGCGGTGGCCATGTGGCCCAACAAGGGCGAGACGGACGTCCGTCCCGGGTTGGGCCAGGCATACCAGCGGGTCGCGCCGGTGGCGCCGAAGGAGCCGGTCGTGCCGGATTCGGCGCCGGGGGCGCTGCGGTTGCCGATCGTCGAGGTGAGCTAGCGGGGCGACCTGCGCGGGCCCTCAAAGGGTTTTGCGACGTTGTTGCCCTCGCGGCTCGGCGTGTCGGGGGAACAACGTCACATAAGTCGCGGAGAGCGTCGCCGGAGTGGCGGTCAGTCGCTCAGCGCCGGTCCCATGCCCCCGGCGTCTCGAGCAGCGCCGCCACCGCCGCGGACGTACGCCCGGCCACGACGTCGGCCAGGGTGGTGCTCTCCAGCACGGATCGGATGGCGGCGCGGGTCGCCACCCAGACGGTGCGCAGGTGCTCGGCGGGGCCGGAGTACTCGGCATCCTCAGGTGCCTCGTTGCGCACGGCGCCGAGCGGGCCGTCCAATACCCGGATGATGTCGGCGACACTGATGTCGTCGGGGGACTTCGCCAACCGGTACCCACCCTCGGCACCCCGCTGGCTGACCACCAGGCCGGCCTTGCGCAACTGTCCGAGAATGCCCTCCAGGAACCGCGCCGGGATCTGCTGGCGGGTGGCGAGGGCTTCGGCCTTCTCGAGCCGGGCGGGGTCCTCATCCCACGCCACGGCCAACTCGGTCATGGCGCGCAGCGCGTAATCCACCCGGGCTGAGATCTGCATGGTGGCATTGTCCCGTTTCCGACGGACAATGCCACCATGCACCGCACCCGTGTCCGGCTCAGGTCGCCAGACCACGGCGCTCCCGCAGTCCACGGGCGAAGCTCGAGAACAGGCCGTCCACCAACATGCCGATGACCAGGATCACCAGCATCGTGCCCAGCAGTTGCGGGGCCTTGGCCAACTGCCGAGCGAACTCCAGTTGCGCACCCAGCGAAGGCCGTTCGGCGATGATGACCAGCAACTCACCGGCCATCAACGAGCGCCAGGCGAATGCCCAGCCCTGCGTCAGACCGCTGACGTAGCCGGGCAGTGCTGCCGGCAGGATGATGCTCCGGTACATCGCGACAGGTCCGGCTCCCAGGACCTGCCCGAGCCGCCAGAACGCCGGTGGCACCTGGTCGATGCCGGAGATCACGCCGTTGGCGATGCTTGGGGCGGCGCCCAGGACGACCACGAACAGGATCGCCTGCTCGTTGATGCCGAACAGCAGGATCGCCAGCGGGAACCAGGAGATCGACGGCATGGTCTGCAGGCCGGTGATCAGGGCCCCGACCGCCAGTCGCAGCGGCCGGATCCGGGCCACCAGGATGCCGATGATGGTGCCGATCAGCAGTGCCAGTGCGAAGCCGGTGATGGCCCGCGTCATGGTGGTTGCGATGGCGCTCCAGAAGCGGTCGGTGCCCATCATGTCCCAGACCGCCTGCAGCGTCGGGACAGGTCCGGGAAGGACATACTCGGGGCGCCAGCCGGACCAGACGACCACCTGCCAGGCGGCCAGCACCAGGCCGATCGCCAGCAGCTTCGGCCAGCTCCAGGCCCAGACCCGGGACAGCGTGGAGTCCTTCGTGGGCTCCGGAAGGACATCGACAACGGGGGTCAGTACGTCAGTTGCCATGTCAGGCCGCCTCGTGTAGTCGCCGGGTCAGGTCGCCGGCCCGCTCGGCCACCGCGGCGGAGTCCATCACCCGCGGGTGCGGCAGGTCCACGATCTGCTCGTGGACGATCTTCCCGTACGCCATGAGGATGACCCGGTCGCCGAGGCGTACCGCCTCGCGCATGTTGTGCGTCACGAACATGACCGTCAGGTCGCGCTCGCGCACCACCCGCTCGATCTCGTCGTGCAGCAAGTCGCGGGTCATGGCGTCCAGTGCCCCCAGCGGCTCGTCCATCAGGACCAGGTCCGCGTTCTGCGCCAGGCAGCGGGCCAGGGACACACGTTGCCGCATGCCTCCGGACAATTCGTGCGGACGCTGGGTTCCGACCCCGCCGAGGCGCACGACCTCGAGCAGTTCGTCGGCCTGGGTCCTGCGCTGTGAGCGGGGAACCCCGCGCAGCTTGAGCGCGAGCTCGACGTTCTGGCGCGCGGTGAGCCAGGGCAGCAGGGTCGCGTCCTGGAACATCAGCGCTGTGGTGCCGTCGACCTCGACACTCCCCGAGGAGGGGGTGTCGAGGCCGGCGACGATGTTCAACAGCGTGGTCTTGCCGCAACCGGAGTGACCGACGACGGTGACGAACTCGCCGCGACGGACGTCCAGGTCGACTCCGTGCAGGGCCGCGGTACGGCCCTCGTCGGAGTCGAAGACCTTGGTCACGCCGCGGACCCGCAACGCGGTCTGCGCCGGTGCCTGCACTGTCACGGTCACTGCTGCACCGGGTCCAGGCCGGCGTCGGTCAGCGACTTGTTGATCAGAGTCAGGTCGTACAACGTCCCCGGCAGGCCACCGGCGGCGTCGATCTCACCCTGATCGAGCAGGCCCACGTCCACCGCGTGCTGCGCGGACGTCACCAGCGTGTCGGGAAGCGGGTCAGCGGTGAACTCGACCTGCTTCCAGGCGCTGTCGATGATCTTCTGGTCCAGCGAACCGCCGGTCAGGCTCTGCAGTGCCGCGTTGACGTCCGCCTTGGCCTGCTCCGGGTCCTTCTTGATCTCCTGCAGCGCCTGCACGTGCGCGTCCAGCACCGCCTGCACCACGTCCGGGTGCTCGGCCAGGAACTCACTGCGCACCAGGATGTTCGTGGTCACGAACTGGCCCTCCGGCCACAGCTCCTTCTCGTTGACCAGGACCTTCGCGCCCTTGGCCACGTACTCCGAGACCCACGGCTCCGGCACCCAGGCCCCCTGGATCTGGCCGGCACCGAACGCAGTCAGCCCGTCGGCGTTTGCCTGCGGCTTGATGGAGACGTCACCGCCACCCTCGACGGTGGTGGTCAGGCCCTGCTCCTTGAGCCAGTAGCGCAGTGCCACGTCCTGGGTGTTGCCCAACTGCGGCGTGGCGAGGGTCTTGCCCTTGAGGTCGGCGGCGCTGGTGATGTCCGGACTCACGACCAGGGCGGCGCCGCTGGAGGCCGCCCCCGACACGACCTTGACGGCCTCACCCTTGGACTGGGTGTAGGCGCTGATGGTCGGGTTCGGGCCGATGTAGGTGATGTCCAGCGAGTCGCCGAACAGTGCGGTCACGGCATCCGGACCGGCGTTGAAGGCGGTCGGGGTCACGGTGATCCCCAGCGGCTTCAACGCGTCCTTGAAGTAGCCCTCCTGCATGCCGATCAGAGCCGGCGCGTGGGTCAGGTTCGGGAAGAACCCGAGCCGCACGGTTTTGATTTCGCTGCCGGCGGCAGAAGGGCTGCCCGAGGCCGAAGCGTTGTCGGTGGTGTCGGACGAGCAGGCCGCCAGGGACCCCACCGCGGCGAGTGCCGCCGCCACCCCAACGAGTCTCCGACGGAGAGTGATCGTCATTACGTCCTCCAAATGAACGTTTATCTACTTACTAACTTGGAAAACATAACACACTCATCTCGACTAACTAACTCCAGATAGCCGTGTCGTCCGTCACATGCCGCGATTCCACTAGCGTTTCGGCCATGGCCCAGACCCAGACCGCCGCCTGGATCCCGAAGTGGTTCGGCGTGCTCGGCTCACCGATCGAGGGCCGTATCCTGATCGGTCCGAACTGGTTCGCCTCGGTGATGGGCACGGGGATCGTGGCGGTGGCCGGCGCCACGCTGCCGATCGGTGTCCCGGCGGTGATCACCACGGGCGCCTGGCTGCTGGCCGTGGTGCTGCTGGTGGCGCTGCTGGTGTTCATGCCGCTGAACTGGGCCCGGCACCCGGAGAACATGCGGGCACTGGCAGGAGATCCGATAGCCATCCAGTTCTTCGGGGCGCCGCCGATGGCGCTGATGACCGTCGCGTCGGCGACGCTGCTGGTGGGTCAGGCGTACGTCGGCGAGTCGGTAGCCGTCGGGGTCGCCTGGGTCCTCTGGACGGTCGGCACGGTGCTGGGCTTCATCACTGCGGTGGCAGTGCCGTACCGGTTGTTCACGCGGCTGGAGGTGCGCCGGGACGGGGCCTTCGGGGGGTGGTTGATGCCGGTTGTACCGCCGATGGTCTCGGCGGCGGTCGGTGCGCTGCTCGTGCCCCACACCCCCGCCGGCGAACCCCGGCAGACGATGTTGCTGGTCTGCTACGCGTTGTTCGGGATGAGCCTCATGACCTCGGTGGTCATCATCACGCTGATCTGGAGTCGGTTGGCGCACTTCGGCAGTTCCGGTTCGGCCCGGGTCCCCACGCTATGGGTCGTCCTCGGGCCGGTCGGACAGTCCATCACGGCCGCCGGGGCATTGGGTACCGCGGCGCTGCTCGCGTTCCCGCCGCCGCTGGCCACCGCCCTGGACGCCTTCGCCGTGGTGTTCGGAGTTCCGATGTGGGGCTTCATGCTGCTCTGGATGCCGATCGCCGCCCTGCTGACCCTGCGGGCCCACAACCGCGACATGGGCTTCGCGCTGACCTGGTGGTCGTTCACGTTCCCGGTGGGGACCTGTGTGACGGGCACCAGCCAACTGGCCGCCCACACCGGTCTGCACCTGTTCGAGTGGGTCGCGGTCTTGCTCTACGGTGTGCTCCTGCTTGCCTGGTTGACCGTGGCCGTGCGCACGTTCCGGCAGTCCGTCCAGGGCAACCTCCTGACCCCGCCGCCGGTCAGCCCGCACGCCGTGGCTCAGAAGGGCTGAGCGTCACCCCGCCACTGGTGGTCTGTGCTGGGCTGACGTGGACCACCGATGGAGCAGGGGTGTCGCGCCCGGCCAGTCGCGTCGGCCCCGGACCCCGATGGAGGTCGGGAATTGCCGGTCGCCCAGCCCTCCTAGACTTGCCCCATGGCGAATCTGCCCCGTCCGGTTCTGGTGGTCGACTTCGGCGCGCAGTACGCGCAACTGATCGCCCGGCGCGTCCGGGAGGCGCACATCTACTCGGAGGTCGTTCCGCACACGTGGAGTGCGGCTCAGATCCTGGCGCGTGAGCCCTTGGCCATCATCCTCTCCGGCGGACCCGCGAGTGTGTACGTCGACGATGCCCCGGCGTTCGACGAACAGCTGCTGGCGGCCGACGTCCCGGTGTTCGGAATCTGCTACGGCTTCCAGGTGATGGCCGTGGCGCTCGGTGGCCAGGTCGACGAGACCGGCCTGCGGGAGTACGGCCGGACCGCTCTGCAGACCAGTGACTCCGTCCTTTTCGTCGGACAGCCCTCCGAGCAGTCGGTGTGGATGTCCCACGGCGACGCGGTGGTGCAAGCGCCCCCGGGGTGTGACGTTGTGGCCACCACGGCGGCCACGCCGGTGGCGGCGTTCGTGCACGGCTCGCGGCCACTGGCCGGTGTGCAGTTCCACCCCGAGGTGGCTCACACCGATCACGGTCAGGCCATCCTGCAGCGCTTCCTCTACGACGTCGCCGGGCTGACCCCCAACTGGTCCACCGAGGGTGTGATCGATGCCCAGGTGGCGGCCATCTCGGAGCAGGTGGGCGACGGCCGTGCGGTCTGCGGACTGTCCGGCGGGGTGGACTCAGCCGTCGCGGCCGCCCTGGTCCAGCGCGCCATCGGGGACCGGCTGACGTGCGTGTTCGTCGACCACGGGCTGCTGCGCCAGGGCGAGGTGGAGCAGGTCGAGCGGGACTTCGTGGCGGCCACCGGCGCCCGGCTGATGGTGGTCGACGCCCGGCAGCGGTTCCTCGATGCGTTGGCCGGCGTGACCGAGCCCGAGGCCAAGCGCAAGATCATCGGCCGCGAGTTCATCCGGGTCTTCGAAGCCGCTGCCGCCGATGTGGTGGCCGAGGGTGGCGATGACGTCCGCTTCCTCGTGCAGGGAACCCTGTACCCGGACGTGGTCGAGTCCGGCGGCGGCACCGGCACGGCGAACATCAAGAGCCACCACAACGTCGGCGGCCTCCCGGAGGACCTGGAGTTCGAACTCGTGGAGCCGCTGCGGGACCTGTTCAAGGACGAGGTGCGGGCGGTGGGCACCGCTTTGGGCCTGCCGGAGGACATGGTGTGGCGCCACCCGTTCCCCGGCCCCGGCCTGGCGATCCGGATCGTCGGGGAAGTGACGCAGGAGAACCTCTCGACCCTGCAGCGGGCCGATGCCATCGCCCGCGCCGAGCTCACGGCCGCCGGGTTCGACCGATCGGTGTGGCAGTTCCCGGTGGTGCTGTTGGCCGGCGTGCGCAGTGTCGGGGTGCAGGGCGACGGCCGCACCTACGGCCACCCGGTGGTGCTGCGACCGGTCAGTAGTGAGGACGCCATGACCGCGGACTGGTCGCGCCTGCCGCACGAGGTGATCGCAACCATCTCCACCCGGATCACCAACGAGGTGCCCGCGGTCAACCGGGTGGTGCTGGATGTGACCAGCAAGCCCCCCGGGACGATCGAGTGGGAGTGAGCGGCCGGTAGCCCGGTTCGCGCGTGTTCGCTGGCCAACGGCACGGCATCTGACGAGCCGCGAGGTCGACCGCACCGGACTGCCGGGTGCGTCTGGCAGCCCGCAGTCGTTACCGTTTCGTGACCTTTCTTGGGCACGACATGCCCGGGTGGGGTAAATCCGCCTGGCAAGGTGCCTCGGGTGTTAGTGCGACGCATTCTTCCCCTGCTGTGCGCCCTGGCCGTGGTGTCGCTGTCCCTCACCCCGGCTGATGCTGCCAAGCAGCTCTCGACCGTCCTGCCCCCCGAGCGGCCCTATCCGGCGGTGCTGGACGCGCCGGTCGAGTACGAGGGCATGACCACCTGCGATCCGGTGGCCCGGCCCGGGGCGCTGCTGTTGCGCCAACTACTGCTCGACACGTACGGGAAGGCCGTCATCGGCATCACCCGTGCCTGCGACCAGGACAGCATCTCCGAGCACAAGGAGGGGCGTGCCGTCGACTGGATGGTCGACTGGAAGAACCCGGCGGAGCGGGCCGAGGCGCAGGGCTTCGTCGACTGGGTGACCGCTCCTGGGCCGGACGGGACTCCGGCGGCCAACGCCCGCCGCCTCGGGATCATGTACATCGGCTGGGGCGACGAGATGTGGCGCGCCTACGATCCGGGCCGCGGCTGGACCGAACTGAAGGGCTGCTACTCCCTGCAGGGCTCGGCCAACGACACCTTCTGCCACCGCGACCACGTTCACTTCTCGATGACCTGGGACGGTGCGGCCGGGCGGACCTCCTACTGGGACGAGACGCCGGTGGTCGACAAGGCCTGCCCGGTGGCTCGTACCAGTGGCAGCGCCCGAACGCTGCAGCCATCCGCGGCGTTCATCCCGGTGAAGCCCGTGCGGGTGTTCGACGCCCGCAAGAAGGGCGAAGCCGGCTGCTATCTGCAGCAGCGGCGCTGGTCCGGTGACGACCGCAGCACAGCGATCGCGGTGACCGGCAAGCAAGGTATTCCGAAGACCGGGGTGCAGGCGGTGGCAGTACGGGTGACCGCCTATGCCTCGAACGCCCCGGGTTGGATCACCGCCGCCGGTTCCCCCGGCGCCAACGGTCCGCGGGTGGTCTCGCTGGGCATGGCGGGAACCTCAGCCGGCACCGCGATCGTGCCGGTCTCGGACACCGGCCGGATCTGGATCGCGACCATCGCCGGCCATGCGCGGGTTGCCGTGGACGTGCTCGGCTACTTCGCCCGCGCAACGACCGCGGCCGACACGACCCGGACAGGGACCTGGCGCCCGGTCCCTGCGACAGTGGCCGCCACCGTCGATCTGCCCGCGCAGGGCTCGCAGACCGTCACGTTGCCAGGCGCCCCGGAGAAGAACCTGACGGGCGCGGTCCTCACCGTCAACACGACTGGAACCGCCGCCGGTCATGTGCGGGTCACACCCCCAGGTGGGACCACCAAGGCTGACGCGGTGGACGTGGTCAAGGGCACCCGGTCGGCGGCGGTGTTCGCGGCCAGCACCGATGGCTCAGTGACCCTGACCAACACAGCAGCGGCGCCGACGAAGGCCACGCTGCTGCTCAGCGGCTGGATCACCACGCCGCAGCCCGGCGGTGCGCGGCTGCAACCGGCTGCCACCGACCTCGGCTCGGTCAAGACCGGCAAGGTGACGACCCTGACCGGGAAGGTGCCTGCGGACGCCAGGGCCGCTGTGCTCGCGGTGACGACCAAGGGCGGCGCCAAGGGTGGTTCCGTGACCGTCTGGGGCGCCGGTGACCGGCCGGCGGCGCGCAGTGTCGATGTGCGAGCCAACCGATCGAACACCGACCTGGTGGTCGTCGCACTGGCTGACGACCGCGCGATCCGCGTAGCCGGCGATGCCCCGAAGGGGACCGCCTCGCTGCGGCTGGTGGGGGTCATCCGATAGCGCCGGAGGCCACCTAGACTCGGGATCAGTGGACGACTTACTCTCTGATCTCAACCCCCAGCAGGCAGCGGCCGTGGCCCATCGCGGCGGGCCGATCCTGGTCGTGGCCGGCGCCGGTTCCGGCAAGACGCGTGTGCTCACCCGCCGGATCGGGCACCTGCTGGCGACCAGCCAAGCCGTGCCCTCGGAGATCCTGGCGATCACGTTCACCAACAAGGCCGCGAACGAGATGAAGGAACGGGTCACCTCGTTGGTGGGCCCGGTCGGACAGCGGATGTGGGTGTCGACCTTCCACAGCGCCTGCGTGCGCATCCTGCGCCGGCAGGGGCATCACCTCGGCTACCCCAGCTCGTTCTCGATCTACGACACCGACGACAGCCGGCGGCTGATCACCAACATCGGCAAGGACCTCGACCTCGACCCGCGCAAGTTCCGTCCCCGCGGGCTGCAACACCAGATCTCGGCGCTCAAGAACGAGCTCATCGACCATGAGGCGTTCGCGCCCACTGCCGAAACCGAGACCCAGCAGGTGCTTGCCGACGTCTACAAGCTCTACTCGCAGCGGCTGCAGCGCGCCGGCGCGATGGACTTCGACGACCTCATCGGCAACTCCGTGGCGGTGCTCACGTTGTTCGACAGCGTCGCGGCCTACTACCACCGGCTCTTCGGTCACATCCTCATCGACGAGTACCAGGACACCAACCGGGCGCAGTACGAATTGGTCCGCCGTCTGGTCGGAGACGGTGCGGAGGGCCTGGACCCGGCGGAGTTGTGCGTGGTCGGGGACTCCGACCAGTCCATCTATGCGTTCCGCGGTGCCGACGTGCGCAACATCCATGAGTTCGAGAAGGACTTCCCGGGCGCCGAGGTGGTGCTGCTGGAGCAGAACTACCGCTCCACGCAGACCATCCTGTCGGCAGCCAACGCCCTCATCGCGCACAACACCGGCCGCCGCGACAAACGGCTGTGGACCGATGCCGGTGACGGCGAGCAGATCATCGGCTACGTCGCCGACGACGACCGGGACGAGGCGGCGTTCGTCGTCAACGAGATCCGGCGGCTGACCAGCGACGGGCTGGATGCCGGCGAGATTGCGGTCTTCTACCGCACCCATGCGCAGTCCCGACCGCTGGAAGAGGTGCTGGTGCGATCCGGGTTGCGCTACCGGATCGTCGGCAACGTCCGGTTCTACGAGCGTCGAGAGGTTCGCGATGCCCTGGCCTACCTCCGGGCCGTGTCCAACCCGAACGACGACGTGGCCGTCACCCGCATCCTGAACGTGCCCAAACGGGGCCTCGGCGATCGCACGGTCGAGCAGGTCGCGGACTTCGCCGCCCGCGAGGGGATCAGCTTCGAGGCGGCCCTGCGCCGGGCCCAGGAGACCGGGATCGGCCCCCGCGCGGAGATCCGGATCGGCGGGTTCCTGGGCCTGCTCGACGAGTTACGGATGCTGCTGGATTCGGGGGCCGACCCCGAGGACATGGTGGAAGCCGTGCTCGAACAGTCCGGCCTGGTCGCCGAGTTGCAGGCGTCGAACGATCCGCAGGACGAGTCGCGACTGGAGAACCTCGCCGAGTTGGCATCTGTGGCCCGCGAGTTCCTCAACGACAACGCCGACGGCACCCTGGCCGACTTCCTCGAACGGGTGGCGCTGGTTGCCGAGGCCGACGACGTGCCCTGCGCACGAGGGCGGACTGGTCACGCTCATGACGTTGCACACGGCGAAGGGGCTCGAGTTCGATGCGGTGTTCCTCACCGGGCTGGAGGAGGCGGTGTTCCCGCACGCCCGCTCGCTCGACGACCCGGTGGAGCTGCAGGAGGAGCGGCGGCTGGCCTATGTCGGCGTCACCCGCGCGCGCAAGCAGTTGTACATCAGCCGTGCGGCCATGCGGATGCAGTTCGGGACGCCGCAGGCCAACCCGCCGAGCCGCTTCCTCGACGAACTGCCCGATTCGCTGATCGACTGGCGCCGGACCGGCCGCGACCTGACCCGGCGCCCGACCGCAGGAGGGCGTGGGGCGGCCCCGGCGCTGGCGCAGGCTGCCGGCACTGCGCGCCGCACGGCCGGTCCGGTGATCGTGCTGACTGCGGGCGACAACGTGCTGCACCCGAAGTTCGGGCTCGGGACGGTGGTCTCCACCGCCGGCTCCGACGACAAGGCCGAGGCGCACATCGACTTCGGCAGCGAGGGCGTGAAACGACTGCTGCTGCGGTACGCGCCGGTGGAGAAGGTCTAGCACCCTCGCGGCGTGGGCCAGACAATCGCAGCCACGTCCGTGCGGCGCGGCCCGGAATCCGCCGAGTATTGCGCGGTTGTCGGTTCTGGCGGACTCAGAACGAGCGCCGACCGCGGGGCCGAGAGGGGGGGGTGCACCTCCGCCGCGGGCGGCGTCCCGTGGCCCAGCACACACGGGGGTGGGACAGGTCACGGGCGATTTGTCCGGTTTGCGGTAGTTGTGCCAGATTAGTGGCTGGTCGGACCGAGCACAACCCGACCATGAAGCCATACACCCCCCTCATCGGAGCCGGACTGGCCGTTGCCCTGATGGTTCCAGTCACCGCGCCGGCCATCGCCGCCGACCGTGACCGGCAGTCCGTTGCCGCGGCTGCCCGCTTCAGCCAACTGCCCACCACCGACTACCGCCTGTCCGCCAAGTTCGGCCAGCGTGGCCGCCTCTGGTCCTCCGGCCGGCACACCGGGCTCGACTTCGCCGCCCCTCGCGGCACCCGTGTCGACAGCGTCGCCGACGGCAAGGTCGTCTACGCCGGATGGGCCGGTTCCTACGGCAAGGCGGTGATCGTCAAGCACGCCACCGGCAAGCGCAGCCTGTACGCGCACCTGGCCAAGATCAAGACCAAGAAGGGCAAGAAGGTCAAGGCCGGTCGCAAGATCGGCAAGGTCGGCAGCACCGGCAACACCACCGGTCCCCACCTGCACTTCGAAGTCCGCAGCAAGAACGGAAAGAAACTCGACCCGCGCCCGTATCTGCGTGGCGAGTGAGAAAGGAACCCCAGTGACCACCGCCGACCGTGTCGGATCCCTGATTCAGGGCACAAGCGTGGCCGTTGTGGCCGGCGCCCTGGTGCTGGCCGCCGCATCCGCCAGCGGCGCCACCCCGGTGCCCACCGAGGACGCGACCCAGGCCCCGGCAGCCGCACCGGTCCCGGAGCCCCCGCACTTCACCCCCGACCTGATGGCCGAGGCGGCCAGCACGGCCAAGAAGATCGAGATCCAGCGGGCGAAACGCGCCGCGGCCCGCGCACAGCGCAGCAGCGGTGACATGTTCACGCCCACCCGCAACTACCGCAACACCGCCTACTTCGGCCAACCCGGCAGCAGTTGGTCCTCGGGCCACCACACCGGGCTGGACTTCGCGGCGGCTCCCGGCACGCCGGTCTTCTCCGCATTGGCGGGGAAGGTTGTCGAGTCGGGCTGGGGCGGCGCCTACGGCAACCACCTGATCGTCCGCCACGACAACGGCGTCGAGACGCTCTACGCGCATTTGAGCAGCGCCGACGTGTCCAAGGGGGACCGGGTCCTGCGCGGTCAG
The DNA here is from genome assembly GCA_963733395.1 of uncultured Actinomycetota bacterium. GTDB lineage: Bacteria > Actinomycetota > Actinomycetes > S36-B12 > UBA10799 > JADKAV01. The sequence continues at coordinate 350,603 of CAVTCZ010000019.1, forward strand.
AAGATCGGGGCCGTGGGCAGCACCGGCAACTCCAGCGGCCCGCACCTGCACTTCGAGGTCATCAAGAACGGCACCCAGCGAGACCCGCAGGCCTTCCTCTGACGTCCCCCGGGTGGACGCCGCGGGGATCGTGGCAGGTATCCCGGAAGGATTGCTGGCCGGCCGCCAGGTGCCGCCGGATCAGTCCCCGAGGCTGGCTGCGGTACGCCGCCGCGGCGCCGGTGTCGTCGCCGGCTCGCTGATCCGCCCGGTACTGCTGCCGATGGACGTTGTGCCGCGCACCAGCGTCGACCCGTCCGGATCCAGTTGCGCCAGCGTGGTGCAGATCTCGTGGACGACGCGACCGTCGACCGGGAAGGACATGTGACCCACCCCGCGCACGAACACATTGCGCGCGTTGAGGTCCGGATGCACGATCCGGGCGTTGCGCTTGGGAATGATCATCTGATCGAGGTCCGACCAGATCGCCACCATCCTGGTGCGGCATCCCGGTGAGGGTGCGTCGAGTTCGCGCACGATCGGGCTGTCGGGGCGCATCTGCTTGACCACCGAGTGGGGCACCAGGTACGCGGGCATGGTGCCGGCGTGCGGGGATCCCAGTGTGACCAGAGTGTGCACCCGCTGATCGCCGCCGAGGCACTGAACGTAGTACCGCGCGACGACCCCGCCCATGGAATGGCCGATCACGTGCACCCGCTCGTAGCCGGTCTCCCGACGGACCTTCTCCACCAGCGACTTCAGCCGGCGGGCAACCCGCGGGATGTCGTCGGACAGCGGCGAGTAGTTCAAGGTGATGACCCGCCCGAAACCCCGGCGGTTGAGCGCGCGGCGGAGGAATGCGAAGACGGTGTGGTTGTCGATGATCCCGTGGATCAGGATGATCGGGGTCCCAGCGGCCTCGACGTCGCCGATGATCAACCCGCGCTGGATCGGCGGCAGGCCGTCGAGGGTGTGGCGCTGCTCGGCGTGACGGTACTTGTCCTCGACCAGGCCGAACGGGTACATGGCTACGTGCGTGGCCAGGAAAGCGGCCTCCATCGCAACCCCGCGGACCCCCAAGGGGTTGAACAGGGATTTCTTGGCCGACCGGGTGGTGTTACGGGCCTTCTCGATGCCGCGACGCAGGCTGTTCTCCGGGTCTTCGGGCGGACATTCGGGCATAAGGGGAACGTAGCCCAAAGTTCGCCTGTTTGTACCCGGGACACCGCAATAACCGGCGTTTTTCAGGCACTTGCAGATCATGTGTGGGTTCGTTGACGGCCAGGTGAGGGCTGCCGGTCGCTTCCTGTCGGGGGTTGTCGCGCTCCAGGATCTGGGGGTGGCAGGCGAGTCGGGTCCAACCCGCCCTGGGATCCGCAGGCGTGAGTGATAAGCACAGCCGGGAGCGATAATCGGTGCGACTTTGACTCCCCGGTGTGACTTTGACTCCCCGGTAGTGCCTGGGCTCGACCGCGACCCGCGGCCCAAGCCACGGCGGCACAAGAGCCCGCTTCAGGCACTTTGCCGCCAACTCCCGGAATCGGGGATCGTCTGTCGGTCGCCCGATCGCGCTCTCGGCCGCCCGGCCCGGCGTAGACTCGGGTTCGTGGCAGCGCCCATCCGTGTACTCATCGCCAAGGCCGGTCTCGACGGCCACGACCGCGGTGCGAAGATCATCGCCCGTGCCCTGCGCGACGGCGGCATCGAGGTCATCTACACGGGGCTGCACCAGACCCCCGAGATGATCGTGCATGCGGCGATCCAGGAGGACGTGCACGCGATCGGCATGTCGATCCTGTCCGGAGCCCACATGACCCTGTTCCGGGCGGTCTTGGACCAGCTCGCCGAGCGGGACGTCCACGACATCGTCGTCTTCGGTGGCGGGATCATCCCCGAAGAGGATCTCGAACCCCTGTCGCAGATGGGCGTCGCCCAGGTCTTCACGCCGGGGACCTCCACCGAAGTGGTCGTCGACTGGGTGAAGGCGAACCTCGGGACAACCCAGGTCGCCTGAGGCGGGCAAACTGCGCGCCCGGCAACAATCTTGCTTGTCACGCAATCTGCCTGGTGGGGCGCGGGGGGACGAGTCGGTGGGTTTGCGCCGGTCGGCTGGGGCAAACTGCGCGCCCGGCAACAATCTTGCTTGTCACGCAATCTGCCTGGTGGCTGGTGAGGCGCGGGGGGACGAGTCGGTGGGTTTGCGCCGGTCGGCTGGGGCAAACTGCGCGCCCGGCAACAATCTTGCTTGTCACGCAGTCTGCCTGGTGGCTGGTGAGGCGCAGGCGACTGCCAACCCCGGACCCAATCGTCACGCGCGCGCGCCCACGCAGTAGCGTCTTCAGCAGGCACGGTTTCGAGCGATGAGGTGGTGCAGTGGATCTTTACGAGTACCAGGCCAAGGATCTGTTCGCGAAGCACGGAGTGCCCACCCAGTCGGGTGAGGTGATCACCGACGCCGAGTCCGCCGCGGCAGCGGCCGACCGCATCGGCGGACCGGTCGTCGTCAAGGCGCAGGTCAAGACCGGTGGGCGCGGCAAGGCCGGCGGTGTGAAGTTGGCGCAGAACCCGGCCGAAGCGCGGGAGAAGGCCGAGGGCATCCTCGGGCTGGACATCAAGGGCCACATCGTCAAGAAGGTCCTCATCACCGGCGCCGCCGACATCGCCGAGGAGTACTACGTCTCCTTCCTGCTCGACCGGGCCAACCGCACGTTCCTGGCGATGGCCAGTGTCGAAGGCGGTATGGACATCGAGGAAGTTGCTGCCACCAAGCCCGAAGCACTCGCCAAGGTGCTCATCGACCCCATCGCCGGTGTCGACGCCGCCACGGCCGCCGAGATCGTGGCGGAGGCGAAGTTCCCGGCCGATGTGGCCGACCAGGTGGCGGACGTGCTCGTCAGACTCTGGGACGTCTTCGTCAAGGAGGACGCCACCCTCGTCGAGGTGAACCCACTGGTCAAGACCCCGGACGGCGACGTGCTCGCGCTCGACGGCAAGGTCACCCTGGACGACAACGCCGACTTCCGTCACCCCGACCACGAGGAACTGGTGGACAACGCCGCCACCGACCCGCTCGAGGTCGAGGCCAAGGAGAAGGGCCTCAACTACGTGAAGCTCTCCGGCGAGGTGGGGATCATCGGCAACGGTGCCGGCCTGGTCATGAGCACGCTGGACGTCGTCGCCTATGCCGGCGAGGATTTCGGCGGGGTGAAGCCCGCCAACTTCCTGGACATCGGTGGTGGCGCGTCGGCGCAGGTGATGGCCGACGGCCTGGAGATCATCCTCGGCGACCCCGAGGTGAAGAGCGTGTTCGTCAACGTCTTCGGCGGGATCACCTCCTGCGACGCGGTGGCCAACGGCATCGTGCAGGCGATGGCGATGTTGGAAGAGCGCGGTGACACGGTCGACAAGCCGATCGTGTGCCGACTCGACGGCAACAACGCTGCGGAGGGCCGACAGATCCTCGACGAGGCCGAGCACGACGTGATCGAACTCGTCGACACGATGGACGAAGCCGCCGCCCGCGTGGCCGAACTGGCCGCGGGCTGAGGGAGGACGAACAGACATGGCGATTTTCCTCGATGAGAACTCCCGCATCCTGGTGCAGGGCATCACCGGATCCGAGGGTGGCAAGCACACCCGACGGATGGTGGCCGGCGGCTCGAACATCGTGGCGGGCGTGACTCCCGGCAAGGGCGGCCAGACCGTCGATGCCGACGGCACCTCGATCCCGGTGTTCAACAGCATCTCGGAGGCGGTGGACGCCACTGGCGCCGACGTCTCGGTGGTCTTCGTGCCGCCGAAGTTCACCAAGGGTGCGGTGCAAGAAGTGGTGGACGCGCAGGTGCCGCTGTGCGTGGTCATCACCGAAGGCGTGCCGGTGCACGACACGGCGAACTTCTTCACCTACGCGCAGAACGCCGGAACCACCCGCATCATCGGCCCGAACTGCCCCGGGCTGATCAGCCCCGGGAAGTCCAACGCCGGCATCATCCCCGCCGACATCAGCAAGGCCGGGCGCATCGGGCTCGTCTCCAAGTCGGGCACGCTGACCTACCAGATGATGTTCGAGTGCCGCGACATCGGCTTCACAACGGCCGTGGGCATCGGCGGCGACCCGGTCATCGGGACCACTCACATCGACTGCTTGGCTGCGTTCGAGGAGGACCCGGACACCGAGGTCATCATCATGATCGGTGAGATCGGCGGCGACGCCGAGGAGCGGGCAGCGGCGTTCATCAAGGACAACGTCACCAAGCCCGTGGTCGGCTACGTCGCGGGCTTCACCGCTCCCGAGGGCAAGACCATGGGCCACGCAGGCGCGATCGTGTCGGGTTCCTCAGGTACCGCCGCGGCCAAGGCCGAGGCGCTCGAGGCAGCGGGCGTGAAGGTCGGGAAGACCCCTGCGCAGGCCGCCAAACTCGTGCACGAGATCGTCGCCGGGCTCTAGTCTGCCGGCGATCCGCCGACTTCGTCAGCGGTTGTGGCGTCGGTGAGCGTTGGCACGCGTGCGTTCGCTCACCAACAGGCACAACTCCCTACCTGTCAGTCTGGTGTGAGTCGGTCATCAGACGAGCAGGCCGCTGGACAACCGTCATCGCCACCCGCGGGCGAGGGCGTCGCGGGCCACCTGTGCGCCCAGCTCGATCTGCCGGCTGAAGTACTCGTCGTCGAAGAACATGTAGCTCAGCAATTCCTGCTGCCCGGGGCCGTCACCCACACCGCGCAGGAGCCTGCCGAGGGCCAGCGAGTCCGTCTCGCGCCACCAGGCGCGGCCCTTGGAGTGCAGGACCTCCGTGGCCAGTTCCGCCAGCGACCCGGGGTCCGGTGACACCTCGAGCACATCGACGTGGTGGTAGTCACGGCCGCCGCCCGACGGTACGGTTCCCTGTGCCAGCCACCGGTTGCGGGTGCGGATGTCCTGAAGGTCCTCGATCACCCGGTCGGCCAGCAGGGAATGCAGCGTCATGGCCGCAGCATCGGCGATGTCGGGGCGGTCGCCGGGTTCCTGTGGTGCCTGTGCGGGGTACCGCGTCGCATGGGCGGCGATCACCACCAGGTGGTCGGCTCCGAGGGCCACGGCCGGGCGCAGCGGCGCGTTCAGCCGGACCCCGCCGTCCACGTACCAGCCCGCATGCTCGACCGGGGTGGGCACGTCCACGGCCGGGAACGCCACGGGGATGGCAGCCGAGGCCAGTACCTGCTCGGCCGTCACCGGGCCCCTGGCCAACCGCAGCGATCGGTCCGGGTCCGCCACGTGATCGACTGCCAGGGTCGTGTCCAGGAACAGGACGCTGTGGGCATGGGCGATGTGCCATTGGGCTGTCGGATCCCGGCGGGTGGGCCGCTTGGCTGCGGCCGGGGGGATCCGGGTGGCCGCCACCCCCACCGCGTCCACCTCGCCGGCCGCGATGTTGCGGGCGAGTTGCTCGGCATCGAACACCTCCGCCGCGGTGCGGGCCAGCGGCCGGGTGTCCAGTATCGAGCCCACCCCGGGGCCGCGCCCCAAGAGCGATCCGGGCAGCAGTCGGAGCCCGTCGCCGAGCAGGGTCCAGGCCGGGTGGGCGTAGACATCGCTGCGGTCCATGGACTCCCACACGCCGACCAGGTCGGCGGCTGCCTGCTCCGGCGCACGATGGGCGAACGAACCCCAGAGGGCCGCGTTGATCGCCCCGGCCGAAGTGCCGACGTAGATCGTGGGGGCCAGTCCCTGATCGGTCAGGGCCGGCACGAGTTCGGACAGCGCTCCGGCCTGGAACGCGCCGCGGGCGGCCGCTCCGGTGAGCACAACTGCGACGGTGGCTGCGGCCATAGCGGCAGGCTACGCCCGGTGTACGACCCGTGTCGGCCGGGGTTGGCGCTCGATTCGGCGTGTATGTCCACCGCATGCGCCGAAGGGATGCGAACCTAGACCAGTGAGCCGAGCGTCCCAAGGTCCCGCCAACCGCGGCCGGACCACCCGCTCCCGCCCGGGCAACCGGGCAGCCACCGGCCGGGAGGCCGACCGGATCAAGGCGACCCGGGCGGGGTGGGCCTCACCTGCGGCGGCGGTCACCACGTTCTGGCGCTCCGGTCCGCTGCCGGCGCCGGTGGCCGGTGTCGCCGCCGGGCTGTGGGCGGCTCTCACCGGTCTGACGATCACCGTGGTGTTGACCTTGCTCGTGTGGATCTTCGCGGCCGGGGAATCGGCGTCCGGCACCGCCATGCGGGTGGGCGCCGACATCTGGTTGGTGGCTCACGGAACCCCCTTCGTCATCGGCACCGGGGTGTGGTCGCTGCTGCCCTGGGCCTGGGTCGCCTTCCCCGCCGTCACCTTGTGGGCGGCCGGGCGCTGGGTCGCCCATCGGGCGGCCGTTGCCTATCCCAAGTCGGCATTGGTCGCCGCAGCCTGCCTGGCCGGGGCTTACGCGATGGTCGCGCTGGTGGCGGCCCTGCTGGGGACGCTGTCAGGCGTCTCCGCGATGCCAACCCGTGCCACCCTGCACGCCGCGATCATCGCCTTCGTCGTGTCGGGCCTGGCAATGGCCTGGCGGGCACGGCTGGGGGCCGGGGTGTTCGAGCGTGCCTGGCTCCTGGTTCGTCCCGCGATCGGGGCGCTGGCGACACTGACCGCCGGCGGCTGCCTCGTGCTGGCGGCATCGGTGATCGCCGGTCACAGCGCGATCGCGGCCTCGCTGGACACGATCAACCCCGGTCTGGTCGGTGGTGCTGCGCTGTTCCTGGGGTGGCTGGGATACGTGCCGGCGGCCCTGATGTGGGCCCTGTCCTTCGCCGTCGGAACCGGGCTCACGGTAGCCGGTGCGACCGTCAGCCCCTTGGCGCCTCTCGACGCCCCGGTGGACCTGATCGGTGTGCAGTTGTTGCCGACCACGTCGCAACCGTGGTGGCTGGTCGGTGTCGTGATCCCGGTCGCAGCCGGGGTGGTCCTGTCGCGGTTGGCCGGCGAGGCGCATTCCGTGCGTGAGTGGCTGCTGCCGCGCGCGGCCGCCCTGGCGGTCGTCCTCATCGCGATCGACCTCTGGTGGGCGATCAGTGTGGGGCGGATCGGGTCGGGACGGCTGGACCTGCTCGGACCCTCGCCGCTGGTCATCGCCGCGCTGGTCGGCGGGGTCGCACTCGGGGTGCTCCTCGAGTTCGGTGCCACCTGGGCGTGGCACTGGTGGCGTCACCGCCATGTCATCGACCTGACCGACGACACCGCGCAGGCCGACGATTCCGAGGACATCCCCGCATAGGTGGCCCCGGACCGGCCGCCTAGGATCGGTTCCGTGCCCGCCAGCGTCGCTGTGATGATCTCCGGAACGGGCACGCTGCTGCAGTCCCTCATCGATGACCCGCAGCGCGAATACCAGATCTGTGTCGTGGCCGCGGACCGTGCGGCAGCCGGATTGGTGCGGGCCCAGGCAGCCGGCATCCCCACTGCCATCGTCTCGCCTGCCGATCACGGCGACCGGGCGGCGTGGAGTGCTGCTCTTGCCGATCGCATCGCGGGGTTCCGGCCCGACTGGATCGTGTCTGCGGGATTCATGCGCATCCTCGATGCCGCATTCCTGGACCGCTTCCCGCAACGGGTGGTCAACAGTCACCCGGCGCTGCTTCCGGCATTCCCCGGCGCGCACGCGGTGGCCGACGCCCTGGCGTACGGGGTCAAGGTGACCGGTTGCACGGTCCATCTGGTGGATGCCGGTGTCGACACCGGGCCGATCATCGCCCAGCGGGTGGTGCCGGTCGAGCCGGGCGACGACGAGGACTCCTTGCACGAACGCATCAAGAACGTCGAGTGGCAACTGCTGCCGGAGGTGGTCAACCGCCTGGTGACCAGCGGCTGCACCGTGGACGGACGGAAGGTGGAACTATGACCATGCGCCGAGCCCTGATCTCGGTCTACGACAAGACCGGCGTCGAGGAACTGGCAGCCGCCCTGCATGCGGCGGGGGTGGAGATCGTTTCCACGGGCTCAACGGCAGGCACGATCGCGGCCGCCGGCGTACCCGTGACGCAGGTGGCCGATGTGACCGGGTTCCCGGAGATCCTGGACGGCCGGGTCAAGACCCTGCACCCGCACATCCACGGCGGCATCCTGGCCGACCGGCGCAAGCCGGCACACCAGGCGACGCTGGATGAGCATGGCATCGTCGGGGTCGATCTGGTGGTCGCCAACCTCTACCCGTTCACGCAGACCGTTGCCAGTGGCGCCGGGGTCGAGGACTGCATCGAGCAGATCGACATCGGGGGGCCGGCGATGGTGCGGGCCGCGGCCAAGAACCACGCCAACACCGCCGTGATCGTGAGCCCCGCGGATTACCCCCAGGTGATCGCGGTGGTCGAGGCGGGCGAGGGATTCACCGAGGCGCAGCGCCGGGAGCTGGCTGTGAAGGCCTTCCGGCACACCGCCGACTACGACGTCGCCGTCGCCTCCTGGCTCGGATCGATCGAGGCCACCGACACCTTCCCCGGATGGGTGGCCGCGACCTGGCAGCGCGCGGAGGTCCTGCGCTACGGCGAGAACCCCCACCAGCAAGCCGCGTTGTACATCAACGAACACGGCCAGGGTCTGGCCCACGCCGAACAGCTCCACGGCAAGCAGATGTCCTACAACAACTTCGTCGACGGCGATGCCGCCTACCGCACGGCGTGGGACTTCGCGCAACCGGCAGCGGCGATCATCAAACACGCGAACCCCTGTGGCATTGCGATCGGCGATGATCTGCTGAGTGCCTATCGAGCGGCCTTCGACACCGACCCGATCTCGGCGTTCGGCGGGGTCGTGGCGGTGAACCGGCCGGTAACGGCGGAGGTGGCGCAGGCCATGTCCGAGATCTTCCTCGAGGTGGTGATCGCCCCGGCTTTCGACGAGTCCGCACTGGAGATCCTGACGAAGAAGCAGAACATCCGGTTGCTGATCGCCCCGGAACGCACTGCCGGCCCCGAGGTGCGGTTCATCTCCGGCGGGATGCTGATGCAGGGGACGGACCGGATCGATGCTCCCGGCGACGACCCCGCGAATTGGACCTTGGCGTGCGGCGATCCGGCGGACCCGCAGACACTGCGCGACCTGGCGTTCGCCTGGCGGGCGTGCCGGGCGGTGAAGAGCAATGCGATCCTGCTGGCCAGCGGACAGGCCGCTGTCGGGATCGGCATGGGTCAGGTCAACCGGGTGGATTCCGCCCGGCTGGCAGTGGCGCGTGCCGGCGAGGAGCGCGCCGTAGGTGCGGTCGCAGCCTCCGACGCCTTCTTCCCGTTCCCCGACGGCCTGGAGGTCCTGCTGGCGGCAGGGGTGCGGGCGGTCGTGCAGCCGGGCGGTTCGGTGCGCGACGAGGAAGTCGTGGCGGCAGCGCGGGCGGCGGACGCCACCATGTACTTCACCGGGGTGCGGCACTTCTTCCACTGAGCCTGCCGCCACGGGTTCTGCGACGTTGTTGCCCGCGACACGCCGCGCGGGCGGGCAACAACGTCGCAGAAGGTGTCGGGAGAACCCGGACAGGGCAGGGCCCCTGCACCGCGGACCGCGGATGGAAGAATCGATGCATGACAGCGGTGACCCTCGACGGCAAACAGACGGCGGCAACCATCCGGGCGGAGCTCGCCGAGCGGGTGGCTGCACTCAAGGCCCGCGGTATCACGCCCGGGCTGGGCACCGTCCTGGTGGGTGACGACCCCGGCAGCCACGCATACGTGTCGGGCAAGCACCGCGACTGTGCCGAGATCGGGATCAACTCCATCCGGGTGGACATGCCGGCCACCGTGTCCCAGGGAGAACTCACGGCGGCGCTGCGCAACCTCAACGACGACCCCGCATGCACCGGCTACATCGTGCAACTGCCGCTACCCGCCGGTCTGGATCAGGGGGAGGCGCTGGCTGCGATCGACCCCGCCAAGGACGCCGACGGCCTGCACCCGATGAGTCTGGGCCGGCTTGTGCTGAACGAGTCTGCGCCGCTGCCGTGCACCCCGCGGGGGATCGTGGAGCTGTTGCGCCGCTACGACGTGCCGATCGCCGGCAAACACGTGGTCATCATCGGGCGCGGAGTGACCGTGGGCCGGCCGCTCGGGCTGTTGCTGACCCGCAAGAGTGAGAACGCCACGGTGACCCAGTGTCACACCGGCACACCCGACTTCGGGGCTTTCACCAGGCAGGCCGACATCGTGGTCGTGGCCGCCGGCGTGCCCCGACTGCTGACCCCCGACATGGTCAAGCCCGGTGCCGCGGTGCTCGATGTCGGGATCACCCGCACTCCCGAGGGTCTGGTCGGCGATGTGGCACCCGAGGTGTCCGCCGTCGCCGGTCACGTCGCCCCCATGCCCGGCGGTGTCGGACCGATGACTAGGGCAATGTTGCTGGTCAACGTGGTGGAGATGGCCGAAAGGACGATCCGTTAACGGCCGTGTGGTCCGGAGTTCGCGCAACTGAGGGGCTACCGTTACCCCTATGAGTACGGCGTCCGGTGACGAATATCTCGTTGCCGACCCCGCAACCCTGCTGGGCGCTGCAGATTCCGCGGTTGCGGTCGACGTCGAGGCGAAGGCCCCCGCGGCGCAATGGCCGTTCCTGATCGTCGCTGTGGTGGCACTGGTCGGCCTCGGACTCATCGCCACCGGATCGCTGCAGCAGGGACTGGCCGGGCTGGTCGTGGCGATGGCGCTGGCGGCGCTGCTGCGACTCGCGCTGCCCTGGGCGACTGCGGGATGGTTGGTCTCGCGTTCCCGGACGGTCGATGTCGCCGGCTTCGCGGTGCTTGCTGCCGCCCTCGGCGCCGTCACGCTCCTGCTCGGCTGACCCGGTCGCGGCAGCCACACCGATGCCTATGCGGTGAATGCCGCACCCATGGAATTCGATAGCCTGAGCACAGGGCCATTCTTGAAGCGGAAGGTGCGTCATGCCTGGAAAAGTCACGGTTGTCGGAGCAGGTTTCTACGGGTCGACCACGGCCATGAGATTGGCTGAGTACGACGTTTTCGACGAAGTCGTTCTGACCGACATCGTGGAGGGCAAGGCAGAGGGCCTGGCGCTGGACATGAACCAGTCCCGCCCGGTCGAGGGCTTCGAAACCACGATCGTCGGCCAGACCACCGGCCTCGACGGATCCGGCTACGAGGCGATCGCCGGCTCGGACATCGTGGTCATCACCGCCGGCCTGCCGCGCAAGCCCGGCATGAGCCGCATGGACCTCATCGAGACCAACGCCAAGATCGTGCGCCAGGTGGCTGAGAACGTGGCCAAGCACGCACCCAACGCGGTCGTGGTCGTGGTCTCCAACCCGCTCGGACGAGATGACCGCGCTGACGCAGCTCGCCACCGGTTTCCCGCACAACCGGGTCATCGGCCAGGCGGGCATGCTCGACACCGCCCGCTTCACGCACTTCGTCGCCGAGAAGCTCGGCAAGCCGATCGCCAGTGTCAAGACCCTGACGCTCGGCAGCCACGGGGACACCATGGTCCCGGTACCGTCGCGTTGCACCGTGGACGGGCAGCCGCTCGCCGACGTCATGCCCGCCGATGAGGTTGAGGAGCTCGTGGTCCGCACCCGCAACGGCGGTGCCGAGGTCGTCGCGCTGCTGAAGACGGGATCCGCCTACTACGCGCCGTCGGCGGCCGCCGCCCGGATGGCCAAGGCCGTGATCGAGGACAGCGGCGCGGTCATGCCCGTCTGTGCCTGGGTGGACGGTGAATACGGGATCTCCGGGGTGTACCTCGGCGTGGAGGCCGAGATCGGTCGCGAAGGTGTCCGCCGCGTGGTCGAGACCGACTTGACCGAGTCGGAGCTCGCCGGGCTCAAGGAGGCCGCCGAGGCCGTGCGCGCCAAGCAGGCCGACGTCCAGGGCCTGTGACGATGGCGAAGATCAAGGTAGTCAACCCGGTCGTCGAACTCGACGGCGACGAGATGACCCGGATCATCTGGGACTTCATCAAGGCGCAGTTGATCCTGCCGTACCTCGACGTCGACCTGAAGTACTACGACCTGTCGATCGAGAGCCGCGACGCCACCGACGATCAGATCACCATCGATTCGGCCAACGCCATCAAGCAGTACGGCGTGGGTGTGAAGTGCGCGACGATCACACCGGATGAGGCCCGGGTCGAGGAGTTCGGCCTCAAGAAGATGTGGCGCTCGCCCAACGGGACCATCCGTAACATCCTGGGCGGAGTCATCTTCCGCGAGCCGATCATCATCAGCAACATTCCGCGGTTGGTGCCCGGTTGGACCAAACCCATCGTGGTCGGCCGGCACGCCTTCGGCGACCAGTACCGAGCCACGGACTTCAAGGTCCCTGGCCCCGGAACCCTCACGATGACCTACACGCCGGCCGACGGCTCCGAGCCGATGGAGTTCGACATCTTCGACTTCCCCGGCGGCGGCGTCGCGATGGGGATGTACAACCTCGATGAGTCGATCCGCGACTTCGCCCGCGCCTCCATGCGGTACGGATTGTCGCGCAACTACCCGGTGTACCTCTCGACGAAGAACACCATCCTGAAGGCCTACGACGGGCAGTTCAAGGACATCTTCGCCGAGGTCTTCGAGGCGGAGTTCAAGGCGGAGTTCGAGGCCGCCGGCATCACCTACGAGCACCGGCTGATCGATGACATGGTCGCCGCTGCGATGAAGTGGGAGGGCGGCTACCTCTGGGCCTGCAAGAACTACGACGGCGACGTCCAGTCCGACACCATCGCACAGGGCTTCGGTTCGCTGGGTCTGATGACCTCGGTGCTGATGACCCCGGACGGCAAGACGGTCGAGGCCGAGGCCGCGCACGGCACCGTGACCCGGCACTACCGGCAGCACCAGCAGGGTAAGCCGACCTCGACGAACCCGATCGCCAGCATCTTCGCGTGGACCCAGGGTCTGGCTCACCGGGGCAAGCTCGATGGCACTCCCGAGGTGACCCACTTCGCGCAGACGCTGGAACGCGTCTGTGTCGAGACGGTGGAGAGCGGCAAGATGACCAAGGACCTCGCGCTGCTCGTCGGGCCGGACCAGCCGTTCCAGACCACTCAGGAATTCCTCGCGTCGATCGACGAGAACCTCCAGGCTGCAATGGCGTGAAGCTGGTCAGCGCCAACGTCAACGGCATCCGCGCTGCGGTCCGCCGGGGCGGGCTCGACTGGTTGCGTGCGCAGGCCCCGGACATCGTCTGCCTGCAGGAGGTGCGGGCGACCGATGACCAACTGGCCGGTGCTCTGGGCGACGCCTTCGAGGGCTGGCATCTGGAGCATCGGCCGTCCGGCGTCCGGCCCGGGCATGCCGGGGTGGCGGTCTTGAGCCGCTGGCCGCTGACGGCGACCGAGGAGCTCGGTGAGGCCGATGATCAAGGACGGTGGCTGGCGGTGCGGGTGGCGACGCCGAACGGCCCGCTGGAGGTCGCCTCCGTCTACGTGCACACCGGCGAGGCCGACACCCCCGCCCAGGACGACAAGCACCGGTTCCTGGCCGCCATGGGCAAGTGGATGGAACAGCGAGGCCCGGCCCTGGTGTGCGGCGACCTGAACGTCGCCCATCGCGAGGCCGACATCAAGAACTGGAAGGGCAACCGCGGCAAGGCCGGTTTTCTGGAGTCCGAGCGCGCCTACCTGGACCACTGGTACGAGCGGTTGGGCTGGGTGGATCTGGGGCGCGACGCCGGCTACACCTGGTGGTCGTGGCGCGGCAAGGCGTTCGACAACGACGCCGGCTGGCGGATCGACTGTGTGCTGGCGTCCCCGGACCTCGCCGGGTCGTGCCGGTCGTTCACTGTGGGTCGGGCGGACAGTTACGCGCAGCGCTGGAGCGACCATGCGGCGGTGGTGGCGGAGTTCGCCGGCTGAATCGGGCGCACGGCCTCGTTCGGGACAACCTCCAACGAACGGCACAACCGCCCACCCGGGCAGAGGTTGTGCGGCGGCTGGGATCCCCCCACCTCTACCCTGGAGCGTGTGAGTGAACTGCTGACCAACATCGGGGTCGTGCTGCTGTTCACCCTGATCGGCAGCTTCTTCGTCGCCGCCGAGACCGCCTTGATCAGCCTGCGGGAGTCGCAGGTCCAGCACCTGGCGGGGACGGAGGGGTCCCGCGGACGTCGGCTGCAGCACCTCGTCAGCGACCCCAACCGGTTCCTGGCCGCCGTCCAAGTCGGCGTCACGCTTGCCGGGTTCCTGTCCGCAGGTTTCGGCGCCTCCCGGATCGCACCGCAGATCACGCCCTGGTTGGAGAGCCTGGGTCTGCCGCCGTCCCTGGCCTCGACACTGGCCTTCGTCGCGGTGACGGTCGTGATCGCCTACCTCTCACTGGTCTTCGGGGAACTCGTACCCAAGCGCCTGGCGCTGCAGCGGGCCGAGGCGATCTCCCTGGCGGTGGCTGGTCCGGTGGATGGGATCGCCAAGTTCTTCCGGCCGTTCATCTGGCTGCTCTCAGTGTCGACGAACGCCGTCGTGAGGCTGCTCGGCGGCGATCCGGGTGCCGCCAAGGAGGGTATCTCGGGAGAGGAGCTGCGCGGACTCGTCGCGGCGCAGGACTCTTTGAGCACCGAGGAGCGGGATCTCATCGACGAGGTCATCACCGCCGGCGACAGGGAACTGGCCGAGGTCATGGTGCCGCGCACCGAGGTGGAGTTCCTGGACGCGGCACTGCCGGTGGCCAAGGCCGTCGGGAAGGTCCGGGAGATGCCGCACTCCCGCTACCCGGTCGTCGATGGCTCGGCCGACGATGTGGTCGGGTTCGTGCATGTGCGCGATCTGCTCGACCCCGAAATGGCCAAGCGGTCGCTCCGGGTCGAGCGACTGGTCCGGCCGGTGTTGCGGTTCCCCGACAGCAAAGCGATCCTGGCGGCGATGCAGGAGATGCGCGACAGAGGCAGCCACATGGCGATCGTGGTCGACGAGTATGGCGGCACGGCGGGGATCGTGACCCTGGAGGACCTGGTCGAGGAGCTCGTCGGCGACATCCGCGACGAGTTCGATCTGCGGGAGGCGCCCACGTACCGCCCCGGCGGCGAGGTCGAGGTCGACGGCCTGCTCAGCCTGGACGATCTGCACGAGGAGGTCGGGCTGGAACTGCCGGACGGACCCTACGAGACTGTGGCCGGCTTCATGGTCGCCGAACTCGGACGACTGCCCGCGGAGGGTGACTGTGTGGACGTCGCCGGAAGCACCTTGACCGTGGTGGCGATGGACCACCGTCGGATCGCGCGGGTTCAGGTCACCATGGCCCCGGTGGCGCCGGTCGCAGACGGCGACTGAGAACGCCTGCTGCTCGCCCCAGTCAACCGCAGAGCGTCCGCAGCGCCGCTTCCACCTGGCGGCGCGAGATCATGCCCGAATCCGACACCGGGAGCGCAAGCCAATGCGTGGCACCGCCGGCGTAGGTGAACTCGAGGGCCTTGTCGTGGTGTGTGTCCTGCCCCACCGGCGATGCCGCGAGATCCCGCCACAGTGCGTCGGTGTTCACCGATGCGGACCAGGGATCGTCGATCCGAAACGGCCCGACACTGTCCCACGCCCCTTCGGCGCCGAGTTCCGCGAACCGGAAATCCGTCTCGAGGGCCACCCCGAGGTCCGCCACCGCCGCGAAGAACTCCGAGCCGCTGGCGGCCGATCCCATCGCGTCCGCGAACGCCACGACGAACCGGGCCAGATCATGGCCGTATCTGCGCACACCGAAGAAGGCCGATCCGAAGAAGGCTTCGCAGGCGACCTCCTCGGACTGTCCGAGATGCGCCAGGACCTCCGATTCCGACTCGAACTGTCCCGGCCGGAAGACCACGGCCTGCTCCCAGCGCCCGCCTATGGCCAACTTGCCCAGCGTGGGCGCCGCGGTGAAGCGGGGATCATCGATCACGAGTAGTGATGCTATCCCTGGCGAACCACTACGCCCAGGCATCCATCAACCCTCCCGGAACCTCGACCTCGGGCAGCCGCCACAATAGGCCCATGTCCCATCCGCGCATCCTGTCCGGCATCCAGCCGACGAGTGAGAGCTTCCACATCGGCAACTACTTCGGGGCGCTGCAGCAGTGGGTGGCACTGCAGGACGACAATGATGCGTTCTACTGCGTGGTGGACCTGCACGCGATCACAGTGCCGGTCGATCCGGTACTGCAGGCGCAACGGACCCGGGTGTCGTTCGCGCAGTTGCTGGCCGCAGGCATCGACCCCGACCGCGCGACCTTGTTCGTGCAGAGCGACGTGCCCGCGCACAGTCAACTCGGCTGGGTGATGATGTGCCTGACCGGCTACGGCGAGGCCTCCCGGATGACGCAGTTCAAGGACAAGACCGCCAAAGAGGGCACTGGCAGCGCGTCCGTGGGCCTGTTCACGTATCCCTGCCTGCAGGCCGCGGACATCCTGCTCTACCAGGCTGCGGCCGTCCCGGTCGGCGAGGATCAGCGCCAGCACCTCGAACTCACCCGGGACCTGGCTGAGCGCTTCAACACCCGCTACGGCCAGACGTTCGTGGTGCCGGAGCCGTACATCGTCAAGGACACCGCGAAGATCCTCGACCTGCAGCAGCCGACGGCGAAGATGAGCAAGTCCGTGCCGGCCGGGTGCGTGTTCATGCTCGACTCCCCGAAGCAGATCTCCAAGAAGATCAAGTCGGCGGTCACGGACTCCGAGACCGAAGTGCGTTACGACCCGGTGCACAAGCCTGGGGTGTCCAACCTCATCAGCATCCTGGCGGCGGCCACCGGCCGCACCGCGCAGGACGTCGAAGGGGAGTACGGCGGCGGGATGTACGGGCCGCTGAAGGTGGCTGCGGCCGAGGCCGTGGTGGCCGTGGCAGAGCCCTTCGCGGCGCGCACGCAGGAGATTCTGGACGACCCGGCCGAGCTCGCCAGGCTGATGGCGGCCGGTGCCCAGCGGGCCCGGGAGGCCGCGCAGCCGACACTGGCTGCCGCCTATGCGGCGTTGGGGCTGCGGGCGAGTCAGGTATGAAGCGCAACATCGGCGTCGCGATCGCCATCCCGCGGCCGTTCGCCGATGAACTGGAGGGCTGGCGGGAGCGCTTCGGCGACGTGGCCGCGCACGCGATCCAGGCGCACGTGACGCTGCTGCCGCCGACCGAGGTGCACGACCTCGACGCGGTGAGCGCTCATCTTGAAGGGGTCGCCGGTCGGCATGCGCCGTTCCCGGTAGTACTGCAGGGGACCGGGACGTTCCGGCCGGTCTCACCGGTGGTGTACGTCCGGGTGGCATCGGGTGCCGACAGCATCGTGATGCTGGAAGGCGATGTCCGATCCGGACCGCTGGGCCGGAGTCTGCGGTTCCAGTACCACCCGCACGTCACAGTGGCGCACGACCTGCCCGAGGCCACGCTCACGGTCGCCCAACGCACACTCGCGGACTACGAGGCGGCCTTCACCGCGGACGCGATCACGCTGTACGAGATGGGACCCGGCGGCGTGTGGGCTCCGGTTCGTGACTTCGCGCTGCGCGCTGCCGCATAGCTTCCTCGTAAGCCGCCCGCCGGCGCTGCTGCCGGCGCACTGCCCGGATGCGCAACAGCACCACCGCGATGCCCAGGAACAGCAGGATCCACATCAGTGCTTTGAACAGACCGACGAGCAGCGTGGCCAGGAAGCCGCGCCCCGCCGGTGGTTGTTCGGTGGTCGCCGGCGCGACGTAGGGAGATGTGGCGAAGCCGCCCAAGTGCTACGGATCCTCCGACCCCCGAGGTCGTGGTCGGGACGCTGGCGATGGTTGCCGCGCTCTGGGAAGCCTGGGTGATGGCCGCGGTGGCTTGTTCGCCGGCCAGCTGGGCCTGCTCCACCATCATCGGGTCCGGGGGCAGCGGTGCGATGTCATCCGGGTGGCTGCCGGCCGCCTCGGGGGTCACGTTCTCGGCATCCGGGACCGGCGGCAGTTCGGCGATCGGGGAGAGCTGGCCGACGTTGGCGAACGACCAGTCCAGCAGCCGGCGGGCAGTGGCCGTGGTGCCGCCACCGATGCCCAACAGTGCCACCACGAGCTTGCGGCCGTCCCGCTCGGCCCCAGCCACGTACGTGCGCCCGGCTTGGCTCGTGAACCCGCTCTTGCCACCCAGGAACCCGGGGTAGTCGCTGTTGAGCAGGCTGTCGTGGTTGAAGATCGTGAACGTCCGGGCGGCCTGCTTGGGGTCCGTCGGTGGCTGCGCCGGGAACTCGAACTCGCGCACTGTGAGGATCTCCTGCAACCGCGGGTCCTGGATCGCCACCCGGTAGATCTGCGCCAAGTCGGCAGCGGTGGTCACCTGGCCAGGTTGGTCGAGGCCGTTCGGCGACTTGGCCACGGTGTGCGTCGCACCGATCCGCTGGGCCTGCGCGTTCATGGCGTCCAGGGTGCGCTGGTAGCCGTAGGAGTCGGCCAGGGCGACCGCGGCGTCGTTACCGCTGCGCATCAGCATCCCGTGGAACAACTGGGAGACCCGGTACGAACTGCCCGCCAGCACCCCGACGTGCATCCCCTCCGTGAGGGTCTCTCGGGCGTTGCCCTCGTAGCTGCTGTCGTACTGCAACCTCGGCAACAGCGTGAGTGCGGTGAGCGCCTTCAAGGTGGAGGCCATCGGCCGCTGCTCGTCGATGTTCTGCCCGGCCAGCACGTCACCGGAGTCGGCGTCGACCACGATCCAGGCGCGGGTTGCGAAATCGGGGATCTCCACACCCTGTGCTGCGGAGGGAGTCGGCGAAGGAGTCACAGGGGTCTCCTCGGCGGCTGCCGGGGAGACGGCCAGCACCAGCAGGGCTGCTGCGGCGAAGATTGGAGTACGCATTACGGATCAGCGTAAGCGGGTATTTCGGGCGTCCCCGGCAACGCCACGCAGGGGACTTCGCGGGTGTCCGGACTCGGGCGCGCCCAGTCCGGGCTGGGGAATAGGGTGGATGGTGAGGAGAGGCGGTGGACAGTGATGAATCGTGATGACCTGGGTAAGTTGATCGCGGTCAGTGGTCAGGACATCGAGGCGTTGCCGTGGGAGGCCGTGCCCGAGGCGCCGGGTGTGTACCGCAAGACCCTGTGGCAGTCCGGTGATGTCACCCTCGGTCTGATGCGGGTCGACGAGGGGCATGTCAACCCGGAGCACGCACACCACGCGGCGCATCACCACATCCTGATCCTCGAGGGCGAGTGCACGATGGTCGGGAAGCGGCTGGGCCCCGGGTCCTACGTCTACATCCCGCCGACGGTGCCGCACGCGGTCACCGACGTGGGTGCGGGCGGCTGTACGTTCTTCTTCACGTACCGGCCCCTGGAGCACGCACACCCGCAGTCGCCGCTGGACAGCGAGCACGGCGGGTTGGTCTGACGCCGGGGCGGAGGGTCGCTCCGGCGTCCTGCGTCGGCCTGGTTAGAGGTCGTGCCGTTGGTCAGCAAAGACACGCGTGTGAACGCTAACCAGGGGCACAACATCTAACGAAGTGCGACCGGGGGCCCGACGCGGCGTGAGATTCCATCGGCTGCCGCCAGCCGCCGGCGAGCAACAACCGCGCAACACTCAAGCGCCGACCCGTGGGGCGCGATGCCGACACAGGTGCTTGGCCAACCTGGCGTCCCCCGAGGCCCGCCCACGACCAGCGGGTCGCAATCGGTGCGCCGCCCGGTCACACGGTCTTCGATCCGGGCCCCGTCCTACGCGCCAACGAACTCCCGTGGAGCCGCGCGAGGTCTAGTCCCGGCGGAACATCAAGGCCCGCTTGACCTCCTGGATGGCCTTCGTCACCTCGATGCCGCGCGGGCAGGCCTCGGTGCAGTTGAAGGTGGTGCGGCAGCGCCACACGCCTTCTTGGGAGTTGAGGATGTCCAGTCGCACATCGGTGCCGCTGTCACGGGAGTCGAAGATGAACCGGTGCGCGCCGACGATCGCGGCCGGGCCGAAGTACTGGCCGTCCGACCAGAACACCGGGCAGGAGGTCGTGCAGCAGGCGCACAGGATGCACTTGGTCGTGTCGTCGAAGGTCGCACGGTCCTCCGCGGACTGCAGCCGCTCCTTGGTGGGCTCGTGCCCATCGGTGATGAGGAAGGGCATCACATCCCGGTAGGCGGAGAAGAAGGGCTCCATGTCGACCACGAGGTCCTTCTCCAGCGGTAGGCCCTTGATGGCCTCCACGATGACCGGCTTCTTGATGTTCAGGTCCTTGATCAAGGTCTTGCACGCCAGCCGGTTGCGACCGTTGATCCGCATGGCGTCCGAGCCGCAGATCCCGTGGGCGCACGAGCGCCGGAACGTCAGCGTGCCGTCGATCTCGTCCTTGATCTTCTGCAGGACGGTGAGCACCCGGTCGGTGGGCAGGGCCGTGACCTGGAACTCCTCGTAGTGCGGCTCGTCGTCGGTCTCGGGGATGAAGCGGGCGATCTTGAAGGTGACGTCGAGCCGGGTGATCTGCTCGGGAACGGTGGTTGTCATCAGTACTTACGCTCCATCGGCTCGTAGCGGGTGACAACGACGGGCTTGTAGTCGAGTCGGACGCTGGTCTCGCCGTTCTCGCCCACGTGCCGGTAGGCCATGGTGTGGCGCATGAAGTTGACGTCGTCGCGGGCCTGGTAGTCCTCGCGGGCGTGCCCGCCGCGGGACTCCTTGCGCTCGATGCGCCCCGACCACGAGCACCTCGGCCAGGTCGAGCAGGAAGCCCAACTCGATCGCCTCGAGCAGCTCGGTGTTGTAGCGCTGGCCCTTGTCGTGGATCGCCACGTTGCGGAAGCGGCGCTGCAGTTCCTGCACGTCGGACAGTGCCTGCTTCAGCGTCGACTCGGTGCGGTACACCTGGGCGTTCATGTCCATGGTCTCCTGCATGGCCTTGCGGATCTCCCCGACCCGCTCGCCCCCGGTCGAGTCGCGCAGACCGGCGACCAGGCCCTCGACGAACACGTCGGGGTTCTCGGGCAGGTCCGGGAGTTCGGCGGTCACGGCGTACTCCGCGGCAGCGATCCCGGCACGGCGGCCGAAGACGTTGATGTCCAGCAGCGAGTTGGTGCCCAGGCGGTTGGCGCCGTGCACACTCACGCAGGCGCACTCACCGGCTGCGTACAGGCCGGGCACCACGGTGTCGTTGTCGCGCAGCACCTCGGTCTCGATGTTGGTCGGGATGCCGCCCATCGCGTAGTGCGCGGTCGGGAAGACCGGGACCAGTTCCGTGATCGGGTCCACGCCCAGGTAGGTCCGGGAGAACTCGGTGATGTCCGGTAGTTTGGCTCTCGATCTGCTCGGCCGGCAGGTGGGTCAGGTCGAGGTAGACGTAGTCGGCCTCGGGTCCGGCGCCGCGGCCCTCGCGGACCTCCTGCACCATCGCCCGGGCGACCATGTCCCGCGGGGCCAGGTCCTTGATGGTGGGCGCGTAACGCTCCATGAAGCGCTCGCCGTCCTTGTTGCGCAGGATCCCGCCCTCGCCCCGGGCACCCTCGGTGAGCAGCACGCCCAGACCGGCCAGGCCGGTCGGGTGGAACTGGTAGAACTCCATGTCCTCCAGCGGCAGGCCCTTGCGCCAGATGATGCCCGGGCCGTCCCCGGTGAGCGTGTGGGCGTTCGAAGTCGTCTTGTAGACCTTGCCGAAGCCGCCGGTGGCGAACACCACCGACTTGGCCCGGAAGATGTGGATCTCACCGGTGGCCAACTCGTAGGCGACCACGCCGGCGGTGCGCTGCCCGTCCTCGGACATGATCAGGTCGAGCACGTAGAACTCGTTGTAGAACTCCACGCCCTGCTTGATGCAGTTCTGGTAGAGCGTCTGCAGGATCATGTGACCGGTGCGGTCGGCGGCGTAGCAGGCCCGGCGCACGGCGGCCTCGCCGTGGTTGCGGGTGTGCCCGCCGAAGCGGCGCTGGTCGATGCGGCCCTCGGGCGTGCGGTTGAACGGCAGGCCCATCTTCTCGAGGTCGATGACCGCGTCGATGGCCTCCTTGCACATGATCTCGGCGGCGTCCTGGTCGACGAGGTAGTCGCCGCCCTTGATCGTGTCGAAGGTGTGCCACTCCCAGTTGTCCTCCTCGACGTTGGCCAGGGCAGCACACATGCCGCCCTGCGCCGCGCCGGTGTGGGAGCGGGTCGGGTACAACTTGGTGAGCACGGCGGTGCGTGCCCGGGTGCTGGACTCGAGGGCGGCGCGCATTCCGGCACCGCCGGCGCCCACGATGATGACGTCGAAGCGATGGATTTGCATGATCTCCCTCAGCTGATGTTGGGGTCGAAGGTGAAGATCACGAGCGTGCCCAGCGCAATCGTGAAGACGGTGGCGGTCAGCAGCGCGGCCTTGAGCCAGAACCGGGTCTGGTCGCGCTCCGAGTAGTCGTTGATGATCGTGCGCAGGCCGTTGGCGCCGTGGATCATGGCCAGCCACAACTGCAGGAGGTCCCAGACCTGCCAGAACGGGCTGCTCCAGCGGCCGGCCACGAATGCGAAGTTGATCCGCTGCACGCCGCCGTCGAGGATGTTCATGATCAGCAGGTGGCCGAGCACGAGGAAGACCAGCACGATGCCGGAGACCCGCATGAAGATCCACGACCACATCTCGTAGTTGGTGCGCCCACCGCTGCGGGCGGTCTTGGGTGCGTTCAGGGCCGGTGCGCTCATGAGGTGCTCCCGAACAGCGACTCAACGGTGTGGATGAGCATGAAGTAGGCGCCGGGGACCATGAGGACCAGCCAGATCGCCATGATCGCCCAGGTCATCTGCCGCTGCACCCGCGGACCCTTCGACCAGAAGTCGACCAGGATGATCCGGATGCCGTTCAGGGCGTGGAAGAGGACCGCGCCCACCAAGCCGACCTCCATCAGGTTCACGATGGGCGTCTTGTAGGTGGCGATCACCTCGTCGTAGGCGTTGGGGGAGACCCGGACCAGTGCGGTGTCCAGGACGTGCACGAGCAGGAAGAAGAAGACCGCCACACCGGTGATCCGGTGGGCGACCCAGGTCCACATCCCCTCATGCCCCCGGTAGAGCGTGCCGACCGAAGCCTTGGGCACTGTTACCTCCTTGGGCGTGGTTACCCATTCATGCTAGTGGGAGGGGTTCGGCATGGCTTTCCCAGAGTGGCCTAAGGCCGGTATGTCCGACTGATCCGATGACGCGGGGTTCACGGTATCTGGCCGATAACGATCCGGCGCGTCAGCCGGACAGCCCGTGTAAGGCAGGCGTAAAGTCCGCTGCGAATACTGTTTGGAGGACATATGAAGAAACTTCGCTTCGCGGTCGTCGGTACGGCTGCAGCGTTGGCCCTGGCTGCTTGCGGCAGCGCCCCCAGCGACAGCGACAGCAGTGCGTCGCCGGCGGCGAGCGGCAACAGCGACTTCCTGGCGTGCATGGTCTCGGATGCCGGTGGCATCGACGACCGTTCCTTCAACGCTTCGGCGTACAAGGGCATCCAGGACGCGGTCGCCGAGTTCGGCATCCAGGAGAAGTTCCTGGAGTCGAAGAGCCAGACCGACTACGCGCCGAACATCAACGCCTTGGTGAACGACGACTGCGGCATCATCGTCACGGTCGGCTTCCTCATGGAGGACGCGACCAAGGAGGGTGCGCAGCAGAACCCCGAGGAGAAGTTCGCGATCGTCGACGCTGCCAGCGACCCGAAGATCGACAACATGAAGGGTCTGCTGTTCAACACCGCGCAGTCGTCCTTCATGGCCGGGTACCTGGCCGCTGGCATGAGCCAGACGGGCAAGGTCGCCACGTTCGGTGGTCTGGCGATCCCGTCGGTGACGTCCTTCATGGACGGGTACTGGGAGGGTGTCCAGTACTACAACGAGCAGAACGGCGCCAACGTCGAGGTGCTCGGCTGGGACCAGAACAAGCCTGACTCCGGGTCGTTCGCAGGTGGCTTCGACGACCAGGCCAAGGGTCAGCAGCTGGCCAAGAACTTCATCCAGCAGGGTGCGGACATCATCTTCCCGGTGGCCGGCCCGGTCGGCCTCGGTGCCGCGAAGGAAGCCCAGTCGACCGGCAAGGCCGACATCATCTGGGTCGACAGCGACGGCTACGAGTCCGCCCCGCAGTACAAGGACGTGTTCCTGACGTCGGTGCTCAAGAAGATCGACATTGCGGTCAAGGACACTGTCGGCCAGGCGGTCAACGGTGAGTTCACCAGCGAGGAGTACATCGGCACCCTGGAGAACGACGGGACCGGCCTCGCGCCGTTCCACGACTTCGAGAGCCAGGTTCCGCAGGAGCTGAAGGACCAGCTCGAGCAGATCCGGCAGGGGATCATCGATGGCAGCATCGAGGTCACCTCGCCCAACCAGCCGGTAGCGGCTGGAAGCTGATCAACGGTGAGGGGCCCAGGCACAGCTTGGGCCCCTCACTTCTTCCCCATGATGAGAAGGGCGGCGGTGTGAAGCTCGAACTGCGGGACATCACCAAGAAGTTCGGCGATTTTGCGGCCAACGAGGACATATCGCTGACCGTCAATCCCGGCGAGATCGTGGCACTGCTCGGCGAGAACGGCGCCGGCAAGTCCACGCTCATGAACGTGGTCTACGGCCTGCTCCAACCCACGTCGGGGGAGATCCTCATCAACGACGTGGTTGAGGAATTCGACAACCCCGGAGAAGCGATCGCGGCCGGGATCGGCATGGTCCATCAGCACTTCATGCTCGTCCCACCGTTCACCGTCGCTGAGAACGTCATGCTCGGCCATGAGCACACCAAGGGTGCTTTCCTCGATCTCGAGACTGCGCGCTCGGAGGTGAACCGGGTCTCGGCCGCCTACAACCTGCACGTCGACCCGGACGCACTTGTGGAGGATCTCCCCGTCGGCGTGCAGCAGCGGGTCGAGATCATCAAGGCCCTGGTGCGTGATGCGGGCATCCTCATCCTCGACGAGCCCACCGCCGTGCTCACCCCGCAGGAGACCGATGACCTCCTGGGCATCATGCAGGACCTGAAGGCGAAGGGAACCAGCATCGTCTTCATCTCGCACAAACTCCGGGAGGTGCAGGCCGCGGCCGACCGGATCGTGGTGATCCGCCGGGGCCGGGTTGTGGGCGAGGCGGCACCTGGGGCCACCCAGGCAGAACTCGCCGGGATGATGGTCGGCCGCGAGGTCATCCTGACCGTCGACAAGCCCCCCGCCAAACCGGGGGAGCCGATCCTCACGCTCTCGGGGGTATCCGCGGCGGGTTTGGATGGTCGGCCGATCCTGCGCGATCTCAACTTCGACGTCCGGGCCGGCGAGATCCTCGGGATCGCCGGGGTGCAGGGCAACGGTCAGACCGAACTGGCGCAGGTCCTCACCGGGCTGTTCGAGGGCGAAGTCACCGGGTCCATCAAGATGGACGGCCACGAACTCAGCGGCATGTCCACCCGGGACATCCTGGACGGAGGACTCGGGTACATCCCCGAGGACCGCGAACACGACGGACTGATCAGTTCCTTCAGCGTGACCGAGAACCTCGTCCTGGACCAGGTGGGCAACGCCCCCTACTCCTCCGGCTTGCTCCTGCGCAACAACGTGATCGACAAGAAGGCCGGCGAGTGGATCGAGGAGTTCGACGTGCGCACGCAGGCCGCGGATGACCCGGTTTCGTCACTGTCCGGCGGGAACAAGCAGAAGGTGATCGTTGCCCGGGAGATGTCGCGGGAACTGCGCGTCCTGGTGGCCTCGCAGCCCACCCGTGGTGTCGACGTCGGCTCCATCGAGTTCCTGCACAAGCGCATCGTGGCGGCGCGCGAGGCCGGGTGCGCCGTCCTCATCATCAGCAGTGAGCTGGATGAGATCTACGCCCTCAGCGACCGGATCGCGGTCATGTACCGCGGGGCGATCCTGGGCGTGGTCGGGCCGGAGACATCACGCGACGATATGGGCCTTCTCATGGCGGGAGTGACCAATGACTGACACCGCAGCGACCGACCAGGTCAAGACGCCGAGCCGACTGCGGGTCGCGATGAGCGGAACCGCGGGAATCACATTCCTGTCGATCGTCATGGCACTGGTGATCGGGGCATTCTTCATCGCCTTCTCCGACCCTGCGGTACAAGAGGCCAGCAAGTACTTCTTCGCGCAGCCCCTGGACACGCTGCAGGCGGCCTGGACGGCCGTGTTCGAGGCCTACAAGGCACTGCTGACCGGCATGCTCTTCGACCCGGAGAAACTGTCCACGGAAGGCCTGATCGGGGCGCTCAAGCCCCTGAGCGAGACCATCACCATGGCCACGCCGCTCATCCTCGGGGGTCTTTCGGTGGCGCTGGCCTTCCGGGCGGGGCTCTTCAACATCGGTGCCGAGGGCCAGATCATCCTCGGTTCGATCTTCGCCGCCTACATCGGTTTCGGCTTCGACCTCCCGGTGTTCCTCCACCTGTTGCTCGCGGTGGTCGGGGCATTCGTCGGAGGCGCGATCTGGGGCGGCATCGCCGGTTTCCTGAAGGCGAAGACCGGCGCCCACGAAGTCATCACGACGATCATGCTGAACTGGATCGCGATCTACCTCGTGGCCTGGCTGCTGACCAAACCCGCGTTCCTGCGGGAGGGCCGGCAGGACCCGATCAGCCCACCGGTCAACCAGTCGGCGGAGTACCCGACCATTTTCGACGAGTGGCGGGTCCACGGCGGCATCATCGTTGCGCTGCTTGCCGCTGCCGGCGTCGCGTGGCTGTTGGACAAGTCCACCCTGGGCTTCCAGTTCCGGGCGGTCGGCGCCAACCCGAATGCCGCCCGGACAGCGGGTATGAACGTCTCGCGCATGTACCTGCTCGTCATGCTCATCGCCGGTGGCCTCGCGGGTCTAGCCGGCAGTGCTCAAGTGCTGGGCACCGAGAAGTCCCTGACCGGCGGCATCTCAGCCGGTATCGGGTTCGATGCCATCACTGTGGCGCTCCTGGGCCGTGCCAATCCCTGGGGGGTCGTGGCCGCCGGTCTCCTCTTCGGTGGTCTGCGCGCAGGTGGCCTGAACATGCAGACGGCGACCGGCACGCCTATCGACATCGTGTTGGTCATCCAAGCCTTGATCGTCTTGTTCATTGCGGCACCACCACTTGTCAGATCGGTGTTCCGCTTGCCTGAGACCGGTGCCGCCGGATTCATGCAGACCGCGAAGGGATGGAACGCATGAGCGTCGCACATGCTCCCGCTCCAGAGGTGCTGCCCGAGGTGCACATCGTTGCCCCCACCCCGCGCCTGGTGAAGGTGCTGATCGGGCTGGGCATCCTCGCCGTGGTGGTCTTCGGGCTCCTCACCCCCAGCGGCAAGGACGTCACGTTCCAGCTCACGTTGGGCGACGAGGCGCTGGCCCTGCCCGACCTGACGCTGCCGGCGAAGATCAGCGCCATCGTGTTCAGCGCGATCGCGCTGGCCGCCGCGATCGGAGCGCTGTTCGCCGCGCGCAAGGAGAAGCCCCTGTGGCCCTACGTCACCGCATTCGGGATCTTCTTCGTCCTGGGCTTCCTGTGCTGGGCGGTTGCGGGCAACAGCATCAATCTGGTGGGGCTGTTGCAGGGCTCGCTGTCTGTTGGCGGTGCCGCTGGTGTTCGGGGCGATGTCGGGCATCCTGTGCGAGCGCGCCGGTGTCATCAACATCGCGATCGAGGGGCAGTTGCTCACCGGGGCCTTCGTGGCCGCAGTCGTGGCCAGCCTGACCCAAAACGCGTACCTGGGCCTGATTGCCGCCCCCCTCGGCGGTCTTTTCATCGGTCTGCTCCTGGCCGTGTTCGCCATCAAGTACTGGGTCGACCAGGTCATCCTGGGCGTGGTGCTGAACGTGCTGGCCGTGGGTCTGACGTCGTTCTTCTACAGCCGGCTGCTGGGCCCGAACCAGGAGACCTGGAACTCGCCGCCGACCTTCTCGCCGGTGGCCGATCCCGGTGCTCTCGCGACATCCCGATCATCGGGCCGATCCTGTTCAACCAGAACATCGTCGTGTACCTGATGTACATCGTTGTGATCGTCATCAACGTCGCGCTGTTCCGCACGAAGTGGGGTCTGCGGGTCCGGGCTGTGGGCGAGCACCCGGAAGCTGCCGACACCGTGGGGATCAAGGTCAACTCGGTGCGTTTCCGCAACGTCCTGCTGGGTGGCGCTGTCGCCGGTCTCGGTGGTGCGTTCTTCACCGTCGCCTCGGTCGGTGCCTTCGGCAAGGAGATGACGGCGGGCAAGGGCTTCATCGCCCTGGCAGCGGTCATCTTCGGGCGCTGGAAGCCGCTCGGTGCGCTGGGAGCGGCACTGTTCTTCGGATTCGCCGACAACCTGCAGAGTGTGTTGAGCATCATCGGGACACCCATCCCGAGTGAGTTCATGCTCATGACGCCCTACCTCGCGACGCTGCTGGCCGTGGCCGGCCTGGTTGGCAAGGTCCGGGCTCCGGCGGCCGACGGCATCCCGTACAAGAAGTCATGACCGTCGACTGGGAGCAACTGCGGGCCGCGGCCCGGCGGGCGCTTGCCGGTAGTTACGCGCCGTATTCGCACTTCCCGGTCGGTGCGGCCGCCCTGGTCGATGATGGCCGGGTGATCGCCGGCTGCAACGTGGAGAACGCTTCCTACGGCCTGACGTTGTGCGCCGAGTGCACGCTGGTGGGCGCGCTGCGGATGAGCGGCGGCGGCCGGCTGGTGGCCTTCTCCTGCTGTGACGGCGAGGGTGCGCTACTGATGCCGTGCGGCAGGTGCCGGCAGTTGTTGTACGAGTTCGGTGGCCCCGATTTGCTCATCGACCATCCTGACGGGATCAAGTCCCTCGACGACCTGCTGCCGAGCGCCTTCGGGCCTGCGAACCTCGACCGGGACGTCTGACAGGATCGAGGTATGCACCTCGCCGAGATCCGCGCCCTGCCGAAGATCCTGCTGCACGACCACCTCGACGGCGGCCTGCGCCCGCAGACCGTGATCGACCTCGCCGCCGAATGCGGGTACGACACGTTGCCCACCCGGGATGCCGGGGAACTCGGCCAGTGGTTCGTCGATGCGGCCGACAGCGGGTCGCTGGTGCGCTACCTGGAGGGTTTCGAGCACACGGTTGCTGTCATGCAGACCGAAGAGGCGATCCGCCGGGTCGCCGCCGAGTGCGTCGAAGACCTCGCCGCGGACGGCGTGGTGTACGCCGAGGTCCGCTTCGCCCCCGAACTGTTCACCGCAGGTGGTTTGAGCATGGGGCAGGCGGTGGAAGCCGTGCTCGACGGGTTCGACACCGATCTGGATATCGAGGTCAACGCGCTGCTGTGTGCCATGCGGCAGGCTGACCGCGGCGACGAGGTGGCGGACCTGGTCATCGCCTTCCGGGACGACGGCGTCGTGGGAATGGACATCGCCGGGCCCGAGGTCGGGTTCCCGGCTTCGCTGTTCGCCGAGCCCTTCGCGAAACTGCGCGAGGCGATGTGCCACTACACGATCCACGCGGGCGAGGCGGCCGGTGTCGAGAGCATCCGGGACGCCCTGGCCGTCTGCTCCGCGGAACGGCTCGGACACGGGGTGCGGATCATCGAGGACATCCGGGTCTCGGGCGAGGCCGCCGAGATCGGCGAGGTGGCGCAGTACGTGCGAGACCGGCAGATCCCACTGGAGGTGTGCCCGTCCTCGAATCTGCAGACCGGTATTGCGGACTCGATCGCCGAGCACCCTGTGACGCTGCTCAACGATCTCGGTTTCGCGATCACGCTCAACACCGACAACCGGTTGATGAGCGGGACCTCGTTGAGCCAGGAGATGCACCTGTTGGTGGAAGAGGCGGGGTGGGACCTGCAGGACCTCTACGGCGCGACCATGGCGGCGGTCGACGGGTCCTTCCAGTCGTTCGACGACAAGGCCGACCTGATCGTCGAGGTCATCCAACCGGCCTGGGACGTCTAGGGTCGCGCATCTGAAGTTGGTTCACGGGTGGCGGCGATCTCGTCCGGCGGGTATGGACCTGTTCCCGCTGACCGGCCGGGTGGCGGACTTCTCGGGCCGCCCGGGGGTTTGTCACGAAGTTGTGGGGTCCGCAAGGCGATTTGTCACGACGTTGCGGGCTGCCGGGCGGTTCGACCGCGCACCTTCATGACAAACCAGCCGGACAGGCGCGCAACTTCGTCACAAAGACCGCCCGCGGCAGGAGTCCTGTCAAGGCAACAGCGACGCACGACACGAGCGCCCCCGGCGTACGCTCGAACCATGCGCAACCGCTCCGTGACCGTGGGCCTGGTGCTGTTCGCGGCAGGTGTCCTGGTGGCGCTGTTCGTCCTCTCCCGACTGGTCTTCGAGCAGGCGCCGTTGGTGCCGGTCCTGTGGTTCCTCGCGATGCTCAGCGGGGTGGGCTTCGCCATTCTGCTCGGATGGCTGTGGGTTCAGTCGCGACGCCGTCGGCGGGCCATCAGGGCGGCGGTGTCCGCCCCGCGTTCCTCGAACCCGGCCTGACGCACTTGCCCTGAACCCAGTTCGCGCCGAGTGTCCTGATACTGCCTTCGGGGTTTCGGCCCGCAGACCAAGCGACTGTTGCGGCGCTACGGACGTTCCAACCGGGTGCCTCGCGGTTGCTGGCGTTGGCGAACAGTGCAACAGTGCAACACGCGGATCCCGTCGGCCGCATCGCGCCCGCGTGGGTGTCAGAGCCCGCTCAGGCCCTCACCGATCACGAACAGTCCGAAGAACAACGACGCCATCACTGTGAGGAACATGCGCCACGAGGCTGACGACCGAGCGCTGCTGCCCCCGCCACACGGCCAGTACGCTCACTACCGCTGCGATGACCGTCAGGAGCAGGCCGATCACCGGCATCAGGAAGGTGTCCGTGATCGGGTACGTCTCGGCGAAGATCGTGGTGATCACCGGCAGCGCCACCCAGGACCCCAACCCGACCACGGCCAGGGCAACAGCCACCCAGCCGAAGGCGGACGTCGGAAGAATCGCGGTGGGACTTCGCTTCAGGTCGTTACTCATTACAGCCACCCCTGACTCAATTGTGCTCCCTATGGGGGGCTCCCGGGAGATCCCGTCGGTACCGTTGTCGTCACGACGTGCCGGGATGTGCGGTGCGCTTTCGCCCTACCCCGGCGGCGTTCGGTCCTCATTCATCGAACCGGACCGGAATCCCCGCGGGTCGATGTGCGCCTCCCGGAAGCCCGTCGACCGCACCGCCGCCACAACCGACTCCTGCCACGGTCCCGGCTGCTCGAGGAGGTCCCGGTCCACCTCGATCCGGGCGGAGTCGCCGAGGTCGCGCACCCGGATGTTCACCGAGGCGACCTGCGCATCGGCCAACGACGAGCGCACGGCGATCTCGGCGGCTTCGACGCGGGCCAGGCGGGTGGGGGAGATCTGAATGCCGTAGGCCACCCGGCTCGAGAGACACGCTGCCTGCGGCTTGTCCCACACCGGCAGGCCCCAGGCGCGGGCCGTCGCGCGGATGGTCGCCTTGTCCAGCCCGGCGTCGGCCAAGGGGGTCACGGCGCCGCGCTCGGCGGCTGCGCGGATACCCGGTCGGAAGCCCGCCACGAGGTCGTCGGCATTCGTCCCGGTGGCGACCCGGGAGCCGGCGGGCAAGGCGCCCAGGTGCTCGGTGACCACGTCGAGCAGCTCCGCCTTGCAGAAGTAGCACCGGGAGGTGCTGTTCTGCCGGTAGCCCTCCCGCTGCATCTCGTTCGTCGGGGCCTCCAGATGACGGGCGCCGATGCGTGCGGCGAAGTCCCGGGCGTAGTCGAGTTCCGCGGCGGGCAGGGAGGGACTCACGGCGGTGACGGCAAGCACCCGATCGGCCGGCAGCGAGCGCAGGGCAGCGGCCAGCAGGAAGGCGGAATCGACGCCCGCGGAGAAGGCGATCAGCAGTCCGGGGTAGCCGGCCAGGTCGTCGCAGAGGGCCTTAACCCGATCCGCGTTCGCGTTGACCACCGGCATGTACGTAACGTAGTGCGGATGGCTTCTAATGCGATTCCCCGGTCCCCGAGATCCCTCGCCGACGATCTGCGTGGCCGCACGGCCGGGCAAGTGACGCGCCTGCTGCGCCTGCGGCCCGATCTCCTGCACCCGTGGCCGGCAGATCTGAGTCAGTTGGCCCGCCGTGCCGCCGACGACGCCAGCGTGCTGGAGGCGATGCAGTCCCTCACGACCGTGCAGCTGCGCGTGCTGGAGGTGTTCGCCTGCCTGCACGAGGGGGCGATCGCGGACATCCAGCAGGGTCTGCCGGACGACCCCGAGCAGGTCGGCGCTGCGGTGGAGCAGCTCTGGTACATGGCGTTGCTGTGGGGCGGCCCGCAGGTCTATCGGATCACCCGGGCCGCGCAGCAGGCGTTCGGCGCCCATCCCTGCGGACTCAGTGCCAGCGGTCATGCAGCGGTCGACGAAGCGTCGGTCCGCGCCGCAGCGGCTGTCTGGGACACCGATGACCTGGAGGATCTGCTGTGGCACGACCCGGTACGCCCGGCCGCTGACCCCCTGCTCATCCCCCGCGGCGATCATTTCGTCCTTGCCCGGGAGTCCGCCTTGGTGCTGCGCGACGGCGCGTTCCTGCGGCCGGTGGACCCGCCGCCGCCGGCTCCTGAGACCACCCCTGCCGGCAACGTGCTCATGTGGGCGCCGCTGGCCGGGGTGCGGTACGTGTTGACCGACCTGGCCCGCGAGCCGCTGCCCTGGCATCCGGTGCGGGGGGTCTCGCGACGGACGATCAACGATCGGTCCGCGTCCATGCACGTGCCAGCCGATGACCTGTTGACCTGGCTGGAGTTGGCGGCGATCGCCGGTCTGATCGGTCCCGCGAACGACACGATCCGGCCAGCTCCCGCGGCTGAGACCTGGCTGCATGCCGAACCCGCGGCGATGTGGGCGACCCTGGTGGATGCCTGGCTGGACAGCGACCGCCCGCTCGGCGCCTGCCAGCCCGAGGAACTCGGCAGTCTCACACTGACGGGCAAGCCGCGCACCGCCCACCATCGCCGTCATGTACTGGCTGTCTGGCCCCCCGCCGCCGACCTCCTGCAGGAGACGGTCGCCTGGGAGCGCCCGCGCATGCATGAGGCACAAGCTCAGGCCCCGGGGTTCCTGGACGAAGCCGTCCGGCTCGGCCTGGTGGTCGCCGGAGTGCCCACCGCCGCCATGGCCGCGCTGCCCGACGATGTGCGCGTGGCGGCTGCGGATGTGCCGCCGGCGGACTCGGGTGGCCTGATCGTGCAACCCGACCACACCGTGATCGCCCCACTGTCGTTGGACACCGGCACCTGGCGGCTGTTGCAGGACGTCGCGCACGTCGAGTCCTGGGGTCCGGTGACGACCCACCGCATCGACCCGGCCCGGTTGCGCACGTGGTGGCAGGGCGCGAGCCGGACGAGCTCCTGCGGCGGCTGGCCCAGATGTCGCGCACCCCGTTGCCGCAGTCGGTCGAGTACCTGGTGCGGGACGCAGCGCGTGCCACGGCGGCCCGGGTGTACCGCGCGACCGTCGTCGAAGCCGGTGGGGCGGATACCGCTGCCCTGACCGACCTCGGACTCACACAGGTGACCGACCACCTCTTCACGACCGACCTGCCCCTCACCGTGGTCCAGCAGCGGTTGGCGGCGGCAGGGATCAGCGTGGCCGCCCATGCGGAACCGGTCGCTGGAACGCCCCTGGACGTTCAGCGGGTGCCGGCAGTCCCCGATGAGCAGAGCGTCAACCGCCTGGTGGGTCTGCTGGTCGGCGAACACGCCGTTTCCGACGTGAGTCCGCCGACGCTGCACGAGGCCGATCCCGCAACCATGGTGGCCGTGTGCCTGGATGCCATCAGCAAGGAGGAACGGCTGTGGGTGCAGTACGCCGACGGTGATCAGAACCGCACCGAACTGATCGAGCCGATCGAGGTGCGGTCGGGGCGGTTGACCGGCTGGAGTCTCACCGCCGGGCGCACGCTGGGTGTGCCGTTGTCCCGGATCGCGGCCTACCGGAGCGGGCAATGACCGACGGGCCGTTGATCGTCCAGAGCGATCACACGCTGCTGCTGGAGGTCGACCATCCGCAGGCCGCCGCCTGCCGCCGGGAGATCGCCGTGTTCGCGGAACTGGAGCGCTCACCTGAGCATGTGCACACCTATCGCCTGACCCGACTCGGGTTGTGGAACGCCCGCGCAGCCGGGCACGACGCCGAACAGATCGTGGACACCCTCGTCCGGTACTCCCGCTTCCCGGTGAGCCCCGCGCTGCTGCTGGACATCACCGAGACGGTCAGCAGATACGGCCGCCTGGAGTTGCACAACCACCCCGCCCACGGCCTGGTGCTGGTGAGCCACGACCGCGCCGTGCTCACCGAGGTGCAGCGGCACAAGAAGACCTCCGCCATGCTCGGGGCGCAGATCGACGACGACACCGTGGTGGTCCACCCCAGTGAACGCGGGCGGCTGAAACAGGCGTTGCTCGCCATCGGCTGGCCGGCCGACGACTTGGCGGGCTACGTCGACGGTGAGCAGCATGCGATCGCCCTGCGGCAGGAGGGCTGGCACCTGCGCGAGTACCAGCAGCAGGCCGCCGAGAACGTCTACCACGGCGGCTCGGGGGTGGTGGTGCTCCCCTGCGGTGCGGGCAAGACGGTCGTGGGTGCGGCGGCGATGGCTATGGCTCAGGCCACCACCCTGATCCTGGTGACCAACACCGTGGCCGCCCGGCAGTGGCGCGACGAACTCATCGCGCGGACGTCGTTGACAGCCGATGAGATCGGGGAGTACAGCGGTCAGTCCAAGGAGATCCGGCCGGTCACGATCGCGACCTACCAGATCCTCACGGCCAAGCGGAAGGGCGTGTACGCGCATCTCGAGTTGTTCGACGCCCGCAACTGGGGGCTGATCATCTACGACGAGGTGCACCTGTTACCCGCCCCGGTGTTCCGGTTCACCGCCGACATCCAGAGCCGCCGCCGGATCGGCCTGACCGCCACGCTGGTGCGTGAGGACGGCCGGGAGTCCGACGTCTTCGCCCTGATCGGGCCCAAGCGGTTCGACGCGCCGTGGCGCGACATCGAGGCGCAGGGTTACATCGCCCCGGCCGATTGCTGCGAGATCCGCGTCAGCCTGCCCGAGTCCGACCGGATGGTGTACGCCCTGGCCGAGCCAGAGGACAGGTATCGGCTCGCGGCTGCCTCGCCGGCCAAGTCCGAGGTGGTTCGGCAGTTGATCGACATGCACCCCGATGAGCAGATCCTCGTGATCGGGCAGTACCTCGATCAACTCGATGAACTCGCGGCCGACCTCGACGCACCCTTGATCACGGGCAAGACCCCCGTGCGGCAGCGGCAGGAACTGTTCGACGCCTTCCGCGCAGCGCAGGTCCGGGTGCTCGTCGTGAGCAAGGTCGCCAATTTCTCGATCGACCTGCCGGAAGCGCGCGTGGCCATCCAGGTGTCGGGGACGTTCGGCTCCCGGCAGGAGGAGGCGCAGCGGCTCGGCCGGGTGCTGCGGCCCAAGTCCGATGGCGCGACGGCCCACTTCTACACCGTCGTCACCCGGGACACCGTCGACGCGGACTTCGCGGCGCACCGCCAGCGGTTCCTCGCCGAGCAGGGCTACGCCTACCGCATCATGGACGCCGCCGACCTGTAGCCCGGCCGGTGGGCGACGTGACGGCACCGGCCGTAGCCGCGGCGTGAGAGTCTGTTCACCGGGTTGGTGAACCCACGCGTGTCTTCTCCAGCCTCGTGAAGGCTGTCCAACCTGGTGGAATCCCGACGGTCCGGAGTCAACCCTGTGGCCGGGGATGGCCACCTCGCCGGCTGAGGGCGACACCGGGGCCCGGGATGGCCGAGCCCTCGCGGTGGTCCGTGTCCGGCGAAGCAACGGCCGGGCCCCGGAGGCGGGTGGACCGGCGGCCGCGGGTCTGCGCCGAAGAGGGGGTAGACAGGCGGCCGCGGGTGTGCGCAGAATGGTCGCGAAAAGGTCACGATTTGATTACGGGAGGTGCCACATGGTCATTGAGAGGACGGTCGGAGTGCCGACCCAGCGTGTGGGATACACCCCCGCTCAGGAAGAGATGAACCAGACAGCCGACAGGCTGGTGCTGGAGGTCGTGTACGCGGTGGACGACGGCTACACGGGTGTCCCGGAGTGCCAGCGGTTGATCGCCTGGCTCGGCGCCGAGTTCCTGCCATACGTGACGCCCCGGTTCCCCGAACCCCCGCCCGACCTGCAGGAGTTGTGCAGCGTGCTCGACCAGATGCACGGGTCGAACGGGACGGACGCAGCGCAGCTGTCGCTGAAGGCGCGATCGCTGGTGTTCCGCCTGCTCTAGACCAACTTCCCGTCGCCTCCCTCGGGAAGTCACAGAAGTGGACCCCGGTTCCGCCAGAGCCGGGGTCCACTTCTGTGCGGCACCGCGTCGGAGTCGGGGAGCTGAAGGCCGGTTCGGGAGTCAGGGGAAGCGCCCAGGGCTGGGCTTGCCATGTGGGGTGACCGGAGGTCCACACCTGCTCGGCGGGTCACACTACGTGCGCCCCACCGGCGATCGCCTTGATGGGTGTGCGGGCCGGGGGGTCCGCACCCCGACTGTTGCGCGGTTGCTGGTGCCGTCCCACGACTGTTGCGCGGTTGCTGGTTTCGGCGGTGCAGAACCGGCAACCGTGCAACAGTCGCGGTCCGCGGACCGCAACCGTGCAACACTCGCGGTGATCGGCGGCCGAGACTCGCCCTGCGCCACCTGACTCCCCGCTGAAACCCGAAGCACCGCATATCTCGCTGCCGATCAGGACTTGGCTCACGGTTGGGCGGCGGGGTGATCCGGTCCCTCAGGGCGGCGTTGCCCCGAGGGCGGCACTGCGCGCCTCGCAGGCATGGCAGCCGGGTGCCCCGGGCCCTCACCCCAGTCGGCCCGCCGTCAGCTGTGCGAACCACCGGCCGGAGTCGCGGATCGTGCGCTCCTGTGTGGCGAAGTCGACGTTGACCAGGCCGAACCGCTGGCGGGTGCCCTCGGTCCACTCGAAGTTGTCGAGCAGGGTCCAGCAGAAGTATCCGCGGATGTCCACCCCCTCACCGATGGCGGCGGCGACCGCTCGCACGTGGGCGTCCAGGTAGTCGATGCGGAACTGGTCGTGCACGGGCTCGGGCCAGGAGGTCCCGTTCTCCAGGATGTAGATGGGCGGCAGTGCCCGGGCGTAGTCCGAGCGCAGGCGCAGCAGCAGGTCGGTGAAACTCTCCGGGACCACCGGCCAGTCGAACGCTGTGCGCGGGTACTCCGGCGGCGCCTCGACGAGTTCGAATCCCAGGGGATTGTCCGGGGCGCCGGCCTTCACCCACTGGGGGTTGTAGTAGTTCACCCCGAGGAAGTCCAACTGTGTGCCGATGATGGCCATGTCGCCTTCCTGGATCACCTGCTCGGCCACGGGTCCGTACATCTCGGCCACGTCGGCAGGGTTGCGCCCGAGCAGCAGTGGGTCGAGGTACTGCCGGTTGAAGAGCAGGTCCATCCGGTCGGCGGCCAGGATGTCAGCGCGGGACTCCGGATCCAGCGCCATGACCGGCGAGAGGTTGTTCGTGAGGCCCACCGGTTTGCCGCAGGCCCCGCGGATGGCGGTGGCCGCCAGCCCGTGGCCGAGGAGTTGGTGGTGGATGACCCAGTAGACCCGTTCGAGGTCCATCAGCCCGGGTGCGTGTGCTCCGAGGACATGGCCCAACGACGTGTGCACGCCCGGCTCGTTCAAGGTGATGAAAGCACTGACCCGGTCGCCGATGCGCTCGGCAACGATGCCGGCGTACTCGCCGAACGCCTCGGCCGTCGCCCGCTCGTACCAGCCGCCGGCATCCTGCAATGCTTGTGGCAGGTCCCAGTGGTACAGCGTCGGGTATGGCGCTATGCCGCGCGCCAGAAGGCCGTCGACGAGCCGGTCGTAGAAGTCCAGTCCGCGCGGCTCGACCCGGCCGGTTCCCGCCGGCAGGATCCGCGGCCAGGAGATCGAGAACCGGTAGGCGTTGCACCCCACCGCGGGGAGCAGGTCGAGGTCGGACTCCCACCGGTGGTAGTGGTCGCAGGCCACATCTCCGGTCTCGCCGGTGAGGATCTTGCCGGGCGTGTGGGCGAAGGTGTCCCAGATGGACCGGCCCTTGCCATCTGCGTCGGGTGACCCCTCGATCTGGTAGGCCGAGGTGGCCGTCCCCCAGACGAAGCCGGTGGGGAAGTGGGGCATGCGTTCGGTCATGCCCCGATTGTGGCGTGCGGGGTCGTCACGTCGCCGGTTCCGGCACGGCCTCCCGTTCGGTCTTGGCCCAGGTGGCATTGCCGCGGACCTGCTTCCAGACCCCGATCGCGACCACCGGCCACATCAGCCACGTGTAGAGCAGGTACGGCACGGCCAGCGCCAGCGCCCGGCCGACCCCGGCCAGGCCACGACCGCGGCCCACGACCATCACGCCCAGGAATGTCGGCCCCACCGACAACTGCACGAAGAAGATGACCAGCAGTGGCGACCCCCAAGGCAGATACGGGACTCCGAACACGATCGCCATCACCAGGGCCAGGACCAGCGCGAATCCCACGATGATCTGCAGCACCGGCAGGATCAGCGAGATAGCCGTGTCCAGCCGGCGGATGCCGTACAAGTCCGGCGAGTTGAGCCGGCCGAGGTCCTTGAGCACCTGCAGGTTGCCCTGGAACCAACGGGCCCGCTGGCGGTACAACCGCTTCAGGTCGTTGAGCCCCTGCTGGGCCACATGCGTGCCCGGCTCGTGCTCGCCGCGCCAGCCGCTTTCGAGGCAACGCAGGCC
This sequence comes from uncultured Actinomycetota bacterium, assembly GCA_963733395.1. GTDB lineage: Bacteria > Actinomycetota > Actinomycetes > S36-B12 > UBA10799 > JADKAV01. Next base: position 389,114 of record CAVTCZ010000019.1, read on the forward strand.
CAGCTCCTGGTCCTCGGTGAGGTAGTGCGACCAGGGGCCTTCGGCGTCGGCCACGCTCTGCAGGGCGGTCATGCGGTTGAACTGGCCGTTGCCCCCGAGGAAGGCCGTGCCCCACCAGGACCGCCCGACCTGGAACAACCCGCCGAAGATCTGGAACTCGAGGCCCTGCATGCGGGTGAGCCAACTGCTCTGGTTGTAGATGTGCACGTGGACCTGCACGCCGCCGACCGCGGGATCGTCGAAGTGACGTGAGACCGCCGGGGGTGCATCCGCGGCGAGGCGGCCGTCCGCGTCGACGATCCCGAAGATGACCCGGTCCGGTGGGAAGTGCGCGTACTCGGGGTTGTGCAGGATGTCGTCGCGGACGTGGGCGAAGGCTGCGTTCAGCGCGGCGGCTTTGCCGACCCGGGCGTTCGGCGCGACGCGGGTCAGCACTTCGAGATCCGGCCCCGCGATGCCGGCCAGTACCTCGCCGGTGTTGTCGTCGGAGCCGTCGTTGATGACCATGATGATCTTGTTGGTCGCCGCCACCGACCGCAGGCGGGCGACGCTGTCGGCGATGGTGACGCCCTCGTTGAGAGCCGGAACGAGGAACACCCACAGGTACTGCGCCTCGTCATCGCTGGACCGCTGCTGCCAGGCGCGGAGGTAGCGGTTGCCGGTGACGAACAGCACGATCGTCCAGGTGTAGCCGACGATGATGGCCACGAACGAGATGTAGTAGACGGTGAACACGATCCAGTCCCAGACGCCCATGGTCAACGCCTCCGGGGGCGCCGCCACAGCCAGATCCCGAGCACCAGCAGCAGGACGCCGCTGGCGATCGCCGCTGCGACCAGTTGCGGGGTCTGTTTGTCGGGCTCGGTGCTTGCGGCAGCAAAGGCCTGCGGTTGCGGGATCGTTGCGGAGTCGACGTACACCTGGCCTTCCAGGGCCGACCATCCGCCGTCCTGGGCGGCGGGCCACGCCGCCAGCGTTGCTGCCGCAGCGCCCGGTTCGGCTGAGAGCAGGATGACGTCCGAGCCGCCGCTCTGGAAGGCCTGCAGGGCTGCGTAGTCCGTGGTCACCCCGGCGGGGAAGTCGCCGCTGTCCTGCTCGTCGGGCAGGGGTGCGGCGAGCAACTGCGCCTGCGCCGGATCGACGCCGGTGGCCAGGCCGCCGCCGTCGGCCAGGTCATCGACCTGCGTCAGTCCGCGCGGTGTATTGCAGTGGGCTGGGCGCGACGGCTGCGGTGAGCAGCGCCGCCGCGTGCGGCAGGGACTGCGCGACCGGACCCGCGACTGCCACGGGAATGACCTCGCCGAACGACTGCGGGAACCGCTGGAAGCCGGGTCCGGCTGAGGTGCCGAAGGTCGGCGTCACGCGGCTGGCCGCAACGTCGATCTGGACCTGACCGGGTAGGGGCGGGTTGCTGCAATCGCCGCCGGCCGGGAGGTACTCGAACTCCAGCGTCAGGTAGTTGACGGCGCGCAGATCCTCGGCGCCCACCGTGAAGCTCAGGCCCACCCGCGGGTCCTGGGTCAGTGCCTGTGAAGAGACCAACGCATCGTTCCAGCGCACGCTCACCCGGCCCTGCTGTCCCGGCAGCACCGGCGTCGCCGCGCCACGCAGGTCCACGATGACTTGTGAGATGGGTGCGCCGAACGCCGCCTGCGGCACGGTGACCACCTGGGATACCCGACCGATACCGCGCACCGTCAGGGTCGTGACGCCGAGTTGGTCCAGGCTGGCCGGACCGGTCAGCGGTGCGTAGTCGGCGGTGCCGGACAGGCCCCGCACTGCGTCGACGGCCAGCAACCCGGTGTTGGGATCCGCCAGCGAGATCGCCGCGGCGGACAAGCCGTCGCCGGCGCCGGTGACCAGTAGCCTGCCGTCTGTCACGGCCAGGCCGTTGTTCGACGCTTCCTCCTCTGCCACGGTGACCGTCCGCCGGGCCGGGCTCGTGGGCGGCGGCTCATCCGTGACCACCAGTTCGATGTCGGTCTTGTCGCCGACGAGGTGTTCGAGGGCCAGGACGGCGTCCAGGCCGGCTTGCTGTTCGGCAGCGGTGGGCGCGGCCGGCACGGCGACCAGGTAGCCGGGTGCCCCCGGCGCCAGGAAGCCGGCGATCGTCGTCGGTGTCTGCGGGGCCTGGTCCAGCACGATTCGCGCGTCCACCAGCGAGGCGACTGCGTGATCGTCCTGGTAGCAGTCCGGCGAGGGATCGAGGTCGGCGCGCAGGCTGATCACCACGCCGCCATCGACGACGTCTGCGGCCCGCAACGCGATGTCGATGGATCCACCGTCGGGGGCCGGCACCTCGGCGGCGGGGCGGCCGTCGACCAGCACCTGCAACTGCCCGGCGGCGGTGTAGTCCGACGTGATCCGGCCGGTCAACCGGGTCGGGGTGGTCCCTTCCGGGATGGGGACGACGACCTCGGCGATCCCGTAGCCTCCGGTGATCGACAGGTCGTACGGGAAAGGGGCCGTGGTCGCGGTCGCAGGCGGTGTCGCGAGCGCCAGCAGGTATGCGGATAGCGCCAGGACCAGGAGTATCCGCAGGTTGTCAGTGATCCTGGACGTCATGGCACCCCCGCGTCAGTTGGTCGTGACCGAGATCCGGTCGAACGTGGCGTCGGCATCCTCGGTGTACATGCCCACGCGGCCGCTCTGGTAGGGCCGCTGGCCATCGGTGAACGTCGCCACCGTGCTGCCGTCGATCTTGACGGTCAGCGTGTTGCCCTTCGCCGACAACTGGGCGGTCTGGGGGTCCCCGACGGCAGCCCGCGGGCTGTCCCCGGTCACCAGGAACCGCTGGCCGCCGGGGTACGCCGGATCGCGCTTGCCGAGTTCCCAGCCATTCGTCTTCAGAGCCAGGTAGTAGAAATGGTCGTTGTCGGTGTAGCGGGTCACCAACCAGCCGGTCTCCCATGGGTTGGGTTCGGTGCCGGTGCGCAACTGCTCGTTGAGCGTCACCCGGGTCTTGAGCCGGGCGGTGGTGTACGACGAGTTGCTGACCACCAGGGCCGCGTGGGTCTCGTCGGCCCGGGCCGACGCCGCCGGTCGCAGTCGCAGCGCCAGGCGACTGCCGGAGCCGGTAGCGGTCACCGAGCCGTAGCCGGTGAACACGACCGACCAGTTCCCGGTGCCATCCCCGTCGGTCAGGGTGGCCGCCGGTGCCGGATTCGCCATCACACAAAGGGCCGCTACCGCCATGGGCACGACGAGCGCTCTTCGGAGCTGACTCCCCGGCCGCACGCGCATCACAACACGGATATCGGCAGAGATCGATCGTCGCTGAACGTCAAGTGCTGGCCGCAGAGGCCGATATTCGCTATGTGACCACATATCAGGGCAGCATTCCGCACCCGCGCGCCGAACCCGCCCAAGACGCGGCCGGTCACGAACGTGTCCGGTGCATGGTCGTGATGGGCACCCGGCCGGAGGCGATCAAGATGCTGCCGGTGGTCCAGGCCCTGCAGAAGTCATCGGTCCTGCAACCGTTCGTGGTGAACACCGGCCAACACGCCCACATGGTGCTCCCGATCCTGGAGGCGGCTGGCATCACACCCGATGCCGACCTGCGGATCGGCCGTGACGCCAACACCATCAACGGTCTGGTCCGCGATTGTGTGGATGCCTTCGACCGGCTTCTTACGGAACTGCGTGGCGGGGCGGAGCGGCGAATCCGGCCACGTCTGTTCGGTGCTGCCGAACACCCGGGCAGCCGCTACCCGGCGCTGACCCTCGTGCACGGCGATACGACCTCGGCCATGGCCGCGGCGCTGGCGTCCATGGGCTGCAAGCTGCCGGTGGTGCACGTCGAAGCCGGCTTGCGCACCCGCGACATCCTCTCGCCGTTCCCGGAGGAATTGAACCGGCAGCTGATCTCCCGGATGGCGGCGTTCCATTTGGCGCCCACCCTCGCGAATCAGATGAACCTGGTCCGTGAGGGGGTCGATGCCCAGCGCGTCTTCGTGACCGGGAACACCGGCATCGATGCACTGCATTGGGCCGCGCAGTTGCACGCGCCCTGGCCGGACGAGCGGTTGCAGGTACTGGACGACCCGGAGGTGCCGCTGCTCGTGGTGACCGCGCATCGCCGGGAGAACTGGGGAGAACCGATCCGCCGCATCGCCACCGCTGTGCGGCAGATCGCCCTGGCCCGGCCCGACCTCGTGGTCGTGTGGCCGGTACACCCGAACCCGGTCGTGCGCGACGGCGTGTACCAGGTGCTCGCCGATGTGCCGAACGTCCTGCTCACCACACCCATCGACTACATACCGTTCGCGCGCCTGCTCGAACGCGCCGCCCTGGCCATCAGCGATTCCGGTGGGGTGCAGGAGGAGGCGCCGAGTGTGGGGACGCCGGTCCTGGTGGCGCGCGAGGAGTCCGAGCGGCCGGAGGGGGTCGAGGCGGGTTCGTTGATCCTGGTCGGCAGCGACACCGATCGGATTCGTGGGGTCGCGCTGGATCTGCTCGCGGATCCCGCCGCGCGTGCTGCCATGACCGAGAACACGAACCCCTTCGGGGACGGCCACGCCTCGGACCGCGTCCGCACGGCGCTGGAGCATCTGGTGTTCAACACCCCGGCACCGGAGCGCTACGGGGTCGCATTCAGCCGGCAGCGGGTGCTGGAGGCTTCCGGCTTCGACCCGGAGGAGATTGCGCTCACCTCGTCCAAGATCGCCGAGGCGCATCCCGAGGTGCCGAGGTCTGCGTCCGGTGGCACCCGGCAGTTCGCCGCGATGCGCCGCTGACCCACGCACGACGAGGGGCCGACCCTGATGGATCGGCCCCTCGTGCGTTGTGCAGCAGTCGGACTAGAAGTCCATGCCACCCATTCCCGGGTCACCGCCGGGCATGGCCGGGGCGGCCTTCTCCGGCTTGTCGGCCACGACCACCTCGGTGGTCAGGAACAGGGCGGCGATCGACGCAGCGTTCTGCAGCGCGGACCTGGTCACCTTCGCCGGGTCGATGATGCCCGCCTCGATCAGGTTGACGTACTCGCCAGTGGCTGCGTTCAGACCGAAGCCCGGGTCGAGGTGACGGACCTTCTCGGCCACGACCCCGCCCTCGAGGCCCGCGTTCACAGCGATCTGCTTCAGCGGCGCCTCGACGGCGACCTTGACGATGTTGGCGCCGACGGCCTCTTCGCCCTCGAGTTCCAACTTCTCGAACGCGGCCTGGGAGGCCTGCAGCAGGGCCACGCCGCCACCGGCGACGATGCCCTCCTCGACGGCCGCCTTGGCGTTGCGCACCGCGTCCTCGATGCGGTGCTTGCGCTCTTTGAGCTCGACCTCGGTGGCGGCACCGGCCTTGATCACAGCAACACCGCCGGCCAGCTTGGCCAGGCGCTCCTGCAGCTTCTCGCGGTCGTAGTCGCTGTCCGAGTTCTCGATCTCGGCGCGGATCTGGTTGACCCGGCCGGCGATCTGGTCGGGGTCACCGGCACCCTCGACGATGGTCGTCTCATCCTTGTTGACGACCACCTTGCGGGCGCGGCCGAGCAGTTCGATGCCGACGCTCTCCAGCTTCAGCCCGACCTCCTCGGAGATGACCTGGCCGCCGGTCAGGATCGCGATGTCCTGCAGCATGGCCTTGCGGCGGTCGCCGAAGCCCGGGGCCTTGACGGCCACGGAGCGGAACGTGCCGCGGATCTTGTTGACGACCACAGTGGCCAGGGCCTCGCCCTCGAGGTCCTCGGCGATGATCGCGAGCGGCTTGCCGGACTGCATGACCTTCTCGAGGATGGGCAGCAGGTCCTTGACGGCCGAGATCTTGGAGTTCGCGATGAGGATGTAGGGGTCCTCCAGCACGGCCTCCATGCGCTCCGGGTCGGTCACGAAGTACGGGGAGATGTACCCCTTGTCGAAGCGCATACCCTCGGTGAGCTCGAGCTCGAGGCCGAAGGTCTGGCTCTCCTCGACGGTGATGACACCTTCCTTGCCGACCTTGTCCATGGCCTCGGCGATGATCTCGCCGATCTGCGGGTCGGCCGCGGAGATGGATGCGGTGGCCGCGATCTGCTCCTTGGTCTCGACCTCCTGGGACATCTCCAGCAGCTGCGCGCTGATGGCCTCGACGGCCTGCTCGATGCCGCGCTTCAGAGCCATCGGGTTCGACCCGGCGGCCACGTTGCGCAGGCCCTCGCGGACCAGCGCCTGGGCGAGCACGGTCGCCGTGGTGGTTCCGTCACCGGCGACGTCGTCGGTCTTCTTGGCGACCTCCTTGACGAGCTCGGCGCCGATCTTCTCGTAGGGGTCCTCGAGTTCGATCTCCTTGGCAATGGACACACCGTCGTTGGTGATCGTGGGGGCGCCCCACTTCTTCTCCAGCACGACGTTTCGGCCCTTCGGGCCAAGAGTCACACGAACTGCGTCGGCGAGGGTGTTCATGCCGCGCTCGAGAGCCCGGCGTGCTTCCTCGTCGAAAGCGATGATTTTCGCCATCGGTTGGTATTCCTCCCGTAAATGGGTGAGGGGGTCGGGTGCCCGCGACGGACGACCGGTCGGAATGCGGTCACGTCCCGCAGCCCGAGAGCGGTCTCACCCTGCCCCAGCGTTAGCACTCTCCCGCTGAGAGTGCTAGTACCCATTGTTAGCACTCACCCGGGGAGAGTGCAAGAGGCAGGGGTGGACTCGAGGTGTCGGCCAGCGCGCCTCCGGCGGTCGCGGCCCGCACCCCGTCTGTTCGATGCCATCGCCCGTGTAGGCGTGCTTGGGGATCGGGTTCTGTGGCCATCCTTGGCGCGATCGTGCCTTCAGGCCGACTTGCGGCGCCGGCACAATGCACGGATCTGGGTGGCCAGCTGGATCTGGCGGACGGGCGGCCAGGTCTGGCGGAGGCGGTTAGTCGTTTGGACAGGCGGTTAGCGGTTTGGACATCCGTTAGTCGCAGGCGCGGACTTCCGACTAACGGCTGTCCTCGGGACTAACGGCTGTCCTCGGGACTAACGCGGACCGCCGTGTCGCGAGCCCCCGCCACTCGGTTAGTCCTCGAACCCCTCGAGGTCGTGCAGCACGTCGTCGGAGAGGAACTCCTCCTCGCCGCCGTCCTCCTCGTAGTGCATGGCAGATTCTTCGGCCGACAGGTCCTTGGTGTCGTGGGTGTCCCAGGCGATCTCCTCGGACGTGCGGTCGTTGCCCGCCTCGTCGTCCTGCGATACGAGGTGTCCGACCCGGTGGTCCTCACCGTTGCGGATCTCGGTGAACGCGGGGCCGTCGGTTCCCAACTCCCGGCTCAGTTCGTCCCAAAGTTCGGCCACGACCTCATCACCGGGGCGATCCCCGAACTCCCTGCTCATGATGGCCTCCTCCGGTTGTCCTGCTACTACCAGAGTAGTCCTCAACCCTTGCCCTGGTTGGCCACGGCAGCAGCAGCGCTGCGAGCGGCCTCGGGGTCCAGGTAGCGACCCGGTTCGGTGGGCCGCATGGCGTCGTCGAGTTCGTAGACCAGCGGGATACCGGTGGGGATGTTCAGGCCCGCGATGTCGGCGTCGGAGATCCCGTCGAGGTGCTTGACCAGGGCCCGCAAGGAGTTGCCGTGGGCACCCACCAGGACCGTGCCGTGAGTCGTCAGGTCGGGCACCACCGCGTCGTACCAGTAGGGCAGCATGCGCTTCACCACGTCCTGGAGGCACTCGGTGAGAGGGCGGATCTCCGGGGGCAGCGCTGCGTAGCGCGGGTCGTGGGTCTGCGAGAACTCATCCTCGGGGTCGATCGGCGGCGGTGGGGTGTCGTAGGAGCGGCGCCACAGCATGAACTGCTCCTCGCCGTACTCCGCCAGCGTCTGCTTCTTGTTCTTACCCTGCAGCGCCCCGTAGTGGCGCTCGTTGAGCCGCCAGGAGCGCCGGACCGGGATCCAGTGTCGGTCGCACGCCTCGAGCGCGAGGTTGGTGGTGCGGATCGCTCGCCGCAGCACCGAGGTGTGCACGACCTCCGGGAGCACCCCGGAGTCGGCCAGCAGTGCCCCGGCTTTGCCCGCCTCGGTGACCCCCTTCTCTGTGAGGTCGACGTCCACCCATCCCGTGAAGAGGTTCTGTGCGTTCCATTCGCTCTCGCCGTGTCGCAGAAGGATCAATGTGCTCATAGCACCAAAGGTATCCACCCGCGACCGGCGATGGCCGAGGGGTGCTACCGCGGTCGCAGGTGATCGAACGCTGTGAGGTTCGCTGTGGACTCGCCGCGGGACAGCCGCCAGCGCCACTCGCGTTCGATGGCCGACCGGAAGCCCATTTCCAGGATCGTGTTGAAGGAACCGTCGGCCTCGCTGAGCACGGCGCCGAGCACCTGATCCAGCATCGCGGAGGTGACCGCGGCCGCGGGGATCCTGCCCACCAGGTAGATGTCGCCGAGTTGGTCGATGGCGTACGCGACCGCGAACAGTCGCCGGTTGCGCTCGAGCAGCCAGCGGTGCACCGCCTCGGCGTTCTCGTCGGGGTGCCGTGCGACGAACGCATTGACCGACAACGAGTGTGCGCCGGCGACCAGCGACACGGTGGTCCGCAGTTTGTGCTCGCCGGGCAGTACCACGGTGATGGCGTCCCCGGCGACCTCGTAGTCCAGGCCGGATTCGTCGAGCCAGGCGGTGACGACCTCGATCATGCATACCGCCGCATGAGTACCGGCCGGTCCTGCAGCGCCAGTTGGTAGGCCCGTCGCGTGCTTCGGGCGGTGGCGGCCCAACTGAACTGCTCGGCGTGCCGGCGGGCCGCGTGCGACATCCACTCGCGGCGGCCCGGTTCCACGATCACCGATTCGAGCGCGGTGGCGAAGTCGCGGGGATCGTGACCGGCGACCAGCACCCCGCCATCGCCGACAGCGGTGGTGAGCCCGCCCACCCGGCTGGCCACGACCGGTGTGCCGCAGGCCTGCGCCTCCACCGCCACCAACCCGAAGGACTCCGAGTAGCTCGGGACCACGACCATGTCGGCGGCCCGGTACAGGTCCGGGAGCGCGTCGCGGCCGATCGGGTCCATGAGCGTGACGACATCGTGAAGTCCGAGGTCGGCGATGAGTTTGGGCAACTCGTCGGCGCGCTCGATGCCCGACCCCGACGGGCCGCCGTTGATGACGACCTTGAGCCGATCGCGCCACTGCGGGTGCCGGGCGACGAGTTCGGCCGCCGCCGCCACCAGCACGTCGGGGGCCTTCAGCGGCTGCAGCCTGCCGACGAACAACAGCACGATGTCGTCGTCGCTGAATCCGTAGCGGCGGCGGGCGGCAGCGACCGGTCCGGGGTGGAACGTTTGCAGGTCGACACCGGGCAGGGCCACGGTGATCTGTTCCGGATCGGCGTCGTAGAGCGTGATCAGGTCGTCGGCCTCGGTCTCGGTGTTGGCGATGAGCCCGTCCGCGGCCGCCACCACCTGTTCCTCGCCCAGGACCCGTTCGAACGGCTCGGGCTGGTCGCCGGCGGCCAGCGTCAGGTTCTTGACCTTCGCCATGGTGTGCATGCTGTGCACCAACGGGATCTGCCAGCGCTCGGCGGCGACCCACCCCACCTGGCCGGACAGCCAGTAGTGGGAGTGGACCAGGTCGTAGTAGCCCTCCGGGCGGTGCGCCTCGGCGCGCAGGACCGAGGCCGTGAAGGCGCACATCTGCGCGGGCAACTGTTCCTTGCGCAAACCCTCGTAGGGCCCGGCCGTGACATTGTGCACGGTGACGCCGTCGGCGACCGCTACGTTCGGGGGCTGCTGGCTGCTCGTGGCGCGGGTGAAGATCTCCACCTCGGTGCCCTGCGCCGCGAGTTGCTTCGAGACCTCGAGGACGTAGACGTTCATCCCGCCCGCGTCACCGCTGCCCGGCGTCGCCAACGGCGAGGTATGCATGGAGATCATCGCCACCCGACGCGCCCTGTGCATGGTTCCTAGTGTCGCCGATGAGGTGCGAACCCGCCGCCGGGCGGGGGGACGCTGTCAGTGAACAGCCGCCCGACTGCGGTCAGGACGCCCGCAGAATCGGCACCTCGAGTTCCTGCTCGGTGTTCTCCCGCGGTCCCGGCACGACCACCGGGGTCCATGTCGCGCGCAGGTTCCGCCGGCCGTCCGGGTCTGTGCCCAGGTTCCAAGTCATGACCACCATGCCGCTACTCCCGTCTGTTCTGAACAAGAGCATACCGGAAGATGAACGCGAAGTTAACGCAGCATGGCCCGGCGGTTCATGGCGGGGTAACCGGCGGCGTGCGGCCCATCGGATAGGGCTCCCCGGTGACGACGTGGATCACGCGCTTGCCGATCGTGACGGCGTGGTCGGCGAACCGTTCGTAGTACCGGCTGATCAGCGTCGCGTCGACCGCGGCCTCGATGCCGTAGGTCCAGGCCGGTGACAGCACGATGTGGAACATCTCCCGGTGCAACCGGTCCATCTCCCGGTCGATCGCGCGCAACTGGCCGGCGGTGACCACATCGCGGCGGGCCAGGGCCACTCCGGTGTCCTCGACGATCCGTTGGGCGACCGCGCCCATGTCGACCACCACGCCCCGCAGTTCCATCGGGACCGCCGGCATCGGATACCGCAGTCGGGCGGCCTTCGCCACGTGCACCGCGAGGTCGCCCATGCGTTCCAGTGACGACGAGATGCGCAGGGCGGCCAGCAGTGCCCGCAGGTCCTGGGCCACGGGTTGTTGCTGCGCCACGAGACTGAACGCCTCCTCCTCGACCTGCGCGGCCACCGCGTCGAGGCGGGAATCGGCGGAGATGACCGATTCGGCAAGGGCCAGGTCGGCATCCAACAGGGATTGCGTGGCGCGATTCATGGCCGATCCCACGCGCCGCGTCATGTCCACCAACTCGTCGTCGATCGCGGCCATTCGCGCGTGGAACACGGTTCGCATGGTCTTCCCACTGTAAGCGCGAGGGGGTTGCCCGCAAACCCGTTCATCCGTCCTGCAGGTGAACGCGAGGCGACGATCTGACGGCCACCCGGACCCTGGGTGCTGCCGGACCGGCCGTGAGATCCGTATCCTCGCTGTGTGACCGGAGTGTGGCTGCTCGTCGCCGCGGTGGTGGGCGTCGTCCTCGGCGTGCTCGCCGGCCGCTGGTGGGCCAGGGCAGCCGCGGAACCGGTGACGCCCGCGCCCGACGGGGGTGGGCAGCAGGCCGAGATCGAGCGGATCCTGTCGGCGCTGCCCGAGGCCTCGATCGTCGTCGACGCCTCCGGCACCCCGATCCGCGTGAGCAACCAGGCGCTGGCGCTGACGCTGGTGCAGAACGGCCGGATCATCATCCCGGAGATCTCGGCCATGGTCGCCGACGTGCGCCGCGACGGCGAGATCCGGGAGCATGACATCACGGTCAGCCGGCCGCCGATGGGCAGGGGTTTGATCATGCTGCGGCTACGGGTCGCCCCGCTCGGCCCGGACACGGTGCTGGTGCTCGCCGAAGACCTGTCCGAAGCCCGCCGGGTGGACGAGGTGCGCAGGGACTTCGTGGCCAACGTCAGTCATGAACTGAAGACACCGATCGGCGCCCTGAGCCTGCTCGCCGAGGCGGTTCTGAGCTCCGCGGACGAACCTGAAGCGGTGCGGCATTTCGCGGGCCGGATGGAGGCGGAGGCCGGCCGGCTCAGCGCGCTGGTCGGTGACCTCATCGATCTCAGCCGCCTCCAAGGTGCCGATCCGCTCAAGGACACCGAGCCGGTCGACGTGGACGCGATCGTCGCCGAGTCGGTCGACACGATCCGGCTGATGGCGCACAAGTCGCAGATCGAGGTCGTCATGGGCGGCACCTCCGGACTGCAGGTGCTCGGCGTCGAATCGCAGTTGGTGACAGCACTGCGGAACCTGCTGACGAATGCCATCACCTACAGCCCCCGCGGCACCCGGGTGGCGGTCGCGACGCGGTTGTCCCACGGGGTCGTGGAGATCAGCGTGACGGACCAGGGGATGGGGATTCCCGAGAACGAGCTGCATCGCGTGTTCGAGCGGTTCTACCGGGTCGACCAGGCCCGATCCCGGGTCACCGGTGGCACCGGGCTCGGCCTGGCGATCGTCAAGCACGTCGCTGAGAACCACGGGGGAGAGGTCGGAGTGTGGAGTGTGCTGGGTGAAGGCAGTACGTTCACCTTGAGGCTGCCGCCATATTCCGCGGCCGTGATTCCCGTTGCCACTGCTGTCGTCGAGGAGGAAAGCAGCTCATGAGCCGGATTCTGGTGGTCGAGGACGAGCAATCGTTCAGTGATGCGTTGTCGTTCATGCTCCGCAAGGAGGGCTTCGACGTGTCGGTGGCCGCCGACGGTCAGGTCGCCGTCGAGATGTTCGAGCAGCAGGGCGCAGACATCGTCCTGCTCGACATCATGTTGCCTGGAATGTCGGGCACCGAGGTGTGCCGGCAGATCCGCTCCACCTCGCAGGTGCCGATCATCATGGTCACCGCGAAGGATTCGGAGATCGACAAGGTCGTCGGCCTGGAGATCGGTGCGGACGACTACGTGACCAAACCGTTCTCGTCGCGCGAACTCGTGGCCCGGATCCGCGCGGTGCTGCGCCGCCGGGTCCCCGATGTGGTCAATGCCGGCGAGACCTCCCTGACCGCCGGCAGCATCGCCATGGACGTCGACCGGCACGTCGTGACCGTCGACGGCGAGGTCGTCAAGATGCCGTTGAAGGAGTTCGAGCTGCTCGAGATGCTGATGCGCAACGCCGGCCGGGTGCTGACCCGGGGGCAGTTGATCGATCGTGTCTGGGGCTCCGACTACGTGGGCGACACCAAGACCCTCGACGTGCACGTCAAGCGGCTGCGGTCGAAGATCGAGCCGAACCCCGCCGAACCGACGATGCTGGTCACCGTGCGGGGTCTGGGCTACAAACTCGAGGTGTGAGGCTCTCCCGGCAGTCGCCGTTGGCAGTTGCCGCGGCTTGACGACGTGCCGACCGGATCACTCCCCCTCGGCTTGGGCCTTCTTCTTCGCCTTCGCCTTGGCGACCTTCTCAGTGGTCGTCGTGTCATCAGTCGTCGTGGTCGCGTCGACGGCCTTCTGCAACTTGAGTTGGTCGCGCACCGAGACCACGACACCTTGGTACTCACCGGTGTTCGGGACGGTCATCACGTCACCGGTGACGGTACCGGCGTTCTCGAACGTGAAGGTGGTCGGCACGAAGGTCGACGGGAAGGCCTGCAGTTGGAACACGTTGATGAAGTTGGGGCTCCAGTACCCGGTGCGGACCGAGCCGGCGGTCGGGACCTCCAGCGCCCCGCCGGTGATGCCGGAGGGGGAGACGGGCTGTGTCTCGACCTTGACCAGCCGATCGGGCAGGTCGCCATTGTTGATGAATGTGGCAACCAGCGTGGCCTCGGTCGGGTTGGCGGCATTGCGCACCCAGGTCGCCCCACGGATCTCCACGTCGCCGGTGGCAAGGTTCGTGCCGTTGCCGACGGCCTGGTTGGCCTGCTGGGAGGTCTGGGCACCGAACCCCGACCAGCAGCCGCTCAGTGCGGGGATCATGACGGCTGCGGCCGCGACGGCGGCGACACGGCGACGAGTGATGGTCACGAGGTTCCTCCCAGGACGGCAATGCTGTGGGCACTCTATCGGTGGTGGCCTGACCGATCAAAGGCGACCGGCGCATGTGCGCAGTGTGAGCGATTTAACGGATCGCTTACGGCATGAACACGCCGTGTTACGATGGAGGCCACGGAAAGGGGCACCTCCACTCATGGCATTTTCCGTCGGAGACACGGTTGTCTACCCGCATCACGGCGCTGCTCGGATTGAGTCTATCGAGCAGCGCGTCATCAAAGGCGAAGAGCGCGAGTACCTCGTTCTACGGATCGACCAGGGCGACCTCGTCGTCCGGGTGCCGTCCGACAACGTCGACCTCGTCGGCGTGCGGGATGTGGTGAACTCCGAAGGTCTCGAACGCGTCTTCTCGGTGCTGCGCCAGCCGTACACCGAGGAGCCGACGAACTGGTCGCGCCGGTACAAAGCCAATGTCGAGAAGTTGGCCTCCGGCGATGTCATCAAGGTCGCCGAGGTTGTTCGCGACCTCTGGCGTCGCGACCAGGACCGCGGTCTTTCCGCCGGTGAGAAGCGCATGTTGGCCAGGGCCCGTCAGATCCTGGTCAGCGAGCTGGCGCTTGCGGAGAAGACCAACGAGGACAAGGCGGAAATCATCCTCGACGAGGTCCTCGCCTCCTAACTGCCCGTGCCCAGGCTCTCGCATGTCCCGGACGTCGGGGCGGAGGTCTTGCGGCTGCTGCTCGTGGTCTTCGGAGCGGCGGTGGGATTCCAGCTCGGCTCCCGGTACCAGGTGGACAATCCCGGGCTACTGCTGGGTGTCTTCGATGCCACGACCGTCGGGGTGATCGTGGGCGCCGGATTGGGGTACTCCCTCGGCGGGATCGCCAGCCGGCGGGTGCTGCGGGGCATCACCCGCAGCGAGCAACGGCTCTCGGCCACCCCGCCCGATCAGGTGGTCGCGGGATTCGCCGGGGCGCTGGCGGGAATGCTGCTGGTCTCCTTGGTCGCCTGGCCGCTGTTCCTGCTGGGGCCGGCGGCTGTCATGGCCCCGCTCTTCGCGTTCCTGGTCGTCGTGGCCGGTCTGGCCGGTTTCCGGATCGCGCGCACGCGCGGCGCCGCGCTCGGCGGCGGCTTGGCCCAGCGGGCCGGGCTCGGGGGCGCGCAGAGCCCGGGCTGGGGGCCGAAGGTCGTCGACACCTCCGTGGCGATCGACGGCCGCATCCTGCAGGTGGCCACCAGCGGCTTCATCACCGGCACGCTGCTGGTCCCGCAGGCGGTGCTGGCCGAGTTGCAGGGACTTGCCGACAGTGCCGAGGAGGGCAGGCGGGCCCGAGGTCGCCGGGGTTTGGACGTGCTCACTCGGTTGAAGAACGAATTGCCCTTGGAGGTCATCTCCGACGACCCCGCCGGCGTCACCGAGGTGGACGCCAAACTGGTGCAGATCTGCCTTCGCCGCAAGGTTGCACTGCTGACCCTGGATCAGCACCTCGCCGATGCGGCGGGGCTCGCCGGAGTCACCGTTCTCAACCTGCACGCCCTCGCAAAGGCCATGGCCGCGCCGGTCACATCCGGCGACGTCGTGGAGGTGCACCTGGCCCGACCGGGCAAGGAACCCGGGCAGGCGATCGGCCACCTCCCCGACGGGACGATGGTCATCGTGCAGCGGGCCGACCACCTCATCGGAGACACCGTCGACGTGCAACTCACCTCGGTGACCACCACCAGCCACGGCCGGTTGGTGTTCGCGAAACTGGCGCACGCATGACCGCTCTGGTGCTGGTCGCGGCAGGCAGCGGGCAACGACTGGGGGCGGGTCGACCCAAGGCGCTGGTCGAGGTCGGGGGTCGCAGCCTGATCGAGCACAGCCTCGCGACCGCGCGACAGGTCGGTCGCATCACCGCGATGGTCGTCGTGGCACCGGCGGGCGACGTTGCGGAACTGGCGGCGTCGCCCGGCCTGGAGGGCGTGGTCGTGGTGTCCGGCGGGGACACCCGGGATGCGTCGGTGCGCGCCGGGCTCGCCGCACTGACCGACGGCCACGAGTTCGTCCTGGTGCATGACGCCGCCCGACCGTTCGTGCCGGTTGCGGTGTACGACCGGGTCATCGACGCCTTGTCGTCGGTGGACGCCGTGGTTCCGGGCCTGCCGGTGGCCGACACCGTGAAACGCGTGGGCGCCGACGGTGTCGTGACCGAGACCCTGGATCGCGCAGAACTCGTGGCTGTGCAGACACCGCAGGGCTTCCGGCTGCAGGCACTGGTCGCCGCGCACAGGGCGCGACGCGGGGAGGTGACCGACGACGCGATGCTGATGGAGCAGTCGGGCGTGGCGGTGCACGTGGTCGAGGGTTCGCCGAGAGCGTTCAAGATCACCACTGCGTTCGATCTCTCGGTGGCGCGCGCGATGCTGCAGGAGGCCTGAGATGTTCATCGGAATCGGTACCGACGTGCACGCATTCGACCCGCAGGCGCCGGCCTGGGTGGCAGGTCTGCAGTGGCCCGGGGAGCCGGGTCTCGCGGGGCACTCCGATGGCGACGTCGTGGCCCATGCCTGCGCGGATGCCCTGCTCAATGCCGCCGGGCTGGGGGATCTCGGCGGATTGATCGGCACGGACCGGCCGCAGTGGCGCGACGCCGGCGGGGTCACGATCCTCGCTGCGGTGGCCGAGCATGTGCGTGCCGGTGGCTTCGCGCCGGTCAACGTCGGGGTGCAGCTGATCGGCAACCGCCCACGCATCGGGCCCCGCCGGGCCGAGGCCCAGCAGGTGTTGTCTGCCGCCGCCGGTTGCCCTGTGCACCTGTCCGCCACGACCACCGACGGGCTGGGTCTCACCGGCCGCGGGGAGGGCCTGGCGGCGATCGCGACGGCATTGGTGCGGCCAGTAGATACCCTTGACGGGTGACCCTTCGGCTCTACGACACCGGAACCCGCAGTGTGCGTGACTTCACGCCCCTCGAAGAGGGCAAGGTGTCGATCTACTACTGCGGTGCCACCGTGCAGGCGGCGCCGCACGTGGGCCACCTGCGTCCCGGGGTCGTGTTCGACGTCCTCAGCCGGTGGCTGACCGCGAAGGGCTACGAGGTCACGGTCTGCCGCAACGTCACGGACATCGATGACAAGATCCTGGTCAAGGCCGAGGCGGAGGGCCGGCCGTGGTGGGCCCTGGCGCAGCACTATGAGCGGGAGTTCACGCATGCCTACGAGATCCTCGGCTGTCTGCCGCCCACGGTCGAACCGCGTGCCACGGGCCACATACCGCAGATGATCGCCTTCATCGGGCGGCTGATCGAGGCGGACGTCGCCTATGCCGTCGGTGCGGACGTGTACTTCTCCGTCACGTCCTACCCGCCGTACGGGGAACTGTCCGGCCAGCGGCTCTCGGAGTTGCAGCCCGCCGCCGACTCGGCCGACGACCCCCGCAAGCGGGACCCGCGGGACTTCGCCCTGTGGAAGGCCGCCAAGCCTGGCGAGCCGGCCTGGGACTCGCCATGGGGCCTCGGGCGACCCGGCTGGCACATCGAATGCTCGGTCATGGCCACGCACTACTTCGGCCCGGAGTTCGACATCCACGGCGGGGGCATCGACCTGATCTTCCCGCACCACGAGAACGAGCAGGCGCAGTCCCGTGCGGCCGGAGACGGCTTCGCGCGCTACTGGATGCACAACTACTGGGTCACCGCCGCCGGCGAGAAGATGGGCAAGTCGCTGGGCAACGCGTTGGCTGTGGCGGAAGTCCTCAAGAGTGTGCGTCCGGTGGAGTTGCGGTACTACCTGGCATCGGCCCACTACCGCTCGATGATCGAGTTCTCCTACGAGTCGGTCGTGGAGTCTGCCGTCGGGTTCCGGCGTATCGCCGCCTTCTTGGACAAACTCGCCGGCGAACCGATGCCGCCGGCCCTGGCAACCCACTGCCCGGAGTCGTTCGTATCGGCCATGGACGACGACCTCGGCGTACCCGCCGCGGTAGCCGTCATCTTCGACACGGTGCGGGCGGGCAATGCGGCCCTCGAACGCCGCGAGGATGCTGCGGCGCGGCAGGCCTGGCGGCAGGTGAGCGCGATGTGCTCGGTGTTGGGCATCAATCCGCTGGAGGAGCCCTGGGTCACCCACGACGTCGACTCCGAACAGGCGATGGCGGCGCTCGGTGCGTTGGTCGACGACCTGCTCGCGGCCCGGCAGCAGGCGCGTGCGGACAAGGACTGGGCGCAGGCCGACAGCATCCGCGACCGCCTGGTGGCCGTCGGTGTACAGATCGAGGACCGTCCCGATGGTCCGGTTTGGTCGTTGAGTTCTGATGGCCGGTAACTCCAAGCGGCAGGGCGCCCGGCGCTCAGACGGCTCGAAGAAGGGCGCGACCGTGGGCTCGGGCGGGCAGCGGCGCAGGGGGCTGGAGGGCAAGGGGCCGACCCCGGCGGCGAAGGACCGGCCGGGCCATCCCGCCTCCCGCCGGGCCAAGCCAGGGTCGCGCCAGCAAACCGGCAAGCGACCTGCGGGCAAGGCACCCGGCCGGGACATCGTGGCCGGACGCAACCCGGTGGTGGAGGCACTTCGCTCGGGCATCCCGAGCTCGGAACTGCTCGTCCAGCAGCGGATCGACCTCGACGACCGGGTCCAGGAGGCGGTGACGCTGGCCTCCGGGCTGGGGCTGGTCGTCAAGGAGGTGCCCAAACACGTCATCGACGATGCCGCCGGCGACGTGGTCCATCAGGGCCTGCTGCTGGTGGCCGAGCCGTTCCGGTACACCCCGCTCGAGGACCTGCTCGACACCCCCGACCCGTTGTGGGTCGTCCTCGACCAGGTCACCGACCCCCGGAATCTGGGGGCGATCGCCCGATCGGCCGCCGCGTTCGGGGCGACGGCGCTGTTGGTCCCGCAGCGGCGATCGGCGCCGGTCACCGCGGCGGCCTGGCGCACCTCGGCCGGCGCGCTGGCACGGCTGCCGGTCTGCCATATCGGCAACGTGGCGCAGACCCTGCAGGTGTTGCAGGAGCGCGGGTGTTTCTGCGTGGGTCTGGAGGCCGAATCCCCGCACGGGCTCGACGAGTTGGCCCGCCTGTCCGACGGCCCGGTCGCGCTGGTGGTGGGAGCCGAAGGCCGCGGCCTCGGCGCGCTGGTCGGCAAGCGCTGCGACCTGCTGGTGTCCATCCCGATGACCGCGGCCACCGAATCGCTCAACGCCTCGGTCGCCGCTGGCATCGCATTGCACTGGGTGGCACACAACCGCCGTGAGGGCTGAGCACCTCGCGGGTTCGGGGGAGTCGCCTTGCCGCGGCGTCGGAGGTAGTTGAATGCCCACGAGGTCCGTGACGGCACGCGTGGGTTCACGAGCCTTGTGAACAACCTCGGGCGCCGCGGTTCATGCTGTCGCCCCGCGTTAGTTCGGTGGCCATTCGTTAGTCCCAAGGACAGGCGTTAGCGGGAAATCCGTGTCTGGCGCTAACGGTTGTCCTTTCGACTAACGGTTGTCCTTGGGACTAACGGTTGCGGAGCCAAGCACCAACCGCCGCGGAGTTGGACGGCCAACTGGTGTCCCTCCCGCCACTCCCAACCCGCCGCAGCCGCCTGCGCAATCGCTGCGAACCGGGAGTGCTTGCGTCGTAGGCGGAAGCCCGAAGCGGACCCGACGGGCCGGCACGTGGGTTTGTGACGATGTTGCGGGGTCCGCAGGGCGGTTTGTCACGACGTTGCGGACTGCCGGGCGGTTCGACCGCTCACCTTCGTGACAAACCAGCCGGACAGGCACGCAACGTCGTCACAATGACCGCCCGCGGCGACAGCCCGTCAAGGGCAACAGTGACCGCACGACACTAGGCTGAACCCGTGAGCCAGCCACCTCCACCCCCCGGCTATGGCTACGGCTACGGACAGCCGCAGCCGCAGACCTCGTCGGATGCGATCATCGCGCTCGTCCTCGCGATCCTGTCGTGGGCGGTGTGCCCGTTCGTGCTGGCCATCGTCGCGCTGGTGTTCGCCAGCAAGGCGGGCACGGCGATCGCGGCGTCCAACGGCTGGGTCGAGGGCTCCGGCATGGTCACCGCGGCCAAGGTCATCGCCTGGCTCAACATCGCGCTGGGGATCTTGTTCATGGGGTTCTTCATCGTGGCGCTGATCATCGGCGCCTTCGCGACGGAGAGCACCACCGATCCCACGAACTTCGACGCCGTGCTCAGCCTCCTGGGCCGTTGATCCCGGAGCCCGGCGCCGTGTAGCCGATGGCGCGCAGTCGTCGGAAGGCGCGCACCACCACGTTGTCGGAGTGACCGCCGGCGGCCACCCGGCTCTGGCGGCGGCGCCAGTTCAGTTGCACCCAGCCGAACCACACCGCGGTCAGGAACACGTCCCAGATCATCAGTCCGAGCCAGTAGGTGTCCAGCAGGGTCAGCGGGATCTCGTCGAATGACCGGACGAACGGTTCGAACCCGGTCAGCCCGCCGCCGATGATGACGTAGCCGAGGATGGCGATGGGTACCGCCTTGGCCAGTTCGTGGGCGATCTCTTCCTTGATATGCGCCAGCAATCGGGCACCCCCGATGACTGCAGTGGTGGCGATCACGATCTGCGTGCCGCTGCGATCGCGAGCGGCGGCCGCCAACAGCGTCATCAGCACGAGCATCCAGAAGCCGACGATGAATGGCGTGGTCAGCAGGTAGCGCACGACACCGGCCCACGTGGCAAGCGGCGGATCGTCCTGGCGGCGGATCACCGGCAGCCTCGGGTGCTGCATGGTCCGGTAGGCCAGCCACAGCAAAGTGGCCAACAGGGCCATGCCGACGGCATACAGGACGACGTCGAGCGCGTGCCCCGCTTCCAGGTTCAGGTCGACGGTCATGGCCTCTAGTCTGTTGGCCGGGCCGACCCGGTGCGCGCCCGGCCGAACCTCGATCCGCCGTAGCGTAACGAAGATCACCTCGGTTGCGGTGGATTTGGGGGGAACCCCCTTTGACCCGGTCAACTGCCATGAGGTACCGTTTTGAAGTGTGTCTGGGACGTCCGGACACCGCAGTCAGTCACCTACGAGCCAACCGTCGCAGGCCGAAAAGGCCGGCGGGTTGGCTTGCGCTGCGAGCGCAAGGTGCTGACCCCGACCCCCAAACTGGTCGTGTGGCATGCGGATCACTCCGCGACACGCCCGACCGCGGGGGTCGGAGGAACCGGACGAAACGGACATGCGGCACCACCCCCGGTGCCACGACTGAACCACCGATCGAAAGAGCGGAGACGTAGTGCCCACGATCCAGCAGTTGGTCCGCAAGGGCCGGCAGGACAAGGTCGCCAAGAACAAGACCCCTGCGCTCAAGGGAAGCCCGCAGCGCCGTGGGGTCTGCACGCGTGTCTACACGACCACCCCGAAGAAGCCGAACTCCGCGCTGCGCAAGGTCGCCCGTGTGCGCCTGACCAGCCAGATCGAGGTCACCGCGTACATCCCCGGCGTGGGTCACAACCTGCAGGAGCACTCGATCGTGCTCGTCCGCGGCGGTCGTGTGAAGGACCTCCCCGGTGTGCGCTACAAGGTCGTGCGCGGGGCGTTGGACACCCAGGGTGTGAAGAACCGCAAGCAGGCTCGTAGCCGCTACGGCGCGAAGAAGGAGAAGGCCTGATGCCACGCAAGGGACCCGCTGCCAAGCGCCCGGTGGTCGTTGACCCGGTGTACACATCGCCGCTGGTCACCCAACTGGTGAACAAGGTTCTGCTGGACGGCAAGAAGAGCACCGCCGAGTCGATCGTCTACGGCGCGCTCGAGGGTTGCCGCGAGAAGAACGACCAGGACCCGTTGGTGACGCTCAAGCGCGCGCTGGACAACATCCGCCCGACGCTCGAGGTCCGCAGCCGCCGCGTTGGTGGCGCGACCTACCAGGTGCCGGTCGAGGTGCGCTCCGGGCGCAGCAACACCCTGGCCCTGCGCTGGCTGGTGACGTACGCCCGCGCCCGCCGCGAGAAGACCATGACCGAGCGCCTCACGAACGAACTGCTCGACGCCAGCAACGGCCTCGGCGCAAGCGTGAAGAAGCGCGAGGACACCCACAAGATGGCCGAGGCCAACAAAGCCTTCGCGCACTACCGGTGGTAGGGGCTTAGCGATATGGCAGACCTCAACGACGTGCGCAACATCGGCATCATGGCCCACATCGATGCCGGTAAGACGACGACCACCGAGCGCATCCTCTTCTACACCGGTATCAACTACAAGATCGGTGAGGTCCACGACGGCGCAGCCACGATGGACTGGATGGAGCAGGAGCAAGAGCGCGGCATCACGATCACCTCGGCAGCCACCACCTGTGAGTGGAAGGGCACCCAGATCAACATCATCGACACCCCGGGCCACGTCGACTTCACCGTCGAAGTGGAGCGCTCGCTGCGCGTGCTCGACGGTGCGGTCGCGGTGTTCGACGGTGTCGCCGGTGTCGAGCCGCAGTCCGAGACCGTGTGGCGGCAGGCCGACAAGTACGGCGTACCGCGCATCTGCTTCGTGAACAAGCTCGACCGCACCGGTGCGGACTTCTTCTTCTGCGTGGACACGATTGTGACCCGGCTGAGCGCCACCCCGTTGGTGCTGCAGCTGCCGATCGGCGCCGAGGCGGGCTTCATCGGCCTGGTGGACCTGATCCGCATGAAGGCCATGATGTGGCGCGGCGAGACCGAGATCGGTGAGGACTACCACCTCGAGGAGATCCCCGCCGAGCTCGCCGAGCAGGCCGCGGAGTACCGCGAGAAGCTGATCGAGACGCTGGCTGAGGCCGACGACGACATCATGCACATGTACCTCGAGGGCGAACAGCCCAGCGAGGCGCAACTGCAGGCCGGCATCCGCCGCGCGACCATCGACGGCAAGCTGACCCCGGTGCTCACCGGCTCCGCGTTCAAGAACAAGGGCGTGCAGCCCATGCTCGACGCCGTGGTGGCCTACCTGCCGACCCCGCTGGACGTCGCGGCCATCACCGGCTACAAGCCCGGCGACGAGTCCGTGGTCCTGGAGCGCAAGCCCAACGACGAGGAGCCGTTCTCGGCACTTGCGTTCAAGATCGCCGCTGACCCGCACCTGGGCAAGCTGACCTACATCCGGATCTACTCGGGTGTGCTCAAGGCCGGCACGCAGGTGCTGAACAGCGTGAAGGACCGCAAGGAGCGCATCGGCAAGATCTACCGGATGCACGCCAACAAGCGCGAGGAGATCGCGTCGGTGGGCGCCGGCGAGATCGTCGCCGTGATGGGTCTGAAGGACACCACCACCGGTGAGACGCTGTGCGACTCCGCCAACCCGATCGTGCTGGAGTCGATGACGTTCCCGGCCCCGGTGATCGAGGTCGCGATCGAGCCCAAGACCAAGGGCGACCAGGACAAGTTGGCCACCGCCATCCAGCGGCTGGCCGAGGAGGACCCGACATTCCGGGTCCACTCCGATGAGGAGACCGGCCAGACGATCATCGCCGGCATGGGCGAGTTGCACCTCGAGGTGCTGGTCGACCGCATGCGCCGGGAGTTCCGGGTCGAGGCCAACGTCGGCAAGCCGCAGGTGGCCTACCGCGAGACCGTCACCATGCCGGTCGCCAAGCAGGAGTACACCCACAAGAAGCAGACCGGTGGTTCCGGGCAGTTCGGCCGCGTCATCATCGCCCTGGAACCCAACGCCGACTCCGAGTCCGAGGACAAGCTGGAGAACGGTTACGAGTTCGTCAACAAGGTCACCGGTGGTCGCATCCCGCGCGAGTACATCCCGAGCGTGGACCACGGCTGCCGCGAGGCCATGGAGACCGGCGTGCTCGCCGGGTACCCCATGGTGGACTTGAAGGTGACCTTGCTCGACGGCGCCTACCACGACGTCGACTCCTCGGAGTTGGCGTTCAAGATCGCCGGGTCGATGGCCTTCAAGGAGGCCGCGCGCAAGGCGAAGCCCGTACTGCTGGAGCCCATGATGGCCGTCGAGGTGACCACCCCGGACGACTTCATGGGTGACGTGATCGGCGACCTCAACTCCCGCCGTGGCCACATCCAGGCCATGGAGGAGCGGATGGGCGCCCGCGTCGTCAAAGCTCTCGTTCCCCTGTCGGAGATGTTCGGCTACGTCGGAGATCTGCGGAGCAAGACCCAGGGGCGCGCGAGTTACAGCATGCAGTTCGACTCCTACGCCCAGGTTCCCAACAACGTGGCCGAGGAGATCATTGCCAAGGCGCGCGGGGAATAACTCCGAACGTCACGTCTCGAGGTTTGAGACACCCCACCACAAGGAAATAACGCAAGTCAACCGGCAATCCCCGCCCATCGGGGAGTCAGTCCAGAATCAATAGGAGGACCGCAGTGGCGAAGGCGAAGTTCGAGCGGACGAAGCCCCACGTCAACATCGGCACCATCGGTCACATCGACCACGGGAAGACGACGCTGACGGCGGCGATCACCAAGGTGCTGCACGACAAGTACCCCGACCTGAACCCCTTCACGCCTTTCGACATGATCGACAAGGCCCCGGAGGAGCGTCAGCGCGGCATTACCATCTCGATCGCACACGTCGAGTACCAGACCGAGGCCCGGCACTACGCACACGTGGACTGCCCGGGTCACGCCGACTACATCAAGAACATGATCACCGGTGCCGCCCAGATGGACGGTGCGATCCTCGTGGTCGCCGCCACTGACGGCCCGATGCCGCAGACCAAGGAGCACGTGCTGCTCGCCCGCCAGGTAGGCGTGCCGAGCATCGTCGTGGCCCTGAACAAGTGCGACATGGTCGACGACGAGGAGATCCTCGAGCTCGTCGAGATGGAGGTGCGGGAACTGCTGAGCACCTACGAGTTCCCCGGCGACGACACCCCCGTGGTGCAGGTCGCTGCCTTCCCGGCGATGAACGGCGACGAGAAGTGGGGCGAGTCGATCCTCGAACTCATGAACGCCGTCGACGAGTTCATCCCGACCCCGGAGCGCGAGATCGAGAAGCCGTTCCTGATGCCCGTTGAGGACGTCTTCACGATCACCGGTCGTGGCACCGTCGTCACCGGTCGGATCGAGCGCGGCATCGTCAAGGTCAACGAGGAGGTCGAGATGATCGGCATCCGCGAGGATTCGCACAAGACGACCGTCACCGGTATCGAGATGTTCCGCAAACTGCTGGACACCGGTGAGGCCGGCGAGAACGTCGGTCTGCTCCTGCGCGGTACCAAGCGCGAGGACGTAGAGCGCGGCATGGTGATCTGCAAGCCGGGTTCCGTGACCCCGCACACCGAGTTCGAGGCCCAGGTCTACATCCTGAGCAAGGACGAGGGTGGCCGGCACACGCCGTTCTTCAACAACTACCGTCCGCAGTTCTACTTCCGCACCACGGACGTGACCGGCGTCGTGACGCTGCCCGAGGGCACCGAAATGGTGATGCCCGGTGACAACACCGAGATGTCGGTGCAGCTGATCCAGCCGATCGCCATGGAAGACGGTCTGCGGTTCGCGATCCGGGAAGGTGGCCGCACCGTCGGCGCCGGCCGGGTCACCAAGATCAACAAGTAGTACCCGCATCACCCCCGCGGTCGGGGGTGCCGGCACCACCCGGTACCCCCGACCCGGAACCCAACAGAAGGTGGGGTGCTGGGGCATCGAGCCCCCGCCCCCGACCCGGAACACAACAGAAGGTGGGGTGCTGGGGCATCGAGCCCCCGCCCCCCAAGCAACGACAGCGGCGAGAAGAAGAGGAAACCAGCGCCATGGCGGGACAGAAGATCCGCATCAGGCTCAAGGCCTACGACCACGAGGTCATCGACAAATGGGCGAAGACCATCGTGGACACCGTTTCGCGCACCGGCGCCAAGGTCGCCGGTCCTGTGCCGCTGCCGACGGAGAAGAACGTGTACTGCGTCATCCGCTCGCCGCACAAGTACAAGGACAGTCGCGAGCACTTCGAGATGCGCACGCACAAACGACTCATCGACATCCTGGATCCGACCCCGAAGACCGTGGACTCGCTGATGAAGCTTGACCTGCCGGCCGGTGTCGAGATCGAGATCAAGCTGTAGGACGCCACTGATGAAGACGACAACTCGCAAAGGGCTGCTGGGCACCAAGCTCGGCATGACCCAGGTATGGGATGAGAACAACCGGATCGTTCCGGTCACCGTCATCGAGGCCGGCCCCTGCGTGGTCACCCAGGTCCGTACCCCCGAGACCGACGGCTATTCCGCGGTCCAGTTGGGGTTCGGCGCCATCGACCCGCGCAAGGTGAACAAGCCCGACGGTGGGCACTTCGCCAAGGCCGGCGTCACGCCGCGCCGGGATCTCGTCGAGATCCGCACCGAGGACGCTAGCGAGTACACCCTCGGGCAGGAACTGAAGGCCGACACGTTCGAGCCGGGTGCCGTGGTCGACGTGACCGCGACCTCCAAGGGCAAGGGCTTCGCCGGTGTCATGAAGCGGCACGGCTTCCACGGCCTGCGCGCCTCGCACGGTGTGCAGCGCAAGCACCGCTCGCCGGGCTCGATCGGTGGCTGCGCCACCCCGGGCCGGGTGTTCAAGGGTCTGAAGATGGCCGGACGTATGGGGTCCGACCAAATCACGACCCAAGGGCTGACCGTGCAGTCGGTCGACACCGAGCGCAACCTGATCCTGATCAAGGGCGCGGTTCCCGGGCCCAAGGGTGCGCTGGTGCTGATCCGCGATGCGGCGAAGGGGCAGTGACATGACGTCGATTGAGATCAAGACTCCGACCGGCAGTGGTGCCGGCAGCGTGGAGTTGCCCGCCGAGGTGTTCAACGTGCAGGTCAACGTGCCGTTGATCCACCAGGTCGTGGTGGCCCAGCTGGCTGCCGCCCGACAGGGCACGCACAAGACGAAGACCCGCGCCGAGGTGGCCGGTGGCGGCCGCAAGCCGTACCGGCAGAAGGGCACCGGCCGGGCCCGTCAGGGTTCCGTGCGCGCCCCGCAGTTCGCCGGTGGTGGTGTCGTCCACGGCCCGACCCCCCGCTCCTACGAGCAGAAGACGCCCAAGAAGATGAAGGCCGCAGCCTTGCGCTCGGCCCTGTCCGACCGGGCGCGCGCCGACCGCGTGCACGTGATCACCGCTCTGGTCGACGGGGACACCCCCTCGACGAAGTCGGCGCTGGCCGCACTGCGCGCCGTCACCGACGCCGCGGCCGTGCTGCTGGTGGCCGAGCGCAGCGATGACGTCACCTGGCGCTCGCTGCGCAACGCCCCCGAGGTGCACCTGCTGTCCCCGGACCAGTTGAACACCTACGACGTGCTCGTCAACGACGACGTCGTGTTCACGCAGGCCGCCTTCGAGCAGTTCCTGGCCGGGCCCCGCGCGGGTGCGTCGGCCAAGGCCACCGCCACCTCCACCGAGGCCGAGGCGGCTCACGCTGAGGAGGAGTCCGCATGAGGATCGCAGACCACCGCGACGTCCTGCTGGGACCGGTGATCTCGGAGAAGTCCTACGGACTGCTCGACGAGAACAAGTACACCTTCATGGTGCGTCCGGACGCGAACAAGACCGAGATCAAGATCGCCGTCGAGAAGGTCTTCGGCGTGAAGGTGATCGGTGTGAACACCCTGAACCGTGCCGGCAAGCGCGTGCGGACCCGTTCTGGCTACGGCCACCGGGCCGCATCCAAGCGCGCTGTCGTGACGGTCGCCGAGGGTGACCGCATCGACATCTTCGGCGGACCGGTGAGCTGAGGGATACGACATGGGAATCCGTAAGTACAAGCCGACGACTCCGGCCCGCCGTGGCTCGAGTGTGGCGGACTTCGTCGAGGTGACGCGCTCCACGCCGGAGAAGTCGCTGACCAAGCCGCTGCCCCAGAAGGGCGGGCGCAACAACGCCGGGCGGATCACGACCCGGCACCAGGGTGGCGGGCACAAGCGCGCCTACCGGGTGATCGACTTCCGCCGCGCGGACAAGGACGGCGTGCCGGCCAAGGTCGCGCACATCGAATACGACCCGAACCGCACCAGCCGGATCGCGCTGCTGCACTTCGCCGACGGTGAGAAGCGCTACATCCTGGCGCCGCACAACCTGAAGCAGGGCGACCGCGTGGAGACCGGCCAGGGCGCGGACATCAAGCCCGGCAACAACCTGCCGCTGCGCTACATCCCGACGGGTACCGTCGTGCACGCGGTGGAGTTGCGGCCCGGCGGTGGCGCCAAGATCGCCCGGTCCGCCGGTGCCAGCGTCCAGCTGGTCGCCAAGGACGGACCGTACGCGCAACTGCGGATGCCGTCCGGTGAGATCCGCAACGTCGACCTGCGCTGCCGCGCCACGGTCGGCGAGGTCGGCAACGCCGAGCAGTCCAACATCAACTGGGGTAAGGCCGGCCGTAACCGCTGGAAGGGCAAGCGCCCGACCGTGCGTGGTGTGGCCATGAACCCGGTCGACCACCCGCACGGTGGTGGTGAGGGTAAGACCTCCGGTGGTCGCCACCCTGTGAACCCGAAGGGCAAGCCCGAGGGTCGTACCCGCTCGAAGAAGAAGCCGAGCGACAAGTTCATCGTCCGCCGCCGCAAGACCGGCAAGAAGCGCTGAGGGAACACGTAGATGCCACGCAGTTTGAAGAAGGGCCCGTTCGTCGACACCCACCTCATGAAGAAGGTCGACGAGCAGAACGACAAGGGCACCAAGGCGGTCATCAAGACCTGGTCGCGCCGCTCGATGATCGTGCCGGCGATGCTCGGTCACACGCTCGCGGTGCACGACGGCCGCAAGCACGTGCCGGTGTTCATCACCGAGAACATGGTCGGCCACAAGCTCGGCGAGTTCGCCCCGACGCGTACCTTCAAGGGTCACGTCAAGGACGACCGCAAGGCCAAGCGCGGCCGCTGACACGACAACGAAGAACGAAGCAGAAGGCAGGGATAGCGATGGAAGCCAGGGCCTGTGCACGGTATGTGCGCGTGACGCCCATGAAGGCGCGTCGGGTAGTCGACCTCATCCGGGGTCTGCCCACCGCCGAGGCGCAGGCGATTCTGCGATTCGCCCCGCAAGCGGCCAGCGAGCCGGTGGGGAAGGTGCTCGACAGCGCCATCGCGAACGCCGCCAACAACCACAGCCTCGACCCGAACGACCTGTTCGTGTCGGAGATCTATGTCGATGAGGGTCCGACCATGAAGCGCTTCCGCCCCCGGGCGCGCGGATCGGCGAACCGGATTCGCAAGCGTACGAGTCACATAACAGTGGTCGTGGCGTCGCGCACAGCGACAGCGACCGAAGGGAAAGGGTGAGCCACGTGGGTCAGAAAGTCCACCCGCACGGGTTCCGGCTAGGTATCACGAGTGAATACGTGACCCGCTGGTTCACCGACAGCACCAAGCCAGGTCAGCGCTACGCCGACTACGTCGCCGAGGATGTCAAGATCCGCCGGCTGCTGTCGGAGGGCATGGAGCGCGCAGGTATCTCGAAGGTGGAGATCGAGCGCACCCGTGACCGGGTCATCATCTACATCCACACCGCCCGGCCGGGCATCGTCATCGGCCGTAAGGGTGCGGAGGCCGAGCGGCTGCGGGCCGAGCTCGAGAAGCTCACCGGCAAGCAGGTGCAACTGAACATCCTCGAGGTGAAGAACCCGGAGGTCGACGCACAACTGGTCGCCCAGGGCATCGCCGAGCAGCTGTCCAGCCGCGTCTCCTTCCGGCGTGCGATGCGCAAGGGCATGCAGTCCGCGCAGCGGGCCGGTGCCCAGGGCATCCGGGTACAGGTATCCGGGCGCCTCGGCGGCGCGGAGATGAGCCGCACCGAGTTCTACCGCGAGGGTCGGGTCCCGCTGCACACGCTGCGGGCGGACATCGACTTCGGGTTCTACGAGGCGCGCACCACCTTCGGCCGGATCGGCGTGAAGGTGTGGATCTACCACGGCGAGGTGTCGACCGACCGGACCGAGCGGGAGCAGCAGCGGCAGGCGCGACTGCAGCGTTCCGGTTCGCCGGGCCGCGGCCGCCGTGACCGCGAGGGCCGTGGCCGTGGAGATCGCGGAGACCGTGGCGACCGTGGCGACCGCGGTCCCCGCAACGCCGAGCGGGAGACTGCGGCCCCGGCCGAGGCTCCCGTAGAGACCCCGGTTGCGACGGAGGCCTGAGATGTTGATTCCACGCAGAGTGAAGCACCGCAAGCAGCACCACCCGAAGCGCAGCGGTATGGCCAAGGGCGGCACGAAGGTCGCCTTCGGCGACTGGGGCCTGCAGGCCGTCGAGCCGGCGTACGTGTCCAACCGGCAGATCGAGGCGGCCCGTATCGCCATGACCCGCCACATCAAGCGTGGCGGCAAGGTCTGGATCAACATCTACCCGGACCGCCCGCTGACGAAGAAGCCGGCTGAGACCCGGATGGGTTCCGGCAAGGGCTCGCCCGAGTGGTGGGTCGCCAACGTCAAGCCGGGCCGGGTCATGTTCGAGCTGACCTACCCGAATGAGCATGTCGCGCAGGAGGCACTGCAGCGCGCAGCCCACAAGCTGCCGATGAAGTGCCGCATCGTGCGGCGCGAGGTGAGTGAGGACTGATGGCTGCTACGAAGACAGAAGAGTTGCGGCTGCTGAGCAGCGACGACCTGGTGGCCCGGCTGAAGGAGAACAAGGAGGAGCTGTTCAACCTCCGGTTCCAGTCCGCCACCGGTCAATTGGAGAACCACGGCCGCCTGCGCGCGGTGAAGAAGAACATCGCCCGTATCTACACGGTCATGCGTGAGCGCGAGTTGGGCATTACGAATGACGAGGTCGTCGCATGAGTGAGCAAGTGATCCCCGAGGACTCCGTGCAGCCGCGCGGATTCCGCAAGGTCCGTGCAGGGCCTGGTTGTCAGCGACAAGATGGACAAGACCGTCGTGGTCGCCGTCGAGGACCGGTTCAAGCACCCGCTGTACGGCAAGGTCGTCCGGCGCACGAGCCGGTTGAAGGCGCACGACGAGAACAACGAGTGCGGCGTGGGTGACCGCGTCGAGCTGATGGAGACCCGTCCGACCTCGGCCACCAAGCGGTGGCGGGTCGTGAAGGTCCTCGAGAAGGCGAAGTAACCATGATCCAGCAGGAATCCCGAGTCAAGGTCGCGGACAACACCGGCGCCAAGGAGCTGTTGTGCATCCGCGTGCTCGGCGGCTCCGGCCGCCGGTACGCCGGCATCGGCGACATCATCGTCGCCACCGTCAAGGACGCGATCCCCGGCGGTTCGGCCAAGAAGGGCGAGGTCGTGAAGGCCGTCGTGGTCCGCACGACCAAGCAGAAGCGCCGTCCGGACGGGTCGTACATCCGCTTCGACGAGAACGCCGCGGTGATCCTCAAGGCCGACGGCGAGCCGCGCGGAACCCGCATCTTCGGCCCGGTCGGTCGCGAGCTGCGCGACAAGCGGTTCATGAAGATCATCTCGCTGGCACCGGAGGTTTTGTGATGGCAGGCGTGAAGATCCGCAAGGGTGACACCGTCCAGGTGATCTCCGGCAAGGACAAGGGCATCACCGGCCGCGTGCTGGTGGTCGACCCCGACACCCACCGGGTGATCGTCGAGGGCGTGAACCGCGTCGTCAAGCACGTCAAGGTGGGCCAGGGCGACCGTGGCGCCAAGACCGGTGGCTTGGTCCACACCGAGGCGCCGATCAACATCTCCAACGTGATGCTGGTCGACAGCGACGGCAAGGCCACCAAGGTGGGCTCGCGTCGCGAGGCCGTCGAGAAGCGGCGCGCCGACGGCACCACCTACGAAGGCACCCGGCGGGTGCGGGTCGCCCGCCGCACAGGTAAGGACATCGAATGACCGCGACCTCGACGCAGCCGCGTCTCAAGCAGCGCTACAACGACGAGATCAAGGCCGCGCTGAAGGAACAGCTCGGCCTGGCCAACGTCATGCAGGTCCCCTCCGTGACCAAGGTTGTCGTGAACATGGGTGTCGGCGACGCCGCCCGGGACAGCAAGCTCATGGACGGCGCCGTGCGCGACCTGGCCACCATCACCGGCCAGAAGCCGCAGGTGACCCGGGCCCGCAAGTCCATCGCGCAGTTCAAGTTGCGCGAGGGGCAGCCGATCGGGGCCCACACCACCCTGCGCGGCGACCGGATGTGGGAGTTCCTGGACCGGCTGATGTCGGTGGCGCTCCCGCGTATCCGTGACTTCCGCGGGCTGTCGCCGCGGCAGTTCGACGGCCGGGGCAACTACACCTTCGGGCTGACCGAGCAGGTCATGTTCCCCGAGGTGGACCAAGACAAGGTGGACCGCGCCCGCGGTATGGATGTGACCATCGTGACCAGTGCGGTCGACGACGAGGGCGGCCGCGCGCTGCTCACGCTGCTCGGCATGCCGTTCAAGGAGAACTGACCATGGCCAAGAAGGCTTTGATCGAGAAGTCCAGCAAGAAGCCGAAGTTCAAGGTGCGCGGCTACACCCGGTGCAACCGGTGCGGCCGGCCCCACTCGGTGTACCGCAAGTTCGGGCTGTGCCGTGTGTGCCTTCGGGAGATGGCACACCGCGGCGAACTGCCCGGCGTCACGAAGAGCAGCTGGTAGAAACCCCCGGACGCCGAAGGTCCGTACGGAAACCACGGCGAGAGAGAAGAACCCCATGAGCATGACCGACCCGATCGCAGACATGTTGACACGTCTGCGCAACGCCAGTGCGGCGCACCACGATGAGGTGGCGATGCCGCACTCCAAGATCAAAGAGGGGATCGCCACGATCCTCAAGTCCGAGGGCTACGTCGCCGACGTGCGCACCGAGGACGCCACCGTGGGTCGGACCCTCGTGGTGGGCCTGAAGTACGGCCCGAACCGCGAGCGCTCGATCTCCGGCATCCGCCGGGTGAGCAAGCCCGGTCTGCGGGTCTACGCCAAGCGCGGGGGCATGCCCCGCGTGCTGGGCGGCCTGGGCATCGCCATCATCTCCACCTCGTCGGGTCTGTTGACCGACCGACAGGCCGAGCAGAAAGGCGTGGGCGGGGAAGTCCTCGCCTACGTCTGGTAAGGGACCGACATGTCGCGCATTGGCAAGAACCCGGTACCGGTTCCCAGCGGTGTCACCGTGGCCATCGACGGCCAGTCGGTCACCGTGACCGGCCCGAAGGGTTCGCTGACCCACGTGGTCGCCGAACCGATCACGGTCGAGCAGACCGACGGTGTCATCGAGGTGAAGCGCCCCAACGACGAGCGCCGCAGCAAGTCGCTGCACGGCTTGAGCCGCACGCTGATCTCCAACATGGTGATCGGCGTGACCGAGGGCTACAGCAAGACCCTGGAGATCTCCGGAACCGGTTACCGCGTGGTTCCCAAGGGTCAGGGCCTGGAGTTCTCACTGGGCTTCAGTCACCCCGTCCAGATCGATGCCCCCGAGGGCATCAGCTTCCAGGTCGAGGGTCCGACGAAGTTCACCGTGTCGGGCACCGACAAGCAGATGGTCGGCGAGGTGGCTGCGAACATCCGCAAGCTGCGCAAGCCAGACCCGTACAAGGCCAAGGGAATCCGGTACTCCGGCGAGCACATCCGCCGCAAGGCCGGAAAGGCAGGTAAGTGATGAGCGTTGTAACGAAACTCGGTTCCGGGTCCAAGCGGTCTGTCTCGCGCAGCCGTCGGCACTCCCGGGTCCGCAAGAAGGTCACCGGCACGACCGCGCGCCCGCGCCTGGTCGTGTTCCGCTCGACGCGGCACATCGAGGCCCAGATCGTGGACGACACCGCCGGGAAGACCCTGGCGGCGGCCTCGACGATGGAGCCCGATGTCCGCGCGGCCGACGGGGACAAGACCGCCAAGGCGCAGTCGGTCGGCAAGTTGATCGGCGAGCGCGCCAAAGACGCCGGGGTGACCTCCGTGGTGTTCGACCGGGGTGGCTACCGCTACCACGGTCGCGTCGCCGCCGTCGCCGACGGCGCCCGTGAAGCCGGCCTGGAGTTCTAGGAGAGATATGTCGAATCAGAATCGTTCAGGCCGCGACCGCCGCGATGGCGGCCGCAACGCGGAGAAGTCGCAGTACCTCGAGCGGGTGGTGAACATCAACCGCGTCGCGAAGGTCGTCAAGGGTGGCCGCCGGTTCAGCTTCACCGCGCTGGTGGTCGTCGGTGACGGCGACGGCATGGTGGGTGTCGGCTACGGCAAGGCCAAGGAGGTGCCGGCCGCGATCGCCAAGGGCGTCGAGGAGGCCAAGAAGCACTTCTTCAAGGTCCCGCGCATCCAGGGCACCATCCCGCACCCGATCGTGGGTGAGGACAGTGCCGGCGTCGTGCTGCTGCGCCCGGCATCGCCGGGTACCGGTGTCATCGCCGGTGGCCCGGTGCGCGCCGTGCTGGAGTGTGCCGGTGTGCACGACGTGCTGAGCAAGTCGCTCGGATCGGACAACGCACTGAACATCGTGCGGGCGACCGTCAAGGCACTGCAGGAGCTCGAGCGTCCCGAGGAGGTGGCGGCCCGCCGCGGCCTGCCGCTGGAAGACGTCGCCCCGGCCGCGCTGCTGCGCGCCCAGGCGGCGGGGACGGGGTCCTGATGGCCAAGCTCAAGGTGACCCAGACCAGGTCCCCGATCGGCGGTACCGAGAACCAGCGCGCGACGCTGCGTTCGCTGGGACTGCGCAAGATCGGCCAGACCGTCGAGATCGAAGACCGTCCCGAACTGCGGGGCATGGTCAACACCGTCATCCACCTGGTGGCGGTCGAGGAGGTTGAACGATGACGCTCAAGGTGCATCACCTGCGGCCGGCCCCCGGGGCCAAGACCGCGAAGACGCGCAAGGGCCGCGGTGAGGGCTCGAAGGGCAAGACCGCCGGTCGCGGGACCAAAGGCACGAGGGCCCGTAACACCGTGTCCGCCGGGTTCGAGGGTGGTCAGACTCCGCTGCACATGCGGCTGCCGAAGTTGAAGGGCTTCAAGAGCCCCAACAAGGTGACCTTCCAGGTCGTGAACCTGGCCCAGATCCAGGCGCTGTTCCCGGACGGTGGCGAGGTCACGAAGGCGGAACTGGTGGCCAAGGGTGCGGTCCGCAAGAACCAGCCCGTGAAGGTGCTCGGCAACGGCGACATCTCCGTGGCCGTGCAGGTGCGCGTGGACGCAGCATCGGCCACCGCGAAGAGCAAGATCGAGGCTGCCGGCGGTTCGGTGACCACCGCCTGAGGTTTCGGTTCGCAAAGGGGCGTCGGGATGACCCGGCGCCCCTTTGGCATGCCCGGGGGGCCACGCCGCGTCTTCTGTGACGAAATCGCAGCAACACGCCAGGCGTGTCACGTCGATTCCGTGCCGAAGCCAGCGTGATGCGGCAGTCGCGGCCCACCCGCTGGTGAGAGGTTGTCCCGTTGGTTAGCGAAAACACGCGTGTCTTCTCTAACCAACGGCACAACCTCTAACCAAGTGCGGCGGAAGGCCCGGACGGGTGGATCTGAGGCAGCCACACGGCGGTTCGATCATGCCACCCGTGCGAATGCCGCCGGCCGGACAGCGACGCCGCCGATTGTCGCCATACCGTGGGTCCGTGCACCGCCGCACCTTCCTGCTCGGTTCGACGGCTGCAGTGTGCCTGGCCTGCGCGCCCAGGGATGGCGGCACCACCCATCCGCCACCCGCGTCCTACACCGGCAGTCTCGTCACGCGCTGGGACACCGACCCCTGGGCGCGCGGCTCATACTCCGCACTGCCGACCGGCAGTTCCTGGCGGGTGCGCCAGACGCTGGCCGAGACGGTGGTCGACGGTCGAGTGGTGCTCGCCGGTGAGTACCTGGCCACCGACTACCCGGCTACGGTGCACGGGGCGTATCTGGCCGGCCAACGGGCCGCCCGCCGACTGCTCGAGGTCGTACCGGATGCGCAGTCGGTGGTCGTCGTCGGTGCCGGCATCGCCGGGTTGCGGGCGGCGCAGGCGTTGCGGGCGGCCGGCCGGACCGTCACCGTCATCGAGGCGCGTGACCGGGTCGGCGGGCGTATCCACACCGACACCTCCTTGGGGGTGCCGCTGGAGCGCGGTGCCGCCTGGATCCACGGCGTGACCGGCAACCCCATGGTCGAGGTGGTCCGGCAGGCGGGCCTGGGACTGGTGCCGACGGCCTTCGACGATGCGCTGGCCAGGGACTACGCCAGCGGCGGCCCGGCAAAGGGGGTGGGCGCCGCGGAGGCCGCACTGTGGCGGGCTGTGGATGCGGTGGCAGCACGCAAACCGGATGCCCGGGATTCCGTGGCGACCGCGCTGGCGCAGCAGGGCTGGTCCCCGGACAGCGCGCCGAAGCAGTTGGCCCAGATGAGCGAGTTGGTGATGGAGTACGGCGTCGATCTGGATCGCCTGGGCGCCCAGGCGCTCTGGGAGGGCAACTTCTACCGGGGCGGCGACGAACTCGTGCAGGGCGGCTTCAGCGCCGTGCCCGAGATGCTGGCTGAGGACCTGGATGTGCGATTGGGCATGCCGGTCACGGAGGTGGTGGTGGAGTCGGGCCGAGTCGTTGCGCCCATCGCCGCCGACGCCGCCGTGGTTGCGGTGCCGCTGGCGCTGTTGCAGGTGGGCTCTCCGCGGCTGGCTCTGCCGAGCGCTGCGCGCGCCGCCCTCGATGCCTTGATCACCGGCAACCTGGAGAAGGTCTTCCTGCGGTACCCGGATCGCTGGTGGCCCGGGGTGCAGGTCATGCAGATCATGTCCAGCCCCGATCAGCGGTGGTCGGAGTGGTACGACCTGATGGCTCTCACCGGCGCTCCAGTTGTGTTCGGGTTCTCCGGGGGTGCCTCCGCGCGGGCTCGATCCGCCGACGACGCGGTCGTGGCAGCAGAGGCGGCCGCTGTTCTGGAATCCGGCTACCTGCCACGGGGCTAGTCGCGGGCACGGCGCACCGCCATCGGTCACCGAACGACCTGTTTGGGGAGCAGTACATCGGGCTGGTTCTCGCGCCCGATCTGGCCGGATTCTCCTGGATGCGAGCTTGCGGGCACGCCTGCACCGAGGCCGAACCCGGACTGTCTTTGCCCTCGCGCCGCCCAACCCCACCGTCGGCGGGCGGACGCTTGCTACCCTCAGGGTCAGTACCGACCAACTTCGCGTGCGCACCGAACCGGTGCGCGAGGAGGATCTTTGCTCTCGCAATTCGCTGCGGCGTTCCGCACCCCGGACCTTCGCAACAAGATCCTGTTCACGCTCGGCCTGATCGCGATCTACCGGACCGGTGCGATCATCCCCACACCCGGTGTCGACTACGGCTCCATCCAGACCTGTCTGGCGCTGGTCGAAGGCAACTCGCTGTATGGATTGATCAACCTCTTCAGTGGCGGCGCGCTGCTGCAGTTGAGCATCTTCGCGCTGGGCATCATGCCGTACATCACGGCGAGCATCATCATTCAGTTGCTGACCGTCGTGATCCCGCGGCTGGAGACCCTGCGCAAGGAGGGGCAGTCCGGCCAGGCCAAGATGACCCAGTACACGCGGTATCTGACGATCGGCCTGTCGGTGCTGCAGGCCACCGCGTTCATCTCCTTGGCCCGCACCCCGGGTCAGCTGTTCACCGGCTGCAACGAGAACCTGATCCCGAACCAGTCGATCCCGCTGATCCTCACCATGATCCTGACCATGACCGCCGGTGCGGCCGTGCTGATGTGGTTCGGCGAGCTGATCACCGACCGCGGTGTGGGCAACGGTATGTCCCTGCTGATCTTCGTGAGCATCATCGCCGGCATGCCGGGGCAGTTCTACTCGATCTACGTCTCCCGCGGTGCGTTCGTCCTTGCCACTGACGCTCGCGGTCGGTGTCGTGATCATCGGCGCAGTCGTCTACGTGGAACAGGCCCAGCGCCGGATCCCCGTCCAGTACGCCAAGAAGATGGTGGGCTCGCGGTTGATGGGCGGCGCCTCCACCTACATCCCGCTGAAGGTCAACATGGCCGGTGTGATCCCCGTGATCTTCGCGTCCTCGCTGCTGTACATCCCGCAGTTGCTGGCGACCGTCAGCGGCAACACCAACTCCGAGTGGGGCGTCTGGATCCAGCGCAACCTCTCGCGCGGCACGGAACCGCTCTACATCCTGTTCTACGTCGCGATGATCATCTTCTTCGCGTACTTCTACGTGTCGATCACCTTCAACCCCGTCGAGGTGAGCGACAACATGAAGAAGTACGGCGGGTTCATCCCCGGCATCCGGGCGGGCAAGCCGACCGAGCAGTACCTCAGTTACGTTCTCAGCCGTCTGACCTTCCCGGGGTCGATCTACCTGGCGGTGGTCGCGGTCATACCCTTGTACGCCTTCGGGGCGCTCGGTGTGGGGCAGAGTTTCATCTTCGGTGGCACCTCTCTGCTGATCATGGTGGGTGTCGGACTCGATACGGTGAAGCAGATCGAGGCACAACTTCAGCAACGCAGCTACGAAGGGTTCTTGCGATAATGCGCATTGTTCTCATGGGCCCGCCCGGAGCGGGCAAGGGTACGCAGGCTGCTCTGATCGCCGAGGACCTGGACGTGCCGCACATCTCGACCGGTGAGATCTTCCGGGCGAACCTCGCCAAGGGCACCCCGCTGGGGGTGGAGGCCAAGCGCTACATGGAGGCCGGTGAGTACGTGCCCGACGAGGTGACGAACTCGATGGTGGCCGCCCGACTGGCCGAGCAGGACGCGGCAGGCGGCTTCATCCTCGACGGCTACCCGCGCACGCTGGCCCAGGTGGGGGAGTTGGACACCATCCTGTCGGGCTTGGGCACCGCTCTGGACAAGGTCGTGGAGATCACCGCCGACACCGACGAGGTGGTCGCCCGTCTGCTCAACCGCGCTCAGGAGCAGGGCCGCGCAGATGACACCGAGGAGGTCATCCGCCGGCGCATGGACGTCTACGCCGAGCAGACCGCGCCGCTGGTCAAGGTCTACTCGGAGCGGGGCTTGTTGGTGAAGGTCGACGGCATGGGCTCGATGGACGAGGTCACCCGACGGCTGCTGGCGGCTCTGGGGCACTAGTGTTCCGTCGCCACCCCAAGCTCCAGATCAAGACCGACGAGCAGATCGGCCTGATGCGGCAGGCCGGACTCGTGGTGGCCGACGCCCTGGACGCTGTGGCCGCCGCGGTCGCGCCGGGCGTCACCGGACGCACGTTGGACCGGATCGCCGAAGAGGTCATCCGCGGGGCTGGGGCAGTGCCCTCGTTCCTCGGCTATCACGGCTACCCCGCGAGCATCTGCGTGAGCATCGACAACGCCATCGTCCACGGGATCCCCAACGACACCGGACTGCATGAAGGTGCGCTGGTCAGCATCGACTGTGGCGCCATCCTCGGCGGTTGGCACGGCGACGCTGCGATCACCGTGCCGGTCGGTGAGGTGGGAAGCGGCGCGCAGGGCCTTTCCGACATCACCCGCTCAGCCATGTGGCACGGCGTGGCGCACGCCCGGCCGGGGGGTCGGCTCACCGACGTCGGCGCGGCGGTGGAGCGCACCATCCGCGGTGCGGCCCACGACTACGGGATCGTCCGCGAGTACGTGGGCCACGGCATCGGTACCGAGATGCACATGCTGCCGGACGTTCCCAACGTCGGGCCCGCCGGCCGCGGCCCGGATCTGGTCGCCGGGGTGGTGCTCGCCGTGGAGCCGATGATCACGCTGGGTTCGCCGGAGAACGTGACCTTGCCCGACGGCTGGACCGTGGTGACGATGGACGGATCGCTGGCTGCGCACTGGGAGCACACCGTGGCGGTCACTTCCACCGGCCCCTGGGTGCTGACCGCGCGCGACGGTGGCCGGGCGGAGTTCGAGCGGTTGGGCGTGCAGATCTCCGCGATGGCCCGGTGATTGTGACGACGTTGTGGGGTCCGGGATCTGGTTTGTGACGACGTTGCGGGATCCGGCGGGTGGCAGAACCGCGCACCTTCGTGACAACGAGCGGCGGTTACTTCGACGGGGCCCTGGGTGCTCACCTCCCGCGAGGGCGGCCGGGCGGAGTCCGAACGGTTGGGTGCGCAGATCTCCGTCCTCACCGGGGTGACGTGACAAAGCCCGCAAACCGGGCATGGTAGGCCCCCTAGCCGTGCGCGGCGGGCATGCTTTACACTCGAACAGAGGGCAAACGCTCTTCGCCTGCGGCACGACATGCCGCACAATCCGCAGACAATCGGACGACTGGATCTCGCATGGCTAAGAAGGACGACGCGATCGAGCTGGAAGGCACGATCGTTGAATCTCTTCCCAATGCGATGTTCCGCGTCGAGTTGGACAACGGCCACAAGGTCCTTGCCCACATCTCCGGCAAGATGCGGATGCACTACATCCGGATCCTTCCGGATGACCGAGTGGTCGTGGAGCTCTCGCCCTACGACTTGACCCGGGGACGCATCGTCTACCGGTACAAGTGAGGAACCAGCAGGACACCGATGAAGGTACAACCGAGCGTCAAGAAGGTCTGCGACAAGTGCAAGGTGATTCGTCGCAACGGTCGCGTAATGGTGATCTGCGAGAACCCGCGCCACAAGCAGCGCCAGGGCTGACCCCTGGTACAACGTCATCCGAACCTGGCGCCCCCGCCATAGGGCTGCCAGACGACACCCCCGGACGCGAAGGCCGGGGACCCACCAGGGCGGTGGGACCGATGACGTCACGAGACCTTCGCCGATAGAAACAGGAGAGCCCAATGGCACGCATTGTGGGTGTCGACCTGCCGCGCGAGAAGCGCGTCGAGATCGGCCTGACCTACATCTTCGGGGTGGGCCGTTCCCGCGCCCAGCAAGCCCTGGCCGCCACCGGAGTGGATCCCAACACCCGGGTGCGCGACTTGTCCGAACCTGATGTGATCGCACTTCGCGACTACATCGAAGCCAACTACCAGACCGAGGGTGACCTGCGCCGTGAGGTGCAGGCAGACATCCGCCGGAAGGTGGAGATCGGGTCCTACCAGGGCCTGCGCCACCGTCGCGGTCTGCCGGTGCGTGGTCAGCGCACGCACACCAACGCACGTACCCGCAAGGGCAAGCGCAAGACGGTCGCCGGCAAGAAGAAGGTCGGCAAGTGAGCATTCGAGCAGGAGTCTGAGCAGCCATGGCACCGCAGAAGGGCGCGAAGAAGCCGCGCCGCAAAGAGAAGAAGAACGTGGCTTACGGCCACGCCCACATCAAGAGCACATTCAACAACACGATCGTCACGATCACCGACCCGCAGGGTCAGGTCATCGCCTGGTCGTCCTCCGGCCAGGTCGGCTTCAAGGGTTCGCGCAAGTCGACGCCCTACGCCGCGCAGATGGCCGCCGAGGCGGCCGCCCGCAAGGCCATGGACAACGGCATGCGCAAGGTCGACGTGTTCGTCAAGGGTCCCGGGTCCGGTCGCGAGACGGCCATCCGCTCCCTGCAGGCCACCGGCCTGGAGGTGGGCACGATCCAGGACGTGACCCCCGTTCCGCACAATGGCTGCCGTCCGCCCAAGCGGCGCCGGGTTTGAGAGCCAGGAGATAGAACATGGCCCGTTACACAGGGGCGGACTGCAAGCGCTGCCGCCGCGAGAAGACCAAGCTTTTCCTCAAGGGTGCCAAGTGCGACTCGCCGGCGTGCCCGGTCGAGAAGCGCCCGTACCCGCCCGGCCAGCACGGCCGCAACCGCACCAAGGAGAGCGAGTACTTGCTGCAGAAGCGGGAGAAGCAGAAGTGCGCCCGCATCTACGGTGTGCTCGAGCGCCAGTTCCGCAGCTACTACGAAGAGGCCAACCGCCAGCAGGGCAAGACCGGTGAGAACCTGCTGACGATCCTCGAGAGCCGTCTGGACAACGTGGTGTTCCGCGCCGGTCTGGCCAAGAGCCGCGACATGGCTCGTCAGCTGGTCCGCCACGGCCACATCACGGTCAACGGCCACAAGGTGGACATCCCCAGCTACCGCGTTTCCCCGAACGACATCGTCGAGGTGCGCAACAAGAGCCGCGAGATGACGCCGTTCGTGGTCGCCCACGCTGAAGCCGGCGAGCGCGATGTACCGGCGTGGCTCGAGGTCATCCCGTCGCACTTCCGGGTGCTCGTGCACACCCTGCCCAAGCGTGAGCAGATCGACACGCTGGTCCAGGAACAGCTCATCGTCGAGCTCTACTCGAAGTAACCCGCAGCACCCGCTGCGGTCCCAACACGGCGTCATATAGCGGTCGCCGAGGAAAGGAAGAAACCAAGTGCAGATTGCCAGTCGGCCAGTTCTGACCGAAGAGTTCGTCTCCGAAACCCGGTCGAGGTTCATTCTCGAACCGCTCGAGCCCGGTTTCGGATACACGCTGGGCAACAGCCTGCGGCGCACACTGCTGTCGTCGATCCCCGGCGCTGCTGTGACCAGCATCCGCATCGATGGGGTGCAGCACGAGTTCAGCACCGTCCCCGGCATGACCGAGGACGTCACCGAACTGGTGCTCAACGTCAAGGGCATCGTGGTCAGCACCGAGATGGACGAGCCGGTGACCATGTACCTGCGGGCTTCCGGGCCCGGTGCGGTGACCGTCGCCGACATCGAGGCGCCCACCGGCGTCGAGGTGCACAACCCCGATCTGCACCTGGCCACCCTGGGCGAGGGGGCCTCGCTGAGCATGGAACTGACGGTGGAGCGGGGTCGTGGCTACGTGCCCGCCGCTGCCGGTTCCATGGTCGAGAAGCAGGCCGGCCGGGTCCTGGTCGACGCCATCTACTCGCCCGTGCTCAAGGTGACCTACAAGGTCGAGGCGACCCGTGTCGAGCAGCGCACCGACTTCGACCGGCTCGTCGTCGATGTCGAGACCAAGCAGAGCATCCGTGCCCGCGACGCGGTCGCCAGCGCCGGCAAGACGCTGGTCGAGCTGTTCGGCCTGGCGCGCGATCTGAACGCTGCGGCGGAGGGCCTCGAGCTCGGACCGTCCGAGGTCGACACCTACATGGCCGAGCAGTTCAGCCAGCCGATCGAGGCGCTGAACCTGTCGGTCCGGTCCTACAACTGCCTGAAGCGGGAGGGCGTTCACACCATCGGTGAACTGCTGACCCGCTCCGAGGCGGATCTCATGGATATCCGCAACTTCGGCCAGAAGTCCATCGACGAGGTCAAGGATTCCCTGGCCGGGCTCGGCCTCAACCTGAAGGACAGCCCCGCCGGGTTCGACCCGTCGCAGGCCGTGACCTTCTACGCCGAGGACGACCAACAGTACGCAGAGGACGAGCAGCTCTGAGGGCTGCCGGTTAGTCAAGGAGAACACGATGCCCACGCCGTCCAAGGGACCCCGCCTGGGAGGCGGCCCGGCGCACGAGCGCTTGATGCTGGCCAACCTGGCCACCGCGCTGTTCCAGCACGGCCGCATCACCACCACCGAGGCCAAGGCCAAGCGCCTGAGCCCGTTGGCCGACCGGATGGTCACCTTCGCCAAGCGCGGTGACCTGCACGCCCGGCGCAAGGTGATGACGGTCATCCGGGACAAGTCGGTGGTGCACGAGTTGTTCACCGAGATCGGCCCGCAGTACGCCGGCCGGCCCGGGGGTTACACCCGGATCACCAAGATCGGCCGCCGAAAGGGCGACAACGCGCCGATGGCCGTGATCGAACTGGTCGAGCCGATGGCCGAGGCCGTCGTGAAGGAGGCCACGTCGGCCGCCAAGCGTGCGGCGAAGGATGCCGAGCAGGTTGCGGCTCCGACGATTGCCGACGAGATGACCGAGAAGGTCGAGGCCGCCTCGGAGGCTGCAGTGGAGGAGGTCGAGGCCGCGGCCGAGACCCCTGAGGCGAAGGCCGCAGCTGAGGCTGAGGTTGAGGCTGCGAAGAAGCAGGCTGAGAAGGATGCCGTCGAGGGCCTGGCCGAGCAAGCCGAGTCCAAGGACGATGCCTGATCCTTTGAACGAACCGCAAGAGCCCGCACCGATTGGTGGCGGGCTCTTGCGTATTCGGTTGGACGTGGCCTATGACGGTGCCGGTTTCAGCGGTTGGGCGCGGCAGCCGGGGTTGCGCACGGTGCAGGAAGAGCTGGCGAGCGCGGTCGAGCGCGTCCTGCGGATTCGGCAGCCGAGGATCGTGGTGGCCGGACGAACCGATACCGGGGTGCACGCCACAGGTCAGGTCTGCCACCTCGACCTGCCCGCCCAGGCGTGGCCCGGTGGGCCGGCGGCTCGGCGCCGACTGAACGCGGTGCTGCCACCCGATATCCGGGTGCTGGCAGCGCA
Source organism: uncultured Actinomycetota bacterium (assembly GCA_963733395.1). Lineage (GTDB taxonomy): Bacteria > Actinomycetota > Actinomycetes > S36-B12 > UBA10799 > JADKAV01. The sequence continues at coordinate 432,551 of CAVTCZ010000019.1, forward strand.
CGAGGCGCCGGCGGATTTCGACGCCCGGTTCTCCGCCCGGTTCCGGCGCTACGAGTACCTGATCAGCGACAGCGGCCTGCTGGATCCCAGGGCCCGCGGCAGCGTGCTGGTGAGCCGCCGCCAGCTCGATTCCGACCTGATGCACGTGGCCGGGCAGTCACTGGTGGGGGAGCACGACTTCGCCGCCTTCTGCCGGGCTCGCCCGGAGGCCTCCTCGGTCCGGACCGTGCTGGAGCTATCGGTCGAGCGTCGCGACGACCCGCGCGATCCGGAACTGCTCGTGGTGGGAATCGCCGCGGACGCCTTCTGCCACTCGATGGTGCGTTCAGTGGTCGGTGCGCTGATGGCGGTGGGGGAGGGCCGGTTGCCCGGTGAGTCCCTTGCCGAGATCCTCGCGGCGGGCCGGCGGGTGCCGCAGTTCGCCACCGCGGCCCCGCATGGCTTGGTCCTGGTCGAAGTGGGCTATCCGCCGGTCGAGGAACTGGCGGCGCAGGCCCTGCGCGCGCGCCGGTTCCGGGGCTGATGCCGGGCCGACACCTTGGGTTTCAGCGGGAGTCGGGGAGAACTCGCAGGCTCGCCGGCGACGTCCGCCGAGCTCGCGCTGCGCCACCTGAACTCGCCGCGAAATCCGAAGCCGCAACCCGCGTCGGAGAGCTCGCGCGTCGCGTCGAGCTGCCGGCCTCGAGCCGTGGGGTCCGCGCCAGCGCGTTCCGAGGTGCACGCGGAAGACGCGCGTGGGTTCTCGCCCCGTGACGATCTCCAACGCCGCGGTTCCTGCCAGTGCGCCCCGGGTGAACACCTGTCTGTCGGGCGGGCCGACAAGATGCATGGTCGGGGCGCGGCGTGACAGGCTGCCCCTGATAGTTCCCAAAGCGAGTGGAGGTCCGTGAATGCGCGTCGTGGTAGCACTGGGTGGAAATGCCCTTCAGAAGCGCGGCGAACCGATGACCGTCGAGAGTCAGCGGGCGAATGTGAAACTTGCGTGCGAGGCGCTGGCCCCGGCCGCACTGGAGCACGAACTGGTGGTGTCGCACGGCAACGGACCGCAGGTCGGTCTGTTGGCGCTGCAGGCGGCGTCGTACAACGAGGAGTCGACGTATCCGTTCGACGTGCTCGGTGCGCAGACCGAGGGCATGATCGGGTACTTCATCGAGCAGGAACTCGGCAACCTGCTGCCGTTCAGCAAGCCGCTGGCGACGCTGCTCACGATGACTGAGGTGGACGCCAACGACCCCGCCTTCGAGAACCCGACCAAGTTCGTGGGCCCGGTCTACAGCGAGGAGGACGCCAAGCGACTGGCGGCTGAGAAGGGGTGGACAGTCAAGCCGGACGGCGACAAGTGGCGCCGTGTGGTGCCCTCGCCGATGCCGCAGCGGATCTTCCAGGTCCGCCCGATCGAGTGGTGCCTGGAGAAGGGCGCCGTCGTGGTGTGCACCGGTGGCGGCGGTATCCCCACCATGTACAAGAAGGGCAGTCGCGAGTTGACCGGTGTCGAGGCGGTCATCGACAAGGACTTCTCGTCGATGGTGCTGGCTCGTGACATCAACGCCGACGTGCTGGTGATCGCAACAGACGCCGACGCGGTCTACGTCGACTGGGGAACGCCGGATCAGAAGGCCATGGCCAGTGCGAACCCGTACGCTCTGACCGAGTTCGACTTCCCTGCCGGTTCCATGGGTCCGAAGGTGGACGCCGCGATCGCCTTCGCCAAGACCGGCAAGACGGCCGTGATCGGCGCGCTGGAGAACCTGGCGGCGATCCTGGCCGGTGAGTCGGGCACGCGGGTCTCGATGGACGTCGAGGGCATCCAGTACTACGAGTGACAGTTCGCCACGATGGGGGTCCGCCGGGCGGGCCCCCATCGTGGGCTGTCTGCAGCGGTCCCCGGTGTGGCTCTCGGGGATGGGTGGGTTATCCTGAGACAGGTCATGTGCGCTGTGTGCGTGCCAACCAGCGGTTGAGTCCACTGCAGTTTCCTGCTGCAGAGCTCACAGCCCACCAGCCGAGTTACTGCTCCCCAGCAGTGCCACCACTGTAGATACCAAGGTAGGAAGTCGTGCGTACGTTCACCCCGAAAGCCGACGACGTCACTCGCCAGTGGCACGTCATCGACGCTGAGGATGTCATCCTCGGGCGTCTGGCCACTCACGCCGCCACCTTGCTGCGTGGCAAGCACAAGCCGACCTTCGCTCCCCACGTGGACACCGGAGACTTCGTCATCGTCATCAACGCCGAGAAGGTCGCCCTCAGCGGCGCCAAGGCCGAGCAGAAGCTCGACCACCGGCACTCGGGCTACCCGGGCGGTCTGAAGTCCACCACGTACGGCGACCTGCTCGAGAAGAACCCGCGCCGGGTCATCGAGAAGGCCGTGGCCGGGATGCTCCCGCACAACAAGCTGGGGAACAAGCAGATCCGCAAGCTCAAGGTGTACGCCGGACCCGACCACCCGCATGCTGCGCAGCAGCCGGTTCCGTACGTCATCAGCCAGGTCGCGCAGTAGCGCCGAGGAAGGAACACCCGTGACTGAGACCCTGACCACCGAGACGCCCGCGGCGAAGACCCGCCAGGCTGTCCAACTGCCCGGCGCCGGCACCGGCCGTCGCAAGGAGGCGGTCGCGCGCGTCCGCATCGTGCCCGGCACCGGCCAGTGGAAGATCAACGGCCGTGATCTGGGCACCTACTTCCCGAACAAGGTGCACCAGCAGATCGTGACCGAGCCCTTCCGGGTGCTCGGCCTCGACGATCAGTACGACGTCATCGCCCGGCTGCACGGCGGCGGTGTCGGCGGCCAGGCTGGTGCCCTCCGCCTGGGCATCGCCCGCGCCCTGATCGAGATCGACGAGGCGGACTACCGCCCCGACCTCAAGAAGGCCGGCTTCCTCACGCGCGACCCGCGCGTGGTCGAGCGTAAGAAGTACGGGCTCAAGAAGGCCCGCAAGGCGCCCCAGTACAGCAAGCGCTGAGGTCGGACATGGGGGCCCTGTTCGGCACCGATGGTGTCCGTGGGTTGGCCAACCGGGACGTCACGGCCGAACTGGCCCTCGACCTCTCGGTTTCGGCGGCCCACATCCTGTCCGAGGTCGGCTCCCGGCGAACCGCAGTGGTCGGCCGTGACCCGCGCGCCAGCGGCGAATTCCTGCAGGCTGCGGTGTCGGCCGGGTTGGCCAGCGCCGGAGTGGACGTCATCGATGTCGGGGTACTCCCTACCCCCGCTGTGGCGTATCTGACCAAGACCCGCCAGGCCGATCTCGGAGTGATGCTGTCCGCCTCGCACAACGCGATGCCGGACAACGGCATCAAGTTCTTCAACGCCGAGGGCAACAAGCTGGCCGACGCCATCGAGCAGCAGATCGAGGCGCGCCTGCGGGAGGACTGGGCGCGCCCGGTCGGCGACGCCGTCGGCCGCATCGTCACCGACGACGCCGCTGACACCGAGTACGTGGGTCATCTCCTGTCCAGCATCACCCACCCGCTCGAGGGGCTCACCGTCGTCGTGGACGGCGCGAACGGAGCAGCGAGCCTCGTGGGACCGCTCACCTACCGCGAGGCGGGTGCCGACGTCATCGAGATCCACTGCCAACCGGACGGCTACAACATCAACGCCGATTGCGGATCCACCCACATGCGGGAACTGCAACGCGCGGTCGTCGCCCATGGCGCCGATCTCGGGATCGCCCACGACGGCGACGCGGATCGCTGCCTGGCGGTCGACGCCGAGGGTAACCTCGTGGACGGCGACCAACTCATGGCGATCATCGCCCTGTCCTTGCGCGACCAGGGTCGGCTGGCCGGATCCACCGTCGTCGCCACCGTGATGGCGAACCTCGGTTTCAAACAGGCCATGCAGCGCGAGTCCATCGATGTTGTGCAGACCGCTGTGGGTGACCGCTACGTGCTGGAGGCGATGCTGTCCTCCGGCTACGTGCTCGGCGGGGAGCAGAGCGGGCACGTGGTCATGGCTGACCACGCGACGACCGGTGACGGCATCCTGACCGCACTGCAGGTCATGGCGAGAATGACCGACACCGGCCTGCCCCTGGCCCAGCTGGCCGGCGTCATGCGCCGACTGCCGCAGGTTCTCATCAACGTCGACGGCGTCGACAAGGACGCGGTGGACTCCGACCCGGCTGTGGGCGAGGCCGTTGCCCGCGCTGAGGAGCAACTGGGGCAGACCGGCCGGGTCCTCTTGCGCAAGTCGGGCACGGAACCGCTGGTGCGGGTGATGGTGGAAGCTGAGGACGAGGCGACCGCAGCGACGGTTGCCGAGGGTTTGGCCGACGTTGTGCGGCTCCGTCTCGCACTGTGATCACCGGATTATCGACACGGCCAGCGCGTCGATCCCCGGTCCATAGACCTCCAGGGCTCCGTACAAGTCGCTGACGTCGACCATCTGCCCCAACAGATACTCGTGGCCGTCGCCGAGGGTCACCGTGTCACACGGCCCGAGCTCGTGTGTGGTTGCGTACTCCGCGAGAGCGTTGAGCAATTCGCCCGAGGCATGCGCTGACAGCCCCTCGACAAAGAACTCGGGCAGTCCCTTGCCGGTCAGTCCGATCGTGTAGGCGAAGGCCGGCAACCCGGGCTCCTCCTCGACGAATTGGATCATCCATCCATGCTTCGCGATGGCCCGGAACATCTCCGCGCGCAGATCGGCGATGGTCAGGGTGGGGTCGTCACACATGCGGCACATTTCGGTCTCCTTCTCATGAGGTCCCGGGCCATTCCGGGACACTGCCCACTGAACGCCGGGGGTACGACACCACCTCCCGCGGCCGGGTAGCGTTGTCCACATGTGCGGAATCGTGGGGTACGTCGGCAGTCAGGACGCCACAGATGTGGTCGTGGCGGGTCTGCGCCGACTCGAGTACCGGGGGTACGACTCGGCCGGGGTTGCGGTCGTGACACCCACCGGGGTGCAGTCGCGCAAGCGCGCCGGCAAGTTGGCGAACCTGGAGAAGGCGCTCGCTGAGGCCCCGCTGCCCGGCACGACCGTCGGAATCGGACACACCCGCTGGGCGACGCACGGTGCCCCCAACGACGTCAACGCCCACCCGCATCTGAGCGAGGACGGCCGGCTGGCGGTCATCCACAACGGGATCATCGAGAACTTCGCCGAACTGCGCGACCAGTTGCAGGCAGGTGGCGTGACCTTCCTCAGCGAGACCGACACGGAGGTCGCCGCCCATCTGCTGGCCCAGAACCTGCGGGTCGCGGACAACCTCACCGAGGCGATGCAGCAGACGTGTCGGCAGTTGCGTGGTGCCTTCACCCTGGTGGCGGCGTCCGCCGACGACCCGGACACGTTGGTCGGTGCCCGCCGCAACTCCCCGCTGGTCGTCGGTGTCGGCGACGGCGAGACGTTCCTGGCCAGCGACGTGTCCGCCTTCATCGCCCACACCCGCCGCGCGATGGAACTCGGTCAGGACCAGGTCATCACCATCACTCGCGAGGGGGTGTCCGTCACCGACTTCGACGGCGGGCAGGCCGCCGGCGTCGAGTACGAGGTCACCTGGGATGCCAGCGCCGCCGAGAAGGGCGGCTACGACCTGTTCATGCTCAAGGAGATCGCCGAGCAGCCCAAGGCGGTGGCCGACACCCTGCTCGGACGGATCACCGAGGACAACCGGCTCACCCTCGACGGGCTCGACATCTCGGATGTCGAGTTGCGCGAGATCGACAAGATCGTGGTCGTGGCATGCGGCACCGCGTTTCACGCGGGACTGGTCGCGAAGTACGCGATCGAGCATTGGACAAGGATTCCGGTCGAGGTGGAACTGGCTAGCGAGTTCCGCTATCGCGACCCCATCCTCGACCGGCAGACGCTGGTCGTGGCCATCTCGCAATCGGGCGAGACCATGGACACCTTGATGGCGGTGCGGCATGCCCGCGAACAGGGGTCCCGGGTGTTGAGTATCTGCGAACACCCAGGGTTCGACCATCCCGCGCGAGTCCGATGCCGCGCTGTACACATACGCCGGTCCGGAGATCGCGGTCGCGTCGACCAAGGCCTTCCTCACGCAGTTGGTCGCCACCCAGTTGCTCGGGATGTACTTGGCGCAGGTCCGGGGCAACTTCTTCGGCGACGAGATCCGCGGCCTGGTGTCCGACCTTGCCAGCATGCCCAACAAGATCGACCTTGTGCTCGACACCATGGACCCGGTGCGGGATTTGGCGCGCGGACTCAAGGATGCCCGGTCAGTGCTGTTCCTCGGTCGGCACGTGGGCTATCCGGTGGCGTTGGAAGGCGCGTTGAAGCTCAAAGAACTCGCGTACATGCACGCGGAGGGTTTCCCCGCCGGCGAGTTGAAGCACGGCCCGATCGCGCTGATCGAGGAGGGTCTGCCGGTCATCTCGGTGATGCCGTCCCCTCGGGGCCGCTCGGTGCTGCACGAGAAGATGATCTCCAACCTGCAGGAGATCCGGGCCCGTGGTGCGTTCACCATCGTCGTCGCCGAGGAGGGCGACGAGGGGGTGGAGCCCTACGCGGACGAGATCATCTCGGTGCCCGCGGTTCCCACGCTGTTGCAGCCACTGGTGACGACAGTGCCGTTGCAGGTCTTCGCCTGTGAACTCGCGACCGCAAAGGGACACGACGTCGACCAGCCGCGCAACCTGGCGAAGTCGGTCACCGTCGAGTAGCGCGGCTGTGCCGGGTCGGCGAGGCCGCGGCAACGTGCCGCCCGATCCACCCCTGGTCAGCGGAGCCGGGCTCGCTCCAGATCACGCCAGCGACCGTCCGGGAACGCAACGGACCGAGTCTTTCGCGGTCGTCTGGACGTTGTCGCCGGTCAGGGGCGCCGGAGCCCTCATCAGACGGAAGTGGAGCCCGACGTGACCGCCGGAATCCTGTTCCGGTCCGATCAGCGGGTCGGACTTGACCTTGACGCGGCGTCAACCTCTACCGTCGAAGCATGGAGCACAGCATCCAGCAGGTGGCGGCCGCCGCCGGCGTCACGAGTCGTACGCTGCGGCACTACGACGCCATCGGCCTGCTTCCTGCACGTCGCGGCCCGGCCAACGGGTACCGCACCTACAGCGGTGAAGACCTCGTGCGGCTGCAGCGCATTCTGCTGCTACGTGAACTCGGGCTCGGGCTGCCGGAGATCGCCAGGGTGCTGGATGGTGACACCGACGACGTATCTGCGCTGCGTTCGCACCTGGCGTTCCTGCGCAGTGAACAGGATCGGCTGGATCGCCAGATTGCCAGTGTGCAGCGCACGATCGATGCCCTTGACGAGGAGGAGACCATGGACGTCGAAGACATGTTCGACGGATTCGACCACACGCAGTACAGGGACGAGGTGGTCGACCGGTGGGGCGCGCAGGCGTACGAGGACAGTGATCGCTGGTGGCGCGGTCTCGGGGATGCGGACAAGCAGGCCTTCACGGACGAGGCCGCCGCGATCAGCGCCGCGTGGCGACAGGCCCAGCAGGAGGGGATGCCCGTGGACGACCCTCAGGTCCAGCAGATCGCGGCCCGGCACGTGCGATGGATCCAGCAGGGCTGGGCGGGCAAGAAGCCCTCGGCCGAAGCAGTGACCGGACTCGCGCAGATGTATGTGGCTGACGAGCGGTTCGCCAGGAACTACGGCGGCGTCGAAGGGGCCAGCTACGTTCGGGACGCGCTGACGCAGTACGCCCGCACCATGTGATTGCCTGGCGGTGCACCGAGGCGTTCGCCGCTCGGGTGGGTGGCGTGGGTTTGCGGTGTGCGTCCGGCCAGTCGATGAAGCCAGTCCAACACGCCGGGTATCCTGCGAATGCACGTGGGAGGAGCCGGGGTGGGTGACGCTAGGACAGTGGAACGGACCAGCACTATTCGGGCTGCACAGCGCCCCGGTCTGACCACCGGACGTTTGACCGTGGTCATCATCATCGCCGCGGCTCTCTTGTTGACGCTGGCGCTGCCGTTGCGCGAGTTTCTCAACCAGCGTTCGATGATCGCCGAGCTCGAAGTCACGACTGCCGCACAGCGGGAACGCGTGGACGCCTTGCAGAAGCAGGCCGATCAGTGGGCCGACGACGAGTACGCGATCGCCCAGGCACGGGAGCGGTTCCACCTGCAGTACCCGGGTGAGACCGGCTACGTAGTGGCCGATCCGCCTGTGACCCAGCCGGAGGCGCAACCTCTCACCCAGGACGTTCAGGACAACTCCGCGTGGTACGAGCGGGCGCTGCGCACGGTTCAGCAGGCTCAGCAGCAGCCCGACGAATCCGTGGTGAGCATTCGACCCGATGCGCCCCGCTGAGCCGCCATCACCAGGTGACACCGCCGCCGTCAGCGCACAACTGGGCCGGCCCGTGCGCGATGTCGTCGCGATAGCCTCGCGGTGCGAATGTGGTCTGCCGCAGGTCGTCAGCACTTCTCCGCGGCTTGCGGACGGCACGCCCTTCCCGACCTTCTTCTACCTGACGTGCCCGCGGCTGAATGCGGCCATCTCCACGCTGGAGTCGGAGGGTTGGATGACCCGGATGCAGGACCGCCTCGCCGATGATCCGGAGTTGGCCGAGCACTACGCGCGAGCCCATCGCCGCTACCTTGAAGCCCGCGAGGAGTTCGGCCAGGTCCCTGAGATCGCCGGTATCTCCGCCGGTGGCATGCCCGGACGGGTCAAATGCCTGCACGTGCTCGTCGGGCAGTCCCTGGCGATGGGTCCGGGTGTGAATCCGTTCGGAGACGAAGCACTAGCCCTGTTGCGGGAGCGGGGCGTCCTTGAGCGCACCCGGCCGTGCGTGGTGGTCGCATGAGGGTCGCGGCGATCGACTGTGGAACGAACTCGATCAGGTTGCTGATCGCAGATGTTGGTGGGTCGGGCCTGACCGATGTGATCCGGACCATGCAGGTGGTCCGGCTCGGTGAGGGGGTTGATGTCAGCGGCCGCATCTCCCAGGCCGCGATGGAACGCACATGGACCGCCGTTGACGACTACGCATCCCAGATCCGATCCTGCGGAGCGCAGGCAGTCCGCATGGTCGCCACGTCGGCGTCGCGGGACGCGCGCAACGCCGCGGAGTTCACCGCGGGCGTGGTGGAGCGACTCGGCGTCGCCCCGGAAGTCATCTCCGGCGAGGAGGAGGCGCAGTTGAGTTTCCGCGGTGCCACCTCGGTGATCGACGTTCCCGGCCGGGTGGCGGTCGTCGACATCGGCGGCGGTTCGACGGAGTTCGTGGTGGGCGCGGCACGAGTCGATGCGGCCGTGAGTGAGGACATCGGCTGCGTGCGCATGACTGAGCGGCACCTGCGCTCGGACCCGCCGACCGGTGTGGAGATCGCCGAAGCCATCGGCGACATCGACGCCGCGATCGATGATGCGTTGGCTGTGACCCGTTTCGACGAGGCGCAGCATCTGATCGGACTTGCCGGATCCGTGACCACGGTGGCGGCACTGGCCATGGGGCTGCCGGAGTACGACTCGCGGCGTATCCACGGTTCCCGGATCGCCAGCGATGACGTGCACACCGTCACAGCGCGAATGCTCGCCGCATCGCGGCGGCAGCGGGCCGCGGAACCGGTCATGCACCCGGGGCGGGTGGACGTCATCGGGGGCGGCGCATTGGTGCTCGACCGGATCATCGTCAAGGGCGGCTTCAGGCAGGTCATCGTCAGTGAGCACGACATCCTGGACGGGATCGCTCTGGGGTTGTTCGACGCAGGGCAGTAGGGTGCCTGCCATGGCACTACTGGCAATCACCGTCCTCGGCCATGACCGCCCCGGGATCATCGCCGACGTCACTTCGGCGCTGGCGCTGCGCGATGCGAACGTCGAGGACTCGTCCATGACGCTGCTTCGCGGTCACTTCGCCTGGACCCTGGTCGTCGGGGCCGACGCGTCTGCCGAGGACGTCGCTGCGGATCTCGCGTTCCTGGAGTCCGAGGACCTCGTGGTCAGCGTGTTGCCTGTGGCCGACGATTCCCGCGAGGTGCAGGAGGACGCGCTGAGTTTCGTCGTCAGCGTCCACGGCGCCGACCGGGTGGGCATCGTCGCCGCCATCACCGGGGCCATCGCCTCCTACGGGGGCAACATCACGGATCTGCAGACGCGCCTCGGCGGAGGTCTGTACGTGGTGGTCGCCGAGGTGGATTTCCCTGCGGACATCAACACGGAGAAGTTGTCCGCAGCACTGCGAGCCGTGGGCGAGACCGTCGGTGTGGGGGTCGCGGTACAGCAGGCTGACACGGACGTGCTGTGACGCCTCTGATCGTCGAGCTGCCGCCGGGCCTTGTGCGAGACGTCGTCGTCGCGCCCGCGCCGGTGCTGTCGGCCGCATGTGAGGAAGTGGACCCGCGCGATCCGGAGGTGGTCCGACTGGCCGCCGATCTGCTGGCCACCATGGACGTCTCGCCGGGGTGTGTGGGCTTGGCGGCCAATCAGGTGGGCGTGGGTTGGCGGGTCTTCTGCCTCGACGTCAGCGCCCACCCCAAGACCAGGACCTGCCACGGGCGATTCGTGCTCATCAATCCGCGCATCGAACAGGCCACCCGCAACGAGAAGGCACGCGAGGGCTGCATGTCCGTCCCCGACTTCACCGGGGACGTGAAGCGGGCGACGCGGCTGACCGTGACGGGTCAACTGCCGGTCACGGGTGAATGGGTGACCCTGAGCACGGATGCGTTCGAGGCTCGAGCCATCCAGCACGAAGTGGACCATCTCGATGGCTTCGTGTTCCTCGACCGGGTGATGTCCGCGGCCGCGGTCCACACGCGCAAGGTCTATCTGGACTAATCTGGGGGCGCTGCCCGGGTGGCGGAATTGGCAGACGCACTCGGCTTAAACCCGAGGGTCCCAGGACGTGCGGGTTCAAGTCCCGCCCCGGGCACGAAGTGCCCATGGGCTGGACTTGGGAGGAGGCCGCGGCAGCGGTCGACGGCTCCCGCCCCGGGCACGTAGTGCCCATGGGCTGGACTTGGGAGGAGGCCGCGGCAGCGGTCGACGGCTCCCGCCCCGGGCACCGGGCTTGTGCGAATGACGGTGTGGCGCGGGCGAGCGAACCTTTGCGACGGCGTTGCCCTTGGTGCTCGGCGGGTCGGGGTAACAACGTCGTGGAACCCTGCAGACCGAAGCCCGAAACCGGGAACCCCCGACACCTGCGAACAACCGGGGGGATCCAGCGTGGCCGTTGCGCAGTCCTATCGCTGTGAGCACGTACCCTGAAGTGATGCGTGGAGTCCGCGTGCTTGCGGCCGCGGCGGCCGGTTGTGTCGTCGTGGCTGCTTTGGCCTCCCCTCCGGTGATGGCCCAGCAGGTGTCCGCGCCCGATCCATACGACGACGTGGTGGGATTGGTGATCACCCGCGAATCCGGGACGTCGGCTGCTGAGGCGCAGGATCTGGTGGCCGCCGAGCTGGGCACGGTCGGCGACCGGACGGCTGTGGCCCCCGGGGTGACCGCGGTCAGCGTTCCGGACCTGCAACGGCCGGAAGCGATCGCCGCAGCCCGGGCCTTGCGGGCCGACGAAGGCGTCGCGGATGTCGGGCTGGACACCCGCGTGCAACCTGACAGCGATGATCCGCGGTTCGCCGAGCAATGGAGTCTGACCGACCCCGTGAGCGGCCTCTCAGCGGTCCCGGCCTGGGCGCTGACCAAGGCCGCAGGTCAGGTGATCGCCGTCATCGATTCCGGAATCACGCCTCACGAGGACCTCAACGCGAACGTGCTGCCCGGGTACGACATGGTGCAGGACGCCCTCGTGGCCAACGACGGCGACGGCCGCGACCCGGATCCCACGGACCGCGGCGACTGGCTCACAGCTTCGGAGATTCAGTCCAACCCGGAGGTGTTCGCCGGCTGCGCGCCGCAGACGCCCTCCTCCTGGCATGGCACGCATGTCGCCGGTCTCGTCGCCGCAGTCCAGGGCAACGCGAAAGGCATCTCCGGAGTCGCACCCGCAGCCAGGATCCAGGCGGTTCGAGCCCTGGGCAAGTGCGGGGGCAGGATGTCCGACATCGCGGCCGCGATCACCTGGGCGTCAGGGGGAGAGGTGCCGGGATCGCCGGTCAACCCCACGCCGGCAGACGTGATCAACCTGTCCGTCTCCTCCACGGCCACCTGCCAGCCCTTCGTGCAGGCTGCCATCGACGATGCTTTGGGCCGGGGCGCTTCCGTGGTCGTGTCCGCAGGGAACAACGCCCAACCCTTCAACCAGTACTCGCCTGCAGGATGCTACGACGTGATCACCGTGGGCGCCGTGAATCGCGCGGGCAACCGGGCGAGCTACTCCAACTACGGTGTCGCAGGCAGGGACCTGCCGCTGTTCGCGCCGGGCGGTGCCGGAGTCAAGCCCCTGAACCCGTCCGCTGACGTACTGTCCACGATGAATGCGGGCACGACCACGCCGTCCGCGGCCACGGATACATACGCGGTGCTCGCCGGCACCAGCATGGCCGCGCCGCAGGTGGCCGGAGCCGCGGCGCTGCTGCGTGCCTACACCGGGATGGGTCCGGCGGCCGTCGCCGAACACTTGCGCGACACTGCCCGCCCGTTCGCGCCGGCGAGCAATTGCACCGGGTCGTGTGGTGCCGGGATCCTGGACATCAATGCGGCCCTGCGCACCGCCCCGGTCCTGCCCACCGCCCCCCAGAACCTGGTGGCCAAAGCGGCCGACGGGTCCGTCGTCGCCAGTTGGGACGCTCCTGCCGACGAAGGCTCCGGGGCGGTGACCGGGTACGACATCGAGTATCGGCAGAACGGCGGGCAGTGGCTGGCCGTGGACGACCTTTGGTCCAGCACGCTTCGGGAGAAGGTGTTCCTGGAGCTCACGAACGGCGTGTCCTATGAGGTGCGGGTGGCCGCGCGCAGCGTGTTCGGGGCCGGGCCGTGGGCGGAGTCCAACGTCGCTGTGCCGCTCCCGCTGCCGGGGTCGGTGCAGATCCGGTCGGTGCGCTACCCGTCGGCGAGCTCGGCCCGGGTGCAGTTGACCCTGCCGGCGGAGAGCCTGTCCGGGCTGCAGTTCCGCGTCACGCGGGTGGGTCGCAGCCCCGGGCTGTGGCAGGACGCCGCGGTCGGTTCCACCCTGCGCCTGCCCGGGCTGAAGCCGGGAGTCCGGCACTCCCTGCAGGTGCGCGCGCTCAATACCCTCGGCGCCGGTGCGACCGCCGACCGGTGGATCGCGACCCCGGTCAAGCCCTCCACCGTTCGGCAGCTGTCACTGCGGCGCAAGGGCCGCACGGCGGCGGTGAGTTGGAAGGAGCCCAGGCGCACCGGGATGCGCCTGCGCTACCGACTGCGCATCGGTGACGGCGGCGCGTGGCAGAAGACCTCGAAGACGTCGGTCCGGCTGCGTGGAGTCGCCCCGGGGCCGCTGCGGGTCACGGTGCAACCGTGGAATGAAGCGGGTCGAGGGCCTGTTGTCACAATCGTGAAACGTAAGTAATGATTTACACGCCGCCGGGTGGTGGCGAGTGTCAGAGGTTGCCCGTACCCTGGTCAACAAGGAGGAATACATGGAATCCAGGAACCCGATCTTCAGGGACATCGAGAAGCAGCCCGGCTTCGCCTACAACGAGGGCGTGAACGCCTATCAGCAGGCCGCTGCAGGCACCGCCACGCTTGACCAGCAGGCCGGCCCGTCCCTCGGAGTCCCGACCATCGGGCGGCCGATGACGATCGACGATGTGGTGACCAAGACCGGCATGGCTTTCCTGGTGCTGGTCATCGGCGCCGGTATCGGCTGGCTGCTGACGCCGTCCATGCCGTGGTTGCCGTTCGTGGCCATGATCGTCGGTTTGGTGATCTTCTTCGTCGGCGCGTTCCGCAAGTTGCCCAAGGCCGGAACCGTTCTCTCCTACTCGCTGGTCGAGGGTGTGTTCCTCGGCGGCATCAGCATGTTCTATCAGGACTTTGTGGCCGCTTCGGGCAGCGATGCCAACATCATCGGGCAGGCAGTGATCGGTACCTTCGTGGCCTTCGGGGTGATGCTGTTGCTCTACCGGACGCGGATCATCAAGGTCAACGGCACCTTCATGAAGGTCATGATGGTCGCGATGGTCTCCTACCTGGTGATCGCGCTCGTGAGCTTCGTCTCCGCGCTGTTCGGCGTCGGTGGCGGCTGGGGCTTCTACGGGGTCGGCGGATTGGGCCTGCTGTTGTGCGTGGCGGGCGTGGCGCTGGCGGCCTTCTCCCTGAACCTGGACTTCGCTGCGATCGAGCAGGGCGTGAACGAGGGACTGCCCGAGGCCTACTCCTGGCGGATGGTCTTCGGCCTGGTCGTGACCCTGGTTTGGCTGTACTTGGAGATCCTGCGCTTCCTGGCCATCTTGAACAGCAATAATTAGCCGTATGGGTGTGGTCGCTCTCGGTTCCGGGGTCTATCGGATCCCGACCGCGGGCGACTTCATCAACTCCTTCGCTTTCGTGGAGGCCGATGGGTCCGTGACGCTCGTCGACACGGGTACCGCGTTCGCGTCGAAACGCATCGTCAACGGGCTGGCGGAGTTCGGGAAGCACCCACACGACGTCCAGCGGATCATCCTGACGCATGCCCACAGCGACCATGCGGGATCCGCGGCTCGGCTGTTGCCGGACACGAGTGCCGATGGCACCGAAGTGCACGTCGACGACGCCGACTTCGTTCGCCAGGGCAAATCGGCGCCGGCGGCCACAGCACTTGCCAACGTCTTCACCAGGCTGCCCGGGATGGGGTTCAAGCCGTGCCCGGTGACTGCGACGCTGACGGACGGTCAGGTGCTCGACGTGGCCGGCGGCATCGTCGTGCACCACACCCCGGGACACACCCCCGGGCACGTCAGTCTGCTGCACCCGGACTCCGGCGTGCTGATCACCGGGGACTCGATCTTCAACATGAACGGGCGCATGACCTGGCCCTTCAAGGCGTTCTGCACCGATTTCCCGTTGAACCGGCGAACCTCGGCGGTACTGGCCGACCTCGACTACACCACGGCCGCCTTCACCCACGGCCCCCAGATCGACACCTCCGCGAGGGAGGCCGTGCGCGGGTTCCTGCGCCGCAAGGGCGTCGTCCAGTGATCCGTGCGGCACATGCCAAACGGATCGCGACGACCGCCGCTTACGGCGGCGGCGGCGTGATCGGAGTGGGCGCCGCGGCGTTCGGTGTGGCATTCGCGCAGGGGCGGCACGCCCGCAACCAGATCGGGGTCCGCCGCAATGCCGCGCCGTATGCCGACGGGCTGTACGGGCCCCGGCGCTCCGGCACGTCGCAGCGGTTCGTGGTGCTCGGGGACTCGTTGGCGGCCGGGCTCGGGGCCGAGCATGCCCACAACACGCCCGGGGCGATGCTCGCCCAGGGGATCAGCAACGTGCTGGACCGCCCGGTGCGCCTGATGAACACAGCCACCGTGGGCGCGCGCAGCGCCGATCTGCCGGCGCAGGTCGACCGGGCGCTGCTGCTCAAGCCGCACATCGCGGTCATCATCGTGGGGGCGAACGACGTCACGCATGTGGGCCGGCCACAGGTGGCTGTTGCCCATCTCGAGGACGCGGTGCGCCGACTGCGTGAGGTCGGGTGTGAGGTGGTCGTCGGGACGTGCCCGGATGTCGGTTCCGTGCGGCCCATTCCGCAGCCGCTGCGGTGGGTGGCCCGCCGGTTGAGCCGACAGTTGGCGGCGGCGCAGATGATTGCGGGTGTTCGCGAGGGTGCCCACGTGGTGTCATTCGCCGACGAACTCGGCGAGGAGTTCTCGGCCGACCCCGACCTGTTCGCCGACGATCGGTTCCACCCCGGCCCGGAGGGTTATGAGCGGGTCACGCAGGTCCTGTTCCCCGCGGTGCTCGCCGCGCTCGACTCCCCCCGGCCCGGCGATGAGACCTCGGTCTCGGTCGTGGAACTGTCCGAGGCCGCTGTGGATGCCGCTTCCGAGGCGGGCACGCACCTGATGGCCGGAGGTCGGGGACCGCGCGGCCCCTGGGCGTTGATGCGACGGGTGCGGCGGCGGCCGGTGCCCGAGGTGGAGACGCCGGAGGTCGAGCAGCAGTGACCTACGAACAAGAGCTGGGTCTCACCGCCGATCGCATGCGAGGGTTGTCGGACTCGAGATTGCAGGCACACGAAGAGACGTTCCGGCAGACCCTGGAACTACTCACGGATCGACCGGTGCCGCAGCTTCCGCCGCGGGCGTGGGGTGACCAGTTGGTGGTGATCGGCCGGGAGGTGCCCGCGCAGCGAATGCCGGAACTGGTGTCGGCGCTGGTGGCCCTGCGACGCTGTTTCGACCTGCTGCCCTGAGTGCCGGATCCGCACCAATCTGTGGAAACGGTCGGAACCGGCAAGGTGATTGCCGGTTTGAGCGTTCTTGGGGGTTGGGTGCTGAATCGGTGGCGTAGTCATCCGGGGACCTGTCGGCCCTTGACCCGTTGCGCGGGGAAACGGCGCTGGCCCTCGGCGATTGCCCAGCGCAGGGCCGGTTTCAGGCCGTCGGTTCGCACGAGGATGTTCGCCCGGTGAGAGAAGGCACACGTGGGTTACTCACGCCGTGCACAACCACTAACCCCGCGGTGCCGGCCGCGGCAAAGAGTCGCGCCGGGGCCGATTCTCGCCAGCAACGCTCGGAGCCGGCGACCTGATTGCTGGTTGAGGTTCTTGACAGTGGGCCGCTGAGGTGAGCGCCAACGCGAACATGACGAGGCCGCCCGTCGGGGGAACGGGCGGCCTCGTGGTGGGAGGAAGGACAGTCAGCTCAGGGTGGTGTTCTCGAAGAAGACCGACGAGGTGGCGTTCCAGCTGCGGAACCCGACCTCGGTCCCGTGGGGCTCGGAGAAGTTCGCCGAGCACCCGGAGGACTTGATCGCGGCCTTCAGGCTGGGCACGTCGAACATCTTGATGCCGTCGATCGAGGCGTAGAGGGTGTCGCCCTCGTTGACCACCACGATCTTGTGCTTGGCGTTCACGTCCAGACCGGCCGGCCACTTGACCTTCGCGACCGGGTTGCCGCACTCGGAGCCGTTGTCCCACAGGCGCAGCAGGAGCGCTTTGCCGAAGCCCGGGTTCACGTTGGCGTAGCCGGGGTCGTACTGGAACGAGTAGCCGCTGGCCTTCGAACCGTTGGTCAGCGAGGCCCGCGTCCAGATGCCGTATCCCCAGCCGGAGCGCAGGGTCGCCTCGGTGGTGAAGACCGCGTCCTCGGAGGAGCGCTTCAGCGTCGACATGACCCGGGACTCGTTGCCGTAGCGCATGTCCACGAAGTTGTCCTTGATGTCGGCCTTGCCGAAGACGAGCTTCCACATGTTGGCCGGGATGGCGCCGGTGTCACAGCGGTTGATCACCTGGCGGCCGAACTCCTTGGACTCCTTGTCGGGGCTCAAGTCCGGTGACGGTCACGGTGTAGACCCCGCACGGGACCTGGCTGAAATCGGCCTGGCCGGCGCTGTTGGAGACGACGTGGGTGTCGCTGAAGCCCTTGTTCGCGACGGTCGGCTTGATCGACAGCAGCATGTTCGGGTACTTGCTGCTCGAGCCGACCGGACCGGTGAAGTTGACTCGAACCGTGCCGGAGGCCTCGCTGATCTTCACCGACGGGTCGAGCTCCGGTGTGCCGGGCGCGCCGTCCTTCTTGAGGGTCGCGACCTTGGACCAGCCGCCCCGCTCCGTGCCGAAAGCCCGCACCTGGAAGGTCCACTCGCGGTTCGGGTCCAGGTTGAACTTGGCCTGGGTCTGGTCGGCGGGGACCTTCTCCCACTGGGAGCTCTTGTCGCCGGAGGCGCGGTAGACGATCTCGTAGCCGTCGACCGAACCGTAGCCACGCCACTTGGGGGCGGTCCAGTTGACCAGCACTGTCGCGGAGGCGGCGGACTCGCGCACCACGCTCAGCCCGGTGGGCTCCGCCGGCTTCTCGTTGCGGATCAGGCTCGTGCTGGTGACGCACGACCCGTACTCGTTGCCGGCGGTCACCTTGACGGCGTAGGTCCGCTTGGGCTCCAGGGAGTTGAAGCCGATCTTGGTACCGTCGGTCTTCTGCTCATCGACGATCTTGCCCGAACTCAACTGCTTGAGCTGGACGGTGTAGACCGGCGACCCCGCGCCCGGGTTGCGGGGGGCGTCCCAGAACGCGACCGCGCTGGTGCCGTCCTGGCTGCGGTCGAGCGTCAGGTCGGTGACGCTGCCCGGGGCCAGCGGTGCCAGGCGGTAGGCGCCGGTGGAGGCCGTCGCGCCGGTGGGGTCGACCGCGGCCACGCGGACTTGGTACCGGGTGCAGGAGCCCGGTGCGTCCACGGTGAGGTTGGTGGTCTTGGCGTCGACGACGCGGGAGACATCCTTGCTGCCGTCGAAGACGGTGACGGTGTAGTGGTCGATGTTCTCGACCGGACGCCAACTGATGTTCAACTGCGACAGGGCGGCTCCGGTGCGCTCGACCTTCAGCGTGCCCGGTGCCTTCGGACCCGCGGCGGATGCGGACAGAGCCGGCAGCAGGGTCAGCGATGCGGTGGAAACGGCGACCGCGGTGGCGATCGCCTTGCGACGGGGGGTGGTGTTTGTGTTCACAGCCATGACGATCCCGTGGCCACCTCAAGACAACCTCAAGCGCGGTTCGTGATGTCGGCAGGAATCGCCGGAGTCTGCGCTGACCGGTCATGCGGGCTCGTCAGCCGCAGTCCGCCTCGCCGGCGTCCACCACGCCTGCGCCCAGGGCGTGGAACTGCCAGCTGTAGGACGTGGGATCGAGGGTCAGTTGCAGGACCCCATGGTGATCGGTGTCCTGGAATTCGCTGGGCACCGGTGCCGCCTTGGATCGCCACTTGGCGTCACCCAGGTCCGGGTCGTAGGTGACCTGGCCCCCGGTGCCGACGACGAACTGCCGGACTCCGACCGGCAGCGGTTTGCCGCTGCCGTCCAGCGGTCCGAATCGTTCGTAGTCGGCCTCGTGTCCCGACAGCAGGATGTCGACGTTGTTGACCAGCAGCGTCTCGTACAGCGCCGAGGTGCGGGCGTCGGACCCGGCTATGCCGTTGGACCAGCGGGGGTGGTGCCAGACAGCCATGGTGCAGCGGGCCGAGTTGTCGGCGAGGTCGGCCTGGAGCCACTTGTGTTGCGGCGAACCGGCTGCACAGCCGCCGACCACGACGGTGCAGTTCGAGTTGAGGAACACCACGTGCCACTGCCCCAGCTGGACCGACCAGTAGCCCTGCTCCGGGCCGGCGCGCTCGCCGAAGTACGTGCGGAAGGTGTTGGCCTCATGCACCTTGTACTCCTGGTTGCCCAGCGCGGGGAAGGTGATGTCACGCAGTCTGCCCCAACTCGGGTCGTAGAAGTCGGTGTAGCCCTCGGTGGTCGGGATCTCGTACTGGTAGTCGCCGAGGCCGACGAAGGCATATGGCTGCAGGCCCACGGCGATGTCGGAGACCTCCTGCGCCTGGCAGTCCAGGCCACTGCTCACGCCGGGGTCCCTCGGATCGCAGGACATGTCACCGGCGGCGACGATGGTGACGCTCTGCGGTTGCGAACCGCTGCACGCCCGCAGCAACAGCAGGACGGCGACGATGATCAGCGCGATCGTCACGATGAGTCCGATCACGCGTCGGCGCCCGACCTTGGGTGGTGCCGCGGGGCCCGGCGGCGTTCCGGGCCAGGCTGGTCCGGCCGGCGGTGGTCCCAGCGGACTCATGTCGCGCTCCTGCGGGCGCGGCGCCGTCGCCACCAGGCGCCGGCCCCGATCGCCAGGAACGCCGCGATCAGTGCCACCGGCAGCAGGTAGAGCGCCAAGCGGCTCTTGCTCGCCGGCAGGTAGCGTGCCGCGCCTTCGACGGGCTGACCGTCCACCTGCCAGGAGGCCATCCAGCCCTGTGCTGCTGAGGATTTCCCGAACCCGGTGAGGTTCCAGCCGGGTGCGTTGGTCTCGGTGAGGGCCACGAGGGTCGCTCCCGGGCCGACGGTCACGTCGGTCCGGGTCGGGTTGACGCGATGCGACTCCACGGGAATGGTGCGATCGGCCATGACGTCCGGAGTGCCGCCGTACGGCTGCCGGATGAGGACCACGGAGTTCGGTGAGGCGACCGGATTCAGGCGGATCGACCGGTACTCCACCCGCGACTGGCCCTCGCCCTCCAGCGTGCGCAGACCGTACAGGTACACCCGCGTCTCCACCGCCTTGCTGCTCGGGCCGACCAGCGTGGCGTAGGGGGTCCAGTCCTTCCACGGCCCGGCCACCGGGAGCTTCTGGCAGCTGTCCGGTCCGCGCAGGTAGAGGCAGAACTTGGGATCCCGGCTGTCGAGTTTGCGGGCCTCGAGCGAGAACTCGTACAGCGACGACTGGCCCATGTCGGGCACCGTGGCGCCCAGGCACGCCATGTGGTCCCGGGCACCGAGGGTGATGGTGGGGTCCCGCAGATCCCCGGAGTACTCCGCCATCAGGCCGGCCTCTTCCTGGGTCCGGTCATCGAAGCGGAAACAGTCCTGCAGCGGTTCGAACTCGGAGACCGCTGATCCGGCAAGACCGCCGGTGACGGACAGTTTGTGCGCTCCGCCGTCGATCTCGATCTGCTCCTGGGCGATCTCCGGGGGCCAGATCTCGGTCTCCAACGCGGGGTCGAGGGCCTCGATCGAGATCGCGCGGTAGTCGGTCACGGTCTTGCCGAGAAGTCGCTCCCCGACGTCGGCGTGCAGCACGAGGATGAGGGAGTCGGCGTCGGGTTCCACGGTGACGATCTGCTCGTAGGGATGCCACCCCGCATTGATCGTGGGCCGTGGTGCCAGCGTGCAGCCGTCGGTGCCCACCTGCCACAGACAGATCTGGGGACGCTTGCCCTTGACCATGCGGTACTCGAGCCGCACCCGGTAGGTGCGGCCCGCCTCGGCGTCGCGGATCTCGATGCGGGTGCAGGCGGCGTGGTCCACCGCACTCAACCGGATCGCGGGGCCCTGGTTCGTGCGGACCGTGGTCTTGCGCAACTTCAGTTCCGACGCCGGCCGGGGTTCGTAGTTGTTGCAGTCGTACACCTCGGACGCCGGCGCCGGGTCGGCCGGCTCGCTGCTGGGCACGTAGGCGGTCAACGGGGTCGCGGAGCCGACCGGGACCGAGGCCGGCACGACCGGGGACCCGAGCTGGCGGGGCAGGGACTCGCGGCCCCATCCGTCCAGTGAGACCGCCCGCGAGCCCACCCGCACGGCCACGATGTCCGTGCGTGGCACGGGCACCTTCAGTGCTGGCCGCTGCGAGATGATCTCCCCATCCAGCCGCACCCTGGTGGGGTCGGAGAAGATCAGTTGCCCGCCCGCGACATCCATGGCCGGGCGCAGGACTGCTGCTGCCCGCGCCCGTTGGGCGACGACATAGGTCCCCGGCCGCAGGTCGACGGTGGTTTCCGGCGACCCCTGATCCACCGCCGGCACCGGCCACTGCACAGCGTCGTCGGTGACCTGGGGGGAGTCGTCGACCTGCGGGTAGGGCGGTGGTTTCGTGCTGGTCTTCAACGCCATCACGGCACTGCCCGTGCCCATGGAGCCGATCACCGCGGCGCCGGCATCGGGGCGCGGTCCGACGGTCACGATGTTGTCGTATGCCCGGACGGGTTCGCCGCTGGCCGCCGGGGCCTTCCAGAGTTCGAGGTCCCCTTCGACCTCCCGAGTCATGCCCGGGGTGCGCGACAGGGCCTTCGCGAGCACGGTGTCGTCGGCGATGCTGCGACCGGGCATGTCCCGGATCAGGTCGTGCCGCAGGATGATCTTGTCGATCCCGCTGGCGTCGAGCAGTCGCGGAACCGCTGCCAGATCACCGGACACCAGCGCGGTCTGAATCCCTTGGACGTCGGCCTTGTAGCCCGGCACGTCGCCGAAGTAGCCGTCCGGCTTGGGTTGCACCACGCCCCGCTTGATCAGCAGGTTCGCGATGCTGTCCACGCCGAAGAAGCCCCACTCGGTCGGCATCTGGTAGTAGTCGTCGAGCGGCAGCACGAGCACCTTCCCCGGGCTCGGGTCGGCGTTGATGGTCGCAGCCATCTCCCGCCAGAACGGCGGCACCCGCACATGCGCCGACGGCTGCATCGGCCGGGCATCCGGGATCACCGCGCCGGTCGCGATCGGGTACGGGTAGGCCACGACCAGCGCGCAGGCGACGGCGGTGAGGACCAGCCCGATGGCGGCCGGTGCCGGCAGGAAGCCCGGCCATCGAACAGGGGCGCTGCCCCGGTGCCGCCAGCGATGGATGATCGCCCTCGACCAGGATCGCCATCAGGATCGCGAAGAACACCACCAGCAACTGGCCGAGTTTGCTCATCGGCTCGCGGAACAGCCAGAACCCCGGGATGTGCAGGTACAGCCACAGATTCACCTGCGACAACGGTTCCATGAGGCCCTTGGCCAGGAAGACGAAGACCCCGGACAGGCCGAGCAGGACCATGGCGATCCGGCGGCGTGCAGGGATGGCCACCAACGGTGCCGCGAAGACCAGAGCGGGGATCAAGTACCTGATCCAGATCCAGGCCGGGCGGTCGAGCGCGTCGGTGAACGGCAGGTACTGCGGCAGGTACCAGGCCCAGTTGGCGGTCAGGGTGAGTGCGTTCGGGATCTGGTTGTTGATCTGCGCCCAGGTCCAGTTGGTGGGGTCGGTGAACGAGGCGTTCGATTCCGCTCCACCCCCGCCGGTGTAGGCCTGCAGGAAGGGCAGGATCCACCACAGGTTCAGCACGATCACCCAGGGCGCGGCCATCACGTCCCACTTGAGAAGCCGCCAGAACCCGCGCCAGCCGTAGAAGAGCCCCGCCAGCAGCAGTGCACAGGCGCTGGCCCAGATGGCGGCCACCACGAACATCGGGGGGTTGAACGCGAGGAAGGCGATCGGCATGAACGCGAAGCCGGCGATCGGGGTGGGTACGGTCCGGCCCTGCGCGACGCGCAGCGCGATCCCGGTCAACAGCGCCAGGGTTCCCACCGAGATGATGTTCAGCGGGTTGGGGATACGGGTCAGGAAGAAGCCGTTCATCACGGCGAACGTCCCCGCCATGACGATGCCCCACTCGCTGCGTACGATCGCGCCGGCGGCATAGGCGACGCCGAACGCCACCAGCCCGTAGATGAGCGTGTAGAACATCCACTGCGCCACGGTCTCGTCGAACCCCAGCGCTTGGCTGATCTTGATCAGCAGGAACTCCGGCAGTCGCCCGATCGTGTGGGCGGCGGACCCGGCGCCGGTGATCTGGTAGTTCCACGACCACAGCACTCCCGGTTCCCACCCCTGACGGATCAGGGGTCCCATGTCGCCGGTGGCGATGAACGTGCCGGCCCGGAACCACCGGCTGACGATCAGGGTGGAGACGGCCAGCACTATCGCGTAGGCCCGGCCGGGGTGGAATCCGGGCGGCCACATCCCCGCTGCGGTGATCGGACGACCCGCGCTCCGGCACCTGCTGCTCGGAGGGCGGTGCCGGTGGCGAGGGGGGCACGGTTCCCAGACTCACGCAGCCACCTCAAGGAACGTGCAACTGCGTGTCTGGTTCATCCGCTGAGAAAGCCGCAGCATGGTGCCCTGCCCTAGTGTGAAGTCCATGATGACCGCTTTGCGGGCCGGATTCCAGCGGGCCGACGTGGTGCGTGGGCTCGCCGAAGCGCTGGGGGCCCGACAGTGGGCCTGGCAGGGTCCGGCGGGTGCCGTGGAGCAGTGGGCTGCGGCCGATGACGCCAAGGACCTCGACATCTGGTGCGGTGACGCCGAGGAGGAGCAGGTGCGGGCGGCGGTCGAGGCCGCGCTGCCCGCGGCCCGGATCGAACACGCCGACGATCCCCGACGGCTGCGGCACACGGGATGGGCGGTGTTCACGGACACCGGACTCGCGGTCGTGGACATCACGTTCGGTGACCTCCGGGTGGGTCCCCTGCTGCTCGCGCGCGGCGCCGACATCGACGTGGACGCCGAGCATCGACTGGTCGGGACGGCTGCCGCCGCCGATCTGCTCGTTCGCCCGCTGTTGCGCGGACGGATCCCCGGGGATGCCCGGCTCGAGCAGGCACGCGTCGCGTGGGCGGCTGCCGGCCAAGACGATCGGATGCTGGCGCGGCTTACCTGGGGGCAGGCGCTGGGACCCCTGCATCACAACGTCGTCGCGGTCCTCGAAGGCGCTGCACCACCACCCGACCTCGCCCGCCGGGCGCGCACGGTCCTGCTGCGGGCGACAGTGGCACCGGCTGGTCTGGCGGCGGCCTGGAAGCAGCGCCGGTCGATCGTGCCCGCGGGGCGGCATGCCGGGCCGCTCGGGCACCGCATCCGCGGTGTCGTCGTGGCCACCGTGGGTACCGATGGATCGGGTAAGTCGACGGTCGCCGAGCAGACGCAGGAACGCCTGCGTGCGGTGGGCTTGAGGACGACGACCGCCTACTTCGGGATGGCGCGGGGCAACCTGCCGGGTGTGGGTCTGGCACGACGGCTGCTTGGCATTCCGGAGCCCGGCGGGGAGGACAAGTCCGCTGCGGGGCCGGAACCAGCGGTCGACGTCGACGCGGCCGGCCCGCCGCGCGACCACCAGGCCCTGCGCCGCGTCGCCGCCTACTACTACGCGGTGGAGTACGGGTGGCGATACCTGTCCACCGTGGCCGGTCCGCGGCGGCGCGGTGAAGTCGTCATCTGCGACCGGTATGTGTACGACCTGCGGGAATCCCCGTGGCCGGGTTCGAAGGCGTCCGTGCTGGCTGAGTTGCTGGTGCCGCCACCGGACATCATGGTGCTGCCGGATGCACCGGCCGAGATGATCCACGCGCGCAAACCGGAGCGTCCGCTGGCCGAGCAGAAGGACCAGCAGGAGAAGTTCCGCGTGCTGCTGGCCGAGCGTCCCGGTCGTTGCGCGAATCTCCTCGTGGACACCTCCGGCGCCACTTCCGACACCGTCGGCCCATTGGTGCGGGCGATCGTCTCCGCGGCGCACTTGGATCCCTGCACGCGGCCATGAACGCCGGTTCGCGCCGGACCACCGTGCTGGCTGCGGTGATTGGCCTGCTGGTCGGGCTGGCGGTGGTGGCACCCTGGATGCGGGGCGGCTATCTGTTGCTCCTGGACTGGGTGAGCGGCCCCAACCAGACACTGACTCCCGGCGTCTACGGGTTGTCCGGCTCCGCGCTGGATGCGATGCCCTTCCGGATCCTGACGCAGGTCCTGCGGGAACTCTTCGGGTCGGCTGCGACCGCGTGGATCCTCATCCTGGGGTACTTCCCACTGGCAGCCGCCGGAGCGTCCGTCGCTGCCGGTGGGACCGTCTGGCGACGCTGCGCGGCCGCGTTGTTCATCGTGTGCAACCCGGTGGTGGTGGACCGCGTGCGGGTCGGGCACGTGGCGTTCCTGCTGGGGATCGCCCTGCTGCCGTGGTTGTTCGCGTCGCTGCTGGAAGCGCGGCAACGCAGCAAATGGTTCGCGGTGCGGCCGGCGCTCTGGTACGCGCTGGCCATCTCGGTGAGTCCGCATGCCGCCTGGCTGGGACTCGCGCTGGTGGTGGCGGTGGCGTTCCTGCCGAGACCCACGTGGAAGGACCTGGTCAGGTCGCTGCAGGTCGTGGTGGCTGCGGGGCTCGTGTACTCCTACGCATTCGTCCTCTGGCTCACCAATACGCCCGCTTTGCGGGTCACGGACGCCGATCTGCAGGCCTACGCCACCCGCTCCGGACCCGGCGGCCTGCTCGTGACGGTGGCGAGTCTGCACGGCTTCTGGCGGACCTCGGACGATGAGGCGGTGCGCAGTCTGTTCGCTCCGGCGATCGGCCTGCTGCTCTTCGTCGGGCTGGTGGTTGCCGTGGTCTGGGGGTTCGCGTTGCTCGTACGTCGGGAGTCCGATCGAGCTGCGCCGTTGATCGCCGTGACCGTGATCGGCCTGCTCCTGGGTGCGGGCATCACCGGCCCGATGGGGTTCGGGTATCAGCTCGCCTTCGACCACCTTCCCCTGTTCGAGGCCATGCGCGAGCAGCAGAAGTGGGTTGCGCTCGTGCTGGTCGGCTACTGCGTCGCGTTCGCCGCCGCCGTCGAGTGGCTGGCGCTGCGGGTGCGGGAGAAGTCGGTGGTGCTGGCGGTGCCCCTGGTCGGCGTCCCACTGGTGGTCGCGCCGGCCCTGTTCTGGGGCCTTGGCGGTTCGATCACGACCAGTCAGTACCCCGTGGGGTGGTGGGGTGCGAATCTGACGATGGGCAGAGGCGAGGGGCTGGCGCTGTTCCTGCCCTGGCACGCCTATCAGCCGTTCGACTTCTCACAGGACCGGACCATCGCCACGCCGGCCAACGCCTTCTTCGACCGGACCGTGCTCACCTCCGATGCAGTGGAACTGCCCGGCCTGCGCACTGACTCGACCTCCCTGCGGACGGCCTACCTCGACCGGCTGATGGCTGATGCCGGCGGTGGTGCATTCGGCCGGCTCGTGGCGCCGCTCGGTGTGCAATACGTCGTGCTTGCCAAGACGCCGGAGTTCACGAACTACTCCTGGGTGCAGGAGCAGCCCGACCTGCAGATGGTTATGGATACGCAGTCCATGACCGTGTTCCGGGTGCTGCCGCAGGGGACGGGCCGGGTGGTCCAGCGGCGCGTGGCAACGTACGAAGAGGTGCTGCAACTGGCGGCCGCGGGGCAACTCGGCACGGAGGCGACGACCCTCGCCGGTGACGCCGCTGCCGATGCGCGAAGCGACACCGCCGGGGGATTGCGGAAGGCGGGCGCCACCCGCTGGCAGGTGTCCCCGGGGACTCCCGGCTGGGTCGTCATCCCCGAGGAGTACAGCCCCGGTTGGCAGCTGGCGGGTCGGTCGGGCGTGCCCACGGTGGCGGGCACCATCGCGCTGGAAGTCGGTTCAGAGGCAGCCGTGGTGGACTACGCCCCGTGGCGGATCCTGCTGCCGGCGACGCTGGGGTCTATCGCAGTACTGCTGCTGCTGGTTGCCGGTGGCTTGGTCGAACACCGCCGCGCGCTGGTCGCGCGGTGGGGCCGGTCAGCGCCACCGGCGGCCCAGTAGGTGCGGGCATCGGGGTGTGCCCCGGCCCGGGTACGGGTGCGCCACGGGCGCGCCGTGGGTGCGGGCATCGGGTGGTGGGCCACCATGGGCCCTGCGGGCGGCGGGGCCAGCAAGAGCCCGGAGTCGTCGACCGCAACCGGTTGCTGGGGTCGGCGGCGGAGCATGCCGACCGCGGCCAGCAGGATGATCGGCAACGCGACCACCCACGGCACCAGACCCATCAGGTTCACGCCGTTCGGCAGCGGCGGCACGGAGCCGACGAGAGTGCGAGTTGCGCCGGACGGGCCGCGGCCGATGGCCACCACGGTCGTGCCCGGTGCGGCGGCATCGGTTCCGGGGAACGTCGCCGCGACCGTGCCGGTGGTGTCGGCACGCACTGCGACGGGGTCCTGGCTGCCGAACTGGATCGAGACCTCGGACAGTCCGCGGAAGCCGACGCCATCGATGCGCAGTGACGCAGAGTCACCATCCATGGCGATCCGCTGCGGGTCACGGGTCGCCCCGGAGTCGCCGCTGTTGCTGTCCGACGGCACCGGCGGGGGCGCTGCTGCCAGCGCCTTGTCCTGTGGCTTCTTGTCCCACGACACCTCCAGCCCGTCGGCGTTGCCGCCGTATCCGGGGCCCTGGTCGGCGTACGCGATCGCCGGCGTGCCCAAGCAGAGCAGCAGGATCAGACCGGCGACGAGGCGTTTCACTGTTCTACTGTGACTGCGGTAGGTGGGTGGACGCCATACCGCGCGGCGGATGTGGAACCAACCCGGAGCCTCCCTTGAGGAGTCCTTGACGATGGCCGGTGAGCGTGAACGTGTGACCGCCACCGCTGCGCCCGCCCAAGGGGCCCTTCGATCGAGTCGGTTGTCGCGACTGGCCGCGCCGCTGTTCATCGCCGTGGTGGTGCAGAGCGTCGCGAATCTGCTCTTCCACGCCGTCGTCGGCCGTGCCCTCAGTCCGGCCGAGTACGGCGCGCTCGGCACGGTCCTGGCCGCCATGACACTGGTCGCGGTCCCGTTGTCCGCCCTTCAGACGGCGAGTGCCCGGGCCACCGCGACGGTCGGACTTTCCGCCGCGACGACCCGGCGGCTGTTGTCCCGGACGGTGCTGTTCAGTCTGCCCGTCGTCCTCCTGTTGGTGGTCGCCGCCGGCCCCGTGGCCTCCTTCCTGCACCTGGAATCGATCTGGGATGCGGTGGTTCTGGCCCCGACATTGCTCGTGGCCGCCCTGATAGCAGTGGTTCGCGGGTTGCTTCTGGGCATCGGCCGCAGTGGTGTGGTCGCCGGCAGTTACATCGTGTCCACCGTGGTCCGGCTCGGCCCGGGCCTGGCGCTGGCAGCCGTCGCCGGGGTGACCGGTGCGCTCTTGGGCACGCTGCTGGGGGAGGTGGCCGCCCTGCTGCTGGTGGTGGTTGCCGCCTGGCGGGCACCCGACGGGCCGCTGGCCGAACTGTCGGGCAGCGACTACCTGCGCACCGGACTCGTGGTGTCCGGGCTCTTCCTGTTCACCACCGTCGACCTGTTCCTGGCGCGGCACTTCCTGCCCGCGGCCATGTCCGGTGGATATGTCGCAGCCGCCACCATCGGCAAGACGGTCCTGGCCCTGCCAGCCGCCGCGATCTCCGTGGCCTACCCGAAACTGGTCGCGGGATGGGCCGATCGGCAACCCGGCCCTGCCCTGAAATCGTCACTCCTAGTAGTCGGCGTGCCGGCCCTCGCGGCAGCTGGCATCGTGGCGCTGCTACCCGGCCTGGTGCTGGCCGTTCTCTACGGGCCGGGCACCTACAGCGATGCGGTATCGGTCACGCGGGTGCTGGCGTTGGTCGCCGGGCTCAGCGCCTTCGTCAGTGTGCTGACCCACGCCGGGCTCGCACGCCGGCGCTGGACGGCCTGGCTTCCCTGGTTCGGGGCGGTGCTCGAGGTCGTCGTGATCGGGGTGTGGCACGCCGATGCGACCGCCGTCGCCCGGGGTTCGGCGGTTGCCGGCGGGGTCGTCCTGCTGGCGCTCATCGCCCTGGAGATGCCCGCATGGCGCACTCCGAAAGACTCTGATCGCGCGTTGCATGCGGCTTGAGTTTCGCTTGATGTGACGCCGCCACCGTGAGGGCATGGCACAGATCACCCCCCAGATTCCGGCTCTCCTGCAACACTCCCGCTTCCTGGCCGCGCAACTGTTGCGGCTCCTGATCATCCTTCCCGCCTTCCTCGTCGCGGCCGCGCTGATGCTCGTGGAGCGCCGCCGCCCCGCCGCCCCGGCGCCGATCGGCAACGGACTCCGACGACCCGCTGAGGTTGACCTGTCGGTGGTCATCCCGTTCTTCAACCCCGGTGCCTCGCTGCGGCCGAACGTGGTGGAGCTGGTGACGGCGCTGCAGGCCGAGGGCCTTGCCTATGAGGTGCTCGCAGTGTCCGACGGTTCGACCGACGGCTCGGAGCGCACCATCGACGGACTTCCGGGAGTGCGTGTGATCGAACAGCCGGAGAACCGCGGCAAGGGGGCGGCGCTTCACGCCGGGTTTTCCCAGGCCCGTGGACGCTACCTTGGCATGGTGGACGCCGACGGCGACATCGACCCGACCTACCTGTGCGACTACCTTCGCCGGGCGCAGGTGCACAACCTGGAGGTCGTGTACGCGAACAAGTACCTGGCCGGCTCCCGA
This sequence comes from uncultured Actinomycetota bacterium, assembly GCA_963733395.1. Lineage (GTDB taxonomy): Bacteria > Actinomycetota > Actinomycetes > S36-B12 > UBA10799 > JADKAV01. The sequence goes on from CAVTCZ010000019.1 coordinate 462,079, forward strand.
TCCGCGGCCAGCGGCCTGCGCAAGGTGATCTCCCGTGGATTCGTCACTTTCGTCACCGCCTTGTTCGGCTTGGGCGTGGACGACACGCAGACGGGCTGCAAACTCTTCCGCCGGGACGCGATGGCCAAGGTGCTGCCCGCGATGCGTGAGCAGCGGTTCGCCTTCGACCTGGAGTTCTTCGTCGCCGCCAAGCAGGCCGGCATCACCCGGATGCAGGCCGCACCGGTCGAGTTGCGAGAGCGCCTGGCGGGCTCCACCGTCGGCGCCAAGGCCATCCTGCGGACCATGCGGGAAGCCCTCACCGTCTTCGGTCGGCTGCACTTGACGTCGACCTACCGCGCCCCCAGTGCCCAGATCATCGAACTGCCCACCATCCACCACGAGATCCTGCAGGCGGCCTGACATGCGAATCCTCATCCTCACCTGGCGAGACCTGGCCCACCCCCTCGCGGGCGGTGCCGAGGTGTACACCGAGCAGGTGGCCAAGCGCTGGGCCGCCGGTGGCCATCAGATCACCTTGTTCGCAGCGGCGGTTGCCGACCGGCCCGCCGTCGAGAAGGTCGACGGCTACACCGTGGTCCGCTCGGGCGGCAAGTACACGGTCTACCGCAAGGCCCGGACCTGGTGGCAGCGGGTCGGCCAGTTCCAGGAGTACGACCTGGTCATCGACATGATCAACACCGTTCCCTTCCTGGCACACACCTGGATCGAGGACGTTCCCACGGTGGCCTTCATCCACCAGACCTGCGAGGAGATCTGGGCGCACAACGCCCCCTGGCCGGCCAGCATCCTGGGCCGCCAGTACCTCGAGCCGAAGTGGCTGCGGGCCTACCGCGGACAGCCCGTGCTGGCGGTGTCGGAGTCGACCAAGGCCTCCATCGAGCGGTTCGGCGTGTACAACGTCACGGTGGTGCCCGAGGGTTTCGAACCGCCCGCTGCGATCCCCGACGTCCCGAAGGCGGACCAGCCGACCCTTGTCTGGTGTGCCCGGCACGTCGCGTACAAGCGCCCCATGGATGCGATCGAGGCTTACCAGATCGCCCGCCGGGAGGTCCCCGACCTGCAACTGTGGATGATCGGCGGCGGCCCGGATCTCGAGGCGGTCAAAGCGAGTGCGCCGGAGGGGGTCAGCGTGCTCGGCCGCGTCAGCGAGGAGGAGAAGGTCTGGCGGATGGCTGCCGCCCACGCCCACATCGCCACCAGCGTCCGTGAGGGCTGGGGGCTGGTCGTGACCGAGGCGGCCGCGGTCGGCACGCCGACGATCAGCTACGACGTCCCCGGATTGCGGGATTCGACGCGAGCCGCCGGTGGTGTCGTGGTGCCCGCAACGCCCATGGCATTGGGCCGGTGGATTCCGACGATGCTGCAGCGATGGGCGTCGCAACCCGTTCAGCCCGTCGCCTACGGGGGAGCACACTCGTGGGACAGCGTGGCCGATGCCGTCTTCGCGGCCGCCACCACACAGATGCGCAAGCCGGGTCTTCGGTTGGTGCCCGATGCGGCGTGACGGCAAGGCCCGGCAGTGGGCCTGGCGGATTCCGTTGATCATCGCGGTGACGGCCATGCTCGCTGGCGGCTGCCATGGCCGCGCTCGGGCAGCGCGCGGTGTCCGACCAACTCGTGGTCCTCGGATTCGCCGTCGGGGTGATCAGTGTCCCGTTGTGGTTGGTGACCGGTGTCAAGGAGGAAGTCCGATGAGAGTCAGCCTGATCGTTCCCACCCGCAACTCGGTGCGCACGCTCGCTTCCTGCTTGGAGTCCTGTCGCAACCAGACGCATCGAGGACGTCGAGGTCATCGTCGTCGACAACAGTTCCACCGACGGCACGGTCCGGGTGGCCGGGGAACTCGCGGACATGGTCTTCGACCAGAAGCCGGAGCGCAGTGCCCAGCGCAACCGGGGTGCCGCTGAGTCCACCGGCGACATCGTGGTCTTCATCGACTCGGACATGGTGCTCGAGCCGACTGTCGTGGCCGAGGTGGTCGCCGTCTTCGAGAGCCGGCCCGAGGTGGGGGCCGTCATCATCCCGGAACGGTCCTTCGGCGACGGCTTCTTCGCCTCGTGCCGGGTGCTGGAGAAGAGCCTGTACGTGGGGGATTCCGATGTGGAGGCGCCGCGCGCCTTCCGCCGCGAGGTCTTCGAGGCGACCGGCGGCTGGGACGAGACGCTGACCGCGGCTGAGGACTGGGACCTCGCCGACCGCACCGCAGCCCTGGGCACAGTCGTGGACCGGGTGGATGCGCTGATCTGGCACGACGAGGGCCGGATCCAGCTGCGGGTCACGTACGGCAAGAAGCAGTACTACGGGCGGTGGGTCGCGGAGTACTTGAGCCGCCACCCGGAGGGACGTTCCCATCTGTCCCGCTCCGGGGTCGTCAAGCACGCCGGCACGCTGGCCCAGCATCCCGTGAAGGCATCCGGGCTCGTGGTGTTGAAGTCGTTCGAGGCTGCCGGTCTGCTGCGCGGGATGCGCAAGGCCGCCGCCTGATGCGGATCGTCCACGTCATCGCCGAGTTCTCCGGGCATGAGGCGATGGGCCGAACCGTCACGGAGACGGCCCGGCGGGTGCCCGGAGAGCACATGCTCATCACCACCAGGGCTCACGACGGGGCCGACACCTTCGCGGACGTGGTCGAGCTCGGCGGCACCGTGGAGACGTTCCCGATCGGGCGCGGCGACGCCCTCGACGCCGCTCTGCGCAGGCTGGCCCCGGATCTGGTGCACCTGCACGGCGGCGCCTTGTCACCCCTGCTGGCCGCGCGCACCGGCATCGCCGGGCAACCGAACCTGCTGACCATGTATGCGTGGCCGACCTTGCCCTCGCCGGTGCGGTTGGTGCGGGGTGGGGTGCGTGCGGCGCTGCAATCCAACGTCCTGCGACCGCGGGTGCTGGCGACCACGGTGTTGCCACGAGCCGCTGTGATCCGCTCGCTGCGGTCAGCCGGCACCCGGGTGGTGCTCACCCCCGACCCTCGGGTGGAGCGCAAACTGCGGGGCGTGGATGTCCGCCGGCTCGGCTCCGGTGGCCCGGTCGACGCCCGCCGAGCCGTGTACTCCGACGTCGCCCCCGTCGTCCTGTTCGCCGGGCGGGCGGAGTCGGTGCGCGGGATCGACACGTTGCTGGAGTGCTTCCCCGAGGTCGTGCGACAGGTACCCGACGCACGGCTGCGGCTGCTGCTGATCCCTCGTCCGGAACTCGATGCGCTGCTGGTGAAGGCTCGTGCCGCCGGCCTGGGCAAGCACCTCGAGGTGGTCACCGACCCGGTGCCCGACCTGCTCGGCGAGATGGCGGCCGCCCAGGTCGGGACGTGGCCGTTCAAGTACGACTACACGACTTCGCCGCCGGCCATGGCCGCTGCAGAAGCACTGAGTGTCGGGCTGCCCACCGTGGCCACCGACGTGGCCTGCCTGCAAGCGGTTGTCCGGGAGGGCGAGAACGGCAGCGTCGTGCCGCCGGCGGACCCGAAGGCACTGGCCGCGGCCATCGTGCGCCTGCTGCGCGACCGCGACCTGTGGCAGCGCTACGCCGAGGCGGGTCCGGCTTGGGTGACCAGCCGACTTGGTTGGGACGGCATGGCGGCGACGACTGAGCGGGCCTACGCGGACGTGGGCGGGGCGTAGGCAGGTCGCCCCGGTAGCAGATTGCGCGGTGGGCGAGGTTGTTGCTGGGTCTGCAGTTTGCCTGCTTGGCCTGGTGGGGTCGGGGTCTTGTGCGGGGCGGCAGATTGCGCGGTGGGCGAGGTTGTTGCTGGGTCTGCAGTTTGCCCGCTTGGCCTGGTGGTGTCGGGGTCTTGTGCGGGGTAGCAGATTGCGCGGTGGGCGAGGTTGTTGCTGGATCTGCAGTTTGCCTGCTTGGCCTGGTGGTGTCGGGGTCTTGTGCGGGGCGGCGGATTGCGCGGTGGGCAATGTTGTTGCTGGGTCTGCAGTTTGCCCGCTTGGCCTGGTGGTGTCGGGGTCTCGCCAACGACCGACCGAGAACTTCGCGCCGATTCCGGCCACGGATGGCCGGAATCGGCGCCACGTTGCAGACGATGACGGGCGCGATCGTCGACCCTGCGTCCTTATCGGACCGTCGGGCGCCTCAGACTTGAGATGTGGACGATGTCGAACAGGGGCGGCTGTCGCTGGTCACGGCGTTGAAGCCGACGTTGTTCGTCACCTTGCGCACCGACGTCGTGCAAGACGCAGGCCCGGCCGCGGTGCAGGAGTACGGCGCGACGGTGAATGTCGAGTGGTCACCCGATGACGGTCCGGAGGTGGATCTGGCCGCGCTGTCGGCTCTGGCCCACGTCGACGCGGAGCACTTCCTCCCCGAAATCGGCAACGTGTTGCCAGACACCCTCGTGATCCCCGTCGGGCAGGGTGAGTTCTTCTGGGCCGACTTGCGTTCTCCCACGTGCTGGGAGGAGTTGTCCGGCCGAGGCCTCGACGTCGGGCTGGTGGGGGAGGCGCTGTTCGGGGAGGCGTTCGATCTTGCGAAGCTGCGATCCGTCGTCGACCTGGACTATGGCCGGGCACTGATCGTGAACAGCATGGAGATCGAGCCCGCGTGGCGTGGAGCGGGATTCGGACTGCTGGCAACGGAACTGGCGCTCGGTGAGTTGGGCCGGGGTGCCGACGTCGCCGCCCTGTACCCCATGAAGCCCGGCGTTGGCGGACCTCGACGAACGGGCGGCGGTCAACCGCGCTCTGTCCGAGTACTGGGCGCGGATAGGTTTCGTCGACTTCGACGGGATCATGATCCGGGACCTGTCCGGTCGCGATGAGGCGCGCCAGGACGGCTGAGTCGCGAACCACGAGGACGGCAGTGCCACAGTGGTGTCATGGCCAGTCAGCACAAGTCCGACAACCGCGACGACGATCAGCAACTCCGGTTGGCGGTACTGATCGACGCCGACAACGCGCAGGCGTCTGTGATCGAACCCCTGCTGGCGGAGATCGCCGGACTCGGGGAGGCGACGGTCCGGCGGATCTACGGTGACTTCACCTCGTCGCAGAGCGCCTCATGGAAGAAAGTGCTCCAGCGTCACGCGATCAAACCCATGCAGCAGTTCGCCTACTCCACGGGCAAGAACGCCACCGACAGCACGCTGATCATCGATGCGATGGACCTGCTCTACACGCGGCGCTTCGACGGCTTCTGCCTCGTGACCAGCGACAGCGACTTCACCGGCCTGGCGATGCGCCTGCGCGAGGAAGGCCTCATGGTGTTCGGTTTCGGGGAGCGCAAGACCCCGGAGGCGTTCCGCAACGCCTGCCACCGGTTCGTCTTCATCGAGGTGTTGCGCGAGGACGCCCGCTCGCGGGAGGCCGAAGAGTCCGATCAGGTGGAGGAGCCGACCAAAGCCGCCCGCCGTAAGGGGGCGGAGGCGCAGTCAGACACCAAGCCGAAGTTCCCGCGCAAGTTCATGCTGGCCGCGCTGGAGGAGGCGGCCGACGACTCCGGTTGGGCCCGCCTGGGCACGTTCGGCTCGTACCTGAACAAGTTGCAGCCCGACTTCGATTCGCGGCTGTACGGGTACCGGAAGCTTTCGGATCTCGTGCGGGGTCGCGACGACATCTTCGTCACCGAGCAGCGGGAGTCGCCCGGGTCGAACCAGCGGGTGCTGTATGTGCGGGCCAAGCAGGGCCGCGGACGGTAGGGGCTCGGCGCTCCCGGGAGCCCCTTCAGGCGAGTCCATCGATGACTCGTTCCACGAGGCGATCGAACTGCTCATCGAGGTCCAGGTGCGGTGGCAGTTCGCGCTGCGCGAGGGCTGCGAATCGGGGGTAGTTCCCGGTCGCCAGCAGGTCGAGGAGGGCCTGCTGGCGGTCGCGCGTGGCCGCGCGGTCGTTGGTCGCGGGTTCGGTGGTGGTGGCGCTCGAGCCAGTGTCGTCACCAGTCCGTTGAACAAGCCCACGGTCTCGAGCAGCGACTCCTCGGGCACCCCGGCGTCCTGCGAACAGCGACAGTGCGCGTTCCACGTAGGCCAGGGTCGCGGGGCCAACGGGTGGTGGCGCGATGCGAGGTCCGTGAGCCAGGGGTGTCGGGCGATGATGGCTGCGCTGCTGTCTGACCAGTCGACAGCAGCGACACGCGCCCGTCGGCAGCCGGCTCTTCGTAGTCGTGACTCGGCCGGCCACGTGCTCGACCATCGCCTCCAGCAGTCTCGCCTTGTTCGGCACGTAGCGGTACAGCCCCATGGGGGCCACTCCCAGGCGTCGGCCGACGGAGCGCATCGAAACCGCGTCGATGCCGTCGGCGTCAGCGATCTCGCATGCGCGCGCTCTGGCCGGAGGTGGCCGACGAAGTGCGAGTGAACGCCGATCGCGCTGCCGTGGACTGAGTAGCCGTCCCACAACGCGGCGACTCATCACCTAGTGTCGAGCTGTGCACCGCGGCCCCGCGTGGCAGGAGAGGCCGACAATGCGCATCATCAGGATCCTGACAGCAACGGTGGCGACCGCGACGGTCATCGGCGGCGTGCCGGCGGCCCAAGCGTCCGTGCCGGCGAAGAAACCACCGGCGCCGACCTTCACCACGACGATCAAGGCGGGTCGCCAGGCCGTGCGTGAGGCGATGAAGCAGACCAACGCGACCTCGGTGTCCGTGGCGCTGGTCGCCAACGGCAAGAGGGTGTGGAGCCAGACCTTCGGGCGCGTGAACACCACGGGCAAGAAGCCGTCGCCGTCCACGAAGTACGGGATCGGATCGGTGAGCAAGACGGTCACCGCGATCGCTCATCATGCAGTTGGTGGACGCCGGCAAGGTGTCACTCGATGCTCCGGTCGTGCGGTACGTGCCGGACTTCACGATGAAGTCGCCGCAGTATCGGCAGATCACCGTACGCATGCTGCTCAACCACTCCGCGGGATTCCCCGGCATCGGACTACTGCCGACGGCATCAGCCACGAAGCCGATCCCGACGTACGTGGACGGCGTTCTTGGCGGGTTTGCGCAACTCGTATCTGAAGACCACCCCGGCTGCGATGAACGTGTACTGCAACGACTGCTACACCATGGCCGGGGTCGTTGTGGAGCGCGTGTCCGGCATGTCGCTGCCAGGACTACGTGGCCAAGAACATCTTCAAGCCGCTGGGGATGAAGCACTCGATCTACCCGACGTCGATGCCGGCCGCGGGAAAGGTGGCGCCGGTGATCCAAGGCGGGAAGGTCCAGCCGTTCCAGGTGACCAACATCTTCGCCACGGGTGGGCTGCTCTCGACCGCGAACGACATGGCGCGACTGGCGATGATCTTCACCGGCGACGGGGTCGTCGACGGCAAGCGCATCCTGTCGAGTTCCGCCGTCGACCAGATGGGAGTCGGATCAGACGACCACCACCCTGGAGGCCGCCCCGCCCGGGGCATTCCGCTACGGCCTCGGCTGGGACTCGGTGCAGGATCCGGCGCTGAATTCCGCCGGTGTGCGCGGCTGGACCAAGGGCGGCGACATCATCGACTTCCACGCCGGATTCGTGATCGCGCCCGACCAGGGACTGGCGGCCGTCGTGGAGGGCGCAGGCGCCACCTTCAGCTCGACGACCGCTCGAGACCGATCGCGCAGACCATGCTGCTCAACGCCCTGGTCGAGAACGGCGACGTCAAGAAGACTGCCGAAGCAGATCAGCGGAAAGCCCGACAAGGACACAGGCGACTGCCAAGCAGGTCAACGAAGGGCGACGGGCATCTACCTGGCCCAGAATCTGAGCCTCAAGGTGGCAGAAGGCAAGAACAGATCACTGCGGTCTGTCGATCCTGTCCGACGGTAAGTGGACTCGCCAGCCAGGTCGTCTCGGTGCGCCGGGCGAACGGGGCCTTCTGGTCCACCGCGACCGTCGTGGCATCGTCGATCAAGCTGGTGAAGGCGTGGGGTCGCAAGTACCTGACCCTGCGTAGCATCGGCGGCACCGGGACCTTCCGCACTCACGTCGACTCTGGGTCAACGCGTGCGGTCGGGCGGATCGATCTCACAGGCCTGGCAGGCGCGTGTGGGGAACAGGTGGCTGCTGGCCAATGAGGATCCGTCGTCGCTGAACTGGACCGCTCATCGGACAAGCCGGCTGTGGAGATCAAGAGCATTCCCGGGCTGTCCGGGTACCTGTTGGCCACCGGGGCGCTCGTCGAGTCGGTGCCGGTCGACGTGACGACCAGCGACTCGGTGGGCACCATGTTCCTCGCGATCCCGCTCGTGCCAGGCCGGGACCTGTACGACCTCGACTTCTCGATGCAAGGCGGCGAGGAGTACCTCACGTTCAGCAGCAGCGTGCTGCGGCCCGCGCCGACGGTCCCCGCCCTCGCGTAACGGCAGCAATCCGGTGACGATCGGGCCGCAGGGCTACGTCCAGTGGTACCGGGTTCCCAATGCGTCGACGCTGACCATCTCCGGTGCAGAGCGACTGGAAACTGTTCGACGACGAGCTCTCGATCCTCGATTCCGGGCGACGCCGGAACAGCAACCAAGCAGGCGCCTGCCGGCGCATACGTGGCGGTCTTCGGCCCGGCCGGAAGCACGGCGACGGTCGTGGTCGATTAGGCGGAATCTGGGTGCTGGACGTGGTCAACTGGACCGGGTGAATTCGGCTAACGAACGAGGAACACCCAACGCTTAACCTCTCACCGCGTGAGCGGTCGCGGCGTTCGTGAGAGGTTGCAGTCCTGGCGAGCGTTCCAACACGTGGATCCGCTCCCCGAGCCGACGGACTCTCACCAGGTGAAGAGGGTGGCATGGCCCAGCGGCGACTTGCTGATCGGCCTCTGAGAGCGGCGACACGCGTCCAGTTCGACCGCCCTTGTTCGAGGTCTGGCCGGAGACCACCAGAGGTGTCCACTTCGACCCGTTCGCAGACATCGCCTGCAGGGCATTCGCTCCTGTGCACTCGACAATCCGAGCCAGATCATCTACGGTCGGGTCATTGCACCGCGGCCGCGCGTGGCAGGAGAGGTCGGGTGACATGCGCATCGTCACGGTTCTGACAGCCACGATGGCCGCTGCGACGGTTCTTGGAGGGGTCCCGGCCGCCCAGGCCATCGTGCCCGTCAAGAAGCAGCCGTCGCCCACGTTCACCACGACGATCAAAGAGGGTCGCAAGGCGGTCCGGTCGGCACTGAAGCAGACCGGGTCGACGTCGGCGTCGGTGGCGTTGGTGTCCGACGGCAAGATGGTGTGGAGCCAGACCTTCGGCCGGGTCAACCCCGCCGGCAAGAAGCCATCGCCGACGACCCTGTACGGGGTCGGGTCGGTGAGCAAGGTGGTCACCACCATGGCGGTGATGCAGTTGGTGGACCAGGGCAAGGTCTCACTGGACGCCCCCGTCGCGCGGTACATCCCGGACTTCGCCATGGAGTCCCCGCAGTACAAGCAGATCACCGTACGGATGCTGCTGAACCATGCAGCCGGAGTACCGGGCACCGACTTCTCCGATCTTTGGAGTCACAAGCCGATCTCCAGTTACGTCGACGGCGTCCTGGCCGGGCTGCGCAACTCGCAGTTGAAGACGACGCCGGGTGCGATGAACGTGTACTGCAACGACTGCTTCACCTTGGCCGGGGTGGTGGTGGAGCGCGTGTCCGGGATGCCGTTCCAGGACTACGTGACGGCCAACATCCTGAAGCCTCTGGGCATGAAGCGCTCCGTCTACCCGACATCGGTGCCGGCGCCGGGCACCGTCGCACCGATCATCGCAGGACGGCAAGGCCCAGCCGATCGAGATCACCAACGCCTTCGCCTCCGGTGGTCTCATGTCCACACCCGACGAAATGGCCCGGCTGGCCATGGTCTTCACGAACGACGGCAAGGTCGGCGGCAAACGGATTCTGTCCAGTTCCGCCATCCAGCAGATGGCCGTCGATGAGACGGCCACCACTCTGCGGGTCGGACCGCCCAGCTTCCTGCGCTACGGTCTGGGCTGGGACTCCGTCCAGGATCCGGCCCTGAAGTCCGCCGGTGTGCTGGGCTGGACCAAGGGCGGCGACACCGTCGACTACCACGCGTCGTTCGCGATCGCTCCCGACGATGGTCTGGGGGTCGTCGTTCTGGGTGCTGGTAGGAGCTTCAGCTCCATCGCCGCCGAAACCGTCGCGCAGACGGTGCTGCTCAACGCCCTGGTCGAGACCGGTGCCATCAAGAAGATGCCGAAGCAGGTCAGCGGCACGCCTGGCAAGGGCCAGGTGACGTCGAAGATGGCCACACGAAGATCAAGCAACTCTCGGGCACGTTCCTGGCCCAGAACGAGACGAAGAAGCTGACCAAGGCCAAGAACCGGTCGGTGAAGGTCGCGACGTCTGGTCGACGGCGCCTGGGTGAGCAGTCCTGGTCGGTTCGAGTTGCGCAACGACGGGGCGTTCTGGGCCACCAAGTCCCCCGGTACCTCGATCCGCGCGGTGAAGGCGTGGGGCCGCACCTACGTGCTGCAGCGCAGCATCGGTGGAGTGGGGACCTACTACTCCTACGTCGCCCGGGGGCAGAAGGTCCGCTCGGGAGGTGCGTTGTCGCCGGCCTGGCAGGCCCGTTTGGGCAAGAAGTGGCTGCTGGCCAACGAGAGTCCGGAGTCGTTGAGTTGGACGCTGTCCGGTACCCCCACCGTCGAGATCCGGTCCATCCCCGGCCTGTCCGGATACCTGCTGGCCACGGGTGCGCTCGTCGATACCGTTCCGTTCGATGCCACCACCAGCGACACCGTGGGCACGATGTTCCTTGAGATTCCGCTGGGGTTCGGCCGCGATCTGTTGGACTTCGACTTCTCGATGCAGGGCGGGGAGGAGTACTTGTCGTTCGACAGCAGTGTGCTGCGGCCTGCTGCGACGGTTCCCAGCCTGTCGTCTGGCAGTAATGCGGTCACCATCGGCTCCCAGGGTCTGGTCGAGTGGTACAAGGTTCCGGCTGCCTCGACGGTGACGGTCTCCGGTCAGAGTGACTGGAAACTGTTCGACGCCGACCTGTCGATGCTCGACTCCGGCGGCGCGGCCACGGCGACGAAGCAGGCGCCGGCCGGGGCGTACCTGGCGGTCTTCGGCCCGGCGGGGAGCACCGCGACAGTGGTGGTCGGTTAGGCGCATTTCGGAGATGCCCACGTGTTCGCGGGGCGGTGGTACCGGCTGCCTCGTTTGACAGTCGTTCTCGACCCGGCGTTGTCGAAGAGGCAGCTCACTTGCTCGTACGCCACCAGAATCAAGGTCGTGGAAGCGCGAATCTGCAGCGGCAGTGCGACCCCGGAATTCGGATGGCGGCGATAGCCGCGTCGACCTTGAACCGGGCGGTGGGGTCAGCCCTCTGAGGATGTGGGGGTTGTCGGCGGTGTTCGGTGGCCCAGCAGGCCGAGTCCGGGGCCAGCTTCGCGGTTGCCGCGTGTGCTCGTGCCGGTTGGTCACACTGACACGCGCCGAGTTCGCGGCGATTCCGACCGGGTAGTGCCCCGTCTTCACCGCGAACCGGGCATGATGCGTATTCCCCCTGGCGCTGTGTCGCCACCCTTCCTAGGCTCACGACATGACCCTTCCGCGCTTGGACAACGTCGCGATCGTCGTCGATGACCTCGACGCCGCTGTTGCGTTCTTCGCGGAGATCGGTCTCGAGGTGGAGAACAGGGCCCATATCGAAGGTGTGTACGCAGATCAGACCGTGGGTCTCGACGGTGTCCGCAGTGAGATCGTCATGATGCGCACGCCGGATGGGACTGGCCGGTTGGAGTTGACCAGGTACGAGGCGCCCGCGGCGGTGAGCGCTGACCCGCCCGCTCCGCCCGCGAACACGTTGGGCCTGCACCGGATCATGTTCGCCGTCGACGACATCGACGACACCATCGCCCGTTTGCGTCCCCATGGCGCAGAGGTGCTGCGCGAGGTGGCTCAGTACGAGGACTTGTTCCGGCTGTGCTACCTCCGCGGTCCGTCTGGCATCATCGTTGCGCTCGCGGAGCAGATCAGTTGAGGCTGGAGCGAAAGGAATGATGGGATGACGCGGTACCTGATCTCGTTCGATGAGGGTGACATGGTATTTCCCGACGAGGAACTGCCCGACGTTGCGCGGGCCGCGAATGCCGTCGCCGAGGAGGCCATGGCTGCGGGTGTGTGGGTGTTCGGCGGTGGGCTGACAGGTGCTGGCGAGGCGAGCGTTGTTGGCACCGACGCGACAGTGAGCGACGGGCCGTTCCGGGGGAAGCGGACATTCCTCGGTGGATTCGCGGTTGTTGATGTGCCGTCCCGCGAACAGGCGTTGGAGTGGGCGGCCAAGTTCGCCGTCGCCTGCCGCTGTGCGCAGGAGGTGCGCGAGTTCGTGCCCGACCCGCAGGTGTCGGTGGGTCGCATAGCCACCCACCGGCGACGTAGCCGATTGCCAAGCCGCGAAGAGCAGGGCCAGACGCCGCGCATCCCCGGCCTGCTCTGTGAGGCGCGACTCCGTTGCGTCATCGATCCGCGGCTCGCCTCTGGGTCGGAGCCTCCCTCACTCACAACGGCAAGCGGCACACCGGTGTTCGCGTGACACCGGTACCCGTGCGGGACCGTGTCGGGTCGGGTGGTGTCAGACCGGCTCCTGCTCGGTTTGGCCTTGTTGCGTGGCCTCGCCCAGGGTCAGTTCGGTCCGTCGGCCATCTTCCCAGCGCACGGTGAGTTCGAGGTCGGCGCCGGCGGCGAGTAGGTAGGAGCGCAACGTTGACAGCAGCATGTCGGCGCGTTGCTCGCAGCGCTGTACGGCGACTTGACTGACTCCGAGTCGATTGGCCAGTTCCTGTTGGGTGAGGTGTGCTGCCAGGCGGATCTCGGCGAGTCCTCGTGCATGGTCCTGGTCGGCTTGTGCCATGTCCTGCCTGATGGCAGCGACACGCGCGGCGCGTTCAGGATCTGCCAGCAGAGCTTGCACCCGCGCGTTGCCTCTGACGAAACTGGGGGCGGAATCAGTCACTGTTCCTTCTCCCTTTGCCATCGGTCGATGACGGCATCGGCGGTCTTGACCGCCGATGCGTACCAGACGTCGCCGATGGCCGCCTTGTCGAACGCAGTGGCAACGACCACGACGGTGCCGTCGGGTGCGAACCACACAACGAGTCGCAGCGCGATTCCTTGGGTGAACGGGTGCGCAACGCGCCACAGGGGGTAGCGCTGACTTTGGCGTACCCTGCGCAGGCTGGCCGACTCGGTGGACGGCGGTTCATCCAAGTCCTGGAGCACCGACAGCAGGGCAGTGAGGATGTCAAGGCGTTGCCCTCCTTCCTTCTCGATCCGGTCGAGGAATCGGTCGAAGTCCGATGTCCAGTCGATCAGCACGACTCAGTATAACGTTGAAGTTATGAGACGGGAAGTCGACCCGACCCCTTTCCACAGCCCCACTCAGAGAGGCAGCGGCACCCCGCTGATCGTCGGTCGCCCGGACAGCAGAGTCGCTGATCCGCTTGGAGTAGGCCATCTTCGGCGTTCCTCGCAGAAGGTCGGTGCCTGCGCTCACGCAAGCATCCGCCCGGATGCTCGTCGGTTCAGCGATCGAGCCTGCGGTACCAGATGACGGCGAAGCCTCCCGAGAGGAGCAGGATCGCCATGGACCAGGCGAGTGACTGCAGGGGCCAGTCGTGAGCGGGAAGACCGTTCGTGAGGGCGCGCACCGCGTTGATCGTCACAGTGATGGGCTGGACGCGGGCGATGGGTTGCAGCCAGTCGGGCATGGTGCCGATCGGCACGAAGGCGGAACTCGAGAACAGGAGCAGGAAGAGCGTGACCGTTCCGGCGGCGTACGACGACTCTGGGTTCTTGAGCGCCATCCCTATCGCCGCGTACATCCACGTCAGCGCGTAACCGAGGAACACCAGCAACCCGATGGCGGCGATCACCTCGCTGAGACCTCCGCGGAACTGGAAACCCAGGGGGATCGCGAGCGCGATGATCGCCGCGAGAGCGACGAGGTTGACGGTCTGGTCGGCGCTCGTGCGCCCGGCAAGGACCGCGGATCGGGCGATCGGCAGGCTGCGGAAGCGGTCGAGGATTCCGCTCTGCAGGTCCTGGGTAAGGCTGATGGCGGTCCCCCCGCTGGCGATGATCACCGCAGCGGTGAACAGCCCCGGGAGCAGGTACTGCACGTAGTCGGAGCCGGGGACGTTGATCGCTCCGCCCAGCAGGTAACGGAAGCCGAGCAGCAGCAGGATCGGCTGACCGAGGGAGAGGGCCAGCGTCTGTGGGCTCCTCCCGATGCGCTTCAGGTTGCGCGCGGTGATCGCCCAGATGTCTCCACCGGTGTGGCGGGCGGGCCGTCCCTGCCGCGTGGGTGGAGCCGACGGCCGGCGGGTCAACGGGGAAGCGAGTGTGGACGGCTGCTTCTGGGGAGCGAGACCGCCGCTCACGTCCGTGAGTGCCAGGAACACCTCGTCGAGCGAGGGCCGACGCACCCCGAGTTCAACGACCTCGATGCGTGCCTCGGCGAACCGGTTGAGCACTGTGGGCAACATCTCCGGCCCGATTCCCGGGACCGTGATGCGCTGCTCGTCGGCATCGAGGCTCGGTCGTCGCTGTTCGAGCTCCGCCAGCAACGCCACCGCACGCTCGGTGTCCGACGCTCTCACGCGAGCCTCGAGGACGGTGCTGCCCACAAGGTCCTTCAGCTGGTCCGGGGTGCCGGCAGCCACCGCGGAACCGTCATCCATCAGCACGAGCCGGTCGGCGAGTCGGTCCGCCTCTTCCAGGTACTGGGTGGTCAACAGCACCGTGGCGCCGTGGGCAGAGCGCTCTCGAATCACATCCCATACCGCGTTGCGGGTGCGCGGATCAAGCCCGGCAGTGGGCTCATCCAAGATCAGCACGGGTGTGTCTCCGACCAGGCCGGCGGCGATGTCCAGGCGGCGGCGCATGCCGCCGGAGTACGTGCCTACCCGTCGGTCGCCCACATCGTCCAGGGAGAGCCGGGTGAGCAACTCGTCAGTTCGCCGACGACGCTCCCGTCTTCCGAGGTGGTAGAGCCGTCCGATCAGGTCGAGGTTCTCCTGACCGGTGAGCCGCTCATCGACGGCCGCGTACTGGCCCGTCACACCGATCATCGCGCGGACACCTTCGCCGGAGTCGACCACGTCCCAACCTCCAACGGCAGCACGACCGGCATCGGGCACGAGCAGCGTGGTGAGGATCCGTACCAGCGTCGTCTTGCCTGCTCCGTTGGCCCCGATCAGCGCGAGGACCGTTCCCTCCTCGACGGTGAGATCGACGCCACGAAGGGCAGGCACCTCGTCGTACCGCTTGGCCAGCCCCTCGACCTCGATCATCGGCCAGCCCATCACAACCCCTCCACGGTCCCCCGCGGACCATTGTCCCACCGGCAGCATCGCGTTCGGCCGCTTCGGCCAGGATTTGGTCGCTCGGCCACACTCCGAATGGTCGACTCAGTCGCTCGTACGGCACCAGAACCAAGTCCGGGGACGCGGCACCTACAGCGGCAGCGGCACCCCGGTGTTCGCGTGGCACCGGTATCCATGCGGAACCTTGTGCAGGTACTGCTGGTGGTGGTCCTCGGCGTAGTAAGAACGGGTGGTCGGCGGCCGGCTCGATCTCGGTGGTGATCGTCCCGAGCCCCCTCGCCGTCAGAATCTCCTGATACGCGTCGCGGGTCTTCTCGGCCATCGCCCGTTGCTCGTCAGTGGTCCAGAAGATCGCCGACCGGTATTGCGTACCGACGTCGTTGCCCTGCCGGTAGCCCTGGGTCGGGTCGTGGTTCTCCCAGAAGATGCGCAGCATGTCCAGCGTCGACGTCCGCGCGGTGTCGTATGCCACCAGCGTCGTCTCCGTGTGCCCGGTCCGGCCGCTGCACACCTCTTCGTACGTCGGGTAGGCCGAGAAGCCACCTTGGTACCCGACCGCGGTGGATACGACTCCCGGGGCCTGCCAGTAGTACTCCTCGGCCCCCCAGAAGCACCCCATCGCGACGTACAGCACCGCCACGCCGTCCGCCCACGGCCCCTGCAGGGGGGCGCTGAGGACAACATTGCGTTCGGGGACGCTGTAGGGCGAGGCGTTCCGGCTCGGCAAGGCGTTGTCCGGGGCCACCATCGAGCGCTTGTCGGCGCCGGTGAACAGGCTGCGCAGATCCATACCCGTAGTCTCTCCCAGTTTCAACAACTGCGAAAGTGGCTGCGATAGTGGCTCGAGTGAAGTCCTGGGTGCCGAAGATCGGCGGTCTGCCACGCGAGGTGACCGTGCTCGCCGCGATCGCCTTCTGCGTCGCCCTCGGCTTCGGCATCGTGATCCCGGCGATCCCGCTGTTCGCACGCACCTTCGGAGTCTCCGCGTTCGCCGCCAGCGCGGTCATCAGCGTGTTCGCCTTCATGCGCCTGGTGAGCAGCCCCGCGGCCGGCTGGCTGGTCAACCGTTTCGGCGAGCGGACCATCATGTCGACCGGACTGGCCATCGTCGGCCTGTCCAGTCTCGCCGCCGGTTTCGCGACCGACTACGTGCACCTGCTGCTGCTGCGCGGCATCGGCGGCACCGGCTCGGCGATGTTCACCATCTCCGCCACGGCACTGCTGCTCCGGGTAGCGCCACCGGAGTACCGGGGCCGGGCATCCGGGTTGTTCCAGGCCGGCTTCCTCATCGGAGGTGTCACCGGACCGGCGGTCGGCGGGCTGGTCATCGGGCTGTCGATCCGGGCGCCGTTCTTCGTGTACGCCGGCACCCTGCTCGCCGCATTCGTCGTGGCGATCACGCTGCTGCCGCGACTGGAGCACGTCGAGCAGCCCGAGTTGGCGCAGGACACCGAGGCGATCAAGTTCCTGCCCACGTTGCGGTTGCCGGCGTACCAGGCTGCCCTCGGGGCGAACTTCGCCAACGGTTTCGTCTTCTTCGGCCTGCGGTCGTCGCTGGTGCCCCTGTTCGTGGTGGAGGGACTGCGGGAGGGGCCTGGGCTCGCAGGTGTCGGCTTCGTCGTGGCAGCCGGGCTGCAAGCCGCCTTGCTGGCCGTGGGCGGGCGAACGGCCGACCGCCGGGGCCGGAAGCCGGCCCTGATGATCGGCCTGGGCGTCGGGGCCGTGTCCCTGGCGGTCCTTGTGGTCGCACCGAACGCCGCTTGGTTCCTGCTGGCAATGGCAGTCGCCGGCGTCTCCGGGGCCTTCCTGGGACCTTCGCCGACGGCCATCGTCGGAGACGTGGCGCGCGGTCATCATGGGGGCTCGGTGGTGGCCGGGTTCCAGATGATGTCGGATGTGGGGGCCATCGTGGGTCCTCTGGTCGGTGGCCTGTTGCTGGATGCGGCCGGCTTCCACATCGCCTTCGCGGCGGGGGTCACGGTCTCACTGCTGGCACTGGCGCTGGCTGTAAGGATGCCGGAGACGCTGCCCCGGGAGGAGTCCCCGCGTGCTGCGGCTTGACGGGACCGGCGACAGCTCGCTGGTGTTCCTCCCGGGTTTCATGACTGCGCCCGGGGCCTATCGCCGACTCCTCGAACCGGTGGCCTGCGCCGGAGTGACCGTGCTGGTCCCCGAGTTGTACCGGCGCGGGGTCGCCGCGCTCCGGGGGAGGGTGTCCATCCGGTCGGAGGCGCAAGCGGCCGCCGATCTGGCAGGTGCGTTGCCGGGCCGGGTCTTCCTGGGGGGTCACTCCCGCGGCGGTCAGGCGGCGTGGCTGGCCGCAGGGATGCTGGCGCGAGCGTGCCGCCGGGGTCTGCCTGGTGGACCCGGTCGATGGGCACGCCCGCCGGCCCGACGGCCCTTCCAGCACGCGCCATCCGGCCGCTTTCACCTGCCCGACGCTGGTCATCGGAGCCGGGCACGGTGGGCCATGCGCGCCGGTCGCGGTGAACCATGAGCAGTTCGCCCGCGCGACGCCGCACGCCGCCCACGTGGTGGTCGACGACCTCGGGCACGCGGACATGCTCGACGGGCGCGCTCGATTCCTCGGCAGGTGGTTGTGCGGCGGGGGCCGCGACTCCGACGCGGCGCGGATGGTGTGCTCGCAACTGTTGGTGGGCTTGGTGGCGGGTCGGCTGCCCGCGGTCGGTGAGCACCCGGGCTTCCGCCGCAGCCGCTGAGTCGGCTCCGTCCAGCCCCGAGGCACTTGGTGAGAGTTGTCCCGTTGGTGAGCAAAGACACGCGTGCATTCGCTCACCAACGGGACAACCGCTCACCAACGGCGAAGCTCCACGGCACCTAGCCTTGATCACGAGCGACCCCCAGTTGTGCCGATGGCCGCCCCTCACCAGGCGGATGGATCTACCCATGCTGGACATGGCCCGAAGGCGCTGGTGGATCCCCTCGGTGATCTACGCCTTGGTGGCACTACTTATCGGTTCGGTACGGCCCAGGCGACCAACCGCCTGCTCTCACTGTCCATGGCGCCCAACTGCCAGCGTCGGCCGAGGTTCTCGTAACCGGATCGAGGATCATGCCTGGCGGGTCTGCGGTTCTGCATCGTCCCGGCAGCCCAGCAGCCGGGCAGACTCTGGCTAAGGGTCCGTGACCGACCTCATACCCTTTCACCGGGGTGCCGGTCATCACGGGTCAGGTGCCTGGGTGTTCCGCGGCCTTGCTTCGACGAGCCGGGTGGGTAGCAGTCGTCTCAGGGTTGGGCGAACGTGTGCCCATCCATCACCTCGACCGGTGTCCCCGTCTCGTGGTCGTTCGTGTTGCCGTCACCCAGCATCCCCCACTGTCCGTAGCCCCAGCACCAGGCCTTCCCGGCGCTGTCCAGCGCGCACGTGTGGTTTATCCCGGCGGCGAGCTGGGTGAGGGTGTGCCCGCCCACGACCTCGACCGGCGTCCCCGTCTCATGGTCGCTGGTGTTGCCGTCGCCCAACTGCCCGTAGGGCCCCAGGCCCCAGCACCAGGCCTTCCCGGCGTCGTCCAGCGCGCACGTGTGCCACCAGCCGCCGGCGGCGAACTGGGTGAGGGTGTGCCCGCCCACGACCTCGACCGGTGTCCCCGTGCTGTGGCTGGTGACGTTGCCGTCGCCCAGAATCCCTCTGCCTCCGTAGCCCCAGCACCAGGCTTTGCCGGCGCCGTCGATCCCGCATGTGTGGTACCGGCCGGCGGTGAGGGAGGTGAAGGTGTGGCTGCCCACGACCGCGACCGGTGTCCCCGTCTCGTGATCGCTGGTGTTGCCGTCACCCAGCGGCCCTTCCTCTCCGCGGCCCCAGCACCAGGCGTTCCCGGCGTTGTCCAGCCCGCACGTGCGGAATTCGCCGGCGGTGAGGGAGGTGAAGGTGTGGCTGCCCACGACCGCGACCGGTGTCCCCGTCTCGTGGTCGCTGGTGGTGCCGTCGCCCAGCGGCCCGCCCTCTCCGCGGCCCCAGCACCAGGCCTTCCCGGCGCCGTCCAGCCCGCACGCGTGTTCGTAGCCGGCGGCGAGCTGGCTGAAGGTGTGGCCGCCCACGACCGCGACCGGTGTCCCCGTCTCGTGGTCGCTGGTGTTGCCGTCACCCAGAACCCCGAATTTTGCGTCGCCCCAGCACCAGGCGTTCCCGGCGTCGTCCAGCCCGCACGTGCGGTACCAGCGGGCGGTGAGGGAGGTGAAGGTGTGGCCGCCCACGACCGCGACCGGTGTCCCCGTCTCATGGTCGTCGGCGTTGCCATCCCCCAGCTGCCCGGAGGATCCGCCGCCCCAGCACCAGGCCTTCCCTGCGACATCCAGCCCACATGTGTGGACGAGGCCGGCGGTGATCGTTTGTGGCTGGATGGGCTCGGGCGGGGAAGTGGTGGAGGCGACCGTCGCCGGGCCGCTGGTGTTGCCGACGGTGTCGCGAGTGAACACCGCGTACGCGTACTGGGTGTTCGGGACCAGACCGGTGTCGGTCACGGAGGTGGCCATTGGCGACACCAGGCCGACACCGTTGCCGTCGCTGGCCGAACCGGGCGCCGCGGTGCCCTCGGCCCTACGCGCTATCACCTCCGCGAGGTCCGCATCCGTGGGGTTGGTCCACGACAAGGTGATGCTGGTCGGCGTCCGAGCCACCACAGTCAGCCCGGTCACCGGGCCCGGCGCGGTGGTGTCGGGCGGCACCCGAGTGCGGGTGAACACGTAGACGATGCGGGCGGTGGCGCCGCGGTGGGCGGTGACAGTCACCTTCACCGGCTTCGCAGTGGCCCGGCCAGCCGGCGTGTTGATGGCCCTGGGGATCAGCCGGTACCCGCCTGACCGCAGATGCTTCACCCGTTTGGTGGTCTTGACCTTCACCACCTTGGTCACGCCGTCGGCCCGGCCTTTCACACCGACCAGCCGAATCCTCGCCGACTGCCCGAGCCGGTCACCGGCCAGCACGATCCGGATCTGATGGCCGGGCACCTTCGTCTTGTGCTTGACTGCCGCGACCGCAGCCGCCGGACGGCCAACGTACGGGCCAGCAGCCCCGCCGTAGCCGGCCAACACGCCAGTCACCAGACCGACACTGAGTGCGATCGCCGACTGCTGTCGATGATGTACGCATTGTGACCTCCCCGATCCCGAACCATCGACCAGGCAAAGGCCTCATCAACTGTCCGGGCGGTGGTCGCCACCTATGTTCAGCATACGCCCGATACTCCCGGGGCAGGACCCGGAAGCCGCCGCCTGGGCAGTCTCACCCCGACCGGATTCGAGAGCCGTCAACCAGGCAATGCGAGTGCCGACGGGCGGGCGCTGGTGCGCTGACCGGGCCCGCTGCAGAGCTGAAGGGTTGCGCTTGTTGGGCGGACCATCAGAGCGAAGTTGCCACTCCTGGCTGCCGCTGAACCCGACTCTGTCGAGCAGGGGATACGAGCCGCGGATCGTGGAGTTCCAGTCGCGCCGGGAGTTCGAGGCGTTCAGTTCGTTCCCCGACTACCTCTCCGCCGGCCATCAGGTGGCGCTGGCGGTCGCCGCCCCAGTCCTCGGGCTCGGCGGCTGATGCAGATCTCGGGACTGGAGTCGGCATTGACCACGTTCAACGACCAGATGGCACTGCTGCCGCTGGGGCTGTCGCGGATCCTGGGGCTGACGGTGCACCTCGGGATCCCCGCGGAGATCCCGCTGTACCTGTTCATGTCCGGTCTGCTCCTCGCCACAGTCGGATTGCTGCTGGGGGCAGCGCGGCGGACCCGACCTCAGGCGCGAACCCGGCCGGCCCACTTGTAGGCGCCCACCAGCGCCACCGTCACCAGCACGCTGGCGACCCCGGGAAGTCACCAGTGCCGCCCGCGGGCCGAAGTCATCGGCCAGCACCCCGATGAGCGGCGCCCCCACGGGTGTCGTCCCGAAGAACACCGCCATGTACAACGCCATCACCCGGCTGCGGTGCTCGCTGTCCGAGTGGGTCTGCAGGTAGGCGTTCGCGCTGGTCATCATGGTCAACGCCGCAGCCCCGCAGGCCACGAGTGCCGCGGCGAAGGTGGCCACGGTCGGCATCAGCCCGGCCAGGATGCCAGCCACTCCTGCGGCCCCTGCCGAGATGGCGACGAGCCGAACATCGATGCTGGCGCGTCGGGCCTGGATCACCGCGGCAGCCAACGAACCCACGGCCATCAGCGAGGCGAGGACGCCGTAACTGCGGGCATCGGCGGCGAACTCGTCGGAGACCATCAGCGCGATCGTGATCGGGAAGTTGAAGACCAGCATCGCCACGGCGCCGGCGGTTGCGATGACGAACCACAGGTCGGGGCGGTGCCGCACGTAGCGCAGGCCATCGCGCAGTCCGCCCGGACGCGCGGTGCGCACCCGCGGCGCCAGCTGGATCCGGGACAGAGCCAGGAACATGACGGCGAACGTGGCCGCATTGACGAGGAACACCCACCCCGGGCCCCAGGCTGCGATCATCAGCCCCGCGATGGCCGGGCCCACCAGGCGGGCCGCGTTGAAGTTCGCGCTGTTGAGGGCCACGGCGTTCACGACGTCACCGGGGGGCACGAGGTCGGACACGATCGACTGCCGAGCAGGTCCGTCCAGTGCTGTGAACAGGCCGAGCACGACTGCCGCCGCGAGGACCAGTGCGCCGGTGGCATGACCGGTCAACGTGAGCACCCCCAGCGCGAGTGCCTGCAACCCCATGCCCACCTGCGTGATCTGCAGCAGGCGGCGCCGGTCGTAGCGGTCGGCGAGGACGCCGGCCCACGGGGCCAGGAAGAGCATGGGGGCGAACTGCGCCGCCACGACCAGGCCCAGCATCCGGGCGTCGCCGGTGAGTTGTAGGACCAGCCATGACTGCGCGATGCGGTGCATCCACGTGCCGACATTGGACGCCAGGGCGCCCGCGGCGTACCGCCGGTAGTTGGCGATCCGCAGTGCGGAGAAGGTCCGCGCTAGTCCAGAGCCAGCTGGTTGAGGATCGGGACCGCCCGGTCCAGGATCTGGCGCTGTTCCGGAGTCAGTCCGCTCAGCCGTTGCGAGAGCCAGTGATCCCGTCGCTGCCGGTCCTGGGTCACCAGTGTGCGCCCGGCCGCGGTCGTCTCGTAGAGCACCTGCCGTCCGTCGGTCGGATGTGGCGCGCGAGTCACCATGCCGGCTGTCTGCAGGCTGTTGAGGATCCTGGTCATGGAGGGCGGCTGCACCCGTTCGGCCGCCGCCAGTTCCCCGGGGGACAGCGATCCCTCCCGCATCAGGGTGGCGAGGACCGCCAGTTGGCTCGGGGTCAGGGCGTCGCTGACCCGTTCGGTCCGCAATCGGCGGGCGAGCCGCATGATCGCGATCCGCAGGTCCGGTGCGTCGGGTGTGGTCGACACGGTTCCCCCCGGTCTCGGCGGTTTGTTGTGCAATAGTCATTACTCTTGCTAACTATATCCGAGCGGCGGCTATTCCCCGCCCGTCAGAACTGGGCCGATTCTGCGCCTGTTGCTGGCTGCAGAAGGGGCCAACCGCACATTTCACCCTCACGAGTGGGCGCACAAGGGCCGGAATCCCGGTTCCGTGCCCAGTTCTGATGGGCCTGCCCGCCCGAGCGTCGCCGGGCGCGGTCGATCGGCAAGAATGCTCAGGTGGGCTTGGTTGGCGAGGGACTCGCGGTCGCGGACGGATCCGGACCCGTCGACATGACGGTGCTGGCCCGCAGTGCTGTCCGGCAGTCACTCGCCCGGCTCGGCTCGACCCCGAACCTCGTGTTCGTCTTCGTCGCTTCGCAGAACCCCGAGGACGCCGAGCAGGCGCTGCTCGCCTCCCATGCCCACCTGCCATCGGCCACCGTTCTCGGGACCTCTGCGTCCGGGGTGATCGCCTCCGGCCGGGGCAGCGATGAGGGGACGGCCGTGGCCGTGTGGGCAGCCCGTATCCCCGGTCTGCGCGCTCGGTCCTTCCACCTCGAGGTCATGGCCGGGGCCGAAGCCCACCAGATCGTGGGCCTGCCGGGCCGCCGTCGCGACGACGTGATCGCTCTGCTGTTCACCGACCCCTGGTCCTTCCCGGCCACGGACTTCGCAGCCCACGCGGGCCAATTGCTGACCGACCTACCAGTTGTCGGCGCGGTGGCCTCCGGGCCGGCGCCGGCCCGTACGACCCGTTTCCTGCTCGACGGCCGTATCCACAAGCGCGGTGCCGTCGGGGTCATGATCGGTGGTCACGTGGAAGTGACGACCTTGATCAGCCCCGCCTGCCGACCGGTCGGGCCGACCCTGACGGTCACGGACAGTGAGGGCTTCCTGCTGAAGTCGCTGGCCGGCACGCCGGCCGCTTTGCGCGCCCAGGAGGTGGTGGCCGCACTCGAGGAGCCCGAACGCAGCCTCGCGTTGTCGGGCATGCAGTTGGGAGTGGCCGTCGGATCCGAGGATCCGCGGATGGGCGACTTCGTCATCCACGAGTTCCAGGCCGCCGAGGGCGAGCGGGGGGCGCTGCAGATGGTGGCGCCGGTGCCGGTCGGTGCCACCGTGCAGTTCCACGTCCGTGACGAGGATGCCGCCGACGAGGACCTCAATGTCATGCTCGAGGGGGTGGCCGCCCGGATGGGCTCGCGGCTGGCGGGTGCCCTCATGTTCGCCTCCACCACGCGCGGCCGGTTCATGTTCGGCAGCCGCGACCACGATGCGGCGGTCGCCAGTGCGCGATTGGCCGTGCCCGTCACCGGCTTCTTCGCCGAAGCCGAACTCGCGCCGCTGGGTGACGAGGTGTGCCTGAACTACCAGACGGCAGCGGTTGTGGCCTTCGGCGCCGGGCCGAGGGCGCATGTCGGCCACCACCGAGCCTCGCGGCCACAGCAGGTGGCCGGCGCCGATCCGTTGACTCGGGAAGTGCACAAGATGCTGGCCGAACTGGCCGAGCCGCCCGAAGAGGGTTTCCAGTGATCGACGCGCAGGCGTTGGCCCGGGCACAGGAGCTCCTGTCCGGGATCGTGTTCCACACTCCTGCCGTTCCCGCCCGATGGCTCAGCGAACTGGTGGGCGGCCCAGTGTTCCTCAAGTGCGAGAACCTGCAGCGCACCGGTTCGTTCAAGGTCCGGGGCGCCTACAACCGCATCGCCCGACTGTCGGTCGAAGAGCGCGCGCAGGGCGTTGTGGCGGCCAGCGCCGGCAACCACGCCCAGGGTGTGGCTCTGGCAGCAGCGCTGCTGGATGTGCAGTCCACCGTCTTCATGCCCGAGAGCGCGTCACTGCCCAAGATCGAGGCCACGTTGGCCTACGGGGCGCATGTGGAATTCAGCGGCACGACCATCGACGAGGCACTGGTCGCCGCCACCGAGTTCAGTGCCCGGACAGGTGCGGTGCTGATCCACCCCTTCGACCATCCCGACGTGGTCGCGGGACAGGCGACCGTGGGGCTGGAGATCGCCGAGCAGCACCCGGAGGTGCGCACCGTGGCAGTGTGCGCCGGGGGTGGCGGTCTGCTCGCCGGGATCTGCCTGGGGTTGGCAGGCGGCGCGCCGGACGCGCGAGTCGTGGGCGTGCAGGCTGCGGAGGCCGCGTCGTTCCCGCCCTCACTCGAGGCCGGTCGTCCCCTGCCCCTGCTGCAGATGAACACGATGGCCGACGGCATCGCGGTGGCCAAGCCGGGGGAGCTGCCGTTCGAGATCATCGTCGATGCCGGCGTGGACTTCCTGACCGTCGACGACGAGCAGATCGCCCGGGCCGTGGTGATGTGCCTGGAGCGCAGCAAGCTGGTGGTCGAGCCGGCGGGAGCCGCAGCGGCGGCCGCGGTACTGGCCTACCCGGAGGCCTTCGAGCCGCCAGTGGTCATCACCCTCTCCGGTGGCAACGTGGATCCGTTGTTGCTGCTGCGGATCGTGCAACGTGGGCTGGTGGCCGCCGGTCGATATGTGGTGATCTCGGCCCGCATCCCGGATACCCCCGGGCACCTCGAGCGGTTGCTCGCGGAGATCGCGGCGAGGAAAGCCAATGTCGCCACCGTGTTCCACAACCGCACCGACCCCAGACTCCGGGTGGACGAATGTGCGGTCGTGGTCGAGGTGGAGGTGCGGGGGCCGGAGCATGCCGCCGAACTGGTGGCGGCGCTACGTGCCAAGGGCCTGGCCATCACGGTCGGCTAGTAAGTACCCCCAGGGGGTATAGTGAGGCCATGCGCAGAATCTTCCTTGCAGTTCTGGCACTCGTGGTTCTCACTGCCTGCTCCTCGGGTACCGCCACCACCGTCTCGCCGACACAGTTCGACGAGCTGACCAAGCAGGCGGGGGTGGTCACCTTGGACGTGCGCACGCCCGCGGAGTACGCATCCGGCCACCTGCCGAACGCGGTGAACCTCGACGTGGAGTCCCCGTCGTTCGCGCAGGGCCTGTCCCAGTTGGACCCCGAGGCGACCTACGCCGTCTACTGCCGCAGCGGCAACCGATCGAAGGTCGCGCTGCAGCAGATGTCCGACGCCGGCTTCGGCTCGGCGCAGGACCTCGACGGCGGCATCGTCGCCTGGCAGGCGCAGGGCCTGCCGGTAGTGCAGTAACTCCGGGCTGGGACAGCGGCCGGGGGCCACGTCATGGCTGCCCGGAGGTGACCGCCTCAGGGGGTGCAGCGACCCCGCTCTGGGAGCCTGCGCACCATGGCGTTCCGAGCGACACGTGGCTGGCGGGATGACGTGTTGCGCCCATGACCGGGGGTCGTGGCGGCGATATGGGGACCTTCGGACTTCGGCGCCAGTCGGGATGGCGTGTGGTCAGAGGGAAATCAGCCGTGGTGCGGCCGTTGGTTAGACGTTGTCCTGTTGGTGAGCAAAGGCACGCGTACGTTCGCTCACCAACGGCACAACATCTCACCGAGTGCGCCTGGGCCGTCAGGCGGGCGGATCCGAGCGAGCTGGTGCGACCAAACGCAGCCCGGGCCAGTTTGGTGCCTCGGATGTGAGCGGGGAGGCTGATCTTGGCGGTGTGCGGTGGGGGTGTCGGTGCGGGGTCTGGTCAGTTGCCGGTGGCCGGTCCCGGCTGCTGCGACCCCGGCCGGCTCGGGGACAACTCCTCGGTGGGTACCCGGGGGTCGGACCGGACGGGTTCGTTGAGGCTCGTGCAGTTGGATGAGGTTCAGCGGCTCGGCGAACGTCAACCAACTGCACGAACAGTCACCAACGGCGGCAGCCCACGCCCCGCCGGCCCGGAGTCGGGATGCTGCCAGCGACCGGCGGCACCGAGGCGGCAATCCACCGAGTCGCCGCGGGTCGCATCTGGGGGTCCCGCCGCCCGCAACGACTGTTGCGCGGTTGCTGGTGCCGTCCCACGACTGTTGCGCGGTTGCTGGTTTTGGGGGTGCAGAACCGACAACCGTGCAACAGTCGTGGTCCGCGGACCGCAACCGCGCAACACTCGCGGTGATCGGCCGCCGAGCTCGCCCTGCGCCACCTGACTCCCCGCTGAAATCCGAAGCACCGCCAATTCCCGCAGGAATCCGAAGGCCCGGATTCCCACCGGAACTAGGGATCGCGCGTCCAGGCGGGTCGCTGGTGGCGCGGGCCCCGCGCTAGTCGTGGACCTCGACGACCGTGACCGACATGGTCCGGCCGTTGGGCAACTCGTAGGAGGCCTCCGCGCCCGCGTGCAGCCCGAGCAGGGCCTTGCCCAAGGGCGAATCCGGCGAGCAGATCTCGAGTTCGGTGTGGGCCTTCTCCTCGCGGGAGGCCACGAACATCGTTTCCCGGTCGCCACCCGGGAACTCGATGGTCACCGTGGAGCCGTGACTGACCGCACCCTCGGCGGTGTCGTCGGGCCGGCCCACCTGCGCGTGCTCGAGCAGGTGCTTGAGTTCGCGGATGCGTTGTTCGTTGCGGCCCTGGTCCTCCTTGGCCGCGTGGTAGCCCCCGTTCTCCTTCAGGTCTCCCTCTTCGCGCGCCAGGCCGATGGCCTTGCTGATCTTTGCGCGCCTGACCTCGGTGCGCTCGGTGAGTTCCTCGGTCAGCCGATCGTAGGCCTCCTGGGTCAGCCAGTGGACCTTCTGCTCGCTCACGTCACGTTCTCCCTCATCGATAGCTGCGGCCCGCCGCCGACTGCGGCTGGGGGCCGATCCCGGCCATTGTGCCCGGTTGCGCCGATCATACGCATCTGAGTTCGTCTTTCGGGGCGGGATCGGGTGAGCGGATGCAGCAGATGCGTATCGTGGTCGGGTGGACAACGGACTGCGGTTGATGCACGTGCACGCGCACCCCGACGACGAGGCGAGCAAGGGCGCGGCCAGCACGGCGAAGTATGTCGCCGAGGGTGTCCGGGTGAAGGTGGTGACGTGCACCGGCGGTGAGCGCGGTGATGTGCTCAACCCCGGCTTGACGGTCGCCCCGGAACGGCTGGCGCAGTTGCGGCGCGAGGAGATGGCCAAGGCCGCCGAGATCCTGGGCGTCGAGCACGCGTGGTTGGGTTTCCTCGACTCGGGTTTCCCGGAGGGTGACCCGCCGCCGCCGCTGCCGCCGGGCTCTTTCGCCGCGCTGGACCTCGAAGAGGTCACCGGCCCGCTCGTGGAGCAGATCATCGCGTTCCAACCGCACGTTGTGACCACCTACGACGAGAACGGCGGCTACCCGCATCCGGACCACATCCGGTGCCACGAGGTCACCATGGCGGCGGTGGCCCAGGCCGCGCCGCTGTGGCAGGTGAGCAAGGTCTACTACCACATGACCTTCCACAAGCAGAAGGTCCTGGCACTGCACGAGGCGGCTGTCGCCCACGGTTACGAGTCGCCATATGCGCAGTGGATCGAGGACATCCTGGCCCGTCCCGATGACGGCTACCGGATCACCACCAAGGTCCAGTGCGCGGAGTACTTCGACGTGCGGGACGCGGCGCTGAAGGCGCATGCCACGCAGATCGACCCGTCCGGTCACTGGTTCGCCCTGCCGGCTGAGGTGGCACGCGAGGTCTGGCCCACCGAGGACTTCGAACTGGCGGTCAGCGTCCTGCCGTACACCGGTCCGGAGGACGATCTGTTCGCCGGTCTGCGCTGACCCCGTGACCTCTGGGCCCGGTCGGATGGAACCGGGCGTAAACTCGAGGAGTGCTTATGATCCCGGCAGTCGAAGGCGAGTTGCCCGACCCTGACACCGTGGGTCCCGGCATGGGTGCGCTGGTCGTCTTCATCTTCTTGCTGGTGGCGGGCATCTTCCTGATCCGCTCGATGCGCAAGCAGCTCAAGCGGGTGGATTTCCCGGAGGACCCGAAGGCGGGCGACACGGATCGGCAAGCAGCCCCCTGATGGTGCGGTACATCCTTGCGCCCCGCTGGATCCCGTGGCACGTGTTGTGCCTGGTGATCTCGGTGGTCTTCCTGCGGCTCGGCTGGTGGCAGTGGGATGTCGCCCATACGCAGTCGGCACTCGACCTGCAGAACGCCGCCTACGCGGTGCAGTGGGTTGTCTTCGTCGGGTTCGTCTGGTGGTTCTGGTACAAGGTCATGCACGACCAGCGCACGATCGAGGCCCAGCGCGATGAGGAAATGGTGGATTGATGTCCGGCTCCCTGCTGCGGTATCGGATCATGGCCTACGTCGTAGGTGTGCTGCTGTTGCTGCTGGTCTTCGTGCACATCCCGCTGCGGGTCATCTGGGACATCCACACTCCGGTGGCCGTCCTGCACGGCTGGATGTTCATGATCTACCTGGTCACGGTGCTCGACCTGTCGCTGCGCTGCAAGTGGAACGTCTTCCCCCGGACGCTGCTGGTGATGCTGGCCGGAACCATCCCGTTCTTCTCCTTCTATGCCGAGCACAAGGCCACTGGCTGGGCGCGCGACTACATGGCAGCCCACCCGCAGAAGGCGGACCGGCCGGTGTCCGGCGCCGAATCGGCACCGGCGGACAACTAGCATCGCAGGCATGATCTCCGCCCTGGCCGGCCCGTCGAGCCGTCGTCGGACGATCGCGCTCATGGTCCGCCAGGACCTGAAGACCCTGTATCGCCGTTATCGACTCGGATTCGTGTGGACCCTGGGCGAGCCGTTCCTGCTGGCCATGCTCATGTGGGCGGTGTTCACCTTCATCTTCGCCGGCGGCCGGGGGATCGGCCTGCAGCCGTTCATCGTCTTCTTGATCACCGGCATCTACCCCTTCACGTGGCTTTCCCAGACCATCCGCAAGAGCCCACGGTCATTCGTGCGTTTCGGGGACGTGTTGCAGTCCAGCCCGCTCACACCCGCCACATGGCCCATGCGGATCGTGCTCGTCGGTTTGTTCGAGTTCCTCACGTCGATCCCGATCATCCTGATCTTCATCTTCGTCAGCGGCGCGGGCCTGACCTGGGGGGTGGCCCTGTTCCCGGTAGCCATCCTGTTGCAGATCCTGCTGTGCGCGGGATTCGCGATGTTCCAGGCGGGCCTGGCGCTGCGCTGGCCGGACGTGGAGGTCTTCGCGTCGGTTCTCACCCGGGCGTTCTTCTGGGGCAGCCCGATCCTGTGGTCGCAGAAGAACTTCCCCGAGTGGATGGTGCCCTACCTCTACCTGAATCCCTTCCACGGGGTGCTGGACTTCTACCGGGCGTCGGTATGGCCCGAGGTGTTGGCGCCGTGGCAGAACTACGCCCTGTCCTTCGGCGTGATCCTGGTCATCCTGGCGCTCGGCATCTGGATGCTCTACGGCAAGGGACTCAACCTGCGGCGGATCGAATGACGCTGGCCAGCTTCGCGAACGCGGGTATGCAGGGCGTCCGGCTGACGAAGAAGAAGCGCATCATCAAGGGCGTTCCGCGGATGACCGGCACCAGTGTGCGGGAGGTCTACTGGGTGTTCCAGGGACTCACCACGTCGCTGGAGCCGGGGGACGCGTTGGTGATGGTCAGCCGTGATCCTGTGCGGACCAACGCCGTCCTGCGGGTGTGGGCGGGCCTCCTGCCGGTCGACACCGGTGAGGTGCAGCGCCCGCAGCGCTGTCTGTTCCTGGTCCCGCCGCAGAACAAGTGGCTTCGGGAACTGTCCGTCGAGCAGACGATCCGGTTGCTCGCGGGGACCTACGGATTGCGCGACGACGAGGTGGAGGCGATCGTCGCCCCGGTTTCGGACATGGCCGGGGTCACCGACCAACTCCACCGTCCGCTCGAGGAGTTGGGCAAGCCGTACGCCCACCAGATCGCGTTCGCCATCGCGATGCACGCCCCAGTGGACGTCGTGTTGTTCGATCACACCGCCACCATGGGGTCGAGGGAGTTCCGGGCGACCTGCCTGGACCGTCTCGTCAGCCTGCGGGACGCCGGCAAGGGACTGGTCATCGCCACAGACAAACCCAAGGTCGCCCTGCACGTCGGCACCAAGGCGCTGATCGTGCGCGGCAAGCGTGCCGACGAGGTGCCCGTGAGCGAGGCGGCGGAGTTCCTCATCCGCGACCGGATCAAGGGCAAGAAGAAGCCCCGCCGCAGGTACGACGAGGAGGAGGACGAGGGCGACCTCGGGTTCTGAAGGCGGGTCTGGCCGAGGGTTGGTGGCGGAGTTCTCGGGCCGGCCCGGGGGTTTGTGACGATGTTGCGGGGTCCGCGGGGCGGTTTGTCACGACGTTGCGGGCTTCCGGGCGGTTCGACCGCGCACCTTCGTGACAAACCAGCAGGACAGGCGCGCAACGTACGTCACAAAGACCGCCCGCGGCGGGAGACCGTCACGGCAACGGTGACGCACGACACCAGGGGGCCGGCGATGCAACATTCGGATCACAAGCGCTCACCGGGTCCTGCCTGCGGGGTACCCTCCAGACAAGGAGGTGGCCATGGGCCTGCGCGACGTGGCGTACTCGTTGTACGAGCGGCGGTTGCTGGCCGGGCTCGACTACGACCGCATCCCCCGTCACGTCGGCGTGATCCTGGACGGCAACCGGCGATGGGCCTCCCTGCAGGGGACCAGCGCATCCACCGGGCACCGGGTCGGCGGGGAGAAGATCGCCGAGTTCCTGCGGTGGTGTGACGACGTCGGCGTCGAGGTGGTCACGCTGTGGCTGCTGTCCACCGACAACCTTGCCCGCCCCGCTGAGGAACTCGGGCAGCTGCTGGGCATCATCACCGACACGGTGGAGGGCCTGGCCGCCACCGGCGCCTGGCACATCCACCCCGTGGGGGCGTTGGATCTGCTGCCGGTCGAGACCGCCAACGTGCTCAAGGAAGCCGACGCGGCCACCCGCGAGATCGAGGGTATGACGGTCAACGTCGCTGTGGGGTACGGCGGGCGGCGGGAAGTCGTCGACGCGGTCCGGTCGCTGCTGGCCGAACATGCCGAGCGGGGTACCACCCTCGATGACCTGGCCCAGGTCCTCGAGCCCGAGCACATCGCCGAGCATCTCTACACCCGCGGCCAACCGGACCCCGACCTCGTCATCCGCACGTCCGGGGAGCAGCGGTTGTCCGGCTTCCTGCTGTGGCAGAGCGCGCATTCGGAGTTCTACTTCTGCGAGGCCTACTGGCCCGACTTCCGCCGGGTGGACTTCCTGCGCGCGATGCGCTCCTACGCCGACCGGCAGCGCAGATTCGGCGGCTGAGCGCGCCGACGGTTCCGCATCCGTGAGTCAAAGTCCTGTGGTGAGTGAAGATCAGCAGGATTCTGGCTCACCACTAGGACTTTGACTCACGCCTTTGCGTGGAGTGCTCTACCCCACCAGCACCGACGAACCGGTGAACCTTGTGCACCCGTCGGCGTGGCGCGGAGGCTCACCACCGGCGCTCGGCCTAGTGTCGGCGCATACCGGATCCGTCCGGGGTCCGTGGAAACGGAGGCCAGTGTGCCCTTTGAGCGTGATCCCTTCCGCACCTATGTGATCGACACCAGTGTCCTGCTCTCCGACCCGCACGCGATATTGCGGTTCGACGAGCACGAGGTGGTGATCCCCGCGATCGTGATCACGGAACTCGAAGGCAAACGAACCCATCCCGAACTCGGCTATTTCGCCCGCAGTGCCCTGCGGCTGCTGGACGACCTGCGGGTGGAAGCCGGACGCCTCGACGAACCCGTCCTGTTGGAGAGCGGCGGAACGCTTCGCGTCGAGCTCAACCACGCCGATCCCTCGATCCTGCCCAGTGGGTTCCAGATCGGCGACAACGACACCCGCATCCTGGCCGTCGCCCGCAACCTGGCCGCCGAGGGGCATCACGTCGTCGTGGTCTCGAAGGACCTGCCGCTGCGGGTCAAGGCCAGCGCCGTCGGCCTGGTCGCCGAGGAGTATCGCGCCGAACTCGCAGCCAGCAGTGAGTGGAGCGGGATCGAGGAGGTCGACGTCACCACATCGTGGATCGACGAACTCTTCCACAACGACGTCATCGACCTCGACGAGGCGCGCGATCTGCCCTGCCACACCGGACTGATCCTCAGCAGCGACACCGGTTCCGCGCTCGGCAGGGTGACCGAGGGCAAGCAGGTCCGCCTGGTCCGCGGCGATCGGGAGGCGTTCGGCTTGCACGGCCGCAGCGCCGAACAGCGCATCGCGCTCGACCTGTTGCTGGACCCGTCCATCGGCATCATCTCCTTGGGCGGCCGGGCTGGAACCGGCAAGAGTGCGCTGGCGTTGTCGGCGGGGCTTGAGGCCGTGTTGGAGCGCCGACAGCATCGCAAGGTGGTCGTGTTCCGGCCGTTGTACGCGGTGGGCGGTCAGGAGCTCGGTTACTTGCCCGGCTCCGAACACGAGAAGATGGGCCCCTGGGCGCAGGCGGTGCACGACACCCTGCAGGCGGTCACGACTCAGGAAGTGGTGGACGAGATCGTCGACCGCGACATGCTCGAGGTGCTGCCGCTGACCCACATCCGGGGCCGTTCGCTGCACGACGCATTCGTGATCGTGGACGAGGCGCAGTCGCTGGAGCGCAATGTCCTGCTCACGGTGCTCAGCCGCATCGGCCGCGACTCCCGGGTCGTGCTCACCCATGACGTCGCCCAGCGGGACAACCTGCGGGTCGGCCGCCACGATGGCGTGGTTGCCGTGGTGGATCGGCTCAAGGGACACCCCTTGTTCGCCCACGTGACCCTGACCCGCTCCGAGCGGTCTCCCATCGCGGC
Source organism: uncultured Actinomycetota bacterium (assembly GCA_963733395.1). Taxonomy (GTDB): domain Bacteria; phylum Actinomycetota; class Actinomycetes; order S36-B12; family UBA10799; genus JADKAV01. The sequence goes on from CAVTCZ010000019.1 coordinate 495,321, forward strand.
GCTCGTCACCGAACTGCTGGAGGACTTCCCAGCGTAAGACTGTGAGCCGTCTCACGGTTGCCACCGCCGGCCACCGGGCATCAACCGGACAGACAACTGTCTGGAGGATGCATGGCTGCCCGTTTGACCCGTGTCGGGATCGGTGCGCTCGTCGTCGCCGTTCCGGCCGCCACCTTGATCCTGGCCGCCCAGAGTGCGCCCGCCGCCGAGTCGGTGGGTGCAGCAGCGGTGGCCGCCGTGAGCCAGGCCACGCCGGAGCAGACACGTTCTGCGACCTTGCCCAACGCCAAGGTGTGGCGGGCCGCAGCCGACCACGCCGACCGCTATGAGCGGGCCAGCCGTAGCGCCTCGCCCCACGAATTCGGCACCGTCGCCTACAACAAGTGGTTCGCCCGGGCCTACATGCAGCAGAAGTACGGCTGGGGTGCCGACCAGTTCGGCGCCCTGGAGCAGCTGTGGCAGCGCGAGTCCGGCTGGAGCCAGAGCGCGCACAATGCGTCGTCCGGGGCCCACGGGATCCCGCAGGCGTTGCCCGGCTCCAAGATGGGCTCCTTCGGCGGGGATTGGGCCACCAACCCGGAGACCCAGATCAAGTGGGGTCTTTCCTACATCGACTCCGTCTACGGCTCGCCAGCCGCAGCGCTGGCATCGTCGCACTCGCGCGGGTGGTACTGATTCCGTCGTGCCGGCGTCGCTTTCGTCCGGTTTGACCCGTGGATCGTGACATATGTCACGCGAACCGCCGTGGTCATCAGGTGTAGACCCGGTAAGGGTTAAGTGAAGGAAGGATGCCCGAGTGCGTCCGAGGACCGCACTGATGCCGTGGGGAAGCGGCGGAGTGGCCCATCGGAGGCACTGGCCGCGCTAACGCCTTGCGACGCCATACGGCGGATCGAACCGGTCGCATCGGCGGCGGCACCCGGGTTCAATGAGCGTTCCTCGATCCGGGACGCCCGACCGCTGGGTCCGTATGAACAAGCGTCACGCCGCCATCAGTCTCACCGCTGCCATCCTCGTGGCCAGTCCCGCCGCCGCCAATGCCGCGAACCGGGATCTGCCCCGACCGAGCCGCTCGGAGGCACCCGCTCGTTTCGGGACCGTCGAGTACTCCCAGTGGTACGCCAAGCAGGCGGCGGCCATCCGCTACGGGTGGAAGGGCAAGCAGTTCAAGGCCCTGCTGACGCTCTGGTACCGCGAGTCGAGCTGGAACCACAAGGCGGTCAACCGTTCCTCGGGCGCCTGGGGCATCCCGCAGGCACTGCCGGCCACGAAGATGCGGACCCACGGTACGGACTACCGCAAGAACCCGGAGACGCAGATCGACTGGGGGCTGGACTACATCCAGGAGCGCTATGGCACGCCGGCGAAGGCGTGGGCCTTCTGGCAGCGCCACCACTGGTACTAGCCATGTGAGCCGGGTCACGCCGATGGTGTGAGCCGGAACACGATTCCGCACGGGACGCCAGGGGCATCACAGGGGTGCACGAACTACACACCCCCTTCAGGAGTAGTCCCCATGTCTTTTCGTACATCCCGCACCGTGATCGCCGGGGCCGTCAGCATTCCGTTGCTGCTCGGCGCCGTGCCGGCCACGGCTGCCGATACCACCCCGGCGCCCGACACGACCGCGACCTCGCAACTGTCGGCCTCCGGCAAGGTGAACCGCGCGGCCGCCGCCAAGGCCCCGTCGCGCAGCAAGGCTCCCCACCGCTTCGGGACCACCAAGTACAACCAGTGGTACGCCAAGCAGTACATGCAGTACAAGTACGGCTGGGGCAAGAAGCAGCGCAAGAGCCTGGTGAAGCTGTGGAACCACGAATCCGGCTGGAACCACCGCGCCCATAACGGCTCCTCCGGTGCCCATGGCATCCCGCAGGCGCTGCCCGGCTCGAAGATGGCCTCGGCCGGCAAGAACTGGCGCTCGAACCCCGAGACGCAGATCAAGTGGGGCCTGTCCTACATCAAGGCCCGCTACGGCACCCCGAACGGTGCCTGGAACGCCTGGCAGCACAAGGGCTGGTACTGATCCAGCCACGCAGAAGCCCCCGCATGTCTGGGATGCGGGGGCTTCTGCACGTGTGCAGCATTGTCTTGGCCAGCCGGGGCCGATTGCCCGGGTTAGCCGCGAGCACAGCCGTTAGCCGGAAGTCCGCGTCTCGGGCTAACGCCTGTCCGTCGGGCTAACGCCTGTGCTTCGGGCTAACCGGAGCGTCCGTGCAGTCGGAAGTCCGTGCAGCCGCGAGCACCGCCGTTAGCTGGAAGTCCGCGTCTGCGGGCTAACGCCTGTCCAAAGGACTAACCGGAGCGTCCGCCGTGCTCAGTCAGCCGGAGGGCCCACCGGGATCCGGGTCGCGATGGGACGCATGGTCTCGGCGAAGAAGTCGTTGCCCTTGTCGTCCACCACCACGAACGCCGGGAAGTCCTCCACCTCGATGCGCCACACCGCCTCCATCCCGTGCTCCGGGAAGTCGAGCACCTCGACTTTGCGGATGCAGTCCTGCGCCAGCCGAGCGGCCGGCCCGCCGATGGATCCGAGGTAGAACCCGCCGTTGTCCTGGCACGCGGCGGTGACCTGCTTGCTCCGGTTGCCCTTGGCCAGCATCACCATCGAGCCGCCGGCCTTCTGGAACTGGTCGACGTAGGAGTCCATGCGACCCGCGGTCGTGGGCCCGAAGGACCCGGAGGCATAACCCGCGGGGGTCTTGGCGGGTCCGGCGTAGTACACCGGGTGGTCCTTCATGTACTGCGGCATCGGGTGGCCCGTGTCGAGCAGATCCTTGATCCGGGCGTGGGCGATGTCGCGGGCCACCACCAACGTCCCGGTCAGGGACACCCGGGTCTTGACGGGCAGCTTGTGCAGGTCGTTCAACACCTCGGCCATGGGCCGGTTCAGGTCGATGGCCACCACGTCGTCGTCGAGGTGGTCGTCGGTGATCTCGGGCAGGAAGCGGGCGGGATCGCGCTCGAGCTCCTCGAGGAAGACCCCCTCCGGGGTGATCTTCGCCAGCGCCTGCCGGTCCGCCGAGCAACTCACTGCGATGGCGATCGGTGCGCTGGCGCCATGCCGCGGCAGCCGGATCACCCGTACGTCGTGGCAGAAGTACTTGCCGCCGAACTGGGCGCCGATGCCGAAGTCGCGGGTCTGCTCGAGGATGGCCTGTTCCATCTCGACATCCCGGTAGCCGTTGCCGTCCGGGCCACCGTGCGTGGGCAGGTTGTCGTAGTACCGGGCTGAGGCGTACTTGGCGGTCTTGAGGGCGAACTCCGCGCTCGTGCCGCCCACCACCACGCCCAGGTGGTACGGCGGGCAGGCAGCGGTCCCGAGGGCACGCAACGAGGAGTCCAGGAAGGTGCGGAACGTCTCCGGGTTCAGCACCGCCTTGGTCTCCTGGTACAGGTACGACTTGTTCGCGCTGCCGCCGCCTTTGGCCATGTAGAACAACTCGTACTGCAGCTCGTGGCCCGGCTTGGTGTCCGCCGAGATCTCGATCTGGGCCGGCAGGTTGGTGCCGGTGTTCACCTCGTCCCACATGCTCAACGGGCTCATCTGCGAGTACCGCAGGTTCAGCTGCTGGTAGGCGTCGAACACGCCATGGGTGAGGGCTTGCTCGTCCGGGCCGTCAGTGAGAACCCGCTGGCCGCGCTTGCCGGAGATGATGGCGGTGCCGGTGTCCTGGCACATCGGCAGCACCCCGCCGGCGGCGATGTTCGCGTTGCGCAGCAGGTCCAGGGCCACGAATCGATCGTTGGGGGAGGCCTGCGGGTCGTCGAGGATGTTCCGCAACTGCTGCAGGTGCCCCGGCCGCAGCAGGTGTTGGATGTCGCGCATCGCAGCGAAGGTCAACTGCCGCAGGGTTTCCGGGGCCACCCGGAGGAACTGCTGGCCGCCGACTTCCACCACCTCCACGCCATCGGTCGTGAGCAGGCGGTAGGGGGTTGTGTCCTCGCCGCGCGGAAGCATGTCGACATATCGGAATTCCGGCATGCCACCAGCCTAGATCGTGGCGCGCCCATCCCCAACCGCCCGGCGACCCGGTGCCCGCGTGCCACACTTGAGCGTGCGCAAACGGGGACTGATCCTGCTGGTGGCGGTTGCTGCTGCCCTGTTGCCCATGGTGACAAGCGCGCCCGCCCAGGCCGCCCGGGAGCCGAAGATCGTGTACCTCACGTTCGACGACGGACCGAATGCTGAGAACTCCCCGCGACTGCTCAAAGTGCTGCACCGCAATCAGGTCCCGGCGACGTTCTTCGTGCTCGGGCAGTACCTCGCGCCCGACCCTGACTACGCGACCAGGCTGTGGTTGGCCGGGCACGCCGTCGGCAACCACACGTGGTCACACCCGGATCTGACGCTGCTCGACCCCATGGCGGTACAGCACCAACTCGCGTCGACCCAGCGCCTCATGGGCCCCGGGGCGGGACAGTGCATGCGCCCGCCCTACGGCGCGACGAACGCGGGCGTGTCGTGGGTGGCCACCGGCCTCGGGCTCAAGCAGGTGCGGTGGACGGTGGATCCCCAGGACTGGGCCCACCAGGACAGCACCTACATCGCCGACCACGTGCTGACGTACGTCCGGGACCGGTCGATCGTGCTGCTGCATGACGGCGGCGGCCCTCGCGCCGCGACGATCTCCGCGGTGAAGCGGATCATCCCGGCATTGCGGGCGCAGGGCTACGAGTTCCGCACCGTTCCCGCCTGTCGGGTGCCGCTGCCGCGCGGAGAAGCCATCGGCATGGCGAAGTCGACGAAGCCCAAGCAGTCGAAGCCCGTCGATCCGACGCCGACGCCGACGGATCAACCCTCGCCGTCTCCCAGCACGCCCACGGGAGCGGGGGCATGAGCGAAGACCGGACCAAACGTGGGTTGCGCGATCTGATCCTGAGCCTTGCCGTCGTGGGCTTGTTCGTGGCCTTCTTGTTCGCGGTCGTCTGGCGGCCTTCCCCGGATCCTGTTCGTACTGTCGATCCGGGGCCGATGCTCAGCGCCGCGCGGTCCCAGGCGGACTACCCGGTGCTGGCGCCCACCGGGCTGTCGGGCGACTGGCGGCCCACGTCCGCCCGCTTCGAGGCCGACGGGGACTCGACCACCTGGTTCCTCGGCTACGTCACCCCGGACGACGAGTTCATCGCGGTGACGCAGACCGATGCCGACCCGCAGGACTTCATCGAGGAGCAGACACTGCAGGGCCAGCCCGATGGGCAACGGACGATCGATGGCACGCAATGGCAGCAGTACCTCGCGGACGACCAGCGCTCGCTGGTGTCCACCACCGATGAGGTGACCACCGTGGTCACGGGCACCGTCTCCTACGACCAGCTCCAGGAGTTCGTGGGACGGCTGTCGTCATGACAGCGTCCACCCTGGAGCAGCCCTGGCCGCTGCGGGTGATGCTCAAGCACTTCCAGGACTGGGTGGGCCGCTTGGGTCAGGTCTGGGTGGCCGGCGAGATCTCCAAGACCCGGACCACCGGCTCCCAGACGTTCTTCACGCTCCGCGACGAGCAAGGGGACCTGAGTGCCGACGTGATGATCCACCCGCGCCTTTTCGCCGACCTGCCCCGTACCCCGGCGGAGGGGGACCGGGTGATCCTGCTGGTCAAACCGCACGTCACCAGGCAGACCCGGGTGCTGCTGCGTGCCAGCGAGATCCATCTGGCCGGTGTCGGGGACCTGCTCGCGGAGATCGAGCGCCGCCGACGGCTGCTGGCCGAAGAGGGCCTGTTCGCCCCGCACCGCAAACGGCCACGGCCGCTGATCCCGCGGGCGGTGGGGGTCGTCACCGGGCGCGACTCCGACGCGCTGAAGGATGTGCAGCGGATCGCCACGGCCCGCTTCCCGGGAGTGCGACTGGTGGTGCGGGAGACGGCTGTCCAGGGCCGGTCCGCGGTTGCGCAGGTCACCTCCGCGCTGCTGGAACTCGAGGGGCTGGCCGACGTCGACGTGATCATCGTGACCCGCGGCGGCGGTTCTCTGGAGGACCTGTTGCCGTTCTCCGACGAGGGTCTGGTGCGTACGGTGGCCGCCATGCTGACACCGGTGATCAGCGCCATCGGTCACGAGGCCGACCGGCCGATCCTGGACGATGTCGCCGACGCCCGGGCGGCCACGCCCACCCATGCGGCGACTCTGGCCGTCCCGGAAGTGGCCGAGGTGGTCGCGCACGTGAGCCTGTTGCGAGGCCGGCTGCGCTCACAGATGCAGGCGAAACTGGCTCACGAACGGAAGTGGCTGAACGCCTGGCGGGAGCGCCGAGTCCTGCAGGACCCGGCCGTGCTGCTCACCGCGCCGCGCGAGCGCTTGCACCGGTCGCAGGAGCGGTTGCTGCCCGCCGTCAGTCGTCTCGTGGACAAACAGCGGGTCGACCTGGCAAGCCTCGACCTGCAACTGCGAGCACTGTCCCCGCAAGCCACGCTGGACCGGGGTTATGCGCTGGTGACCGATGCCGACGGGCGTCTTGTCCGGTCGGTGCCCCAGACCGGCGCCCGACTACATGTGCGGGTGCAAGCCGGTCAGTTCGACGCGACGGTGGAGGGAGTGCGGGATGAGTGAGGAACCCTTGACGTTCGAGGCGGCACGAGACGAACTCGAGCAGATAGTGCGACGACTGGAGGACGGGAACGTCACCCTGCAGGAGTCCCTGGAGCTGTGGGAGCGCGGCGAGAAGTTGGCGGCTCACTGCGACACGCTGCTCGGGCAGGTGGAGGGCCGCATCGAGGCGGCGAAGGCGCAATCGGCGGAAGCCACGTAGCATTGAGCCGTGGGTAAGGTCATCCTGGCAGCACCTCGTGGCTATTGTGCCGGGGTCGAGCGCGCCGTCGTCACCGTCGAGAAGGCGCTCGAGTTGTACGGACCGCCGATCTACGTGCGCAAGCAGATCGTGCACAACGTCCATGTCGTCGCCGACCTCGAGCGCCGCGGGGCGATCTTCGTCGAGGAGACCGATGAGGTGCCCGAAGGCTCACGGCTGGTCTTCAGCGCCCACGGCGTCTCGCCGGCGGTGCACGACCAGGCCGAGAACCGCAATCTGTTGACCATCGACGCCACCTGTCCGCTGGTCACCAAGGTGCACAACGAGGCGAAACGGTTCGCCGAGTCCGGCTACCAGATCCTGCTCATCGGCCACGAGGGTCACGAAGAGGTGGAGGGCACGGCCGGGGAAGCCCCGGATGCCATCACCGTCGTCGACTCCCCGGAAGCTGCCGAGAAGGTCGATCTCGATCCGGAACGGCCGGTCGCATGGCTGTCGCAGACGACGTTGTCCGTGGACGAGACCATGGAGACGGTCGATCGGTTGCGGCACCGCTTGCCGATGCTGATCGATCCGCCCAGCGACGACATCTGCTACGCCACACAGAACCGGCAGGCCGCGGTGAAGGTGATAGCCCCGCGATGCGACGTGGTGATCGTTGTCGGCTCCGAGAACTCCAGCAACTCGGTGCGCCTCGGCGAGGTCGCGCAGGAGGCCGGATCCCGCAGTTACCGCATCGATGACGCCGGGCAATTGCAGCCGGAGTGGCTCGAGGGCGCCGAAACGGTGGGCGTCACCTCGGGTGCGAGCGTCCCCGAGTCGCTGGTCGAGCAACTGCTCGACGCGCTGGAGGAACACGGCTTCGACGAGGTCGAGGTCGTGACGACGGTCGAGGAGAGCCTCATCTTCGCGCTGCCGCCGGAACTACGCCGCGACCTCAAGGCCGCATCCACCACCTGATCAGCGGTGGAGTATCCAGCGGCGGACGATCACGATCAGCGCCGCAGCGCCAGTGCCTGCGAAGATCCACGGGGCGTTGAAGGCCAAGCCCGCGATGACCATCGCACCCTCGCGGATGATCAGGTTGTCCGTGGCGCCGTCCAGCAGATCCGGTTGGCCGGCGATCAGAATCGCAGTGAAGTAGGCCAGCGGCGGCGTGATGATCGTCGTGGACATGTCCCGGTAGCCGATCGTGGCGGCCGCGACCACTGAGATCACCACGAACACCACTCCCGTGATGAAGGTGATGCTGCCGTTGACAGCGGTGTCACCCAGGGCGGTCAGGATCGTCACCGTGAAGACCAGCAGGACCATCAGGCCCACGCCAAGGCCGGACCGGCCCTCAGAGCTGTCCTCGACGGGGGTCACATCGGCAACGGTAGTGGCAGCGGCCGCGGGCTCGGGGGTAATCTCCACCGACACCCCGGCCGGGCTCGCCGTCATCGTCGGCTCCTGGGTGGTCACCATCCCACCGTAACCTGACGTTCATCGTGGGCCGCGCAACGCTACCCGGTGTCTTGCACCAGATCGGGCATCGTGTTCACCTCCTCGACGACGAGGGCCGTCCGTGGTCGGACGTCGATCTCCGCGAGTTCCAGCACCTCCGCGTCCGGCGCTGCGAGTTGGGCCAGCCTCCTGGCTGCGGGCATGACCCTGCTGTCCAGCGATCCGACGAACTGGTTGTAGTTGCCGACGGCATCCCCGAGCGACTTGCCGAGTCTGGCGATGTGCCCACCCATGGTGGTCAATCGGTCGTGGACCTCGCGCCCGGCCGTCAGTACGTCGCGAGCCTGGTCGGCCATGGCTGCCTGTTGCCACGCCCACGAGACGCTGCGCAGGGTCGCCATCAACGTGGTCGGCGTCGCCAGGACGATCTTGCGCTCGAAGGCCGTCTGCAGCAGATCCGGCTTGGCCCGCAGTGCGATGCCCAACATGCTCTCACTCGGCAGGAACATGACCACGAACTCCGGTGTGCCCACTGCTTTCCAGTACCGCTTGGCCGACAGCCGCGTCACATGGTCGGCCACCGCGGACGCGTGCAGCCGGGCTTGCGCGTCGTCGTCAGTCGCCGGGTCGAGGAAGGCGTCCAGCGACACCTTGGCGTCCACGACCACCTGTCGGCCCTCCGACAGATTGATGATCATGTCGGGGCGCAGCGCCGCTTCCTCGGTCGACACCGTCGACTGCTCCACGAAGTGGACGTGGTCCAGCATGCCCGCGGACTCCACCAACCGCCGTAGCGCCATCTCCCCCCAGGTCCCCTGGATCTGCGTGCGGGAGAGTGCCTGGGTGATCCGCTGGGCCTGCTGCTGGACGTCCTTGGTCGCGTCCCCGACTTGCTGTCCGACCGTCATCACCTTCTCGGACAGTCCGGTGAGTGCGGCCTCGCGGGCCCGTTCGGCTGTGTCCACCTGTTGCGACAGGGTTGCCATCGCCTGCTGCAAGGGCGCGAGCGTGGCGTCCAGGGTTGCCCGGGACTGGAGTTGCTGCGACAACGCCGAGCGCTCACCCTCCAGTTCGGCGACACGGGTGCGCGCCGACGCCGCCCCGAATCGGTAGGCGAGGACCAGGCTCGCGGCCGTCGCGGCCAGTGCCAGAAGTAGCCAGAGTGCGGAAATGGTGACCATGAGGGCACTGTGCCCGATGGGTCTGACAAAACCTCCGGCTATCTACACTTGCGTGGTGTCCCTGACTATCGGCATCGTCGGCCTGCCCAATGTCGGCAAGTCCACCCTGTTCAACGCATTGACGAAGGCGGGCGCGCTTGCGGCCAACTACCCCTTCGCCACGATCGAGCCGAATGTCGGGATGGTGGGCGTGCCGGACCCCCGCCTGCAGCAGTTGGCGGACATCCACGGCTCGGCGAAACTGGTGCCCGCGACCGTGCAGTTCGTCGACATCGCCGGGATCGTGCGCGGTGCCAGCGAGGGCCAGGGGCTCGGCAACAAGTTCCTGTCCCACATCCGCGAGTCCGATGCCATCTGCCAGGTGCTGCGGGCTTTCCACGATCCCGATGTTGTGCACGTCGAGGGCCGGGTGTCTCCGGCCGAGGACATGGAGACCATCAACACCGAACTGATCCTCGCTGACCTGCAGACCCTGGACAAGGCCCTGCCGCGCCTGGAGAAGGAGGCGCGGATGCACAAGGACCGGGCTTCTGTCGTGGCGGCCGCGCAGGAGGCCAGAGAGATCCTCGACTCCGGGCGCACGTTGTTCGCCGCCGGTGTCGACCCCGAACCTCTGCGGGAGCTGTTCCTGCTGACCAACAAGCCGTTCCTCTACGTCATCAACTGCGACGAGGAGGAGTTGACCGACGAGGCGTTCCGTACCGAGATGACGCAACTGGTGGCGCCGGCCGAGGCCGTGTTCCTCGATGCGCAGGTGGAGGCCGAACTCACCGAGTTGCCCGAGGATGAGGCGCTGGAGCTGCTGCAATCCATCGGCCAGTCGGAGTCGGGCATCCAGGCGCTGGCCCGCGTGGGGTTCGAGACCCTGGGGCTGCAGACGTACCTGACGGCCGGGCCGAAGGAAGCGCGGGCCTGGACGATCCCCAAGGGGGCCACCGCACCGGAGGCCGCCGGTGTGATCCACACGGACTTCCAGAAGGGCTTCATCAAGGCCGAGGTCATTTCCTTCGACGAGCTCATGGCGGCGGGCTCGATGCAGGAGGCGAAGGCGCACGGCAAGGTCCGGATCGAGGGCAAGGACTACGTGATGGCTGACGGCGATGTGGTCGAGTTCCGCTTCAACGTCTGAGTTTGCCAGGAAGAGTGTTCGGTACGGCCGCGGGGGGTTGACAATGTGAGCATGGTGCAGGCGCCCATCAATCACACGACGATTGACCCCACGCGGGGTGAAAGGATCACGACATGAAGGAATACATCACGACCCAGGAGAGTCTTCTGGAACTCGACCCGGAGTTCCGACGTGTTCTGTGCACCGGGGCGCACAGCCAGATCGTGGCTATGACTCTCGAAGGGGGCGAAGACATCGGCGCCGAAGTCCATGAGGACGGCGACCAGATCTTCGTCATCATGGCCGGATGGCCGGTGGAGGTCACCATCGGTGAACAGACTCACACCGTTCCGGCCGGCACTGTTGTCCTGGTGCCGCAGGGGACGTGGCACAACGTCACCAACGCGGGTTCCATCCCTGCCCGGCTGCTCACCATCTACGCGCCGCCGCAGCACAAGCCCGGCTTCGTCGCCGTCAGCAAGGAAGACGCGGACGAGGAGTAGGCACACGCGAGAACGGGGACTCAAGACAGCGGTCGGCAGAGTCCTCTCATGGCCGCGATCTCGTCTGCTCAGCCGGGCGTGCTGGACAAGCGGAAGAGCGACGCACGGTGACGTCTGTTCGAAGATGCGTTGTGGTCGAAGGGCTGCGGCGCCAGGGGTGGTCGTGGCCGAGCGCGCCGAGGGATTCTCGGATGGGTTGGTCAAGGCGCGCGGCCGAGACCAGGTTTCCAGCAGAGTTCCACCCGCGCCTCTCAGTTCGCCCACTCCGTGACGCACCTGCAGTCCGGTAGCTGTAGCAGGATTTCGCCCGGCGGTCATTGCTCACCGGTCGTAGGCCTCGCGGCGATGCGCGACGCGCAGTACGAGGACGATGAGGCGGTTGTCCTGGATCGTATAGATGACTCGGTAGTCGCCGACCCGGACGCGCCAGCGGCCATGGTCACCGCCTCGAAGCATCTTCGCGCCTGGCGGGCGTGGATCGACGCTGAGCAGTTCGATGGCCCCGACGATGCGAAGGCGTCTCGCCTTCTCCAGTTTGGCCAGTGATTTGGCAGCTGACGTCGAGAACTCGACCGAGTAGGTCATGCGAGGCCGAGGTCCGCCTTGACCTGCGACCACGGGATCGTCGGGGCGCCGGCGATGATCTCGGCCATCACCGCGTCGGCGGCCGCGAGGTCCACGGCGTCCTCGTCGGCCTCCAGAAGTCGCTCGTACTCCGCTGTGCTGATGACGACGGCCTGACGATGACCTCGTTTGGTCAGGAAGACCGGCTCGTGTGCGGAGACTTCGACGAGCTCGCTGAATCGCTCGCGAGCCTCAGTGACGGGCATCTCGGTAGCCATGCCTCAAACGTACATCTCAGCCCTCGAACTGTACAGAAAACGATGGGTGGAGCAGCAGTCGTCAAGCAATGGGGGGACCAGACTCGTCGCAGCCGAGGGTGTATCCGGCGGCACGTGGTGGCTGGGGTGTGCGTCCCGGATCCCACCACCCGCGACGCACGTGGGTGACCGCCTCGCCCGGCGATAGGCGTGAGGCAGAATCGGCCGGATTCTGACTCACGCCTATGACTTTGACTCACATCTTCGGATTGAGACTCTGTCGCACCGGCCCGGCTCCCTTCTACCCCACGTGTGGGTGATCCTCCGGTTGTCTCGGTCCCATGAGGGGCCCGGGCCGAAGACAGCTTGCCGGCCCCGCCTCGGGGACGCCGCCGAACCTCAAGCGGGAGCGATCGACGGTTCGGCCCCGGGTGTGTCCTCGGGGATCTCGCCGAGCCGTGCCAGGGCGATGGCCCCGCCGATCGCGAGGACCATCCCGAGCACCATGACCACCTCGTAGCCCGGGCGGATCCGGTTGCCCAGGAAGACCAGGCCGATGATCGAGGGGATCACGGTCTCGGCGACCACCATGGCCGCGGTTGCTTGCGTGACGGCACCCCGCTGCAGGGCCGTGGCCAGGGCCAACAGGGAGACGCCGCCGGCGACGACCACCCCCCACGCGGCGGGATCGGTGAGCAGGCCCGTCACAGTGATCGGATCGGCCAGCGACGCGGTGGCGATGCCCACGAGCCCGAACCCGAACCCGGCGAGTGCGCCGAGAACCACCACACCGAGTCGGCCGGTGAGCCGCGCGCCGGCCCACGTCAGCAGCAGCAACAACACGCCTATCCCCAGCGGCATCCACCGCTCGAACGTGCTCAGCGCGACCTTCTCGCCCTCCGCTGCCGAGACCGCCAACGCGAGGAGTCCGGCAACGACGGCGGCCACGCCCACCCACTCACCGCGGGACAATGAGACCTTCAGCCACGCCGCTGCTGCGACGGCCGTGACTGCCAGTGCCGCGGCGGTGAACGCCTCGACGACGAACAGGGGCAGGGACTGCAGAGCCACGACCGTCAGCAGGAACCCGAGGCCGTCGAGTCCGAGGCCGATCAGGTAGGGGATCGATCTCAGGAGCCGGACCACCAGACCGGGGTCCAGCCCCTCGTTGGCGGTCGTGCTCCTGGCCCCGACCGACTGCAGGACGGTGGCAAGCCCGTAGGACACAGCGATGCCTGCGGCAGCGAGCAGGGCGAGGTTCACGTGTTCCTCCTTGCCCGCGACGGCATGGCACGGGGCGGATCCATTGTGCGCCAAGGAGATTCTGGCGATTCCGTGGCGGTCATCGCCACCAGATTCTCACTGAAGAAGGCGGTGTCACCAATGCTGGGCACTAGGCCACGTCGAAAGTGCAGCTCGGGCGTCAGCAGTTACTTGTAGGCGGCGACGAAGTCCTCGTTCTGGGCGTCGATCGAAACGAGCCCGGCGATTCTTCGTGGGTACGTGGTCGCGTAGAGGCGGGCGACCATGCCGCCGAACGAGTGGCCGACCAGCACGTACGGGCCTGGCACATCGCGGGCGCGATGGATCACGGCTGGCTGGTTCTGGACGCGGCGTTGCGGGTGGTCGTTCCGGTTCCCGGCTGGGCCCCACGCGCCTGCCGGGCAGTGCGCCGACCCGCCTCTCGGATAGGTTCGGCAGCACCGAACCCAAGGAGGGACCATGTGGACGTCGCGTCCCTGGCCACGCTGCTGCTGATGGCACTGGTGCTTGCCGCCCAACCGTGGTCGGTGTTGGCCGCCATCATCCTGGTGACCACGCGCGGAGGCGTTCTCAAGGAGTCCGCCTACGCCATCGGCTGGATCATCGCCTTGTCGGTGGTCCTGCTCCTCACCATCGCCTTCGCTCCGGTGGACACGACCGGGAAGTCCTCCACAACTGCCGCTGCGGTCATCGAGATCGTGCTGGGTCTGGCTGCCCTGGGTGTGCTCGCGGTCCGCTGGCGCCGACCGGTGGCTGCGAAGTCCGGCGCACCCTCGTGGCTGGCGCGGCTGGACTCCATGCCGTGGTTCTTCGCGCTCGTCCTCGGGGCGTTCCTGCCGAACTACATCGTCGTGGTGGCCGCCGGGAACGAACTCATGCAGGCCGGACTGACCGGGGCCGGGCTGGCCGCGGCGGCTGTTGGCTTCGTGCTGGTGGCCTCTGTCGGCGTGGCCGCACCGTTGGGCGTGCTGATCTTCCGGCATTCCCGCGCCGAGCAGATCTACGCCTCGTGGCGCGAATGGATTCTGGGTCACAGTCGATCGGTGACCTACGGCACCGGATTGCTGGTGGTGGTCGTTCTCATCGGTAAGGGCATCGTGGGGCTTCTCAGGTAACGTCGCGACGTGTCCGAGGTGATGGGCGGATCCTGGGGACGCAGCAGCGCGGTCAGGCAGACGATAGGCGGGAGCGGGCAGTGGCGATGGAGATTGTGGACGTGTGGATCCAGCACCCCACCCTGCGGTTGGCCAACCACGACATGTTCGAGTCCCTGCGGCGCTGGACGGGAATGTCGGGTCAACTCGAGCAGCCACTGCCGGTGGAGATGACGATCGCCGCGATGGACGATGCCGGGGTCTCCGTCGCGCTGGCATCCGCCTGGTACGGCCCGGAGGGGGCGTTGATCGACAACGACGAGGTCGGCGCCTGCGTGGGGCAGTTCCCCGATCGATTGCGCGGGGTCGCCGGCGTGGACCTCCGCAAGCCGATGCCTGCAGTGCGCGAGTTGCGCCGACGCGTCGATGAGGGCTTCGTCGGTCTTCGGATGTTGCCCTGGCTGTGGGAGTTGCCCCCGACCGACCGCCGGTTCTACCCGGTGTACGCCGCCTGTGTGGACCTGGGCATCCCGTTCTGCACCCAGGTCGGCCATACCGGTCCGCTGCGTCCGTCCGAGACCGGTCGCCCGATTCCGTACATCGACCAGGTGGCGATCGACTTCCCCGAATTGGTGATCGTGTGCGGCCACATCGGATACCCATGGACGGCCGAGATGATCGCCGTGGCCGACAAGCACCCGAACGTCTACATCGACACCAGCGCCTATGCCGCTCACCGGTACCCGGCCGAACTCGTCGACTACCTGAAGGGCCGCGGAACCCGCAAGGTGTTGTTCGGCTCGAACTACCCGATGATGACCCCGGAGCGGGCGCTGGCGCGTCTGGCCGAACTCGGCCTCGACGATGGGCAGCGGGAGTTGTTCCTGGCCGGGAACGCACGCCGCGTCTTCAACCTCTGATCCCGGTGTCGACGCACCGGGGGAGTGGCTGGGGGCCCGCGACTGCGCCGTGGGAGCGCTCCATCCGGGCCGCGTTCGTTGACCGGGCAGGGGAGCTCTCCGTACGCTCGTCCTCATGACGCCGCAGGACTTCGTCGACCTGGCGCACCTGCGCCGGGCGCGAGACCTCATGGACCGCGACTACGCGCAGCCGCTGGATGTCCCCGCGATGGCCAGCGCCGCGCTCATGTCGCCCGCCCACTTCTCGCGCAAGTTCCGCGCGGCGTACGGCGAGACTCCCTACGCCTACCTCATGACCCGTCGCATCGAGCGCGCGAAGGCGCTTCTGCGTCAAGGGATGTCGGTCACGGACACATGTATGGCGGTCGGTTGCACGTCGCTGGGGTCGTTCAGCACCCGCTTCACCGAAATAGTCGGCGAGACTCCGTCCCAATACCGTGCGCGCGACCACCGCGACCGCGAGGTGCTGCCGGCGTGTGTGAGCAAGATCGCCACAAGACCGCGACGGACGCGGACCTCAGCCTGACCCGGCGCAAGGGTGGGCGCTGGTCCGGCGGACGCAATCCGAGCAGGATCGGAGAAGCGCGGGCGGCGGTGCCGGACCTAACGTGGCCGCATGGCAACCACCGTCTCCCACATGTTCATCCCCGTCCACGACCCCGACGCCGCGCTGGGCTTCTACCGGGACGCGCTCGGCCTCGAGGTCCGCAACGACGTCGCATCCGACGGTTACCGCTGGGTCACCGTCGGCGCCCCGGGGCAGGACGTCGACATTGTCCTGTTCCAGCCGCACGGCGGTCGATCGCAGGCAGAAGGAGACGCGCTCCTGTCGCTGGTCATGCAGGGGTCGCTGCAGGCGGCGATCTTCAGGTCCGACGACCTCGATGCCACGTTCGAGGAGGTCCGGGCGTCGGGTGCCGAGGTGCTGCAGGAGCCGGCCTCCCAGCCGTGGGGCGCGCGCGACTGCGCGTTCCGCGACCCGTCGGGCAACCTGGTCCGTATCGCGCAGGCGTGACCGCCGGCCGACCGGCTGTCCACAGATCAGTTGCGTGACCATTTCTTGTCGCACCCCCTCGATACCATGAACACATGTACGAAATCGGCGGTGTCTATGGGGGAGGGTCGGGGGTTCTCGCCGACCTGACGGCGGCTGTCGACGACTTGTTGGCCGGCGACCCGCGGGACGTCCCGTTTGACTGATGTGGTCGGTGACATCGCCGGTCTTCATTCCCAGATGCAGAGGCTGCAGGCGGTGATGCTGTCCATGGTGCAGGTCTGTGACGGCGATGGCGGGCATCATCTGGCCGGGTTCGCCACGACCGGGTCGATGCTCACCGATGGACTGCGGCTGACCGCGGGTCAGGGGCAGGCGATGGTGCGCACTGCCCGCGAGTTGCCGCGGACGTTCCCGGCCGTGTGGGAGGCGCTGCGGGCCGGGGAGATCTCGTATGCGCATGCGGCGGCGATTCGCCGGGCGCGCAAGAAGGTGCCGGCTGACCACCTCGAAGAGGCCGAACCGTTGCTGCTGGAGGTGGCACGGGTCGGATCCCCCGCCATGGTCCGGGCTGCGGTCGACCGGATCGCGGACCTGCTGGACCCGCAGGAGCACGACGACGATCTGCAGGACGCCTTCGCCCGTCGGCACCTGAGTGTGTCGGAGACACTGGACGGCTGGTGGGCCGTCGATGGGCACCTACCGCCGGAGGTCGGGGCGCGGCTGAGCGCGGCACTGGAGGAGTTCGCGGCCCCGCTCGGATTGGCTGACCCCCGTACCGCCGATCAGCGCCGGGCGGACGCGATCGGGGAGATCGCCGACGCCGCCGTCGATGGCGAGACGACGGGGTTCTCGTCGGTGGTGATCGTGGCCGACGCCGACCGGATGGACGGTGTGGGGGCGACGTGGGATGCCAGCGGTCTGCCGGTCGGGTTGACCACGTTCGACATGGCGGTGTGCCAGTGCAAGGTTCGACTGGTGGTCGCCAAGGCATCCGGGATCGGCTGGAAACCGATCGCGGTGGGGATGGCGGCGAGGTTCGCGACCCCCGCCCAGCGCGCCGCGTTGACGGTCCGGGACCGAGGTTGCGTGTTCCGTGGCTGCACCCGTCCCCCGCGTCGATGCCACGCCCACCATGTCGTCGACTGGCGCGATGCCGGGCCAACCGATGTCGACAATCTGGTCTTCCTGTGTGCGTACCATCACCGGATGGTGCATCTGGGCCGCGCTGTGCTGGTCGAGGATCCCGACATTCCCGGTCGCCGCATCGCCGTGCCCGCCCGCCGACATATGACCACCGCCGCCTGACCCGCGGCGGTGGCGAGGAACAGTGTCCGCTCTCGCTGGTCAGTCGACGTCTTCGTCGATCTCCGCCAGCACGTCGGCGGCGTCCGTGAAACCCATCGACGCCAGCCTGCGCAGTTCCTCCACGTCGCCGCGCTCTCCAGCCAGTTGGACGAGTTCGTCCACCGCATCCCGGCTGCCTGCATCCGCCAGGCGTCGCAGTTCCGCCATGTCCGCGCGGTCGGCGGCCAGTTCGACCAACTGATCGAGCGCGTCCCGGTCGCCGGCGGCCGCGCTGTCGACCGCAACGCACGTTCTTCGTCGTCCACGACCGCCTCCTCCGCCTTGCCTGCCATCCTAGGCTTCATCGGCAGACCCGCCTTCCTGTCGTCAGCCCGCTGCCGGGCCCTCCCAGATGCTGTGCCAGAATCTCGGCTATGTTCGCGACGGTTGGTGTGATCGACGAGCGCGCTCTGACGCGTCGCCGGGTCATCGATCACTGTCGCGTCTGCGCCACAGCGTGTTGTCGCTGACCGGCCACCTTCAGTTGCACCCTTCCCGATGTGTGGCCGCTGTTCCCTGCACATCTCTCGGCTTCTTGTCTGCGGCCGCCGACCGCATCAACCGATTAGGAGGAATCAAATGTCCATTCGATTGGGCGACACCGCCCCCAACTTCACCGCGGAGACCACCGACGGCACCATCGACTTCCACCAGTGGAAGCAGGGTTCCTGGGCGGTCTTCTTCAGCCACCCCGCCGACTTCACCCCGGTCTGCACGACCGAACTCGGCCGCACCGCGGAGCTGCAGAGCGAGTTCGACAAGCGGGGCGTCAAGGCCATCGCCATCTCGGTGGACCCGTTGGAGTCGCACGAGAAGTGGGCCGGTGACATCGGCGATGTCGGTGGTACCGACCTGAACTTCCCGATCATCGCCGACCCCGACAAAGCGGTCTCCGAGACCTACGAGATGATCCACCCCGGTGAGGGTGACACGTCGACGGTCCGGTCGGTGTTCATCATCGACCCGAACGACAAGGTGCGCCTCACGCTCACCTACCCGAAGTCGGTGGGCCGCAACTTCGACGAGATCCTGCGGGTGATCGACGCCTTGCAGTTGACCGACCTGGTGCCGGTCTCCACGCCCGTGGACTGGCAGCCGGGTTCGCGTGTGATCGTGTCGCCCACCATCTCGACTGAGGACGCCAAGACCCGGTTCGGAGATGTCGAAGAGGTCAAGCCGTACCTGCGCTGGACCCCGCAGCCGTCGGTCTGACGGAACGAGCCCTTCGGGTGCGACGCCACGGCGCTCGCTCCCGGGGGGCTCGTCGCTTCCGGGCTTGCTGCGAGGTCATCGCAGCGGATGGCACGGATAGTCTCAGAGCATGACGCGGGCGTCTGACCGGTCCGCGCAGAACCAGGAGACGCGCCCGTGACCGACCAAGACGACCAGCAGGGGCGGGACTTCTCGGACCTCGGACTCAGCGACCCGATCCTGAAGACCGTGCACGACCTCGGATACGAGACACCGTCGGCGATCCAGGCCGCCACGATCCCACCGTTGCTCGAGGGCCGCGACGTCGTGGGCCTGGCACAGACCGGAACCGGCAAGACCGCGGCCTTCGCGCTTCCGATCCTCGACCGGCTCGACCTCTCCCAGAAGGCGCCGCAGGCACTGGTGCTGGCACCAACCCGGGAACTTGCCCTGCAGGTCTGCGAGGCCTTCGAGCGCTATGCCGGCCGCCTGCGCGGGGTGAAGGTGCTGCCGGTCTACGGGGGTCAGGCGTACGGTGTGCAACTCAGTGCGCTGCGCCGCGGTGTGCACATCGTGGTCGGTACTCCGGGCCGGATCATGGACCACCTGCAGAAAGGCACCCTGGACCTCTCGGAGGTGCGTTTCCTGGTCCTCGATGAAGCCGACGAGATGCTCAACATGGGTTTCGCGGAGGACGTGGAGACGATCCTCGCCGACACCCCGGATGACAAGAACGTGGCGCTGTTCTCGGCGACGATGCCGGCGCAGATCCGGCGGCTGTCCAAGAAGTACCTCAACGACCCGCTCGAGATCACGGTCAAGAACAAGACCACGACCTCGGCCAACACGACCCAGCGATACCTGATCGTCTCGTATCCGCAGAAGGTGGATGCGCTCACCCGGATCCTCGAGGTGGAGAACTTCGAGGGCATGATCGTCTTCGTCCGGACGAAGAACGAGACGGAGACGCTGGCCGAGAAACTACGAGCGCGGGGTTTCTCCGCGATGGCGATCAACGGCGATGTGCCGCAGGCGCAGCGGGAACGCACGGTCAACCAGCTCAAGTCCGGCAAGCTCGACATCCTCGTCGCCACCGATGTCGCTGCTCGGGGCCTGGACGTGGAACGGATCAGCCACGTCGTCAACTTCGACATCCCGACCGACACCGAGTCCTACGTCCACCGCATCGGACGCACCGGCAGGGCGGGCCGCAGCGGTGAGGCGATCTCCTTCGTCACGCCGCGGGAGCGCTACCTGCTGAGGTCTATCGAGAAGGCCACCCGGCAGCCCTTGACGCAGATGGAACTGCCCACGCCGGAGGACATCAACGTCACGCGGCTGGCGCGCTTCGACGACGCGATCACCCGCGCGCTGTCGTCCGGGGACATCGAGTTCTACCGCGATGTCGTCGGACACTACGTGCGCGAACACGACGTCCCCGAGCAGGATGTGGCCGCCGCGCTGGCCGTCGTCCTACAGGGGGACACACCGCTGTTGGTCGATCCGGAGCCTGTGCGGCAACCGGCTCGGGAGCGACCGCCCCGCGGCGATGGCCCCCGGCGGGAACGTGGCCGCAACGACGTGGCGATGGCGACCTATCGGCTCAACGTCGGTCGGCGGCACAAGGTGGAGCCGCGCCAGATCGTCGGGGCGCTGGCCAACGAGGGCGGACTGCGCCGGCAGGACTTCGGGCACATCGACATCCGCGCCGACCATTCGCTGGTGGAGTTGCCCGCCGACCTGCCCCCCGATGTGTGGAAGAAGCTGCGCAAGACGCGGATCTCCGGGAAGTTGATCGAGTTGGCCCCGGACGCGCAGGCGCCGCGCAAGCCGCGGCACAAGGGCAAGCGGGGGCTAGCCGGCTCCTCGGGTCGCTCACCCCACCCGGATGCGGACTTCCTGCTTCTGCAGGCTCTGCGAGCGCGCGTTCTTCTTCGGTGCCGGTGGCGGGCCGTCCTTGCTCTCCACCCAGTCGGAACTCGAGGGCTTGAGTTTCTTGGTGCCGGTCACGCCCACCATCCAGGAGCGCTCGGGCACGTAGCCGTCGAGGATGTCCTTGCGTACTTGGACAGTCAGCGAGAACCCGCCGGTCTTGTCGGAGCGGAAGCCGCGGCGCAGGTCGCCGACATCCTCGCCGCGACCGCGCAGCCAGCCCTGCGCCTTGCGCAACGGCACCCACTTCTTGCCCTTGAGTCGTTCCATGACGCCGGTGATCCGGGTCTTCGCGTCGCTGGAGACGACAGCGGTGACGTTGCGAACCCGGGTCTTGTCGGTCGGCGCGTCGTACGAGGGGGGAGTGACCGAGGCGCGGCTGAAGGTGTCGCCGCCCAGCCGGGTGCCATCGAAGCGGGCGACGGTGATGTCTACGGCCTTGGCGTCGGCCATAGGGATCGAAGCGGAGTTGGTGTTGACCCACTGCGTGGGTGCCTCCAGCGGGTCGCCGAAGTCGAAAGTGACCGCGTACCAGGAGCCGGCAACGGCGTTCCACGACACGATCGCGGCACCGTTCTCAACGCGGCTGACGACGCCGGTGGGCCGATCGCCCGCGCGCAGCCGGGCACGCACGTCGACGCCGAGGTCCGGGAAGTCGGTGATGACCCCGTCGGCACCGATAGCTGCCGCCTTGCGATACGCATCGCGACTGCCGCGCAGCGTCCAGACGTGGACGCCGAGGTCGGCAGCGTGCGCCTGCTGCACCAGACTCCGGCGGGCCCGGGTGGTGGGTACGCCCAGGACATCGGCGAACTGCCGGAACTGCGGGAACAGGCCCACATCCTCCAGTCCGACGCTGCGCGTCAAGTACACGGTGCGGTTACCGACCTGCGATCTGATGGCCTGCAGGTCGGCCGGGTTGCCCGACTGGACCCATACCCGTGATCCGCGTTGATCCTCGCCGCGGGCCCGCAGGACATTGACCATGGCTGCCACCGGGTCGAGGCCGCGGGCCTGGAAGTAGCCGGACTCCTTGATCTCCATGTAGAGACTGGCCCCCCGACCCTGGGCGAAGCCGATCAGGTCGTCGAGGGTGGTCATGGCCTGGCCGTCCCACTTGCGCAAGGTCTGCAACTGCTCCCAGGTGTAGTCGTCCACCCAGTAGCCGGAGTACTTCACGCCGTTGAATTCCCGTTCGGTCGGTGCGAACCCGGGCGTCGTCGCCGCATTGGTCACACGGCCGAGATCGAGGTCGTGGCACAGGACCAGACGGCCGTCCTTGGACATCACCAGGTCGCCCTCAAGCAGGTCCGCGCCGAGGTTGGCCGCGCGCTCGTACCCGCCCAGCGTGCTCTCGGCCGCGTACACCGGCGCTCCCCGGTGAGCGATGACCAACATGCCCGATGGCGGTCGGCCTTCGAGGGCATTGACCGCCGAGGCGGTGCCCACGAGCAGCGCCAGACCGCTCAGTGCTGCAGTTGTGCGCCTACCCAATGTCCACCTCCTCGCAGACCACTGTGCCATGAACATTCTGACGTCATGGCACACCACGTCGTTCCCCGGTGTTCACCGCGCCTCGAACCGCAACATAACGATTGGGTGACCCTCAGGTGACCACGCGGCGTCTTCGTGGGCACAATGTAGGGGAAAACTCGCATCCCCCATCCCACATCACCGCGCGACGCGCAATCCTGTGGGCCGAGGATGCTGGGATTCTTGACGGAATCCGAACACAATGTGCCTGACAGATGTCGGCATTCGTAGAAGGGACAGTCCATGCGTGGACTTAGGAAGGCCGCCCCGGCGGTGATCGGGGCCAGCGTGATCGCGCTGACCCTGGCCGCCTGTGGTGGGTCGTCGGACAGCGGTTCCGGCGGGAGCGGCGGGAGCGACTCGTACGTGACCGTCAACAGCTCCGAGCCGCAGAACCCGCTGATTCCGGCCAACACCAACGAAACCAGCGGCGGCAACGTCATCGACAACATGTTCACGATGCTGGTGAGGTACAACCCGGAGAACGCGGCGCCGGAGAACGCGGTGGCGACCTCGATCACCTCCGAGCGACCAGATCAACTGGGACATACAGATCCGCGACGACTGGACGTTCCAGGACGGCACTCCGGTGACCGCCAGCAGTTTCGTGGACGCGTGGAACTGGGCCGCCTACGGCCCCAACGCGGCTCTGAACTCCTACTTCTTCGAGCCCATCGAGGGCTTCGCGGACGTGCAGGGCGAGTTCGACGACGAGGGCAACCCGGTCGGCAAGCCGAAGACCAAGGAGATGTCGGGTCTGAAGGTGGTCAGCGACACCGAGTTCACGGTGAAACTGAGCCGGCCGAACTCGCAGTTCCCGGTGGCGGTCGGCTACTCCGGCTTCGCCCCGATTGCCGCAGGTCTTCTTCGACGACCCGGAGGCGTTCGGCAAGAACCCGGTCGGCAACGGCCCGTTCCAGTTCGAGAGCTGGGACCCGAAGGTCTCCATCAAGCTGAAGACGTGGCCGGACTACCCCGGCGACAGACAAGCCCAGCATCGCCGGTGTGGATTTCAAGCTCTACGCGGACCTCGACGCGGCGTGGGCCGACCTGCAGGCCGGCAACCTCGACGTGCTGGACTCCATCCCGCCGTCCGGTCTTGCCGGCGGTCAGTACAAGAGCATCCTCGGCGACCGTGCCATCGTGCAGCCGACCGGCTCCATCCAGACGGTCAGCTTCCCGTTCTACGACAAGCGTTTCGACAACGTCGATCTGCGCAAGGCCATCTCGCTGGCCATCGACCGGCAGACGATCGTCGAACAACGTGTTCGACGGCACGCGCGAGCCCGCCACCGACTGGACTTCCCCGGTCGTGAACGGCTACAAGGCCGGTGTCTGTGGAGAGTGGTGCAACTTCGACCCGACCAAGGCCAAGGAGTACTTGGACAAGGCCGGCGGTTTCGACGGCAAGCTGACGCTGGCCTACAACGCCGACGGCGGCCACAAGGAGTGGGTGGACGCGACGTGCGTCAGCATCACGAACGCGCTCGGGATCGAGTGCGTTGGCAAGCCCACCGCGGACTTCGCCACCTTCCGTGACGAGGTCGTGAACAAGGAGATGACCGGCATCTTCCGCACCGGTTGGCAGATGGACTACCCGTCCATCGAGAACTTCCTGGTCCCGCTCTACAAGACGGGCGCCTCGTCCAACGACGGCGACTGGTCGAACAAGCAGTTCGACGACCTGATGGACCAGGCCTCTGCCACGCCCGGCGAGGAAGGCATCGCTTGTTCCAGCAGGGTGAGGGCGTCCTCGCCGAGGAGATGCCAGTCATCCCGATGTGGTACTACGCGACTGATCGCCGGCTACTCGGACACGGTGTCGAACGTGCAGTTCTCACCGTTCGGCAGGGTCGTCCTGACGACGATCGAGAAGAACTAGTCGGTCACCCACGAACTGGGCCCCCATCACCAATTGGTGGCGGGGGCCCAGTCGTGTCCGAGGCCGCGCCCGACTCGGCTCGCCGAGACAGTTCCGGGGTCCGGCGGCGTGTGCAACAGGGGCACGCAGGCCGGTGAGTATCGTTCGATCGTCGTTCGATTGCCGAGATAGGAGGGAGGTGGCCGTGGGTCGCTACACCATCCGTCGCCTCCTGCAGATGATCCCCGTCATCATCGGGACGACGTTCCTCATCTACGCGATGGTGTGGGCCCTCCCCGGCGATCCTTTCGCCGGCAAGTGCGGTGACCGGCCCTGTCCCGAGGCGTACATCGCCGAGATGCGGGACAAGTTCAACCTCGACGACCCGCTGCCGGTCCAGTACGGGAAGTACCTGGGCAACCTGCTGACAGGGAGACTTCGGCGAGAGTTTCTCGGGTCGGACCGTGTGGGACGAGATCGCGCAGGCGTTCCCGGTCACGTTCCGGCTGGCGCTGATCGCGATCCTCGTCGAGATCGTCATCGGCATCAGCGCCGGTGTCCTCTCCGCGCTTGAACCGGGGCGGTTTCTGGGACAACCTCGTGCTGATTTCCACGCTGATCGTCATTTCGATCCCGGTGTTCGTGATCGGCTTCCTGGCGCAGTTCACCTTCGGCATCAAGTTGGGGTGGTTCCCGCCGACGGTGGGGCCGAATGCGACGGTCTACGAGTTAATCTTGCCGGCATTCGTGCTGGCGTCCCTCTCCCTGGCCTACGTCGCCCGACTCATGCGCGGCAACCTGACCGAGAACCTGCGTGCGGACTACGTCCGCACTGCCACCTCCAAGGGCCTATCCCGCCGTCGAGTGATCGGCCGGCACGCGGTGCGGAATTCGCTGATCCCGGTCGTCACGTTCATCGGCGCCGACTTCGGTGCACTGCTCGGCGGCGCGATCGTGACCGAGGGTATCTTCAACATCCGCGGGATCGGCGGGTTGCTCTACCTGTCCATCCGCACCCGGGAAGGCGCCACGGTCGTGGGTGTGGTCACGGTCCTGGTCCTGGTGTTCCTGCTGGTCAACCTGCTCGTCGACATCCTGTACGGCGCGATCGACCCGAGGATTCGCTATGAGTGACCCGAACGCCTCGATGGCGGCGGCGGCACCGGAGACCGTCGAGAAGGAGACCTACCTCGGGTCGGATCTCCCCCCGGCAGCCGGGCCAGGAACGAAGAGTCGAGCTCGCTGTGGAGCGATGCCTGGCGGGAACTGCGCAGCCAACAAGATCTTCATCATCTCGGCGGTCCTCATCGTGCTCTTCCTGATCATGACGTTCTTCCCGCAGCTGTTGACGTTCGGAAAGAACCCGAACACCTGCGACCTGACGCTGTCCCGGCAGGCACCCTCCTCCGAGGCCTGGTTCGGGTACGACAACAACGGTTGCGACGTGTACACGCGCACCATCTACGGCGCCAAGGCCTCGATCCTGGTGGGCGTCTTCGCGACCGCTGTTCACGCATGCTGCTCGGAGGGTTCATCGGCGTTATCGCCGGTTACTTCGGCGGGCTTGACCGACTCGATCCTGTCGCGGATCACGGACGTCTTCTTCGCGATCCCGTTGCTGCTCGGTGGCATCCTGGTGCTGACGCTCCTTCCCCGCCAGCGAAAGCACGAACCTCTACACAGAGGTGGGCAAGGTGGTGCTGGCGTTGGGCATCCTCGGCTGGACCTCGATGACCCGCATCATGCGGTCGTCGGTCATCCAGGTTCGCAACGCCGACTTCGTGGTGGCGGCCCGGGCCCTGGGTGCCAGCAGCAGCCGGATCATCACAAAGCATGTGGTTCCGAACTCGTTGGCCCCGCTGATCGTGGTGGCCACGATCTCCCTGGGCGGCTACATCGGCGCCGAAGCCACCCTGTCGTTCCTGGGGCTGGGCCTGCAGCCGCCGGTCATCTCCTGGGGAACGATGATCAACGACGCGCAGCCCTACATCCGGGTGGCTCCGTTCATGCTGTTCTTCCCGGCGTTCTTCCTGTCGGTGGCCGTGTTGAGTTTCATCATGCTCGGCGATGCCGTGCGTGAAGCCCTGGACCCGAAGCTGCGGTGAGTCGATGAGCGAGCACCTGCTGGATGTTGATGACCTGTACGTGGAGTTCCGCACGCGCGATGGTGTCGCCAAGGCGATCAACGGCGTGAGCTACACCCTCGATGCGGGGGAGACGCTGGCTGTGCTCGGTGAGAGCGGGTCGGGCAAGTCGGTCACTGCGCAGACCATCATGGGGATCCTCGACATGCCTCCGGGGTTCATCACCGGCGGCGCAGATCCGGTACAAGGGCGACGACCTGCTGCAGATGCCCGAGAAGGAGCGGCAGAAGATCCGGGGTGCGGAGATCGCCATGATCTTCCAGGACTCGCTGTCGGCGCTGAACCCGGTGTTCACCGTGGGCGATCAGATCTCGGAGATGTTCCAGGTCCACCGTGGGATGTCCAAGAAGGAGGGCATGAAGCGGGCAGTGGACTTGATGGAACAGGTCCGGATCCCGGCGGCCAAGGAGCGGGTCAAGGACTATCCCCACCAGTTCTCCGGCGGCATGCGCCAGCGGATCATGATCGCGATGGCCATCAGTCTCGACCCGCTGTCCTGATCGCCGACGAGCCCACGACGGCCCTGGATGTGACCGTGCAGGCGCAGATCATGGAACTGCTGCAGGAACTGCAGCGGGAACGCAACATGGGGATGATCCTTATCACGCACGACCTGGGCGTGGTCGCCGGCGTGGCCGACAAGATCGCGGTCATGTACTCCGGACGCATCGTGGAGGACGCCGACGTCCTGGAGCTCTGTACGGGAAGCCGGCCCACCCGTACACCGAGGGACTGCTCGATTCGATGCCGCGGGTCGACTCCAAGGGTGAGGAACTCTACGCGATCAAGGGTCTGCCGCCCTCGCTGCTCGAATCTGCCGACGCGGCTGCAACTTCAACCCGCGCTGCCCCTACAAGCGAGGACATGTGCCTGCGCGAGGTGCCGCCGACGCGTCGAGATCGCCCCCGAGCCATCACGCCGCCTGTCACTTCTGGGAGGAGGTGTACCGTGAGCGAACCGATTCTGCAGGTTAAGGACGTCGTCAAGCACTACCCGCTGACCCGCGGCATCATCTTCAAGAAGCAGATCGGGCAAGTGCGGCGGTCGACGGCGTCTCGTTCGATCTGAGACGCCGGCGAGACGCTTCGGCATCGTGGGGGAGTCCGGCTGCGGCAAGTCCACGCTGGCCCGGTTGATCATGCGGCTCGAGGACCCCACGTCGGGCGAGATCTGGTTCGAGGGCGAGGACATGGCTTCGCTGGGTCCAAGGCCATGCGCACCAAGCGCCGCGACATCCAGATCGTGCTGCAGGACCCGTACACCTCACTCAACCCCCGCATGACGGTCGGCGGACATCGTCGGTGAACCGTTCGACATCCACCCGTCCGTGACCCCCAAGGGTGACCGCAAGAAGGCCGTGCAGGACCTGCTGGACGTGGTCGGGCTGAATCCGGAGCACATCAACCGCTACCCCCACCAGTTCTCCGGCGGCCAGCGTCAGCGCATCGGCATCGCGCGGGGACTGGCGCTGCGGCCGAAGATCATCGTCTGTGACGAGCCGGTCTCGGCGCTGGACGTTTCCGTGCAGGCGCAGGTGATCAACCTGTTCGAGAGTCTGCAGGACGAGTTCAACCTCACGTACATCTTCATCGCCCACGACCTGTCCGTGGTGCGGCACATCTCGGACCGGGTCGGTGTCATGTACCTCGGGAAGATCGTGGAGATCGGTGACGAGGCGTCCATCTACGAGCACCCGACCCACCCGTACACGCAAGCGTTGCTCTCGGCGGTACCGGTGCCCGATCCCGTCGGCCGCGAGGACCGCAAGCGGATCGTGCTGCAGGGCGACGTGCCCTCGCCGGCCAACCCGCCGTCGGGCTGCCGCTTCCGCACCCGCTGCTGGAAGGCGCAGGACATCTGCGCCGAGCAGGAGCCGCCGTTGATCCAGATCGGGACCGCGGGTGGCCAGTTCTCCGCCTGCCACTTCCCGCAGGAGCGTGACGTCGTGCACAACGACGTGCCGACCGCCGCACTGGATCTCTCCGAGATGCCGCTGGAGTAGCGGCGGGTCATCCGGGTACGACGACGGTCCCACTGGGGCTTGGGGAAGCGGCCGGGTGCCGTTCGTTAGAAGTTGTCCCGTTGGTTAGCGAAGACACGCGTGTTTTCGCTCACCAACGGGACAACCGCTAACCAAGTGCGCCTGACGAGACGGGGCAGCACCGGCGACCGACCCGGACCCGCCCGGGCGCGAGGAGAACACCGTGGACCTCAGCCCAGGTGCCGGCGGAAGAAGTCCACCTGCAGCAGCAGCAGGTTCTCAGCGACCTCGGGCTGCGGGGTCATGTGGGTCACCCCGGACAGCGGGAGCACCTCGTGGGTGCGTCCGGCGCGCAGCAGTGCGGTCGACATCTGCAAGGTGTGGGCGGCGAAGACGTTGTCGTCCGAGAGACCGTGGATCAGCAGCAGCGGCCGCTGCAGGTCGGCGGCCAGGGGCAGCAGCGAGCAGTGGTCGTAGGGCCCCGCGTCGTCGCGCGGGTCACCCAGGTAGCGCTCGGTGTACGCCGTGTCGTAGAGGCGCCACTCGGTCACCGGGGCACCGGCGATGGCCGCGTGGAAGACATCCGGACGGCGCAGCACGGCCAGTGCCGCCAGGTACCCGCCGTAGGACCACCCCAGGATTCCCACCCGGTCGGTGTCGACGCGGTCCGGGAACCGTTCGGCGACCGAAGCAAGGGCCGTCACTTGGTCGTCCAGTGCGGGGTCCCGCAGGTCGCCGGCCACGGCGTGCTCCCACGCCGGTGACTGCCCGGGGGTGCCACGGCCGTCGGCGATCACCACGCAGAAGCCCTGGTCGGCCAGCCACTGGGCGCTGTTGTAGGCGCTGCGCGCGGCCAGTACCCGCTGGGCATGCGGGCCACCGTAGGGGTTCATGAGCACCGGCAGTCGGCCCTGTGTGGCCGCGCTCGGCCACAGGACCACCGTCTGCACCTCATCCCGGCCACCGGACACAAGCGTGGGTCGCGGGGTCACCACCGGTTCCTCCGCGAGGTTCGGCACCTCTGCCAGCACGCGGTGGTCGTGATCGCGGATGCACACCGTCGCCCGCGGACTGTCCCAGGTGGTCTCGCTGGTCACGATCAGGCCGGCCTCGCAGGTCGCGGTGACGTAGCGGTCGGGCTCGGACAGCCAGCGGAACCCGGCCTCGTCCACCCGCGCCAGTCGGCTCTCGGCCGGGCTCTGACAAGCGGTCAGGAAGATGGTGCCGTCGATGGTTCCCACCAGGGACCGCACCTGCACATCCTCGGGCGTCACCGGCACGCCATCGACCGTCAGCCGGCGTTGCTGTTCGTCTCGCCAGGCCAACAGCCGCCCGTCCGCCCGCCGCGGCAGCCCCGGGACCAGGTCCAGCCAGGGTCGCTGCTCGAGGGTGGTCACCGGATCCCCGGAGAAGTCGCACAGCGCCAGCCGGGTTTGTGCCCGGTCGAAGTCCCGATCAGCCCGCCGCCGACGGTCGCCAGGTATTCGTGCTCGGGCAGGGGCACCCGGGTGCCCTCGCCTTCAAGATCGAACCGCCACAGTTGCACGGTCGCGTTCGTCGCCCCCGCGTGCGGATACCGCTGTGGCTGCGGCACCCGGTCCGGGGTCGCCGGCGAACTGCGGTACCACTGCGGCACCGCAGAATCGTCGGTGCGCTGCACCAGCAGGCCCGAGGAGTCGGGCAGCCACCAGTACCCGCGGCTGCGGCCGAGTTCCTCGGCGGCGATGAAGTCGGTGACGGCCCAGGTCTGGTCGCCATCGGGGGCCACGACGACCCGGTGGTCGTCACCACTGAACCGGCAGACCTGCAGTGCGCCGCCGCCGACCCAACTGATCCACTCGGCGTCGGGGCTGAGTCGGGGGTCGTACGCGCCCGTGGCCACGTCGAGGGTGCGGGCGCCGTGCGTGGCATCCCACGTGCGCAGGACGCCGCCGGATCCGGCCACCACGCGGTCGGCGCGGACGTCGTAGCTGGTGATCCCGGAGGCGGACTCCCGCAGCCGCTCGCGCAGGGCCCGTTCCACGGCCGTCAGGTCGCCGGTCCGGTCCGGGGAGAGCAACTCCTGGGTCTGCCCCGTCGCGCGGTCCCACCGGTGCAGTCGCAGGGCGGAGTCGCGACTGCCGCCCGACCGCAGGAAGTACACGGCCGCTTCCGTGGCCCGGAAGTTGCGCGGCACGCCGTGCCGGAACTGCCCCGTCGCTGCCGCTTGTCTGGGGAAGGACTCCATCTGCCCAGGCTAGGGGCTCCGGTACAGTTCGGCGCGGTCCAGCACGCGTGCGCTACCGCCCGGCGGCGGCTCGGCCTAGGCTTGGTGGCATGCCGGATCGACGACTGCTCATCGTGCACGCACATCCCGACGACGAGACCATCACCACCGGCGCGTTGATGGCCGGCTACGTGCAGCAGGGCGTGCAGGTCACGCTCGTCACGTGCACCCTGGGCGAGGAAGGGGAGGTCCTGCTGGCGGACGCCCAGCACCTGGCCTCGCACAGCGAGGACCGCCTCGGGGAGCACCGGCACACCGAACTGGATGAGGCCATGGCCGTCCTGGGCGTGACGGACTGGCGGTTGCTGGGAGGGCCGCACAAGTACCGGGACAGCGGGATGATGGGCACCGAGGCGAACAACCGCCCCGACTGCTTCTGGCGGGCCGACCTGCTGGAGGCCGCCAGCGATCTGGTGGCGGTCATCCGGGAAGTGCGCCCGCAGGTGGCTGTCACCTACGACGATTTCGGCGGCTACGGCCACCCCGACCACATCCAGGCCCACCGCGTCCTCACCTACGCGGTGGCGCTGGCCGCGGTCCCCTCCTTCCGCGTGGATCTGGGGGAACCCTGGACGGTGCAGAAGGTCTACTGGACGGCACTTCCCAAGGGCATGCTGCAGGCAGGCATCCGTGCGCTGCGGGAGGCGGGCGAGGACACCGGGTTCGCGGCCATGGATCCCGACAACCTGCCGTTCGGGGTCGATGACGCCCTGATCACTGCCTCCGTGGACTTCTCGGACCTCCTGGAGACCAAGATGGCGGCGCTGGCCAAACACGCCTCGCAGATACAGACCGACGGTGGTTTCTTCGCGCTGTCGAACAACCTCGGAACCCGTGCGATGGGCGTCGAGCACTTCCGCATCGCGCACGGCGATCCCGCGCCGCCGTTCGACGAACAGGGCCGGGAAACGGACCTGTTCAACGGCGTCACTCGATCGGATTAGGTCGTTCGGGTCGAACTGCGGCCCGTTGGTACCCCTTTGCCGGAAAGGGGCGCACGCTGTGTATAGGGGAAGCGGCGAGGAGACCCAAATGGACCCGTCCCGAGAGATCCTTGATGAAGTTGCCGGGGGGCGGCTTCGTGCCTCAGAGGCGGATGTCGGTCGTGCCCGGGAGCGCGGCCGGCAGCGACGGTTGCTGCTCATCGGGGTGGTGCTGTTCATCCCCGCCGCGTGGCTGTGGTGGCGCATCCTCAGCGGCCATGGCGTAGACGTGACCCGGCTCAGTCTGCCGACGATCGACCCGTTCCTGCTCATCGTCGGGGTGTTCTTCCTCGTGCTCATCGGCACCCTGCTGGGGACCACCGTCGTCGCCGGGCGCTCGCCGCACGTGACCTACCGGCCGGAGCAGATCACCACCCGCTTCGAAGACGTCCGCGGCATCGACAGCGTCAAGGCCGAGGTCCTGCGGTCGCTGAACCTCTTCCTGGCACACAGCAGTTTCGCCGAAGAGATGGGTGGCACCGCCCGCCGTGGCCTACTGTTCGAAGGCCCGCCCGGCACCGGCAAGACGTACGTCGCGAAGGCGATGGCCGCCGAGGCCGAGGTGCCGTTCCTGTTCGTGAGCGCCACCGCCTTCCAGTCCATGTACTACGGCGCCACGGCCCGCAAGATCCGCTCCTACTTCAAGGCGCTGCGCAAGACCGCCCGCCGGGAGGGCGGTGCGATCGGCTTCATGGAGGAGATCGATGCGATCGCGACCTCCCGCGGGGGTCTCGATCAGGCCACCGTCGCCACCGATTCCATTGCCGGGTGCGGCGGACTGGTCGGGCTGCCCACCGCCGGTGGCGGGCCCGTGACGAACGCCTCGGTCGTCAGTGAGGGCACCGGTGGCGTTGTCAACGAGTTGCTGGTGCAGATGCAGTCATTCGACGAACCGACTGGTTGGCAGGTCTTCGCCGGTCGTGTGGTGGATATGGTCAACCTGCTGTTGCCGGCCCAACGGCAATTGCACCGACCCCGGCCGCGTCCAGCCAACATCCTGCTCATCGCGGCCACGAACCGCGCATCGGCGCTCGACCCGGCGCTGCTGCGCCCCGGACGATTCGACCGGGTGCTGACGTTCGAGCCCCCCGGGAAGCAGGGCCGTCGGGACCTGATCGACCTGATGTTGGGCAAGCGGGCACACGACGACGAACTCGACCGTCCGGATGTGCGCGACCACATCGCAGCGCTGACCACCGGGTACACCCCGGCGAGGCTGGAGAACCTCTTCGACGAGGCGCTGGTGGAAGCGCTGCGCCGCGGGTCGCGCACGATGCAGATCCGGGACGTGCATGCTGCCAGGCTTGTCGCCGACGTCGGAATGGGGCAACCCGTGGCCTACACCGAGCACGAGGCGCGACTGATCGCCACCCATGAGGCCGGACACGCGGTGGTCGCACACATCGTGGCGCCGCAGCGCCGCTTGGAGGTGCTCACGATCGTCAAGCGCAAGGATGCCCTGGGCATGCTCGCGCACAACGACACCGAGGATGTCTTCACGCGCAGCCGCGCCGAACTGCTGGGCCTCATCCAGATCGCCTTCGGCGGGATGGTCGCCGAGGAGGTGTTCTTCGGGGACGTCTCCACCGGTCCGAGTTCGGATCTGAACTACGCGACGACGGTCGCGGCCCAGATGGTCGGTGCCGCCGGCATGGTGGGTTCCCTGATCAACCTGTCGGCGGTGCAGGGATCGGTCATGTCCGATACGAACCTGGTCGGCCGGGTCATCGCCGACGCCCCGAGCCGCGCCGCCGTCGAGCAGTTGCTGGCCGAGCAGAAGGCGGTGGCACGGTCGGTGATCGAAGAGCATCGCCACGTGGTGGAGGCGCTGCGGGACGCACTGCTGGAGCGGCACGAGTTGGTCGGCGCCGAGATTCTCGACGTCGTCGATGCTGCCGTCGTGGACGTGCGCACGCCGGTCGTCCGCCCGACAGGCCGGGCATAGTCGCGGGAGCGGCACTAGCGTTGCGTCAGTGAAGGATGCGTTCCGCGGCCTGATGGCCAAGTCCGCCAGTGGCGTGGTGGTCGTCACCGCCCGCGTGGACGACGGGGACCACGCGATGACCGCGAACTCCTTCACCTCCGTGTCGTTGGAACCTCCTTTGATCCTGTTCTGCGTCCAGCGCGATTCCCGGTTCCATGCCGCCATCCACGCCGCGGACCGCTGGGTGGTCAACCTGCTGGCCGCCGAGCAGGCCGCAGCGGCTCGGTGGTTCGCCGAGCGGGGACGCCCGCTGACCGGGCAGATGGAGGTCGTGGAGTACACCCGCGACCCCGACCACATTGCGCTGCTGACCGGATCCATCGGGCATCTGGGCTGCACCACCCAAGCCATCCACCCCGGCGGGGACCACAGCATCGTCGTGGGTCGGGTGCACCGGATCGTCCACGAACGGTTGCAGGCACCACCGCTGGTCTACCTCGACCACCGCCTCGGACCGGCATAGGTCATGCACGTCAATGCGCCGGTGCAGGTGCGTGCGGACCCGCGATCCGCTATAGCCTTGAGCATGAGGCTTGGGACTCAGTCGAGAAAGGGACGGTCGTGACGTACGTCATCGCGTTGCCATGTGTGGACCTGAAGGACAAGGCGTGCATCGATGAGTGTCCGGTGGACTGCATCTACGAGGGCGAACGCATGCTGTACATCCACCCGGACGAGTGCGTCGACTGCGGGGCGTGTGAACCGGTGTGCCCGGTGGAGGCGATCTACTACGAGGACGACGTCCCGGAGGAGTGGTCGGAGTACACCGCGGCGAACGTGGACTTCTTCAACAACATCGGTTCCCCCGGTGGGGCGACCAAGTTGGGCCTGATCGAGCACGACGTGGACTTCATCGCGGCGCTCCCCCCGCAGCCGCACGACGAGTAGCGGGTGCAACTCCCCGACTTCCCGTGGGACCGTCTCGCCGGCCCCAAGCAGCGAGCACAGGCAGTTCCGGGCGGCATCGTGGACCTGTCCGTGGGGACGCCGGTCGATCCCACGCCGGCCGTCGTCCAGGAGGCACTTGCGGCGGCCTCGAACGCACCTGGTTACCCGACGGTGCACGGCACGGCGGCCGTGCGGGAAGCTGCGGTGGACTGGCTCGGTCGCTCGTTGGGGGTGAGCGTCGCCGCATCGGATGTGCTGCCTCTGATCGGGACCAAGGAATTCGTGGCGTGGCTGCCGACGCTGCTGGGGCTCGGCCCCACCGACGTGGTCGCGTCCCCGGCCGTGGCCTACCCGACGTACGCGGTGGGGGCGATGATCGCCGGTTGCCAGACGGCATTCGTCGGCGAGCCCGCGCAACTCATCTGGCTGAACTCCCCGGCCAACCCCACCGGCGAGGTGCTGTCCGTCGAGGAACTGCGTGATGTGGTCGGCTTCGCCCGGCGCACCGGATCGATCGTCGCCAGCGACGAGTGCTACATCGAACTCGGGTGGGACCGGCAGCCGGTGTCGGTCCTGCACCCGGATGTCTGCGACGGCGACCATACAGGCTTGCTGGCAGTCCATTCCTTGTCCAAGCGCTCCAACCTCGCCGGCTACAGGTTCGGCTTCACCACCGGCGACCCGGCGTTGGTCAAGAGTCTGCTGGAAGTGCGCAAACACGCCGGCATGATGGTCTCGTCACCGGTGCAGGCGGCCGCCACCGCGGCGCTGCTGGACGACCGGCACGTCGCGGTCCAGCGGGGTTTGTACGCCGGACGTCGGGAGGTGCTGATGTCGGCGCTGGCGGGGGCGGGATTCCGGATCGACCAGTCGCACGCCGGGTTGTACCTGTGGGCGACCCGCGACGAGCCCTGCTGGGACACCGTCAATGACCTCGCCGACCGGGGGATCCTGGTGGCGCCGGGGGACTTCTACGGTACGGCGGGGGACCGGCACGTCCGGGTTGCGCTCACGGCGACCGACGAGCGCGTCGCGCTGGCGGCGCAGCGGCTCACGGGGCACTGAGCGCCGGGCCTCACTCCTGCCAGGTGTCCACCTGTCGCAACCACGCGGCCGCGGATTCGCGGTCGGGGAAGGTGCGCACGAGCAGGCCGCGATTGAGGCTGGCCACCTCCCAGAACTGCACCAAGCGCGCGATGTCCGGATGCGAGGGGAGGACGACGGCCTCCCGGAATCGGGCCAGCACGCCCTGCTTGGAGAGTTCCTCGGCCAGTCGCACGAGGTCGATCACCGTGTGCCCGCCGGCCATGTCCGTGCAGTCGGCCAGAACGAGGTAGTGGTCGGCGTCCCGCGCCGCTGCCAGCGTCGCAGCGAAGGCCTCCTGCAACTCGTCGGGTGCCAGTACGTCGCGGATCCGCAGTTCGATGAACCCGTCGTCGGCTACGTCGAGTTCCCAGGCCATGCCCCCACGCTAGTGCGTCTGTGAGGTCCGAGGACTCCAGTTGCTGCCCGAGCGCAGCGTGCCCTGCCACAGCGGACTAGCGTGGGGTCGTGAGCGAATTCGTCCTGAACGGGCCCGATGTGAGCCTGGAAACGCCGGTCGTGCCCGCCACCGACGGGGAGTCCGGAATCGACACCTCGAAACTGCTGGCCACGACCGGCCACGTGGCGCTGGATGGCGGTTTCGTCAACACCGCCGCCTGCACGTCGGCCATCACCTACATCGACGGGAACGCCGGAATCCTGCGCTACCGCGGCTATCCGATCGAGCAACTGGCGAAGCAATCGAGTTACCTCGAGGCGTCGTACCTGCTCATCTACGGCGAACTCCCGACGGCCGCGGAACTCGAGGACTTCGACCAGCGGTTGCGGATGCACACGATCCTGCACGAGGACCTGCGCCGGTTCTTCGACGGTTTCCCGCGCGACGCCCATCCGATGCCGGTGCTGTCCAGCGCCGTCAGCGCCCTGTCGACGTTCTACCAGGACAGCCTGGACCCGTTCGACGACGACGAGGTCGAGATCTCGACCTACCGCCTGTTGGCGAAGTTGCCGACCATCGCCGCGTACGCCTATCGGAAGTCCCTGGGGCAACCACTGCTGTACCCGGACAACTCGCTGAACCTGGTCGAGGGATTCCTGCGGATGACGTTCGGCTGGCCGGCAGAGCCCTATGCGAGCGATCCGGTCGTCACCCGGGCGATGGATCTGTTGCTTCTGCTGCACGCCGACCACGAGCAGAACTGCTCCACGTCCACGGTGCGCCTGGTCGGCTCCTCACATGCCAACCTGTTCGCATCGGTC
Organism: uncultured Actinomycetota bacterium; assembly: GCA_963733395.1. Taxonomy (GTDB): domain Bacteria; phylum Actinomycetota; class Actinomycetes; order S36-B12; family UBA10799; genus JADKAV01. The sequence goes on from CAVTCZ010000019.1 coordinate 531,813, forward strand.
TCGGCCGGGGTCAACGCACTGTTCGGACCGCTGCACGGCGGCGCCAACCAGGCGGTGCTGGAGATGCTCGAAGGCATCCGCGACTCCGACGGCTCGGTCGACGACTTCATCACCCGGGTGAAGAACCGCGAGCCCGGGGTCAAGCTCATGGGATTCGGCCACCGGGTCTACAAGAACTACGACCCGCGTGCCGCCATCGTGCGACAGACCGCCGGCGAGGTGTTCGAGCACCTGAACGTCACCGATCCGTTGCTCGACATCGCGCTGCGCCTGGAGGAGGTGGCACTCGCCGACGACTTCTTCATCTCCCGCAAGCTGTACCCCAACGTGGACTTCTACACCGGCCTGATCTACCGGGCCATGGGTTTCCCCACCAAGATGTTCACGGTGCTGTTCGCCCTCGGCCGGCTGCCGGGCTGGATCGCCCAATGGCGGGAGATGATCAAGGACCCGCAGACCAAGATCGGGCGGCCGCGCCAGGTCTACATCGGGGCGACCGAGCGGGATTACCAGCCGATGGCGCAGCGCTGATGGCTGTCGACTTCGCGATGAACGGCATGCTGCACCGGGCGTTGCTGCGCGAGTTGGACCGGGTGCAGGGGTTCGTGGCGGCCGGCGATCTGCAGCAGGCCCGCAAGCACTGGTGGTTCTTCTCCGACGCGCTGCACCAGCACCACGAGGGCGAGGACATGTTCCTCTTCCCGTTGGTGCGGGCACGATCCAGCGACACCTCCGAGATCACGACGATCGACGCGCTCGAGGCCGAGCACGAGCAGTTGCACGCGGCCCTCGACGCCTGTGACGCGGACTTCCGCGGCGATGGGGCATTTCCGGACTCGACCGATGGCGACATCAACGCTCTGCGGTTGGTGCTCGCGGCCCACTGCGCCCACGAGGAGGCCGAAGGTGAGCCGCTGCTCGCCAAGTACCTCACCGACGAGGATCTGAAGCCCTTCAACGCGGCCAATCGCAAGGGGGAGCACGCCATGCTGATCTTCCCCTGGGTCGCCGACGGTGGTTCGGCCGCGGACCAGTCGGTCTACGACGTCCTGCCGGGCCCGGTGCGCCTTTTCCTCAAGCCGGTCATGCAGCGCAAGTACAAGGCCTACTTCCGCTGACCCCCCCGCGGGGCAGATTGCGCAACAGGCAAGGGAATCGCCGCTTCTGCGATCTGCTCGTCGTCCGGGTGGTTGCGGCGCCTCGGGTCACCAACCGGCCCGAAGCGGCTAGTTCTTGTGCAGTTCCGCGTTGAGATCGCCCCAGGAGCCCGACCGTCGCACCGCTTCCAGGGCGCCGCTCACGGAGTTGCGGCGGAACAGCCAACCGGGCTGCCCCGACAGCTCGCGGGCCTTCACAAGGCTTCCGTCGGGGGTCGTGACCTTCGAACCGGCGGTGATGTAGCACCCCGCCTCCACGATGCAGCCGTCACCCAGCGAGATGCCCACGCCGGCGTTGGCCCCGATCAGGCAGCCCTCACCGATGGAGATCACCTCGCTGCCGCCGCCGGACAGCGTGCCCATGATGGAGGCGCCGCCCCCCACGTCGGAACCGTCCCCGACCACCACGCCGGCGGAGATCCGCCCCTCGACCATGGACGCGCCCAGGGTGCCGGCGTTGAAGTTGCAGAAGCCCTCGTGCATGACGGTCGTGCCCTCGGCCAGGTGCGCACCCAGTCGGACCCGGTCGGCGTCGGCGATGCGGACCCCCGAGGGGAGGACGTAGTCCACCATCCGGGGGAACTTGTCCACGCTGAGCACGGTGAGGTGCTGGCTGCGCGCCCGGGCCCGGGTGCGGGTCGCCTCCAGATCCGCGATCGCCACCGGGCCGGCCGTCGTCCAGGCGACGTTGGGGAGCAACCCGAAGACACCGTCGAGGTTGATCGTGCGCGGCCGGACCATGCGAAGTGACAGCAGGTGCAGGCGCAGGTAGACGTCGGCGGTGTCCGTCGGCGGCGCGGAGAGGTCGTCGATGATCGTCACCACGGTGTCCACCCGCACGCCGCGCACCTGGTCCCGGTCGATCGCGCCGGCCACATCGGGGGCGTCCAACGGCTGGGCGCTGAGGCTCGGGTGCGGGTACCACACGTCCAGGACGGTGTCCCCGGCGAGCGTGGCCAGACCGATCCCGCTGGCGGCGGAGTTGTTGAGCATGCGCCTAGCGTGCCACGAGTCGCACGCGGCGGTGGCGAAGCCCGGCCCGGACCTGCACGGCCGGGGTCCTGGTGTTCGGCGTATTGTGGCGTGATGCTGGATCTTTCCGCGGACGTGGTCTCCCTCACCGCCGCGCTCGTCGATATCCCGAGCGAGTCGCGCCACGAACAGCGCATCGCAGACGCGGTCGAACAGGCGCTCCGCCCGCTGCAGCACCTGCGGGTGACCCGGTTCGGGAACACCGTGGTGGCGCAGACCGACCTCGGTCGCCCGGAGCGGGTGGTGCTCGGTGGGCACCTGGACACGGTGCCGGCCGCCGACAACCTGCCGCACCGCATCGAGGGTGAGAACTTGTACGGGCTCGGGTGCCAACGACATGAAGGGCGGGGTGGCGGTGGCATTGCGCTGCGCCCATGAACTGACCGAACCCGCCCGCGACGTGACCTACGTGTTCTACGAATGCGAGGAGATCGACGACGAGGCCAACGGGTTGCGCAAGCTGTCCGAGGCACACCCGGATCTCCTGACCGCCGACTTCGCCGTGCTCATGGAGCCCAGCGACGCCGGTGTGGAGGCGGGGTGTCAGGGCACGCTGCGGGCACACATCCGGACCTCCGGCGAGCGGGCACACAGCGCCCGGTCCTGGTTGGGCCGAAACGCCATCCACGCCGCGGCCGACATCCTCCATCGGCTCGACGAGTACGAACCGCGCAGTCCGCTGATCGACGGCCTGCAGTACCGGGAGGGGCTCAACGCCGTGGGGATCGAAGGCGGTGTGGCCACCAACGTCATCCCCGATGCCTGCGTGGTCACGGTGAACTACCGGTATGCGCCCGACCGCACCCCGGCTGAGGCGCTGGCCCATGTGGCGGGCGTCTTCGACGGCTATCCGTTGCAGGTCGTGGACAACTCCCCGGGCGCCCTGCCCGGGCTCGGGCACCCGGCCGCCAAGGCCTTCCTGGAGGCCACCGGGGCGGTGCCGCGGCCCAAGTTCGGCTGGACCGACGTGTCCCGGTTCTCCGCACTGGGGGTGCCTGCCGTGAACTTCGGTCCGGGTGACCCGTCGCTGGCCCATACCCGTGGTGAGTATGTTCCCATCGAGCACCTGCAGCGGTGCGAGCGACAGATGCTGGAGTGGTTGCGTTGAAGAGTGCATTGTTGGCCGTCGGAGCGGCCGGTCTGTGTGGGGCGGTGGCGGTTGCCGGTATCCAGCCGGTCCTGGGCAAGCCCAAGCCCAAGGCCACGTCCTGGGCACACCAGGGGCTCAGTGACATCCGCGGGGTCGACGTCTCCCGCTGGCAGCACATCGGCCCGGGCGTGCTCGACTTCCGGAAGCTGCAGAAGCGCGGCGTCCGTTTCGTGGTCATCAAGTCCGGCGACACGTCGTCATCGGCCCACGCGGAGGCGGGCTACTGGTACGGCCGCGACAAAGAGGCGGCGCGTCGAGCCGGACTGCTGGTCGGGGCGTACTACTACGCGACACCCACGAGCGACTCCCGCCGGGTGGTGTCGGACGCGAAGTCCCAGGCACGCAAGGCGGCGCGACGGGTGGGCGGCCGGCTGCCGGCCGGACACCTGCCGCTCGCGCTCGACCTGGAGACCGACAGCACCCGGCTGGGCAAGGCCGACCTCACCCGCTGGGCGAAGACGTGGTTGCAGGTCGTCGAGAAGCGGACCGGGCGCACGCCGTGGTTCTACTCCTACACCCGCTACATGGAGCGCAAGCTCCTGGCCGACCCGGTTCTGCAGAGCTACCCCCTTTGGCACGCGAACTGGGGCCTGTTCCTCAAGGAACGGCCCATGCAGATCCGCGGCTGGCCGGCCAATCATGCCCGTATCTGGCAGTTCACGGACTCCGGTCGCCTGCCCGGTTCGGGTTCGCGCTATCTGGATCTCAACGTCTACCGGGGCACCGGGGAGCAACTGCTCGCCGAGGCGGGACTGGGACCGGAGGACGCCCAGCGCTACGACCTGCCGCTGCGTCGTCCCGTTCCCTCCGCCAGCCCGTCGGTAAGCCCGTCAGCCGAGCCAGACCCCGACTCCTTCACCGAGTACGTCGGTGAGCCCCAGCCCGGTCGGTTGAGCCGCCCCGCTGTGTTCGCCCGCCGGTAACCGGCATGTCGTCGGCAGTACGCCGGCATGCCCATACGGTGGCAGCATGAACGACGCTTCCGAGACCTGGTACTCCCCGCCGACCCCGCAGCGCCACCGTGGACCGGTGGTGCTGCGCGGGGAACACGCCCGCGGTTCCACGACCGATCAGCGACTACTGGACAGCCGGGCGGCCGGCGATTGGGTGCACACGGATCCGTGGCGGGTGCTGCGCATCCAGGCCGAGTTCGTGGAGGGTTTCGGCGCCATGGCCAATGTCGGTCCGGCCATCTCGGTGTTCGGCAGTGCCCGGACCCAGCGTGACCACCGGGAGTACGCGGCTGCCGAAGATGTCGGCGCCCGGCTCGTGGGCGCCGGCTACGCCGTGATCACCGGTGGCGGCCCGGGCATCATGGAGGCCGCCAACAAGGGTGCGTTCGAAGCCGGTGGCACGAGTGTCGGGCTCGGCATCGAGTTGCCGTTCGAGCAGGGCATCAACGAGTGGGTCGAGATCGGCGTGAACTTCCGGTACTTCTTCGCGCGCAAGACCTGCTTCGTCAAGTACAGCCACGGGTTCGTGGTGTTCCCCGGCGGGTTCGGGACGCTGGACGAGTTGTTCGAGGCCCTGACCCTGGTACAGACGCAGAAGGTCACCCGCTTCCCGATCGTGCTCGTGGGCACGTCGTATTGGGCGGGGCTGGTGGATTGGATCCGCAACACCTTGGCCGCGGAGGCCAAGATCGGGCTGGAGGACCACGAACTGCTCCACCTCACCGACGACCCGGAGGACGTGGTCGACGTGATCCGCAGGGTGGACCAGGGCTGAGCCCTAGGCGAGGCCGCGCCGGTTCACCTCCGGCTGGCGGGTACCCGCGATCGCCTGCACCATGTGCAGCACGTCGAACGTCTGCCGGACCTCGTGCACCCGGTAGACGCGGGCGCCGAGCCAGGCGGACACCGCGGTGGTCGCCAGCGTCCCCTCCAACCTCTCGCCGACGGGCCGGTCGAGGGTCTCGCCGATGAAGTCCTTGTTGCTCAGCGACACCAGCACCGGCCATCCCGTGGCCACCATCTCGGGCAGGCGGCGGGTGCACTCCAGCGAGTGCCGGGTGTTCTTGCCGAAGTCGTGGCCGGGGTCGATCAGGATGCTCGTGCGACTGACCCCCAGACCCTCTGCCCGCCGCGCCTGGCCGAGCACGTCCGTCAGCACCGCCGCCATGACATCGGGGTACTGGACCCGGTGTGGCCGGGTGCGGGGGGTGAGCCCGCCGGCATGCGTGCAGACGAGTCCGACACCGGCCTCGGCGGCCACCTGTGCCAACTGCGGGTCGTGCCCGCCCCAGGCGTCGTTGAGCAGCGTCGCGCCCTCCGCGCACACGTCCCGGCCCACATCCGCGCGCCACGTGTCCACCGAGATGACCACCTGCGGGTGTCGGGACGCGACCTCGGCGACGAAGGACACCACCCGCCGCTTCTCCTCCGCCGGGTCCACCACCTGCCCCGGTCCGGCCTTCACACCGCCGATGTCCACGATCTGAGCGCCTTCGGCGACCACCTGATCCACCCGGTCGAGGGCGGCGTCGTGGGCGTAGGTCGATCCCCGGTCGTAGAAGGAGTCCGGGGTGCGATTGATGATGGCCATCACCAACAACTCGTCATCGCTGAACTCATGGGGTCCGAACGTCAGCACTGGTGCTCCTCCTCCGAGATGCCAGACTGTCAGGTAATGCCCGTGTGCGCGAAGGGAGATGTCGATGCCGGTGGTGTTCGGATTGCTCGCGCTGATCCTGATCGTCGCCTTTGCGCTGGTCCTGGCCGGGAAACTGCCCGCCGTCCCCCAGCCCACCCGGGACCGCTACACCGCCCGGCTGCCGCGTCGCCGGGGCCCGCCGACATCGACCAGTTGCGGCTGCCGGTCGCCTTCCGGGGGTACCGCATGGACGACGTCGATGCGGCCCTGGCGGTGCTGCGGGACCGGATCGTCGTGCTGGAGGCTCAGACGGGGGCGCCTCCCGTCGAGCCTGCCACGCCCGGCATGACGACGGGTCCGGCGCCCGGGCAAGCGTCGCCCTTCGCTCCGCCGGAGCCCGACGATGGCTGAACGCAAGGCGCTGCAACTGACCGTCGACGTCCCCGCGGATCCGGTCGGGGTGTTCGCGGCGATGACGGACTGGGATCGGCAGCACGAGTGGATGCTGGGTACGCGTGTGCGCGCCGAGCGCAACGGCGGCCGCGGTACCGGTGGCGGGATCGCCGCGTTCACCGGGATCGGCCCGCTCGGTTTCTGGGACACCATGACCATCACCCGCTGGGATGAACCCCGGGTCGTGGAGGTGGACCACACGGGCGAGTTGGTGCGAGGCATCGGGGTGTTCCGGGTGGAACGCGCCGGACCGGGTAGCCGGTTCGTGTGGCGCGAGGAGGTCGACCTGCCGCTGGGCCGGCTGGGCCAGTTGGGGTGGCTTGTCATCAAACCGTTGCTCGCCGCCGGGGTGGCGCTGTCGTTGCGTCGCTTCGCCCGCTTCGCCGTCCGCGGCTGAGTCCTGATAGGTCCCGCGCGGTCTTGGCTGAGGCGGCACACGAAAGCCCCCGCAGCGGGATAGACTTGGCGCAAGCGTGGATGGTGAGAGCGCGCAGCAAGTGAGTTTCGTGATCGACGAAAGGGGACCGATATGGCGGCCATGAAGCCGCGGACGGGCGACGGCCCGATGGAGGTCACCAAGGAGGGACGCGGCTACGTGATGCGGGTCCCCCTCGAGGGTGGTGGCCGACTCGTCGTGGAGATCTCCCGCGAGGAGGCCGAAGAACTCGGCGGTCTCCTGCAGAGCATCGAGTAACCCCCCAGGACCGTGGCTACGGGCCCCCCGGTGAGACCGGAGGGCCCGTAGTCGCGTCCGGGCAGGGACCTGCGGGCCGTCGGCCGCTAGGTTGAACTGCGTGGATGTGAAACGGGGGAGCGTTCGGACTGCCGGCCAGATCGTCATCCTGGGCGTGGATGACATGGTCCTGCCCGAGGCCATCACAGCGCCGCCCGGGGACGTCCTGCTGCAGGCCGACGGCCCCGCACACTGGCTGGCGGTCGGGCTGCAGCCGAAGGATTGGGCCGCCTTCGGGGCGGCCGTGGTGCGCAGGGTCCCTGCCGGCAATGTGCGTTTCCGGACTGTGCCCGGGGCCCAGCAACTGCGTGCGTTCGTCCGCGGCTGGCGGCTCGGGGGCTTCCGCCAGGGGGTCGCCGTCAAGGACCGGCGGGTTCTGGTCCTGCCCCCCGAGGCCCCCGACATCGACGCCATCCTGGCGCAGACCGACGCGACGCTGGCCGCGCGGGTACTGGTCAACACACCGTCCAACACGAAGAACCCCGCCTGGATGGTCCAACAGGCTCGTGTGGTCGCCCGCCGCACCGGCGCGGACATCGAAGTGCTCGGACCGCGGGCCCTGCGTGCCGGCGGCTTCGGGGGAGTGCTGGCTGTCGGGGCCGGTTCCAGCTCACCGCCGCGGGTCGCGATTCTGCACAGACCTGGCAACGGCCCCCGGGTCGCGCTGGTGGGCAAGGGGATCACCTTCGACTCCGGCGGCCTCTCGCTCAAACCCCGCGACGCGATGATGCTCATGAAGTCGGACATGGCCGGCGCGGCCGCCGTGCTATCGGCCCTGCCGTTGGCTCCTGCCGGTCTCGACGTGACCGTCCTGCTCGGATTCGCCGAGAACGCCATCGGGGCCGGCTCGTACCGTCCCGGCGACGTCATCACGCACGTGGACGGACGGACCTCCGAGGTGCGCAACACCGATGCCGAAGGGCGGCTGGTGCTCGCGGACCTGCTTGCCCACGCCAGGCTGCATCTGGCCCCGGACGTGATGGTCGACCTCGCGACGCTGACCGGCGCCGCCACCCTGGCCCTGTCGCGGGAGATGGGTGCCCTGTACGCCACGACCGACCGACTGCTGCGTTCGCTGCGTGCGGCCGGGTCGGCGGCCGGGGAGGGGTTGTGGCCGATGCCCCTGGTCGAGTCGTACCGGTCCGCGCTGCGCTCGGACATCGCCGATCAGTGCCATATCCCTGTCGATCCGACGGTCGGGGCCGGCTCGATCACGGCCGCCCTGTTCCTGCAGCCCTTCGCCGGGGACGTGCCCTGGGCCCATCTGGACATCGCCGGACCTGCGCGAGCCACGGCGAGCGCAGGTCTGCGAACGGTGGGCGGTACCGGCTTCGGCGCTGCTCTGCTGGGAGCGTGGATGGCCGCCGGGGCCCGGTTCTGACGGGTCTGCCGCTCAGGGGTGCAGGACGGCGACCAGCACGCCGTCTGCCAGGGGCAGCAACGTCGTCAGCCAGCGCTCGTCGCTCTGCATCGCTTCGGTGAACTGCCGCACCGACAACTGCTCGGGTTCGCGGCGAGCCGGATCGGCGGCATCGGCGACGTCGAGGAATACGGCGATGCCGCCGGGCCGCAGCAGCCGGGCCGCCTGCTCGGTGAAGGCGCCGTGGTCCGCGGGCTTCCCGGCTGAGAGGAACAGATCGTAGTGGCCGTCGGTCAGTCTGCTGAGCACCTCGTGCGGGTCTGCGGCGATCAGCCGCGTGCGCGCGTGCGGGATCTCGGCGGCCACAAAGGCCTCCTTCGCGACCCGCAGGCGCTCCGGGTCCGGTTCCACAGAGGTGAGCACACCGTCGTCTGCCATGCCCTCGAACAGTGCCAGGCCGGTGGCGCCGCTGTGCGAGCCCACCTCCACAGCGGCGTGCGCGTCGGTGAGGGCCGCGCACAGCGAGAGCAGGCGTAGCACGCTGGCGGCGATGTCGCGGGGGGTGTTTTCGGCTCCCGAAAGCGCAGTGTTCCAGTTCTCGCAGAAGGCCGACAGATCCTTCGGGGTCACGGCGGAGGAGGTGGCGTCCATGGGTTCGACAGTACCGGCAGCCCGCCTCCCGCCGGGCGCCCACCACGGCATTCGCGGCCGATTACACGTCTTTGACAATGTCCGAACGCCCAACCACTGGTTACCTCCGCACCGGGTGGCGATGCTGGTACCAGTAGGGGTGTAGCACAAGGAGAGGGTTACCGTGAGTTCTGTCGTGGACCATGAGGAGTCGCAGATGTCGCAGGATGACGTGCCGGGCGGGTCGGTACCGCCGCCTGACCCCGAGTCGTCGCAGCAGCCGGTCGACTCCGGCGCGCCTGCCGACCCGCGTGACCGTACCCCGACCAGGCAGCCACCCAGGCCCCGTACACCTGGCCGGCGCCGGACTACAGCACGCAGGTGCTCGACCCGGATGCCAACCCGGCCTACGGTCAGGCGCAGCAGACCACCGCGTACCCGGGCTACCAGTACCCGCAGCCCGAACAGCCACCGCAGCAGCCGGCCGACCAATGGCCGGCGACCGGCGCGGACGGCTACCTTCCGCCGCCGCCCGGGGTGACCCCGCAGACAGCGCTCCCCGCGCCCAAGTCCGGAGGTGCTGGCAAGTACATCGCCATCGCCGCCCTGACCGGCCTGCTGGCCGGCGTCGGCGGCGGCGCCCTCGGCTACCAGCTCGCCGAGGGGTCCAGTCCGTCATCGACGGTCACGGTCAACTCCCCGAGCAACCCGGAGGCGCTGTCGCCGCGGGCCGACGGTTCCGTTGCCGCGATCGCTGAAGCGGTCCTGCCCAGCGTGGTGTCACTCTCGGTTTCCGGCAACGGTGAGTCCGGTACCGGATCCGGGTTCGTGGTCACCGAGGACGGCTACATCCTCACCAACAACCATGTGATCGAGGCAGCCGCCGACAGCGGCAGCATCGAGGTGGTCCTCAAGGACGGCAGCCGGTTCGACGGAACCCTGGTCGGCCGCAACGCTGACTACGACCTCGCGGTGGTGAAGATCGACAAGACCGGCCTCACGCCGGTGTCGATCGGCGACTCGGGTGCCGTGACGGTCGGCGACCAGGTGATCGCCATCGGTTCCCCGCTCGGTCTCGAGGGCACCGTGACCACCGGCATCGTGAGCGCACTCGACCGCCCGGTGACCGCCGGTGGTTCCGCCGGTGGTGAAACCTCGTTCATCAACGCGATCCAGACCGACGCCGCGATCAACCCGGGCAACTCCGGTGGGCCACTGGTCAACGCGGAGGGCCAGGTGATCGGCGTCAACTCCGCCATCGCCTCGCTCGGATCGAGCGCCGGCGGTCAGTCCGGCAGCATCGGGCTCGGGTTCGCCATCCCGATGAACACGGCCAACCGGATCGCGCGGGAGATCATCGACACAGGGACCTCGGCGACCCCGATCATCGGCGCCGAGATCGACTTCAACTACTCGGGGCAGGGTGCGCGGGTGCAGACCGTCACCCCGGACGGGCCGGCGGCCAATGCCGGACTGGCCGACGGTGATGTCATCGTCGCGGTCAACGGGCAGCGGGTGGATGACGCGGTGGCCCTGATCACCGACATCCGGAAGAACGCCCCTGGCGACGAGATCACCCTGACGTTGGAGAGCGGCAAGGAGATCAAGGTCACGCTCGGCCAACGCTGACGTACCCTGTAGAGGTGTTCGACATCGGCCTGGGCGAGGTACTGGTCCTGGGACTGCTCGCCCTGCTGGTGTTCGGGCCGGATCGACTGCCCGGTGCCGCCGCCAGCGCCGGCCGGTTCGTCAACAAGACCCGGCAGACCCTCACGGAGGCACGCTCGCACATCTCGGACTCGGCGGACCTCAGTTCTGTGGGTCAGGACCTGCAGTCCCTCGCCGACCTGCACCCGAAGCGGATGCTGTCGTCGCTGACCGACCCGGTCGAGGCGCCCAAGGCCAAACCGGTAGCCCCCGCATCGTCGCCGATCGACCCGAACGCCACCTGACGTCACCCGTCGGGGATGCCCGTCGAGTGTTGCGCGGTTGTCGTGCCGCGAGTGCGAGTGTTGCACGGTTGCTGGTTTCCGGGGCTCGAAACCAGCAACCGCGCAACACTCGCGGCGGGTCACCAGCAACCGCGCAACACTCGGGCCACGACCCGTCGGGAACGAGGGGAGCGGTGGCGTGCGGCCCCGCCCACATCCGAAGCCCGGCGTCGTCCCGGCCGGCGACCCTCAGGAACGTACCGGTGAGATCCCGAGATTCAGACCGGCCAGCCCGCGCGGCTTGGCGGCGAAGCCCTCGGCGATCTGCACGATGGCCTGCGCCGCCGGAGCGTCCGGGGCATCCAGCACCAGTGGCCGGCCGTTGTCTCCGCCTTCGCGCAGCCGGACGTCGAACGGGATCTTGCCGAGCAGCGGCACGTCGGAGCCCAGAGATGCGCTGAGTTGCTTCGAGACGATCTCGCCGCCGCCGGAGCCGAAGAGGTCGGTCGGCTCGCCGCAGTGGGGGCAGGGGAAGGCGCTCATGTTCTCCACGACACCCATGACCCGCTGATTGGTGTACTCGCTGAGCATCCCGGCGCGGACGGCCACCTCCGCGGCTGCCACCTGCGGGGTCGTGACCACGAGGATCTCCGCACGCGGCAGCAACTGGGCTACCGAGATGGCGACGTCCCCGGTGCCCGGTGGCAGGTCGAGCAGCAGCCAGTCCAGGTCGCCCCAGTAGACGTCGGTCAGGAACTGGTTGAGAGCCCGGTGCAGCATCGGCCCGCGGAAAGCCACAGCCTGGCTGCTGCCGCCGGACTTGAACGGCAGCACCGAGATGGTGGCGACCCCGTACACCTGTGGCGGCATCAGCATGCCCTCCACCACGGTCGGCGGGGTGGTCACGCCGAGCAGGCGCGGGATCGAGTGGCCGTAGATGTCGGCGTCGATGAGGCCCACCTTGTTGCCCATGGCTGCCAGTTGCACGGCCAGGTTGGCCGTCACCGAACTCTTGCCCACGCCGCCCTTGCCCGAGGCCACGGCGATGATCTTCGTCAGGTTGCCGGGCCGGTCGAACGGGTTCTCCTTCTGCGGGCCCTGCAGCATCTCGCGCAGGCCCTTGCGCTGCTCCTCGCTCATCACGTCGAAGGCGAGTTCGACCCGGCTGACCCCGGGGACCGCGGCCACCGCCTGCTGCACCCGTTCGGAGATCGTGTTCTGCATGGGGCATGCCGCGATCGTCAGATAGACCTCGAGGTGAACTACACCGTCAGGGTCCACGGTCACGGACTTGACCATTCCGAGGTCGGTGATCGGACGGCGGATCTCCGGGTCCTCGACCGTGGCGAGTGCAGCCATGATTGCGTCGGTGGCGGGCATGGCTCAATGGTACGTGGCGGCCCGGGTCTGGCTTCGGGGCGCAGTGCCGGTCACCGTGCGACTCAGGCCTCGTCCTCGAGTTCGTCCATGAGTGCCCGCAACTCCCGGCGCAGGTAGTCCCGGGTGACGACCTCGCCGAGGCCGATGCGCAGTGCGGCGATCTCCCTGGCGAGGTACTCGGTGTCTGCGATCAGCCGCTCGGTGCGCTCCCGGTCCTCCTTGATCTGGACCCGGTCACGGTCGTCCTGCCGGTTCTGCGCGAGCAGGATCAGGGGTGCGGCGTACGACGCCTGCAGGCTCAACAAGAGAGTGAGGAAGATGAAGGGGTAGGGGTCGGCCGGATCGATGGCGACGATGTTGAAGACGACCCAGGCCAGGATCATCGCCGTCATCCAGGCGATGAACCGCCACGAGCCCAGGAAGCGGGCCACACCCTCCGACACCCGTCCGAAGGTCTCGGGGTTGTAGCTGCGCCGGATCGACGGCCGGCCCCGGGTCGGTTGGTCCAGGCCGCTGCGGTCACTCATCGGAGGCACCCGTGGACTCGCGCCAGTTGTCGCCGAGCAGGTGGTCCAGCAGGTCGTCGACCGTGACCGTGCCCAAGAGGTGGTTGTCCTGGTCCACGATCGGCACCGCCACCAGGTTGTAGGCGGCGAAGTACCGGGTCACTTGTGCCAGGGGGGTTTCGGGCGGCAAGGGTTCGAGGTCCTTGTCGACGACCCGGGAGACGAGGTCACTGGGCGGCTCGCGCAAGAGGCGTTGCCAGTGGACCACTCCGAGGAACTTGCCGGTGGGCGTCTGCATCGGCGGGCGCACGACGTAGACCTGCGAGGCCAGCGCCGGGGAGAGGTCGGGGTTGCGGATCTGCGCCAGCGCCTCGGCGACCGTCGCGTCCGCACCCACGATCACCGGGTCCGGGCTCATCATGCCGCCGGCTGAGAACTCGTCGTAGACCAGCAAGCGGCGCAGGTCCTCGGCGTCCTCGGGTTCGACCAGGGCCAGCAGGGCCAGGGCCTGCTCCGGGGACAGGTCGCTGAGGAGGTCGACTGCGTCGTCGGGATCCATCTCCTCCAGCACGTCGGCGGCGCGTTCGGACTCCAGCGCGATCATGATCTGGACCGCGTCGTGTTCGGCCATCTCCTCGAGCACATCGGCCAGGCGCTCGTCGTCCAGCGCCCGTGCGATCTCCAGTCGCCGCTTCTCCGGCAGGTCGTGCAGGGCGCTCGCGACGTCGGCCGGGCGCATCTCCGCCAGTGTCTCCAGCATCGTCTCGGTGGCCTGGTCCGTCTCGGTCGCGCTGGGGCCGAGCAGTTCGCTCCAGGCCACCACCCGGGTCTGCCCTCGTCGGGCCAGGCCGCGGCTGGCGCTGCGCACGTAGGCCTGTGTGATCTCCCAGTCGCGGCGGGCGTTCTGCTGCATCGCCAGGTCGAGGATCTTCACGCGCTCGCCGGAACCGCGCAACTCCACACTCCGGTCGAACAACTCCCCGACCGCCAGGGTCTCGGTGGGCCGCAGTCGGAACCGGCGCAGATCCAGCACGCCGGTGGTGACGATCTGACCGACATCGACCTTCGTCACCCGGGTGATGGGCAGGAAGATCCGCCGCCGGGCACCCACTTCCACCACGAGGCCGACCAGCCGCGGAGGCAGCGAGCCGTGCCCGAGGATGAGGACGAAGTCGCGGACCTTGCCCAACTGCTCACCGTTGGGGTCGAACACCGCCGACCCTCGCAGGCGGGCGATGAAGGCACGCGTCACCGTCACTTGCGCAGGCTATCGCCCGCTGGCGGTGGGGTCACGGGCATTCGTCGGGCCCGTTGGGTAGCGTGTCGACGGTAGAGGTCCATCACAACGGAGGCGGTTGGCGCCATGCGCGTGGCAATGTTCACAGCGGGAGTACTGGTCCTGGCGGCCGCTGCCGGTTGTTCGAGTTCGGACAGTGGGACGGGGGAATCCGCGTCGCCGGGGGCCTCCGCGACGGAGTCGGCCTCGCCGGCGGAGACCGGCCAACCCGCTGGGAAGCCCAACGGGGTCGAGGAGCTCGGGCCCAAGCAGATCCTCAAGCAGGCGAACGCGGCCGCCATGAGTGCCCGCAGCGTGCACATCATCGGTGAGAGCCCGCAGGCATCACTGGATCTGGTGGTCACGAAGGACTCAAGTGACGGCAAGCGCACCGCCGGAGACACCACTCTGCAGACCCGGGTGGTGGACGGAGTCATCTACATCAAGGCCGATGAGGCCTACTGGACCCAGGCCTTCAACGCGAAGAAGGCGAAGAAGATCGGGACGAAGTGGGTCGCCGGGGAGTTGAGCAACCCCAAACTCAAGTCCTTCAAGCAGACCAGCACCATGGGGCCGCTGATGCGGCAGTTCCTGCAATCCGACGACTCGGCCACTGTCGGGGAGGTCGGTGTGGCGCTGGGTCAGCCAGCCGTGCCACTGACCCAGACCGTGGGCACGCTGTGGGTGGCCACGACCGGCAAGGCCTACCCGTTGCTGCTCACCAGCGCCCCGGAGCAGACGGAGGCGAGCAAGGTCGACTTCACGCAGTGGGACAAGAAGGTCGTCATCAAGGCGCCGGCGAAGAAGCAGACCGTCAGCCTGGCGGACCTCGCCTGAGCCGGTCGGGCCGCGACGCGCTGCTGCTGGTCGTCGCTGTCGGGTGTGTGAGCGCGTCCGCGCCCCTGATCGCCGCCTGCGCAGCGCCTTCGCTGGCCATTGCGATGTATCGCTGCCTGCTGGCCGCGGCGTTGACCGCCGGGTGGATGGCGGTCACCTCCCGGCGGTTGCGCCTGCCCGCCGGCCCGCTGGCGGCCGTGGGGCCCGGAGTCGCCCTGGCCGCGCACTTCGCCACCTGGATCCCGAGCTTGCGGCTGACCAGCGTGGCGCTGAGTACCGCCATGATCTCCACCCAGCCGGTGTGGTCGGCGCTGCTGGCGCGGTTCTCCGGCGTCCGGCCGGCACGCATGGTGTGGTGGGGGATCGCGGTCAGCATCGCGGGCGTGCTGCTGCTGACCGGATTCGGTGGCCATCTCGACGCGCGGTCCTGGCTGGGCATGGGGCTGGCGCTGGTGGCGGCGGTGCTGGCGGCGGTGTACGTGGCGTTCGGCGAGCGACTGCGCGCGGACACCGACCTCGGCTCCTACACGACCGTCGTGTACGGGTTCGCCGGTCTTGGCGCTGCTGGGGTTGTGCGCGGTTCTCACCGTCCCCCTGCTGGGCTACGCGCCACGGGACTGGGCGCTCATTCTGGCGATCACGCTGGTGGCGCAGATCGGCGGTCACTCGGCCATGAACGCCGTCGTGCACCGCACGTCCGCGACGGTGGTGAGCACCGCGATCCTGTTCGAGGCGCCCGGCGCGACGATTCTGGCCGCGATCTTCCTGGGCCAGTCGGTGGGGGTGTCGCTCGTGCTGGGTCTGACGGTGATGCTTATCGGCCTGGTGATCGTCGTGCGCGGATCCCAGCCGCAGAGCGCGGAGTCGGGGGTGTGAAAACCCGGCGTCCGGGTGGGCGGATATCGTCGGAGTATGAGTGAAACCCTTCGCAGCCGCCGTTCCAACCTGGCCGTGCCGGGCAGCAGCCCGAAGATGCTGGAGAAGGCCAAGGGCCTTCCCGCAGACCAGGTGTTCATGGACATCGAGGACGCCGTGGCGCCGCTGGCCAAACCGGACGCCCGCAAGAACATCGTGGCGGCCCTGAACGAGGGCGGCTACGGGGACAAGGTGCGTGTGGTCCGGGTCAATGACTGGACGACCCACTGGACCTATGCCGACGTCATCGAGGTCGTCGAAGGCGCTGGCCCGAACCTCGACTGCATCATGCTGCCGAAGGTGCAGACGCCCGAGCAGATCGTGGCGCTGGACATGCTGCTGACCCAGATCGAGAAGGCCAACGGCTTCGAGGTCGGCCGGATCGGCATCGAGGCGCAGATCGAGAACGCGCTGGGCCTTCTCAACGTGGACAAGATCGCCACCGCCAGCCCGCGGGTCGAGACCATCATCTTCGGGCCGGCCGACTTCATGGCCAGCATCAACATGAAGTCGCTGGTCGTCGGCGAGCAGCCTCCCGGGTACGACGTGGGCGACGCCTACCACCACATCCTCATGAGCATCCTCATGGCCGCCCGTGCCCACGACAAGCAGGCCATCGACGGCCCGTACCTGCAGATCAAGGACGTCGAGGGGTACAAGCGGGTGGCCGGCCGGTCCGCAGCGCTGGGCTTCGACGGCAAGTGGGTGCTGCACCCCGGTCAGGTCGACGCTGCCAACGAGGTCTTCAGCCCCCGCCAGGAGGACTACGACCACGCGGAGCTGATCCTCGACGCCTACGAGTACTACACCTCGGCGGCGGGTGGCGCCAAGGGTGCGGTCATGCTCGGCGACGAGATGATCGACGAGGCCTCCCGGAAGATGGCGCTGGTCATCTCGGCCAAGGGCCGGGCGGCCGGAATGAAGCGCACCAAGACCTTCGAGGCGCCGGAGGCCTGAGCCCGCTGCGTCACAAGTGGGCGCCGATAGGGTGCCCGCGCCCACTCCTGAGGGTCTCTCTGCAACGAAGAACCGCAAATCGGGCTCACATGTGGGGCGAATCCGGCGCGACTTCGCACGCACGCTGCCCACTTGTGAGGGATCAGGGCTGCAGACCAGGGATCCGGGCGGTGCCTACCGACGTCATATCCGGAAACGTGTGAGGATGTCCCAAACGAAAGGTTTGGAATGCGGTTCGTAGTGAAGACTCTGGCAATGACGGCTGCCACCATGGTGGTGGCCACAGGAACTGCGGCGGCGTCCCCGCCGGAACTCCCGAAGCCCGGACAGGTGAAGGGCACCTCGACGAAGGTGCCTGCCTCCCTGCTCGGGATGCACGTCCACAGCCTGACCAACACCGCACCCACGGCCGAGGACCGCTTCGGCGGCATTCGGATCTGGGACAACGGCGTGCGCTGGGATCAGGTCAACACGGCCAAGGGCGTTTACGACTGGACGACTCTGGACCAGGTGGTGGCCAACGCCCGGGCGACCGGCGCGAAGGACATCATGTATGTCCTCGGGTACACGCCTGAATGGGCCGCGAAGAACGTCAAGCCACCGTGTCAGCCCGGCACCTACACGAACTGCGAGTACTTCCCCGGGGGGAGCAGTTCCGGGCCCAAGGACATCGAGGACTGGAAGACCTGGGTGCGCGAGGTGGTCACCCGCTACCAAGGCAAGATCACCCAGTACCAGATGTGGAACGAGGCCAACCTCACCGCGATGTTCAGCAGCCCGTCCGGTGACAGCGCGGTGGAGATGGCCGAACTCACGGTGGCCGCTCAGAAGATCATCCGTCAGGTGGACCCCAATGCCAAGGTCATCACGGCGTCGAGCACGATCGTGCAGACCAAGGGATTCGTCAAGAACGGGTGGCTCAAGCGGTACTTGAAAGCGCTGAAGTCGCGCGGCGGCAAGCCGGACGGCATCGCGGTGCACCTGTACCCATGGCTGAAGCAGGGCCCGGGCAACGGCAACCTGGCCGACCGGGCCAGGGGGCTGGACTACGCGAAGCAGGTCATCTCGGCGACCGGGTACAAGAAACTGCCCATCCTGGACACCGAGATGAACTACGGCAACAACCGCAACAACAACTGGCCGAAGAAGAAGTACTCGCAGAACTTGGGCTCGGCATACCTGGCCCAGACCTACCTCGAGTCCTTGCACAACGGCGTGGTCCAGGTTGATTGGTACGGCTGGGATGACTTCGGCCTGGGGATCTGGACGACCTCTACGTCTGGCACCGTGCTCAAGCCGGGGATCACCTACCGGAACCTGCTGACGAACCTCACCGGTGCAAGGAACAAGGGCTGCACCATCACCAAGTCCGTGACTGTGTGCCTGACGCAGAAGGGTAAGACCCGCAACTACTACGTCTACCGCCCCACGGCCAAGAAGGTCACTTACACGGTGCCCTCATCCTTCAAGGTCAGCGAGGCGTGCGACCTGTATGACACGTGCAAGCCGATCCGCAAGGGTCGCGTGAAGGTGGGTCTGTCGCGCCGTGCGACTGACGACTTGAAGGGGTGTCGGCGCGTCCTTCGGGATGTCCGCTGCAGTCGCCTGAGTAGCCGCCAACCGCTGGCGGGTGCAGCAGTCTCCTAGTCGGTGGACACGATGTCAGGACGGAACTGCCGCGAGTCCGCGACGCTGCCCGGACCTCCTGACGCCTGTCCCAACCCCCGGTGGAATACTCACGAGTAACAACCGTTGGAGGCAGCATCATGGGGCGTTTGGCGCAGACCGAGGGTTTGACCGATGTGCAGCAGGAGATCCTGTCTGCGGTGCACGAGTTCGTCGAGAACGAGATCATCCCGCAGGCCCAACACCTGGAACACAACGACGAGTACCCCACCGAGATCGTCGAGGGCATGAAGGAGATGGGGATCTTCGGGCTCATGATCCCGGAGGAGTACGGCGGGCTCGGCGAGTCGCTGCTGACCTATGCGCTGTGCGTGGAGGAGATCGCGCGCGGCTGGATGAGCGTCTCCGGCATCATCAACACGCACTTCATCGTCGCCTACATGGTCATGCAGCACGGCACGGACGAACAGAAGCAGGACTTCCTGCCCCGTATGGCCACCGGCGACCTGCGTGGCTCCTTCTCGATGTCGGAGCCCGGGTGTGGCTCGGACGTCGCCGCCATCCAGTCGAAGGCTGTGCGCGCCGGTGACGAGTACGTGCTCAACGGCCAGAAGATGTGGCTGACCAACGGTGGCAGTTCCACGCTGTGCGCCGTGCTGGTGCGCACCGATGCCGAAGCTGACGAGAACGCCAGTGTGTACAAGAAGATGAGCACCTTCCTGATCGAGAAGCCCGCCGGCTTCGGTGAGGTCCTGCCCGGGCTGACCATCCCCGGAAAGATCGAGAAGATGGGCTACAAGGGCGTCGACACCACCGAACTGGTGATGACCGACTTCCACCTGCCCGCAGCGGCGCTGCTCGGCGGCGAGCCGGGCAAGGGCTTCTACCAGATGATGGACGGCGTCGAGGTCGGCCGCGTGAACGTCGCCGCCCGCGCCTGTGGCCTGGCCACCCGCGCCTTCGAGCTCGGTGTCGACTACTCCCAGCAGCGGGTCACCTTCGGCAAGCCGATCGCCGAGCACCAAGCCGTCGCCTTCCGGCTCGCGGAGATGGCGACCAAGGTCGAGGCCGCGCACCTGATGATGGTGCGTGCCGCCCGTACCAAGGACTCCGGGGCCCGCAACGACCTCGAGGCCGGTATGGCCAAGTACCTGGCAAGCGAGTACTGCAAGGAGGTCGTCGAGGACTCCTTCCGCATCCACGGCGGCTACGGCTACTCCAAGGAGTACGAGATCGAGCGCCTCTACCGCGAGGCCCCGATGCTCATGATCGGCGAGGGCACCGCCGACATCCAGCGGATGATCATCGCCCGCCGGCTGCTCGAGGAGTACAAGCTGCGCGGCTGAGCGACCACCCATCGAGGGGCGCCGGGGTCACCTCGGCGCCCCTCGCGCTCTTCGCATCCACCGGGGCGTCAGATAGCCTCGGACCAGACCCTGAGGAGACCCGATGTCGAACGCTGATCCGTTCAAACTGCTGGAAGACCGGCCGGTGCTGGCCAGCTACTCCACCTATGCCGAGGCACAGTTCGCCGTCGACAAACTGAGCGACAGCAAGTTCCCGGTGCAGAACGTCGCAATCGTCGGCGTTGATCTGCGACTGGTGGAAGCTGTCGTCGGCCGACTGTCCTGGGGCCGGGCGGCCCTCAGCGGCCTGGCGATGGGTATGTGGTTCGGGCTGCTGCTGGGCTTGTTCGTCTCACTGTTCGCCCGTGGCGACGGCAGCACCTTCTCGCTGATCCTGATGGGCCTGATCTACGGTGCCGCTTTCGGCATCGTCTTCGGGCTGCTGTCCTACGCCTTCACCGGCGGCAAGCGCGACTTCCTGTCCCGCAGCCAGATCACCGCGGCGCACTACGACGTGCACTGCGACGCCGGTGTCCTCGGGCAGGCCCGCCAGATCCTGGGTATCGCCGCTCCCGTCGGGCAGACTGCGGCCGCACCGCAGGCGCCCACCGCCGCGCCGCCGGCTGCTGATCAAACCCCCGACCAGTAGTGGATTGGCGGCTCTTCGGGTCGGTGTTCGTCACCCTGATCGTGATCATGGATCCGCCGGGGATCGTGCCCATCTTCCTGGCGCTCACCCATCGCCGGGGTGCCGCGCAGATGCGGCGACTGGCACTGCAGGCGACGCTGACGGCGTTGGGCGTGATCGTCGGGTTCGCTGTGTTCGGTCGGGCGATCCTGGACTACCTCCACGTGTCCCTGCCGGCGCTGCAGGCAAGTGGCGGACTGCTGTTGTTGCTCGTGGCACTCGACCTGCTCATGGGCAAGGGCGGCCGGATCACGGCCTCCGACGACGATGTGAACGTGGCGCTGGTGCCCCTGGGTACGCCGCTGATCGCTGGTCCCGGCGCGATCGTGGCGGTGATGCTGTTCATGCAGCAGGCCGACTCCGGGCTCCAGTTGCTGGCAGTGGCCCTCGGCGTGCTCGCGGTGCATCTCGTGCTGTTCCTGGCCATGCGCTACAGCACCGTGATCGCGCGTGTGCTCGGGACGTCCGGCATCACGGTTCTCACCCGGATCTCCGGAATGCTGCTGGCCGCGATCGCCGTGCAGTTGATCGGCAACGCGGTCTTCGGCTTCATCGAGCAGAGCGGGCTCTAGGCGGGTAGTTCCGCCCACACCTCTTTGCCATCCGGGCCGACGTCGTACCCCCAGTCGGATGCGAGTTGCTCGATGAGCGACAGTCCCCGGCCGCCCACCCGCAGGCCCCGGTCGGTGGCGACGGCGGGCAGGTGCTGCGGATTGCCGTCCACCACGCTGATCCGCACCCGGTCCGGCATCGCGGCGAGCCGCAGTTCGATGACGCCGCCGCCGTGTTCGAGGGCGTTGGTCACGAGTTCGCTGGTGATCAGTTCGGCATCGTCCACCAGTCCCGGCAGACCCCACGCCCACAGTTGGTCGCTCACGGTCTTGCGTGCGCGCCGGATCGCCGCGGTGTCCGCGTCGAGGGGGGTGACGATGCGCATGCCTGGGGCATACCCACTGCGCGGGTTCCTTACACATCGGTCACCCTCGCGGGTGAACATCGCGCCCAGCAGTGCCGCAGTCGCCGCGGGCGCCTCCACCGCCGGTGAGTGGGCGGCGCCGGGGATGACCGCGAGCCGGGCCCGCCACCGCTGGGCCAGGTCGACCTGGGTCTGCCACGACCACGAGTCCGGATCGTCGACGCCGAATGCCACCAGCAGCTGCCCGTGCGCACCCCGCAGGTCCTGCTGCGGTCCCTCGAGCAGGATGCGGGCCATCACGGCCAGCCCCCGGGGGTCGGTCCGGAGGAACCGGTCCTTCAGGAATGCCTCGATCTCCGGCGGTGCCGGCTGCCTGCCGGCTGCCAGGTCGGCGGCGGTCTTGGCCTCCCAGATCTGCTCCATCGGGAAGTGCTCGAGGGCTGCGACGAGCAGCCGCAGTCGATCGTGCTGCGACTGGTGGATGGGCCCTGACCCGGAGTTGAGGAATGTCACCGAGGCCCATGGGAACCGTGCCGCCGCCCGCCCCGCGATCAAGCCGCCCAGCGAATGGCCGACCAGGTGCACCGGTTCCGGCAGTTGCGCGGCGAGGCGGCACAGATCGTCGGCCCAGATGTCGAGGCTGTACTCGGGCAGCGGCGGTGACTCGTACTGCCCGCGGTGGTCCACGGCGACGACCGTCCACCCGAAGCCGCTCAGTTCGTCGAAGATCCCGAGGAAGTCCTCCTTGCTCCCGGTGAAGCCGGGTGCCAGCAAGACGCTGCCCGTTCCGGTTGCGGGACCCTGCAGTGTCACCAGTCCCGTGGCCGGATCGGCAACACGCCGGACGCCCGGGGGGAGGGCTATCGACCGTGGCGTGCTCACTGGGGCACAATAGTGCTTTGGATGCGGGGCGTTGAGGTTCAGGGGTAGGGGCGTGGAATCACGGATCGTGGCGGTTGCCAACCAGAAGGGTGGCGTCGCCAAGACGACGACGGTTGCCTCGACGGGTGCGGCACTCGCCGAAGCCGGCCGAAAGGTGCTGCTGCTCGACCTGGACCCGCAGGCCTGTCTGACCTTCGCCATGGGCGTCGAACCCGATCAGGTGCAGTTCACCATCCACGACGTGCTGCTCGGGCGACTCGGTCCGCGCATGGCCATCACCACCACGCCGGAGGGCCCCGACCTGCTGCCCGCCTCGATCGAGTTGTCCGGCGCGGAGATGCAGCTGGCCAACCGCACCGGGCGCGAGTACGTGCTGCGGGAGGCGCTGTCCGAGGTGGCCGGGGACTACGACGTGGTCCTGATCGACTGTTCGCCGTCGCTGGGCGTTCTCACCATCAACGCCCTCACTGCCGCCTCCGAGGTCCTGATCCCGATGCAGGCGGAGACGCTGTCCCACCGAGGGGTGGCGCAACTGCTCGAGACGATCGACGACGTACGGCGCTACACCAACCGGGACTTGCGGATCATGGGCGTGCTGCCGACGATGTTCGACGCCCGTACCCGGCTGTCCCGCGAGGTTCTCAGCGACATCGAGGAGCAGTACGACCTGCCGGTGCTCGCGCCCATCTCGCGCTCGGTTCGCTTCGCGGAGGCGCCGGGTGCGGGTCGCTCGGTCCTTTCCACCGCCCGCCGTTCCCGCGGCGCACAGGCCTATCGGGAACTCGCAGCTTTGATGATGGAGCAGTCATGACTGAACGTCCCGCGGCCCTGCGCCGCGTTCCCACTCCCACCGACAAACCCCGGCGCCGTTCCGACCCGCAGGGCAAGCGCGCCCTGTTCAGCGACGAGATCAGTCCGCCGTCGTTGGGCAGCGTCGCCCTGCACTGCGAGAAGTGCGACTCCCGCTCGGTGGTCTCGATGGTGCAAGCCGCCCGGTTGGCCCTGCCGATGATGTACATCCCCTCGCCGGGTCGGACCGACCGGGTGTGGATGAAGTGCCCCGCGTGCTCGGCGCGCAGCTGGGTGCGCGTGCGCATCAAGGGGTAGGCGGGGGTTCGGCGATCCAGGCGTTCGCGGCTGATTCCGGGAGGTCCGGGGTCCCGGGTGCGAGGCAGCCGTTAGTCCGAAGGACAGCCGTTAGTCCGAAACGCGGACTTTCGGGCTAACGCTTGTGCAAACGGCTCACGCCTGTCCCTAGGGCTAACGCGGCTGGCCCCCTGCGGCGAACCCAGTCGCCGAGTGCCTGATCCTCGGCGGTTCCAAGTCCCCGGTGCGACAGCCGCTGGTCCGAAGGGCAGCCGTGAGTCCGGAACGCGGACTGTGGGCTAGCGCCCGTCCTTGTGGCTCACGCGGCAGGCGACCCGAGGTTGATCCGGCCGACTACGAGTCGGACGAGGAGGCCTGGTCGACGTTGCGGCGGGTCCGCTGCCGCGTTCGCTGACGCCGGGGCTTGCCGGCGCCGTTCTTGGACTCGGACTTCGGCTTGTCGCCGGTGTCCCCGGAGCGGGGGCGGCGGTCGCGGTCCCGTGGCGGTCGCGACTCCCGGGGGGGAGCAGCGGCGGCTGGCTTCAGCCGCGCGGCCGCATCCCGCGGGATGCCCAGGCCGGTGAACACGTGGTCGGACGTGGAGTAGGTCTCCAGCGGGTCGGCGAAGGGCAGGCCCAGGGCCTTGTCGATCATCTTCCAGCGGTGGATGTCGTCCCAGTCGACCAACGTCACGGCGACGCCGTCCAAGCCGGCGCGACCGGTGCGGCCGATCCGGTGCAGGTACATCTTCTCGTCGTCGGGGCACGTGTAGTTGATGACGTGGGTGACGTTGTCGACGTCGATGCCACGGGCAGCCACATCCGTGGCGACCAGCACATCGATGTCCCCGTCACGGAACTGCTGCAACGCCTTCTCGCGGGCGCCCTGGCCCAAGTCGCCGTGTACCGTGCCGGCCTTGAAACCGCGCTCGATCAGGTCGTCGCTGAGCTTCTGGGCGGCGCGCTTGGTCTTGCAGAAGATCATGGTGCGGCCGCGGCCGTCGGCGCGCAGGATGCGTCCGATGAGCTCGGGCTTGTCCATCGAGTGGGCGCGCCACACATGCTGTTCGATGGCCTCGACGGTGGCCATGTCGTCGCCCGGGTCGGTTGCGCGGATGTGCGTCGGCTGGGTCATGTAGCGACGGGCGAGGTTGAGGATCTGGCCGGGCATGGTTGCGGAGAACAGCATGGTCTGCCGCACGTCGGGCACCATGGAGACGAGCTTCTCGACGTCGGGCAGGAAGCCCATGTCGAGCATCTCGTCGGCCTCATCGAGGACCAGGGACTTGATCTTCGAAAGGTTGAGGATCTTCTGGCGCTGCAGGTCGATCAGGCGCCCCGGGGTGCCGACGACGACGTCGACGCCGCGCTTGAGCGCATCGATCTGTGGCTCGTAGGCCTTGCCGCCGTAGATGGCCAACACCCGTGCGCCGGCCAGTTTGCCGGCCTCCTGGATGTCCTCGGCCACCTGCAGGCACAGTTCCCGGGTCGGGACGATGACCAGTGCTTGCGGGGCGGTGTGACCGGGCTCGAGCCTCTCGAGCAACGGAATCCCGAAGGCGAGGGTCTTGCCCGTGCCGGTCTTCGCCTGGCCGATCACATCGTGGCCGTCCAGAGCCAGCGGCATGCTGA
The DNA here is from genome assembly GCA_963733395.1 of uncultured Actinomycetota bacterium. Classification (GTDB taxonomy): domain Bacteria; phylum Actinomycetota; class Actinomycetes; order S36-B12; family UBA10799; genus JADKAV01. Next base: position 556,897 of record CAVTCZ010000019.1, read on the forward strand.
GTTGTTGGATGCGGAAGGGGTGTGTGATCCCCTTCTCGGCGAGGGAGGCGACGGTCTCCGGCCGCACTCCGAGGTCTTCAAAACTTGGATCGTTCAGGGTGTTCTCCACTAATAGTCCCGACCATTGTCCCATGGGCAGGGTTTCGGTCAACGACCGGACGCGGGCAGTAGCGTGGGATCCGTGGACAGTGCGCATCAGGAAGCGACCATCGACCTGCTCGGGGTGCTCGCCTACGGGGAGCTGCAGGCCTTCGAGCGGCTCTCCCAGGACGCCCTGCTGTCGCCGGACCTGGCGGGCCGCGAGGCCGTGACGCAGATGGCGATCGGGGAGTACGGGCACTACAAGATCCTGGCCGAGGGTTTGCGGGCGCGCGGTGCCGATCCCATGGCCGCGATGCGTCCGTTCGTTGATCCGATCGAGAACTTCCACAAGTCCACGGCCCCTGCGGACTACCCGGAGGCGCTGGTGAAGATCTACGTGGGGGATGGGATCGCCGCGGACTTCTACCGCGAGGTGGGGCAGTTCGTGGACGAGGACTCGCGGGTGCTGGTCGACGAGGTCTGTGCGGACCTCGGGCACTCGGTCTTCGTGGTGCCGACCGTACGCAGGATGATCTCGGAGGACAAGACGCTGGCCAGCCGGCTGTCCTTGTGGGGCCGTCGACTCGTGGGGGAGGCGCTGTCGCAGTCGCAGCGGGTAGCCGCCGAGCGGGAGGCGATGGGGGAGCTGTTGGTCGGCAGTACCGATCTTGCGGAGTTGGGGCGGATGTTCGCCCGGCTGACCGATGCCCATGCCGCCCGGATGCGGGAGCTGGGGCTCAACGCCTGAGCGGCGTTGTGCTACTCGGTGGCGCCGAAGCCCACCCGGCGGGCCTCGGGCGGGCCGATCTCCACGTAGCTGCAGGTGGCGGCGGGAATGAGGACCTGGCGGCCGCGGACGTCGGTCAGTTCGATGACACCGCCACTGCTGACCGCCTGCTCCACGAGAGCGCGGACCTCCTCGGCGGTCAGTGTCACCTCGACGGTGATCTCCCGCGGGGAGTACTGCACGCCGATCTTGACCTCAATGGGGTGCTTCGCTGCTGCTTTTGCCACGGGTGACAGCCTACGTCAGGTCCGTGATCGCGTCCCGGGCATGCTCGGGGTGTTCGCGCTGGGCTGACGACAGGGCTGGGGCTGCAGAACGTGCGCCCACCGATTGTCGCGAAGTTGTCGCGCCGATCACCCGCTTCGTCACGAAGTTGGGCGGTTCGCCCGCGGCTCACCCCGCACCTTCGTGACAACCGAGATTCGGCAGCCGCAACAACGTGACAATCGGACGGGTCCAGGTCTGGGTCTCAGTGGGTCTTCGGGAATCCGGAGACTCCGCGCCAGGCGAGAACGGACATGATGTGCGAGGCCTGGTCGCGGGGAATGCGCCCCTGCTCGCGCAACCAGTACCGGGCGGCGGTCTGTGCGAGCCCGGTCAGGCCGGTGGCCACCAGCATCGCCTGGTCGGGTGGAAGGCCGGTGTCCGCCGAGATGACGTGACTCACGGCGGTGGCGCAGCGGAAGTCGGTGCCCTCCACGATGGCGCCCACTGCGGGTTCATTGGTCAGGTCGCTCTCGAAGATGAGACGGAATGCTGCCGACTTGTCATCGACGAATGCGAAGTAGGCGTCGATGGCGGCCCGCACCCGCATGTGGTTGTCCTCGGTGCCGTCCAGGGCCAACTGCACGCGGTCCACGAGGTCCTGGCTGGACTGCTCCAGCAGGGCCAGATAGAGGTCGAGTTTGCTGGGGAAGTGCTGGTACAGCACCGGCTTGCTCACCCCGGCCTTGTCGGCGATCTCGTCCATGGCGGCCGCGTGGTAGCCGCGGTTGACGAAGACCTCCTGGGCTGACGCCAGGAGTTGCTCACGACGTGCCTTGCGGGGCAGTCGTACCCCGCGGCGGGCAGGCTCAACAACGGACATGGATACCTATGTTACTCGCCAGTAGGGTTGGGGTCGCGCGCAGTCGGTCGCGCGCCCCTCACTGTACCCCCGCGCTACCGTGATCCGGTGACAGTTCGCGAACGCGTCCCGGGTGCCGAGATCGAGGTTGCAGGCTCGGCGGTGTATCTGCGCGAGACCGGACAGGGCGCGCCTGCGCTGTTCGTCCACGGCCTCGGCGGCAACTCATCCAACTGGACCGACCTGATGTGGTCGCTGTCCGACCGCCTCCACTGCGTGGCCCCGGATCTGCCCGGTTTCGGCCGCAGCGGACCGGCCATGTCAGGCGACTACAGTCCGCAGGCGCAGGCGGAGGTGCTCGCCGGGCTCATCCGGGAGCGGTTCGCCGAGCCCGTGCACCTGTTCGGCAACTCCATGGGCGGGGCGATCAGCGTGCAACTGGCGGCGCGGCACACCGACCTGATCCGCTCGGTCACGCTCATCTCGCCGGCTCTGCCTGATCTCATCCCGATGCGCACGAGCGTCCAACTGCCGATCATCGCCCTGCCCGGGGTGGGCGAGCGGCTCGCGACCCGGATCGCAAAGCTGCCGGTCGAGCAACGGGTGCAGGCCACCTTGAACCTGGTCTACGCCGACCCTTCGTGCGTGCCGCCGCAGCGGGTGGCGGAGGCGCAGGAGGACGCGCGGATGCTCGCGGAGAAGCCATGGGTCGGTGCCGCCTTCCAGTCCGCCCTGCGGGGCATCCTGGCCACCTACTTCGACCGCGGGCCGGAAGCCCCGTGGCGTTTGGCCGAGCGGATCAAGGTCCCGGTGCTGCTCATCTACGGGCAGCAGGACAAGTTGGTCAACCAGCGGGCGGCGCGCCGGGCGTCCCGGCACTTCCTGCACTCGCGGATCATGGTCATTCCGCACTCGGGGCACGTCTCGCAGATGGAGCACCCCGAACTCGTCGAGCGGGCGTGGCACACGTTGGTGGAGCCGTTCGCCTAGCCCAGGAACTGGTAGCCGGTGGCCAGCATGCCCAGGTACATGAACGGCACGGCGATGATGCCGCCGACGGTGGCCACCCCCGGTCGCCGGCGGGCACCGCGGACCAGTTCGTAGGACGCGATGCAAAGGGCGAGCTCGGGAAGCAGCACATAGACCGCGATGCCCAGCACCTGGGCGGCCCCGACCGGCTCCCACAGCGGGATCGCCGGGGCCAGCCATTCAGCGGCGATGAACAGGGCCAGTCCGGCGACCCCGACCGCCACGAATGCATCCCGGGGGCCGCGGGTCGCCTCCACCTGCCGGCCGATCATCATCAGCGGCAGCAGTGCGATCGTCCACATGCCGGCCATGAACAGCGGCATCGTGCCGATGTAGGGCGCGCCCGTGTTCGGGAACTCCAGCGTGCCGAGCACAGCGGACAAGAACCAGTCGGGCAGCACCATGAGCACACTCATCGGCGCGAGCACCGCCCAGGTGATCCACAGGGCGTCGTCGTCGGTGCGCCGGGCCAGCACCGGGACAGCGACGTTGTAGGCGATCACCAGCGCCATCACCTTCGGCCCGGTGTCGGCCATCGGCAGCAGCAGCACGGCGAGGACCAGGACTGCGAAGCCGGCGTGGAACGGCACCCATCGCGACGTTCGGCCCGCCACTTCCGACGTCGACACCTGAACCATGAGGGCAGTGTGGCACGCACGGTCGAGGTGCGCAGCCGCTGAGTCCGTGAGGGGCCCGTGCCGGGACAGCCGTTGGCGGTGCTCGCGATCTGAGCGAGGAGGCGGGGGAGGACGGCCCCGGTGGCAGCCTGCGACCCGCGTGCTGGGAACAAACCCGGCCCGTGGCACCGTTGTCGTGAGCAAACCAACCCATATGGAGTGTGCTGTGAAGCTTGCGCCGCTGGTCGAACCGGCCGCTGACCTCACCGTCGACGAGGTGCGTCGGTACAGCCGACACATCATCATCCCGGAGATCGGGATGACCGGGCAGAAGCGACTGAAGAACGCGAAGGTGCTCTGCGTGGGCGCCGGTGGACTCGGCTCGCCGGCATTGATGTACCTCGCCGCCGCCGGTGTGGGGACTCTCGGGATCGTCGAGTTCGATGTCGTCGACGAGTCGAACCTGCAGCGCCAGATCATCCATGGCCAGAGCGACATCGGCCGGCCCAAGGCCGAATCGGCCGCGGACGCGATCGCGGAGATCAACCCGCTCATCAACGTGGTGGTCCACGACGAGCGGCTCGACAACGGCAACGTGCTGCAGATCTTCGCCCAGTACGACCTGATCGTCGACGGCACCGACAACTTCGCGACCCGCTACATGGTCAACGACGCCTGCGTACTGCTCGACAAGCCGTACGTCTGGGGTTCCATCTTCCGGTTCGAGGGCCAAGCGTCGGTCTTCTGGGAGTCGCAGGGTCCGCAGTACCGGGACCTCTACCCCGAACCGCCGCCGCCGGGCATGGTGCCCTCGTGCGCCGAAGGCGGGGTACTGGGTGTGCTGTGCGCCTCGATCGGGTCGATCATGGGCACCGAGGCGATCAAGCTGATCACCGGTGTCGGGGAGACTCTGCTCGGCCGGTTGATGGTCTACGACGCCTTGGACATGAGCTACCGCACGGTGAAGATCCGCAAACACCCGGAGACCATCGAGGTCGTCGGGCTCATCGACTACGACTACTTCTGCGGCACCATCACCGACGAGGCGGCAGAGGCGGCCAAGGACTCGACGATCAGTGTGAAGGACCTGCAGCTCATGCTCGAGCAGCGTGGGCGCGGGGAACGGGACTTCGTGCTGATCGACGTGCGCGAGCCGAACGAGTGGGACATCGTGAACATCCCCGGTGCGGTGCTGATCCCCAAGGGTGAGTTCCTGTCCGGCGAGGCGCTGGCGACATTGCCGCAGGACAAGCAGGTCGTGCTGCACTGCAAGGTCGGTGGCCGTTCGGCCGAGGTGCTGGCCCTGGTGAAGGCCGCGGGTTTCGCCGACGCGATCCATGTCGGCGGCGGTGTGGTGGCCTGGGTGAACCAGATCGAGCCGGAGAAGCCCAACTACTGACCTGCGCCGCTGGTGTCGTGCGTCGCTGCTGCCGCTGGCGGTCTTTGTGACGATGTTGCGTGCATTTCCGGCTGGTTTGTCACGACGGTGCGGGGTCGAACCGCCCGGCAGCCCGCAACGTCGTGACAAACCGCCCTGCGGACCCCGCAACATCGTCACAAACGCCCGGGCAGCCCCGGGCCAGACCGCCACTGGCCCCGGCGCCACCCGTGAACCAACCTCAGACGCACGCCGCTACAGCATCTGGTTGCGCTGCAGGGAGTTGAAGGCGAACCAGCCCGGGACCGTCGGCAGCCAGAAGGTCACGAGCCGGAACAGCAGGACCGAGGACACCGCCAAGCCGCCCGGGATGCCGGCGGCCGTGAGCCCCGCGGACAGGGCCGCCTCGACGGCTCCCAAGCCACCCGGCGTGGGAGCGGCTTGCCCGATCGTGGCACCGGCGAGGTAGACCACGGCGATCGCCGCGATGGGCGCCGACCCGCCGAACGCCCAGACGCAGGCGACCAGGCAGACGATGTAGCCGAGGTTGAGCAGCAGGATGCCCCCGATGCCGAGGGTGAGTTTGCGAGGCTGCTGCAGGAGGGTGAGCAGGCGGGGGCCGACTTGTTGGAAGATCGGCCGGATGCGGCGGGTGATCCACTTGCGGGTCCAGGGCAGCAGGAGCAGGAACACCGCGGCCGCCAACCCACCGAGCAGCACGAAGACGGCCCAGGCCGGCGGGGTGAAGTCGTTCTCCGCCCGGGTCCCGGCGATGACGCCGAAGCCCAGCAGCATGAGAATGTGCACGACGAACGCCATGACCTGGGAGACGCCGACACTGGCCGCGCCCAGCGCCGGGTGCACGCCGGCTCGCTGCAGGTAGCGCAGGTTGACGGCCACGGCCCCGAGCGTGGGTGGTGAGATCAGGGTCGCGAACGAGGCCGCCAACTGTGCCTGGAAGGTGCGGAAGAACTGCAGTCGCTCGGGGACGAAACCCTCGAGCGCCATGGCGGCCGCGATGTAGGTCAATCCCGACAACAGCAGCGCCACCACCGCCCAGCCCCAGTTCGCGTCGGTGAGCAGCGTGGCCAGGTTCACCTGCGCCAGTTGGGTCAGCAGGATGTAACCGGCCACCGTCCCGGCGACCACCGTGAAGCAGCATCCGCGGGCGCAGTCGCTCGAGTTCGACCTGCTCGGGATTGGGGTTGGGCGACATCTCCAGCAGCAGGTCGCGCAACTGCACCAGGATGTCCTTGCGCTTGCGGATCGCCTTGCGGGTGTCGTTCGACAGCGCGATCGGCTGCAGGACACCGAGCGCCTTGACCAGTCGCAGCGGTCCGAGTACCCGCTGGCCGGAGGCAACCGCACGATCGGGATCTGTGAGCAGCGACAGCGTGCACAGCAGTTCGGCCAGATCCACGCGCTGGGCCACGTCGCTGGCGGCCACGGCGCCCTCTTCGGCGTGCAGCAACCAGATCTTGCCGTCGTCGTCGCGCAGCAGGTGACCGGCGGTCAGTGAGCGGTGCGTGATGCCCCGGTCGTGCAGCGTGCGCACCGCCCGCCAGGCGCGATCGAGGTCGGTGTCGCTGAGGTCGGATCCGATCTGCTCGAAGGTCCGGCCGTCGATGCGGGGGAAGGCCAGCAGCGCGGCGTCCTCGTTCGACCTGCACCGCCGCCAGCAACGCCGGGAGCGGGGCACCGGCGGCGTTGCCGGCGTAGGCCTGCAGCGCCGTGCGTTCCAGCCGGCGACGCATGCTCAACCGGGACGGGGCGCTGTCGTCGCGCACCCGCAAGGTGCGCCACACGTTGGCCGCGACGCCCGCGCCCTCCAGGTCCCGGTCGAGCACCAACACGTTGAGGGTCTCGCCCGAGCGGGTGGTGGCCACGTACCGCCGCCCGGCGCTGAACTCCCGGTGGGCGCGCAGCACGGTCACCGGATAGCCGACTTCCTCAAGCGCCGTGGCCACGGCCAGGCCGCTGGGCCGGGTCGTCGGCGTGCCCAGGGTGTACCGCATGGACAGCCCGACCGCCCAGCCGAACAGGATCGACAGGGCCAGGGCGGTGGCGGTGATGCCGCCGGTGACGATGTTCGCCAGCACGATCGCCGCGACGACCACGATCGAGATCGGCCCGAAGCGGGGACGCTCGATCAATCGGGCGATGGTGATGAAGGCGACGAGGCCGGCGAGGATCGCGTTGAGCGGCGGCAGTTGCCCCGGGGTTTCCTGACCGGTCAGAGTCAGCAGCAGGCGCGGGTTCGGGTAGCGGGTGATGATCCAGGCGATCGCCGAGGTCAGGATGACCGCGACCACCAGGCCCGCCGAGCGCCTCGGCCAGCATCCGGCCGCGCCGCCGGATCATCAGATCGAAGGCCGCGGCGATCGGCAGCGCCAGCACGCCCAGCAGGCCGATGAGGTTGGCGGCCACCACGATGACCCCGGGGATCCGGTCGGAGGCCTTGGTCAGGTCACTCTCGAGGCCGGCGGCGGCCGCAGACGCGAAGTAGGCAACCGCCAGGATGACCGCCGCGGTGGCGAATGCGGACAGCAGCCGCAGCAGATCGATGGGTCGGCGCAACCTGCGCGGGATGACGTCGGCTTCGATGACCACGGTCTCCAGGTCCGGACCGCGCGGGGGCGGTGGGGCCAGGAGCGGCTCACTGGGCAACGGGGTGGCTTCGGCGGGTCCGGGTTCGTGGTTGTGGCGGGGCCCGAGCGCCGGCGTCGGGAACTGGCTGGTGGCGTCCTGGGCGGGCGCGGCAGGAAGCAGCGCACCGCCGAGCCGGACGGTCGGATGCTCTCCGGCACCGTCGAGTTGGGCCGTGGCGTCCGAGGCGTCGGACTCCGGCGGCCGCGGCTCACCACTGGTCACCCCTGCATCGTCTCAGATACCGGCCTGGGAGCCTTGTGTGGCGGCGAGCCGGGACGGTCATGTCCGTGTCGTACCCCTGTGGTGTGCTGAGGGCATGGCCCAGGCGATCCGTCTCAACTGGCCGCACCCGGAGATCCCGACGTGGCGCCCCGACTCCGCGCAGCGTGCCGTCATCGAGCACGAGGCCGGACATCTGCGGGTGCTTGCCGGCCCCGGTACCGGCAAGACGAGCGTCATCGTCGCGGCAGTGGCGGAACGGCTCGACCGGGGTCAGACACCCGATTCGATCCTGGTGCTGACCTACGGTCGGCTCGCCGCCCAGGAACTGCGCAACAGGTTGACCTCCGGTGCCGGGCCGGTCCCCGTGGCCACCACGTTCCACGCGCTGGCTTACCGACTGTTGCAGTCCCACGACCCCGGTCTGCGGCTCATGGGGGCACCGGAGCAGGAAACCGTGCTGCGCGAGATCGTGCGGACCACCGAGCACCTGCCTTCCGCGCTGGAGCCGGCCCGGCACAGCCGCGGGCTGTCGGACCAGCTGCGCGGTTTCATCACGCAGGCACAGTCGGCGGGTCTGGCGCCAGCCGCCGCGGGCACCGGGGGCCCGATGCGGTCGGCCGCCGCCGGGATCTATGCCGAGTACCTGGACATCATCGGTTTCGCCGGCGCCATGGACTACGCCGAACTCATCAGGCGTGCGACGGAACTGGTCGCCCATGACCCGCCAGCTGCCGTTCGGGACGTGCGGACCGTCTTTGTGGACGAATACCAGGACACCGACCCCTCGCAGGTGGCCCTGCTCGAGCAGTTCGCCGCCCGGGGTGCGCAGATCATCGCTGTCGGCGACCCCGACCAGTCGATCTACGGATTCCGGGGCGCTGACGCCGAGGGCCTCCTGCGGTTCCACGAGGTGTTCGCGCAGCCGGGGTGCGAGACCGTGGCGCTCGGTGGCACCCGCCGATTCGGCCCCGCGATCGCGCAGGTGGCGCAGCGGGTTGTCCCCCGCAACGCCCTGTCCGGCATCCCGGCGGACAAGGTCCGGGCACATCGCAACCCGCAGCCGCTCGGTGATCCCGAGGGGCGGGTCGCGGTGCGCCTCTACGAATCCGAGGCCGCCCAGGCCGACCACATCGCGGACCTGCTGCGACGGGTCCGGGCGGGTTCGTCGGAGGTGTTCCCCGGACTGCAGTTGGACTGGTCCCAGATGGCGGTACTGGTGAGGTCCGGGCGACGGGACCTGCCGGCGCTCCAGCGGGCGCTGTTGGCTGCGGGGATCCCCACGGAGATCGCGCGCGACGACATGCCGTTGGCACTCACACCGGCGGTGCGACCCCTGTTGGATGTGCTGCGGGTGGCCGCGGGTGTCGACGGTGGGCTCACAGCCGAGCGGGCGACAGCCTTGCTGGAATCGCCGCTGGCGGGCCTCGACGCCCGTCAGGTCGCGCGTTTGGGTCGGTTGCTGCGCAGGCAGGCCAGTGCCGCCTCGCCGACTGCACCGCAGTCATCGGGGCAGTTGATCGCCGACAGTGTCGGCGACCCGGATCTGTTGCCGGATGTCGATCCGGTCCTTGGCCGGGCGGTGGCGGCGCTGAGCCAGGTGCTCCAGACAGCCGGACTGCAGGTGGCGCAGGGTCGGCCTCCGTCCTTGATCCTGGACGAGATCTGGCGATCCACGCCCTGGCCGCAGCGGCTGCGCCGAGACGCCCTCGGTGGTGGCCGCCGGGCACGGGAGGCCAACCAGGCCCTCGATGCCGTCATGGAGTTGTTCGACCAGGCCGAGCAGATGGATCGGGCCTTCGAGTCGGTGCGCTCCGTGCCCGAGTTCCTGGCCCAGCTCGAACAGCAGGTGATCCCGGCGGCCCCCAACCAGCAGAAGGCGTGGAACCGTGATGCGGTGCGGCTGCTCACGGCCCACCGTGCCAAAGGCAGCCAATGGCCGTTGGTCGTCGTGGCCGGTGTGCAGGAGGGTGCCTGGCCGGATCTGCGGGTGCGCGCAGGCCTGTTCAGCGAGGCGGATGCTGCGGTGCCCATCGGTTCCCGCGAACAGCAGTTGCTCGATGAGCGGCGACTGTTCTATGTGGCCTGCACCCGGGCGTCGCGAGCTTTGCTGGTCGCAGCGGTCAAGAGCAGCGCGGAGGACGGACCGGCGCCGTCGGCGTTCGTGGCGCTGGCCGCCGGTGACAGCGAACCGACGGAGGTGATCGGCAGGCCTCGCCGGCCGCTCACACCGGTGGGGGTGGTCGCCGGGCTCCGGCAGATCCTCGACGACCCTGGATCCTCGCCGGCCCTGCGCCGCGCGGTTTGGGAGCGACTGCAGGACCTCACGGAAGTGACGGACTCCCACGGCCATGCGTTGTACCCCTGGGCGGTGCCGAGGACGTGGTGGGGGCACCGGCAATGGACCGGCAACGACAGCCCCTGGTTCGATCCGGATCAGCCGCTGCCGGTCTCCGCCTCGAGTATCGAGGGGTACATCCGCTGCCCCCGACGATGGTTCCTCGAGAAGCGGGTCCACGCGACGCAGGCGGCGTCCACACAGTTGGCGTTCGGGAACATCCTGCATCTGTGCGCCCAGGCGATCGCCGGTGGCCAGGTGGCTCCCGAAGCCGAAGCCGTCGGGGAGATCCTCGACGAGGTCTGGCACGCGGTCGGCTACGAACCCGGGTGGCAGGCGCGGTTCGAGCGGGAGCAGGCGCAACAGGCGACCGAGCGCCTCCTGACCTGGATGCGGCACACCCCGGGCGAGTTCGTGGGCGCGGAGGTGGAGTTCGACACATCCGTGGACTTGTCGTCGGGGGAGTCGTTGCAGGTCAGGGGTAAGGCCGACCGGGTGGACACCCTCGGCGACCGCGCCCTGATCACCGACTTCAAGACCGGTAAGAAGATCACCCGCGCCGAAGCTGCCACCCACGTGCAGATGGGACTGTACCGATGGATCGCCGAGCTGGGCGCTCTGGGCACGACCGGGCAGGCGGTGGCGCAGTTGATGTTCCTGCGGGAGGACCCGCCCCGCGGTCAGGCGGAACCGGGGGCCCGGATCATGCTGCAGGACACCCCGGACCTGTCCGAATGGCTCTTGCCGGTGCTGGAGGCGGCAGCCGCCGGTATGCGCGCGGAACTGGCCGTGGCCAGGCCGGGACCGGGTTGTCGCATGTGTGTGGTCGCCGACTCCTGTCCGGCCGATCCGCGTGGCGCGGAGGTGCGGCCATGAACCGCGAGCAGTTGGCACAGGTGCTGGGGTTCGCCCCGAGCGACGAGCAGTGGGCGGCCATCTGCGCGCCATTGGACGGCCCGTTGCTGGTGCTTGCCGGGGCCGGTTCCGGGAAGACCGCGGTGATGTCGGCCCGGGTCGCATGGCTGGTCGGCACGGGCGCAGTGCGGCCGGACCAGGTGCTCGGGTTGACGTTCACCAACAAGGCGGCCGGGGAACTGGCCAGCCGGATCCGGGGGCTGCTCTCGCAGGTCGCACAGTCCGACCAGGGGGACACCGCCGATCCGACCATCCAGACCTACCACGCCTTCGCGATGGACCTGCTGGCCCAGTGGGGGCTGCTGATCGGCGCAGAGCCGTCGTCGGTGCTGCTGAGTCCCACGGACCTCGCTGTGCGCACGTACCGGGCTGTCGCCCGCAGCCGGGTGCGCTGCGAGGACCTCGGAACCGCCACCATCCGCACCGTCAGCGAGCGGGTGCAGAGTCTGGATGAGGAGCTCTCCGAGCACCTGGTGTCCCCGGAGCAGTTGCGGGCCCATGACCAGCGACTGATCGACGCACTCGCGGGGGAGTCCAGCGCGCCGGCTCGCCACGCCAGAGCGGCTGCGACCAAGCGCATCATCGCGTCCAGCGTCGTTGCGGAGGTGCGTGCCGATCGGGCCGCCGAAGCGGTGGTCGGTTTCGCCGACCTCATGCGTTTCGCCGTTGCCGTCAGCAGCGTCGGGCACGTCCGGGAGCGCTTGCGGGAGCAGTACGCGGTCGTTCTGGTCGACGAGTACCAGGACACCTCGGTGGCACAGCGGGTGATGCTGCAGAACCTGTTCGGGGACGGTTTCCCGCTGACTGCCGTCGGAGACCCACTGCAGGCCATCTACGGGTGGCGCGGGGCGTCGGTGGCGAACATCGACGGGTTCCCGCAGGATTTCGCGACCACAACCGCAGTGGCACCGACGACCACGTTGAGCATCAACCGACGGTCCGGGTCGCTGATCCTCGATGCCGCCAACGCGGCGGCCGCCGAGGTGCGCTCGGAGCACCCGGACGTGCAGGTGCTGGCCCCCGGTACGGATGCTGTCGGCGCGGTGACGGCCGCTCTGCACAACAGTTGGTCGGACGAGGTGACATGGCTGGTGCAGCAGGTGCAGGCGCAGATCGATGCCGGTCGCTGCCCCGATCAGGTCGCGGTGTTGTGCCGCACCAACGAGTACGTCCGATTGGTGGCTCAGGAGTTGCGGGACGCAGGCATCCCGACGGCCGCCGCCTCACTGGGGTCGGTGTTGCACCTGCCCGAAGTGGTGGAGGTGTTGAGCATCCTGCGGGTGCTCGACAGCGCCGACAACGGTGCCCTGGTACGGCTGCTGACCGGTCCGCAGTGGCGGATCGGTCCGGCCGATCTCGCGGTCCTCGGCAACCGGGCCCGGGCGTTGGTCGGATACTCCGAGGGGCAGTCGCCGCAGGACCTCGCCGCGGCTCTGCAGAGCGCGGTCGCCGACGTGGATCCGGTCGACGTGGTCAGCCTCATCGAGGCCGTCTACGACCCCGGGCCGCGGGTGAGCGACGAGGCGCGTGCGCGATTGCGCGAGTTCACGACCCAACTCGACGTCATGCGGCCCGCGATGGTCGCAGGTGTGGAGGAGGCCGCCCACCGCGTCGTGGAGGTCAGCGGCCTGGGCGTGGAGGTCCGCCTCGGGCCCAGTGCAGCGACCCGCATCGACGGGCTGGCTGCGCTGTTCGACGTCATTTCTGCCTATCGCAGTGGCCACGACGATCCGTCGGTGTCGGCGTTTCTGCGCTGGCTGGATTTCGCCGTCCATCTCGACGAGACGCCGGACACCGATTTCCCGATCCGTGGGGATGCTGTTCGGGTCATGACCGTGCACCGGGCCAAGGGGCTGGAGTGGGAGTGTGTGTTCGTGCCGGCGCTGTGTGCCGGGGTCTTCCCGTCCGCGCAGGGCCGGTCGTTGTGGACCAGCAACTACCAGGCGCTGCCCTATCCACTGCGCGGCGACCGTGACCGGTTGCCGGCCCTGCCGGGGTGGACCGCTGCCGATGGCGGATTCGGCGGCGGCTACGGCAAGGCCGAGAAGCAACTCAAGGCCCAGTACGCCCAGCATGACGCCTGGGAGGAGAACCGGCTGGCCTACGTGGCACTCACCCGGGCCCGGGATGCGCTGTTCGTGTCCGGGCACCACTGGTCGCCCAAAGCCGCGCAGCGCGCGCCGAGCCCTTACCTGCTCACTGTGGCGCAGGTGCCTGGGGTGCAGGCAGATGTGTGGCTGGATGAGGCCAGCGAAGCAGCGCCGGCCATGGAATCCGGCGACGTCCAGTGGCCCGCGGGCGATGAGCGGTTCACCGTGGTCGCCGAACCGCCGGTGGTGTCGGAGTCGCTCACGCTGGCCGAGTCTGCCCAGCTGCAACGGATCGACGAGGACGTGGCAGCAGTGACCGCCCGGGAGTTCGAGCAGTCGCTTCCGGTGTCGGAGATCGACCTGCCGCGGGTACTGAGTGCGTCCCTGCTGATGCGTGCCGCCAAGGATCCGGATGCCCTGGCCCACGACCTCGCGCGACCGATGCCCTACGTGACCCCGCAGGCTGCTGCCCTGGGGACCGCGTTCCACGAGTGGGTGGCTGCTTCCCACGAGCAACTGTCGTTGCTACCCGACTGGGACACCGCGATGGACGCCGAACGGGTGGCGCCGGACGACCTCGCGGACTTGATCGCCGGCTACCGCAGCACCGGATACGCGCTGCTGCGGCCGTTCGCCACCGAGACGGAGATCAGCCTGCGGATCGCGGGGATGGTCGTGCGCGGTGTCATCGACGCGGTGTACCACCACCCCGACGGCACCTGGGAGGTCGTGGACTGGAAGACCAACCGGGAGCAGACAGCCGATCCGCTGCAACTGTGCGTGTACCGCATCGCCTGGGCGCAACGGGTCGGCGTGGACCCAGACGACGTCCGCACGGCTTTCGTGTACGTGCGCGACGGTGAGGTCGTGCGGCCGCCGATGCTCAGCGAGCAGGAACTGGCGCAGATGTTCACGCAGGCGGCGTGGGAGAGCGCAGTCAGAGGGTGAAGGCGGCTGTCACGGCGCAGTGGTCGGACACGGGCAAGGCATGGACCCGGCCGGCGTGCGATCTGATGCCGTCGGACAGGATGTGGTCGAACTGCACACGGGGTTTGAACACGGGGTAGGTGGCACCGAGTTCGGCCTCCTGCCAGCCGGTGACCCGGCCCGGCAGTCGGCCCGGGAGATTGAAGTCCCCGAGCAGGATCAGGGGCCGCGGCAGATCGGCCAGCCACTGCTTGACGTGCCGCAGTTGCCGCATGTTGAAGACCGGCACGAAGGACAGGTGCACCGTGGCCACCGTCACCGGGGTCGGCAGATCGAGTACTGCGGCGATCACCGCCCGGGGTTCGTCCGGCACCCGCAACAGTCGAGGCCGGGGGTTGCCCGGGACCAGCAGCGGCATGGTGACCCGCGCCGGTGGCATGACCGTCTGGTGCCACTGCCGCACCGGGATCCGGCTCACCAGGCCCACGCCGTACTGGGGCTGCGGGAAGTCCCCCCGGGCGGCGGCCTCGATGTCCGCGGCCGTGCTGGGCCGGAAACTCGCGCCCGGTCCGGGGGTGCCGACCACCGTCGGCACGAACCGCCAGTGCTCGGCAGCCAGCGCGGTGGCTGCCAGCGCGGTCTGGTCCGCCATGCCGCTGCGCGGCTGCGCTGCATCCACCTCCTGCATGCCGAGCACATCGACGTCCAGGCCGGCGATGCTGTCGTGCAGGGCCGCCGTGTCGCGCTCCTGCGCACCGCCGAGCACACGCATGCCGTGCAGGATGTTGTAACTGCCAGTGCGCAGGACTGCCATCTAGCGGGCCTGCTCGCCGGCTTCCTCGGTCGGCACCCGGCGCACTCCGATGCGGCTGCGCATCCACTCGCGGGCGGGTTCTTCGACGAACCGCCACATCAGGTACGCGAAGCCGACGGTGGAGGCGATGAGGAACAGGGTGCTGAGCAGGTACAACGGGCCGCCGTCGATGCCGATGAACGACATCCCGGCCCGCCACAGCCCGTACCAGACGAGGTGGATCAGGTACAGCGAGTAGGAGATGAAGCCGCCCAGCACCATTTTGTGGGTGCTCAGGAACTTCGAGGGCCCGCCGTTGCTCAGCGCCAGGCTGCCCAGCCACAGCACGAGCAGCGGGATGATGATGACGTAGCCGCGGGGCGCCTCGTCCGGCAGGTCCGGCCACTGCAGGCCCGGCACGTTGCCCATCACCACGGCGATGATCAGGATCAGCACGGGCACCACCCAGGCGAGGACCGCACTGACCTGTCCGGCGCGCGGGCTGTGCTGCCACTTGCGGACCGCCAGGTAGGTCACGCTGCCGGCGGTGAACTCGGTGGCGATGCGGATGGTGCTGGCCCAGCCCTGCACGAGGAACGGGTCGTTGTCGCGGGTGAGGCCGATGTAGAGCAGCGGCGTCAGACACAGGAAGGCCAGCCCGGCCAGGGCCAGCGGGCCGAGGCGGTCGCGCAGTCGCCACAGCACCAGGACCAGCAGCGGGAAGAACAGGTAGGCCAGCCACTCCATGGAAAGCGACCAGGCGGGGTAGTTCCACCCGCGGGAGGGGTCCGGTCCCCACTCCTGGATCATCAGCACCTGCTTGAGGTACGACGGGAGGGTCATCCAGTCCCTGCGGCCCTCGCCGCTCACGATCCCCTGCGCCAGCGCCGCGAGTCCGGCGACGTTGAGCATCACGAAGTACACGGGGTAGACGCGGGCCAGTCGCAGCCACCAGAAGTTCGCGCTGCCCGACCACGTGAGCTTCGAGCCGAGTCGCGTCAGGTAGGTGTGGGTCAGGATGAAACCGGACAGGGCGAAGAACAGGTCCACACCCACCGACCCGAGCCGCAAGAACTCGTGCAGCACCGGGACCAGCACGCCGCTGGCGGCCAGTGCCGGCTGGAAGTGGTAGAGCATCACCCACGCCGCGGCCAGGAACCGCACGCCCGTGAGTTGCTTGATGAAATCGCCCATGCTCGCCAATCCTGACACAGGCGTTACGGTGTCCTGGTGTGGCCCACCCCGCAGCCGGATCTCTTCGACCGGGACGAGACCGTACGGACCGATCCTGAGCGGGTCCGGGCGCTCTGGCAGTCCGAAGGCCGTCGCCTGATCGCCGTCCACAAGGGTCATATCGACCTGGATCCGGCCGGGGGCGACCCGGCAGGCGCCATCCTGTTGGGCACCGTCGCGGGCGTGCCGTGGTTCGCGCTGCGGACGCGGACCGAGAACACGGTGGAACTGCGATCCGTGGCCGACACCCTCGATGACGTGCAGCGGTCGGCCGCGCTGACCGCGGTGGCCCTGGACAACTGGCACGCGGCGCACCCGTTCTGCCCCCGGTGCGGGGGCGGCACCGAGGTGACCCGGGCGGGATGGGTGCGGCGATGCCTGCTGGACGGTTCGGAGCACTTCCCGCGCACCGATCCCGCCGTCATCACCCTGGTGATCGACGACGCCGGTCGCGCACTGCTGGGCCGCCGGGCGATATGGCCGCAGGGGTGGTACTCGACGCTGGCGGGTTTCGTCGAGCCGGGGGAGACCTTCGAGCAGGCCGTCGTCCGCGAGGTCTTCGAAGAAGCGGGGGTCCGGGTGCCGGTCACGGGTGTGACCTACCGGGCCACGCAGCCCTGGCCGTTCCCCTCCTCGATCATGATCGCCTTCACCGCCCACGCGCCCGCGCAACCGACCCGGCCCGATGGGGACGAGATCGCGGAGACCGTCTGGTTGAGTCGCGAGGACTTCCGGGAGCGCGCAGCGGCCGGGCTCGTGCGCATCCCGCCCCGGATCTCGGTGGCCCACCACCTGATCGCGGACTGGTTCGGAGAACCCATCCCGCACATCTGGAGCCGTTAGGGTCTGCCTCGGGATTCCCGCCGGGCCACACGACCGACCAGCGGCCCCCCGGACGCGCCACTGGAATCCGAAGGTCCGCCATGGGTCACTCGCGTCCGTGTCGTAGCCGGGTGTGAGGATCGGAGGGTGACCCCCGAGGAGATCCTGGCGCCGCTGGACCCCGACCAGCGGGCGGTGGCGCAGGCGACGGCGGGTCCCGTCGTCGTACTGGCCGGAGCGGGAACCGGCAAGACGAGGGCACTGACGCATCGCGTGGCCTACGGCGTGGCCACCGGTGTGATGGACCCGCGGCGCTGCCTGGTCGTGACGTTCACCACCCGGGCCGCCGGGGAGTTCAGCCGCCGGCTGCGGTCCATGGAGGTCGCGGACGTACGTGTGCGCACGGTCCACTCGGAGGCACTGCGCCAGTTGCAGTGGATGTGGCCACGGGCAGTCGGTGGCCAACTCCCGCGGATCCAGGCCTCGAAGATTCCCCTGGTGTCAGCGGCACTGCGCAACGCGGGGATCAAGCTCGACGATGCCGGCCGACGGGATGTGACCAGCGAGATCGAACGGGCCAAGGCGGTGGGGCTGGCGCCGGAGCAGGTGAGTCCCGGCGGTGTGCTGGGCGAGCGCCTTCCGGAGGTCTACCAGGGGTACGAGGATGCCAAGGCAGCCGCGGGAGTCCTGGACTTCGAGGACATCCTGCTGCTCAACGCCGGCCTGATCCGGGACAACATCACGGTGGCCGAGCAGGTGCGGCAGTGGTGCCGGTGGATCACGGTTGACGAGTACCAGGACGTCTCACCGCTGCAGCAGAAGGTGATCGACGGCTGGTTGGGGAGCCGCGACGAGTTGTGCGTGGTCGGTGACCCGTCGCAGACGATCTACACCTTCGCCGGAGCCAGCAGCGACTATCTGCTGGGATTCCGCGGGCGCTGGCCCGAGGCCACGTCGCTGCACCTCACCCGGTCGTACCGGTGCTCACCGCAGATCATCGACCTGGCGAACACCGTTCTGGCAGGCGGGGACGTTCGCGCCCGGCTGACCCTGGTGTCGCAGCGCAAGCCGGTGACCGACGTCAACAGCCGGGTGTACGACTCCGAACAGGCCGAGGCGACCGGGGTTGCGCAACGGATCGAGGAGATCCTCAAGACCAAGCCCGCGGAGGAGATCGCGATCCTGGTGCGCACGAACGCGGCGACGGCCCGGTTCGAGCGGGAACTGCAGGCCATCGGGATCCCGTACACGGTTCGGGGCAGCGCCCGCTTCATGCAGCGCCCGGAAGTGAAGCGGGCGGTCTCGCTGCTGCGGGTCGCGGCCAAGCAGCCGGGACCCGGTGATGTCGCCGACCGCGTGGCCGCGGCGCTGGTGCCGGTGGGCTACACCCCGTCGCCGCCCCTGGGGCAGGCGCAGCGCGAGGAGTGGGAGTCGCTGGCAGCGCTGGTCGGCCTGGCCGGCAACCACGACACCCTCGAAGCGCTCATCGCCGATCTCGACGAACGGGCCGAGAACGACGACGCGCCGGTGGCGTCGGCGGTGACGCTCGCGTCGCTGCACTCGGCCAAGGGCCTGGAGTGGGATGCGGTGTTCCTGCCCGGTCTGTACGAGGGTGGGTTGCCGCTGCGTTTCCAGGGCGAACTGGTCGATGTCGACGAGGAGCGGCGACTGTTCTACGTCGGCGTGACCAGGGCCCGGGACGTGCTCGAACTGTCCTATGCCCGGGTCGGATCCAGGCGCGAGAAACGCCAGCCGTCCCGGTTCCTGCCGGCGGCGCACCGGCCGCGGCAGGCGGCGGTCTCGCGTCCGGCCACGACCGCGCCTGGCTGTCGGGTGTGCGGAAAGCGGCTCAGCAGCGGGCTGGAGCGGGCGATGGGCACGTGCCGCACCTGTCCGAACGACATCCCGGCCGATCTGGTGGAGGCGCTTCGCTCGTGGCGGACCCGGGTGGTGGCACAACGCAAGGAGGTCAGCGGCAAGTCCGTGCCGGCCTTCCTCGTCGCCACCGACGCGGTGCTGGTCGGCATCGCCACCCGGCGCCCCGCGGATCGGGCGGCCTTGGCCTCGGTGCGAGGCATCCAGAAGGCGATCGTCGCCGACCACGGCGAGGAACTGCTGGCGATCGTGGCCGATAACTGCGTTGCCAAGCGGGCCCCGAACACGTAGCCTTGCCGAGGACGGATCGGACGAAGGAGGCGCCTCATGGTCACAACCACACTTGCGCCTGTGGCCTTCGCTGCCGCTTGCGCGGTGCGTCCCGGGTAGACCTGGAACTTCGATCTGGGGCCGCGGCGCACACCGCGGCCCTTTTTGTTTGTCCTGTTGGAGGTGAAAGATGACTGTCGAGATCCCCTGCGTCGTCGGTTCGGCCGACCTGTGGTTCTCAGATGTGCCGGGTGAGATCAATCACGCCCGGAGTCTGTGCGCGGGCTGCCCGCTGCGCCGCGAATGCCTGGCGGGGGCGCTGGACCGCGCGGAGACCTGCGGGGTGTGGGGTGGTGAGTTGTTCCTCGGCGGTCTGCCGGTGCCTTCCCCGAAGCGCAATGGCCGCCCCCGCAAGGATGCGGCCGAGGTCGAGGCCAGACTCCACGCGCAGATGGCGCGGCGGATCGACGAGGTGCTGGCTTCCGCCTAGGTCACACGGGGACGAAGCCCGGCACCCAGCGCTCGATCTCCGCGCGGGAGGCCACGTTGGCGTCGAGTTGGCACAGGACTCCGATGCTGCCCAGCCATACCCGATGGATGAGCAGGTAGTTCGGTGGCAGGTTCAACTTGAACCCCACTGTGAACTCCTCGCTGCGCGGGTCCTTCATGCGCAGGAACTCGCTGCGCAGCCACTGCCGGGTGTAGTGGAACGTCTCGTGCCGGGCGGGCTCGACCAGCGGTGTCAGGTAGTCGAGCAGGGCCTGTGCGTCCAGGGCGATGGTGGATTTGACGAAGCCCTCCTCGCGCAGGCCCACGAGCACGCCCCGGGCGTCGGAGTCCATCGCGATCCGCAGCAGGTGGCCCATGGCGTCGGGCAGGCCGTCCGGCAGGTGGGCCACCGCCCCGAAGTCGAGCACGGCAAGCTTCCCGTCCTCGGTGACCCGGTAGTTGCCCGGGTGCGGGTCCGCGTGCAGCAGCCCGGCGCGGGCCGGGCCGGACAGCAGGAACCGGTTGTACAGGGTGCCGTACCGGTCGCGCTCCTCGCGGGTGCCGTCGGCGATGATGTGCGACAGTCCGACGCCGTCCACCCACTCGCTGACCAGCACCATCGGCGCGGCGGCCAGGATGTGCGGCACCCGGAACTCCGGATCGCCCTCGAACGCCACGGCGAACGCCCGCTGCGACTGCGATTCCCGCAGGTAGTCGAGTTCCTCGGCCACTCGGGCGCGCAGTTCGTCGAGAAGTGGCTTGATGTCCATGCCGGGGACCATGCCGCCGAACATCCGACCCATCCGGGCCACCTGGTTGAGATCGCCCATCAGCGCCTTGCCGGCCCCCGGGTACTGGATCTTGACGGCGACGACCCGGCCATCCCGGTAGACCGCGCGATGGACCTGTCCGATGGACGCGGCCGCCGCGGGGTCGTCGTCGAACTCGCTGAAGCGCTCCCGCCAGTCGCTGCCGAGCTGGTCGGCCAGCACCTCGTGCACGGTCCGGGCCGACATCGGCGGGGCGGCGTCCTGCAAACGCGTGAGGGTGGCCCGGTAGGGCCCGGCCATCTCCTCCGGCAGGGCGGCCTCGAAGACGCTCATCGCCTGCCCGAACTTCATGGCCCCGCCCTTGAGCTCACCGAGGACCTTGAACATCTGCTCGGCGGTGCGCATCTGGATCTCGGTCGTCACCACTTCGGCGGGCCGGCCCCCGATGCGCTTGCCCAGTCCCAGTGCGGTGCGTCCGGCGTAGCCCAACGGCAGGCTGGCCATCCGCGCTGTGCGGGCAACCGCCCGCCGCGGGATCGCTTTGCTGTCATCGGCCATGGCTTGATTCTGCCCCGCATCCCCGGAAGGCACCACCGGCATTAGCACGAGTCGGTTGTGGATCGCAGCCACGATCCACAGGCCATGTGCCGCACGATCACGCCATGATGCCCATGCTGATCGGCAATCCGCTCATCGCCTGGCTGGACGATTCGACCCTGGTCGTGGGCTGGGGAGCCCACATGGTGAAGGTCCCCGGTGCCCCGAAGGGGCTGGCGCAGTGGCTGCCGATGATCAACGGTGGCCGGTCCCACAGGGCGCTGATCGCGGCGGCGGCAACTTGCGGGATCCCGGAGGCCGTCGCCGCGCAGGTCCTGTCCGACCTCGAGGCGGCCGGATTGCTCGATTCGGCGCCTGCCCCTGCCGTCGCGCTGCATCGAACCGGACTGCTGGACGCGCCGCTGTGCCGGGCGCTGCAGGATGCGGGGGTGCAGGTCTGCGCCACCTCCGACGTCGTCGTCTACCCGTTGGGGCAGGTGCCCTCGCTGGTGGCCGCGCCACGTTCGGCCCGCCGCCTGGTGCCCGTCTGGTTCTCGGTTCGGGCCGTGCATGTGGGGCCGGTACTGGATGACACCGCCGGCCCGTGCCCGCGATGCATCGACCGACATTGGGCCGCAGCCCAGCCGGGTTGGTCCACTCTGGTGTCGCAGGCGGGCTCAGTGCCGACCTGGCACGAGCCGGCGCAACTGGTGCTGGCCGCCGGGGCGATCGCGCACATCGCAGACGCCGCTACCACCGTGGGGCTGGAGATGATCTTCGACCCGGTCCGCCCGGGGCCGTCGTGGCGGGTCTGGCAGCCGCACCCGGGGTGTGAGTGTCAGCAGTCACCGCAGGTCGCGAAGGGAGCGTGATTGCCGGCGGACACGTGCGAACGGCGGGCCCTGGAGTCCAGGAGCCCGCCGTTCGACGGTTGTTTCAGCTGCTCTTGCCGAGGATCCGGGTCACCGTGGTGCCGCACTCCGGGCACTTGCCCTTGGCGATGCGTCGGCCATTGGTCTCGTGCACCTCGCCGATCAGCGGACGCTTGGTCTTGCACTTGACGCAGTAGCCTTCGCCTTCGTAGGTCTCAGCCATGTTCCACTCCCTATCGCCCCACCTGTGCGCGAGGCTGTGCTGTCGTTGGCCGAAATGCTACGTGGCTAGGGTGCGTCCATGACACTCGCCCCACCCCTTTCGGAACTCACGGCGTCCGAGAACCACCTGATCGTGAGATGGCACGAGCCCGGGATCGCCGAGGTGGTCCTGTCCAACCCGGCCCGCCGAAACGCCATGTCCGGCCCGATGACGGCGGCCTGGTCGGCGACCATGGCGCACCTTCGGGAGCTACCGGAACTGCGGGCGGTCCTGGTGCGCGGCGAGGGGTCCGCCTTCTGCGCCGGAGGGGATCTCGGTTGGCTGGCCGAAGGCGGATCGCAGACCGTGGCGGAGCTCACTGAGCGGATGGACGCGTTCTACGCGGCCTGGTTGTCGGTCACCGCGCTACCGGTGCCGACCATCGCGTTCGTGGAGGGCCCCGCGATCGGTGCCGGGGCGGCGGTGGCGCTGGCGTGCGACATCCGGTGGGTGGGCCAGACGGCGCGGTTCTCGGTGCCGTTCACCCGCCTCGGACTGCACGCGGGCATGGGCACGACCTTCCTGCTCACCCAGGCGGTCGGCCCGGCGATGGCCCGGGACCTGCTGCTGAGCTCCCGCAGCCTCGACGCCGGGCAGATGCTGGCGTGCGGTGCGGCCACGATGCAGGTGGCCGCCGATGATGTGCTCGCGCAGGCCACCCAGGTTGCTGCGAACGCCCCGTTGGCCACACGGCTCACCAAACGGGGTCTGGCACCGCACGCGCCGGCCAGCCTGGCCGAAGCGCTGCGGTGGGAGGGTCTGGCGCAACCGGTCACCATGACCACCGCCGATGTGCAGGAGGGGCTGCAAGCCGCCGCACAACGGCGGATGCCGGTGTTCCAGGGGCGGTGAGTGGGGCCGCGACTGCGATTGCTGACCTTCGCGTGTCAGCGGGGAGTCGGATGGCCGCGGCCAGTCGGTGGGGACCGGGCTCAAAGCCGCCGAGTGGTGCACGGTTGTCATGCCCGCTGCTCGAGTGTCGCGCGGTTGTCGGTTCTGAGGGCTCCGAACCAGCAACCGCGCACCACTCGCGGCGGGCGACCAGCAACCGCGCAACAGTCGCGCTCCCGATCCGTCGGTCGGTGTGGGCGAGACAGGACGACCACGCCCGGGGCCCAGGGTCTGGGTTCCCGCTGCGCGTTCCACAGCGTCGCACGGACTGCCATCCTCGCCTCGCGCCGTCGACTCCCGCCCGAATCCGAAGCGTCGCGTCTCGTGCGGTTCGCGGGCGTCCGTCGCAACCTGAACGCCGGACAGAGCGAAGCCCCCGGTTGTTCGGCTTCCCGCCTTCCCCTGCGGTCCGCTTCCCTCTCGGGGGCTTCGTTCAGGACTGACGTTATGGGTGGCGCCGGATGGGCGTCCACATGAATCCGGGGGGCAGTTTCCACCGCTGTGGACAGGGCTGTGGATGGCCGGGGGACGGCCTGTCGACGGGCTTGTGGGCGGCTGGGGACAAGTGCCTTCAAGCCCCTGTTCGTGTCGCGCCGACGCGCCCGCTGATCAGGCGTTTCGGTTATGCACCGGCTGTTGACGGCAAGTTGTCGCCTAGTGTCGCGCGTCTGAAGTTGGTTTGCGGGTGGCGCCGATCTCGTCGGCGGGCTGGTTCGCGAGTTCTGGCGCCCAGGGGACCGGGGTCGGTGGCGACTCCTCGGGCCAGCCCGTGGCGTTTGTGACGATGTTGTGGGGTCCGCAGGGCGGTTTGTCACGACGTTGCGGGCTGCCGGGCGGTTCGACCGCGCACCTTCGTGACAAACCAGCCGGACAGGCGCGCACCTTCGTCACAAAGACCGCCTGCGGCACCAGCCCGTCAAGGCAACAGTGATGCACGACGCTAGTTCTCCAGTTCCCCGGTGGCTTCCAGCCACGAGGTGGGGTCCGCGAGGTCGTCCGCGGTGGGGATCAGATCCGGGTGGCGCCAGACGCCGTCCCGGCCCTCGATGCCGCGGGACTCACGAAGTTGCGTCCACAGGGCGGCGGCCTCCCGCAGCGCCCGCGGCCGCAGTTCCAGGCCGATCAGGGTGGCGAAGGTCTTCTCCGCAGGTCCACCCGAGGCCCGGCGGCGGCGCATGGTCTCACCGAGGCGGTCGGCCGACGGCATCCGGCCGTCGATCGCGGCAGTCACCACGTCCTGCACCCAGCCCTCGATGAGTGCCAGCAGGGTTTCCAGCCGGGACAGTGCCTGCTTCTGCTCCTCGGTCTCCGCGGGTTCGAAGACGCCGGATGCCATGACGTCCTGCATGGCCTGCGGGTCGTTGGGATCCAAGCCCTGCAGGGCCTCCTGGATCTTGCCGGTGTCCACCGAGATGCCCGATGCGTAGGCCCGCACTGCGGTCTCCACCGCGGTGCGCAGCCATGGCACGTGCGCGTAGAGCCGCTGGTGGGCGGCTTCCCGCAGGGCCAGGTACAGGTACAGGTCGCCGAGCTCCACGTCGAGGTCCGCGCCGAACGCCTTGACGTTCTCGCTGACCAGTGCCGGGCGCCCGTCACCGGTCAGGGGCACGGTCACGTCGCCGGCGCCCAGCACCTCGTCGGCCAGGGTCGCCAGGCCGTTGCCGACCTGTGCCCCGAACATCGCCGCGCCCATGCGCTTGGCCATGTTCATCAGCGGCCCGGCGAGTTGGTTGAGGTCGGGCATGCCCTCGGGCATGTTCTCGGGCAGGCCCGGGATCCCGAGGTCCTGCAGGTTGATCTGTCCCATGTCGGGCATGGCCGTGAGTGTCTGCTGCACGCCCTCGGCGATCGGCTCGATGATCTGTTGCCAGGCGGGCCAGGTGAATTCGAGCCACTCGCTGCGGCTCCAGGTCGCCGGGGGCACCGAACCCGAGGGGAACGTGGTCGCGGCGTCCAGCCACACCTGCGCCAGGTCGAACGCCTCGGCGATCCGGCGGACGTCGTTGTCGTTGACTGACGGGTCGCCCTTCTGGCTGATCGTCTGCCGCGCCATGTTCTTGGCCAGGTCCCAGTCGACCGACCCGGTCACCTCGTTCTGACCGCTCTGCAGCATCGCGCCGAGTTGCTGCAGCATCGCGCCGAGCTGTGACATGTCGAAACCGCCCTGCCCCGGGGGCTTGTTCGGATCGGGGGAGAAGCCGAAGGGGATTTCGCCGCTCATCAGGACCGCCTGTTCGTTTGGTTCGGACTTCTAGGCTACGACGACCCCCGGCAGTGATCCCGGGCCCGCGGTTACGCCCTGGGTGGAACGTGCGGGTGGACGCGCCATCGAGGGCTGCGGCGACGGGTTCCGGCGCTGCCTCCCGCCGGCCGTCCCGTGCGGCCGGTCACGCGTACCCTGATCCCATGTCCGTGCTGCTGTGGTGGCTGCCTGCCGTGCTGGTGGCGGCTGTCGCGTGGTGGCGACTGCGGCCATCGGGCCGGGTGTTGCGTGACAAGGACCTGCGCACGTTGCAGCGCGTGCTGCGGGGCGATCGGTGACGCGCTGGCTCGACACGCCCCGCAAGCGGGTCGTGGCACTCGCGCTGGCCTGCTGGCTGGTGGTGCTGGCTGCCATCGAGATCGTGAGCGTGCCGTACGTGCGGATGTCCCCCGGGCCGATGTACAACGTGCTGGGGGAGGAAGCCGGCAAGCCGGTGATCGAGATCCAGGGGGCAAGGACGTACCCGACGAACGGGCAGTTGGACATGACCACGGTGTCTGAGCGCGGTGGCCCGTACGGTGACCTCACGTTGTTCGAGGCGTTCACCGGCTGGCTCGATCCCGACGTCGCGGTCGTGCCCACCGACGTCCTGTACCCGCCGGATACCTCCGGCGACGAGGCCGAGCAAGCCGGCGCCGACCAGTTCAGCGACTCGCAGGAGAAGGCGCGGATCGCCGCATTGCGCGAGGTTGGCGAGCCGGTCGAAACCCGGCCGTGGGTCATGGCTGTGCTGCCCGACTCGCCGGCCAAGGACCTCCTGCAGCCCGGCGATGTGGTCACGGCAGTGGCGGGGGAGGACGTCAGTGGGCCGGCGCAGATGGCCCGGATCGTGCAGGACGCGGGACCCGGCACGCCCGTGTCGATCGACGTCCGCCGCGACGATGCGGACACCTCGGTCACGGTGGTGACCACGGCCAACCCGGACGACCCCGCGAAGGGATACCTGGGGGTCAGTCTGGGTGTGATCGCGGAGTCCCCGGTGACGGTGGACTTCAACCTCGACGACGTGGGCGGCCCCAGCGCGGGTTTGGTCTTCTCGCTGGGAATCGTGGACAAACTCACGCCCGGGGAGTTGTTGGACCAGCGCTTCGTCGCGGGCACCGGGACCATGGACTACGACGGCCGGGTCGGTCCGATCGGTGGGATCGCGCAGAAGCTGGCGGCGGCCAAGAACAACGGTGCGACGCTCTTCCTGGCGCCCAAGGACAACTGCGGCGAGGTCGTCCGCACCACGCCCGAAGGCCTGCAGGTGGTGCCGGTCGAAACCCTGGCGCAGGCCCGCGACGTGCTCGCGGGGACCGTGACCCCGCCGTCGTGCCCCACCGGGTGAAGGCGACCGGCGTCCCTCACCCCTGCAGCGTGTCCCACAGCGCGCGCTCCAGCCGGGGCACCGTCCCCGGGCCGACCGCGACCTGGTCGTCGCGGTCGTGCTCCCGGTAGCGCAGCGCGGTGGTGACCTCCTGGTTGCGCATGGCCGCCACGGTCAGCCGCACGTCGTGGTCGGGCTCCAGCACGCGCTGCACGCTCAACGCCACCCCCGCGACATCGTCGGGCCAGGTGATCCGGGCCAGGTCCGCCACCACATCCTCGCCGCTGCTCTCCCACGCCTGCTCCACGACCGTGAAACCTGACTCCGCCACCACCAGCGCGAACAGCCTCGGGGGCTGCCCCCAGCCGTCGCGGGACACATGCCGGTCGAGGTCACGAATCATGCTTTCGAGGTCGGGCGCCGGGTGCATGTGCCCATCGTCTCGTAGGGTTGACTCGTGACGTTCGACACCGCCACGAAACCTGCCCCCAGTCGCGGCCCCCGGGGCCGGGTGCTGGCCATCACGCTTGCGGTCCTGGCCGGGTTGCTGGTCCTGTTCCTGATCTTCACTTCGGTGTACACGGACCTGCTGTGGTTCCGGTCGGTCGACTTCACCGAGGTCTTCACGACGATCATCGGCGTCCGGTCGCTGCTGTTCGTCGGTTTCGGGCTGTTCATGGCGCTGGTCGTCGGTGCGGGGATGGTGATCGCGTACCGCACACGGCCCGACTACGACCCGCGGCTGTCCGCAGCCATGGAGGGCTACCGGCAGAGCATCGAACCGATCCGCAAATGGCTGCTGCTGGGCATCGCGGGCTTCCTCGGGACGCTGGCCGGGCTTTCGGCCACGTCCGAGTGGAGCCGGTGGATGATGTTCCGCAACGGCGGCTCCTTCGGCACCCAGGATCCCCAGTTCGGGATGGACGTCGGCTTCTTCGTGTTCAAGTTGCCGTTCCTGCGCTACCTCACCGGCTTCGGCTTCATGACGCTGTTCCTCACGCTTCTCCTGGTGATCACGGTGCACTACCTCTACGGAGGGGTGCGGCTGCAGAACGGGCTGCAGGCCAGTGAGGCGGCCCAGGTTCAGATCTCACTGCTGCTCGGACTCATCTGCCTGCTCAAGGCCGTGGCCTACTGGCTGGACCGGTACGCCCTGGCGCTGAAGGAGGAGGACTTCGTCGAGGGTTTCACGGGTCTGAAGTACCGCGATGTGGAAGCCGTGCTGCCGGCGAAGACGATCCTGACCTTCATCGCGCTGGTGTGCGCGGTGCTGTTCTTCCTCAACATCTTCCGCCGGACCTGGACCCTGCCGCTGGTGGGTCTCGGCCTGCTCGCGGTCAGCGCGCTGGTGATCGGCGGCATCTACCCGGCGATCGTCCAGCAGTTCCAGGTGCGGCCGAACGAGCCGGGCAAGGAGGCGGCGTTCATCAGCCGCAACATCGAGGCGACCCGACAGGCGTACAACCTGTCCAATGTGCAGAGCTCGGAGTATTCGGCAGTGGGCCAGCCCGACTCCGAATCGCTGGCCGCGGACAGGGGCACGCTGGACAACATCCGGGTACTCGATCCGGCGATCGTGTCCCCGACGTTCCGGCAGTTGCAGCAGATCCGCACGTTCTACTCGTTCCCCGACACCCTCGACGTCGACCGCTACCAACTGCCCAGCGGCCGCAGCGGCGCCATCGTCAGCACCCGCGAGGTGGACCTTGCCGCCGTCCCCGCGGCGCAGCGCAACTGGGCCAACGACACGCTGGTCTACACCCACGGGTACGGGCTGGTCGCCGCCTACGACAACCGCGCGAACTCCGAGGGCGAGCCCGAGTTCTTCGCCGAGGACATCCCGCCGACCGGTGAGCTCGAGATCGCCCAGCCCCGCGTCTACTTCGGCGAGAAGTCCCCGACCTACTCGATCGTGGGCGGCCCGGGCAACCCCCGGGAACTGGACTTCCCGGACGACACCAGCCCCACCGGACAGCGGAACAACACCTACGACGGCATCGGCGGCGTTCCCGTCGGGTCGCCGCTGAACCGGTTGATGTACGCCGCGAAGTTCTCCGAACCGAACATCCTGCTCTCCAGCCTGATCGGCCCGACGTCCAAGGTCCTGTACGACCGCGATCCGCTCACCCGGGTCAAGAGCGTGGCGCCCTGGATGCGTGTCGATTCCGATCCCTATCCCGCGGTGGTCAACGACCGGATCGTCTGGCTGGTGGACGGCTACACCACCAGCGATTCCTACCCGTACTCCGCGAAGTTGCGCTGGTCGGACGCCACCAGCGATTCGCTGACGGTGCGGCGCAACGTCAACCTCGAGCAGGACTACGTCAACTACGTGCGCAACAGCGTCAAGGCGGTCGTCGACGCCTACGACGGCACCGTGACGCTGTACGCGTGGGACGCCACCGACCCGATCCTGCAGGCGTGGCAGAAGTCCTTCCCCGACACCGTCAAGCCGGCCAGCGAGATGCCGCCGGAGTTGCAGGCGCACGTGCGCTACCCGGAGGACATCTTCAAGGCGCAGCGACTGGTCTACAGCCGGTACCACGTCACCGACCCCACGTCGTTCTACTCGGGACAGGACTTCTGGTACGTCCCGACCGATCCCACCCAGCAGGCCGCCGGTAAGCCGCAACCCCCGTACTACCTGACCTTGCGGATGCCCGACCAGGTGAGCCCGGAGTTCGCTTTGACCACGACGTTCTCACCGGTGCGACGCCAGACCCTGGCGGCGTTCATGGCGGCCAGCTCCGAACCGGGGCCCGGGTACGGTCGATTACGGGTCCTGCAGCTGCCGCGCAACAGCGTGATCCCAGGCCCGCTGCAGGTCCAGAACACGTTCGAATCCAACCCCGAGGTGGCATCGCAGTTGTCCCTGTTGCGCCGGGGTGGCTCCGAGGTGGAACTGGGCAACCTGCTGTCCCTGCCGGTGGCCGGCGGATTCCTGTACGTCGAACCGGTCTATGTCCGCGCGAGCCAGGACGGCTATCCCTTGTTGCAGCGGGTGCTGGTGTCGTTCGGAACCCAGGTCGCCTTCGAGAGCAACCTCGGGGACGCTTTGGCCAAGGTGCTCGGGGCGTCGGTCTCCGAGGACCAGGATCAGGGCAAGGGCGACAAGAACAAGCAGACGACACCCGAGCAGCGCCTGACCAAGGCGCTGGCCGATGCCGACGCCGCGTTGCAGGCCGCGGAGGAGGCCCTGCAGAAGGGCGACTTCGCGGCCTACGGCAAGGCGCAGGACGAGTTGCAGGACGCGATCGACCGCGCCATCGAGGCGCAGCGCCAGATCGCGAAGACCGATGCCACGGTCGAACCGTTGCCCGAGGCCTCGCCCTCGCCGAGCCCGTCGCCGTCGGCCCCGCTGGACGCCGGCACCCCGGTGCCGGCACCGACCGACGCCCCGGCGGAGGTGGCGCAGCCGACGACGTGAGCGTGTGGCCCGGTTGCGCGCGTCGGGAATAGTTGTAGTCTCAACCACGTTGTCCGGGGAAAAGGGAGGTCACCATGCCCGCGATCACTGTCGATGACGTCACCGTCCTGCCGCGCGTGTCCGCCACCGCGGCACGACCCCGCGAGGTCCTGTCCGTCACCACGGCGCCGCGCGGATTCGAGGGGGAGGGATTCCCGGTGCGCCGGGCTTTCGCCGGCGTCCCGCTGGAGTGGCTCGACCCCTTCATCCACATGGACCAGATGGGTGAGGTGGAGTACGCAGCGGGCGAGCCGAAAGGTACGCCCTGGCATCCCCACCGCGGGTTCGAGACGGTCACCTACATCATCGACGGCACGTTCGAGCACGCCGACTCCCACGGCGGCGGCGGGCTGATCACCAACGGCGACACCCAGTGGATGACCGCCGGTTCCGGCCTGCTGCACATCGAGCGGCCGCCGGAGGACCTGGTCGCCTCGGGCGGGCTGTTCCACGGCATCCAGTTGTGGGTCAATCTGCCGCGCACCCAGAAACTGGCCACCCCGCGGTACCAGGACCTGCGTGCCAGCCAGGTCGGTCTGGCCACGACCGCCGACGCGGGTGCCCTCATCCGGGTCATCGCCGGGGAACTCGGTGGCATCTCCGGACCCGGGGTCACGACCACACCGATC
Organism: uncultured Actinomycetota bacterium; assembly: GCA_963733395.1. Taxonomy (GTDB): domain Bacteria; phylum Actinomycetota; class Actinomycetes; order S36-B12; family UBA10799; genus JADKAV01. The sequence continues at coordinate 587,474 of CAVTCZ010000019.1, forward strand.
GCGATGGCCCACGTGTCCGTGGCGAAGGGCGCGCAGGTGGACCTTCCCTGGCGGCCCGACTTCAACGCCCTGCTGTACGTGCTCGCCGGCCGCGGGCACGGTGAACGGGACACCCATCCGCGACGGGCAGTTGGCGGTGTTCGGTCCCGGCGACCAGATCCGCTTCGGTGCCGATGCACAGCAGGACTCCCGCACCCACGACATGGAGGTGCTGCTGCTCGGTGGCGCGCCGATCCGGGAGCCGGTGGCGTGGATGGGCCCGTTCGTCATGAACACCAAGGCTGAGGTCATGCAGGCCTTCGAGGACTACCAGGCCGGGCGGCTCGGCACGATCCCTGCGCACGACGGGCTGGGTGGCCGGACCGGCTGAGAGTGGGTCGGGGGCCGCCGCTGCTGCCAGGTGGCAGATTGCGCCACGGGCAACCCAGGTGTCTGCCGCGCAATCTGCCCGGTGGGGCGGTGGCGCCTGGCGCGCCGGTTAGTCGTTTGCACAGGCGTTGGTCCCAGACGCGGAATTCCGGCTAACGGCTGTTCGCGGGGCTGACGCGGGTGGATGGCCGCCGCTTTGGCGGTGGCAGATTGCGCCACGGGCAACCCAGGTGTCTGCCGCGCAATCTGCCCGGTGGGGCGGTGGCGCCAGCAGTCAGGGACGCCCCAGCGTCGCCTGCTCGATCTTCTCGGCCTCGCGGCGGGCCCAGTTCACCAAGCGGTTCGCGTTCTTCTCCAGAAACCCCGGCACCAAGCGGTGGATCCACCAGGCCAGCCGTGCCCGGCGCGGTGCCACGATGTATGCCCGGTTCTCGTCGATGCCGCGCAGCAGGTCGGCGACGAGGTGCTCGACGGGGTAGATGTCGCCGGTGGCCTTCGTGAGCAGGTCGCGGGCGGACATCCCCTCGTGGGCGGCGAGGTCCTCGGGGCCACGGCTGTCCAGGATGGGGGTCTCGGTCGGTCCCGGGCACAAGGCGGTGACCCGGATGCCGTGCTGGGCCGCCTCCGGGCGCAGACTCAGTGACAACCCGACGACGGCGTGCTTGGTCATGGCGTACGGGGCCAGCATCGGACTGGGCACCAGGCCGGCCAGGGACGCGGTGTTGACGATGTGGCCATCGGCCTGGCGGATCATGTGCGGGTAGGCCGCCCGGATGCCGTTGACGACACCCATGATGTTGATGTCCACGATCCGCTGCCAGTGTTCCGCGGTCAGGTCCTCGATGGGTCCGCCCACCCCGATCCCGGCGTTGTTGAAGATCAGGTCGATCCGGCCATGGTCGGCGACCACCCGGTCGACCAGTGCGGCGAAGGCATCGCCGTCGCGAACGTCCAGCACGGCAGACTCCGCGTGGCCGCCGGACGCCACGATCTGCGCCGCGACGTTGTCCGCGGCCTCCCGGTTGATGTCCGCGAGGATGACGGTGTTACCCCTGTGTGCCAGTTGCAGGCCGGCCTCGGCTCCGATGCCGGACCCGCCGCCGGTGATGAGTGCGATTGCCATGGCCCCACGGTACGGGTATCGGCGGCGTGGCGGGGCCGAGGTCTGCCATCTGCGGGCCGGGGCCCGCACACGCAGAAGCCGCCGCCCGTGGGACCTGGTCCCCGGCCGGCCGCACTCCCGGCCCAACGTGCCGGGGCCGATCGCGGCGGCCCGACGGGATCCTATGTGCGTACCCTCGGTCCATGGATTCCTTCGAGGTCAACCGGCGCAACTGGGACGAGCGGGTGCCTCTGCACACGGCCTCCGAGGAGTACGGCCTGGAACTGTTCCGCGAGGATCCCGACCACATCAGCGATGTGGTGCAGTTCGACGTTCCGCGGCTCGGTGACATCCGTGGGCTGCGTGGGGTCCACCTGCAGTGCCACATCGGCACGGACACGGTGTCGCTGGCGCGGCTGGGTGCGCGGATGACGGGTCTGGACTTCTCGCCCCCGGCGATCGAAGCGGCCCGCGGCCTGGCCGCGGACCTGGGGCAGGACACCGAGTTCGTGCTGGCCCAGGTGTACGACGCGCCACAGGTGCTCGGGCGCGGTGGCTTCGACCTGGTGTTCACCGGCATCGGCGCGCTCTGCTGGCTGCCCGACATCGACCGCTGGGGGCAGGTCGTTTCGCAGTTGCTCGTCCCGGGCGGGCGGCTGTTCCTCCGGGAGGGGCATCCGGTGATGTGGGCCCTCGACTACGTGACCCCGGACCAACTCATCCTCGAGTACCCGTACTTCCAGACCGACGAGCCGATCGTCGAGTCGTGGGATCAGACCTACGTCGAGACCGATGCGCGCATGGTGCACAGCACCACCCACAGCTGGAACCACGGCCTCGGCGAGATCGTGACGGCCCTGCTCGACCACGGCCTGCGGATCACCCAGTTGGTGGAGCACCGCAGCGTCCCCTGGGAGCCGATGCCGTCGCAGATGGTCAAGCGCGGCGCCGAATGGGTGATGGCACAGCATCCCGAACGAGTGCCGCTGACCTACACCCTGCAGGCGGTGAAGGACGGTTAGGCCAGGCCGAACTCCGGGTGCCGATCCGCCGGGACCAGATCGGCCCACTCCCGGTGTTTGCGGATGTAGCCGCGCACGTAGGGGCACGTCGGGATCACGGATTGCCCGTGCGCGCGGACATCGGCCAGCGCCGCGGCGACCAGGTCGGCGGCCAAGCCCCGTCCGCTGTAGCGATCGGAGACCTCCGTGTGGGTCATGGTCACCTCGTCCCCGTGCTGCACGTAGGTCACGAGGCCGATCTGTTGGCCGTCCTGCAGGAGTTCGAAACTGCTGGCTGCGGGGTTGCGCACGATTTCCACGTGCGCTCATCTTGCCCGGTCGGAGCCGCCTCGATGCCGCCCGGCGGCTCAGAACCCACCCCGCCCGCGCGAGGGCATCGGCTCGACGGAGGGGTTGTGCTCGATCGGGGGATGGGTGCGGGCGACCCAGTCCCCGTAGCGCTTGGACAGCGGCGCGGCACTGATGCCGTGGGCGAAGACGCTGATCAGCACGGTGAAGGCGATCACCCCTGAGACCGTGCTCATCACCGGCGATTCGCCACCGAGTTCCTCGTAGGCCAGCAGGCCGAAGACGATCGTGGCCAGGCCGCGCGGGCCGAACCAGCCGATGAAGGTCACGGTCTGCCAGCGGAACCCCGTGCCCAGCAGCGCCAGGAACACCGGCACCACCCGCAGCACGGTGAGCGCGAGCACTGCCAGCAGCAGCCACTGCCATTCGAACCCGTCATCGAACACCATCAGCACCAGCCCGCCGGCGAAGAACCACACGATGAAGCCGAGCAGATCAGCCGACACCTCGAGCAGTGCTGAGGTCTCCTGCTCCTCGGCGAGGGTGATACTCGCCGCACCGAAGACCAGGCCGCCGACGAAGGCGGCGATGAAGGCGTTGGCGCCGATGATCTCGGCCACTCCGAACAGGAACAGCGGTAGCGCCAGGGTGGCGATCGAGCGTCCCCGGTGGCCGCTGAGACCGCGTTCGCGGGCCCGGTCCATCAGCCAGGCCGCTGCCAGGCAGATGGCCACTGAACTGGCCAGCGCGAGTGCCACGGGGACCACGCCGACCTTCAGGATCCCGGGTTCGGAGACGCCCTCCTCGGCGGCCAGGGCGGACAGGGCCAGCAGCACGATGGGGGTGGCCAGGCCGTCGTTGAGCCCGCTCTCCACGTTGAGGCCACGTCGCACTCGCATGGGCACGATCGGGTTCAGGATGGTCGGCGCACCCAGTCCGGCGTCGGTCGGCGTGACCGCTGCGGCCAGCAGCCAGGCGCCGGCCACACCCACGGTGGGCAGCATGGCGTGCGTGACCAGGAACGTCGCCACGAGGGCGATCGGGAACCCGATCAGCAGCAATCGTCCGGCGATCCCCGGGTCCTCCCGCAATCGTGCGAGTTTCACGGTGGACGCGTCGTGGAACAGAACGATCACCAAGGTCAGCTCGGCGATGAAGTGCACCGTCGCGGTGTCTATCTGCAGGTCGGCGACGCTGAAGATGACCACGCCGGCCAGGATGCTGAGCATCGGTGAGGTGATGTTCACCCGGGTGAGTCCCTTGGCGAGCAGGGAGTACACCAGCACCAAACCGGCCATCACCGTGATCACTTCGCCCGCCACGGGCGCAGTCTAGGCCGCCGCGGGTGTCCTGAGCATGGTGGCGAGGCGCGGGCGGCTAGTTTGGGACAGTGCGATGGCTCGTGACGGTACTGATCGGCTTGGGGCTGTTGTCCGGCTGCGGCACGGCGTCCTTCTCCAATGCGTTCGCGGTCAGGGTGGATTCGCCGCAGCAGGTGAGCATCTTCGACTCCATGATGGGGGAGAGCGCGGAGTGGGCCGGGAAGACCATGGGGCAAGCGACGCCGACCGCGCCCTACACGACCGAGGTCAGCGCCCTCGACACCAAGATGATCTTCGACAGCAGTCCGCCGCGGTCGGTGCGGGTGGGGCTGTATCTGCCATCGGTCACCGAGACCGGCTACTACGCGATAGACCTGCCGACGGTGGCGCCGGGGACGGTTTCACTGAGCGCCCCGTTCGTCGCCTGGTACTCGCCGACCCCCGTCGACCCACTGCCCGCCCAGCCGATGACCTTGGAGATCGCGCAGGGCCCCAACGGCTGGGTCATCAACATCACGCTGGGTGCTGGCGCGTGAGGCTGACCGGACGGATCGTGTTCGCCATCAGGGCTGTGGCCGAACTCGTCGGACATGACGACTACGTGCCGCTGGACGTGATCGCCGAGCAACAGGACCTGCCCAACGACTATGTGCGCTCTGCCATGTCGGATTTGCGGCGTGCCGGGATCGTGAGCACCCGTCGCGGCCGGGTGGGCGGCTACCGACTGGCGCGGCCCGCGGAGAAGATCACGCTCGCGGACATCATCCGTGCGGTCGACGGTCCGCTGACGATCGTGCAGGGGGAGCGTCCGGAGAACATCGAATACGCCGGGGCGGCGGCCGGCCTCGAGGACGTGTGGTTGGCGGTCCGCCGGGCCGAGCGCCGGATCCTGGAAGCCGTCACCCTGGAGGACCTTCGCACCGGGAACCTGCCGCCGGAGGTGCGCGAGTAGGCCGGGCGTTCCCTGGATCGCCGGTGAGCGGCGAGTGTTGCGCGGTTGTCATGGCCGCGCGTCGAGTGTTGCGCGGTTGCTGGTTTGCGGGCATCGAAACCAGCAACCGCGCAACACTCGCGCGAGCGGGCCAGCAACCGTGCACCACTCGCGCGGCGGGGCACCCCAGACGCCACCGTCACGACGAGGTCTGTCCTGACGGCGTCAGGCCCGAAGCCGCAGCGCGGCGGCCGGGCACGTCACCTGGGCCAGTCTGCCTGCGTCCCGGAGCTCCTCCGGCACCTCGTGGCCGGCCAGGACCGGGTAGCCCCACTCGTCCAGGCTGACCAGTTCGGGCAGCGCCGCGGAGCACACGCCGTGCCCGCGGCAGCGCCGCCAGTCGATCTGCACCGTGCTCATCGGGTCACCTCGCTGTTGACCGAGCAGTGTCCGGCGGCGTGCAGCGCCAGTTCCGAGGCCAGCAGGTCCTGCCCGCTGCGAATGGCGGCGATGGTCGCCGTGGGATGCGCGCACAGCCCGCGGCCACCCACCCGTCCTGAACCGGTCGTCCCGAGTCCAGATCCTGCGCGGCCGCGTCGAGGCCCAGCACGCAGGGCCCGCACTGACGAGCCCCCTGCCCGACGAGGTAGTCCGTGATCGCCTGCAGCACCTCGACCGGGCAGGGGTTGCGCGCAATGGCGACCAGCGCGCCGGCACCCCAATGGGCACCCAGCGCCCGGATGGCGTCGCGGTTGACCGGCGTGGCCATGACCGCAGCCGTCGGGGCCAGCCAACTGCCGTGCCAGCCGCCGGTGATGACGGCGGCCAGGTCGCTGTCGGCTCCGGCCACGTCGAGCACATGGCCCAATGGCGTGCGCGGGTCGATCTCCAGCACACCGGCCTGTTCCACGGCGCCGGAAACGGTCACCAGGCTGCTGGTGGCGGTTCGGCCGCGCGCGGCCAGCGCCAGTCGGGCGAAGGTCTCCACGTTGCTCAGCAGTACCGGCCGGGTGCGCAAGCCGGTGCGCATCGTCGGTGGTTTGCCGATGGGTGCCGGCTTGGCCGGCGCGCCCTGCAGGGAGGCGATGACCGCCGATGCCTCGCCGGCGATGAAGGTGTCCTCGCCGGGGCTGATGGTGATGCGCACGTCGCCGTCATGCCGCTCGTCGATCGCGGCGGCGACCATCGCGATCACCGACTGTCGGACGGCCGGGATGCGGACGATGACCTGGCGTGCACCCAGCGCCCGGGCGCTGGCCACGGCCCCGTCGAGCACCAGGTGCGGGACTCCCGTGAGCAGGACGGTGTCCTTGCCGCTCGCGGATTCGCCCTCGGAGCCGTTCACGATCACCGGTCCCGGCGTGGTGTGCGAGACCGAGTGCAGCTTGCGGGCGGTCGGGAAGCCGGCACCGCCGGCCCCCACCAGGCCCATGCGATCCGCGTAGCCGATGAGGGTTCGCAGATCGGTGCGCGGCAGCCAGCCCCACCAGCGCTGGTGTTCGGTCAGCCCGACCGTGTGCCCGGGGGTGACGCCGGCCAACAGCAGCGATCCCGGGGCCAGCAGTCGGTGGGGTGCAGGTGCCGCCGCGAAGCCGGCAACTGGGATGCCGGGCAGCAGGGCCGCGGCACGGGTCTCGACGGTCATTGCATGACCTCCACTTTCTCGGGGGCGGGTTTGTTGCCGACGGGTCCGCGCGGGCTCATCAGCCGAAGGACGATGGCGGCGGCGACCAGGCCGGCAGAGGCTGCGGCCAGTCCCACCATCAGGGGGGTGCCGGCATCGGTGCCGATGGCCAGGGTGTGGACCCAGACCAGCGCCCACACCGGATACGCGACGACGTGCGCGTTCCACCACAGGCGGGGGGCTTGCTGGCGCAGATGCGGACGTGACGGCGATGACGAGCATCAGATCGAAGGCGACGGTGCCCAGCCCCACCCAGAGCGGTTGCCAGGTCGAGGCGCCCGGCACGAAGGCGGCTGCGGCCGGAACCGACACCCAGCCGTCCAGGATGGCGAAGGCGACGTGCGCGATCACCAGCACCGTGCCGCCGACAGCGGCCGTGAGGTGCATGCTCACCGAGGTCAGGCGCAGGGTGGGCTTGCGCAGCGCCGGCCCGGCGATCCCGAGGGCCACCGACACGGTCAGGAAGGCCAGCGCCACCAGTCCGGTGATGCGGATCAGTTCCCAGGTCATGCGGCCACCTCCATCGGCCAGCGGCCGGTCGTCGTCATTCGGTCAGTTCCCACGAAACGGGCGTCGAGCCCATTGCGTGTCATCCAGGCCGGGCCCTGCTCGCCGAGGATCATGCCGGCGGTGGCGGCAGCGTTGGCGTGGGCTGCGGTGGCGGCCACCGCACTGACGGTGTGCCAGCAGGTCTGTGCGGGGGTACCGGTGCGCGGGTCGATGAGGTGGTGCCCGCCGGTCCACGCCCGCTTGTCGGTTCCGCTGGTGGCCACCGCGCCATCGGTGAGATCGACGGGGGCGTCGGCTCGACCGGGCCCGGCAGCTTGCGACCACACGGTCCACGGCCGGTCGGCGATGACCCGCACGTCCCCGCCCATGTTGGCGCACACGTCGTATCCGGAGCGGTTCACTGCGGTGGCGAGGCGGTCTGCCAGCCAGGCCTTGGCGATCGAGCCGAGGTCCAGCGCGCAGCCCTCACCGATCCGGACCTGGGCTTCGAGGCGACCCGGCCGGATGCCGATGCTGCGCCAGCGGCCGGTGTGCACGCGTGCGGTGATGGAGGTGGGCTGTCCGGCCCAATCGTCGTAGCCCGCGGCCTTGACCGCCCGGCCCAGGGTGGGATCCACGAGTCCGCCAGTGGCCTTCGCCGCATCCAGGGAGGCGGTCAACACGGCGACGAAGGCCCAGGAGACCTCGACCCACTCACCGGCACGGGCATTGACTGCGCTCAGTTCGGAGTCGTCGCGGAAACGGCTGGCCAGACGGTCCAGCCGGGCCACCTCGTCGGTGAGCAGCCTGCGCAGGTTGGCCTCCAGACGCGCGCCGGGTGCCGTGCGCACCGACAGCAGCAGCTGCGTCTTCCAGGTGTCCAGGCCGACGGTGATCATGACGACTTGGAGGTGTTGCTCTTGCCCGGCTGTCCTTGGTTGCCCTGGAACGAGGTCGACGGAGGGGCGGGTTTGATCGACCCGGACTCGTCCTCGTCGTAGCTCGGGCTGTCGTCCTGCGGCGCACGGTAGACGGTGGTGCTGTCGTCCTGCGGGCTCTGCAGGGTGTCGCTGCTGGTCGCGTCCGCTGTGGTCTGGTTCTGGTCGGAGGTGACGGTGTCGACGGCCAGGACGGCGGTACCGGCGCCGGTTGCAGCCAGCATGGCCGCGGCTGCCGTGGCGGCGATGATGCGGGGTTTGGTGCTCATGTACCCACGGTGACGGATGTGGCCCTCAAGCCTCGAGGCGTCGCGATGTCAAGAATCGGAGCGGGCGGACTTAACGCGGACTTGACGCGGGAGCGTGCGCGAGGTGACGGGTGGATCGCCCCCAGCGGCGACCCGTGGCGTTGTTGTCGTTGACACGCCGGTAGCGGCTCCCGATACCGGCGACATGGTGCAGATCACGTTCCCTTTCCCGCGTATTCGTGTAAAACTGCATTAAGTAAGTCTTGATTTGGGAGTCGTCAGCAGACGACCGATTGGAGTTCCAGCGATGCCGCTCATCATTGTCTTCGCCCTGGTCGGGGGTGCCGCGCAGTTCGTCGACGGCTCCCTGGGGATGGGCTTCGGCGTGACGTCCGCCACCCTGCTGACGCTGCTGGGCTACTCCGCCGTGGCTGCCTCTGCGGGCACCCACGCCGCCAAGGTGGGAACCACCTTCGTGTCCGGGCTGGCCCACTGGCGGGAGGGCAACGTCGACTGGCGGGTGTTCACGGCGATTGCCGTCCCGGGCTCCTTCGGCGCATTCGTCGGCGCGGTCATCCTGACCAACGTGAGCCTCGACGGCGCCCGCGTCTGGATGGCCTCCATTCTGCTGGTGCTGGGTATCTCCATCGTCATGCGGTTCGCGTTCGGCAAGACCCTGATCCCGCAGGTGAAGGCCCGGACCAGGCACCTGTGGCCGGTCGGCCTGTTCGGAGGCTTCGTCGACGCCACCGGTGGCGGCGGCTGGGGTCCGGTGGCGACGCCGTCGCTGATGACGCTGACCAAGCACGAGCCGAAGCGGGTGGTGGGCACGGTCAACGCCGCCGAGTTCACTGTCGCCGTGTGCGCGTCCATGGGATTCCTGGTCGGCGCCAAGGAGTCACAGGTGCCGTGGGGAGCGGTGATCGGCCTGATCATCGGGGGTCTGCTCGTGGCCCCGTTCGCAGCCCGGTTCGCCGGACGGGCCCCGGTGCACTCGCTCGGCACGCTCGTGGGCGGCATGGTGATCATCAGCAACTTCGCAGTGATCTTCAAGCTGATGGGCGTTCCCGGAGCGGTGGGCGGTGTGATCTGCGCCGTCGTCGCGGTCGTGGCGATCGCGCTGGCGTGGCGGGTGCACACGCATGGACGTCAAGCCCGGCGAGAAGGCAAAGGAAACAGTCGCCGCCTCGTCCTGAGTCCGTCGCAGGTCATCACCGGCCCAGGGCGGCCTCCAATGGCGCGATCTCGAGTTTCACCATCTGCAACATCACCTGTGCCACGTCCGCACCGTGCACGGGGTCGCTGAGCCACTCCTGCAGCTTCTCCGGGATCACCTGCCAGGTCACTGCGAACCTGTCGGTCACCCATCCGCACTGCGTCGGGGTACCGCCGTCGCACAACCCGTCCCACAGCCGGTCGATCTCGGCCTGGTCGGAGCAGGTGACCATGAACGAGAAGGCCTCGGTCAGTTCCCGCAGCCTGCCCGCGTTGAACAGGTGCACCGTCTGGCCCGCGAGTCGCACGGTGGCTGACGACATCGCCTCGCCCACATCCGGGCCCGATATCAGCTCCGCGTCGGCGAACAGGCCGGTGTAGAACTGCACGGCATCGGGCACTGGGTGCTGGATCCACAGGAACGGCGTGACGGTCTGCATGGGGCTATTCAATCAGCGCGATGCCGGCGCAGCGTTACCGTTTCCGCGCGCCCCGGGGGACTCCCGGCAATCCAGATCGGCCCTCGTTCGTGCGTCGTGCCCGACGCGTCGACCTGGTCGGCCAAGCGCTTCGGCGCGACCGGCTTCGAGTCTGCGCAACGGCATCTGCACAGTGTCGACCCGATCACGCCAATGCGGCGGTGACGATCGGGTCGACGTCCGCCGGCCACCCGGCGGCCAGTGCGAGGACGTCTCCGGCGCGTTCGACGACGGCGTAGACCTGGTTCCGGTCCGGCAGGCTCAGCGCGGTCTCCACTTCGCCGATCTGGCCGTAGACGGTCACCGTACGTGACAACACGGCGGGCACCCGGATGCCGGACGCCATACCGCCATCGATGAAACCGCGAACCGCTTGCCACTTGCGGCCCAGTAGCGGGATCTCGTACACGACCGCGGGCAACTGCCCCGCGAGCGCCTTGCCCGATTCGTCGTGCGGGGGCGATCCCGCCACGCCGGCTGCCTCGAGGGCTGCGATCCACCCGTCGACGTCGCGCTGATGGCGTTGCTGGAACGCGAGGATCAGGACATTGGTGACTCCGGCCAGGTCGTCCGGGAGAACCAGGTCGGAACCGGCGAGCGAGCGACCGCGCAGCGTCGGGAAGCGCACGTCTTCAGTGTCACCCCGACAGGCGATCCGCGCAGTCCTGTTACCGAATCCGGGTGGCACGCTTTGCTGGCGCCGCCGAGGCAGCCGTCCGGCTGCTCACTGCGGCAGATCGGGCGGCGGCTTGCGGTAGGTCGCCGGCGTGCGGGAGAACTGGATCGGGTGGGCGACCTGGGGTCGGCCGTCGACCTCGACCACCGGTTGCAGTCCCAGTCGGCCGGCGAGTTCGAGGGCTTCGGCGATGTCGTTGATCGGCCCGGCCGGGACGTTCTCGCGGGCGCACAACTCGAGCCACTGTGCGGCCGGGCGGGTCTGCAACGTGCGGTTGAGTTCGGCTTCGAGTTCGGCCCGGTGGGCGACCCGTTGTGGGTTGCCGGCGAAGCGTGGGTCCGCGGCCAGGTCCGGACGCTCCAGCAAGCCGCACAGGGAGGCGAACTGCCGGTCGTTGCCCACTGCGATCACGATGTCGCGGTCGGCGGTGTGGAAGGAACTGTACGGCGCGATCGACGGGTGGGCGTTGCCCATGATTCCGGGAACGACCCCGGCTCCGATCACGGCACCGGACTGGTTGACCAGACCGCTCAGCAGCGAGGTGAGCAACGACACCTCCAACTGCTGGCCTTCGCCCGTGGCGTCCCGGTGACGAAGTGCTGCGAGGATGCCGACCGTCGCGTGCAGTCCGGTGAGCACATCCACCAGCGCCACCCCCACCTTCGTGGGCTGGCCGGGCTCCGGCCCGGTGATGCTCATCAAGCCACCGACGGCTTGCACGAGCAGGTCATATCCCGGCAGCGACGCCCCCTCGCCGCTGCCGAAGCCGGTGATCGAGCAGTAGACCAGTCCGGGGTGCTGCGCCGCCAGCGACGCGAAGTCGAGTCCGAACTTGGCCATTGTGCCCGGGTAGAAGTTCTCCACGACCACGTCGGAACGCAGGGCCAGGTCGCGCGCCTGCTCCCGGCCGGCGGCGCTCGACAGGTCGATGGCTACCGACTCCTTGTTCCGGTTGACGGACTCGAAGTAGGTCGCCCGCCCCTGCGGGTCCGACGGGGGACGCCAGTGGCGGGTGTCGTCACCGGCGATCGGGCGCTCGACCTTGATCACCTCGCGCCGAGATCCCCGAGCAGCATGGTGCGTAGGGGCCTGCCAGCACCCGGCTGAAGTCGGCGATGGTGATGCCTTCCAGGGGGCCGTTGCTCACGGTTGCACGGTAGCGCGTTACCGCCGCGCCAGCGGCGGGGTGAGGTCGCAGGTGCGCTCGCCGGGGTGTCACGGATCTGGATACTCTGACCGGGTGCCGATGTACGAGTTCCGTTGCCGCGCTTGCGGCGAGACCTTCACGCAAGAGCGACCGATGGCGCGCTCGGGCGACCCCGCATCGTGTCCGCACGGGCACGACGACACCGTGCGACTGCTGACAACCGCAGGTTCGGTGAGTTCCCTCGGCACTGGCTCGGCTCCGGCCGGTGGCGGGTGCTGCGGCGGAGGCTGTTGCGCGGGCAGTTGAGTCCACAGACGTGGTGACTGACCTGATCTGGTTCGGCGTCGGATCGCAGCTGATGGAGGTCGGCGCTCCGAAACCCGCAACCGGGCAACAGTCGCCGGGGAACCGCCGCGACACTGCAGCACGGTCGAAACGCGTCCCTCAATCTGAGTTAGGCGGTGAACCGCGTGTCGGTGCTTGACATCAGCGGTTTTGTCGTGCCCCCGTATCACCCTGTGTGTCAGATGGTGAGACGGCCGCCCGAAGGACGAGCGTCCACCATCGGCCCGGGGTTCTCCCCGGGAAGGCCCGGGTCGGACTCGCGGGGGTGGCTCGACCCGGGCCGCTCGGTCGGTTGGGGGTGGGCGGGGGTCCGGCAAGCCGACCTCGGGTCAGTCGTTCAGCGCGATCAGGCCGCTGGCGGTGTCGTTGATCTCGTAGAAGTCGACGATCGAGAGATTGATCGGCAGGCCTTGTGTCTTCCAGTCGGTCATCTCCTGCACGACGGTCGGGTTGCGCAACTGTGCAAGCTCCTCCAGCGAGCAGTTCGTGGTCTGGCCGCCGGCAAGGCATTGGATCTGCGAGCCCAATCCCATCGACAACTGCAATTGATCGACGAACAGCCCGCACTGGTTGCCACCGGTGACCGCGCAACTGCTGCTTCCGTTGAGTGCTGACTGTCGTGCTGTCAGGTAGCTCAGATTGTCGGTGGCGGACTTCGCCGGGTCCTCCGTGTTCGGCCACGGTGAGTAGAGCACCTGCTCGCGCTGCCGGTAGCAGGAGTTCTTCGGCAACTGTCCCTTCGCGTACAGCACGACGATGTTGCGACCGGCGGACCAGGCTTGGCCGAGCGTCGCCGAGAGCACGTCGGGGATCTTCTCCGACGACCAGGCGCGCGAGCAGACGGAACTGCCGCCGACCTTGTACGTGCGCAGGATCTTGTCGATCGCCGAGGTGTAGTACTTGTCGATCTTCTTGGTGCCGGTCAGATCGATGTGCTGGAAGTCCAGGATGACCTGCTCGCGCGGGTGGGCCTTGGCGAATGTCACGATCTGCTCGAGACCCTTCGTGAACTTCAGCGAGACGAAGGTGTGCTGCAGATGGATCGGCACCTTCCAGGCCTTCTTGTTGGTGAGTTTCTGGCCGGCCTTCTTGGCGCTCACCACCTTGTCCGCGGGCACGCCGAGGCGCATGTCCAGGTAGCGGATGCCGCCGTTGAGTTGGCCGGTGAAGTTCTGGCTCTGAGCCTTCGCGAGCTTGCCGGCGGCGCACGGATTAGCCTTCGCGGCGGCAGCCTGGGCCGGGTTCGCGCCGGCGATCGCGGTGACCTTGCACTTGCCCTCGGTGTCGATCTTGAACGCCCCGGAGTCATGCGTGCCGGGGATGACGATCTGGGTGAGTTTCGTGTCCGGTCGCTCGGCGTAGAGAGAACCCATCCAGTCGGGGGTGGGCGGGACGACGGCCAAGGCGGCAGCGAGCAGCAGCATGGCAGCCACGGTAGCGCCGTCTGCGCGCACAGGGGAGGCTTCCGTCGTTCGTCAGCGTCCGGGACGGCCACCGGTCAATGGCCGCACGGTGTTGGGAGGCGCTGCGGTGACATCGGTTCCGGCGGCACTCTTGCCATGCTGATGCGGGCCTCGTTGCGGCCCACTGCCGACCACCACCGTGTGCGCACAGCGCTGATGCATCCGGCGTCCGATCCCCAGTTCTGGGAGGACCTGGCGCGGCTGCCCGAACCGTTCCGGCTCCGTGACGGGGTGGGTGTCACAACCCGGTGTCGTGGATCGCCGCCTCGATCCCGCGCCAGATCGTCGGGTAGGCGTAGATCATGTCCTTCAGCGTGGCGATCGGCACGGCGGCGCGAACGGCCACCGCCAATCCGGATAGGACCTCGCCGCCGGTCGGGCCGACACTGGTCGCGCCGACCAGAACCCCGCGGTCAGCGTCGGCGACGACCTTGATGATCCCCTCGTTGCCCACCTTGTGGATCCAACCGCGAGCGGTGCTGGGGACCGAGGTGGCGCCCGTGGCCACCCGGATCCCGGCGTCCCGCGCCTGTTGCTCGGTCATGCCCACGGATCCGACCTCGGGGTCCGTGAAGGTGACGTGGGGGATGGCCGAGTAGTCCGCGCCCGGGCCGGGTTGTCCCAGGATCGCCCGCTCGCAGATGGCCGCCTGGTACATGGCCATGTGGGTGAAGGCGCCCTTGCCGGCGATGTCACCTACCGCGTAGACACCCGGGACCACCTGCATGTGCGCGTCGACCGGAAGGAAACCGTGGGGCAGATCCACGCCGAGCACCTCGGCTCCGAGTTCGGGGGCGTTGGAGACCCGGCCGGTGGCCACCAACAGTTTCTCGCCGTGGACGGTTCGGCCGCCGACGGTGACGGCGAACTGCGACCCGTCATGTGACACCGATGAGGCGAACTGTCCGGTGAGGACGGTGAGGCCCTCGGCGGTGAGGACGTCGGTCAGGATGGCCGACGCCTCCGGCTCCTCGGGTGGCAGGATCCGGTCGGCTCCTTCCACGATCGTGACCTGGCTGCCGAACCGGGCGAAGACCTGGGCGAGTTCGGCCCCGATCGCGCCACCGCCCATCACGATCAGTGACGCTGGCACTCGGGTTGCGGCGATCGCGCCCCGATTCGTCCAATAGGGCGTGCCCGCCAGTCCGGGGATCGGCGGTACGGACGCGCGGGTGCCGGCAGCGATCACGACGGCCCGGCTGGCGGTGTAGAGGTCCTCGCCGACGGTTACCTGATTGGCGGCGACGAGGTGCGCCTCGCCGCGAACGAACCGTCCGCCCTTGCCGGTGAATCGGTCGACCGCCACCTGGTCGTTCCAGTCGTCGGTGGCCTCGTCGCGGATGCGCCGGGACACGATCTCGAAGTCCGGGTGCACCTCGGAGCTGCCGGCGAGCTGCGGGATGCGCCGGCCCTCCTGCAGGACGCCCGCCGCCCGGATCATCATCTTGCTCGGCACGCACCCCCAGTAGGGGCATTCGCCGCCGACCAGTTCCTTCTCGATGCCGACGACGTCCAGCCCGGCTTCGGCCAGGTTCCCGGCCACGTCCTCGCCGCCGGGGCCGAGCCCGATCACGACCACCTCAGCTGTCTGTTCGGTCATGGGCGTCCCTTCTCGCGTCGTCCCACTGTCGCACTGGGGACCAGATGACGCTAGGAGTCCATCGCTCCGGATCGATCCTTGCGGCGGCTTGAATGGCTGCCCGCCGCGGGACACAGGGACAACGCGGCAAGGCGCCGCAACCCAGCCCATCGGCGGATTCATCGGGTCGGCCGGGTTCATCACAACGTTGAACTACAAGTGCACCAACGGCCTCCAACGGACGGCATCTGGTGACTCAGCTGCTAATATGAGCATATGAGTCACCGGCTGCAGGTCCTGATCCCCGAGGAGTTGGATCTGGCGCTTTCCCAGGCGGCTGTGCGCGAACGGGTGTCGAAGGGGGAGTTCGTGAGAAGTGCGATAGAAGCAGCTTTGTCCGCGCGGATTGCCAGTGCTGACCCGATCGCGCAGTTGGCTTCTCTGAACGCGCCGACCGCGGATATCGAGCAGATGCTCGCGGAGATCGACAGCCGGTTCGCGTGAGGGTATTCGTCGACTCGAACGTCGCCATGTACGCGGCTGGTGCTGCACATCCGAACAAGCAGCCGTGCTTGGACTTCCTCGCCGAGGCTTATCGTGGCCGCGTCCAGGCGGTCACGAGCACAGAGGTTCTGCAGGAGATTCTGCATCGTTACCGACGGCTTGGGCATACCGGAGTTGCGGCAGACGTCTACTCGCTCATGGTCCAACTGTGTGTGGAGGTTCTCCCCGTGACCATCGCCGACACCGACCTTTGCGTGGAGCTGCTCCGCGGCATCGAGGGGTCTGTTCGAGACGCCTTGCATGTGGCCGTGATGCGCAACAGCGGGCTGGGAATGATCGCGAGCTACGACGCGGGGTTCGATGAGTTCGGCGTCGACCGCTGGACCTTCGGTTGAGGATGAGTCGGCGGAGGAGGTCGGGGTGCGGCACTGCTCTCGTAGGCGTCGGTGCGATCGCAGTGCTCGGGTTCGCCCTCTTCGGGGGCGGCGGCCAACCTGCCGAGCCGCCCGGGACGGCATCGTCGAACGCGCCGTCGAGCACTACCCATAGGCCGAAACCGGGCGAGACTCGAACGCCAGGACCGACCCGGACGGATAAGCCATCACCGCCGGCTCGCCTCCCCTTCGTCGACGTCGCCGCAGCCAAGAGCGCGTTGGCGGCGCTGCCGGTCAAAGGCCGGGCACCGCTCACCGACTACAGCCGGGAGGCATTCGGAACCGCGTGGTCGGACACCAACGACAACGGCTGCGACACCCGCAACGACATCCTGCGACGGGACTTGACCGAGAAGGTCGTGGATGACTGTGTCGTCATGTCCGGGGTGTTGGACGATCCCTACGGCGGCCAACCGGTGGCGTTCACCCGCGGCCCCGTCAGCAGCCTCGACGTTCAGATCGACCACGTCGTCGCGCTCGCGAATGCGTGGCAGACGGGTGCGGCCTACTGGTCGCCCGAGAAGCGCCTCCAGTTCGCCAACGATCGTCGCAACCTGCTGGCGGTGCGGGGGGACCTGAACCTGCAGAAGAGCGACGGGGATGCCGCCACCTGGTTGCCTCCGAAGAAGTCGTTCCGTTGCACCTACGTGGCGATGCAGATCCTGACCAAGCAGCGCTACGGGTTGTGGGTCACTGCGGCCGAGAAGGCGGCGATGCAGCGAGTCCTGGCCCGCTGCTGAGCCTCACAGGTACAGCCCTGGCGCCGGATCCACCTCGGGGGTGACCTCTTCGACGCCCGGGTCGAACCGCGGGGTTCCGCCGAACTTCTCCACCAGTTGCGGGCCGAACTCGTTGGTCGCGGTGGCCAGGAAGAACAGGGCCCGGGAGAACCGGTAGCCGTCGAGGTCGTGGGCGAAGATGTCGTTCTCGAGCAAGATCTGCCCGCCGGTGTGGAACGCCCGGGTGAAGACCAGCATGTGGTTGAGCTCGTTGAGCACGTCGCCGAGTTCGTGCGAGTACTCGACTTCCGAGACCACGCTGAATGTCTGCACGATGAACTCGTCGCGGACCCGCACGACCCGCGCGTAGCACTGGCTGCCCTGGTAGGTGACGGGCAGATCGCCGTCGGCGTCCCAGTCGGGTCGGGGGCTGTCGGTCAGGTTCGCGATGAGATCCCGCAGGTACGACTCGACCATCTCCCCGTTCATGGGCACGTCCTCTCTTCGCGTCCAGCATCTCGCAGGGGTGTGACATTTCTCGTGCCGAGTCCGGGCTCAGTTGCCCTGACAGATCGGGCACCAGGCGCAGTCCGGGCAGCATTCATCACCCCAGAAGACGGCCGCCTGGGCATTGCCGCCGTCACCGAACGGTTGTCCCCACCATCCGTCACCGAAGTCGCCGGCCTGCCCCACGGCCAATCCGGTGAGTTGACACTGCGGGCTGCAGTCCGGACAGCACGGTTGCGCGGTCACGTGATCGGGGTCGGGTACGTCCGGGGCGGTGTGGCACCCACGTACCACCGACCCCGGTGGCGCCGGAAGTGGGCCGAGTTCTCGTAGAGGGCGATCAGCACGCGGTCCATGGTCATGCCCGGGATCTCGGCACGCACCCGCGACAAGATGTCGTCGGGGCACAGCGACTCGTGGTTCAACAACTGCTTGATCAAGGTCATGAGATCGGCTTCGACGGCCGCGTCGGTGACGGCTGGATTCGGCGCTAGAACACTCATGCTCCACCTGCTCACTGGTTCTCCTATATGCGGATTCGGCGTTTCCGGACTGCGTCTTGAGACCCTCGTTCGAGTGGTTCTGTCAGACCCCCCTGGCACGCTGGGGGCGGGAAGAAATGCGGGCGTGCAATCGCACAGTTCCGGTGCGTCGTTGCCGGGTCTTCGGTGCCCCGCACTGGGCCGCCTGCGGCAGGAAGGAGTCACCATGGATGTGACGAGTGAACAGAGGGACCGCGCAGTCGGTGCGGTGCTCGGTATGGCAGTGGGTGACGCCCTCGGCGCCGGTTACGAGTTCGAGCCGTGCACCCCGGCGGCTGAGATCGCCATGAAGGGCGGTGGCCTCGGCGGATTCGAGGCGGGGGAATGGACCGACGACACGTCCATGGCGGTGCCACTGCTCGACGCTGTGGCCGGCGGTCGGGACCTGCTCGACCCGGACACCCAGGACGAGGTCGTCGGCCGATGGCTGACTTGGGCGGAGCACCCCAAAGACATCGGCATCAACACCAGTCGCGTCCTGAATGGCGCCGAGCAACCGACCGCGGCATGTCTCACAACTCGTGCTTCAGCTTTGTTCGATGGTGGCGCGCGGGCTGCGGGCAACGGTTCGCTCATGCGCACCGCCCCCATCGTGCTCGGGTATCTCGATGATCCCGAGGGTCTTACGGCAGCCGCGCGTGCGTACAGCCACATGACCCACGGCGATCCCGTTGCCGCCGATGCGTGCGTGATCTGGAACCACGCCCAGCGGCACGCGATCCTGCACGGCGAGTTCGATCTGTCGCCAGGCGTGGGGTGGATTCCCGCTGAACGCCAGGGGCAGTGGCATACGTGGATCGATCAGGCCGAGCGAGGAGGGCCGGAGGCGTTCGCGTCGTCGAACCAATGGGTGGTCGGGGCGTTGCAGGAAGCATGGGCGGCGATCCTGCGTACCCCGGGCGCCGGTCCGCAGCACTTCGAGCAGACACTGCGCCGGATCGTCGCGGCCGGGGTGGACACCGATACGGTCGCGGCCATCTGCGGCGGGCTTCTCGGTGCCCGCTGGGGAGTGTCTGCGATCCCGCTGGGATGGTTGCGGCGCCTGCACGGATGGCCCGACGACCGCACCGGACAGGACCTGATCGAGTTGGCCTCGGTCGCGGTCAGCGGAGTCCCCTGGCCCGACAGCTTCTACGGCTTCACGCCCGAGGGCGACTCCACCCCGGTGCAACTGCCGCACGATCCGCAGGTCTGGATAGGCGACGTCTTCGGCCTGCAACAACTGCCGGAGGATGTCGATGCTGTTGTCTCGCTGTGCCGACTGGGGCGCTCGGAGGTGCCATCCGCTGCGGTCGCACCGAAGGACCACGTCCGGGTCTGGCTCATCGACAGTGCCAGGCCTGAGGAGAACCCCCATCTCGAATTCGTGGCGCAGCAGGCCGTGACGGCCATCCGGGACCTGCGGCAGGAGGGTCGAACGGTGTACCTGCACTGCGTGCACGCGCAGTCGCGCACGCCGTTCATCGCGTCGCTGTACGCGGCGCAGGCCGTGGGCCGGCCCGCCATGGAGGTGCTCGATGAGGTGCTGGCGGTCCTCCCGGGTTCGCGACCGAACAGCGCATTCCTGCAGGTGCTGGCGGCCAACTGAATCAAGGGCATCCGCACGTGCCAGACGAGCGCCGACGACGTCGACCTGGGAGCGTAAGGCGCCCGCTGGTGGCCGACGACAGCTCGATAGTGGGCAACGCCACAGCCGGGTCGGCGAGCGATCCGGGCTCCGACGCCTCATGCTGGAATCGACCGCACTGACGACTGCAGCAGGGATTCGCATGGCAAAGTCCGAGGAAGAGGTCCGTGCCAGGATTCTCGACGCCGCCGCCGGGTTGTTCGCCGAACACGGCTTCAGCGGGACGAAAGTCAACATGATCGCGAAGGCCGCCGGGGTGAGTTCGGCCGCCGTGCGCCGGCTCACCGGCGGTCGGGCGGAGTTGTTCGAGCAGGTCATGGCGGCGCGCGTCACCTCAACCGCGGCCGAACGGCTGGCGTCAGCCGTCCAGCATCCCGGCGCGACGCCACCGATCGCGGTCATCCTCGCGGCGGCTCAGGAAGTCTTCGCGAGCCCGGAGGCGAGCTGGGACATCCTCGAACTCGAGGCGCTCACCCGCGCCCATCTGGACGGCCGATTGCAGGAGATCGAAACGGAACGGATGCAGCGACGCTGGGACAATACCGCGGCGCTCGTTGCCCAGATCCGGGCCAATGGTGGCCTCGACGCCGATGTGTCGGATGCCGCGATCGTGCAACTTCGCGATTGCGATGTCGGCCGGCCTGGCACTGCTCGATCCGGTGATCACACACAAGCCGACGATGGCCCAGTGGGTGGCTCTGATCGCCAGGGTCGGGCAGGCCATCTCCCCGCAGGACATGCTCCTCGACGCCGAGTTCGAAGCCCACCAGCCATGGCGAGTGCGGGTGGACGTCTTGGAGCAGCCAGGAGCGGTCGCCCGTCTGGTCAGGGCACTGGCCACACTCCACGCGTACATGGTCGCGATGCAGATCGTCGGGCACGAGGAGGGCCGCCGAACCATCGACGTCGCGTTCACCGCGCCGGTCAGTGTCACGGCGGATGTGATCAGAGCCGCAGTCATGTCGGTCGGCCGAAACGCCCATGTGGGTGAGGGGTCGGAGGATGATGCACTGGACCTGCCGACGAGGATCCTCGACGGTGCGGCCGCGCTCGTGAAGACCCCCGAGTGGACCCCGTTGGCGGCAGCGGAGTTGGTCGAGGCCGATGAGGTCGAGGTCACTTCCGCCACGGAGGGGGAGGACGACAGTCCGGACGTCCTGCGGCTGCAGTGGACGCCCGACCAGCACGTCGTCCTGCAACGCAGTTGGGCTCCCTTCGCCCGGGCCGAGCGCACCAGGGCCTCGGCGTTGTTGCGGCTGTCCTCGGCCATCGCAACGATGACCGGTAGCGACGAGGCGGTCGGCTGGGTGGAACCGATCAAGGGCGGGACTGTCTGGATCCGGCTGGCTCGGCCCGAGGACGCGGATGCCGTGGCGGCCATGCACGATCGATGCTCGGAGCGCAGTCGCTACCAGCGCTACTTCTCCATCACGGACTGGCACGGCACCAAGCTCTACCGCCTTTCCGGGGGTCACCGCGGCGCCACGCTGGTCGTGATGAGCGAGGACGGTTCGATAGTCGGCCTGGGCAACGTCTTCCCCGACCCGGGGGAGGGTGAGCATGCCGCTGAGATCGCCATGATCGTCGAGGACGCCTATCAGGGTCGAGGTGTGGGCAAGCGACTGCTGCAGGCGATGCTGCATCTGGCATCGAGGCTGGAGTTCACCGAGGTCGTCGCCACGGTGCTGGCCGACAACAACGGAATGCTTCATCTGTTCCGGACCAGCGGCCTCGAGTGGACCACGCAGATCCACGACGGGGTGGCATCCATGCGCGCCCCGCTGCCGCTGCCGATGGGGCCGCCCGTCGAGGTCGAGAAAACTCCTGTACGCAGGCGTGCGCCACGCAAGGCCGCGGTGAAGAAGGTCGCGGCGACAACGCCCGCGAAGAAGGCTCCTGCCAAGAAGGCCCCGGCCAAGAAGGCTGCGGCGAAGAAGGCCCCTGCCAAGAAGGCTGCGGCGAAGCGAGCCCCCCGCAAACGGACTCCGGCGAAGAAAGCCCCGGCCGAGGACTGATTCAGTCGCCGCAGTCCGGGCTCACGTAGTTGCTGACGTGCGGGATGTACCCGAAGATCATCTTCTTGCGTGGCACCGAGGTGCCTGCATCAACGGCCACGTTCAGGTAGCCCGAGTCAGGGACCCACCACACCGGCGTGCCCCGCGGGACCTTCTTGACCAGGTTCCAGTTCGTCGCCTTGTTGCGCACCTGGCGTGACTTCGTCAGGCAGCCGAACGTGCCGGCATCGAGCAGGTAGTCCGCGGTGTCGAGGTACGCCCTCGCGACGACCCGGACCTTGCCGTTGCGCTTGCAGTACGTACCAGCCCGGCTCCGGTGTTGCGGGGAAGTTCCTGGCCAGGCAGATCAGCCCGTGGCATTCCGCGCCGGTGACCATGTCCCACGACGACTGGCCCTCGTGGACGTAGTCCGGACGCTCCAGGACCGCCTCTTTCCCGCCGGGTCCGATGGCGGCGACGTATTGCGCTGCTGTCTTGGTGTCGTTGTCTTTCATCGCCAGGATGAAGGCATCTCCCACGTCCTGGCGGGTCATCTTGGCCGAGGTGGCCGGCGCAGCCACCGCGAGCAGCAGTGCCGCGCTCACCGGAACGGCCATGAGTCGAGTGATCATGATGCACACCCCCATGTCCAACGGTACGCCTGGCAGGCGTCCAACGGGCGAGCCGTCGGTCCGTCCGTGCAGACTGCGGTCATGCCCCGTTGCTTCCCGCCGACGCCGGACTACTCGGAGCCCGGGATGGGTGCCGAGAAGCGGGTGTGGCAGGCGCTGCAGGGTCTGCCCGACAGCTCGGTGGTGATCGCGCAGTACCGGGTGCTCGACAGTCGCCGGATCACCCGGGAAGCTGACTTCCTGGTGCTCATTCCGGACGTGGGTGTCGGCGTGCTGGAGGTGAAGGGCGGGCGGGTGTCGACCCAGGCGGGGGAGTGGTTCAGCCGCGACCGGCGCGGCTACGACCACGAGATCCACAACCCGATCCTGCAAGCCTCGAAGGCCGGGTATGCCCTACGCGACTTCGCATGGGGGCAGGGGGTGGATTGGCCGTCCTGGTCACCGGTTGCGGTACTCCCCGACACGCAGTTGCCGGGAGGATTCCGTCCCGCCGATTCATTCCGCAGCCAGTGGATCGACGCACGCGGGATGGCGGACCTGCCGGCTCTGGTCAGTGCCGCGATCTACACGGACGAGGCACCGGATGCAGCACGGGTCGACGCACTCGTGGATCTGCTGGAACAGTGCCTGCCGAAGCCACCGAGTTGGCAGAAGGCCCGCGATACCCAGGCGCACGCGGACATGCTGACGCGTGACCAGTACACGATCCTGCGCGCATTGCGAACCAACGACCGCATCCTCGTCACCGGCGGACCGGGCACTGGCAAGACGTGGTTGGCGCTGGAGCACGCACGACAGGAGACGCTGCGCGGCGCCCGGGTGGCGGTGCTCTGCTACAACCGCGGCCTCGCGCTGCACATGACCCGGCAGGCGACCGCGTGGGAGGAGGATCAGCGGCCGGCCTTCATCGGCACCCTGCACCAACTCGCCCTCGACTGGACGGGGACCGAGGTGCCCGCAGCCGCGGACGCGTCGTTCTGGGACGCTCTGCCACCGCTGTTGGAGACGACCACTCGGGCGCAGGCGGACCGGTTCGACCTCGTCGTGGTCGACGAGGCGCAGGACTTCGCCCCTGACTGGTGGCCAGGCGTGCGGGCGATCCTGTGCGATCCGGACGAGGGTCCGATGGTGGTGTTCGGTGACGAGGACCAGGAGTTGTACGGGCGCGGGGCGCTGGGCGTGCCGGCCGTCGAGGTGTCACTGACGGAGAACGTCCGCAACACGGTGCAGATCGCGGCGGTGCTCGAGGACCTGAGCGGGGAGCCGCAGCGGTGCCGTGGTGCGCAGGGTCCGAATCCGGAGTTCCTGCGGTGCGCCGAGGACCAGGTGTTGGCGGTTGCGGATCAGGCGGTGGCCGCGTTGTTGGCCGACGGGCAGTTCCGGCCGGGAGATGTGGCAGTTCTGACGACGCACCGGCGGCATCCGGTGCACGAGCAGCGGTTGGCCGAGCTGGGGCCAGTCCTCTTCGCCGCGTCGCTGGTCGGCTCCGACGAGGTGGCGTACTCCACAGTGAAGGGCTTCAAGGGCCTGGAACGACCCGCTGTGGTGGTGGCGGTCAACGGTTTCCATGAGGAGTCGGACGCCCGGAACCTGCTGCTCGTAGGGTGTTCGCGCGCGACGCACCAGTTGGTCGTGGTGGGGGACGTCGCCGGGCTGGCGTGATCTCAGGCGGTCAGGGCGCTTTCCCAGCCGGTGAGGTCCTGCATGACTCGGCCACGCAGCCAGCCCAGGGTGCCGACTCTGCTCGCCGCCGAGTAGGAGTACCTCGCGATCGAGAGCGCCCGGCGACCATCGTCGCCCGGGGCACCAAGGTCTGCGAGGTCTCGCCCGTGAGCTGCGTTTCGTTCGTGCCACCGGCGCAGGTGGGGCAGGGCCGCCAGGTGATCGCTCTTCTGCATGTTCGCGGTTCCGCTGGCGGCCACCAGATTGAAGGGGGAACTGAGCGGGAACTTCGCCCACGGGACGAAATGATCCACGTGGATGCGGCCAGCCTCGAGCTTGCTGCCGGTGTAGAAGCACCGTCCCTTCTGGATCTCGATGAGCGCCGGAGCCAGAGCGTGGACCGCGGAACGGTCCACTCCGAACAGGAACTGATCGAGATCGTGACCGGCGCCCAGTTCCGGGTTGTGACGTCTCACGTAGTCGCTCCACGCTGACTGCGCGGCCGAGACGATGAGGGGTCGGAACCGGCGCAGGCACGCCGACACTCCTGGGCGCAGGGTGATCGAACCGTTCGAGATCACTGTCGGATAGAGGAAGTTGTCGGGATGATCCGGGTCGTCCTTCTCCCGGCCGATGGTCTGCAACTTCATGAGCGGCATCTGTCGAACCCGTTCGGCCGCTTCCCGGAGCAGTCGCTCCGGCAGCGACTCGGTCGCATCAGTGCGGTCCGGATTCCGGGTGGCGGCTCGAGCCTTGGTCACGGTGGACAGGATCGCGGCCGGCTGGCCGGTGTTCTGTCTGAGCGGGTGGTCGAGACCCGGGTACGACCGAACATGGGTCCAGTACAACGCGAGGAACTGCTGCCCGAGATCCAGCAGTTGGATCGACTGCTCCCGGTTGTCGTCGGTCCCCTGCTCAGCTGCGACGTTGCACAACGATATGAGCAGGGCGTACTTGTAGGTGGCGACGAAACTGCCTGAGTCGAGCAGGCGCTGGACCTTCTCGATGAAGTCGAGCTGGAATCGCGCGGATGGCACAGCCTGGAGTTCGCTCATCTCGATCCGCCGCCCTGCGGCCAATTGCCCTTGCCCATCACAGCGTGACGAATGCCGCCTCGCGGGTCGGGGACATCGCCGGCGTATCGCGGGATGACGTGGACGTGGAGGTGGAACACCGTCTGGCCGGCTGCCGCACCCTCGTTGATGCCGAGGTTGAAGCCGTCCGGGTGGAACTCGTCACGCAGTTGCTGCTTGACGACGTCGACCACGGCGAGGATCGCGTCGCGCTCCGCCGTCGTCGCCGCGTCCCAATCCGCGATGAGCCGTTTGGGGACGACCAGCGTGTGTCCGGGCGAGACCGGATAGCCGTCACGGATCGCGAAGGCCAACTCGTTGGAGGTCACCCATTTCGATGCGGGGATCGCCAGGAAGGGGCTGTCTCCGCTCGTCATATGGACAGCGTGCCAGGTGAAACGGGGACGGGGCGCGTCCCGCCCCTCCCGGACGGGCCCGCATCAGGCCACTGGAGCGCAGTGAGCAACTGGAGTCTCTGATCGTCGGTGGGGCCGTCCCTGGAGTACCTCGGTGATCCCGGACGGCCCCTCAGCGTTGCGTGGAACCATGGAGCATGACAATCACTCTCTTACAGCCCGCGGGGCTTGTCGCAAGCCCTGCGTTCAGTCACGTCGCGATCGTTCCCGCGGGTGCCACGACGATCTATGTCGGGGGTCAGAACGGTGTTGATGCCAGCGGATCGGTGGTCTCGACCGATATCGCCGAGCAATCGCGGAAGGCAGTGGACAACGCGAGCATCGCACTCGCGGCGGCCGGCGCGTCGCTGAGCGATGTAGTCCTGTGGACAGTGCTCGTTCACGTCGATGCCGACCTCGGCGCCGCGTACGGCGCGATCGCGCCGAAACTTGCTCGTCCCGGCGCTCCGCCGCTTGTCACTGCCGCGCGGGTTGCGGGGATCGGAGTGCCCGGGGCACTCATCGAGGTGAGTGCGATCGCCGCCGTGATGCTCTAGCGACAGCCGTGATGGGGCACTTCGCGGTCTGTCATGAGGTGCGGTGGCCCCTCTCATTCGACGGCTTGAGCGCGTCCTGCCGTCGATCCTGGGCGGTGAGTGGCCGCCGGTTCAAGGTCCATCTCGGCTGGCACCGTCCCCAACTCCGCCAGCAAACCGACCGCCCGTTCCACATCTGCCCAGCGTCAACCCCACCCGTTGGTCCGTGCGCAGCAGGCGGAAGTTCGCGTCGTCGAAGCCCTCGCGGGTCAGGTACCTGTGATCGTCGAGACCGTGGGAGTCGTCGATCCACACCCAGCGGTCCTCAAGGCTGAGGTGGCGGGGGAGCAGCGGAGTCTTCGCGTACAGCAAGAAGTCGATCGCCGCCTCCGGATACCCCTGCTCTCGCACGGCCTCCCGGCCCGCCTGCCACCAGGTGGCAGTTGCGCTGCGACCGTCATCGCCCAACGGGTGCGGATCGCCTCGTCGACGAGCAGGACGGTGCCCCGGGGTGCGGGCCCGATCAGCGCGAGGCTTTGCTGCAACTCGCGAACCCGGGGGAGCGAGGGTTCGCTGGGCGGGCCCGGCAGCGGGGAGGCCGTCAGCACCTCCCGGACCGAGCAGCCGACGATGCCGGCAGCCAGGTCCGCGATTCCACGCACGCGCTGCGGGTGCTCGGCGTTCGGCATGGGAACCACGGCGTCGATCCGAGGCAGCCCCTCCCGTCGCCACCCGGACAACACCTTGTCCAGTGCCTCGCTGAACTCGGGGCTGGGCGGACCGTCGGCCTGCCGCACCTCTTCGGTGACGTGCGTCCAGCCGGAATCATCACCGCGGGCAACAGCCCGGCCTGCCTCCAGCCCCGTGATACGGCCCTTCCACGGGCCGCCGGCTGGCCACAGTTTGCGGGGCTCGATGATGTTCGGTCGTCTGCGCATCGCGAGCAGCGCGCGGCGTACGGTCTGCTGGCCGGGTCGGGCGCCGGGTCCGGGCAACGTCCCGGTACACACCGAACATGTGCCGCACGGGGCAGCGGCTGGATCGTCCAGCGCTTCGATGAGCAGTTGCATGAGGCAGCGCTCGCCCCTGGCGTAGGCGGCCATGATCTCGGCTTCGCGCCGGCGCAAGGCGACCACTCGGTCGTACTTGGCCTGGTCGTACTCCCAGGCCTCGCCGGTCGCTTCCCACACCGAGCGCTCCCGGCGAACAGCGCCGTCGACCTGCAACTGCTTGAGCAGGATCTCCACCCGGCTGCGCGGTCGGTTCAGTTCCGATTCCAATTGCACGGTGGACATCGGGCGTTGCGCCAGCAGCTCCAGCGCGCGTTGCGCCATCTCAGGATCGGGAAGCGTGGCGGTGGCGAAGTACTCCCAGATCCGGGCGTCCGATTCGGCGGCGGGCAGCAGCACGCCGACGGCTGAGTCCAGGGCGCGGCCGGCGCGGCCGACCTGCTGGTAGTACGCGACGGGCGAGCTTGGGGAGCCGACATGGATGCAGAAGGCGAGGTCGGGCTTGTCGTAGCCCATGCCCAGTGCCGACGTGGCGACCACTGCCTTGAGTTCGTTGTGCCGCAGCTTCGCCTCGATCTCCTCGCGGATGTCAGGGGGCGTCTGGCCGGTGTATGCCTCGACGTCGTGACCCTCTTCGCGCAGGAAGGCGGCGAGAGCGTGCACGCTGTTGATGGTGAGGCCGTAGATGATTCCGGAGCCTTCGAACGTGGGAATGGCGTCGGCGACCCAGGCGAACCGTTCGACGGCGTTCAGGTCGGGCACCACCGAGAGCGCCAGCGAACGCCGCGCCAACTGGCCGCGGATGACACGGGTTGTGGGTCCGAGTTGGTGCGCGAGGTCGTCGACGACGCGCGAAGTTGCCGTCGCAGTGGTGGCCAGGACCGGGATCGACTCGTCGAGGTGCACGAGGAGTTTCGCGATGCGCTGGTAGTCGGGGCGGAAGTCGAAGCCCCAGTCGGAGATGCAGTGCGCCTCATCGATGACCAGCAGGCCGCTGCTGCGCAGAGCCGGCATGGCCCGGGCGATGAAGTCCGGGTGGGTCAGGCGCTCGGGGGAGACGAGCAGGACATCGACGGCGTCCTCGCGTAGTTGGTCGAAGATGAGGTCCCAGTCGTCGCGGTTCGACGAGTTCACCGTGGCCGCCCGGATGCCGATGCGCTGGGCGGCGGCGACCTGGTCGCGCATAAGGGCCAACAGCGGTGAGATGACGATGGTCGGGCCGGCGCCCTGATCGCGGCGGGCAAGGGTTGCGGCCCAGTAGACCGCCGACTTGCCCCAACCTGTTGCCTGCACGACGAGGACCCGCTGGCTTTCTGACAGCAGCGAGGCCACCGCTTCGACCTGACCTTCGCGGGGCGTCGCGTCGGGTCCGGCCATGGCGGTGAGGACCGCTTGCACTGCTCCCCGCGCGCGAGTCGTGGCGTCGGCGGTCATGGGGGTGATGATGTCACGGGTGAGGTAGCGGCCAGTCGGTGTATGCACCGGGCACCGTGGTGTGTGGTGACCTGGTCGCGCCGGGTGTCGCAGAGTTGCTGGTTTCCGGCTGGGCAGATTGCGGGTGAGGCCGAGTTTGTTGCCGGTCGCGCATTCTGCTGGCGGGCGTTGGGGTGCTCCGGCTGGCCGGGTTGTGGACGTCTTCGGGGTTGTCCCCAGATTGGTTGGGGCGCCTGGTTTTGTCGGACCCTCGTACTAGCGTTCGAAGTGAAGGGCGGGAGGTGCGGGTATGGATCGGTTGGCGAGGGTGAGGGCGGCGGTGGCCGAGCTGGTGGCCGCCGACCCGGGGCAGTGGACGTTGGACGAGTTGGGTGCAGGCGATCCCGGACATGGCCCAGATCGGCAACCAGCTGCTGGCCGGGCAGTACCGGGTGCTGGCGGCCTTCGATGCCCGCGGTGGCGCGCAGATCGCCGGGGACCGGACCACCGGGGAGTGGCTGACCGGGGCCACGAAGATGTCCCGGCATCACGCCGGCGGGATGGTCGCGACTGCCCGGGCGTTGCGCGATGATCTGCCGGCCACCGCGGCGGTGTTGGCCGCCGGGCAGGTCACCGGCGAGCAGGTGCGGGCGATCCGGCGGGCGCAGCGGGCGTTCGGCGAGGACTTCGCGCCGATCGAGGCGATCCTGGCGGGCGCCGCGGTGGACATGGACATCGACACGTTGAAACAGACCGTGGATGTCGCGATCCAGAACTACACCCCGGACGGCTACGACCTGTCGGCCGAGGACCTGCGGGAGAAACGCCGGTTGCACCTGTCGTCGGGCCTGGACGGCTGGTGGCACCTGACCGGGATGCTGGACGCCGAAACCGGGGCGGCGCTGGCGGCCGCGTTCGACGTGTTCGCCGCCACGACCGCCGCCGATGACCGGCGCAGCCTGGCCCAGCGCCGGGTCGACGCGCTGGCCGAGATCGCCGCCCGCGCTGGCGAGGCCACCGACCGGCCCACCGGCATCGGGCATCTGAACCTGACGGTGACCGGCGACCAGTTGGACACCGGGCTGGGGGTGTCCTGGCCGGGCGGGCCGCTGATGTCGCGCACCGACGTGGCGGTGCAGGCCTGCACCGCGGAACTGACGTTGGTGGTGGGCCTGCCCACCGACGATCCGGTGCGCTGGTCGCCGCTGGCCGTCGGGTTCGCCCACCGCTACGCCAGCACCGCCCAACGCGCCGCGCTGGCCGCCCGCGACGGCAACGGCTGCGCCCACCCGGGCTGCACCGTGCCGGCCTGGCGGTGCGTGGCCCACCACATCCGGGCCTGGTCCGACGGCGGGCCCACCGACACCTCGAACATGGTCCTGCTGTGCCGATACCACCACCGCCGGGTCCACCACGGCAAACTCACAGTCGTCTGGCAAGACGACCACTACACCACCCAGCAACCCCAACGCGCCCCACCCACACCCGTGCCCGCCTGAGGCGGTCGGCTCCTGATGTCACACCCTCGTGTGATTGTGACGTCATGACATCAATCGAGTGGGTCGAATTGGACCCCACGGAGTACGAGCACGTCGATGCGCTCGAGGTGTACGGCGTTGTTGTGTCCGGTCGGACCGAGTTCCTGCTCGTCCGCGACGGGAGGGATGACGCTGCGCCGTGGTCGTCATATGTGGTTCTCCATCAGGACACCGAGGGCTTCGGTGGCCTGGAGAGCCTGGACGGTCACACCAGCCTCAGCGCGGGCGAGGCAGCCCTCGACGCAGGGGTGCGAGAGTTCCTCGCCAATCGCTGATGCCCTTGCGCCCCACCGCGTTCTATCGCGCTGCATGGAGGCTGAGTAGTGGATCTCTTCCCGGCGCGTCGATTCCGAGGGATCTCAGCAGCCAGTCGCCATCCCGGGCCGCGTTGCTGGTGTCGTGACCTAGCCGTAGTAGGGCTCGGCCCAGCCGAGGAAGGGGCCCCAGCGGTCGACCGAACGCCAGGACACGATCTTCACTCGGCCACTGGGCATGTTCGTCACGACCAGGCCGCGGCCGATGTAGGTGGCGATGTGCCCGGCGGGGTTGCTGGTGCGCCAGAAGAGCTGGGCGCCGATCGGTGCCATCCGGTTGCGGTGGCCATAGCCGGCGCGGGCCGCCCGGTACCACTGCCGCAGTGCGGTCGAGGTGCGCCCCGAACGGATGCCGTACGCGTCGTCGACCAGGCGCAGGCAACCGTTGCGGTAACCGGCACGGCCCTGTCGGGCCCACTGCATGAGCCGGAAGACCGCAGTCGTCGGGGTGTAGCGGGTACCGCGGGTCCGAAGGCTGACACCCGCGCGAGAGGTCCGCTTGACGGCCTTGGAGCGCTTCTTAGTGGTCGCCGGGACGTTCGTGTAGCCGGCGGCGGGGATTGTCGGGTCGCTCGCGGGCGGGGTGGTCTCGACCGGGGGCGGTGATCGGTGCTCGACCGGCGGTGTGGTCTCGACCGGCGGTGTGGTCTCGACCGGCGGTGTGGTCTCGACCGGCGGTGTCGGCTCGGTGATGGTGGGGTCCGGCGTGGGCACATCGTCGGCCATGGCCGGTGCGGTCATGACCACGGGCAGCACCACAGCGGCGCCGATGATCTTCGTTCGAACGTTCACGTCAACTCCAGGTGTATGGCTTGGTCTTCGTTTCGACAGGGCGGCAGCCCTGCTTCGGGAGGTGTGAGGACGACCGGGCATGGCTGAACCAAGGTTTGCTCCGGCAAAACTCACGTCGGGCCGCTCAACGTCCGTTTCGGACGGGGCAGTCCACCCTCCGTGGCGTTTGTGTCGTAAGGAAACTCCTATGCGTGTACGTCACTGCCTGGTTCTTGGCCACGGTAAGCACGGAAATCATCGGATCGGACCAGAAGCACGCCGATTGTGGGAAGCCTCACAATTCACATCAGCGGTTTGTCCGGTTTTCCTGAAGTTCGACTGTGGACAACCCGTACCCGAGGCGCCATGTTGTGACAAAGCGTGAATGGTCATGACTGACAGTGATCCGCCCCGACGAGGAGTCGCGTGTCGCGCAGTCCCCAGCCGGACATCCGCATCGGCCAGTCTCCCCACACCCGGTGCGAGTTCCCCCGCGCAGGACGCTCCCAGCCGGTAGGCTCCCGGCGACGAGAGAGAGGCACCGCCAATGCCGGACGACGTGGAACTGCTCCGCCGATACGAACCCGTGATCCGCTTCAACCGCGGTGAGATGTTCTATCCGTGTTCCGTGGAGGACTTCGTCACCGGCAGTGCGCTCTACCGCCGGACCGAGGACGAGCCGGAGGAACTTGCCGGCCGCGGCACGCTGACGCTGGACCGGCTCGCCGAGTTCGGTCGGGTCCATGTCGGCGACATCATCTACCTGCAGCAGGTCGCTGGGCCCTTGAACCGGCGGGAGTTCAAGAAGTGGCGCAAACGGCCCGACCGGGTCAAGTTCAAGGCCTCCAGCCGTTTCGCCGCCGTCGGCCTGTTGTCACGCTTCGTGGACGCCCTGATGCGATTGACCTTGCTGCTGCGCGGGCGCGTACCCGGGGGTTATGCGGCCGCTGCCCAGCTCGCCTACTCGCAGACGCAGAACCGGGACGCGTGCTACTACTACGGCCACGTCGCGCGCGACGGCGGATACCTGGTGCTGCAGTACTGGTACTTCTACTCGATGAACGACTGGCGCTCCAGTTTCGGCGGGGTGAACGATCACGAATCCGACTGGGAGCAGGTGACGATCTTCCTCACCGATGACGAGCAGCAGCGGCCCGCGTGGGTGGCCTTCTCCTCCCACGACGAGGTGGGTGACGACTTGCGGCGGCGTTGGGACGATCCCGACATCGAGTTCGTCGACGGCTCTCATCCTGTGGTCTACGCCGGTGCGGGCTCGCACTCCGGTGCCTACCTCAAGGGCGAGTACCTCATCACCGCTCCGATCCCGCTGCCGGAATGGCTCGACCACGTACGTCGCGCCTTCCTGCGGATCCTGCCCTGGCACGAGGATGACGACTCCGGGGCGATCGGCATCCCGTACATCGACTACAAGCGCGGGGATGGCCTCTCGGTCGGTCCCGGGCAGGAGCGGCCGTGGACGCCGGTGGTCGTCGACGACGAGACGCCCTGGGTCCGCGACTACCGCGGCCTGTGGGGTCTGGACACCCACGATGTGTTCGGCGGGGAGCGGGCACCTGCCGGGGTGCGCTACGAACGCAAGGGCACGGTGCGGCAGTCGTGGGGTCAGCCGGTGGCCTGGGCCGGGCTGGACAAGGAAGCGCCCACCGATGCCTGGGCTCTCGAAGACCTCGAGGGGGCCAAGGAGACGCTCACCGAGCGACTGGGCCAGGTCGACGCCGAACTCGAGGATGCCCGCGAGGCGCTGCGGGCGGCTCGCGCCGCGGAGCGTGCGCAGGGCATCTCCCCGCAGGATCCCACGCCGCGGGCCGAGGAACTGGCCAAACAGGTGCAGGAAATCCGCAAACGACAGATGGTCGTCCGGCAGCAGTTGGAGGGCGTGGACCTCGGGCTTGCGCCGGGTCCGTTGCCCGTCGAACCGGTGCACGGCCACCTGCATCACCGGGCCACCCCATTGACGCAAGCGGACAACGTCCGCAGTCGGTTGCTGCGGGTGTGGTCTGCGGCCTCGGCATCGGTCCTGCTGGCAGCCCTCGGAATCCTGCTGTTGGTCGACACGACTGGTCTGCTGTGGCCGATCATCTGGATCGCGGTGGCGATGCTCGTGATCGAGGCCGTCCTGCGGCGGCGGCTGGCCAGTCTGCTGCTGGCGTTCGCGATCACAGGCATGATCGCCATCGGAGTGTGGGCCGTGTGGTCGCTGTTCACGGGGAACCTGCGACTCGGGTTCGGCATCGTGCTGCTGTTGGCTTCCATCTGGATGGCCGCCCAGACCGCCCGCGAGGGGATCCGTTCCCGCTGAACTATCCGGCCAGCGCGTGGTCGCCGCCATTCCTCGACACCTGAGGGCTGCATGTCGGTCCCGACCTGGCCTCGCAGCGATTCCCTTAGTCTCGATCCGTGGCGTCGAAACGGTGGGCGGAGCGGGGCGACGCCGAGGCGTTCTTCGCCGGGGCGCCACTCGGGCTCGCGGTCTTCGACACAGTGGCCGCGGAAGTGGCCGCCTGTGGGGGTGCGGAGCTGCGGGTCGCGCCGACCCAGGTCGGGTGGGCGCGACGGCGCGGGTTCGCATTCCTGTGGAGCCCGTCGCGGTGGTTCGGTGCCCGGGGAGCGCCCCTGGTGTTGACAGTGGCGCTGCCCGATCGTGCGGAGTCGCCGCGCTGGAAGCAGGTCGTCGAAGTCCGGCCCGGGTTGTGGAACCACCACCTCGAGGTCCGCGACGCCGCGGTGGTCGACGCCGAGGTGTTGGCGTGGGTGCGGGCGGCGTACGAGGCGGCCGGGTAGCTGAAGTGCTGGCCGGGACGCACGCGTTTCCGGATTGCTCAGCGCGGGAGTGCGACAACCGGCGTGTAGACGCCTGCGAGCACGGGCGGCTGAAGATCCACCACCCGCACCCCGGCGTGGGACAACTCGTCGACGGTCAGCGGGTGCGGTGCCAGGGCCAGTGCCCGGCGCACACGGCTCAACGGGGCCAGGGGCTCGAGTAGGCGATCTCGCGGCGGCACACCCGAGTCATCTCGGCGATGATGGCAGGCGCAGATCACGCCCAGGAAGGCGGTGCTCACGACGGTGTCGAACGCGGTGTCCGGGAACGGCAGCGACCAGGCCTGCGCGCACACCCGGCTCCCCGTCGCCCGGCTGAGCATCGACAGGCTCGCATCGACGCCCGTGCCCCGGGAGCCGATCAGGTGCACCAGGTGGCCCGTGCCGCAGCCCACGTCGAGCACCGAGCCGTGCAGCCCGCGGGCGAAGTCCCGCCGGACCCGCCGGCAACAGTGTCCCAGCGGTTCATCTCACGCTTGCCGATCGGTGAGCGTCCGCTCCATCAGCCTGCTGGCCACCCGCCACGGCATCCCCGACCGGGCGCGGGATGTCTGTGCCCAGGGCACGTGCGAGCCCTCGGCCCGGTGCTCGGCCAGCATCTGCGACCACAGCGGTTCGATGAACTGGTAGGTCACCCAGCGTTCGAGATCGTGGTAGCGGTCGAAGCCCTTCGCGGTCAACCGGTAGTCGCCGTCATCGCGGTGTAGCAGGCCGGCACCGGTCAGAGGCGCGAGTCCGGCCCGCAGCAGATCCACCCAGTGTCCGTACCGGGGCTTCAGGGTGGCGGGACTGACCCCACCCGCGTACGCCTGCCAGAAGGCGTCGTAGGCCATCCCGCCGGGCCGGTTCAGATGCAGCCACCTCGCGATCGGCAGGCGGTCGTCCTCGAGGGCCTGCATGTAGGTCAGCAGGCCGAAGTGGTTGACGTAGAAGTCCTGACCGGCGAAGGAGGAGCTCCCCGCCCCCATCCCCAGGAAACGGCGCCTGGTGATGGACGTGTAGGGCGCCGAGCCGATCCGGTTGAAGGTCCACACCGATCGACGCTCATAGCCCATCCGGCCTGCCAGATCCGTGACCTCGGCCAGGACCTGATGCTCGCGCCGGCGATCGTGTCGGGCGGTGCCGAAGGGGGTGTAGCCGAAACGCATGAGCGGGTAGGTGCTCACCTGGTCGACGCCGAGGTCGAAGCAGCTGCGCACATCCGCCAGGAAAGCGCCGGGGAACTGCGTGGGCTGTTCCAGCGCGACATCGACGATCAGGTCCACATCGACCAACGCGAACCGGTCGAGGGCGTTGGCGACCGCCGCACGTGACTGGGCTGCGTCGTGCGGTCGGTGCAGGTGCTGCAGGACCCCGTCATGGAAGGACTGCGCCCCGATGCTGACGGCATCGAATCCGATGTCGTGCAGGTGGTCGAGCCGCTCCCGGGTCCCGTGCAACGGCAGGACCTCGATGGCTCGCTCGCCGGTGACGGGGATGCGTGCCAGCAACGGCGCGAGTCGGTCGGGATACAGCGTCGGCGTCCCGCCTCCCACGTACAACGACGTGAACGGCGCGGTGAAGACGGCCAGGTAGGCGTCAACCTCAGCGTCCAGCGCAGCGAAGTACCGGTCGGCGAGGTCCTGGCGCGCGAGCACCTTGTTGTAAGGGCAGAACGGGCAGATCCACTCGCAGAAGGGGACGTGCAGATAGGCGCCGAGTGGACCGTCGAACGACCGCGCCACTTCGGCTGGGCGCAACTGCGTGGGCTGGTGCCCGACCACACGGCCATTGTCCCACGAGTGCGGGCCGCCGGATGGGACAGTGGGCGGGTGGACGTTGCTGTCATCGGAGCCGGCATCGGGGGATTGAGTGTCGCGCTGGCACTGCAGAAAGTGGGCATCCACGCCCGCGTGTACGAGCAGGCCCCGGAGATCGGCGCTGTCGGCGCGGGTGTGGGGCTGTGGCCCGGAGCGCTGCGCAGCCTGCGCGAGATCGGCGTGGCGGACGCTTTC
Source organism: uncultured Actinomycetota bacterium (assembly GCA_963733395.1). Classification (GTDB taxonomy): domain Bacteria; phylum Actinomycetota; class Actinomycetes; order S36-B12; family UBA10799; genus JADKAV01. The sequence continues at coordinate 623,277 of CAVTCZ010000019.1, forward strand.
TGGGAGTTGCCGGTCTGTCGCTTCCGGTGGGCCGAGACGGCCACCGCCGACGGCCGGCCGATCACGGGTTTCGATGTCAGCGCCATGACCGGCGGGTTGGGCTACGTCGTGCGCCGCAGCGACCTGCACGCGGCGCTCCGGGCCCCACTTGCCGCCGATGCCGTCCTGACCGGCAGGCAGTTGACGGCGATCCAGCAGGACCCTGCCGGAGTCGACCTGCAGTTTGCGGACGGTTCCGGGGCACGGGCAGAAGTGGTGATCGGCGCGGATGGCCTGAACTCGGTGGTGCGGACCGCACTTCTGGGGTTCGCACCACCCCGGTACAGCGGTGAGACCGCCTACCGCGGCCTGACCGGATTCGCCGTCGACGATCCCGGGATGATGCGTGAGTTGCAGGGCGCTGGGCATCGCGGGGCCGTGCATCCGATCGATGACCGCACCGCGTATTGGTGGGCGACCCGCAGAGCGCCGCAGGGTCGATCGGAAACGGCCGCGGAGCGCAAGGAGGTGCTGCTAGGGGCGTTCGCCGGGTGGGCCGGCGGGTTGCCGGAGGCGATCGCGGCGACCCCCGCTGCGGCGATCCTGAAGAACGACCTGTGCGACCGACGTCCGGTCTCGAAGTGGTCGGACGGGCGCGTCACGCTTCTGGGTGATGCCGCACATCCGACGACGCCGAACCTGGGTCTGGGCGGGTGCATGGCCATCGAGGATGCCCTTGTGCTGGCCCGTGCGTTCCGGGAGAACAGCGGGTACGGTCCCGCCTTCGCGCAGTACGAGTTCGAACGCCACGCCCGCGCCGCGGAGGTGGTCAAGATGTCCCGGCTCATGGGCAGGTTCGGTTCGATCCGCAATCCCGCCCTGGCGCGGGGTTGGCGGGTCGCGAATCGTCTCACCCCGACGCGTGTTGCTGCGGGGATGCTGGCCCGGGAGGTGACGTTCGAGCCCGGCCCACTGGTGCGATGAAACGTCGGGCTCCCGGTCTGCACTGGGAGCCCGACGCCCGGACCAGTTCGAGGAGAACCGGACGGCTGTACCGTCAGTCGGCGAGCATGCGGTAGATCTTCTTGCGCGCCTCCGCGAGCACCGCCACTGCGGCGGTGATCTGCTCGGGGTCCTCGAGTTGACTGACCTGCCAGACGGCCGCCCCGAGCTGCTTGCCCTCGGCCCACAGTCTCGTGGTTTCATCCGACTCGTCGTCGGCGTCGCGAGCCCACGGCTCGCCCCACTCCTCCCGCTGCTGCTCCACCAGGGTCTTGCCTGCCGGCGTCAACGAGAAGGTGCGGCGTCCCTCCTCCTGGGAGGGTTGCACCAGCCCTTCCTTGGAGAGTCGCTTCAGTACGGGATAGATGGAGCCGGGGGAGGGGCGCCAACGGCCCTCGCTGCGGTCCGCGAGTTCGGTGATGATCTCGTAGCCGTGCCGCGGCTGTTCGTCGAGCAGCAGCAGGATGGCCAGTCGGACGTCCCCGCGGTCGCGGCGTGCACGCGGCGGGGGGCCCCAGGGTCCGCCCGGACCCCAGGTGCCGTGGTGGCGTCGGGGGCCGCCCCGGCGCTTGCTGGGACGGTCGGTTGTCATGAATGCCCAGGGGGGCATCGGGTGTGCGTAACTCATTGGTTGACTCCTTCAAGTCTCATATCGCTAGTAGTCGCGATGCACTAACGATATATCGCAACTGTTACCGAAGTCAACCGGTCTGCTGGATTCCCTCCAGGCGGTGGCCGGTCATGTCCGGCAACCCGAGATCGAGGACGATCGCGTCGATGTCCTGCCGGGTGGCGGCGGCAGGGCGTCGGCGCCGGTTGCCGCGCCGACCACCTCGAAGCCGCGGGCCGCCAGGGTCAGTGACAGCGCCCGGAGCATTTGCGGGTCGTCCTCCACCAGCAGCAGGCGGGTCATCGGGCCACGTCCAACCGGACGCGCATGGTCAATCCGCCGCCGGAGGTCACCTCGGGGGTGAGGGTCGCGCCCATGGAGTCGCAGAAGCGTGCTGCGATGGCCAGCCCCAGGCCCAGTCCTCCTGGTGCCCGGTCCCCGGAGGTCGTGAAGGGTTCGAAGAGGTGTTCCCGCTCGATATCGGGAAGTCCCAGCCCGTGGTCCTCGACGTCCACCACCACGCCGTCCGGGGATTGCCGGGCGCGCACTGCCACCGGTGGCAAGCCGTGCCGGAGGGCATTGGCCACGAGGTTGGCCAGCACCCGTTCGAGCAGCCGTACAAATGCCGGGAAACGTGCCGCTCAACAGGCCATGGTTGGGGTGTGAGACGACTGTTGCCGCTGCTGGCCCTGGTGCTGGCCGGTTGCGGGCGCCTGGAGGAACTGCAGTACGAACCGCCCGTCACACCCGCGCAGTGGTGCGAACAGCGGCCGTGCGTGGATGTCGGGGGGACTGTGCTCAACGAGCCGCTGGGCACCTTCCTCGTCTTCTTCCTGGCCGCGCTGTGGGTGGCAGTGGGGGTGTGGTTCCTAGTCACGCGGCGCGGGCAGCGCTCCCGCGGCTGGCTGGGGATCGCCTTGGTCCTCAGTGGGCTCGGTGCGGCGCAGGCCGGGGTGAGCTACCAGGCCTTCAGCTACGAGCTCAAGTGCGCCGGGCGGGAGTTCTGCTCGTTCACCAACGGCTTCGAGGTGGGCTACAGCGTGACCCAGGCCTGGAGCGTCAGTGCGATGGTGATTGCCGCGGCCTTCGCTTGTGCTGTGGCCGGCGGGCGGCGGGCGATTGTCGTCTACGCGGTCGTGAACGCGGTTGTGTACTGCGCGGTGGCGGTCGTCGGCGTGTACCTCCCGAGCGCGCTGCTGCTGTCGTTCGAAGTGCTGATGCTGTTCGCGCTGCCCGGGATCGTCATCATCAGCATGGTCGCCTGGCGTCACTACCGGGCAACCGGTGATCGCGGTGTCCGCGGGATCTTCATCGCCGCGCTGGCCTTGGTCGCGGTGAACATCGCGTACTTCGGCTACTACGCCGCAGGAGTCACCGAGGCCCTGTGGGACGACGGGAACGGGTTCTACTTCTCGGCCAACGACGTACTGCACATCGGGTTGATCGCGTGGCTGGTGTACATCGCGGTTGCGCTGGGCCCGACACTGCGGGACCGGGACGCTGTCAGCCCTCGATGATGCGACCGGCGCCGGCGAACCGGGCGCGGTAGTAGCCCATGTTGATGCTGTCGATGCGTACCCCGCTTCGGGGGTTCGTGGCGTGGATCATCCGGCCCTTGCCGATGTACATGGAGACGTGCTGGGAGCCGCCGGGGCCGAAGAAGAGCAGGTCGCCTGGCTTGAGGTGCTTGCGTCCCACGCGGCGGACCTTGTTCATCTGCGCGCCGGAGTAGTGCGGCAAGTACTTGCCGAGGGCGGTCTTGTAGACCCACATGGTGAACCCCGAGCAGTCGAACGCGTTGGGGCCCGACGCGCCGCCCACGTAGCGGTCGCCCTTCTGATTCAGGGCCACGCGGACCAGTGAGGAACGCTGCCGGTTGGCGCGCTCCCGGGCTGCCGCGCGCTTGTCCCGCAGTGTCTGGGCGCGCTTCTGGGCGGGGGACAGTGTGGTGGTCGTGGCGGGCGCCGGGGTGTCGGCTGCCTGGGCCGGAAGGCCGGTGAAGGCGACGGCCGCGCCGGCGATGCCGACAGTGGCCAGGCGAATGGAAATGGCAGGCGTGAACGCCATGCGTTGTCAACTCCTTCTCATGCCGCCTACCGGGTTAGCTGACGGGCTCGAGGAGAGAAGTCCTCTACCGACTCATGTCGGATACGCCCCAACTGCTTGGGTCCCCGGTGCGCTCACGCGCTTCGGCGGATTGGTCCGTCCGCGGGCCAACCCACGAATTTCGTTGTCGAACCAACTACTCATCGACGGTAACTGCCGTGAAGGTGATCTTGGGCAGCGGGTTGCGTGATGTCGGTCACAGGCCCGATTTGTCCACAGATCCAGCTCGCCGCCCCCGCGCTGTCCGCCGGTGACGGATGCTGACCGGCGTGGACAACGCTGACACCGTGCGGTGGCTCCTCGACGACGGGGATGGGCTGGTGACGCGTCAGCAGTTGCGCAGGGCCGGGGTCGGCCAGCGCTGGCTGCACCGGCGCTTGGCCGACGGCGACCTCGTGCAGATCCTGCCCGGAGTCATCGCCGCCGCCCCCGGACAGGATCCGCATGTGTGGATGCGCGCGGCCCTGCTGCAGGCTGGCCCGGATGCCGCGCTCACCCATGTCAGCGCACTGGCGAACTGGGGTCTGTGGCGGGGCTCGGCCCTACCGCCGCACGTGGCGGTCCCGCGCCCGGGTGCTCGTAGGCGGCGGGCATGCGCATCCACACCCGTCGGCCCGGGCCCTGGGTGGTGCGTAATGGCCTGCCGACGGTTGAGCCCTGCGAGGCGCTCATCTCTGCGGCTTTCGACCTCTCCATCGACGAACTTCGCTTCGTGGCGATGGAGGCCATCTGGCTCGGTTTGCTGACACCTTCAGACCTCGCGTGCACCAAGGGTCTCCCGCGCCAGGTGATGGGGAAGTTGCGACTCCTCGCCGAGGAAGCCGCTGCCGGTGCGCGAATCTGGCGGTGAGGCCAAGTACTGGCGGCTGCTCAAGGAGTCGCACTTGCCGACCCCCCGGCTCCAAGTCTGGCTGCAGACCGCCCGGGGGTGGAAGCGATTGGATGCCTACTGGGACGAGATCCAACTGGGGGTGGAGATCGACGGTTGGGAGCAGCACGGGACGAAGCAGGCATTCGGTCGCGACCGTCGCCGCCAGAACGCCATCCATGGGACTGGGGCGGTACTCATCGGGTTCAGCGTGGATCGCCCGCTCCGCGTGGCTCCGACACAGGCCTCGGCTCACAGCTCCATGAAGGGTGTCGGGTCACCCGCGCCGACGCGTTGGATCACGGGTTCACTCTCCGACAGGTCCACCACGGTGGTCGGCTCCGTCCCGCACTCACCGTCGATGACCGCGTCGACCGAGTGGTCGAGGCGCTCCTTGACCTCCCAGCCATCGGACATCGGCAACTCGTCCCCGGGTAGCAGCAGTGTGCTGGAGAGCAGTGGCTCGCCCAGTGTGGTCACCAGTGCCTGGGCGACCGGATGCGGCGGTATCCGCACGCCCACGGTCCGTTTCTTCGGATTCATGAAGCGGCGCGGTACCTCCCGGGTCGCGGGCAGGATGAACGTGTAACTGCCCGGGGTGTGCGCCTTGATGAGCCGGAAGACCCTGTTGCTCACGAAGACGAACTGGCTCAACTGCGCGAAGTCGTGGCACATCAGTGTGTAGTGGTGGTAGTCGTCGAGGTGGCGCAGTTCGCGGATCCGTGCCATGCCCTCGACGTTGCCGAGCCGACTGCCCAGTGCGTACCCGGAGTCCGTGGGGTAGGCGATCAACGCGTCCTGCTGAAGCATTTGCACGACCTGGTTGATCAGGCGCTGCTGCGGGTTCTGCGGGTGCACTTCGAAGAATCGGGCCACGACGCCACGCTACGCGCCGCCGGGGTGAGTGTCTGGCGGACTAGGCTCGACCCGATGTCCGGACTGGTCACCACTGCGGCTGAGGTGGGCAGTCCGGCTGGCCGTGGGCCGCGTCATCCATCTGCGCGGCGACGACCGGGTGCTGCTTGTCCGTCGTGGGCGGCCGCGGGTTCGGACCCCCGGCGAACGACTATGCGCTCGGGCGAACGACTATGCGCCCCGGCTTCGCCGGTGCAGTCGCCGCATCACGAACACGGCGATCGAGGCCCCGATGAGGGCGTAGATGATGTTGTTGGCTGTTTCCATGTGCTGCTCGATGACGTGGTACTGGGTGCCCAGCAACCAGCCGCCCCCGATCAGCAGGAAGTTCCAGATCGCCGATCCCACCGTGGTCAGGAGCGTGAACCGGCCGAGCGGCATACCCGCGGCGCCAGCCGGCAGCGAAACCAGGCTGCGCACCCCGGGGATGAGCCTGCCGATCAGGACCGCCTTCTCGCCGTGCTTGCCGAACCACTCGTCGGCGCGGTCGACGTCGTCGGCGTCGATGAGTGGCACGGCCAGCATCACCCGGCGGGTCCGTTCCTCGCCGAACATCCGCCCGGCACCGTAGAGGATCAGGGCTCCGATCACCGACCCGAGGGTCGCCCAGAACATCGTCAGCGGGCCGGACAGATCCCCGAAGTAGATCAGAGCCCCTGCCGCCGGCAGCACCACCTCGCTGGGGATCGGTGGCACCAGCGATTCCAGCAGGATCAGGGCCCCGACGCCGATCTCCCCGAGTTGGTCGATCGTGTCCAGCACGAACCCGATCAGTCCCGTGCTCTCGTCGGCTGGGGTCGCGGATGGGTACAGCATCACCGCACTCCGCCGTGCTCGCTCCAGTGCTCCATACCCGCTGAAACTACCTGGTGGTCCTGCGCGGCCAGCACGGCGAGCACAACGTGTCGGCGTTACCCGACTGAGTCGTCGTACGGCGTTTCGCCGTTGTCCGGGTACTGCGTCGGGTAGTCCTCGGGGTACTCGGTGTAGGGCTCTTCGGTCCAGGGCTCCTCGGTGTAGGGCTCTTCGGTCCAGGGCTCCTCGGTGTAGGGCTCTTCGGTCCAGGGCTCCTCGGTCGGGCCGACCGGGGAGTCGGAGAAGTCGGCATCCTCGATGTAGGTGCCACCGCCCTTGGTCACGTAGTAGGTGCTGTTGCGGATGCCGCCGTCCCAGTACTCCTCGACGTAGACGGCCACGAAGGTGTCGCCGACGTAGGAGCCGGTGATCTGGTAGGACTGCAGGGCGCCCCAGCCCGGCGCGATGTTCGCCGCACCGCCGAACTTGCCGATGAAGCCGGAGGTGCAGAAGGAGTCGGCCCCGCCGTAGTTGCCCGCCATGATGGCGTCCAGGAAGCCGGTGACGTCCTCCACTTGGGCGCTCGTCCCGGTGTCGCCGGGATTGCTGGTCGGCGGTGGTTTGTCCCCTGGCGTTCCGTCGCTTCCACCGGCAGTGCCCGGCGGACGCGTGAACTCCTCACCGGTCACCACGTCGATGACGATGAAGATGTTGACGAACGTGATGTTCTGCGTGATCACAGTGATCGACGTCGGGTTCCACCATGGCCAGGTCGGACCCGTGTACGTCGCGTCGGGGACCTGCGCCGGTGGCGGGGTCAGCGGGTTACCGCAGTAGCAGCGGACCACCGGCAGGCCGCGACGGCCGACGAGCACAGCGGTGCCGGCTTGGAGCACGGACACGAACGACGTCGCCCGGCCGTCCTTGTATCCGTGGTTGGTGACCAGGGTGTCACTGCGCAGGATCATCGGTGTGAGCTTCATGACGAACCGGGGGATGTCCTCGTACGCGATCCCCAGTACGCCGGCCCAGGCGCGACCCTTGTCGGGATTGGCCATGAGGTAGTTGATCAACTGCTTGCGGTCGCAACTGCTGACGTTGCGGGTGCCGCCGTAGAGTCCGGGTTCGGCGCCGGGGACTGTGACCGGCTGTTTGGTCGTTTTGGGGGTGATCTGCAGATCGTTGCCAACGGAGTCGGTGAACGAATCCTGCGTGCCGTTGATCGGCACAGTGGTGATGCTGGTGCCCTGGCCGGAGGTCGGTGTGTCACCGTCGCGCGACATGACCAACCAGAGGCCGCCACCGACGAGTAGCAGGACGAACACCAGCGCGACAGCGATCGTTGCGATGATGGCGCCGGTGTGGCTCTTCTTCGGCGTGGGCGGTGGGGCCGATGGATCCGGGACCCATTCCTCGCCGTTCCAGCGCAGCCAGCGTTGCCCATCCCAATGAACGTTCGGATCGGACATGGTGTCCCACCTTCCCCCCGAAGGCGGCGCCGCATCACCACACTCGCGGTGCGGCACGCAGTCGGACGGCCAACCCAGGCACATGCCGCTCGACCGACGCGTCTCGGGCTTCGTACCTCATATCAAGTGTACGCCTGAAGGACACGGATAGGTGATCCACATCGACACCCCTGTTGCTTTGCGCCGACAGCGCCTACCGTGGAGGTATGGAGGGCCGGGGGGCTGTTCGCAGGACTGCTGCGGAGACGCGGTGGCCGCAGTTGGCGGTCGGGCCGCTACCCGCATCTGCCGTACCTGCTCTTCGCGGCGGTGCTGGTGGTGGGCAGCGCGTCCGCGGCCTTGCTGGCCTCGGTGCCCGCGGACGTTCATCAGCGCCGCTACGCCTTGGCCGTGGCGGTGACCCTCGTCTGCGTCGCCTTGGCGGTCTGGTTGCTGGCGCCTCGGGTGCCTGACGGCTGGGGGCTGGACATCGCCATCGTCGTCGCGGCCGTCATCACCATCGGCTCGGGCCTGGCGGCGGGTCAACCCGAGACCCAGGTCCTGTTGGGCTTGAGCATGATCCTGCTGGCGGTGTTCGCCGCGTACTTCCGCCCGCCGGCCCGCTTCCTGACCGAACTCGGGCTGATGCTCGGGCTCTACGGGTTCGTGGTGCTGTGGTGGCAGCCGCTGATGCACCCGGCGTACTGGATCGTGGTCGTCCTCGTGACGGCCGCGGTGGCCGTCTCGGTGGCCGTCCTGGTAGCCGAATTGCGGGAAATGGCGGTGACCGACAGTCTGACCGGGGTGCTCAACCGCCACGGGCTGCAGGCGATGGGTGACTTCGTGCGAGCCGAGGCGCTGCGGGATGGCTCCCCGCTGGCAGTCGTTCTCGTGGACGTGGATCACTTCAAGGCGTTCAACGACCACTACGGTCACATGGCCGGCGACCAGTTGCTGATCGATGTCGCGCGGACATTGCGCGACGGACTGCGCGCAGTCGATGTGGTCGCCCGCTTCGGTGGCGACGAGTTCGCGTTGCTCCTGCACGGCGTTGACGCCGAAACCGCCCGCGGACTGCTCGACCGGATCACTCCACCGGGGCGCCACGTGGGTTGGAGTGCAGGGATCGCGACCTGGGACCCGGCCGTGCCCCTCGAGGCGGCGCTATCGGCAGCCGACGACGACTTGTACCGGATCAAGCGGCACTGAAGGGGTCAGAGCCGAGATCTCCGATGCGGGGAGGATCCGGCCATCTCAGTTGTCCTCGTAGATGCTGGTGGCGATCTTGCCGAGGTCCTCGTTGGCCGCGAACACCCCTTGGATGTCGTCGAACATCGCCTGGTTGACGATGATCGCGATGGCCAGTTTCCGTCCCGACTTGGCCGTGATGTAGCCGCCGAGGGCCTTCGTCTCCACCCGCAGGCGGTCGTTCAGCAGGTCAGCTCCGCCGAGGGTGCCGGTCTTCGCGTACACATTGCCAGCCGCAGGGCTGTCCTTCTGCACCGTCGCGATCGACCCGTCGACGCCCATGATCGGCAGGGCGAGTTGCCATTGCTGCGCATCCGGCCGCGCGGCGAACACCCGCATGAGTTGGGTGATCGACGCCGCGGTGATGTAGTTGCCCGGCAGGCCCGAACCATCGACCAGCGAGGCATTCTTGGGGTCGATCCCGGCGGAACTCGAAGATCTTCGCCATCTCCGGGAAGCCGTCGTCGCAGTTGCGACTGCCGACGGCGGCCGCCAGCAGGCACACCTGGGTCTGGGCGCCGCGGTTGTAGCTGACCTTGAGGATGTACGTCGCGTTCTGGTCGAGTGTCAGACCCTCGAGTTTCGCCTCGGCGGGCAGGCCGTCGACGCGCTTCGCCGGCGGGAGTTGGGCGGCGGGGTTGGGCGCAGTCGGGTTGCCGCTCACGGTCACCCCGGCGCGCTCGAGGGCCTCGATGAAGGCCGTGCGGGCGAACCGGGGCGGGTCCGAGAAGTGCTCGACCTTCAGTGCCGGGTCGCTGTCGGCGGCGATGGTCCCGGTCGCAACGATGACGCCGTACTTCGGGGACCCGATCTGGATGTCACCCTGCTCGCCGGCGGCGACGGTCTTCACCCGGTTGACAACTCGCCAGGGTGCGACCTCCGGGCGCATCTTCACGGTGGCCTGCTCGCCCTCGGCGCCGGGGGTGATGACCAGGTCGATGAGGTTGTTGTTGATGATGATCGGGGAGACCGGCCCGTCGTTCTCACCGAGGTCCTCGGTCATTCCACAGCCGGTCGTCGATGATGACGTCGCCCGCAACACGCTCAATGCCGGCGTCCTTCACCTGTTCGGCGAGGTCGTCGAGTCCGGCCAGCGGGTTGTTGTTCGCGATCGTCGCTCCGGGCAGGAGGTTGGCGTCGTTGTGGTCGAGGTCGGTGAACACGACTTCGCCGTCGGACCCGGTCTGACCTCCCATGGTGATGTCGCCCTTGGCCACCAGGATCAGGTCACCGTCGAGTGTGCCCCCGTTCACCTGGCCGTTGCGCACCACGGGCGTGACGATCTTCGAGTCGGGTCCGAACTCCAGCCATGCGGCCCCCACGCTGTAGGTCTTGGTCACCGATGCCGGTTCGAGCAGGACGTCCGGGTTGTAGTCCACCAGTACATCTGCGGAGTCGGCGTCCTCCACGCGGACCGCCCAGATCCCGTTGGCGTACGGGGCGGAGTCCATGATGTCGACCGCGGATTGGCTCAAGCCGGGGATGGCCGAGGCGGAGGTGGCCGGCTGCGGTTGGCTGTCCGAGCATGCGGTGAGGCCGAGCGCGAGGATCGCGCCCATGATCAGAGCTTTGCGCATGCTCGCTGCCTTCCCGTTGCTGAGTGGCTCAGCCTAGTGGGTGGACGGGATGTGACGGGCCGCCGTCACCGGCCGACAGGGCGCCGTCACGGCGAAGTTCAAGCTCGTTCAACCGCCGGCTCTCGCAGATAGAGTGGAGCTAGAGCCAACGACAGGATGAACATGCCCCGCGAACTCGAGTACCCGGCAGAGATCGACCTACCCATCACCGACACCGCGGGCAGCATCCCCGGGCGCAACGCCCAGCGGTTCCCGCAGCGGCCCGTCTACGCCGTGCGCACGGACACCGGCTGGGCCGACGTCACGGCGGCGGAGTTCAACGACCAGGTCCGGGCGGTCGCCAAGGGGATCGTGGCCCGCGGGATCGAGCCCGGCAGTCCGGTCGCCATCCTGGCGCCGACCCGGTACGAGTGGACGGTCGTGGACTTCGCGCTGTGGTCCATCGGTTGTTTCGGCGTGCCGATCTATGACTCCTCGTCGACCGAGCAGATCGAGTGGATCCTCACCGACAGCCGCGCAGTCGCCGTGATCGTCAGCACGACGGACATGGCCGAGCGGGTCCAGTTGGCCACCTCCACGCCACCGCCGATCTGGGTGATGGATGACGACCTGCTCGCGCAGTTGTCCGCTGAGGGTAGCGATGTCGCTGACGAGGAGTTGGCCACCCGGCTGGCCACCGCCGGACCGAAGGACCCCGCCACGATCGTCTACACGTCCGGCACGACCGGGCGGCCCAAGGGCTGTGTGATCACCCACGAGAACCTGATGTTCGTGGTGCGCACGTTGGTGGCCACGACGCAGCCGGTCGTGAACGAGCCGGGGGCGAAGACGGTGTTGTTCCTGCCGCTGGCACACGTGCTCGGCCGCGGCGCGCAGGTGTACTGCGCCGAAGGTGGCATGCAGGTGGCGCACTGTCCGGCGCCGAAGCAACTGCCGGCCGACATGCTCAGTGTGCAGCCGACGTTCCTGGTCGGAGTCCCGCGCATCTTCGAGAAGATCTTCAACGGCTCGCAGCAGAAAGCACATGCGGCCGGCAAGGGGAAGGATCTTCGAGCGGGCCGCGAAGGTGGCGATCGATTACGGCCGGGCCGTCCGGGACGGCAAGCCGTCGCTGCGGTTGCGCATCGAGCACGCGCTGTTCAATCGGCTCCTGTACAGCAAGCTGCACGAGGCGATGGGCGGGCACCTGCGGTTCGCGATCACCGGCGGTGCCAGCCTCGGCGAACGGCTCGGGTACTTCTACGCCGGCATCGGGCTGACGGTCATGGAGGGCTACGGACTGACCGAGACCACCGCGTCCGGCACCTTCAACCGCGCGGAGAACCCGCGGATCGGCAGCGTCGGCCAGCCCATGCCCGGCACGGCGGTCCGTATCGCCGAGGACGGGGAGATCTCCTTGCGTGGCCCGCACGTGATGGCCGGCTACCACAACAACCCCGCAGCCACCGCGGAGGTCATCGACGAAGACGGCTGGTTCCGCACCGGCGACCTGGGCAGCCTCGATCCCGACGGCTTCCTGCAGATCACCGGGCGCAAGAAGGAGATCATCGTCACCGCCGGGGGCAAGAACGTCGCACCCGCGGTGCTCGAGGACCGGATGCAGGCGCACAACCTGATCGGCGCGACGATGGTCGTGGGGGAGGGGCAGCCGTTCATCGGCGCCCTCATCACGCTGGACCCGGATGCGCTGTCCGCATGGGCGGCGTCGCACAACAAGGCGGGTACGACGGCGGCGGAGTTGCGCGACGACCCCGACCTGCGCGCCGAGATCCAGGCTGCCGTGGACGACGCCAACGCCGCGGTGTCCAAGGCCGAGTCGATCCGTTCCTGGCGGCTGCTCGATACCTCCTTCACGGAGGAGTCGGGTCACCTCACGCCGACGCAGAAACTGAAGCGCAACGTGGTCTCGAAGGACTTCGACGGCGAGATCGGGGCGATCTACGGGTAGTCGCCTACTCGGCGTTCTTCACCTTCTCCGCCTGGGCCGCCGGCATCGGCTGGTATCCGATGCCGCGGCGCTGGAAGTGCCCGGTGCCGTGCGACATGGAGCGCAGGTCCACGACGTACCGGGTGAGTTCGATCTCCGGGACCTCGGCGGTGACCACGGAGAACCCTTGTCCGGCGGAGTCGGTGCCTGTGAGGCGGCCGCGCCGGATGGACAGGTCGGTCATGACCGCGCCCACGTAGTCGTCGGGAACCGTCACGGTGATCTCGGCGACGGGCTCCAGCAGGTCGACCCGGGTCTTCCCGGCGGCGTCCTTGAGCGCCAGGGAGCCGGCGGTCTGGAACGCCATGTCGGAGGAGTCGACGCTGTGCGCCTTTCCGCCGACCAGCGTCACGCGGATGTCCGTGACCGGGTAACCCGCCGCGACTCCCCTGTCCATCTGGGCGCGGACACCCTTCTCCACCGACGTGATGTACTGGCGCGGGACAGCGCCGCCGACGACCTTGTCCACGAACTCGAAGCCGCTGCCCTGCGGGAGCGGTTCGATCTCGATTTCGCAGACGCCGTACTGGCCGTGCCCACCGGACTGCTTGACGTTGCGGCCGCGGCCCTCGGCCTTGCCGCTGAACGTCTCGCGCAGGGACAGCCGCAGCGGCACGGTGTCGACCGCGACGCCATACATGTTGGACAACCGGTCCAGCACCACGTCGAGGTGCGCCTCCCCGAGGCACCAGAGGACCTGCTGGCCGGTGTCCTCCTTGGACTCCAGCCACAGGCTCGGGTCCTCCGCGAGCAGTCGCGACAGGGCCTTGGCCAGTTTGTCCTCGTCGGACTTGGTCTTGGCCTCGATCGCCGTCGGCAGCAGCGGCTGCGGGACCTGCCAGGGCTCGAGCAGCATCGGCGTGTCGACGTCGGACAGGGTGTCACCGGTCTCGGCCCGGCTGAGTTTCGCGACCGCGCAGATGTCGCCGGCGACGCAGGTCGGCACCAGCCGCTGGGCCTTGCCCAAGGGGGAGGACAGCGAGCCGACGCGCTCGTCCACGTCGTGGTCCTCGTGGCTGCTGCCGGCCGCGAAGTGACCCGACACGTGCACGGGTGCCTCTGGCCGCAGCGTGCCGGAGAAGACCCGTACCAGCGACAACTTGCCCACGTAGGGCTCGGAGGTCGTCTTGACGACTTCGGCCAGCAGCGGGCCATTGGGGTCGCACTTCAACGCCGGCAGCGATCCGCCGTCCGGCGTGGTGGCCTCGACCTCCTTGTGCTCCAGCGGTGACGGGAACCCCTTGGCGACCAGTTCCAGCACCTCCAGGATCCCCAGGCCGGTGACCGGGTTGATCGGGATCAGCGGGTAGAACTCGCCGCGCACGACGGCCTTCTCCATGTCCTCGATGACGGTGTCGATGCCGACGTTCTCACCCCCGACCCACGCCTCGAGCAGCTCCTCGTCCTCGCTCTCGGTCACGATGGTCTCGATGAGCGTGCCGCGGGGTTCTTGGATCGCCGCCGTTTGGGAATCGTCCGCAGGCCTCTTCGCGCGGCTGTCGCCGGTGTAGTCGGCGACCTCCTGGGAGAGCAGTCCGACGAGCCCCGAGATGGTGTGGCCGTCGGTGTCGTACGCCGGCAGGTACAGCGGCAGGATCCCCTCGCCGAGGGACTCCTGCAGTTGGGTGACCGAGTCCTCGAACGATGCCCGTTGGTGGTCGAGCTTGGTGAGGATCACCGCGCGGGCCAGGCCGATCTGCGCGCATTCGTTCCAGAGCATCCGGGTGGCGGCGGTCAGCCCGTCGGCAGCCGAGATCACGAACAGGGCGGCGTCGGCTGCCCGCATCCCGGCGCGCAGATCACCCACGAAGTCGGCGTAGCCAGGGGTGTCGATGAAGTTGATCTTCAGTCCGTCGAAGGCCGTCGGCGCCAGAGCGAGGTTGATGGAGCGTTGCTGACGCATCTCGACGGGGTCGTAGTCGGTCGTCGTGGTGCCGTCCTCGACCCGGCCCGCCCTGCCCAGTACGCCAGTGGCGAGCAGCGCGGCCTCGACCAGAGTGGTCTTGCCAGAACCGGCATCGCCCACGAGGACGACGTTGCGGATATCTTGCGGACCTGCTTGTGGGACGGGTGCCACGGACACGTGTGCCTCGCATTCTCGTGCCGGCAGCCGACTACCGCCGGAATCGCTGGGTCGATTCTATTCCCGGGTCCGCAGCCCGCGGGCAGGCCCTGGGAAAGTGATCACCATGACTGTGTTGCTGCGTCCTGCGGGCTCGTCCCGGGCCGACGCGATGGCCTACGCCTGGTCACTGAACGAGGCGGCCGATGGCCTGTTCGCCGAGCTGTTCGGAAGGGACTGGCGGCGGATCATCGCCGACTTGTCCCTGGTCCCCGGGCACGAACTCTCGCTGGAGCACGTGGTGTTCGCCGAGAATGAGGACACGGTGCTGGGAGCATGCTCCGGCGGGGCGACCTCGCCGATTCCGACCGGACTGCTGGTGCGCACGCTGCGTTGGCGCGTGCCACGGGCGGCCGCCGTCTGGGTGGCCGGATTCCCCACCACCGCGTGGCTGCTCAAGCGCACCCCCGGTGACTGGTACCTGCAGTCGATCGCGGTCACCCGACAGGCACGTGGACAGGGCGTGGGGTCGATGCTGTTCTCGAACGCGGTCGACCGGGCCACGGCGGCGGGGGCGCGGCGGATGGTGCTCGATGTCCGGGTGGGCAATGCCGGCGCCCAGCGGTTGTACGAACGCCTGGGCATGCGCGTGCTGGCGGAGTCACCCCGCCCGACGCTGCCCGGCGTGCACCGTGTGCGACGGATGGGCCTGGATCTCTAGCGCGGCGTCGAGTGTTGCGCGGTTGCTGCTGTTTCGCGCCGAGTGTTGCGCGGTTGTTGGTCCGCGGGCCTCGAAACCAGCAACCGTGCAACACTCGCGCAGCCGGGGCAGCAACGGTGCAACAGTCGCGCAGGCACCGCGGCGCCCGGTCGTCGAAACGGTCAAGCTAGCTCTTCGGCTGCACCACTACCGCGGAGCCATAGGCCAGGATCTCGGTCAGGCCCTGGTCACCGCCGCCGACGTCGGAGGAGTCGAACCGGACGCCGATGATGGCGTTGGCACCCAACGACTGTGCGTGCGTGATCAGCCGCTCGAGGGCGTCCCGGCGGGCCTGGTCGACCACGTCGGTGTACTGCGGCACCTCGCCGGCCTTGAGTGCACGGAAACCGCCGGTGAATCCCTTGGCGAATCCCACCGAGCGCACGAGCACACCCCAGGTGAGGCCCAAGTGCTGGGTGATCTCGTAGCCGGGGATCTCGAACGCGGTGGTGCAGGGGATGGCTTCCTTGATGGGCTGGTCCGCGTTTGTCGTCATGGGTTGGAGGGTAGTGGCTGGCGTCGGCCATCGCCGTGCGAGCGATGGGTGGCCAGGTGCCTAGAGTCCCCAGAAGGGGCCGGACAACCCCACACCGCGCAGGTACTCGGCGGCGTCCGCGGGCTCCCGTCGGACGTATCCGCGATCCAGTCGGCCCGCGTACCATCCCGAGGCCAGCCGCCAAAGTGTCGCGAGGTCCATGACGTAGCCCTGCTGGTGGCCGGTCGCAGCGAGCCACCGGGCCAGGCACTCCTGCGAGCAGAAGATGCGCTGGTTGGCGCAGGTGTGGACCACGTCGTCCCACATGTGGGCGGCGGGGACCAGGAAGTGCGCGATCTGCCGACCATCCGGGGGTGCCTCCCGGGTGACGGTCCAGGCGTGGGCTGCGCGGCATGCCGGGCATCGGGTGGCGACGAGCAGGTCCGGCTCCCAGGTCAAGAGGTGGGCCATCGCGAAGGAATCCCAGGAGCAGCCGCCCCACCACAGCGTGCTCGCCCCCATGACCGAGAAGCCGAGCGGCACTGCGGAGAAGGGATGTGCCATGACCACCCGGTCGGCATCGTCGAGGGCGAGGTGCCGGCCTTGCGCCAACACCCGCAGCGCATCCCGGACATCGTGGTCGCTGGTGTGCAGGGTCCCGGCAAGCGACGCAGCTGACGGGGGTGCACCGGTATGGGCGAACGACTCGTAGACCGCGAGCCGCACATCTTCGGGGTCCACCATGCCGAAGCGCCCTACTTCACCGTGACGGCGAAGTTCTCCTCGTAAGCCTTCTCGCTTCCGCTACGGACGGCATTGGCGACGAGCTTGCACTTGCCGTCCTTCTTGTAGGTCACGAGGTCGCCGTGGAACAGGTCGCATATCTTCGGCGTGGAACTGTCCCAGCCGACTGCGTTCTGCTGCTTCGTGCGGTGCGGGAGGTCGACGGCCACCTTGTTCTTCGCCTTGGCGGGCACGTCACCCTTCAACTCCTGCGTGACCGTGGCCTTGGACACCGTCGGGGTGTCGACCCAGGCGGGCGCGCTGCCGCACCATTGCCCGAACGCAGAACATGTCGCTGCGGTGACGGTCTTGGCCAGTTGGGCGTGGCCGGCCTTGCTGGGGTGGATCCAGGTGTCGTTGGCGAACACCCATGGATCCGGATCCAGCGGCTGATGCTGTTCCCAAGCGCTCTGGTTGGGCACCGCGAGTTGCAGGTTGGTGGCCTTGATCCCGTCCTGGGTCTGGGCCCACTGCTGGACTTCTCCGACGGCGGCCGCGACCTTCGCGTTCATCGCGTTCTGCACGGCGATGGCCTGTGCCCACTGCGTGGTGCTGCCATCCACGGGGCAGTTGCTGCACTCGGAGACCTTCTGCTTCTGCGACGGACAGGCATTGCCCGCCGAGGGCCCCTTGCTCAGGTTGCCCTCGGGCTGCCAGTTGGCGAACGACCAGGGGCAGGTCCGGTAGTACTGCATGACCATCACCTTGTTGCCGTTCTGCAGAAGGGTCTTGTAGACGCTCTCGAGGTGCTGGCTCTGCTGGTTCTGCGCCCACTGCTGATCGGCGCAGTCGACGGCATGCGAAGGCGGGTAGGCCCACCATCCGGTCCAGCCCAGCCACTCGCCGGTGTCCGAGCACGCGCCGTCGGTCACCGGGTATCCCAGGATCTTGACCTGCAGCATGGTGGAAAGGATCGGGTTGGCCCCCAGGGTCATCACCACCGTCGTGTTCTTGAGGGTCTTCAACTGCGGGTTGAAGGGTCCGCCGGTGTCCCATTGCGCTGGGGTGGAACCGGTGACTGCCCAGTTCTCGACGGGTACGGAGTTGCTCGGGTCCTGGCTGGCGGCGATCTGGTAGGAGTACGCGACGTTGGGGGAGTTGGCGCCCGGCTTCCACGGCCCGGCCTTCCACGGTGAACCGTTGTAGTTGTTGTTGCTGCACTGATCGATCGGGGTTCCGGTTGCCGGGCTGCAGGCATTGAGGCTGTTGTCACCGGTCCATGCGCTGAGGAACGGCTGGTTCACTGCGCCGGTGACCGACGGCGCGTTCTCCTTCTGGCCGAAGTAGCCGAAGCCGGCGGTGACGGAGTCGCCGAGGAAGACCACCGAGGGTGGCGGGTCGTCGGCTGCCGCCGGGTTGGCAGCCGCGCCGAGCGCCAGCGTCGAGGCGGTGAGTACGGCCAGCGCCGTAGCGACGCGCTTGAAGACTCCCGTGCGTGACTTCGCCATGTCTGATCCTCCGCGACCGGGCCCACCGCATTCGGTGGGCATGCGCAGAGCGTAGTGCGGCCCGGGTGCGCGATGAAAGGTCTTGCGCGAACTTCAGGCGAAAAGGCGGGATGCGGGTCTCAGCGGGACAGCCGGCGCTCCAAGCCGTCGAGGACGAGGTCCAGCCCGAACTCGAAACTCTCCTCCCGGCCGGTTGCCATGATCTCCCCGATGACTCGCGTGACGTGGGGGAAGTCCGACTGCGAGATCTGCGCCATGACCTCGGCCGATACGCGCGGGGCCTCGTCGGCCTCGAACGGCAGGTTCAGTTCCTGCATCGTGAAACCGTAGAGGTGGCTGTCGAGGGTGTTCCACGCGTCCAGCGCCTCGGGCACCGTGAAGCCGGCCTCGAGCAGCCGGCCGAACGTGGCGTCGAGGTACTGCGTCATCCCGGGGCCGATGTTGTAGCGGGACATGATCTGCAGCGCCGCCCATGGATGGGCCAGCAGTGTCTCGTGTGCGCGAAGGGCCCGTTCCCGCATCGCCTCCTTCCAGGGCGTGCCAGTCGGCGGGACCCGGATGTCCCCGACCACCAGGTCCACGATCCCGTTGAGCAGTTCGTCCTTGTTCGCCACGTGGTTGTACAGCGACATCGCCTCGACCCCCAGCTCCTGGCCGAGCCGGCGCATGGTGAGCGCCTCGATGCCGTCCCTGTCGGCCAGTGCGATGGCCGCCCGCAGCACGCGCTCCCGGCTGAGCGGGGCGCGCCGCGGTGGTGGTGGTGGTGCCTCTGGGCATCGGGGGCCTCCTCCCTACCCGCAACGTACATCGTAAGCCTGGGGCTTGACACGCTGGCGGGAGTCACGTAACTTACACAGTAAGCATACAACGTAAGTCCGAGGAGGACCACATGAAGGCCATCGTTCAAGACGCCTACGGCTCGACCGACACCCTCGATCTCCGGGACATCGACGCCCCGGAGATCGCCGATGACGAGGTGCTGGTGCGAGTCCATGCCGCTGGTCTGGACCGAGGGGTGTGGCACCTCATGGCAGGGCTTCCCTACCCGATCCGGCTGGCCGGCTATGGGCTCCGGTCGCCCAAGTTCCCCGTGCCTGGCATGGACCTCGCGGGGGTGGTGGCGGCGATCGGCAAGGACGTGACGAGGTTCGCCGCCGGCGACGAGGTGTTCGGGATCGGCAAAGGGGCCTACGCGGAGTACGCCCGGGCGCCCGAGAACAAGCTGGCGCCGAAGCCGGCGAACTTCACGTTCGAACAGGCGGCAGTTCTGGGCATCTCCGGGTTGACCGCGCTGCAGGCGCTGCGCGACAAGGGCGGGGTCGAGCCGGGGGACAAGGTGCTGATCATCGGCGCCTCCGGTGGTGTGGGGAGCTTCGCGGTGCAGATCGCCAAGGCCTTCGGGGCGGAAGTCACCGGTGTGTGCAGCACCGCGAAGGTCGATATGGTCCAGGCGCTGGGCGCCGACCACGTCATCGACTACACCCGTGATGACTTCGCCGAGGCGGGCGCCCGTTACGACGTCATCCTCGACATCGGCGGGAACTCCTCGCTGTCGCGGCTGCGCCGGGCTATGACCCCGCAGGGCACTGCGGTCATCGTGGGCGGCGAGACCGGCGGCCGCTGGCTCGGCGGCTATGACCGCTCGCTGCGAGCGCCCCTGCTGTCGCTGTTCGTGGGCCAGGAACTCGGCGGGTTGATCTGCTCGGAGAATGCCGAGGACCTGCAGGTGCTCAAGGAGTTCGCCGAGGCGGGCACGATCGTGCCGGCCGTCGATCGGGCCTATCCGTTGAGCGAGGTTCCGAAGGCCATCCGGCACCTGGCGCAGGGGCAGGTCCGGGGAAAGGTCGTCATCACGGTATGACCGAACTGCCCGGTCCCGCACCCGCCGGGGCGTCCGCTGCCCCGATACGCACCGAAGGAGACGAACATGGAACAGATTCCCCGTGGACCGATGGCCGGCAAGACGGTGCTCGTCACCGGAGCCACTTCAGGCATCGGCCGCGCGACCGCCGAGGGGCTGGCCGCGATGGGCGCCGATCTGGCGATCACCGGCCGGGATCGTGGACGCACTGAGCGCGCTGCGCAGGAGATCCGGTCAACGACCGGCGGGCGAGTGGCCGCGTTCGTCGCGGACCTGTCATCCCAGTCGGAGGTCCGCCGGCTGGCCGACGAGGTCCGCCACGCCCTTCCCCGGATCGATGTGCTCCTCAACAACGTCGGCGGCTACTGGAACACCCGGCACGTCACGGCCGATGGTTTGGAGCGCACCTTCGCCCTCAACCACCTCGCGCCGTTCCTGCTGACCAACCTGCTGCTGGATCGGCTGCAGGGGAGTGCGCCGGCGCGGGTGGTCACGGTCGCGTCCAATGCGCAGGCGATGGGCCGCATCGACTTCGACGATTTGCAGGGGGAGCGGTCCTACTCGGGGGCAACCGCCTACAACCAGTCGAAGTTGGCCAACGTCCTGTTCACCTACGAGCTGGCCAGGAGGCTGCGGGCCACATCGCGTCACCGCCAATGCCCTGCATCCCGGCGTGGTCAGCACATCCTTCGGGGCTGAGGACCCAGGCCTCGTCCAGCGGCTGTTCGTCCCGTTCGCGCGGCCGTTCATGAAGGACGCTGCCAGGGGCGCAGCCACGTCGGTCCACGTGGCGTCCGCGCCTGATCTCGAGCAGGTGACCGGCCGCTACTTCGCCAACAGCAGACCCAAGAGATCCTCCAAGCGCAGCTACGACGAAGCCGCTGCCGCGCGGTTGTGGCAGGTGAGCGCCGACCTGGTCGGCCTGACCGCCGCTCGGCAATCCTGAGCCAAGAACGGCTCTGCACCCCACCCCGGTCGACGCCGCAGCGCTCAGCGACGAAGATGACACCATGAGCCAACTGCGCCTCGGGGCGATCGGAACCTCCAGCAAGGAGAACGAGCGGCGCCTGCCGATACACCCGCACCACGTCGAGCGCATCGATGCGGATCTGCGCTCGCGGATCGTGCTGGAGGCCGGGTATGGCCGCCACTACGGGGTCTCGGACGACTATCTGGCCGGGCTGGTCTCGGCGTTGCTGCCGCGCGAAGAAGTCATCGCGCAGACCGACATCGTGCTGTTGCCCAAGCCCACCATGGCTGACTTGGAGTCGCTGCGCAGGGGACAGATCCTCTGGGGCTGGCCGCACGCGGTGCAGGACGCGGAACTCACCCAGATCTCGATCGACAAGCACCTCACTCTGATCGCCTGGGAGCAGATGAACCACTGGACGCCCAGCGGCGACTTCATGGTGCACGTGTTCCACCTGAACAACGAGATGGCCGGCTACTGCTCGGTGCTGCAGGCCATGACTCTCGCAGGTACCACCGGCCACTACGGTCGGCATCTGCGGGCGGTGGTGCTCGGGTTCGGGAACACCGCCCGCGGGGCCATCACCGCGCTGCACGGGTTGGGCATCCATGAGGTGAGCGCACTGACGATGCGGGATGTGACCGCCGTGGCGTCACCGATCCCCGCGGTCGAGTTGGACCACATGCACCGGGTCGAGGGTGACAGCGGCGGCATCGCCGTGCACACGCCTGCCGGGGAGGTGCCCATCGCACAGTTCCTCGCCGGCTTCGACCTGGTCGTGAGCTGTGTCCTGCAGGACACGGACAACCCCATGATGTTCATCTCGGAGGAGGAGCTGGCGCTCTTCGGCCCCGGACACCTGATCGTCGATGTCTCGTGTGACCGCGGCATGGGCTTCGATTGGGCCAGGCCCACGTCCTTCGAAGAGCCGATGTTCACAGTCGGCGACGGGGTCATGTACTACGCCGTGGACCACAGCCCCAGCTACCTGTGGAACAGCGCCACCTGGGGGATCAGCGAGGCCCTCATCCCGTTCCTGCGTCCGGTCATGGACGGACCGCAGGCCTGGGAGCAGGATCCAAGTATCAAACTCGCCATCGAGATCCAGGATGGCGTCGTGCAGAACCCGAAGATCCTGTCGTTCCAGGGCAGGGCCGGGGAGCACCCGCACCGGATCCACTGAGCGGGGACGTCGGTGGCAGGCGGCGAAGTCACCTGCGCACTGCGCGCCACCAGCCATCGACGGTGTCCCAGCAGCAGATGAGCAGGATCACCCACGGCAGCCCGCCGATCAGGGTGGTGACGCCCTCGGCGGCGGTTGTGGCGACGGCCGGGTTGAGCAGCGAATCGGTGCCCCACAGCCACAGCACGATGGTGGCGAAGGTGACGTTGAGGACCGTGTTGACCGCCGCCAGGGTCACCGTCCACTGGCCGACGCGGTACTTCACAACCTCCAGCACGATGCTCAGCAGCAGCACGGCCAGCAGCAAGGCGATCCACGGCGACCAGGCGGCCGGGTCGAGCGCCGGTACCTGCGCCCCGTCCACCGCGATCAACCAGTGGTCACGCTGCCAGAGGATCGCCCACATGAGCACCGACAGCAGCGTGATCGAGACGACGGTGTCACCAAGCCCGATCCGGCGGTCCACCGGTTCCGGCAGGTCGGCAGGGGTCCAGCCGTGGTCTTTCGGCGCCTTTCCGTAGCGGTCCATGAGCGCGAACGCGACGGTCACCCACAGCGCCAACTGCACGCCCACCTGGAAGACGACTGCCAGTGTGCTCGTGAGAACGTCCAGGACCGCACCGCCGGCCATGCCTTGAACCACCAGCATCACGGCGCCCACCGTCGGCAGGACCGCCACCATGAGCAGGCGCAACAACTGCACGTACTCCCCGTAGTGGTCAGGGCCGATCAGGGATCGCGGATGTCCGCCGTAGGAGACCGCAAGATCGGCCGGGTCTCCGAGTTCGGTCAGGGTGCGTGCCAGCGCTTCGTCGTCGGCAAGTCCCAGTGCGCGGTGCCGCGCCACGGAGTCGTCGATAATGGCTCGCAGTCGCTCGTCGACGCTCTTGCTCTTCTCGTCCGGGACGTGCCTGGCGACCTCGGCGATGTACCGGTCCTCGATCGTGAGAATGGCCGTAGTCATGTCGATCACCCTTCCCGGGTCGGGAGCCCAGAGCCCACTGCCATTGTCCTGCGCGCTGGCAGGTTGTGGCTAGTGCGTCGGGCTAGCCGATCACCCTGAGTGCGGCGTCCTTCGCGACCCGGCCATCGCCGCTGGAGACCCCGCGGACGCGCCGCCAGACCCAGGGGGCGAAGTGGTCGCGGGCCCACTCCAGATCCGTCATCAGGTCGTCCCGGCGACGGCTGGGACCTTTGGGTGGCAGCTGTTGTCGCCACCAGCCGGGTGCGCCACCGAGCACCTCGGGATCGGTCACGCCCAGGCGTTCCAGCACGGCCGCGGCGACCCGGGCGTGCCCGTCGGGATTCAGGTGCAGCCGGTCGGTGTACCAGAAGCGACGGTCGGTAAGGGCGTCCACCGCTTCGAGATCGATCACGATGGCGTGATGGCGCTGCGCCACCCTGCGCACGTTCTCGTTGAACGAGGCGAAGCGGGAGGCGATCGCGTCGGCCACTCGGCCGGTGCCGCCGGCCCGGGTGAGGCAGGTGAAGAGCAGCACCCGCCGACTGGGATCGGTGACCTGAGCCACTGCCGCGTCGTAGCGTTCGAACAGATCGGGGAGGTCCGTGCCCCGGCGCAGCACGTCGTTCCCGCCGGCGTGGAAGGTGAGCACGTCGGGCTTCATGTCGGATGCCAAGGGCACCTGCTGGGCCACGACCTGGTCGAGCAGCTTCCCACGTACTGCGAGGTTGGCATACTCGACGCGACCGCCGTCGCGGGCCAGGCCGCCGGCGACCCGGTCGGCCCAGCCGAGGTACTCGCCGTCCGGGCGCACCTCATCGCACAGCCCCTCGGTGAAGGAGTCGCCCAGGCAGACCAGTCGCATCGCTGTCATGCGATGGTCACGCCCCCGTCCACGACGACCGTCTGGCCGGTCATGTAGCCGGCTGCTGGACTGGCCAGGAACACGACGGTGGCGGCCAGTTCTTCGAGGGCGCCCATCCGTCCCAGCAGCACCCGGTGCTGCAGCGACTCGAGGTAGCCCGGGGGGTACTCCTGTGTCATCTCGGTGGGGAAGAAGCCCGGGGCGATGGCGTTGACCCGGATCCCCTTGCGGGTCGCCCACTGCTGGGCCAAGTCCCGGGTCAGTCCCAGCAGGCCCGACTTGCTCGCGGCGTACGCGGCCTGCGGAAGCCCCGCGGTGGTGAGCCCCAGCACGCTGCTGATGTTGATGATGCTGCTGCCCGGCTGCATGACCCGCCCGCAGGCTTGGGCCATCCAGAAGCAGCCGTTGAGGTTGACGTCGATGACCTGGCGGAACTGCTCGGGTGTCTCCCGGGTGGCCGGGACCGCGGTGCCCACGCCGGCGTTGTTGACCAGGACGTCCACCCGGCCGAACTCGGCCATCGCGGCGTCCACGAGCGCTGTGCAGTCCTCCGGCTTCGAGACATCGGTGGCGACTGCGATCCCCCGGCGGCCGGCAGCCTCGATCGCCGCCACCGTTTCGGCGAGGCGGTCGACACGGCGGGCGCCGACGACCACGTCCGAACCGGCTTCGGCCAGGGCGCGAGCAGTGGCGACACCCAATCCGGACGAGGCGCCGGTCACGACGGACACCTTCTGGTCGAGGCGGAAACTGTCGAGCACCGTCATGGCTTCTCCTTGTGGTTGGCGCCCACGATCCGTTGGGCGAGGTCGGTGTAGAAAGCGGTGATCCGGCGAGGCTGCCAGGTGGCATCGATGCCGTACCACCGGGCGATGTCGATGCCGAGGGACAGCAGTGCCATGGTCGCCAGTTGGGGGTCGGGAGTGTCGAAGGCGCCGGTGGCGATCCCCTTCTCGACGACGGTCTGCACCCGCCGGCGGATGGCGCGCCGCAGTGAGTGGATCTCCCGGCCGTGCTCCTCGTTGAGGGAGACGAGCTCGTAGTTGATGACTCGGGCGACACTGTGCTGTTCGAGGTGGAACGTGGTGAAGGCGGCCACCACCGCGCGTAACTGCTCGCTGGGGTCCGACGAGGTTTCGATGGCCTCTCGAATCAGCTGCTGGGTCCGCAAGTGGCCATCGAGCGCGATCAGGTAGAGCAGTTCTTCCTTGGACTCGTGGTGCACGTAGACCGCGGCCGGGCTCATGCCGGCCGCCGCGGCGATGTCGCGCGTGGTCGTGGCGTGGAAGCCGCGCTCGGCGAAGGCCTCGCCGGCAGCGGCCAGTAGGCGTTCCCGCGTTTGGGCCGCGCGGGGTCGCGCCGCAGTGTTCGCCACGAGTCCTCCTGTTTCTCCGATTCTCGACCCTCAACCTCACCGCGCACACTAACATGAGTGAATAAGCGCTTGCTTAGTTATGATCGGGAGGCTTCATGCGGGTGTTTCAAGGGCTCGACGAGTTGGCCGCCGCCAGCGGAACGCACCTCGGGTACAGCTCCTGGCACGAGGTGACGCAGCACCAGGTCGACCTGTTCGCCGACGCCACCGGCGATCACCAGTGGATCCACGTGGATCCGCAGCGGGCTGCCGCCGGCCCCTTCGGCGGCACGATCGCGCACGGCTTCCTGACCCTTTCGCTCGTGCCCATGCTCGGGTCCGAGGTGTACGAGATCCATGGCCTGGCGATGGGCGTCAACTACGGCGCCAACAAGGTCCGGTTCCCCGCGCCCGTGCCCGTCGGTTCCAGGGTGCGGGCCGGCGTCGAACTGCTGTCCGTTGCGCCCGGCTCCCTGGGTTCGCAGGTGACGACCAGAGTCACCGTGGAACTCGAAGGCTCTGAGAAGCCGGCATGTGTCGTCGACATGGTCGCCCTCATGGTGGCCGCTCCCACCACCTGAAAGGAACTGCGATGCAGCGCACCCTCTACACCGAAGACCATGAGGCGTTCCGCGACTCCGCCCGCGCGTGGCTGGACCGCGAGGTCCGCCCCCGGCTCGAGGAGTTCATCGAAGCCAAAGGGATACCCCGGGACATCTGGATCGGGGCGGGCAAGCAGGGATTCCTCGGCCTGGAGATCGAAGAGCAGTACGGCGGATCCGATGCGGGGGACTACCGCTTCAACGCCGTGCTGAGCGAGGAGTTGTCACGGGTCTCCGCCGCCATGTCGTCGTGCCTGGGTATCCACGCGGACATCGTCGCGCCCTATCTGCACGACCTGTGCACCGACGAACAGAAGCAACGGTGGCTGCCGCGGTTCTGCACCGGGGAACTGGTCACGGCCATCGGTATGACCGAACCCAGCGGCGGCTCCGACCTCGCCGCCCTGCGCACGACGGCGGTGAAGGACGGCGATTCCTGGGTGCTGAACGGGTCGAAGACGTTCATCACGAACGGGTGGTCGGCCGACCTGGTTGTCGTGGCAGCGCGGACGACGCCGGGTTCCGGCGCGCGCGGGATCACGTTGTTCGGTGTGGAGACCGGGATGGCGGGGTTCACCCGCGGCCGCAAACTCGACAAGGTCGGACAGACCGAGAGCGACACCTCCGAGTTGTTCTTCCAGGAGGTGCGCGTCCCCGAGGCCAATGTCATCGGCGAGCTGGACCGCGGCTTCATCCACATGATGGAACGGCTGCCGCAGGAACGGCTGGGTGCGGCGGTCTCCAATATCGCGCACGCCGCCGCGATCCTCGAGGAGACGCTGGCCTACATCAAGGAGCGCAAGGCCTTCGGGCAGGCGGTGGGCTCGTTCCAGTTCAACAAGTTCCTCGCCGCTGAACTCGTCACCAAGATCGAGGTCTCCCGGGCCTTCTCCGACCAGTGCGTCCTGGCGTTCAACGACGGCACCCTCACCGCCGTCGATGCGGCGAAGGCGAAGTGGTGGTCGGCCGAGGTGCAGAACGAGGTCCTGGATGCCTGCGTGCAGCTCTACGGCGGCTACGGCTACATGAACGAGTACCGCGTCGCCCGCGCCTGGCGCGACGCCCGGGTGACGAAGATCTGGGCCGGCAGCAACGAGATCATGAAGGAGCTGATCGGCCGCGACCTCGGGCTGTGAGTCACAGACACGTTCAGAGCAGCCGGGCGAGCCGGGTCTTCTTCCTGTTCTCGCGCACGATCCAGAGCACATCCGGATCGGTGCTCGCCGCCAGCGCCCGAAAGCGTGGCAGTCCGGGTTCCGGATCGGCGGCCACCGCGACGCTCCAGCAGTAGCCGAGTCCCTTGCGAAGGGCCCGTACCCGAGGATCGCGCCGCTGATCTGCGGGCCGGGCCGCCAGCCCCTTGGTCGCCCGCTCGCACACCTCGACGGCGGTCGCCGCCGCAGCTGGTGTCCGCAGCAGTCGAGGCTCGCACACGCCTGCGGCCGCCGCGCGTTGCACCAGTGGATCGGGATCGTCGGCCCAGACGGTGGCGATGTCCAGCATCCGGTCCAGGTCGTCGTCGCCCAGGCGTTGCAGGGCCATCGCCGTGGCCTCCCGTACCCGCCAACGATCGTCAGCGGCATGGCCCCGCAGGCGTTGCACCACATCGTGTCCGGCGCCCGCGGCCAGCTGGCGCCCAAGGCCGACGACCCCGCAGAACACGAGGTACTCGTCGTCGGTCGTGATGAGCGCATCGAGGGTTGCGGGGTCTGCTTCCTCCGCCACAGCCTTTGCGAGTTCGATGTTGCCACGGGGTCCGGGCAGGCCCGAGTGCACTGTCAGATAGACAGCCCAGCGGCTGGTGGGCAGTGCGCGCAGCTCGGCGCGATAGTCATCGATCCGGGACACGGCTTGAGGCTACGCCGGTCCCGAGTCATCACTGCACTTCCATGGGCGGGCCGCCGGTGCTGGCTTGGCAGCATCTGTGAGAGATCCAGCGCTGGCATCAGGGTTCGGGCATTGGCCCGCTCGTCGGTATGGGCGAGGCCGCGTCCAGTGGGAGGTCGCTACGCCTCGACGAGGCGTAGCTGCGTGCGGGAGGGTGAGCAGGCCACTGTCCTCGCGCAGGCGTTGATGCCACTGCGCGGGAAGCCTGATCGGCGTGCGAGTTCGGCTTGTGAGCCGGCGGTGGCCGGTACGGCTGGACTTTGGCCCCGCGGCGCAGACAGGTGCGGTGTGGTTGACTTCCCGGAAACGGGATCAAACAGGGAGTCCGGGCATGGGATATCGCCGCATGGCGCTACGGGTGGCCGTGGGGTGCGCCCTGTCGGTCGGCTTGCTGGCGCCGGCGTCGCCAGCGACGGCCGACTCCTCGAAGCAGGACCAGATCACCCAGATCGTCGAACAGGCGATGGCGGAGAGCCACCTGAAGGCGGTGATCGTCCGGGTGACGAATGGCGACAAGGTAGTCATCACCAAGGCCTTCGGGAAGTCCATGACCGGGGTGCCGGCGACCAAGGACATGCGCTTCCGCAACGGTGCTGTCGCCTTCGCCTACGTGAGCACGCTGCTTCTGCAGTTCGTCGACGAGGGCAAGGTGGAACTCAGCGACACGATCGACCGCTGGCTGCCGGACCTGCCGAACTCCGACAAGGTCACCCTGAAGATGCTCGCCAACCAGACGTCCGGGTATCCCGACTTCGAGCGGGATCCGGACTGGGGATTGGCGTTCTACCTGGATCCGTTCCACGAGTGGACCTACAAAGAGCGGCTCAAGGTCGCGTTCTCCAAGCCCGTTCTCTTCGATCCGGGCACGAACTGGAGTTACTCCCACACGAACTTCATGTTGCTGGGCAGGATTCTGTCCGAGGTGGGGGACAAGCCGTTGGCGAAACTGCTCAAGAGGAAGGTGCTGGGCCCAATGGGGTTGACGGCGACGGTGGCTGACCAGACCGCGCAGATCCCAGGCCCGGTGTTGCACGCGTTCTCCTCTGAGCGGCGCGGCGCGTTGGGCCTGAGTGCAGATGTGCGTTTCTACGAGGAGTCCACGTTCTGGAACATGGCCTGGGGAACGCCGGTGGGCGCCACGCAGACGACGAACATCTACGACATGACGCGCACGGCTCGGGCCGTGGGTGCCGGCACGTTGCTATCGAAGAAGAGTTACCGTGCCATGACACAGCCGCGGCTGTTGGGCTTCGGACAGCGGCAGGACAACTGCGCGCCTTCGTGCTTCCAGCAATCGGTCGGGTACAACTACGGCTTGGGGATAGTGCGCACAGGTGACTGGTTGTTGCAGAACCCGCTGCTCGGCGGCTACGCGGCGACGATGGCCAATCTGCCGGGCAAGGACATCTCGATTGCTGTGGCGACCACCTTCAAACGGAAGGCATTCAACGCCGACGGGGGCTACCCGAACGCCAGTGACGGCATCTTCCGGCAGATCGGTGCGGTGATGGCGCCCAAGGACCCGCCTCCGACGCGCAAGTAGTCACTACGCCAGCACCGGCAGTTGCTCCACGGCATCCCGGATCGCGTCCGGGATCGGGATCGGCCGCCGGGTCTCGGGGTCGACGTAGACGTGCACGAAGTGGGCCAGTGCCCGCAGCATCGGGTCACCCTGCCGGAAGATCCCCAGCCGGTAGCGGATGCTGGAGGTGCCCACGCGGGTGGTGGCCAGCCCGATCTCGAGGGTGTCCGGGAAACCGATCTCCGCGAAGTAGTCGCACCCGGTGCTCGCCACGATGCCGATGGCCGGCAGGTCCCGGATGTCGGTCCCGGTGGTCTGCATCAGCCAGCCGTTGACGGCGGTGTCGAGGTACTCGAAGTACGTGGCGTTGTTGACGTGGCCGTAGTGGTCGTTGTCGTTCCAGCGGGTGGCGAGCGTGTAGACGATC
The DNA here is from genome assembly GCA_963733395.1 of uncultured Actinomycetota bacterium. Classification (GTDB taxonomy): domain Bacteria; phylum Actinomycetota; class Actinomycetes; order S36-B12; family UBA10799; genus JADKAV01. The sequence continues at coordinate 652,972 of CAVTCZ010000019.1, forward strand.
GGGAAGTCGTCGCGGGTCGGCTTCACAGCGACTCCCGGAAAGTGGCGGCGAGGTCGTCGGGGGTCAGCGCCAGGGGGCCAGTGCCTGCAGGCGTTGTTGGGCCAGCGAGCCTGCCACGAGATCAGCGGTGTCGTCGTCGGTGAAGCCCACCGCGGCCAACCCGGAGGGGATACCCACGGCGTCCATGATCTGCCGGAGCACGTCGGGCAGCGCATCCGGTCCGTTGCCGTCCCCACCCAGCAGTCGCGCCGCCCGCAGGTGCCGCTCGGGGGAGGCCGGGAACGTCATCCGGAACACCGCCGGCGCAGTCAGGGACACCGCCATGCCGTGCGGGATCAGCGGCTCGTCCTGTGGGTAGTCCGGCGGCCGGTAGTCCCGCACCCGGCCGGCGATGGGGTAGGCGTTGGCATGCGGCACGTGCACGCCGGCATTGCCGAAGCCCATCCCCGCCAGCGTCGCTGCCAATGCCATCTTCGCCCGGGCTTCGGCGTCGTCGCCGTCGCGCACGGCCGGGACGAATGCTTCGGCCATCAAGGTCAAGGCCCGTTCCGCCCACATGTCGGAGATCGGGTTCGCCCCGCAGTACGGCACCCGCTGCGCCGCGGTCTTGGCCTCGAAAGCGGTGTAGGGGCGCGCGGTGTAGCTCTCCAGGGCATGGCAGAGGATGTCCAATCCCGCACATGCGGTGACCATCGGCGGCTGGCTCATGGTGAGGTCGGGGTCGACGACGGCCAAGGTCGGGCGCAGGCGGGCGTGGCTGATCCCGGTCTTCACGTGCTGGTCCAGGACATCGAGCACGCAGATGGTCGTGCTCTCCGAGCCGGTGCCGGTGGTGGTGGGGACCGCGACCAGCGGCTTCAACGGCTGCGTGGGTGCCTGACCGCCGCCGATGGGCGCATTGATGTAGTCGAGCAGGTCGCCGGGGTTGGTGGTGAGCAGGTTGACCGCCTTGGCGGTGTCGATGGTCGAGCCGCCGCCCACGGCGAGGAATGCGTCCCACGGGCCGCTTTCACGGGCTGTTTCGATGGCGTGTTGCAGGCTCGCATCGGTGGGCTCCACGTGGGTCTGGGCGTACACCGCGACGTCGTGACCGGCTGCACGCAACGTCGCGGCGACCCTGTCCGGCGCCCCGGTCGCCGCCACTCCCGCATCGGTGATGAGCAGGACCCGGCGGGCGTCGCGCAGGGAGTGCGGGATGTCGTTGATCGCGCCGGCGCCGTAGACGAGCGTCGGCGCGGCGTAGGTGAAGACGGTCTCGGGGCGATCGGGTGCAGGCAGGGATTCAGGCATCGCCGATCATGCTAGGGCGTGTAGGGGAATCGGTGCGAGTCATCGCCACCATGTGGCGTCGAGCGCGTCCTGAGGGGCCGGCGCCGCCTGGGCCTAGCGGTTCCTTCCCAGTTGCTCGTGGCTGCTCACCCAGTCCCCAGCCAGCACGGCACTGGCCAGCGACACCTCGCCGGCGAGCACAACGGCCGCGCAGATCTCAGCCAGTTTCCGGACCTTTCCGGGCCCGGCGCAGCCGAGGATCTCCAGGCACTCGCGCTGGGTCGGTAGCCCGGTGCCGCCACCCACCGTGGCAACGATCAGGGCGGGCAACGTGATGGACCAGTAGTAGTCACCGTTGTCGAGCAGTTGCGAGTACGTGATCGCGGTGTGTGACTCGGCGATGTTCGCCGCGTCCTGCCCGGTGGCGATGAACAGGGCGGCCAGTCCGTTGGCGGCATGGGCGCCGTAGTTGGCGCTGCCGGCCAGGATGCCGCCGGCCTGGCTGACCTGCCGCATCCGGAACAACTGCGCGGGGGTCACCCCCATCTGCTGCTCGAGCAGGTCGGCGGGGATGACCGCCTCGGCCACGACCCGCTTGCCCCGGGTGCGCAGGACGTTCATCTGCGAGTGTTTCTTGTCGGTGTCGATGGCTCCGGACAGCACGTACTTCGGAGAGCCGGGGTGGGTGCCCGCGATCCATTCGCAGGCCGCCAACGTCGCGCGGCCCACCATGTTCTGGCCGGCCGCGTCGCCGGTCGTGTAGTCGAAGCGCAGGTACAGCAGCGGACCCACGTGGTACTGCTCGATCTCCACGAGCCGACCGATGCTGGTGGTCGCCTCGGCCGCTGCCTGGATCTCGTCGTGGTGCTCGCGGATCCACTCCGCGAGGTCGCGGGCTTCCCGGGCATCCTCCAGGATGAACACCGGAGCCCGCTGCATGCGGTCGTCCACCACGGTGGTCTTGACCCCGCCGGCCTCGCTGAGCAGTCGCATGCCGCGGTTGTAGCTGGCGACCAGCGTGCCCTCGGTGGTGGCCATGGGGATGTAGAAGTCGCCGTCGGCGTGCTCGCCGTTGACCCGCAAGGGGCCGGCGAGCCCGATGGGAACCTGTGCGACGCCGATGAAGTTCTCGATGTTGCCGGGCAGGACCGCCGGATCGAAGGAGTAGGAACCCACGTGCGTGAGGTCGGTGCCGACGAACTCCCGGCGGCGCGCGGCCTGCTCCCGGGTGTAGTCGTTGTCACGGTCGCGGGGGACCGGCCTGCGTTCGGTCATGGGGTTGAGCGTAGCCATCCGGCACTTGCCCCCTGACCCACGTGTCCATACCGTGGGCATCAGCGAAGGGATGTCGGAGATGAAGGCGATCGTGCAGGAAGCGGTATGGGTCTCCGGAGGAGGTGCTGCACCTTGCAGACATCCCGAAACCCATATGCGGTGACGACGAGGTGTTGGTGCGGGTGCGCGCCAGTTCGGCCAACCCGTGGGACTGGCACTTCATCCGCGGCGAACCGCTTCTCATGCGCCCCGCGGGGTTGGGCGGCGTGCGCAAGCCCAAGTTCGCGATCCCCGGGGGAGACCTGGCCGGGGTCGTCGAAGCGGTCGGCTCCAGGGTTACCGGGTTCGCCGTCGGTGACGAGGTCTACGGCTTCGGTCACGGTGCGTTCGCGGAGTATCTGGCAGTACCCGCCGACCATCTGGCGGCGAAGCCGGCGAACCTCACGTTCGAGCAGGCGGCCGCCGTGCCGCTGGCAGCCGTCACCGCCATCCAGGGGCTGCGCGCCGGCGCTCTGACGTCCGGGCAGGACGTGTTGATCATCGGCGCCTCGGGTGGTGTGGGTAGTTTCGCGGTCCAGATCGCCAAAGACCTCGGGGCGCGGGTGACCGGGGTGTGCAGCACCGGCAACGTCGATCTCGTCCGCAGCCTCGGGGCCGAGCAGGTCATCGACTACACCACGGCAGGACTGCACGACCGGTCCCGCGCGATACGACCTCGTGCTGCAACTCGGCGGGACGTACTCGCCGCGGGCCATCCGCCGGGTGCTGACGCCGAAGGGCACGCTGATCCAATCGTTCGGGGACGGCAACCGCTGGGTCGGTCCGGTGGGCAAGATCCTGCAGGCCGTGATCGTCAACCCGTTCGTCGGTCAGACCCTCAAGTCATTCGTGGCCGAGGAGACCACCGAGACCCTCGATGAGTTGCGTGAGCTGATCGAGGCGGGCAGGCTGACTCCGGTCATCGACACCGTCTATCCGCTGGCCGAGGCGGCCAAAGCGATCAGCCTGGTGGAGAGCGGCAGCCCCGCCGGCAAGGTGGTCGTGTCGATCGACTGACACCTTCCCGCTCATCCCGGCCGGTGCGGGATGCTGGGCCCGGGAGGAATCATGAACAACCCGGAAGCGACCCAGCAGGCGTCTGGACATCCTGCGAGTCGGCGCCAACTACCAGTGGTACGTGATCCCGATGCTCGCGCTGGTGATCTACGTCTACGGCAACGAGTACGCGCAGCGGAACTGGAAGCCGATTGCTGCCGGTCTCGCGCTCTACGGCGTGCACTGGTTCTACGAGATCCTCAACGCTCTGATCCAGCACTTCTCCGGCCATGCGCTGTGGACGGTGCCGGAGGGGACCGCGTTCCTGCTGCTGGTGGGGGTCGGAGTCGAGCTGAGCCTGATGTTCTCGATCGCCGGACTCGTGATGAGCAAGTTCCTGCCCGCGGACCCGGCGATGAAGATCCTGGGCATTCCCAACCGGTGGGTGTTCGCGGTCGGCAATGCCGCCTTCTTCGCGATCTTCGAGATCTTCCTGGCCAAGACGTCCACGTTCGTCTGGGTCTACTCCTGGTGGGGCGCCCTGCCGGTGTTCGTGCTCGTCTACATCCCGTTCTTCCTGGCCGCCTTCCTCTGCTACGACTGGCCGCCGCGCCGGCAGGTGCGGTTCATCGGCACGGTGTTCGCGATCGACGCCGTGATGCTGGTGCTCTTCGCCGGCGTGCTGGGCTGGATCTGAGGGCGATCGCAGGACCTCGATCGATGCATCATGGCATCATCCGTACTGATGCTATGATGCAAGCATGCGCACCACGGTCACTCTCGACCCGGACACCGAGCAGATCATCCGGCGCCGGATGCTGGAGCGGGGCGTCAGTTTCAAGGTGGCCCTGAACGATGTGATCCGCAGCGGAGTCACCGGCGGCGGGCTGCATGAGCCGTTTCCAGACCGAGGTTGCCGATCTCGGGCAGTGCCGCATCAATCTCGATCGTGCGCTGCAGGTCGCCGCGGATCTCGAGGACGAGGAACTGATCCGGAAGATGCGCTCCGGCTCGTGAGACTCGTCGATGCCAATGTCCTGCTGTATGCGGTCAACACATCCGCGCCGCACCACGAGCGTTCCCGGCGATGGCTGGACGCGGCGTTGTCCGGGGGATCCACAGTGGCCTTCGCCTGGCTCCCGTTGCTGGCATTCGTGAGACTGTCCACCCGTGCCGACCTGTTCGATACGCCGCTCACCGTGGGCCAGGCGATGGACCGGGTGGACGCCTGGCTCGCCGCTCGGTCTGCGGTGGTCGATCGAACCGACCATGCGGCATTCGGCGATCGTTCGGGATCTGCTGGCCCCGCTCGGTGCCGGTGCCAATCTCGTCAGCGACGCCCATCTGGCCGCGTTGGCTGTCGAGCATCGATGCACGGTGATGTCCTTCGACCGTGATTTCGGGCGCTTTGCGGGGGTCCGTTGGCAGGAGCCGCCGCAGTTCTAGTCCGAACGGGGACCCTGGCCCAGCGTGACTAGCTCAGCCCCCGGCCGTGGGCCCAGCGCGCCAGTTCCCGCCGGTTGCTCAACTGCAGTTTGCGCAACACCGCCGACATGTGGGTCTCCACGGTCTTGATGCTGAGGTACAACTCGTCGGCCGTCTCGCGGTAGGTGTACCCGCGGGCGATCAGCCGCATCACATCGCGCTCCCGCGCCGTCAGCCGGTCCAACTCGTCGTCGCTCTGCGCAGCAGCACCGGTGAAGGCATCCAGCACGAAGCCGGCCAGGCGCGGGCTGAAGACGGCATCCCCTGCGGCCACCTGCCGGATCGCCTTGGCCAGGGCGTCGGCGGTGATGTCCTTGGTCACGTAGCCGCGGGCCCCGAGGCGAACGACGGCGATGACATCCTGTGCGGCGTCGGACACCGACAGGGCGAGATAGCGGGCGTCGCCGTGGGACTGCCGCAGCACCTCCTGGGCGTTGCCGCCGGGAAGGTGCACATCCAGCAGCACCACGTCCGGCTCGGCCGCGGCGATCGTACTGACCGCGCTGGCGACGTCGTCGGCCTCGCCCACCACCTCGATGTCCTCGGGCAGCCCGCCGCGGATCCCGGCCCGCACCATCTCGTGGTCGTCCACGATCACCAGCCGGATCATGATCGCCCCAGGCTCAAGGTGACCTCGGTGCCCCGCTCGTCGGTCCGGATCTCGCAGGTGCCGCCGGCACGCTGCATGCGACCACGCATCGACTCGGCGATCCCGCGCCGGTCGTCGGGCACCTCTTCCGGGTCGAACCCCGCTCCGCGGTCGCGCACGTAGACCGTCGCACCGTTCTCGCCGACCTCGGCATAGAGGCTGATCGACCCGCCGGCGTGCTTGGCCGCATTGAGCACCGCCTCACCGGTGGCCGCGACCAGCGACTGGCCGGCCTCGTCGAGTGGTGCATCGCCGACGCAGACCACTTCGATCGTCACCGGGTACTCGTCCTCAACCCGGGCCGCAGTGGCGACCAAAGCCGCCCGCAGCGTCTGCGCCGGATCGCGTGCGGGTTCGTACAGCCAGGTGCGCAGGTGGCGCTCCTCGGCCCGCGCCAGCCGCACCACCTGCTCGGGTTCGTCGGCGTGCTGGCGGATGAGGGTGAGTGTCTGCAGCACCGAGTCGTGCACCTGCGACGCCAGTTCCGCGCGGGTCTGCGACGCGATGCGCTGCTGCCGCTCGTTGGTCAGTTCCCGGTACAGCCCCGCCACCCACGGCATGGCGATCAACGCCACGCCCGCGAGCAGCAGCACGGCCACGGCGACGGCGCTGAGCAGAGAGCGCAGGCCCAGCCCGGTGGTGGCCAGCCCGGCGACCCCGGCCACGACCAGCAGCACACCCAGCAGCAGGGCCGTCCACTGGAAGCCGTCGGGACGCAGGCGCCGGGACGGCTGCACCCGCATGTAGACGACGGTTGCGCCGATGGCGATGACCGCCAGTGGCAACCCGACCTGCATCCAGGGGTTCGTCGGCACGAGCAGGAAGATCCCGATGACCAGAGCTGCGAAGGCGAGCAGTCGGGCGGTGTCCGACTCGTCGTCCTCCCGCGTCGGCAGCACAGCCCAGTACGCCGCATAGGCGATGACGCCGATCCCGCCGAAGACCGTGAGCAACACGAAGGTGGCGCGGATCGCTCCGACCGGCCAGCCCAGGTGTTCGGCGAGTCCGCTGGCCACGCCACCCACCCAGCGCCCCCGGGACTCCCGATACGCGCGGGGGATGGTCTGGGTGCTCACATCTGCCATTGTCGACCCGGGAGGTCTCCTGAGGGATCCGGGGGAAACCCTGAGACGCAGTTCAGGGGCGTCACCCGATGTGGGATCGTGCCTTCGGCGGGCACCGTGGAGGCATGAGTGAAACAACGATCAATATGAGTCCGCCACCGGTCGCGCCGCGGGTCTTCCGCCGAAGCAGTTCCGACCGGATCATCGGCGGTGTCTGCGGCGGCCTCGGCCGCTACTGGAACGTCGACCCGGTGATCCTGCGGGTGGCGTTCGGAGTGTCCCTGCTGGTCGGTGGCTTCGGCCTGTTCTTCTACCTGGCCCTGTGGCTGCTCGTACCCGACGAGACGGCGCCCCCGGATGTCCGCGTCAGCGAGTCCTGGGGCCTGCGGGTACTGGGTGCTTTCATGGCCTTCATCACCGCGATGATCGCACTGGGGCTACTGTTCAGCGACTCCGTCGGCAGCGGCGCGGTGGTGCTCGGGGCGCTGGGCGCCGGCATCGTCGTGTGGATCGTCATGAGTCAGCGGACACCCCAACGTCCGCCGGCAGAAGTCCCGTTGAGTTACGGCGACGTCACGCAGACGGCGGTCCTCGAGCAACCGCCGATGCCACCGGCTGCGCCGCGGCCGCCGCGGGAACACTCGTACCTGGGCTTGATCGGGCTGTGTGCGGCGATTGCCGCAACCGGGCTCGCCCTGCTCCTCGGCGCCAGCCCCACGGCCGTGCTGGCTGCGGCGCTGCTCGCACTGGGTGTGGCGCTGCTGGTCGGAGCCTTCCGCGGTCGGGCCCGCTGGCTGCTGATCTTCGCGGTGCCGTTGCTCGTGGTCCTGACCGCCGTGTCCCAGGTGCAGCGCTCCGAGATCAACGTCGGTGAGACCGTCTGGACACCCACGTCCGCCGGGAGCACCTACAGCCTCACGGCCGGAACGGTGGCGGTTGACTTCGCCGACTGGCAGGGTCAGCCCAAGGCCGGGGACGAGATCACCCTGGATGTCGGCATCGGTGAGGTGCGGCTGGAGGCTCCCCGCAACTGGGACATCGTGCTCGTGACCGACCTCGGAGCAGGTGAGGTGACCGTCGACGGCGACACCCGCCGCGGCACCCGACAGGTTGCGCATCCCGGCTGGGGATCAGCCCGCCGAGGGCACGCTGCAGGTCAACGTCACCGGTCAAGCGGGGTCCGTGCTCATCGACACTGACGCCCCGCGTGCCGGCACCCCGGTGCCCACACCCACGAAGGAAACCAAGAAGGAGAAGGCAGCATGAGCAAGCACCCGGTCGATCTGTTGAGCCTGGGAGCGGGACTGATGTTCTCGCTGTTCGCGCTCGGATACTTGCTGGTCCCGGCGTCGATGAGCATGACGGTGGTCGTGCCCGTGATGCTCGTGGGCCTCGGAGTGTTCGGGATCGCAGCCGCGGTCGTCGCGCAACGCCGGCGGCAACCGGTCTGAGACAGATTCGCAGGAGGGCGTCGGTTCGCGAGGACCGGCGCCCTTTGCTGTGGCGCATCCTCACAAGTGGCCAGCCAGCCCCCGCCCGTGCCCGGTTCTGAGGACCACCGGGCGCGCAAGCCAGGAACAAACCTGCCGCAGGGCCGGATCTGCTCGGCTGTGCGGGGCCGTTGGCTACAGGTCCGGCTTGGGGGGCAGGTCGGATCCCTTGGCCTGCTTCAACGTCCGTGCCATTGCGGCCTGCCAGGCGTCGTAGGCCTGACCGTAGCGGGCGGTGATGCGCTCCGACTCGCTCTGGAACTGCTCCCACTGCGAGTCGAACTCGAAGTAGCACTCGCCGTCGAAGCACTCTGCGTCCTCCAACGCCGACACCGCCGAGTCGATCGCATCTGCTCCGTCACCGAGCACGGTCACGATCCGCGAGTGCACGCCCCGCAGATCCGTGGGAGGCCGTAGGGCAGCCATCCGGTTGGCGATGTCGCGGCGGTCGGTCGACGCTTGGGTGAAGTAGTCGATGACCTCGAACATGTAGAGGTCGTCGACATACATGCGATCAACGAACGCGCCGGTGTCGTTGCGCAACGCGGTGTACTGGTCGATCAGCGACTCCATCTGGGCGTGGTACGTGCGTGCATCGGCGCGTTCTGATCGGGCCTCGGCTTTGGCCTTCGCGACCTGCTTGCGGTATCGAGCCATGGCCTTGTCCACGCGGCGGGTCAGGTCGTCGAGGGTGCGCACAGTGTCCTCTCCCTCCGCGGCGGCTGTCTGGGTGGCGCCGCCGTAACCGGAGAGTGCGTCGAGGCTGTCGACGAGTTGCATGCGGTTGTCGGTCCAGACTTCCGTGTTGTTCTCCTCGTAGGCCTGCAGCGCCGCCAACGCGGCGTACGCATCGCGCAGGGTCGTCAACCGGTCGGCGCCCGACGCTACCGGGTCCTCCGAGAGGGTTGCGTCGATGGCCGACAACTGCGTTTGCGCCCCCCTGGCCACGTCCTGGACCATCTCAGTGGACTGCGCCGCGGACATATCGTCCAGGGATGACATCAGCACGGGGCTGGAGGCGTTGTACTGCTCCTTGGCGGCGCTGTTCTGGGTCAGTCCCCACCACGCTGCGCCGGCGAGGACGAGACCGAGGGCTGCAACGCCGGTGATGACCAGGATCCGGCGTCGTTTCGGCTTCGGGTCGGGGGTGGGCTGCAGGACCTCGGTCTGCTCAGCGACGGCCTCCTCGGGTTCGTCCGCGACGAGTTGCAACCGTGGCGATCTTGTGACCGCATTCGGGACAGAACTTGTCGCTGGGGTGCAGGGGGCTCGAGCACTCACTGCAGACCAGGTTGGTGTCGTCCTCCATTGTGGACCTCCCGTGGGACGCCATTCGACGGTAGCGCCGGGGCCTGGTCGCATGCGCACGTGAGGACTGGGCCGCTACTCAGCGCGACGGCGCTCAGCGTCCCAGTTCGGCCAGAGGCTCGACTGTCGGGATGCACACCGATTCCACCCAGTCCGCGATCGAGTCTCCGAGTGGCATCACGTGGACGACTTCCACGCCGACCCGGGCGTAGTCGCGCATCCGCTCCACGAAGGCGGCCGTGTCCCCGGCGGCGAGTTCCGGGCCGGTGTAGAGGATGGTCTTGCGGATCTCGTCGGGGTCGCGGCCGACATCGTCGCAGTGGCGGCGCAGCACGTCGAACTTGTGCGCGATCGCCTCTGGCGTGCTGGCGAACAGGTTGCAGGCGTCGGCGTACTGGGCGACGAGGCGCAGCGTCTTGCGCTCCCCGCCACCCCCGATGAGGATCGGCGGGTGCGGCCGGCTGATCGGTTGCGGCGAGCAGAGGGTCTCGGTCGAGGCGGTAGTGCCGGCCCTGGTACGGCCCGTTGTCGTCGCTCCACATCTGCAGGCAGATCTGCAGCGTCTCCTCGAGCCGTTCGAAGCGTTCGGCCAGCGGCGGGAAGTCGACCCCGAGGCCCCGGTGCTCGCGCTCGTACCAGGCCGCACCGATGCCGAGCTCGGCCCGGCCGCCGGACAGGACGTCGAGGGTCGTGACGATCTTCGCCAGCAGACCGGGGTGCCGGTAGGTGACGCCGGTGACCAGCAGCCCGAGGCGCAGTCGGCTGGTCTGGCCGGCGACGAAGCCCAGGCTGGTGTAGCCCTCGAGCATCGGTTCCTCGGCAGGGAACATCCTGTCCATCTGGAAGTAGTGGTCCATGAACGACAGCGACACGACACCGGCCTCGTCGGCGAGTTGTGCCGCGCGAGCGATCTCGGGCCCGATGGCCGCCGGCCCGCCGGGAAGTGCGAACCGGACCAGATGCAGTGCGAGATCCATGGTGCCTCCCATTCCGACCGCCGTACGCGACTGTACCTACGGAACCGCCGGGGGCCAACCAGTCAGCGGACCGGCCGCACCCGCGCGGTCGCGCCAGGCGCTCCAGGCGCCCGTGCACCACAGCGCCCAGACGATCAGCACCGGTTGGAACAGCAGTCGGACGCCACGGGCGAGGTCGGAGTCCAGCCCGAACGCGTCGGTCTGTGTGAGCAACTGCGAGATGTTGCCCGGGAACACCACGACGAAGAAGGCGGCGAGCAGCCAGCCCACGAGTGCGAGATGCCGGCCGGCGAACACGAGCGCGACCGCGAAGGCGAGTTCGACCACGCCCGACACCGCGACGACGGTTTCGGGAAGGGGCATCCAGGGCGGCACCTGAGCGAGGAACGTGTCCGCTGCGACGAAGTGCCCGATCCCGGCGACAGCCATGAACGCGGCCAGCAGCCAGCGGGCGAGATCGGCCGGCTTCATGTCAGACGACCTCGAACTCCCAGATCTCCGAACCCGTCGCCGCGGGTCTGCCGCCACCGTGTCCCGCGGCGAACTCCTGCGACTCCCGCCAGGCCTGGTAGGACTCGACGCTGTCCCAGCGGGTGTAGACGAGGTACTTGTCACCGCCGGCGATCGGCCGCAGCAGTTCGAAGTGCTCGAACCCGGGCGCCTGGTCGACGGATCCTGCGCGGGCGGCGAACCGCTGCTCGAGGGTGACGGCCTGTTCGGCCGGGACGGACAGTGCGTTCACGACGACGTAGGACATGTCGTCAGCGTAGGCGCGGGCGGTCGATCACGCCGTGGGCGGCGCGAAGTCGGGCCGCCCATCAGGCGACGGCGGTCGCGAGCAGTCGGTGAGCAGCTGGCCCACCAGGGCGGGTGAGCGCTCAGGGTGGACCAGACCCGATCTCCAGGAACTGGCGAAAGGACTCCGCCTCCGGGAGGTCGCGAAATCCAGGTCCACGACGATGTACGCCGGATCGTCCAGCGTCTGTGAGACCCGGAGACCAGCACCCGCACCTCCGCGGGCGGCGGCGAAGCGGTCGAAGGCGCCTCGCCAGGTCGGGTAGTCGGTGATGGCGTGTTCGATGTGCAAAGTGACCATGTGCGGCAACCTACGGATGTTCGGGCGGCGCGAACACCCCAGGAAGTTGGGGTTTCGCATAGCCTTCGACCATGGGTGTGCTCACCCGGATCGAGGCGAGTTGCGCGGGGCTGGTCGACGAGCGGTCCCTGCGGATCGCTGTGCTGCGGGAACTGGGCCGGACGGTCCCGTTCGAGCGCGTATGCGAGGCTCTTGACCGGGATCCTCAGACCTGCGTCGGCACTGCTGCCCTGGCCTCGGTTCCCGCTGGGGTGGACCTGCCGGGTTGATCCGAGCAAGTACCTGACCGACCAATCGATGGACGGTCCTGCCGAGCAACACCTGCTCGACATTGCTCATGGCTGGAGGCCGCTCTGATTCGACGTGGGCCCGCAGCTCGCCGGCTATGGGGTGCGCGATGTGGCCAGCGTCGTGTTCGCCGACAGGTACGGGTGTTGGGCATTCCTCGATCTGTGGCGCGTGGCGACGCCTTCGGCCCACAGGAGGTGACACTCCTGGCCGAGCTTGCCCGCTGGTTCACGCCGACGGTGCGCGAGCGACTCGCTGCCACGTTCGCTTCTCAGCCGGTCGCGCCCGCCACTGCCGAACCGGCAGTGCTGCTGTTCGATGACGATCTGCACGTCGCCGGGCAGACGGCCGCGGTGGCGGACTTCCTGCGTCGCTTGCTCCCGACAGCCGCCGACCATGCGCCCGTGCCGGCCGCCGCCTACAACGTGGCCGCGCAGCTGCTGGCCTCCGAGGCCGGCGTGGACACCCACCCCGCCCCGCCCGCGCGCACATCGGTCACGGTGTCGGGTGACGCTGTCGGCGGCCCGGCTCAACCCGGGGATGGGCAGCGGGCCGCGGGGATCGCGGTGAGCATCGAGACGACCACGCCGTCGGACCACAGCGATCTGTTCGCCAGAGTCGTTGGCCTGTCGGAGCGGGAGCGACAGGTCCTCGGGCATCTGATCTCCGGGGCGGGCACCCGGGAGATCGCGGGCGGATGTTCATTTCGGAGAACACGTGCAGGACCATCTGACAGCCATGTTCTCCAAGGCAGGCGTCCGCGGTCGGCGCCTGCTGGTGGCCCGCGCACGGGCGGCCACGGCTGACGCAGCGTCGGGCTCGCGCTACCGCGTGACCAGTGGGCCGTCAACTGGTAGGTGTTGCGCAACTCGTCGGTGAGGATGGTGGCGCGATCGTCGGTCGGCGCCACACCCTCGTCCTGCGTCGGCGTCCCGACTTCGTAGGTCCAGCCATCCGGGAGGTCAAGTCGGCCCCCCAGGCCGGGGAGGTCCTTCTCTGACAGTGACTCGTCCACGATCTGGCTGTATGACTGCATCCGGTAGCGGTTACCGTCCGGGTCGACGAGTTCGTAGATCGGCTCGCCGGCGTCGAACCACCACACGTTGGTGCGGTCCACCGTGAGTGGTTCATATGGTGCCTGGCCACCCCGCAGGACCGACGTGGTGGGAATGTTGGCGATCGCGACCAGGGTCATGTCGATGCCGCCGAACTCGGCTTCCTGTGTCGCCGTGCCGCCCTCGACCGCATCGATCGTCCAGTAGCGGGGCCCGTTGAGGTCGACGGCGATCGCGCCCCACTCGGACTTGATGGCGTCGGCGTCCAGCGATTCCCACTGCGCGGTCGGGCAGTCGTTGCGCCCGATCGTGTTGTACACCGCGGCCTGGGGGCGCACCACCCGTCCCTCGACCAGCAGGACTTCGCAGTAGCGCGTATTGCGCAAGTCGCTGACCGTGCCGCGGCTGCCCTGGACGACCTCGTTGGGGATGGCCGCGGAGTCGCGGTCGCGCAGCAGGAAGAACCCGAGGGCCAGTCCGATGATCGCGAGGACGACCACCGCGACGAGCCACCAGCGGCGGCGGGTGCGCGGAGGTGCGGTGGCGGTCTGCTCCATGGTCGAAGAGTACGGGCGGGGGCCGGCAACTGACGACGATCACAGTCGCCGCACAGGTCTTGTCAGACCCCCCTGTTCCAATGAGCGCCCTGGCTGGAAGGGGCGACATGGCACGCGATCGAGAATCTTACGAGGCCGTTCTGCAGGCGGTGGGGGTGTGCGTCGCGGCGCGGATTCCGTTCCTTCTGTGGGGGGATCCGGGGGCCGGCAAGACCGCGGTGATCGAGTCGGCGGCCGGCAGCGGCTGGCATGTGGAGACGCTGATCTGCTCGCACTACGAGCCGTCCGACTTCGCAGGGCTGCCGATCGTCGCCGGCGATCGGGTGACGCTGGCGCCGCCCGGGTGGGCGCAACGGGTGGCGGAGGAGGCGGGGCCGTCGATCATGTTCTTCGACGAGTGGACCACCGCCTCGCCGGCCGTGCAGGCCGCGGCGTTGCGTCCCCTGACCCATTCCCAGGTGGGCAGGCTGCAACTGCCGGAGCGGGTGTCGTTCGGGGCGGCGGCGAATCCGGCGGATGTGGCGGCGTCCGGCTGGGAGTTGGCGGCGCCCACTGCGAACCGGTTCGTGCACTCGAATGGTCGATGCCGTTGGATGTGTACGCCGAGGCCATCGTGACCGGCGATTGGCCGACGCTGCCGGTGCCGGTCCGGACCCCGGATCTGCCCTCCCTGATATCGGCACAACGCGGGCTGGTCGCGGGCTTCCTGCGCACCCGCGGCGGTCAGTTGTCCTCCATCCCGAAGGACTCGGCAAGTCGGGGCCGGGCGTTCCCGACCCCCCGGACGTGGGACTACGCCGCGCAGTTGCTGGCGCTGTCCCGGCATGCCGGGCTCGGTGACGAGGTACAGCGGCTTCTGGTCTACGGGGCGGTCGGCGCGCCCGTGGGACACGAGTTCCTCACGTGGGTCAAGGCGCTGGACCTGCCGGACCCGGAGGACCTGCTCGCCGATCCGACCGGTGATCGGCTGCAGGGATTGCGGCCCGACCGGGTGCACGTGGCGCTGCAGGGGGTGCTGGCCGCCTACACCAGCGATCCGACGCCGCTGCGCTGGACCGCCGCGATGGGGGTGTGCGTCGGGGCGGCGCACCACTCGAGCCTGGACAGCGCCGTTCCGGTGGTGCGGGCGTTGCTGCGACCGGGACGCCGGCCTGCGGGCGCGGACCTGCCGCCCGGTTTGACCGTCTTCGCCCCGGCGCTGCAGTTGGCCGGTCTGCTGTGATGACCGCCGACGTCGCCGACCGGCTGGCCGCGGCCAAGCTGTGGCTGATCTCGGAGGCCGCCGGCGACATGCCGTACGTGTCGACCGCGGCGTACGCCCTGGTCGCGGTGCCCACCGAGCGCGTCGCCAGGATGACCACGGACGGGTACTGGCGGCTGTACGTCAACCCGCTGTGGCTGCTGGCCGCCGAGGTGGAGGTGATCGCCAAGGAGATGGCGCACCACCTCTGGCACCTGCTGGCCGATCACGGCGGCCGGGCGTTCGACGCGGGGGTGAACGCGACGTCCCGGGACCGCTGGAAGTTGGGCGCCGACCTGACCGTCGATCAGGTGCTGCCCTGGGACGACAGCGGGCTGCCGCGGGCCGGGCAGATGCACCTCGGCCCGAATCTGTCGGCGGAGGAGTACTTCGTGAAACTCAGGGCGCGGCCGGTGACCGAGCAGCCCCGGGCCACCGATCCCGATGAGACCTGCGGCAGCGGGTGCGACGGGATCGCCCGGGATCACGACCTGCCGCCCAACGTCGAAGAGGTGCCCGGGTTGTCCACCCAGGCCGCCGAGGCGATCCGCAAGACCGTGGCGATCGAGTTCCGCGAGCACCAGCAGACCCGCGGCACCATCCCGGGGGAGTGGGGCCGCTGGGTCTCGCAGATCCTCGACCCGGTGGTGCCGTGGAACCAGGTGCTGCACGCCGCGGTGCGCCGGGGGATCGGGTGGGGGCAGGGGCACGTCGACTACACGTATTCGCGGATCTCCCGACGCCAGCAGGCGGTGGGCAACGCCATCCTGCCCGCGCTGCGCCGACCGGTGCCCGCGGTGGCGATCGTCGTCGACACCTCGGGCAGTGTCGACGACGGACTGCTCTCCCAGGCGCTCGGCGAGGTGCAGGCGGTGCTGGCCTCGTTGGCGGTGCCGGACAGCAGCGTCACCGTGCTGGCTGTGGACGCCGCCGTGCACACAGCGCAGAAGGTGCGCGACGTGGCCGATGTGCGGCTGGCCGGTGGCGGCGGCACGGACATGGGCGTCGGCATCGCCGGGGCATTGGGACTCAAACCGTCGCCGCAGACGATCGTGGTGCTGACCGACGGCTTCACCCCCTGGCCGGACCTGCCGGTGCGGGTGCCGGTGATCGCCGCCGTGCTGGGCCGCAGCCGGGATCACTTGCCCGCGACGCCGGACTGGCTGCAGCGCGTCGAGGTGGTTCCCGATGGCTGAGATCCGGTTGCCCGGTCCGATCACCGTCACCGTGTTGTGCCGGACCTCGCGGACGAGCACCAAAGGTTCCAAGCGGCATCCGGTGACGCTGCACCCGGACGGCACGATCGAGACCCCGCACGACCTGGAGCAGGAGCGGATCCTGGCCGCACTCGGCGGCTACCTGTCCTGCCTGGAACTGGCCGACGTCGCGACGCCGGCGTTCCTGCATTGGTACGCGTTGCAGCAGCGGTTGGTGCCGCGGCCGATCCGCGCGAAGAGCCCGCGAGGTCCGTGGCACGCAGACAATCGGGCCGACTGCTGCCCGCGGGGCGGGTTCAAGACGCCTCAGGAGGCTGCTGAGCACGCTCGTACCACCCGGCACGTCGCGCTGAACCACGGCGCGCATGCCCGGCAGTTGGCCGAACTCGCCCGTGGTGTGCAGGAGTCGGCCCCTGAGATGCCCGGCGAACCGTGGACCACGCTCTGGGAGTGCGGCATGCACCCCGACGAAGTGGACCGCATCAGCATGGACATCGACGCCGATGACCCGCTGCCGGTCGATTTCTACCTGGGGGTCATGTGCACCGAGCCCGAGCTGCAGTGGATCCGGGAGACGGCGGCGGCGGCCGAACTCGGCGAGCGGTCGATGACGTGCCTGGCGTGGAGCTATGGGACATCGGATCGCAAGCACCCGAAGCTGCGGGCCGAGTGGTTGCGCGCCGGAGTCCTTGACTGGCTCGCAGTCCGACTCATGAGAACGCCCTACGGGATCGATGACGTCGAGGCGTTCGCGGCGCATTGGGGGCTCAGCGGCTGGACTGCGGCCCACGAACTGTTCAAGTGGTACGACTCGGGGGCGGTGCCGACGGTTGCGGACCTGACCAGCGGGCAGTTCGACCACTTGGGCTACCCGCCCACGCCACCCCGATGGCAGACACGTGCCCGGCTGCGCGACGAGTTGGACGATGAGGGCCGCTACTCGGAGGAGGACTTGGCGCTGGCCATCGCCCGCTTCGGAAGCGTCGGGCGGGCGGCCAGGGGGCTGCGTCCCGGCCTCTGGCCGTAGGTCCGAAAGGTGTATCGACTCGCCGAGGGTCGATAGGTAGACCCGCCCTATGACCTCCACGCGCGCCCGTAACGTCTCAGCACTGGGCCGACGAGAAGGCTGCCGGCATCTGCTGACAGTCGGACGTCGACATCCCGAGGCGACACGCCATTCCCTGAGTGTCCACATCCGCTTGACCTGATTCGAACACCTGTTCTATACTGGGGTATGCCCGAGAGCCTGGTCGACCCGTTCCCGTCCGTCAGCGCCGCGCTGGCCGACGCTCGCCGGCTCGACGACCAGGAACTCGTCGACGCCATCCTCGCCGAAGAGATCCAGCTGCGGGCCGCGCAGGCCCGGCACGCCGTGCTGATCACCGAGATGAACCAGCGGATCGAAGCGTTGGGCCACCCGCTGTCCGGGGCCGCGGACACCCTGGCGGTGACCTTGACGATCTCCCCGCGCTCGGCCGACCACCTGCTGGACACCAGCGTGGACCTGTGCGACCGGGAAGTGGTGTGGGCCGCGCTGGCCGAGGGCCGGATCGACCGCAGCAAAGCCGTACGGATCCTGCGGGAACTGGCCGGCGTGCCGGACCCGCGCCGGGAGTACCTGGAACTACTGGCCATCGACTACGCCCAGACCCACACCGGCCACCAGTTGCACAAGCGACTGCTGCAGATGACCTGCGACGACGACCCCGACGAGACGCTGCGCACGAAGGCCCTGGCCGACCGCGGGGTGTGGATCACCCCGCGCGGGCATGGCATGGCCGACATCCACGCCTACCTGTCCGCCGAGCAGGCCGAGGCGTTCCTGCAGGCCCTCGAGCAACTCGCCGCCTCAGCCGGACTGCGCCGACCCGTACGCCCAAGGCCAGGCCCGCACCGACACCCAACGCCGCGCCGACGCCCTCGCCGGGTTCCTGGCCGCGCACACCACCTGGGACGTCCATGTGGATGTGGTCATCTCCGCCGACGCGCTGATCGGGGACAACGACTGGACCCCGCAGATCAAACGCCTCGGCCCGATCGCCAGCGAGATCGCCCGCGACCTGTGCTTCTCCCCCGACGCACGCTGGCGCCGACTGGTCACCGACCCGCTGTCCGGCCGGCTGGTCGACCTGTCCGCGGACACCTACCGCATCCCCAAACACATCCGCGAGGCGGTGAAGTCCCGCGACGTCACCTGCCGCTTCCCCGGCTGCCACCAGCCCGCCGAGTACTTCGACTGCGACCACATCATCCCCTGGTCCAAAGGCGGCAAGACCCGCGCCACCGACCTCGCCGGACAATGCCGACGCCACCACCGCGTCAAAACCCACTCCGCCTGGCAGGTCTACCACGACCCCACCCTGCCCACCCACGACATGATCTGGACCAGCCCGCTCGGAACCCGGCACACAACCACCGCCCACAACTACCACCGACCAGAGCGGGAATAACGCCGACGAGGTCAGCTCTGAACGAGCCGTCCGGCTCCTGCGAATCGGGCCGTGTAGTAGCCCATGTTGATGCTGTCCACGCGCACCCCGGACCGGGGGTTCGTGGCGTGGATCATCTTGCCCTTGCCGATGTACATCGAGACGTGCTGCGATCCGCCACGGCCATAGAACAGCAGGTCGCCGGGCTTGAGGTGCTTCCTGCTGACGCGCTTGCTGCGGTTCATCTGGGCGCCGGAGTAGTGGGGCAAGTTCTTGCCGGTGGCCTTCTTGTAGACGTATTTGGTGAAGCCGGAGCAGTCGAACGCGCCGGGTCCGGAGTGGCCCGCGATGTAGCGGTCACCCTTCTGGTTCAGCGCCACCCGCACCAGCGAGGCGCGCTTGCGGTCGGCGCGCTTGGCGGCTGCGATGCGCTTGGCGCGCTTCTTCTGCGCCTTGGTCTTCTTGGCCTGCGTCTTCGGGGTGGCCGCGGCCACGGCGCTGGTCGGGGCAGGCGGGACCTCGTCCGCGGCGAACGCGGGCAGTGGGCTCAGCAGTACGGCCATGCCGACGGTGGTGGCGGCCAGGCGGGCGGCGGTCATGGGGCAACTCCTTCGCAGACGGATGCGAAGAGGATGCCCGGTGCGGCCCGTGCGGAAACGGGCCAGCGGCGTGAGCTACTTCACGCCGGTCGTCACGGAGCCCAGGATCGCGTCGCGGTCCATTCCGGCCAGGCTCAGCAGTTCGATCCCGAACGCGACGTCGATCGCTGCCGAAGGAGTAGGACTCCGCCGTGGCTGGACCCTCGCTCATACCTGGTCGAGCGGCACGCCCGGGTCGGCGAGCCGCGCGGGGTCCAATTGCCGCCCGGATGTGATCAACTCGCGGATCGGGTCGACGACGTCCCAGATGTTGACGTTCATCCCGGCCACGACCCGCCCATCGGCGAGCCAGAAGGCTATGAACTCCCGGCCCTCGACATCGCCACGGACCACGACTTCCGTCGGGGTCGCGGGATCCAGGTAGCCGACGAATTCCATTCCCAGGTCGTACTGGTCGGTGTAGAAGTAGGGCAACCTCGTGTAACTGGCGGCCGCCTCGCCGAGCATGTTGGCGGCCACGACGCTCGGCTGGTTCAGGGCGTTGGCCCAGTGCTCCACGCGGATGTGGCGTCCCAGCGCGGGATGGAAAGCGTTCGCCACATCACCGGCGGCGAAGACGTCCGGGTGGCTTGAGCGCAGGTGCTCGTCGGTGACGATCCCGTTGTCCAGGTCGAGATTCCCCGCCTCAGCCAGGGCTGTGTTGGGAACGACGCCGACGCCGACGATGACGGTGTCGGCCGGGACCACCTCGCCGTCGGACAGGCGCACGCCGTTGACTTTGCCGGAGTCCCCGGTGAAGCCGTCGACGCGGGTATCGACCCGCAGATCCACGCCGTTCGCACGATGCAAGTCCGCGAAGACAGTCGCCATCGCTGGGCCGAGCGCGCCCAGCAGGGGCAGGTCCGCCGCCTCCAGAACGGTCACCTCGAGGCCCTGTGCGCGAGCCGCCGCCGCGGCCTCGAGGCCGATCCAACCCGCACCCACGATCACGACCCGACCGCCCGTTTGGAACGCCTCCAGGATGAGTTCCGCGTCCTCGAGCCTGCGCAGGTAGTGGATGCCCCCGAGGTCTGCACCGGTGATGTCCAACCGTCTGGGGGAGGCTCCGGTCGTGATGGCGAGCTTGTCGAAGTGCAGTGGCGTCCCGTCGGACAAGGTGACGACGTGGCCGGCGAGGTCGACCGCAGCCACATCGAGTCGCAGGTCGACGCCGTTGTCGGAATACCACTGCTGCGGGTGGACGAAGGTATCCTCGGCGGTCGCCGTGCCCTGGATCAACCCCTTGGACAGCGGGGGTCTTTCATAGGGGCGTGCGGGCTCATCGCCGATCAAGGTCAGGCGCCCGTCGAACCCCGCGCTCCTGAGATGCTCGGCGGTCTTGGCGCCGGCGAGTCCCGCCCCCACGATGACGAAGTGCTGCTCTGTCATGACCGTCCTTGGATAGCTGTTGTGAGGTCAGGCTCGCACGTCGCAGCCCAACCGACAACTGGTCGCCCGGTTACCGTTATGAGTCGTGAGCGGGACGGCAGCGTCCCGGCCGTGCACCTCGTCACCGCGGGGGCTGTGGTCCCGGAGGTGCTGGCGGCCGCGAAGGAGGCCCGAGAGACGGTCGGTCGTGCGCAGGCGTTCGGCGGTCATGGGGCAACTCCTCCGCAGACGTTTGCGAGCAGGACTCCCGGTGCTGCCCGTGCGGAGACGGATGCGGCGTGGACTACTTGACGCCGGTCGTCACGTACTCCAGGATCGCGTCGCGGTCCATTCCGGCCAGGCCGCAGCGCTGCAGCGTCCGGCTGTCCTCGGCGAAGTCGGTGCCGAGCAGGGCGCCGGTCAGGTGGATCACCGACTCCATGAGCACCGGTGCGACCCCGACCTGGCGGCCGAGTTGGGCGTAGATCGTCAGGCCGACCGGCACGTCCTCGGTGAGGTAGCGGGAGTCGATCTCGGCCGGGCCCTTGATCCCGTGCAGCGCCGCCACGCCCCGGATGACCGACCAGAAGGTGTCGCCCTTCGGGCCGTATCCCATGGTCGGGTAGGTGTCGAGCAGGCTCAACAGGTCGATCCCGAACGCGGCGCCGATCGCCAGCCGCTCCGCGTCGATCGCCTCGATGGCCTGGCACACGTGCGGGGTCATGCCTTCCTCGTAGTAATAGAACTCGCCGTGGCTGTACTCGATGCGACTTGCCGACAACAGCACGCCCAGACAGTGCAGGGTCGGGTTCGGGTTGCTCAAGCCGGCCGCGATCACGTTGGGCATCACGTCGATGCCCGGGTACAGATCGTCGAGGATTCCGGCGACCCGGTCGGTGCGGTCGGCGGGGAAGGTGCCGACCGACACGATGCGGCGCCGACCGAAGACCGTGACCTCGGTAGGGCCGGTGATGCGGGTGGCGTACGGCAGGGCCGCGATCTCGGAGACGGTGACGCCCGACTCCAGACGTTGGGCGACCTCCAGCGAGCCCAGCGATCCGGGCATGAGGACCAGGTTGGCGCCGTCCTTGAGCAGGGGCGCGAGCAGGTCGGCGAAGGTGCGGTGGTGGTTCGTGGGCACGACCACGAACACTGCGTCAGCGCCATCGACGGCGGCCTCGAGGTCGGTCTCCACACGCACCGGTGCCGTGCCGCTGATCTCGCCCTTGGCGACGATGTGCCCGGCACGTGCGATCGCGTCCAGCCCGCCCGCGAACTGCGGGATCTCGTACAACCTCACATCGTGGCCGCCGAGGCCGAACTCCGCAGCGGCCGTTCGCCCGCCATTGCCTGCTCCGAGAACCGTCACCGTGCGCGTCGCCATGGGCTCACCCTAGAGGGCGTTGCTGCCGGCGTCCGACCCAGAACAAACCGGCGGTGGCCAGGCTCACCGCCGCGCCAGCCCAGCCCTGGGCGGCCATCCCGTCGAGGTAGGCCTGCTTCTGTGCGTCGTCGATCGTGGTGACCTCCTGCAGTGGCACCGCGTATTCGACGGAGGCCTGTTGGGTGTCGGCGCCGGTACGCAGGTCCACGGCGATCTGTTCGGCCTGTGCGGAGTCGAGGCCGGCGGCGTCCAAGCTCGAGGTCAGCGAGGTGGAGAACGTCGAGAAGACCAGCGTCGAGATCAGCGCGATGCCGATGGCCGTGCCGACTCCGATGGCGGCCTGCCGGTACGCCGAGGCGCCAGCCTCCTCGCCGCCGGTGGCGGCGTCCATGACGGCGTTGGTCATGGGCACCCCGGCCGCGACGCTGGTGAAGCTGTAGAGGCACGTCACGGCTACCGCCCACCACAGCGGGGAGTCGACGAACACCAGGACGCTGAGAGCTAGGGAGGCGCCGGTAGCGATCAGCAGCCAGACGCCCGACCTCGTGAGGCCGAAGCGGCGCACCATCCCGCCAGCGGACCGGGCGCCGATCGCCGCACACAGTTGTGCCGGCACCATCAACAGCGCGGTGACGAGCACGCTGAGTCCGAAGACGTACTCGTACGCCAGCGTCATGTAGTACCACAGTTGCGTGAAGCACCACAGCGCCACCACGGCGAGCATGACCAGCACCCCGCCGCGGCGCAGGAGCCCGACATCCAGGGTGGGGTGAGCGGTGCGCCGCAGCAGGACCGCCAGGCCGATCGCAGAGGCGAGGGTGATGACGGCTGGCACCACGACGGAATCCCCAGAGGTGGCGCGGGAGATCGTCTGGACGATGCCGACGCACAGCAGTCCGGCGAGGGTCGGGGTGACCAACTCGCGGGAGGTCCGCCTGGTGTCGTCCGGCGCCAGCGCCCACCTCCCGGCGACGAACGCGGCCGCTCCGCCGAGCGCCCAGGTCGCGGCGACCACCCGCCAGGTCGAGTGCTCCATCAGGAGCGCGGTGAGCACCGGCAGGACGATGAACACGACCGGGCTGACCATCGCGAAGACGGCGAAGGCGGTGGCCCGGGCGCCCGACCCCTCGACGACTGCTCCGATGACTGCCAGTGACAGAACGAGCAGCACGGTGGCTCCGACCACTTGTACGACCAGGGCAACCACGGCGACCGGGAGGTTGGGTGCGATCGCAACGGCCAGTGACCCAGCCGTCAGCAGCACCGCCCCGCCGGTGATCGCCCGACGCTGCCCGACCCGATCCGCGATGGCGACGGTGAGGAAGATGACCAGCAGCGAGGCGATGCTCGGCGCCTCCCGCAGTGGTGCACTGTCGGATTGGCTGACGCCGAAGGTGACCAGCATCGGGTTGACGATGTAGTTGTATGTGGCCGGTTGCAGATACGCGGCCCCGGCGGCGATACACACGCCGGCCACGACGCGGACCTGCTGCCGCGACAACCGGTCGGGCGCCGTGCGCATGGTGGGGCCTCCTCCGGTTGCCAGCGTAGGCCTGCGCACGTGTGGGAGTCGGGGGATGTTCGCGGGCGCATTGTGAGCAGCGTGTCCCCTCTGTCCATAGCCTTGACTGCCTTGACACGTTGGATCTAGGGTGTTCTTGACTGCCTTTTCGGTGGGGGAGTGAGCCCGATGAATGAGTTGGCCCAGTACGAGCAGGCTCTGGTGGGTCGGCTCAGCAGTATCGTGGAACGGCGTCTGGCCCGCCTTGTCGAGGCCGGGGTGCCTCTGCCACCGGTGGACGACCTGGTCGAAGCGATGGCGGCCGGGCTGCCGGACGGGGAACCTCATCCCGTCGCGGTGGTCCTCGGGCCCTTCTACAGTTCGAACGGCGCCATGCGCATCCTCGGCGTGCCGACCAGGCAGGCGCTGGCCTCGCGCCGGGCGCACGGCTCGGTGCTGGCCCTGAAGACCGCCGACGGGCACTGGGTTTATCCGGCGTTTCAGTTCGACCACGCCAGGCACCGCGTGCGTCCGGCCCTGGCGGAAGTGCTCAAGGTCATGCGGGGAGTCGATCCGTGGGTCGTGGGACTGTGGCTGGTTGAGGACCATCCGGATCTCGAAGGGCACAGCCCCTTGGAGGCGCTCCCCGGGCGGGTGGGTGAGGTGGTCGACCTTGCGCGGCAGTATCGACAGGATGTGGCATGAGGGATGCGCCGGCGCAGCGCGGGCCGCAAGCGATCGACGCTGACTTTCCGGCCGTGACGCCGAGGCGTCGGCATTGGTTTCGCGCCCATCGCGCGAGGCCGGAAGCCGATGGCGGGTGCTGGTTCTTCGCCAGTGGCTTGGGACGTTTCGATCTGCCACCCCCGCGGGGTACCTGTTATCTCGCCGCCACCTTCTTGGCGGCAGCTCGCGAGCGGATCGCGCGGCCCGGGCGCTTGGTCATGGAGTCCGAGGTCGTTGGGGTCGAGGTGAGCGAGGTCGTCTTCACACCCGGGCATGTCGCGGACCTTCTGCATCGCGACGCCGCGTTGTTCGGTGTGACGGGGGAGTTGACTGTCGCCACGCCGTACCGCATCAGTCAGCGATGGGCCGCAACACTGGATGCGGCAGGCTTCGGCGGCGTGCGCTACCAGCCTCGATTCTCCACGGAGCGTGTCGATGCGCTGGCCGTCTTCGGCACCTCAGGGTCGGAACCTCATCGTGGCCGACGAACCGATCGATCGATGCGGGACGTCCTTCTCGAAGCCGGTCACATCGTGGCGGGAACGCCGTCGATGGATTCGCCCGGGATGGTGGTGCGGGACTGACCGGGGTGCGGCACCCACCGCCGGCCCCTCGTGTCGTGCGTCACTGGTGGTGACGGGCTGCCGCCGCGGGCGGTCTTTGTGGGATCTTCGGATGTCAGCGGGGAGTCGCCGGGGAAACGCCCAGGGTTGGGTTCGCGGGGTGGTGCGACTGAGGTCCACAACTGCTCGGCGGGTCACGGTAGGTGCGCCCCACCGGCGCTCGCCGTGATGGGGGTGCGGGCCGGTTGCTGCCCGCGGACGGCGACTGTTGCGCGGTTGTCGCCCGCGCCCCGCGACTGTTGCGCGGTTGTCAGTTTCGCGCCCCGAAACCAGCAACGGTGCAACACTCGCGCCCGGCCACCAGCAACCGCGCAACACTCGCGTCCGGCCACCAGCCACCCCGACCCGCACTGACTCCCCGCGGGAATCCGCCCGCCCGGCAGCCCGCGACGTCGTGACAAACCGCCCTGCGGACCCCCCAACATCGTCACAAACGCCCCGGGCCGGACCGCCGATAAGATCGGCGCCACAAATAGGCCAACGTCAGTCGCGCGACACTAGGATCGCCGTGTGTCTGGTTGCTCCGTCTCACGGCCTGGCCCGCACCACAGTTGCGCAGAACACTCTGGCGCCGGTTCATGAACCCCGAGGTCATCACGCTGCTCACGCTTGCCGGGGTGGTCGTGCTGTTCGTGTGGAACCGCCTGCCGGTCGAACTGGTGGCAGTGGGCGCGGCGTTGTTCCTGTACGGCACGGGGGTGCTCACGCTGCCCGAGGCGCTGGCCGGGTTCGGTGATCCTGCGGTCATCCTGATCGCTGCGCTCTTCGTGGTGTCGGAGGGCCTGGACGCCACCGGGGTGACCACGTGGGTGGGGCAGGAGTTGGTGAACCGCGCGGGCGCCGGGATGCGCAAACTGCTGCTGCTGACCATGCTGCTGGCGGCGGGCCTCACCGCCCTCATCGGGCTCAACGGGACCGTGGCCACGCTTGTGCCGATGGTCGTGGTGATGGCCATGCGCAGGTCGTTCCCGCCCTCGCGGCTGCTGATGCCGCTGGCCTTCGCAGGCAGCGCCGGTGGTCTGCTGCTGCTCACCGGCAGTCCCGTGAACGTGGTCATCTCGGAGGCCGCGGAGGACGCCGGGGTGGGGGCCTTCGGCTTCCTCGAGTTCGCGCTGGTGGGGGTGCCGCTGGTCATCGGCACGGTGGTCATCGTGCTGCTGCTCGGCGGCCGGCTGCTGCCCGAGCGGCGCAGCGAACAGCTCCCGCCCGATCTGTCGGGCCTGGCGCGCACATTGGTCCGCGACTACTCGCTGGACAACGTCATGCATCTGCGGGTGGCCGACGGTTCGGATCTCGTGGGTCGGCTGCGGTCGGGGTGGGACCTCGCCGGCTACGCCGGTGTCAGCATCATCACCGTCCTGGATGGGGAGTCCGACCGGCCGTCGTCCGAGGGCTGGCTGGCCGCCGGGGACCGGCTCACCATGGTGGGCGACCCGGACGTGGCCCGTCGGTATGCCGATGACCACGGCCTCACCATCGAGCGGGAGCGGTCGTCGGCCGATGTCGAGCAGTCGCTGCTGAGCCGGGACTCGGGTGCCGCAGAGGTGCTCATCCCGCCCCGCTCGGTGCACGTGGGGGTCGACCTCGAACCCAGCAGCGTGATCGACGGCTCGCTGATCGTGCTGGCCATCACCCGCGGCGGGGAGTACGTCGGCCCGGGTCCCACCCGGATCCGTGCCGGGGATGCCCTGCTGGTCGAAGGGCCCTGGACCGCGCTGGATGCCGCGGCCCGCGCCCACGACCTGGTGGTCGTCGACTCCCCGGAACTCGTGCGGCGGCAGACGGTCCCGCTCGGCGTCGGATCGTGGGCGGCGATCGTGATCCTGCTCGGCATGGTGGTGCTGCTGGCCACCGGGGTGGTTCCGCCGGTCGTGGCCGCGTCGGTGGCCGCGCTCGCGATGGTCCTGTTCCGGGTCGTCACCGTCCAGCAGGCGTACCGCGGGATTTCCTGGACGACCGTCCTGCTGGTCGCCGGGATGATCCCCATGGCCACGGCGGTGACCACCTCCGGAGCCGGTGAGCTGGTCGCGAGCTTGATCGTGGATGCCGTCGGCGACGCGGGACCGCTGGCCCTGCTGGCGGCGCTGTTCGTCATCACGGTCGTGTTCGGCCAACTGATCAGCAACACGGCGACGGCGCTGGTGATGATCCCGATCGCAGTCTCCGCCAGCCAGCAGTTGGACATCTCGCCGCAGCCGGTCCTGATGGGTCTGTGTGTGGCCGCTGCGGTGGCCTTCCTGACCCCGGTGGCCACGCCCGCGAACATGATGGTGATGGGGCCGGCGGGTTACCGGTTCGGTGACTACTGGCGGCTCGGCCTGCCGCTGGTGGTGCTGTTCGGCCTGGTCGGGGTGCTGTTGGTGCCGGTCATCTGGGCCTTCTGATCAGGCTCGCGGCACCCGTCTCACGCCGGGCGCGCCGCTGCGGCGGCCGCACCGACCAGTCCGACAAGTCCCTCGAGCCGTGCCCGCAACCCCGCCCGATCCTGATCGAGTTGGTACTGCAGCGCGGCGGCAGCACGGCGACGCAAAGGGGTCGAGTTCGACTGCAGGCGGCGGCGAGCACGGCGTCGACGACCAAGCTCGCCAGCTGGGCCGCGATCTGTTCGCTCATGTGCGGGGCCAGCGCCTCCGTCACAAGCGTCAGCGTGCGATCGCGTGCCCGCACCAGCGCGTCGCGACACTGCTCGGAGGAACCGGCCATCAACAGCGTCGCCCACGCGAACACGGCGATCGGCCTGTTGGGGGAGGTGATGGTCGCCTCCCAGGCCCCCACCGCCTGTTCGAGGGTCTGCCCCAGGCCCCCCTCGCGGCTGACGGCCGCATCCATCATCTCCAGCCAGTCCGACACCAACCGCTCGACCGCTGCGGCGATCAGCCCGTCCTTGTTGCCGAAGTGGTAGTAGACGGTGGGCGCCGTGACATCCGCGGCCCGGCAGATCCGCTGCAGTGTCAGTGCCGCCGGATCCAACTGGGTCAGAGCCGTCCAAGGTCGCCTGCACGATCCGCTCCTCCGCGGGCGGCCGATCCCCCTCCTGCCGGGTCACCACGCCAGTGCCGCGGGCGCGGCCTCGGGCACCGCCGGCGTGACCGGGCGCACGGCCTCGACCGGACGGTACGCGCTGCCCGGTTCCGGACGCGGGTCGGCTTCGCCCTTGTTGGGCCACAACGACATGGCCCGCTCGGCCTGCGCGGTGATGGTCAGCGAGGGGTTCACGCCGAGGTTGGCGCTCACCGCGGCGCCGTCGACCACATGGATGCCGGCGTAGCCGTAGACGCGGTGGTAGGGGTCGATGACACCGGTCTGCGGGCTGTCGCCGATCGCGGCACCACCCAGGATGTGGGCGGTCATCGGGATGTTCAAGGCCTCGGTCCAGGTCCCGCGGGCCTCGCCTCCGGTCTTCTGGGCGAACCGCGTGGCGACCTCATGTGCCTCGGGGATCCAGGCGGGGTTCGGCTCGTCCGGTTCCCTGGGTGGAGGCCAGCGTGCGCTTGCCGAACTTGTTCCGCTTCAGCGACACGTTCAGCGAGTTGTCCAGACTCTGCATCACGAGCATGACCGTGGTGCGCTGCGACCACCGGCGCACCGACAGGGAGCGCAGGAAGGACCGCGGGTCGCTGCGCAGCGCGGCGAGGAAGCGCTTGGCCCGCGGTACCGACGGCTCCCCGGGGCGATCGCCTTCGGTGAGCAGGGTGCTGAGCATCCCCATGAAGTTGCTGCCCGGGCCGTACCGGACGGGCTCCACGTGCGTCTGGGAGTTCGGATGGATCGACGAGGTGATCGCGGGTCCGTGGGAGTAGTCGACCTCGAGGTCACGGGCTTCGACGGTCAGGATGGACTCCGAGTTGGTCCGGGTCAGTGTCCCGAGCTGGTCGGAGATGGCGGGCAGGTCGCCGGACTCCTTCATCGTGTGCAGGAGCTTCTGCGTGCCGAGGGTGCCCGCGGCCAGGATCACGTGGTCGGCGGTGACATGCGAGCGCGGGGGCTTGCCGGCGCCCGGTCCGGCGGCGCGCATGGCGACGCGGTAGCCGTTCCCGGCCTGCGGGTGTGATCGCCGTGACCGTCGTGAGTGGCTGGATGGTGGCCCCGAGCCCCTCGGCGAGGTGCAGGTAGTTCTTGGGCAGGGTGTTCTTGGCCCCGAGCCGGCAGCCGGTCATGCAGGAGCCGCACGAGTCGCAGGTGGTTCTGGCAGGACCGGCCCCGCCGAAGAACGGGTCCTCGACGTCGGTTCCCGGGCGTTCCCCGAAGAGCACGCCCACATGCGTGCGGTGGAACGAGTCGGCCACGCCCATGTCGCTGGCGACCTCGAGCATGACCCGGTCGGCCGGGGTCTCCACCGGGTTCTCGACCACGCCGAGCATGCGTTTGGCCTGCACGTAGTGCGGGGCCAGTTCGTCACGCCAGTCGGTGATGTGTGCCCACTGCTTGTCGGCGTAGAAGTCGTCGAGGGGTTCGTACAGGGTGTTCCCGTACACCAGCGAGCCGCCGCCCACGCCGGCGCCGGACAGCACCAGGACGTCGTTGAGCAATGCCAGGCGCTGGATGCCGAACATGCCCATCGCCGGTGCCCAGAGGAACTTCGGCAGGCGCCACGACGTCTTGGGGAGTTCGTCGTCGCGGAACCGGCGACCGGACTCCACGACGAGGACCTTGTAGCCCTTCTCGCTCAGGCGCAGGGCGGCGACGGATCCGCCGAAGCCGGACCCGACGACGACGACGTCCCAGTGCTCGGGGGTGTTCTCGGGTGTGGTGCTCATGGATGTTTCCTTTCGGTCAGCCGCGGACTGCGGGCGCGAAGATGCTGGGGAGGCGTCGGGGGTGGGGATCGGCGGCGAACATGGTGAACGCGCGCGCGGTCTTGAGTGCGGTGCGGTTGTTCAGGAACCACGGCGGCTTCACGGTCAAGCCCTCCAGCGGATGGCCCAGCGATCGCTGGAAGGGGCGGAAGGGCGCTCGCGCCACCGACTTCTGCGAGCTGTCGAACAGCAGCGCGTTGTGGACGACGCCGGTGCCGGACTGGATGTCGTCGGCGGTGTTGCCGGGATAGGCGCCCCAGGCGGCGCGGGGGGAGAGGAACGCGAACGCCGACCACACGTTGACCCCGATGCAGCCGTACTTCAGGTCGGCGATGGCCTGTTCGAGGTGCGGACCGAGGTCCTTGGCGGTCTGCGGGTGGACGATGATGTTCGCCCCGAGGTTGCCGTGCAGGTGCTCGTTGGCGAACTCGACGGCCTTCGCCAGGAAGTCGGCGGGATCCGCGCCGTCGAGTGCGGTCGTCACGTAGATCGGACCGAACATCTCGTCGTGGAAGGCGGGGTGGTCGCTGTCGGGGTCCACGTCCACCAGCAGGGTGCGGTCCTGCGGGCCGGGGATCGCCTCGGCGTCCGGGTTGTCCGCCCGGAATGTGTCCTGGCGTTCCTGCGTGCCGGGGTAGAAAGGACGCCGGTCCGGGGCGGCGGCCAGTGCCGATCGCAGGGCGTCGAGCAGGTCGTCCTTGTGTTCCCACCCTTCGGGCAGGATCAGCACCTGGGATGCCACGCAGGTGTGTCCGGCGGAGAACAGTTTCTGGGTGGCCAGGTGCTGGGCCTGGTAGGCGATGTCGGCCTTGCTCCACGGTCCCGGCACGACGATGGTCGGGCTCGAGCCGCCGAGTTCGGAACGGATCGGCTTGGTCCAGCGCGGCGTGCCCGCGGCCTTCGCCTTCTGGCCGGCGTCTCCGGGCCCGAAGACGATGGTCTCGAACGTGCGCTCGCTGCCGGTGATGTGCACGGTGTCGACGAGGTCGCTGTCGGTCAGGTGCTTGCCGACGTCGGCCCCGCCGTAGACGACAGCCAGGTAGCCGTCGCGGATCAGGGGCGCGAGGATGCGCTCGAAGACCGGGCCGTACGCCTCGTTGACCGGGTTCATCTTCAACACGACGACATGTCCGTCGGCGTACAGGCAGTAGAGGACATCCAGCATCGGGATGGCGGCGACGTTGCCGGCCCCGAGCACCAGGGTGACCGCCCCCGCCGGATCCGCTTGCCGGTAGAAGGAGCCGACGTGGTCGCGCAACGTCGCAGGCGTCACCTCGGGCTGCATCCAGACATCGAGCTCGTACCCGTTGAGCAGCAGTCGGTCATACGCGTTCGACGGGAAGACCCCGGCCACCACCTGGCCATCCGCCCGGGTGCGGATCCGCACGCCCGCCAGGGGGTCGGCGCCGGTCGACAAGCGGGTCAGCGTGTCGATCATCTCGGTCAACCACGCGGCCGTCGGGTAGGGGCCACCGAGCCACTCCTCGCCCCCGACGATGGCTGACTTGCGGGTCGAGGCCCTTCAGCTGCACGCCGGCGGCCACCCACGCGTCGGCGTTGGCCACCAGCAGGTCGCGGATCTGCTCCAGGTACCGGATCCGGTCGGAGATCGGCAGGCGCGCCCACCGGTCCTTGGTGTCGCGCAGCTGCTCGAGGGATTCGTCGACGGCGGTCAGGTCCATGCATTCCTCCGGAGGGGTCGGAACGCCAATATATCGAACGTTATATAAGTTGTCCAGCAGTTCGGCGAGTTGTGCCGAGGGGAGTGCCTGCCTACAGCGTGGCCACCAGGCCCGCGAACCCCGATTGGATGCAGTCCGCGAGGTGGTCGGGGTCGCCGATGATGCCGGCGTCGGTGGCGATGCCGATGTTGACCTGGCCGTTGTAGCTGAAGATGCACAGGCCGATGCTCTGATCCGAGGAGGTGGGCACCCAGCCGAGGATCCCGCCGACCTTGTGGCCCGCCAGGTAGATCGGGGCCCGCGGTCCGGGCACGTTGGTGAGCAAGCCCACGGACTTGTTGGCCACGAAGCGGGTGAGGTTCTCGCCGATGGTCTGCGGCGCTTCGGCGACCGCGCGCTGGACGCCGAACACCATCATCGCCTCGGCGCTGTTCTTGATGCGGGCCATCCGCGACCGTACTTCGGCCAGCAGCGCATCGACGTCGTCGATCCCCAGTGGCATCGGGAACATGACCATGGCGAAGTGGTTGCCCAACTCCTCGGGCAAGGACATGTCGATCGGTTTCAGGGAGATCGGGATCAGGAAGTTGGTCTCCGAGGGCACCTCGCGTCCCCGCTCCTGCAAGTAGGCCGTGAGGCCCAGGGAGACGGTGGCCAGCAGCACGTCGTTGACGGTTGCGCTGTGTGCCGCACCCACAGCCTTCACCTCGTCGAGGTTGATGCCCGCGATCCAACCGGCGCGCTTGTCGACGCCCGGCGCCTGATCGGCGACCAGTCGCGACTCGTGTCCCCACAGGGTGAGCCGACTTGCCGAGCGCCACGAGTTCAGCGCCGCGTTGTCCTCGGAGGACAGCGCCGAAACCGCATCGGTCACCTTCGTCGGTTTCACGACGAAGCCGAGGCCCTGGTAGAACGCGCTGGGCCGCAGGCTGGTCACCTTGCCCGGGATCTTGGGCACTGCGCGGGCCGCCGCCGAGGCTGTGTCCTTCGCGAACGACGCGGCGTCGCCGGCGACTCCCCGGGCCGCACCGGCAGCCATCTTGACCGGGTTCTTGGGCCCCTGGTTCCTCCCGACGGCGGGCGGGGCGGCATCCTCGTCGACGTCGCACATCCCGAGGATCAGTTGCACGATCCGGATGCCGTCGGCGAGCACGTGGTGGAAGCGGGCCAGGATCAGCGAACCCTCGGCGCCTTCGGCGGTGACGTAGCCGCTGATGAAGTCGAATTCCCACAAGGGGTGGTCCCGGTCCAGCGGCTTGCTGATCCGATCCGAGATGTAGTCCTGAGCCGCGGCCCGATCGCCGGGCTCCGGCAGCGTCACGTGACGCACGTGCCGATCGAAGTCGAAGTCCGGGTCGTCCTCCCACATCCAGTCCCCGTCGATCTTGCGCGGCCGGCGACTCATGACCGGGTAACGCCCGATCAGGCGGGTGCGCAGGGTGTCCCGGACAGCCTCCCAGTCCGGTTCGTCGTCGAACCACATGAGGCCGTTGACCACCATGAGGTTCGTCGGCTGGTCCATGTTCAACCAGGTCAAGTCGGACTTGGGGATCGGCTGCGTCGTCATCGGGTGCCCCTCACGGTGGTGTGGGCCGAGAATCTACCGGATTCCCGGGGGCTGTGGGGATCGAACGGGAGCGGTCCGGACCCGACGGTGCGGTGGTCGGCGATGTCGCGGGCGGAACCGGGGCTTGTGGACGGCGTTGACATCCGCTAACGTACAACCTAATGGTTGTATATGAATCGCAGTTGTCCGACGACGAGGTCGACCGCCTCTTCCGGGCCCTGGCAGACCGGACCCGGCGGGACATCGTCGGTCGGACCCTGGTCGGCGAGGTCACGGTGTCGCAGTTGGCCAGCAGTTACGACATGTCGTTCGCGGCCGTGCAGAAGCACGTCGCAGTACTGGAAGGGGCGGGCCTGGTGACCAAGCACCCCCATGGCCGGGAGCGCCTGGTCCGGGCCAATCCCGCGGCGATCCGGCGGGCCCAGGACCTGCTCGACGCGTTCGAGCACATCTGGCGCGACCGGGTCGCCCGACTCGATGCCCTACTCACCGACCCGAACCCCTGAACCCGAAAGGTCTCACCATGCCCATCACCACCATCAGCAAGGATCCCGCCGCCCTGACCATGACCGTGGTCGCGGAGTTCCCGGTGCCCGTCGAGCGGCTGTGGAACGCCTACGCCGACCCGCGGCAGCTGGAGCGGTTCTGGGGCCCGCCGACCTATCCGGCGAAGTTCACGCGTCACGACATGTACCCCGGTGGCCGCAGTGAGTACGCGATGACCGGGCCCGAGGGGGACGTCTCGCGCGGCTACTGGGAGTACCTGGTCGTGAATCCGATGGAGTCCTTCGAGGTGCTGGACGGCTTCGCCAGCCCGGACGGTTCGGCCAACCGCGAGATGCCGTCGATGCGGATGGTCTTCAGCTTCTCCGAAACCGACGCCGGCTCGAGGGTGTCGACCACCACCTACTTCAACTCCGTCGAGGAGCTGGACCAACTGGTCACCATGGGCATGGAAGAGGGGATGAAGCAGGCGATGGGCCAGATGGACGCCGTGCTGGCGGACCTGGCCTCCTTCGCCGCCGACGCGGTTTGTGCGGCGCAGATCCTCAGCGACACCCAGGTTCGCGTGAGCCGGGTCATCCGTGGGTCGGTCGAGCAGGTGTGGCGGGCCCACCACGACGCCGGGCTGATGCAGCGGTGGCTGCTCGGGCCGGACGGCTGGACGATGCCGGTGTGCGAAGTGGCCACGCAGGTCGGTGACACCTACCGCTACGAATGGGAGCAGGTCGACGCCGACGGCCGGTTCGGCTTCACCGGCCAATTGCTCGAGAGTTCGCCGCCGCGCCGTGCTGTGACCACCGAGCAGATGATCGGCATGGACGGTCCCGGTACCACCAACGAGATGACCTTGACCCCGGTCGAGGGCGGCACCCTGCTGTCGATCGTCATCACCTATCCCAGCGCCGAGGTGCGGGACATCGTGCTGGCCACCGGCATGACCGGCGGCATGGAGACCAGCTACGCGCGGCTGGAGGACGAGGTCCTGGCTGCGGTGTGAGGTCGGTGCCTCCCCGGCTCACCCGGCCGCCCCGAAACCGCCGCCGCCCGGGGTCTCGATGAGCAGCCGATCCCCCGGGTCCACGAGCACGGACTCGGTCGCGGCCAGTTCGGCCACCGTGCCGTCCGGCCGGGACAAGGTGGTCCGCCCGGGGGCGCCATCCCCGCCGCCAGCCAGACCGAAGGGGGCGGTCCGGCGCCGTCCGGACAGCAGGGAGACCCGCATTCCGACCAGGAACTCCAATTCCCGGATTGCCCCGTCGCCACCGCGGTACTCGCCGGACCCGCCGCTGCCGGGGCGGACGCCGAAGCGTCGCACCCGCACCGGGTGGCGCAGCTCCAGGACCTCGGGATCGGTCAGTCGGGAGTTCGTCATGTGGGTGTGCACTGCGTCCGTCCCCGGGAAATCCGGCCCCGCACCCGACCCCCCGCAGATCGTCTCGTAGTACTGGAAGTCCTCGGTGCCGAAGGTGAGGTTGTTCATCGTGCCCTGGGACGCGGCGCATGCCCCGAGGGCGGCCAGCAGTGCGTCGGTCACCAACTGGCTGATCTCCACGTTGCCGGCCACCACCGCCGCCGGATACTCGGGGTCGAGCATCGAACCCGCCGGCACCCGCAGATCGACCGGATCCAGGCAGCCGTCGTTGAGCGGGATGTCGTCGTCCACCAGGCAGCGGAACGCGTACAGCGCAGCGGCCCGGGTGACCGCGCGCGGTGCGTTGAAGTTGTCCGCGCGCTGCCGCCCGGTCCCGGCGAAGTCGACGACGACCCGGCGGGCGGCGCGATCCACCCCGACCCGCACCTCGATGGCGGCGCCGTCGTCGGTGTAGGCGATGTGGTGCCCGTCGTGCAGGGTGTCGATCACCCGTCGCACGCACTCGGCGGCATTCGCTTGCACATGGTCCATGTAGGCCCGTACGACCGGGAGCCCGAAGCGCTCGACGAGTGCCTGCAGTTCCTGTACGCCGTTGGCGTTGGCGGCGATCTGTGCGACCAGATCGTTGACGTTGCGGTCGGGCGACCGGGCGGGGTACGGCCCCGCCGCGAAGACGCTGCGCACCAGCGCCTCGTCGAAGACGCGATCGCGCACGATCCGCAGGTTGCGCAGCAGCGCGCCCTCCTCATGGATGCTGCGGCTCATCGGCGGCATCGATCCCGGTGTGATCCCGCCGACGTCGGCGTGATGTCCGCGGCTGGCGACGAAGAACAGCGGCGCGTGGCCCTCGCCGAGCACAGGGGTCACCACGGTGATGTCGGGCAGGTGGGTGCCGCCGTGGAAGGGGTCGTTGGTGGCGAAGACGTCACCCGGCTGCCAGGAGTGCCGATGCTCGGCGATGATCGCGCGCACGCTCTCGCCCATCGATCCGAGGTGCACGGGGATGTGGGGGGCGTTGGCCACCAGCCGTCCGCCGGCGTCGAAGATCGCGCAGGAGAAGTCGAGGCGCTCCTTGATGTTCACCGATCGCGAGGTCTGCTGCAGCGTCACGCCCATCCGCTCGGCCACGGACATGAACAGGTTGTTGAACACCTCCAGCATCACCGGGTCCACATCGGTGCCGATGGACACGCGTGCCGGCCGGGCATCGACGCGGTCCAGTCGGAGTTCGCCAGCGGGCAGCACCGACGCCTGCCAGCCGGGTTCCACCACCGTGGTGGCCACCGATTCGGCGATGATCGCCGGACCCCGGATGCGCTGACCGGCTACCAGATCCGCGCGCTGGAGCACCGGTGCCCTATGCGTCGAACCAGCCAGGTGCACCGGCACGTGCTCGAGCGGTGCGGCCTGCGCTCCTGAGCCCATCGGCAGGCGCAACTCGGGTGACTCGCCGCGTTCGATGGCCTCCACCGCGATGGCGTCGACGACGACTGCCCGGTCGGGCATCGTGAAACCGAAGCGGCGGTGGTGGGCGGCCGCGAACCCCTGCAGCAGCGTGACGGAATCGGCGTGCGGGATGGGCAGCGCGGTGTCGCTGCCGACGTACTTGAGGTGGGTGTGGCGCTCCACCTCGATGACCCCGGTGGCACCCTGGCGGCGCAGCGCATCCTCGACGCGCCCGGCTGCCTGTGCCACCAACTCGGCCAGGTCCGCCTCCGTCAGATCCGCCAGGGGGATCTCCACACTGTGCTCGTGCAGCAACCGGGTGTCGGCCAAGGCCATCCCGACCGCGGAGAGCACCCCGGCCAGCGGATGGACGACCACGCTGCGGATGCCCAGTTCGTCGGCCACCGCGCAGGCGTGCTGGCCGCCGGCGCCGCCGAAACAGGCGAGCGCGTAGTCGCTGACGTCGTGCCCGCGAGCGATCGAGACCTTCTTGATGGCGTTGGCCATGTTCGCCACCGCGATGCTGCGGAACCCAGCGGCGATCGCTGTCGGCGGGCGCGCGTCACCGGTCGTCTCCTGCAGGCTGCGCGCCACCTCTTCGAGCCGGCCCAGGGATGCTGCCACATCCAGCGGCGCATCCCGGTCGGGGCCGAACGTGACCGGGAAGATCTCCGGGCGGACCAGACCCAGGGCCACGTTGCAGTCGGTCACGGTCAGCGGTCCGCCCTTGCCGTAGCAGGCGGGCCCGGGATCGGCGCCGGCTGACGCGGGTCCGACGCGCAGGCGGCTGCCGTCGAACGAACAGATGGATCCGCCGCCGGCGGCGACGGTGTGGATGTCCAGCATCGGCGCCCGCAGCCGGACCCCGGCGACCTCGGATTCCAGCGAGCGCTCCAGCTCGCCGCCGAAGTGGGCCACATCCGTGGACGTACCGCCCATGTCGAACGTGACGACGCGTTCGAAACCCGCTGCCCGGCTCGTGTGCACCGACCCGATCAACCCGCCGGCGGGTCCGGACAGGATCGCGTCCTTGCCGCGGAAGGCGACGGCCTGCGCCAGTCCGCCGTTGGACTGCATGAAGCGCAGATCCACACCCGGCAGGTGTGCGGCGACCCGCTCGGTGTAGCGCAACAGGATGGGGGAGAGGTAGGCGTCGACGACCGCGGTGTCGCCGCGGGCGACGAACTTGATCAGCGCGCTGCAGTCATGGCTGGTGGACACCTGCGCGAAACCCGCCGCCCGTGCCATCTCGGCGACGAGGTCCTCGTGCTCGGTGAACCGGAAGCCGTGCAGGAGGACCACCGCGGCGCTGGTGCACCCGGCCTCGCGGGCCGCCACCAGATCGGCATGCAGCGGTTCCCGATCGGGGCGTCGCAGTACGGTTCCGTCCACACCGACCCGCTCGTCGACCTCCACGACGCGCTGGTAGAGCGGTTCGGGCCGGTGGATGGCCAGATCGAACAACCGCGGCCGGTTCTGGTACCCGATGCGCAAGGCGTCGCCGAAGCCGCGGGTGATGACCAGGGCGGTGGGGTCGCCCTGGCGCTCCAGCAGGGCGTTCGTGGCCACGGTGGTGCCCATGGTCACCGAAGTGATCACTCCCTCCGGGATCGGCCCGGCACCTGTTCCGAGCAGGCGCCGGATCCCCTCGATGGCCGCGTCCTCGTACGCATCCGGGGCCTCGGAGAGCAACTTGCACACGTGCGTGACTCCCTGCGGATCCGCGGCCACGACGTCGGTGAACGTGCCTCCGCGGTCGATCCAGAAGCGCCATCCGGTCACGCGGTCAAGTCTGCCGCACCTATCGGCAACAACTGCGTGTTCTGTGGCTCGACGTCGAAGAGCGCCATCGCGGCCTCGTGACGCAGTTGGCCGGCGTTCGTGCAGCCTGCGGTCCGTTCTGCAGCCGTGCAGGTCCCTGCCGCTAATGACCCGTGGCCACCTTGGTGAGCAGACGGCTGGCCCAATGTGGCGAGACCTGGGCCAGCGCTGAGAATAGGCGCGCCTGCCGGCCGACGGGGATGTGCGGATTCTTCAGCCGGGCGGAGGCGGGCCTGGACCGCACCTGCACAACAGCCTTGAGCAGAGTCGTCGCCACGTCGTCAGGGGTCAGACGGATGCCCAGCCGGTCGCCCGCGGTCGCCTGCAGTCCCTCGACCATCCCGGTCCGGACGAACAGCGGCCACAGGTCGAGCACGCGGATGTCGTGCGCGGCCCACTCGAGGTCCAATGCCTCGGTCAGCCCCCGGATGGCGAACTTGGTCGCGGAGTAGGTGGCGAGATCCGGTTGACCGTACATCGCCGAGGCGGAGGCGAGGTTGACCATCACCGATCCGGGCGTGCGGGCCAGCAAGGGGAAGGCCGTCAATGCGCCATGGATGACTCCGAGCACGTTCACCTCCACGATGGCCCGGTGCCGGTCGCCCGGGGTCTCGGCGAAGGGCCCCGAACTCAGCACTCCGGCGTTGTTGACCAGCAGGTCGAGCCGATCGAGTCCGGCGACTGCCTCCCGCCATTGGGATTCGTCGGTGACATCGAGGTGGCCGGTGTGGAGGTTGGGGTCGGTGGGCAGGGTGCCAAGAGCGTCGGTGTCCACGTCGAAGGCGGCCACGAGCCATCCGTCGCGCAGGAGGTGCTCGGTCACGGCACGGCCGATGCCGTTGGCGGCGCCGGTGACCAGAGCGACCGGGTGCGGGGTGGGCATGGGGTCCTTTGTAGTGTCTACGCGGCCGCGGGGCGCAGGTGGCGAGGCGGCTATTCGTAGCTCGAGTAGAAGGCAGTCAACCGCTCGCGGATCTGCTCTTCCAGGAGTCCGTCGTCGGCAGCCCGAAGGATCCATGGCCGGACTTGGGCAACCACCGCATCGGAGGTGATCCCGGCCTCGGCAAGCAGTTCCCCTACCGGGCGGGCGGCGTTCGCTTCGAGGACCGCTTGCAGCAGGTCCCGGAAACTCGGGGTTGTGATCAGGTAGGCCCAGCCGTCCTGGGCCACCGCCAGCAGTTCGGCCAGGCTGTCCGCGGGGATCAGCGCGGCAGTTTCCGACACCGTCGAGTCCGCGTTGCGGCTGTAGACGTCGTCGGCCACTTCGCTCATGGCCTGCTCGTCGACCACGGAGGTGAGGTACTGGCGGCTCTCGCGCAGAGTGTCCTGGAGGTTCGCGCTGACGAAGGCGGTCAGTTGTTTCTCGATGCCCTTGCTCAAGCGGGGGGCCGCGCTGTCGAATGCGTTCTGCCCGAACCGCATCAGCGAGGACGCGCCAGGCACCCGGGCGATCGGGCTCTCGGTCATGACGTAGTTGCGGATGCCGTGGTACAGCACGTGCGAGATCAGGTCGGCGTACACCTCGCTGGTGGTGATCTGATCGACGACAGCCTCTTGCAGGTCGGTCATGCCGGCGATGGCTTGCGCGACGCGGTCATAGTCCTCCCGCCGCACAAGCTCCCCGACAGTGGTTCCGTCCTCCAGGGCTGCGGTGTGGGCTGCCAGGACGGACGTGGACAGGTCCGGCACGGGAAGCGTCTCGATGAGTACGTCGAGGTCGGCCTCACTGAAGACGCTGCCCATCGACACGGTGTCCAACCAGTCGAACACGGCATCCGTCTGGTTGCCGAGGGTCTGCGTCAGTGAGTCGGTCCATGCGGCCACCTCGAATGCCACGTGGGCTTCAAGCATCTCCTCATCCATGGGAGGAGTCTGTCAGGCGTCGGGGCGGATCGCCGTGCTGTGCGTGCGCAGTGCAGAACCAGTCACCTGACCGCCGGTGCGTCTGCCTCATGCCTGATCGACCAAACCCAGGAACCTGCCCAGGTCGGCGAGGCCGCCGGGAGTGGCCGGTAGGTAGTCCGTCAGCGCGGGGGAGTGGACGATCTGTGAGAGCCACTGCGCCCGGGAGATCGCCACGTTGAGCCGGTTCGGGGACAGCAGGAACTCCATGCCGCGCGGCACGTCGTCGCGCGACGACGCCGTCATCGACACGATCACCACGGCGGCTTCCTGGCCCTGGAACCTGTCCACCGTTCCGACCCTCACGTCGGGCGAACCGGCGGCCGCGAGGTCGGCCCGGATCTGCTGGACCTGGGCGTTGTACGGCGCCACGACGAGCACGTCGTTCTGGCCGAGCGGGCGGGGCTCGGCTTCGGCGCAGGGCTGCCAGGTCCAGGTCATCGCCTCGCGCACGGCCTGGACCACGGCCTGCGACTCCTCGGGCGAGCAGACGTCGTTGCCGACGTGCTGGACGGGGACGACCATCAGACCCGGTTCGACGCGCACCCCGCCGGCATCACACATGGTGCGCTCGACAGTCTCGGGCTCCTTGGCGACGAGGCGGCCTTCGTAGAACAACTGCGAGACCGGGGCAGTCAGCGCCGGATGCATCCGCCACGTGCGGTCCAGGAAGTACCCGAGCTCCGGTTCGAGTGTCATCCCTTCGCTGAGCCATCCAAGGGCCGACTCATCGACCGGCTCCGGGTGATGGCCCTGGCTGACCTGCGGCAGTTGCTGCGGGTCGCCCAGCAGCAGGAGGTTCCTGGCCGCGATCGACACCGCGATGGTGTTGGCCAGCGAGAATTGTCCCGCCTCGTCGATGACCAGCAGGTCCAGTTGTCCGGGTTGCACGCGCGTGGTGTTGGTGAAGTCCCACGCCGTGCCGCCGACGACGCAACCGTCGGGGCGGTCTGCGAGGAAGGCCGCATAGCCGTTGTCCTTCAGCGCGGTCCACGTGCTGCTCTCGGGCCGGTTCTTCTTGCCGACCCTGTCGGCGGGCAGCCCGGCCTCGACCACCTCGTCGAGCAGATGGTCCACAACCGGGTGCGACTGTGAGACGACGCCGACAGTCCACTTGTTGTCCTCCACGAGGTTCTTGATCACCCGGGCCGCGACGAAGGTCTTGCCCGTGCCGGGCGGTCCCTGGACGGCGAGTGTGGAACCGTCGAGGCGTGATGCTGCGAGCGTGATGGCGGATACGAAGTCCCCGTCGACGACCTTCGGCAGCGGGCCGTCCGGGATGAGGCGTGGCGGTCGACGCAGCAGCAAGTCCTCGACCGGTCGGGGTAGCGACAGGCGCGTTGGCAGACCTCGGCAGGCGGCTGCGGCCTGCGCGGCGATTGCTCGCCGCAAGGGCCCGGTCCGGATCGGATCCGATGGCCCCATCGCCATCGGCAGGTCCGGGTACGGGTCGATGCCCTTGGATGCGCTCTCCGCCACGGTGAACTCGGCCCGACCGTCAGTCAGGACGTCGACGTCGAGGATCTCGGCGCCCATCCAGCCGCGGGTTCCCGGACCTCCGTCGGCCATCTCCGCCGGGTGCGGGAATTCATACAGAAGGCTGCACCTGTGGTCGCGCTCCAACGCGGAGCCGGGCGTCAGTCGCCCGGTGATCCGTAGGGTGCGGCACTGGTTCCTGGCGCGTCCCGGAGTGTGCCAGTCATCGAGCACAGCCACATCGTCGACGATCAGCGCATCGCGGCTGTCGGCCCACTCGTCGACGGGCTGCGACAGTCGGTCGTAGTGGCCCCACCAGTACGGCTTCTCCTCCCGTTGGTGGAACCCGATCGCGGCCGCCATCAGTGCGGCCGCCGTCTGCTCGTCCGTGCGCATCTCATCCTCCGCGGGGTGCGCGAAGGACACCAGCGCGGCGTGGGTCGGCGCTTCTGCAGTGGGTGGGGTGTCCGCACCCGGCTCCTCGATCGCCACGACACCGTGCGGTCGCACCCCGCGGTCGGTGGCCCGGTCGAGTAGCCAGTCCCGCAGTCGCAGGGTGGATACGCAGTCGTAGCGGTTGTAGTCGGCGATCCCTTCGAGCAGTCGTCGTGCCTGCGCGTCCTGGCCGGCCGCCACCTCCTCGCAGTACCTCGCGTACTCGATCACGGAGTCACCTGCGGTGGTCACGTCGCCTTCACGCAGTTCGTCGCCCATGTAGAGCGGTTCGAGTTGCTTGAGGCTGTACGAG
The DNA here is from genome assembly GCA_963733395.1 of uncultured Actinomycetota bacterium. GTDB lineage: Bacteria > Actinomycetota > Actinomycetes > S36-B12 > UBA10799 > JADKAV01. Next base: position 694,960 of record CAVTCZ010000019.1, read on the forward strand.
GGCTGCGAGACGCGCAGCGATCCCCTGACGATGGGATACAGGTCGACGAGCACGTTCGCCCGCAGTAGGTCGTCGACCTGCTGCTCGCCGACGCCATGTATCGCTGCCAGGTGCAGCAGGGCCGTCTTCTCGTAGGCCGCGTAGTGGTAGATGTGCAGGTCCGGCCACTGCTCCTGGCGACAACGGACGTACTCCAGGAAGTCGATCAGCGCCTGTCGCTCCTGCCGTCGGTCGTGCGCCCAGAAGGGCGTGAAGACGGGCTGGCCGCCAGCCACCGCTTCAACGCAGCCGAACAGGTACTCCAGGCCCCACGCGGTGCTTCCGGGCTCCTGCCACATCGGGTCACCCTCGAAGTCGAAGAAGATGTCGCCCGGACTCGGTGGCGGGATGGCTGCCAGCGCCGCTGGGTTGAACACGTCGAAGGCCACGGTCCCGTCGTCCGGCTGGCGCGACTGGAGGGCCGCCTGCGCTCGCAAGGCCGACAGGCTCTTCTCCGAGATCTGAGGAACCGGCTCGGTGCGGACGGCGAGGTCCGCGACCGTCATCACGCCGGCGTCACGCAGCTTGGCCCGCTGCGTCATGCGCATCCCGGCGACCAGCAGCAGGTCGTCCCGCTCCGCGGCCTCCTGCTGGCACAGCGCGCAGCGACCGCAGGCCATGACGGTCGGATCCTCCCAACGCACGGGCCGGCCACTGGCGATGTGTGCGTGGACCAGGTCGGCCAGCCGCCGGCGCCGGTCCCGGTAGACCGGGATCACCGGGTCCAGGTCGAAGAACTCCTCGCGCATGTCGCCGAGGATCAGCGCCCCGTCCTGGGCGATCGGGGCTCCGTTGGCCCGCAGCACGTCGGCGTAGGCCGCGATCTGCAGCAACGCGGAGACCTTCGCGTGCCGGGCCAGTTTCGAGTCCATGACCCGGTACTCGCCGGCGGGCGTGCGCACCAGGAAGTCCGTGTAGCCGTGGAAGTCGCCGTCGAACACCACCCCCTGGAAGACGACGTCGGCGCCCGCGGTCATCGCCCGCAGCGTGGCGTCCATGCCTGCTTGCAGGGCGTCCGGTTGGCTGCTGGCGGGGCGTTCGATCTCCACGACGCCATCGCCGCACTGCTCCCGGTAGTTCGCAAGCACGCGCTGCTCGTGACTGTCGCCGAGTCCCGCCGCGCGCATCATGAGTGGGTCCTCGGGGATCTCCAACGCGTCGATCCGACCCAACTTCAGGTCCAGTCGGCGCAGCAGCGCGAACTCACACTCGGCCGCCTGCGACAGGTCAGACGGTGACGACAGCATGTTCGCGTTGATCAGTTGCACTGGTTCTCCTCCCGTGGCCCGAAGGTAACAGCGGGGTATGACACGAACCGCCACCCGAGATCCTCGGGGCGCAGTGGGGACAACTTCTCACCAACGTGCCCGTGGTGTGTGCCTGGCGGGTGCATCCGAGCCGGCCGGTCCTTCCCGCGCGGGATTGGCGAAGCATCGGCAAGCCGAATCGCACCACGTCGGCTGTGCACTGCCCTCGCAGAAGCTGGACCGGCCCCGGGTCACGTGTCGTCGCGCAGCGCCGGGGTGATGTCGGTGTGGCCGAAATCGTCGCCCTTGAACAGCAGCGGGAGTCCGGTGTCGGCTGCCAGGGCGTATGCGAAGCAGTCGCCGAGGTTGAGGCGAGCCGGGTGCCCCGACCCCCGGCCGTAGTCGCGGTAGGCCGCACGGGCCAGTTGTGCCTGGGGGACCGTGAGCGGGACCACGTCGACACCCCACGCTGCCAGCAGTCGGTCGAGCCTGCGCGAGATGGAGGGGTCGTGCAGGTTGTCCACGACGATGCCCAGTTCCACATACGTGGCGGCGGACATCTGCGCGCCGGAGGCTTCGCGCAGGGTCTGGTCGAACGCCCGCCAACCGCTCTCCCGGTTGAGGACGGCGACGACCGCCGAACTGTCCACGATCATGTCGGGAGGCCGGACTCGTCGTAGAGAGCATCGGTGGACAGCGGGCCGTGAGCGGCAATGTCGGTCTGCATATCCGCGATCAGGTCGTCGATGGATGATGCGCCCTCAGCCAGGTCCGCCAGCATCCGCTCCAGTGCGGCCTCAACGGCGCCGGTCTGCGTCAAGCCCGTACGCCTGGCCACCTCCCGCGCCAGTTCGTGGACGCGTGGATTCTTGATGTTGAGGCTCATGGTAGAAGTCTACCCTGACACGGCACACTTCTACCTGCTCCTCGCGTGGACCTCGCGAACGGCCTCCCGCACCCGGTCGAAGGCGATGCGTTCCTGCTCCAGGCGTACGCGCTGCCCCCAACGGCCCGTGCGCAATCCGTCGTACACCTGCTGCTCGTCCGGTCGCAGGTGTGGGAGGTCCCGGGTGATCTGGGTCGGCTCCTCGACCCACAGCTCCCGATGGGACAGCAGCGTCTCAGCGTCCATCAGCAGGCTCTGCGTATGGGGCAGGGCGGCCCGGAAGCGGTCGAGGATCGCGAAGCCGTGCGTGTCGATGTCGCCGGCGTAGAACAGGAGGGCATCCCGGATCGCCGGGACGTCGGCCAGCAGTTCGGGCGCCTCGTTGCCCGCGCCGAACACGACCAGCGAGGCATCGGCGTCCGGCCAGCACAGGAAGTTCGTCAGGTTCTCGGTCACGAAGACGGTCCGGGCCGGCGGGCACAGGCGGGCGAAATCCGTCGCGCGCAGCGTGAGTTCAGGCACCCCGGGCAGCAGGTGAAGCGTGGGATCCAGTGCCCGGAAGCGGACCATCCCGGGGCCGGTGAGGAACCCGTAGCGGCGCTCGAACCATCCCGAGCCGCCCGTGGGTGGACCCGGCACGAGGTCCGCCAGGGTGCGCTTGTGGGTCTCGATGATCTTGGTGTGCACGCCGGGCAGGTCCACCTGCCGTACGTAGACCCCTGCGACCGGGTTGGCGCGCAACCACTGCGCCACCGCCTGCACCGCCTGCCAGTCCGCCCCGATCTCGAGCAGGCGCAACGGATGCCGGGCAACCCACTCCAGGTTCTCCGGGTCGGTCGCCGCCACGAGCCGATCGAACCGGGAGGCGTCCGCGGTGCGCCGGATGTGCCGTAGCGCCTGCTCGGCGGTGTCGACCCAGACCGCGGTGGGGAGCCGCTGGGTGCCCAATGCCCGGTGGCTGACCGGCGCCGTCTCGACCCGGAAGCCCGCCGCGCCCAGCAGGTCGGCCGCCCAGGTCTGCACGGCGTCCCACTGGCTGCCGAGGTCGGCGCTGCGGGGCTTGCGCACCGGGATCCGCAAGGGGAACTGCGTGCCGTCCGCCTCGTGTCCGGGCACCCGACTCACGAGCAGCCGGCCGGAGTCCCAGTGCCGTTGCAGTGCGGCCCGGACGTCGGCCGGGGTCGTCCAGGGGCCTACTCCCGTTGCCATGCGGCCTTCTCGCGGCGGTAGTCGGTGATCGGCAGGTTGCGCAGCTTGGAGGTCTGGCCACCCTCGGTGTGCACGAACCCGACGTGGGAGATGTACGGCTCGATGATGTGGATCTTCTGCAGCGGTGTGACCACCAGCAGTTGCAGGCCGAGTCGGCCGAACAGCTCCAGGCCGAAGCGGGCGGACTCGTCCGACCCGCGTCCGAAGGCCTCGTCGATGACCACGAACCGGAACGTCCGGCTGTGCGTCTGGCCGGCGACCAGGCCGTACTGGTAGGCCAGGCTCGCGGCCAGGACGGTGTAGGCGAGTTTCTCCTTCTGTCCCCCGCTCTTGCCGCCGGAGTCGGTGTAGTGCTCGTGCTCGGCGTCGTCGGCGCTGGTGCGCTCGCTGGCGGCGAAGGTGAACCAGTTGCGCACGTCCGTCACCTTCGCGGTCCACCGCTTGTCCTGCTCGGTCCTGCCCTCCCGGCCCTGGAAGCGCCCGACGATCTCCTTGACCTGCAGGAACTTGGCCTCCGAGTACTGGTCGTCGCCGGAACCGGTGAGCGCATCCTCGGTGCAGGCTCTCAGTTGCTGCTGGAAGTCGCGGACGTCCGCGTCCGTGGTCGTGGTCGGTTCCAACCGGATGTAGGTGCCCGGCTGGTAGGCGATGTCGCGCAGCGAGGAGTTGATGACTCCGATCCGGCGCTTGATGTCCTCGCGTGCGGTCTCCAACGCGGTGCGGAACACCACGACCTCGCGGATCGCCTGCTGGTTCAGTTGCTGCTTGAAGTGCGCCTCGAACCGGGGCAGATCGTCGTCGACGAGGCGCTGCCGCAAGGCGCGGTACTCGTGGCCCGCCCCGACGTCAGCGTCCATGTCCTGGGCCAGCAACGGCCACTCGGAGCGGAAGTCGCTCATGCCCGCGACGATCCGTTCGCCCAGTCGACGCTGCTTGCCGTCGGCGTCGTCGATCGTGGCCTGCAGCTCCAGGCGCAGGCTGCGCTCGCTGCTGTCGCATGACTCCACCCGCAGTTTCTCCGGTTCCAGCGGCCGCACCAGCTCGCACTGCTCCGGGGTGGCCAGCGGCTGCCCGCGCAGTTCGTCGATGCTCGTCCGGTCGGCGGCGAGCCGGTCGCTGAGGCCTCCGAGTCTGGCCTGCAGGGCATCGCGCTTCGATCGTTGCGCCTGCAGCCGCTCGGATGTGGCGGCCAGCCTGGCGTTGAGCTCGCGCAGCGTGTCGTCGGTGTCGCGCAGTGCCTGGTACTGCTCCTGCAACGCCTCGACGCGGCCGGCCTCACTGCGCCAGTCGATCCGCGCGTAGCTGCGCACCTGCTGCAGGCTCACGATCCGCTCGCCGCGACCGGTCAGCGCGCCCAGTTCCGCCTGCTGCGTGTCCCGTACTCCGGACAGCCGGGCGACCTGTGCGGCGGCATCGCCCCGGGCGTGTTCGAGGGCGCGGCGCTTGTCGGTGTTGTCCCATCCCAGGACGTACCAGCGGCGGTCGCCGAGCGCCCTGCGGTCGTCCTTCTCGTGGCGGTCGCCGCCGGACTTGATCTGCCCGTTGCTGGTGATCGCCCGAGACTCGGCGCGGAACTGCTCGAGATGAAGCAGCGCACGCCAGATCGAAGCGGCGGGCGACCTGGGAGTGCAACCAGTCGGTGAACGGGGTGCCGGGCCGGACCTCGAGTTTGTGCACGAGCGACTGCTTGTGCAGCACCGGTTCCGGCCGCATTTCGGGGCGCACCCGGTAGTAGACGACACGCCCCCGCAGATTGGTGCGGTCGACCCACTCCGACACGCCCGTGTAGTGCTCGTCGGCGACCAGCAAGGACAGGGCGAAGCCGCGCAGCAGTCGCTCGGTGGCGGGTTCCCAGCGCTGATCCGTCACGCGGATGAGCTCGCCGGCGAACGGGATGTCCGTCGGCTGCACTCCGACGCCGTCGCACAGGGCCTGCCGCAGGGCCACCATCTGCTGGTCGATGTTGCTGGTGCGGTCGGCCAGACCCTTCAACTCGGTTTCCAGTTCCGACAGCCGGGTCTGCGCGCCGCGCAACTCGAACGCGTTCTCGGTCTGCGCGTTGTGCAGGTCGGTCTGTCGCACCCTGATGTCGTCGAGCATCCCGGCCAGGGCGGCCTGCTGCTGGGACAGCCCCTCCTCGTCCTCGGCCGGCGTGAGGTCGAGTTGTCGGCACAGTTCGGCGTAGTGGTCGTGCTCGATGCGCTTGCTGTCGCGGTCGGCCGCAGCGTCCTGAATCTGTCGCTCGATCTGGACGAGTCGCTCGCCGCCGGAGTCGCGGATGGCCATGCGCAGATCCGAATCCTCCCGCTCGAGACCGCGCAGGGTCTCGTCGCGCTCGGCGATCCTGGCCAGCAGGGCCACGTGCTCGGACTCGTGGCGGACCACCCGCTCGGCCAGCAGTTCGACCTTGCGCAGCGCGAAGTACGGGGCGAGCAGGTCGCGCAGTTCGCGTGTGTCCCGGGCGGTCTGCGCCGCCTCGTCGAAGCGGTCGAGCCGGTCCACCAGCGGGTTCAACGCCTCGAGTTGGGCGCGAGCAGTCCGCACCGCGTCATGGGCCTTCGTGAGGTCCTCGAAGTGGCTGATCAAGGACGCCACCCGGTCGGCCACGGCGGGGGGCTCCAGCATGTGGCTGCGCACGAAATCGGTCAGGTTGCCCACCGACTTCATCGACACGGTCTGGTGGAACAGCTCCAGCGCCTGCGGGTGCTCGATGCCCATCCGGCGGCGGAAGTCCGCGGCGTACTTGGAGAAGGCGTCGTAGGTGGAGGCTCCGAGCGCGCGCAGGGTCTGGCGCAGCCGGGACAGGTCCTCCCCGACGTCGCCGAAGTGTTCCTGGATGCTCAGCGACTTGTCGCACACGACGTACATGCGCGCCGGCTGGCCGGAGCCGTCCCGGAACCAGAAGACCTGCGCCAGGGTCACCTCCTGCTGCAGCGGGGCGTTGACGAAGGTGGCCAGCAGAACGCTGTAGCTGCCCGTGCCACGCAGGGCCACCGGCTTGGCGGTGCCGGTACTGTCGCTGCGCTCGGACTTGTAGTGCCCGAGCACGTAGGAGGCGACCGTTCGCTCGCGGTGCTCGGCGCCGGCGGCCTTGTTGTACGCGACCTTCCCCGGCGGGACGAGCAGTGACGTGATCGCGTCGACCATCGTGGACTTGCCCGAGCCGATGTCGCCGGTGAGCAGGCCGTTGGCCCCTTCGAGGTCGAGGCCCCACACATGCTCGTGGAACGTCCCCCAGTTGTAGACCTGCAGACGGTCCAGGCGGAAGCCCACGGTGGCCGGGTCGTCGATGTCGAGTTCGAGCGTGTCGGTCACGAGGCCAGCCCCCTGGCTCGACTGCAGGAATTCGGCCATCCGCTGCTCGAAGTCGGACAGCCACTGCGCATCGATGAACGCCTTCAGGATGCGCCGCACTTCATAGGTGTGGGGCTGGTCGCGCAACTGCCGGGCGAAGCCGAGTTCCACGACGCGGCGCAGGTCGGACTCCACCTGGTCGCTGAGCCTGGCCTCGTTGCCGCGCTCCGGGTGGTACGTCCGCACGAGGTCGACCGCGTCGTCGCGGGTGATGATCAGCCGGGTCTCGTCACCCTGGGCGTCGAGTTCGAGCAGGCGCCGGCGCAGCAGGATCAGCATGAGGCTGACGCGGTAACTCAACGGCCGCCGGGCGACCAGTCGCGGGGGCTCGTCGGCGCCGTCGGCAACCTCGGCGTTGCGCACGAAGGCGTACCCCTCCGCCTCGTCGATCACCACGTCGAGCCCGATGGTGGCCAGGTAGTCGCGCACCTGGGCGGGCAGGGTCAGCAGCGCGTTCCAGGCGGGCGGATGGGCGTCCTCGTAGACGATGCCGCGCAGCAGCGGTACCGCCGCATCGGCGATGGTCGGCTCACTCATCGGCGCTCCTGGTGAAGATGACGGTCGGGGCCTCGGCGTGTACCTGCGTGCCGTCGGACTCCCACTCGATCGGCTGGGTCTGGTCGTCGACGAACACTGCGTGCGGGTCGTGGTCGGCGATGTTCAGGTACGTCATCAACTCGGCCAGACCCTGGGTCAGGGCGTTGCCGTCCACGACTGCCAGCGAGGCTGACCTGCTCGGCCACTTCGAGCCGGGCATCGATCGCGGATCGCAGCCTGTGCTCATCCACCGTGAACGCCGAGTAGAGGGCGTCGGCGTCGAACCCTTCCTCGCCGGCGTCAAGGGTCACCTCGTCGAGCGTGACCTTGACCCGTGGGTCGTGCAGCCGCCGGGACATCGGCATCGCGACCTCCGCGCGGGTCCCTGGAAGGTCGGTGAACGCGCCGGCCGGTTGATCGTCGCGCACGCGCAACGCCGTCGCCTCGATACCGCGGATGAGTTGTGCCACACGACGGTTCTGCGCGTAGGCCTGGTCGTCGAGGAATCGCCGTAACTGCTGGGACAGGTGGGCCACGGTGCGCTGGACGGCGTCGCCGGCCTTGAGCCAGTCGTGCAGCACGTACCGGATCTGGCCGTCGCCGGCGTCGACAGCCGGCAGGTTCAGCACGTGCTCGAGCAGGTCGTCGAACTCCTCCTGCCGGGCCGACGACATCAGGAAGTCCCAGAACGCCGCGAAGCTCAAGCCCTGGTCGGACTCGGTGATCGCGTCCCGCTTGCCGAAAACGTCGTCCAGCAGCGCCCCACGGGAACCCTCCCAGCCCGCGATCCGCTCCCGCACACCGCGGTCCAGGGTCCGGAAGTTGTCCTCGACCTCGCGGAAGTCGCTGAGCAGGTCGCGGGCGGTGGCGGTGAACTGCTGGAACCGGTCTCGCAGCGCCGTGTCGTCCAGTAGCGGCACATCCCCGCCGCGCACCCGTTCGATCTCCGCATCGATGGCCGCCCGCCGCTGTTCGAGCGCCTTGATGCGTTCCTCCGGGTCGGTCTGCGTGCCCTCCATCATCTGCCGGAGGAGTTCGAACAAGGTCAACAGCCGCGACTCCGTGCCCACGAAGGACCGCTGGCTCAACGAGGCCAGCCACGTCAGGGCCTTCTCCGCGCCGGTGGTGAGGTCGTAGTGGGGTTCATCGGAGCCCGGCGGATAGAAACGGCGCAGCCAGCCGCGCTCCGGTGCCGACCAGTCGGTCAGGTAGTCCTTGGCGTTGCGGGGGTAGGCCGCCGGGTCGATCTGGCGGAGTCGGTACAGGTCGTCCTCGAGTGCCTCGACCAGACCCTGCTGCGTGATCGTCCGGCAGTTCTGGGCGACGAAGACGCGGTGCAGGGTGGACACGACCAGCGGGGCGCTGTCGGCGCGCAGCAGGAGCCAGGCCGGGTGGTGCCGGCGCAGTGCCGCCACATCGTCGTACTGCACTCGAGCGCCCCTCCCATCGTGGTACCCGAACACCGTATGTCAGGGGTCCGACATGTTGATGTGGCAGGTCGGGGTCGTGGTGTGGCGAAAGGTACCCGGGTGTGCATCATGACGTGGGGTACCATGGTGGCATGGCAATGACCATCAAGAACGAGCGCGTCCTGGAGAAGATCCGGGACCTCGCCGGCGCGCTGGAGACGGACCAAGTGAGTGCGGTCGAGCAAGCGGTCGATGTGCTCTCCCAGCAGTTGTCCCAGTCCACCGTGGAGCGACGTCTGGCTGAAGTCATGGAGTTGACGCACGTCATCCGCCAGTCCCTTCCGCCGGGAGCGACGTGGGATGCGGAGGACCTCTATGACGAAGCCGGTCTCCCACGATGATCGTCGACACGTCCGCTCTGGTCGCGATTCTCAAGGGTGAGGAAGAGGCCGAAGTTCTTGCGCGTCGGATCCTCGGCCAGAGCACCCGGATGTCGGCGGGGAGCTACGTCGAGTTGATGTGCGTGCTCGCCCGATCACAGGACCCGGCGGCCATCCGTCGCGCCGATCGCCTCCTGGCGGCACTGGGAATCGATGTGATTCCCGTGTCGGTCGACCAGGCGCGGCTGGCGGCCGAGGCCTATCGCGTTTACGGCCGCGGATCGGGCCACCCGGCCGGGCTGAACTTCGGGGACACGTTCGCCTACGCGCTGGCGGTGTCTGAGAACGAGCCGCTCCTGTTCACCGGCGACGACTTCTCGGCGACGGACGTGCTCGTGGCGGAGTGACCCACTCGGCGACGCCACTCGGGTTCGTGCACAGGGGCTTGACAAGTGCTCGAACATATGTTCGAATAAGAGTGTGAGCGTTCCTGTCATCGACCCGTTCCCGTCGGTCAGTGCTGCGCTGGCCGACGCCCGCCGGTTGGACGACCAGGACCTTTGCGACGCCCTGCACGCCGCGGAGATGACCGCGCGCCGGCAGCAGGCGCAGACCGCGGTGCTGGTCGCCGAACTGAACGCCCGGATCGAGGCGATGGGCCGCCCGATCTCCGGGGCGGCCGAGGAGTTGGCCACCATGCTGGCGATCTCGCCACGCAGCGCGGATCACCGACTGGATTCCGCGGTCGGGTTGTGTGACCGGGAGTTGTTGTGGGGTGCGCTGTTCGAGGGCCGGATCGACCTGTCGAAGGCGAACCTGATCCGGGACCTGCTGGCCGAGGTGCCCGACCCGCGCCGGGAGGAGTTGGAACTGATCGCGATCGGTTTCGGGGAATCGCACACCGGCCACCAGTTGCGCCGCAAGTTGCTGTCCCTGACCTGTGAGAAGGACCCCGACGAGGTGCTGCGCAAGGAGGCGGTCGACCGGCGTGGGGTGTGGGTGCGCCCGGCCGGACATGGGATGGCCGACATCCACGGTTACCTGTCCGCCGAGCACGCGGAGGTCTTCATCGCGGCGCTGGAGAAGCTGGCCGGGTCGCCGGACTGCGCCGACCCGTATGAGCAGGGCGAGGCTCGCACGGCTGATCAGCGCAAGGCCGATGCCCTGGTCGGGTTCCTCGAGCTGCACACCACCGTGGCGGTCACCGTCGATGTGGTGATCAGTGCCGATGCCCTGATCGGGGACAACGACTGGACCCCGGAGTCCAAACGGCTGGGCCCGATCGGCTCCGAGGTGGCCCGGGATCTGTGCATGTCCCCGGATGCCCGCTGGCGGCGGCTGGTCACCGACCCGGTCACCGGGCAATTGAAGGCCATGGGCACCACCAAGTACCGGATTCCGGCGCATGTGCGGGAGGCGATCAAGGCCCGGGATGTGACCTGCCGGTTCCCCGGCTGCCACGCCCGCGCCGAGTTCTTCGATTGCGACCACATCGTCCCCCACCCCGCCGGCGCCACCTGCCCGGACAACCTGGCCGGGCTGTGCCGGCGCCACCACCGCACCAAGACCTTCTCCGCCTGGCGGGTGCACCGCGACCCCCACGCACCCACCCATGACCTGATCTGGACCAGCCCCCTGGGCCGCACCTACCGCACCAGCGCCCACCACTACAAACAAGACGAATGACGCATAGGGTCGGCACATGTCGCGTCGGGAGTCTTTCAGCGACGATCAGATCCTGCACGCGATCCGGGCCGCTGCGAGTAGGTGTGGCGAGCCGTTGAGTCATACCCGCTACGACTCCGTTTCCCGCGACGTGGCAGGTCCGTCATCGGCGCGGATCATCCAGCGGTTCGGCAGTTGGAGCCAGGCCTGCGCTGCCGCGGGGGTCACGTCAGGGGTCCCCGCGCGCGACTACACGACGCGGTGGGATCCGGTCAGCGTGACTTCCGCGGTGGCTGCCTACCTGGCCTCGGAGGGCTGCCCGGGAACGTACGCGGGGTACGAGCAGTGGGCCCGGACCGGCACGGATCGACCCAGCGGGGCGACCGTCCGCAACGTGCTCGGCGGCTGGAGCGCCGCGAAGGCGGCGGCACAGCGCTGAGTCACCTCAGGTATGGAAGTCGATGGCTGTCACAGGGGTGTCGCCGGGAAGGGTCATCAGCACTTCCGTGGCGGCTCGCCGGCGGGCGATGCTGCCGTCTGCGTCGATGAGGCCCCAACTGGTGTCGTGGTACACCGGACCCTCCGGCCCGACGATCAGGCTCGGGCCGCCGAGCGTGAGGCTCGCCTCGAGGTCCATGTCGGCCACGGTGGTCGCGGGCACCTCTTCCCCCGAGGTGGTGACCAGTGCCAATCGATCGGCCTGCATCAGGTAGGACCAAGAGTCGCCGACGGTGTGGAAGAACCGGGGGACGCCGGCGTACCACTGGCCGTCGATCTCGGCGATGTGGCTGCGGGCCACCCCGGTCGAGTCGGTCTCGCCGTCCCGCAGCAGTGCACAGGGGCCCAACAGGTCGCGCAGCACCGCAGTGGGCCAGACGATCGTCAGGAAGTCCTCCTCGTCCACACCTCTGCTCTCGGATACCCGTCCGGTGCGGTCATCGCATCCATGTGGTCGATCGCCTGCTCGCCGAACAGCCATGCTCTGAAGAGATCCATTTCCGTCCTCCCATCCGGCACCGAACGTATGCGGGCGAAGGCGGTGGCGGCTATGGCCAGCGACGATCTGTGGACGCAGGCGAGTGGGTATCAACAGGCCGGCTCACCTGACCTGGCGGATGCCGTCCCCTTCGCCCCAGGTGCCATCGGCAGTGAGCGCATCCTCCGCGACGCGATGGGCCAGTGCCAGGCAGAGCCGGTCGCCCAATGAGAGTCCCTCGCCTCTGCGCCAGCGGCGTGCCGCCCACTCGGCGTCGTCGGCCCCGACCGGCTCGAGCGCGATCCCGTACGAGATGAGCAGGGCACGGCTGAGGTCCCAGTCGCCGCCGGCGGCCAGCACCTTCTGGGCCACCTCGCTCCAGTTGGCTGTGCTGCATCGCCCACCCTGCTCCAGGGCCGCCTCGACCGTTTCGGCACCGGGCTCACCGCCCAGGTAGGCCAGCAGGGCCGAGGCGTCGAGAACCGTCACCGGGCGTCCTCGGCGGATGCGGCGGCCCGCCGGTCGGCGAGCAACTGGCCGACCAGGTCCTTGCCTTCCAGCCCTGAGCGGACGAGGTCGCGCAACTGCTCACGGGTCAGCAGCAGCAGGCCCTGAGGTGCTTCCACGAGCACCACCGGTCGACCCTCGTGCAGGCCGGCCCGCTCCCGCAGTTCTGCGGGGACGACCAATCGGCCGCGATCTCCCATCGTTGCGGGATATGTCCCACTCATGGTTCGAACCTACCACGAGGCATAGGCAGATGGGATTGATGCGGGTGCAGCGTTTTGCGCCCGTGCAGCGCCCGCCCGCTGGCAGCGTCAGGTGGTGAGGGCCTTGGCCTTCAAAGCGTTGAACTCGTCCTGCGTGATGGCGCCCTGATCGAGCAGGGTCTTGGCCGACGCGATCTGATCAGCTGCGGCGGGGCTGCCGGCCGCAGCCTTGATGTACTCGGCCTGAGCCTGCTGCATCTGCTTGGCCTGCTCCAGTTGGCGCTCCTGCATGCCCTTGCCGCGAGCGAGCACGTAGACCAGGATCCCGAGCCACGGCACGATGATCACGAAGATCACCCAGAGCGTCTTTCCGCCACCGCCCAAGTCCTTGCTGCGGAAGATGTCGCCCAGGACCCAGAACAGGCACATGAACCACGCGAAGAACAGGAAGAACTCGAACAGGGCCAGCAGGAACGAACCGTTGTCGTCGAACATGGGTAACACTCTCCGTTGATTGGGGTCGGGGGCCAGGGTGTAAGCCTTCGATGTCCAGACTCGCGCAGCGCGCACGTGGACGGATCACCCTGCGTGGGTGATCGTCATGGCGCCGCGTCCCAGTCGCCGGCTCAGGCTTGACCGTGTTCACCCAGACGTGGAACCGGGCGGCGATCTCGTCGTTGCTGCTCATGGCGGGCACGCCTCGGTGCGCCCGGCAGATGGCTGCCGGCGGTTGCCGACCGGATCCGCGGGGACATAGCCTGCCTCATGCCATCAGCGGCATCCAACCGCCCGGAAGGGGCTCACATGAACGCCACGGACCACACGGTGTCGGCGAACCGCAGCGTTCTGGAGGAGTTGCCGTTCGCCGACCAGACCGATTTCGAGAATGCCCGCCGGGGCTTCATCGCGGACTCGCCGAATCGCGTGATCACGAACCCGGACGGCAGCCCGTCGTTCGACCTCGATGCCTACGGCTTCGTCCGGGACACCCCGGCGCCGGACACGGTGAACCCGAGCCTGTGGCGGCAGTCGCAGTTACTCGGCATCACCGGGCCTGTTCGAGGTGGCTGAGGGGATCTACCAGGTCCGCAACTTCGACCTCGCGGTCATGTCGTTCATCCGCGGGGCCACCGGCTGGATCGTCGTCGATCCGTTGGTCACGGCGGCACCGGCCGCGGAGGGCCTGCGTCTGCTGCGCGAGCACGTGGCCGATCTGCCGGTGGTGGCGGTGTTGTCCACGCACTCGCACGCCGACCATTTCGGTGGCATCGAGGGCGTGGCCGACCGGGCCGACGTCGAGGCGGGTCGGGTGCGCTACGTCGTGCCGGTGGGGTTCATCGAGGAGTCGGTGTCGGAGAACGTGCTGGCCGGCAACGTGATGGCCCGTCGGGCTTCGTACATGTACGGCAACGCGGTCCCTCCGGGTCCGCGAAGGAGCAGTCGGCGCCGGCCTCGGGCCGTCCACGAGTTCCGGTTCGATGGCGCTGTACCCGCCGACCGACATCATCGACCACACCGGCCAGGAACTCGCCATCGACGGGGTGCGGTTCGTGTTCCAGTACGCCCCGGGAGCGGAGGCGCCTGCCGAGTACTGCTTCTACCTGCCCGACCACAAGGCCTTGTGCATGGCCGAGATCACCTCGCACACGCTGCACAACGTCTATACGCCGCGCGGGGCGAAGGTGCGCGATGCCCTGGCCTGGTCCAAGTACATCCACGAGGCACTGCGGATGTACGGCGATGACACCGAGGTTCTGTTCGCCTCCCACCACTGGCCGACGTGGGGCAATGCGCAGGTCCGCGCGGACCTGGTGGGTCAGCGCGACCTGTACCGCTTCCTGCACGATCAGACCCTGCGGCTGGCCAACCACGGGTACGGCCCGGCCGAGATCGCCGAGATGCTGACCCTGCCCGATGGCATCTCCGGACGGTTCGCCAACCGCGGCTACTACGGCAGCGTCAACCACAACGTGAAGGCCGTCTACAACTACTACCTCGGCTGGTTCGACGCGAACCCGGCCAACCTCCACCCGCTGCCCCCGGTGCAGGCCGGGACGAAGTTCGTCGAGTACGCCGGCGGGGCGGCGGCGCTGCTGGCCAGGGCGCGGGTGGACTTCGAGGCCGGCGAGTACCGGTGGGTGGCCGAGGCGCTCAACCATCTCGTATTCGCAGACCCGGACAACACCGAGGCCAAGACGCTGCTGGCGGACACCTACGAGCAGCTGGCCTACCAAGCCGAATCAGGGCCGTGGCGCAACTTCTACCTCGCAGGAGCCACGGAACTGCGGCACGGCGTGCGCGAGGTCGCGACCCCGACGGCCGCGCAGCCGGGCATGGTCTCGTCCATCACGGTGGACCTCTTCCTCGATGCATTGGCGATCCGCCTCAACGGGCCGAACGCCGCAGGTGTGGCAGGGACCATCCACCTGTTCGTCGACGACGACGCCCACACCCTGGAACTCAGCAACGGGACTCTGCACAACCACCACGGCGCCACCGGCGCGGCCGACGCGACCATCCGCATGACCCGGGCCGCCTTGGACACGATCCTGATGGGCGGCGCGATTCCGGAGTTGGTGGCCGCGGGCGCGGTCGGTTTCGACGGCGACCCCACCCCCGTCCAGGCGCTGCTGACCAATCTCGACGACTACGAGTTCTGGTTCCCGATCGTGACTCCTTGAGCCGAATTCAGCCGTCGGGGGGTTGTCTCCACCAGGGCATTCGACCAGACTCGGAAACCCCAGGGAGGTAGTCATGGCAAAAGCATCAGCACGCGAGACCAAGACCACGAGTTCGGCAAAGAAGGCGCCGGCCAAGCGGGCGTCATCGAGGAGGCCCGCCGCCTCCAAGCAGCGGATCTGCAATCTGGTGCCTTCGAAGGACACCGAAGGGGACTGGCAATTCGAGACCGCGGTGGCTTCCGGAGCATTGGGTGCGGTAGCAGCGCTGCCGTCGAAAGTCGACCTGCGCAAGACCTGGTGGAAGGTCGGCGATCAGGAGGACACCGGATCGTGCGTCGGCTGGGCCACGGCCGAGGGGGTGGTGCGCTACCACATGGTCACAGCGGGCAAGCTCGGTCAGAGCGAGCCGCTGTCACCGCGGTTCGTGTGGATGGCGTCCAAGGAGACCGATGAGTCCACGACGCTGCCGGAGACGTTCATCGAGGGTGCAGGCACGTCGTTGAAGGCGGCCATGGACATCGCCCGCAAGCGGGGCGTGGTGACCAACAAGCTGTTGCCGTTCCATGTGGCCACGAAGATGTACACCGGCGACGAGGACGCCTTCTTCGCGCAGGCCGCCCAGCGCAAGATCTCCGCGTACTTCAACCTGCGTCGGGACCTGGCCAAGTGGAAGTCGTGGCTGGCGTCTCACGGACCGATCATGGCTGGCATCGCGGTGGATGCAACGTGGGACAACGCCACTGCCACCAAGGGCAACCTCGACGTGTTCCAGCCGAACACCGTCCGCGGCGGCCATGCGATCACGGTGGTGGGCTACCTGGCGAACGGCCGCTTCATCATCCGTAACAGTTGGGGTACCGGCTGGGGGGACAAGGGCTTCGGCTACGCGTCACCTGAATACATCGCGGCGGCGTTCTTCGACGAGTCCTACGGCGTCACGGTGTGAACCCCTCGCCGGCCGGGTGACTGACATGGCCGCCATCGAGGTGACCATCGCGCAGGACGGCACGTCGATCGACGCCGAGGTGGGCGACACGATCCTGCTGCGCCTCTCGGACAACCCGACTACCGGCTACCGGTGGGAGCTCGAGCCCCCGGCCGGCGAATCCATGGTCCTGGACGACTCCGGCTACGAGCCGTCCGGCGGCGCGATCGGCAGCGGTGGTGTGGCCACCTGGACCCTGCACGCCACCGCCGCCGGAACGACCTCGATCGTTCTGAAGCGATGGCGACCGTGGGAAGGTGACGCGTCGGTCCTCACCCGGTTCGCGGTGACCGTCAACGTCCACTGAGACCGGTGCCTCAGGACGACGGGGGACCCTGGCCCGGCGGTCCCTCGTCGGAGACCTTGTCGGTCCAGGACTGCCCGTCCCACCATCGCCAACGGTTGCTGTCCTCGGGATCACCGAACCAGCCCGGTGGCGCCGGACCAGTTGCGGCAGTCGCCTGGTTGCTGCGGCGGACCAGGAACACGATCAGGGCGACGGTTCCGGCGACGAGCATCAGCACACCCAGCGCCAGCACGACGAGCACGACCAGGCTCAGGATGGGTCCCGGGGAGGAGCCGTAGTCGCATCCCGGCAACTGCGGATCGCAGGTGTCGGCCGGTAGGAGCGGCGTGATCACAGCCAACTGTAATGCTCGGAACATGATCGGCGCCGTGTTCTGGGCGTACCTCGCGCTGACCATCGTCGTCGAGGTGCCCGTCTACTGCCTGCTGTTGGTCCACTTCGGCCGCACCCGTCCGCTGCCCGCGCTGCTGACCGCGGTCGGGGTCAACCTGGTCAGCTACCCGTTGTTCGTCCTGGTTCTCGCGCCGGGTGCGGCCGCGGTCATGCCCGACTCCGCGGCGATCGTCGCGGCCGAGGCGGTCGTGTGCGTGCTGGAGGCGGTGCTGGTCCGCTGGTGGCTGCGCACCGATGCCTACCTTGCGGCCGCGGCGTCGCTGCTGGCCAACGGCTGCTCGGTCCTGGCCGGATTGCTGGTCGCGGTGTTCTACTGGCCGTGACGCCCAACCACCGGAGGCATTGATGAGTTTCAGCGCAAGCAACGGCACGCGCGGCGGCCGGCAGCCCGGTGGCGCCCTCATGTCCTGGTTCAACAAGCGCATGGCCAAGAAGATCCGGGGCAAGGGTGGCAAGGCCATGGGCCTGGATCCGCTCCTGCTGATCACGATCGGCAGCAAGTCCGGGCAAGTGCGCGAGACTCCGGTCGCCCGCTTTCCCGGGCCGGAGGGCTCCTGGTACGTGGTTGCGTCCGCCAACGGGGCCGCCCGAAACCCGGCCTGGTACTACAACGTGGCCGCGCACCCCGACCAGATCCGGATCGTGATCGACGGGATCGAAACCGCCGTGATCGCCGAACAGTTGCACGATGCGGCCCGCGAGCAGGCGTGGCAGCAGATCTGCGCCGCACAGCCGCGCTTCGCCAAGTACGCGACCAAGACCGACCGGCTGATCCCTGTCATCAAGTTGACGCCGCGGGCGGAGTAGCCGCTGCGGACGGTGTGCACGGGGCTGCCCGTGACCTGACACCACCGCACCAGCGCGCATCACTACAAACACGACGAATGACACGTAGGGTCCGAGCATGCTCGATCTGGCGGTGGGGAGGACCCGGCGGCGGGCGCGGGCGCGTTCTGCGGACGACCCCTGGGAGGTCGCCGCGGGTGTCTACTGCCTGGGCCCGAGGGGTCGGACGCAGACGAACGTCTTCTTCGTGCGGTCCCATGGGTCGTGGGCGCTGATCGACGCCGGCTGGGCGCACGACGTTGACCGCATCGAGCGTGCGGCGGCCATGGTGTGTGGGCCGCAGGAGCGCCCGGTCGCCATCCTCTTGACCCATTGCCACCCCGACCATGCCGGTGCTGCGCTCGCCCTGGCGAAGCGATGGGGCTGCCACGTGCACATGCTTGCCAGCGAGTTGCCCATCGCGGACGGGGACTTCGCGGCCATGGTCGAGCAGGCCGGGCCGCTGGACCGGTTCCTGATCCTGCCGATCATGCGGGCGATGGGCCGGCAGCGGCGGGAGGCCGCGATCGCGAAGTCGAGCCTGCGCGAGGTCGCCAGGGTGTTTGAGCCGGACGGTGCGGTTCCGGCATTGCCGGACTGGCGAGCCATCCGGACCCCGGGCCACACGCCCGGCCATGTCTCGTTCTTCCGGCCCGAGGACCGGGTGCTGATCTCCGGGGACGCCCTGGTGACGTTGCGGGTGAACTCGCTGTCGGGTTTCGCGCTGTGCCGGCAGGGGCTGTCCGCGCCCCCGTGGTACACGACCTGGGACCGTCGGGCGGCGCAGCGTTCCATCGACGCGCTGGCCGATCTGGATCCGGCTGTCGTCGCCGGAGGCCATGGTTGGCCGGTCGCCGGTCCGGACATCGCAACCCGGCTCCGGGCGTTCGCGAGCGTCGGCGGCGGGGGACGGCGGATGTCGGGAGAGGTGTTCATCGCGCGCCCGGTCGAGGAGGTGTTCGACATGGCCGCCGACGAGCCCTCGTGGAACCCCGCCATGACTGGCGTCGAGTGGCTGACCCCGCCGCCGGTGGGCGCCGGCAGCCGGTTCGTCGCCACCATGGGTGGGCGCATGCGGATGGAGGTCGAGATCACCGGGTTCGATCGGCCGCACAGCATCAGTTCGCACACCCGCAGTTCGATGATGACCACCGATGGCACGGTCCGTTTCACGCCCGCCGGTGACGGCACGCTGCTGAGGTGGGATTGGATCTACCGACTGCACGGACCCAGCCGCTTGGCCACCCCGGTGTTCGCGGCGTTCGGCGGGCGGTGGGAGCGGGCCAACTGGGTGCGCATGCGGGACCTGCTGGAGGTCATCTCGTGAAGGCCCTGGCGCAGGACGGCTACGGCGGTCCCGAAGTGCTGAGAATCGTCGACCTGCCGATCCCGCAGTTGGGCCCGGAGGACGTGTTGGTGCGGGTGCATGCGGCATCGCTCAACGAGTGGGACAACGGCCTCATGCGAGGAACCCCGCTGATCAATCGGATCGGTGGGCCTCGTCGGGCCCGGCACCGCGTTCTCGGGTCCGACATCGCCGGTGTGGTCGAAGCCGTGGGCGCTGCGGTCACCGGGTTCCAGCCGGGCGACGAGGTGTTCGGGGACCTGTCCGCGAGCGGTTTCGGAGCCTTCGCCGAATACGCGCGGGCCCCCGAATCCGCGTTGACGAGCAAGCCCGCGTCCCTGTCCTTCCAACAAGCGGCGGCCGTCCCCCAGGCCGGTGGGCTGGCAGTCGCCGGGCTGCGCAAGGCGGGCCTGCTCACTGCTGGCCAACGGTTCCTCATGAACGGCGGCGGGGGTGGCGTGGGCACCTTCGCCATCCAGATCGCCAAGGCCAACGGGGCGCAGGTCACGGGGGTCGACGGCCCCGGCAAACTCGAGGCGATGCGCAGTGTGGGCGCAGACCACGTGGTCGACTTCACGAGCGAGGACTTCACGCGCAGCGGGCAGCGCTATGACCTGATCCTGGACGTCGTGGGCCGCAGATCGCTGCGCGACTACCGGCGGGCGCTGCGTCCGGGCGGGGTCTGCGGGGTCATCGGCGGCAGCACCGGGCGGCTGGTCACTGCAGCCGTGTTGGGGCAGACGCTGCGACTGTCCGCAGGCCGGCGGGTCAGCCTGGTGATGTACCGCGCGAACACGGCCGACGATGTCGCACTGCTGGTGAGCCTGATCGCCGAGGGTGCCGTCGTGCCGGTGATCGATCGGGTGTTCCCGCTGGATGAGGGTCCGCAGGCAATGCGGCACTACCTCGGCGGAGGGTTCGCGGGCAAGATCGTCATCACGATGTGAAGGGGGCCCCGCACGGCCCAATATCAACGGTAGGTATTGACATCAATAGAGATTGATGCTTATCCTTCAGTCGTGGCCACCACTGACACCCGCCCCACCGTGACTCAACGGGCACGGGAGTTGGCCCCCGTACTGAAGGCGCTGTCGGACGAGAACCGGCTGGCCATCCTGCTGGCCGTCGCCGAACGTTCCTCGTCGGTGACCGAACTCATGGCGGTGACCGGGCTGTCGCAGCCCTTGGTGAGTCACCACCTGAAGGCGCTTCGCGAGAACGGGCTGGTCACCTCGACCGCCGTCGGCCGCAGCAACGTCTATTCGCTGTGTTGCGACGCGCTGACCCAACCCATCGCCCTGCTGGGGGAGCTGAGTACCCCGCAGTGCGAGACCTGAAAGGAATCGCCATGACCGTCCACGACGACCAAGAGATCCGCGAAGCTGTGCGGGAACGCTACGCCGCTGCCGCGAAGAGCGTGTCCGGATCCAGCGCCTCGTCATGCTGCGGACCGACCCTGGTCACCATCGATGCCATCGACCCGTTCGGGCAGTCCCAGTACGACCCCGAGCAGCGCGACGCGTTGCCGCAGGAGGCGTTGGTCGCGTCGCTGGGGTGCGGCAACCCGACCGCGTTGGCCGAGCTCAAGCCTGGCGAGACGGTGCTCGACCTCGGCTCCGGCGGTGGCATCGACGTGCTGCTGTCCGCACGTCGCGTCGCCCCGGGCGGCAAAGCCTACGGGCTGGACATGACCCCGCAGATGCACGAGCTCGCGGAGGCGAACAAGGCCAAGGCGGGGGTGGACAACGCCGAGTTCCTGCTGGGTGGCATCGAGGACGTGCCGTTGCCCGACGCCAGCGTGGACGTCATCATCAGCAACTGCGTGGTGAACCTGTCCACGGACAAGGACCGCGTGTTCCGCGAGGCCTTCCGGGTGCTGGCCCCCGGCGGTCGGTTCGCGATCTCCGACATGGTGCTGTCGCGGGAACTACCGGCCGAGCTGGCGGGGATCATGGCGCTGTGGACCGGCTGCATCGCTGGTGCGCTGACAGAGGAGCAAGTGGTCGCCGGGCTGATCGCCGCCGGATTCGAGGACGTCTCCATCGAGCCGACGACCATCTTCGGCCGCGCTGAACTGGAGACCCTCGTGGCGCAGATGGACCCGGCGGCGATCCCTGCGGACATGGACCTCGAGGCGGCCATCGCGTCGGTCGACGGCGTGATCCGCTCGGCGTTCATCCGGGCGCGCAAGCCCGCCTGAGAGGGTCCTGGCGTTGACGTGATCGACGTTGCCGCGGCGGCTGGTGCAGATGCTGGGCCGGCCACTGCGGCCTCGCGAGGGGGTGGGTCGTTCGAGACTCAGCCCGCAAGCCCGAGGAAGACCAGAAGGGCTCTTTCGACATCGACCATCTGAGCGGGCGTCGCCCGACCGGCCCTCTTGCCGAGTTGGCTGCGCCGGACTGTTGTGATCTTGTCCACCATGGCGAAACTGTCTTCAGCGATCCCCGACATCTCATTGGCGTTGATGGGCACCCTGGTGATGGGGGCCTCGACCACGTGTGTGGTGAGCGGGACGACCACCACTGAGCCCGTGGCGTTGAATCGATCGTCTTGGATGATCAGTACGGGGCGTGGCTTGGATGCGTAGACGCCCCCAGCGGCGGTCCAGACTTCCCCTCGATTCACTCCTCGGTGTCCAGCCCGATCGAAATGGCGTCAACGAAGTCCTGGTCGTCGCCGGCGTGGTCCGCTGCCGCCAGTCGCGCGGACTCGCGAGCGGCCTGCGCGGCGAAAGCGGCAGTGCGTACGTCAGGAACCCAGATCTGGATTGGTCGGTAGCCGCGTGCGCGCATCCGGCGCCGGTACTCGGAAACGCGCTGCTGAACGGCCATGAGCAATCGTTACATGTAACGCCGACGTCGCACAGGTCCCGCGGCGTGGCTGTGGGTATTCGCCAGTTGGGCGGTTGCGGTGTTCACCGGCAACCCGGAGCAGGAGGACCTTGAGGACCTGTCGCTCCGGGAACGGCTCAACCATGTGATGGTCATGGGGCTGCTGCTCCGGGCAGGTGAGAAGGGTGCACGGTCAACTGCTGGCGGAGTTGGAAAGGCGACAGAGTGAGGGCGAGTCCGGCTCAGAACTCGGTGCCCCCGTGCAACCGCAAGACGCAGTGGTGAAGCGCTGGCGGGCTGCGTTCGGATACATCAGGAATTGCCAACAGACGTACTCTATTGACATGGCGTTGACATCCCCGATCGAAGACCACCGTGGCGTCGATGTCGCGCAGATCCGCGCACTGCTCGCCATGAGCCCGGCCGAGCGACTGGACCACATGCTCGAGGTGGCGCGGAGGCTGCGAACCTTCGCTGACCATGCGCAGCGGGCTCGGCAGTGAGGTTCGATCCGGCGCGGATCTGCTCGATCCTGAATGAGGAACGCGTGGACTACGTCGTGGTGGGCGGACTGGCTTCCGTACCTGGAGTCACTGCGGGAGGTGCGGGATTCGTAGGTCTCGGCCCGCAGAACTGCGGGAGCGTGCGGGCCTGAACGAGCACCGACCAACGGCACAACTGCTCACGCCGCCGCGACTGCGCGGGAGGCTGCTCCCCGCGGGCCGCATGACAACCAGCGGCAACCCAACTCCCCGCCACTCCCCGCCGGAATCCGAAGGTCCGGCTTACCGCGTTGTGGTGTAGCGAGGTTGACTGGGGTCATGCGAGCCACATACATGTACGGCGCAGGTGATGTCCGCGTCATCGACGTCCCTTCTCCCAGCCTCCAGCAGCCGACGGACGCCATCGTGCGTGTCACCCGTGCGTGCGTCTGCGGCAGCGACCTGCACCCTTACCACTCGATGCCCACGTCCGAGAGGGGCGCACCCATGGGCCATGAGTTCGTCGGCGTGGTCGAGGAGGTGGGTGAGGCTGTCACGACCCTGGGCGCCGGCGATTTCGTGATCGGACCCTTCGCTGTGTCCTGCGGGACCTGTGAGTTCTGCCGCGCCGGCCTGCAGACCTCGTGCGTCATCGGGGGCTTCTGGGGCGACTGGCGGTACGGCACTGCCGGCTGCCAGGCCGAAGCGGTCCGGGTGCCACTGGCCGACGGCACGCTGGTGAAGGTTCCGGGAGTCGGGCCTGACTCCGATGAGGCTCTGCTCGCCAGCATTCTGACGCTTTCGGACGTGTACGGGACCGGCTGGCACGCGGCCGTGCGGGCCGGCGTGGCCACAGGTGGCACCGCCGTCGTCATCGGTGACGGAGCGGTCGGCCTGCTGGCGGTCCTGTCAGCCAAGCAACTGGGTGCCGAGCGGATCGTGCTGATGGGTCGGCACCTGTCCCGAACCGAACTCGGGCGGGAGTTCGGGGCCACCGATGTCGTGCCAGAACGCGGTGAGGAGGGGATCGCGAAGGTCCGCGACCTGACCGACGGCGGCAGCCTGGCTGTGCTCGAAGCGGTCGGCCACATGCCCGCCTACGAACAGGCTGTCGGCGTCGTGCGTCCCGGCGGGGTGATCAGCCGGGTCGGCGTCCCGCAGTACGAGAGCGCCCCGGTCGGCTTCGGCAGCCTCTTCCGGCACAACATCACCTTGACCGGGGGTCCCGCCCCGGTGCGCGCCTACATCGAGCAGCTCTTGCCGGCGGTTCTGGACGGTTCGGTTGAACCGGGCAGGGTCTTCGATCGCGTCGTGAGCCTTGATGACACCCCGGCGGGGTACGCGGCGATGGACGACCGGAGCGCTCTCAAGGTCCTCTTGCGGCCATGACGACCCAACGAATGGAGTAGAGAATGAACGAGCCGAACCAACATGAGCCCAGCGTTGCCCAGAAGGAGATAGGCGACATCGCACCGGCACTGGCCGGCTACACCGATGACGTGCTCTTCGGTGACGTGTGGAAGCGCACCGCGATCACGCCCAAGGAACGCAGCATCGCAACCGTGGCCGCCCTGACCACCATGGGGAACCCTGACCAACTTGCCTTCCACCTCGACTACGCCCGGCAGAACGGTGCGACCGAGGAGGAGTTGGTCGAAGTCCTGACGCACCTCGCGTTCTATGCGGGATGGCCCAAGGCGGTGGCTGCGATGAATGTCGCGAAGAGGGTCTTCGGTGGGCAGTGACGGGTTTGGATGAGGAGGCAGAGCACACGCAGCACGTGAGATTGAACAACGGCGTGCAGATGCCGCTCCTCGGCTTCGGCGTCCATCAGATTCCCCCGGCGACCTCGCCGAGGTCCGCCAGTAGCGCGACGTCAGGTGGACGTCGACGGGTTGCCTGCTCGTGCGGTGAGCCCGACCCGCAGGGCGCCGGCGGCCTCCAGCAGCGCCTCGCGCCCGGCGTGGCCGACACCGGTGGCGTTGATGATCCCGTGTACGAGCCCGCTGTGACGGCGCAGCGTCACCGGCACGCTTGCCTGCTTGAGTCGGCGTGCGTAGGCCTCGCCCTCGTCGCGCAGGGGGTCGAATCCGGCCACTGCCACGTAGGCGGGTGGCAGTCCGGTGAGGTCCTCGGCCAGTAGCGGGGAGACCCGGGGATCGAAGGCGTGCGAAGGGTCGGACAGGTAGTGGTTGCGATACCAGTCCATCTGGGCCTCGGTCAGGAAGAAGCCGTCGGGGAACAGTCGGTAGGAGGGGTGCTTGCTGGACAGGTCCGTGACCGGGAAGAACAGGAGTTGGAACGCCGGCGCCGGGCCGGGTTCCGCCGTGGTGATCTGCGAGACGACGGCCGCGAGGTTGCCGCCGGCGCTTTCCCCGCCCACGCCGACCGCGGCCGGATCGACTCCCAGGGAGGCGGCGTTGTCCACGCGCATACCGGAAGGCGGCCACGGCGTCCTCGACGGCGGCAGGGAAAGGATTCTCGGGCGCCAGTCGGTAGTCGACGGACAGCACCGACAGTCCTGCGTTGAGCGCCAGGACCCGGCAGGCTGAGTCGGACACCTCGACGTCTCCGAGGACCCAGCCACCTCCGTGGTAGTAGACCAGCAGGGCGGACGGCTCCTCGACGCCCGAGGGCCGGTAGAGGCGCGCGGGGATGGGTCCGGCCGGGCCGGGGATGGTCATGTCGCGCACGGTCCCCACCGGGATCGGGTCACCGAACACCCACGCCTCGCTGCTGATCTGGGCGCGGCCCTGGTCCAGGGGCATGGTCTCGAACGTCTCCCCGGCGGCCAGATTGAGCAGCCGCAGCGCCATCTGGACCTCGGTGTGCAACTCCTGGCCGTCGATGCGGATCGGGCGCCCGCCGATGAGTCGCTGGGCGCCGGTCGGAAGGGCCCCGAGTGTGCGCAGCACGCGCCGCGCTACGCGTTCTTGTGCAGGTCTCTTGGTGCTGTACATGTGCTCTCCGATCCTTGGCCACGACGATACGGCCCTTCGAGGTACCAGGGGGAGTCATCAATC
>CAVTCZ010000020.1:0-12041 GCA_963733395.1 uncultured Actinomycetota bacterium
GGTGAGACGCCGTACGACGACTCGGTCGGGTAAGGCCGGTCCCGGCCGGCAGGCACCTCGCCGGACGTCACCCCGGAAGGGTGAACCAGGGCCGCAGTCTGACCTCAGCCGCTAACGTCTCGACCCATGCGCGTTGCAGCCCGTCCCCGGCCCTCATGAGCGGCGATTGGTCACCCGACCAGCGGGATACAGAAGTGGCACACATCGGTGCTCTCACCAAAGGCATCGCCGCCACGGCTGTCGGCGCCACAATCGTCATGGGCATCGGCATCGCGTGGGGGGACCAACAACGCGTCGATCAGGCCGACAAACGCCAACAGGCCCCGGATTCGCCGACCGAGCCGACGCTTCAGCCCGCGGCGACACCGTCGCCCGCGCCGAGCAAGACCAGCAGCCCCACGTCGAAATCGGGCGGTTCCTGATGATCCGGCAGTGCGAGTTCGACGTCTGGGCCGGTCGTGGCGAAGTGGTGACGTGCGAGGAATCGCTCGGGGCGGCGCTTGCCGTTGTGGCCGAAGAGATCGCCACCGCCGACAGGGCCTGCAGCACGTTCCGGGGCGACTCCGACATCAGTCGGGTGAATGCTGCCGCGGGCCGGTGGGTCCCGGTGGATGCGGTGTTCCTGGAGGCACTGGAGGCCGCCCTGGCCATGGCGGAGGCGACCGCCGGACTGGTAGACCCCACAGTGGGGACCGCGACCCTCGCGACGCCCGACGTGCGGATTCGGGCACGCAACAGCGACTGGCGGCATGTGCACATCGAGGGGCACCGGGTCCGGATCCCGGCGGAATGCCAGCTGGACCTGGGAGCGACGGCCAAGGCATGGTGCGCCGACCGGGCTGCCAGCCGGGCCGCACGCCACGTCGGGGTGGGCGTGTTGGTCGGCCTGTGCGGAGACATTGCGACGGCCGGACGTGCGCCCGACGGAGGCTGGGTGGTGGCCTGCGCGGACGATCATCGGCGCATCGCGGAAGGTTCTGCGCGGGTCAGCATCACCGGTGGCGGACTGGCCACCTCGAGCACGACGGTCCGCCGACGACGGGCACGCTTCGGGACCGTGGCGCACATCGTGGACCCTCGCACGCTCACCCCCGTCGCCGGCCCCTGGCGGACCGTGTCGGTGGCGGCACGTACCTGTGTCGAGGCGAACGCCGCCGCCACGGCGGCCATTGTGAGTGGATCCAGTGCAGCCGACTGGTTGCAGCAGTTGGGTCTGGCAGCGCGGCTGGTGCGCGGCGACGGCACCGTGACCACGGCAGGAGGCTGGCCACAATGACCGCACTCGCATTCATCGACTGGTCGCAGATCAGCCTGCTGTGGGTGGCGGAGCGAGCCACCGGCCTGACGGCACTGCTCCTGCTCAGCCTTTCCACGGCGCTGGGAGCCGCCGTTTCTGCCGGATGGCGCAGCCCTCGCTTCCCCGAAGTGAGGTCGGTGAGCCTGCACCGCAACCTCGCACTGATGACGCTGGTCTTCTTGGCCATCCACGTGGTCGGCGCGATCGCCGACGAGTACGTGCAGGTGCCGCTGGCATCGGCTCTCATCCCGTTCACGGCCACTTATAAGACGGTGTGGGTCGGACTGGGGACGTTGGCCTTCGACCTGGTACTGGCCATGATCATCACCGGCTACCTGCGCGACCGGATGAACCTTCGCGCATGGCGACTGATCCACGACCTGACGTACCTGTGTTGGGCGCTGGCCACCATCCATGCCGTGGCCGCGGGCTTCGAACGGGCACTCACGTTCACCATCGCCGTGCTCGGGATCGCCGTCGTCGTGCCGGTCACGATCCTTCGCTACACGCGACCCCATGAACGCGCCGACCTGGGGAGGCCCAGATGACACCGCCTCCCGACGCCCGCCGCCTCACCTACGGCGATCCGATCGGCGCCGACCTTCCGGGCCATATCGACCGCTACGGACCGATGCCCACGGTCGCCCCCGAAGCACTCCTGGCGGAAATCCAAGCGTCTGGGCTACGGGGCCGCGGCGGCGGCTGGTTCCCCACCGCCCAGAAGATGCAGGTGGTGATCCGCAACGCCGCGCAGCACCGGCAGCAGACGGTCGTGATCTGCAACGCGATGGAGGGGGAGCCCGCCGGTAGCGGCGACAAGCGCCTCACCCGCAATCGGCCGCACCTGGTGCTCGATGGCGTGGAGTTGGCCGCGAAGGTGGTGGGTGCCCGACGGGCCTATGTGGCCATCCACGAGAACGCCCCGCAACTGCCGGTGCTGCGGGAAGCCCTTGCCCAGCGGCCGGCGTCCGCGGTCACGATCACTGCATCGCCGGTACCGGCCCGCTACGTGGCCAGCGAGGAGAGCGCGCTTGCGCACTTCCTGAGCGGCGGTCCGGCGTTGCCGGTGTTCGGTATGCAGCCGTACGCCCACGGGGTGCACGGCCACCCGACGCTGGTGAACAACGCGGAGACCCTGGCGTCCGTGGCGCTCATCGCGCGCTACGGATCCACGTGGTACCGCGGCCTGGGGGTGCCGGATGCCCCCGGCACGACGCTGGTCTCGGTGGGCGGCTGCGTCGGCGAACCACAGGCGGTGGAGGTGGCAACCGGCACGCCGGTGCGGCAGATCCTCGAGCAGGCCGGGGGGCTCACCGGTGACGTGCTGGGCTTCCGGACCGGCGGGTTCGGCGGCACTTGGACGGGCCCGGATCTGCAGGATGAGACCTGGGATCCGGATGCCCTGCGCAGCCGCGGTATCGCTGTGGGTTCCGGCATCCTTTGGGCGCTACCCGGGCAGCGCTGCGGGATCGTCGAGGCGGCCAAGACCCTCGACTACCTCGCGGGCGAGAGCGCCGGCCAGTGCGGGGTGTGCACGTTCGGCCTGTCGGCTACCGCACAGGACATGCTCGCGCTGGCTGATCTGCGAGCAGACGCCGCGCTCGTCGACCGGCTGCGCACACGTCTGGCCGCGATCCCCCGGCGCGGTGGCTGCGCCTTGCCGGACGGGGGGGTGCGCATGGCGCAGAGCGCCTTGACCGTCTTCTCGGACGAACTCGCCGAACACCTGGCGGGACGCTGTTCGGCCCGGGGGGCGCAGGGCTACCCGGAGGGGCAGTGGACACCGATGCCCCCGACCCGTCCCCATCCGATCATCGCGCAGGGAAGGCGATTCCAATGAAGATCAGCCTGGATCCGACCTACTGCGACGGGTTCGGGATCTGCGCCCAACTACTGCCCGAGGTCATCACCGGAGACGAATGGGGCTTCCCGATCATCGGTTCCGGGCCCACGGTCGACGGGTTCGAGCGGGATCGCCGCAGCGCGGAGGTTCCGACATCCGTGCAGCACCTCGCACACCGGGCGGTCATGTCCTGCCCGAAGCTCGCCCTGCACCTCGAACGGTGACCCGCCCGGGGTAGGTTCGGCGGTTATGGACGCGCACGGCACGGTACCGATGCTGACATCGGTGACCCCACCCGACGAGAGCACGGGACTGATCGGGTTCGTGCTGAACACGATCGACCAACTCGGGGAGATCGGCGTCGGGGCCCTGATCCTGCTGGAATCGCTGGTGCCACCGATCCCCAGCGAGGTCGTGCTGCCGGCGGCAGGGGCTCTGATCTACTTCGGGGATCTGTCCGGCCCGCTGACGATGTTCTGGGCGACCCTCGGGTCGGTGATCGGAGCCCTGATCCTCTACGGTGCCGGGCGGATGTTCGGCGAGGAACGGACCCGTCGGGTGATGCTGGCCGTACCCCTCATCGACGCCGACGACGTCGACCGCGCCGACGAGTGGTTCGGCAAGCACGGCGAGAAGGCGGTCCTGATCGGCAGGCT
The DNA here is from genome assembly GCA_963733395.1 of uncultured Actinomycetota bacterium. Lineage (GTDB taxonomy): Bacteria > Actinomycetota > Actinomycetes > S36-B12 > UBA10799 > JADKAV01. The sequence continues at coordinate 3,797 of CAVTCZ010000020.1, forward strand.
CATCCCCGGGGTGCGCAGCCTGGTTTCGCTGCCGGCTGGCGCCGCGGGCATGCCGCTCGGCCGGTTCACGCTCCTGACCACTGTGGGATCGGCGATCTGGAACTTCCTGCTGATCGGGGGCGGCTGGTTGCTGGGCACCCAGTACCACGTCATCGAGCAGCACATGGACACGGCGAACAACATCATCTATGCCCTCATCGGGGCGTCGATCGCGGTCTTCGTGATGCGGCGACTGCACCGGCGCAGCCGGGGCGCATAGTCGTGCGCCGGGCGCCGAGCCGAAACCGGTCAGGGTGCCGGCTCGGCGGGCCCGACCGAGAGTGAACTGACGCAGATGCCGTCGGCTCGCAGGACGAACGAGTCGGGGCGGCCGTCTCCGACGAAGTACACCGTGTGCTCACCGGCCATAAGCGGGACCTCGATCCTGGCGTCACCCACCTCGACCACCCCACCTGTCCCCGCTGAGGCCTGATACGACATGGCGTAGGTGGGCCAATTGGGTTCCCGGACCTCCGGCAGGCGGAAGGCGACTGCGCCGTCAACCGGGACGCAGGAGCCAGTCAGTGCGAACGGCTGCCCCGCCACCCTGAGGGGCACCCGCCTGCCGCTCCCGTCGAGCATCCACGGGTCGTCGGTGACTGTGACCCAAGCGCCCGGGATGCCCACGAGATCGAACGTGTGCTGGGCGGTGTCCCAGGGAGACCCGTACAGGAACACGCCGAACTGATCCCGCGGGGAGGCGGTGTTCAGAGTCGGTTGCCCCAGGGACGCGGTGGCGGTCTCCAGGTAGGCCCGCGTGGGCGACCTGGGCACTGCCTGCGAGTAGTTGCCGAGCGCCACCGCGACGCTGGCCAGCAGCAGCCCCGCTGCCACCGAGCACACCAGCATCGAGGGTTCCTCGCGACCGGGGCGGTCTATCGGGAGCGCGCTCGGAAGGTAGCCGACGGCCAGGGTCATGGCCAGCACCGCCAGCGCGCCGACCGCGTAGTACGGGTTGAGCACCACCTGCGGACCGAATGTCGCGATCCGCGCCGCCGAGAGCGCCAACACGGTCATCGTCAGTGCCGCCACCACCGGCCACCAGACCCGCCGCTTCGCACGTCGAGCCAGGATGATGACCGCCCATGCCACACCCGCCATGAGCACAGCGGCCGGCCCGGTCACGGAGCCCGCCGGACCCATCGCGTTGTTCCACGCCCAGGGCCCGCCGACGATCATGGCGGGCAGGCCCTTCAAGGCCACGAGAAAGCCGCTCTCTACAAGCACATCGAACTGTGCGCGCTGCGAGGGCAGAGTCTCACCGTACGAAGCCACAACCAGGTACAGGCCGACGTAGCAGGCGAGGACCGCCAGCAGGAACAGCCACATACCCCGCGCCTGCGCCCACGTGCGCTTGACCGACACCACCAAGCCGCCCGGGCCGAACCAACTGACGCCGATCACGAACAGCAGTGCCGGCACCAGCAGCACGAGTTCGCAGGCGCCGAGACCGAGGACAACGGCGGCTACGATCACAACCTGCGGGTGACCCCGGTCCGGTGTCAGCTGTTGACGCAGGTACGCCCACAGCGCGACGCCGGTCACTGCGAACAGCGGGGTCATGTATACCGAGGGCGAAGGCCAGAGAACCGCCGTCATGATGGCCGGGGCCCAGGCGGCCAGCGCGAACGGCACGACCGCTTTCACCCGCGGACCGACGAGCATCCTGATGGACAACCAGGTGAAAGTCAGCCCGACCACGGTCAAGGCCGCACCCACCCCCACCAGTGCCCACCACGGGGTCGGTCCAGCCAAGGCCCGGGCACTCCAGAAGGCCGCCAACCCGAAGGGCATCAGGTGGCTGCCGTAGGGCTCGACAAGGTCCGCCGGACCGAACCCGGGGCTGCTCACGATGGACAGCAGCACCCAGTCATCGCCACGCAGGTAGACGACGCGACCCACGACCACCATGCAGAGCAACCCGACAGTGAGGGTCAGCAGCGCCAGCGAATCGGCTCTGCGCCACCGCCGGCCCCTCGTTGCGGCCAGGGCGGTCGAGGTGGACATCGGGTCGAGCCTAGTCCGCCAGACACTCGCCCCGGCGGCGCGTAGCGTGGCGTCGTGGCCCGATTCTTCGAAGTGCACCCGCAGAACCCGCAGCAGCGCCTGATCAACCAGGTCGTGCAGATGCTTCAGCAGGACGCGTTGATCGCCTACCCCACGGACTCCGGGTACGCGCTGGGCAGTCGACTCGGCAACGTCGAGGGCATGGCGCGGATCCGCGAACTGCGCCACCTCGACGACCACCACCACTACACACTGATGTGCCACGACTTCGCGCAGTTGAGCCAGTTCGTCTTCGTGAGCAACAGAGTCTTCCGGCTCATCAAGGCGCACACCCCGGGCAGTTACACGTTCATCCTGCCGGCGACCCGGGAGGTACCGCGCCGCTTCATGAATCCGAAGAAACGGACCGTGGGCGTGCGGATACCGCCGCATCCGGTCGCCCAGGCGCTGGTGACCACGTTGGGCGAGCCACTGCTCTCCAGCACACTGCTGCTACCCGGGGACGAGTTGCCGATGTCCGACGGCTGGGAGGTCAAGGAGCGTCTCGACCACTCAGTCGATGCGGTCATCGACGGTGAGTGCGGGACGGAGCCGACCACCGTGGTGGACCTGTCGGAGAGCGAACCCGTGATCCAACGCGTCGGCGCGGGTGACCCGGCACCCTTCATGGAGCTGTGAGCCGACGACCTGTGTCTGGATTGTCTTAATGATCAAGCCTGCCTCGCGGATCTCCCCCACGGCGGTCACCGCCAGGCCATGATCATTAAGACAATCCAGACACACCGCGCCGGAGCCACGCGGAGCGGGCGATGTAGTTGGCCTCCGTATCCTCGAGCACGTACTCAGGATCGTTCATCACTTGGTCCACGCTGAACCCGATGAGTACCGCCCCAGTCCCATGGATGGCGTTCTGGCGGCGACGGTCGCGACCGAATGCCTGCTTCGTCCCGTGCTGCTCCCAACCGTCGATCTCCACCCCCAGTTGGATCTCGTCCCAGTAGGCATCCATTCGCTTCCACCCCCGGGCGGTCTGCAGCCAGACTTGGAGCCGGGGGGTCGGCAAGTGCGACTCCTTGAGCAGCCGCCAGTACTTGGCCTCACCGCCAGATTCGCCCACCGGCAGCGGCTTCCTCGGCGAGGAGTCGCAACTTCCCCATCACCTGGCGCGGGAGACCCTTGGTGCACGCGAGGTCCGAAGGTGTCAGCAAACCGAGCCAGATGGCCTCCATCGCCACGAAGCGAAGTTCGTCGATGGAGAGGTCGAAAGCCGCAGAGATGAGCGCCTCGCAGGGCTCAACCGTCGGCAGGCCATTACGCACCACCCAGGGCCCGGGCCGACGGGTGTGGATGCGCATACCCGCCGCCTGACGAGCACCCGGGCGCGGGACCGCCACGTGCGGCGGTAGGGCCGAGCCCCGCCACAGACCCCAGTTCGCCAGTGCGCTGACATGGGTGAGCGCGGCATCCGGGCCAGCCTGCAGCAGGGCCGCGCGCATCCACACATGCGGATCCTGTCCGGGGGCGGCGGCGATGACTCCGGGCAGGATCTGCACGAGGTCGCCGTCGGCCAAGCGCCGGTGCAGCCAGCGCTGGCCGACCCCGGCCCTGCGCAACTGCTGACGCGTCACCAGCCCCTCCCCGTCGTCGAGGAGCCACCGCACGGTGTCAGCGTTGTCCACGCCGGTCAGCATCCGTCACCGGCGGACAGCGCGGGGGCGGCGAGCCGGATCTGTGGACAATCTGGGCCTGTGACCGACATCACGCAACCCGCTGCCCAAGATCACCTTCACGGCGGTTACCGTCGATGGGTAGTTGGTTCGACAACGAAATTCGTGGGTTGGCCCGCGGACGGACCAACCCGCCGAAGCGCGTGAGCGCACCGGGGACCCAAGCAGTTGGGGCGTATCCGACGTGAGTCGGTAGAGGACTTCTCTCCTCGAGCCCGTCAGCTAACCCGGTAGGCGGCATGAGAAGGAGTTGACAACGCATGGCGTTCACGCCTGCCATTTCCATTCGCCTGGCCACTGTCGGCATCGCCGGCGCGGCCGTCGCCTTCACCGGCCTTCCGGCCCAGGCAGCCGACACCCCGGCTCCCGCCACGACCACCACACTGTCCCCCGCCCAGAAGCGCGCCCAGACACTGCGGGACAAGCGCGCGGCAGCCCGGGAGCGCGCCAACCGGCAGCGTTCCTCACTGGTCCGCGTGGCCCTGAACCAGAAGGGCGACCGCTACGTGGGCGGCGCGTCGGGCCCCAACGCGTTCGACTGCTCGGGGTTCACGATGTGGGTCTACAAGACCGCCCTCGGCAAGTACTTGCCGCACTACTCCGGCGCGCAGATGAACAAGGCCCGCCGCGTGGGACGCAAGCACCTCAAGCCGGGCGACCTGCTCTTCTTCGGCCCCGGCGGCTCCCAGCACGTCTCCATGTACATCGGCAAGGGCCGGATGATCCACGCCACGAACCCCCGAAGCGGGGTACGCATCGACAGCATCAACATGGGCTACTACCGCGCCCGGTTCGCCGGCGCCGGTCGCATCATCGAGGGCTGACAGCGTCCCGGTCCCGCAGCGTCGGGCCCAGCGCCACGGCCACGTACACCAGCCACACGATCACCCCGATGTGCAGCACGTCGTTGGCAGAGAAGTAGAACCCATTCCCGTCGTCCCACAGGGCCTCGGTGACTCCTGCGGCGTAGTAGCCGAAGTACGCGATGTTCACCGCGACCAACGCCAGCGCGGCGATGAAGATCCCGCGCGAACCGCGATCACCGGTTGCCCGGTAGTGACGCCAGGCGACCACGCTCATGATGACGATCCCGGGCAGCGCGAACAGCATCAGCACTTCGAACGACAGCAGCAGCGCGCTCGGCAGGTACACGCCGACGACCGCCACCGCGCAGTACACAACCGCATTCAGGACCGCGTAGACGATCATCGCCCGCCGCCCGCCGGCCACAGCACAAGCGAAGGCCACGGCAATCACCATCGCGCTGACGCTCCAGGCCTGGGTCACGCTGTAGCCCACCTCGAAGCCGTTGGTGAACGCGCAGAACTCCCGGCCGGCGCACTTGAGCTCGTAGCTGAAGGCCTGGTAGCTCACCCCCGCCTGCGCCGCACCGAGCCCACTGAGGACCAAGGCGATCCCCAGCCAGCCGCGGGAGCGCTGCCCGCGCCGCGTCATCAGGAACCACACCCCCACCGCCACCCACAGCGCGGCCAGGAAGAACACGAGGAAGGTGCCCAGCGGCTCGTTGAGCACAGTCCCCCCGACATCCACGCACGGCCGTTGTTCGCACCACTGCGCGGGCGTGACGGGCGGCTCGTACTGCAGTTCCTCCAGGCGCCCGCAACCGGCCAGCACCAGGGCCAGAAGCGGCAACAGTCGTCTCACACCCCAACCATGGCCTGTTGAGCGGCACGTTTCCCGGCGTGGCGTTAAGGACCCGTCAAGATCCGCCGCGTGGTGTTAGGACGGCGTGGAGTTCACTGGTGGGCGATCGGATCACGGGGATGCACTGGACTCATGGCCAATGCCGTGAAACGCACCCTGCTGGGCCGCCCGATGCACAGCACCTCCTTGGGCGAGACGCTGTTGCCCAAGTGGCTCGCACTGCCCATCTTCTGCAGCGACCCGCTGTCCTCGGTGGCATACGCGACCGAGCAGATCCTGCTCGTGCTCGTCATCGGCGGCACCACACTGCTGGCGTTCACCCCCTGGGTGGCGCTGGCCGTGGCAGCCCTCTTGACGCTGGTCGTCTGGTCCTACCGGCAGACAGTGTTCGCCTACCCCAACGGCGGCGGCGCGTACGCCGTGAGCCGCGAGAACCTGGGAACGACCGCGGCCCTGGTGGCCGCATCGGCGTTGATGGTCGACTACGTGATGACCGTGGCGGTCTCGGTGACCGCAGGCGTGGCCAACATCGCCTCGGCCTTCCCCAGCCTCCACGACTACCTGGTGCCGCTGAGCCTCGCCTTCATCGTGGCCCTGGCGGTCATGAACCTGCGCGGCGTGAAGGAGGCGGGTACCGCATTCGCCCTGCCCACCTACGGATTCGTCGCCTCCGTCGCGCTCATGCTCATCGTCGCCGTCGTGAAGATGGCCATTGGCCAGCCCGTGCGCGCCGAGTCCGCGGACTTCGTGGTCGAGGCGAAGGACCTTGCGGGGACGGCCACACTGCTACTGGTCCTGCGCGCCTTCGCGTCGGGGTGCACAGCGCTGACCGGCGTCGAGGCGATCAGCAACGGCGTCCCGTTCTTCCGCAAACCCAAGTCCCACAACGCTTCGCTGACCCTGATGATGATGGGTGCCATCGCGGTCACGATGTTCGCCGGCGTGACGTGGCTGGCGATGGCCTCCGGCGCGAAGATCGCCGAGAATCCCGAAGAACTCGGCCTGCCTGCCGGAACCCCACAACCCACGATCATCGCCCAGATCGGCATGGCCGTCTTCGGCAGCAACGGCATCGGCTTCTACGTGTTGCAGGCCTTCACCGCCGCGATCCTGATCCTGGCTGCGAACACCGCCTTCAACGGCTTCCCGATCCTCGCCTCGATCCTGGGCAGGGACGGGTTCATGCCCAGGCAGCTGGGCCGCCGGGGTGACCGCCTGGTCTTCAGCAACGGCATCATCGCGCTCACCGCGATCGCCGGGTTCCTCGTCTGGTGGTTCGACGCGAACATCACGCGCTTGATCCAGCTGTACATCATCGGCGTCTTCGTGTCGTTCACGCTGTCACAACTGGGCATGGTCGTGCACTGGAACAAGGAGTTGCGCCGACGGGACCTGCCGAACCCCGCAGCAGTGCACCGCTCGCGCCTGGCCAACTCCGTCGGGGCGGCCGCCACGGCACTGGTGCTGGTCATCGTGCTGTTCAGCAAGTTCACCCACGGCGCGTGGATGGTCGTCATCGCGATCCCGGTGCTCGTGATCTCCATGATGCTGATCAAGCGTCACTACGACCGCGTCGACCTCGCGCTGGCAGCACCGGCCGGTGGCGCCACATTGCCCAGTCGGGTGCACACGATCGTGCTGGTCGCGAAGTTCCACGAGCCGACCATGCACGCGATCGCCTATGCGCGGGCGACCCGTCCGGACACCCTCGAGTGCTTGCACGTCCAGACCGACGAACAGGAGACGGCAGCCCTGATCGAGGAGTGGGAGAAGCGGCACATCCCGGTCGAGCTGACCGTCATCGAGTCGCCCTACCGCGACATCACCGGCCCGGTCCTGGAGTACGTCGCGAACTATCGGCGGAAGTCGCCACGTGACGTGCTGAGCATCTACGTCCCGGAGTATGTGGTCTCGCACTGGTGGCAGCAGATGCTGCACAACCAGAGCGCGCTGCGGCTGAAGGCCCGGTTGCTGTTCATGCCCGGGGTGATGGTCACCAGCGTGCCGACGGTGATCACCTCGACGCGATGCTGCACAGCGACACACCCTTCGAGGAACCGCTGCCGGATGCCATAGTTGAGGAGGTCCGAGCGCGGGAGACGGTTTGATCCTCACGGAGGCACGCACACGCCGTCGACCGGCCTGGAATCTGCTCGGGGTCCTTGCGCTGGCCCTGATCCCTGTCACCATCTACGTGGCCGTGCTCGTCCCGGATCTCACGCTGGCGGGCGCACTGCTCTTGCTGCTGTGCGAGATCGTGGTGGTGGCGGCGACAACCACGCTGTGGGTTGCGGCGATCACCGCGGTGGCCTCCTTCCTGCTGACCAACTGGTTCCTGGTGCCCCCCTACCGGACCCTGTTCGTTGCCAGCACCGATGACGTGATCGTCCTTCTCACCTTCCTGGGATCAGCGGTGCTCGCTTCTCTTGCCGTCACCGCGACATTGCAATCCCAGCGGGCGTCGGCTCTGGCGCAGATCGAGGCCGTGCAACTGCGGGAGTCCGTGAGCACCCCGGCGGCGCAGGTGCAGCCCGGGGCGATTCTGCAGCGGATCGCGCAGATCTACGGCTTGACGGATGTGGCACTCGTCGACGGTGAGGGCCGGACGCTGACACGTGTGGCAACCGACATCACCGCGGATACGACCGTTCCCGTCGAGGTGGAGCTCGCGGACGACCACCGCCTGATGGGCCATGGGGTTCCCTCGATCGGCCAGGATCCGCAACTGATGATGTCGATGGGTAACGCAGCGCTGCGCGGGATGGAGGCACGGGGATTGGCACAGGAGGCAGCCCGCGCCGCGGAGT
>CAVTCZ010000021.1:0-272888 GCA_963733395.1 uncultured Actinomycetota bacterium
TTGCCCGGTCGTCGGGTCTGTGGCGAACAACCGGTCCAGAGTGACTCCCGGGGTCAGTCCGTGGTAGTTCATCAACAGATCATCGGTATAGGCCGCGTACCCGATGACGGTGTAGGAGTTCTGGACGGGCAACGGGTTGATCGCCCAGCTGCGAGCCAGCAGCGAACTCTCCCATAACTGCGGCAGCGGGGCATTCTCCATGTTGCCGACGATGAATGTCTGACCTTCCAGACCGTCCAACGGCGTCTGCAGGCGACTGACCTCACCGGGCACGCCGAAGTCGTCCAAAGGCGGATGCGGCGATCCCCAATGCATCACGGCCACGACGCCCAAAGTGATCACAGCGAACGAGACGACCTGCGCCGCATGCATGGCACACCGTCTGGCCAGCGAATACCACCCGAAGAGCGCGGCCAGGACGGCGATCAGACCGACGGCCTGCCGGACGACCGACGAGGGTGTGTCGGAGAACGCCACGAAGGTGCCGACTATCGGCAGCCAGGCGAGCATCACAAACCGCCGCATCGGGGTCATCGCCCGTAGCGACTGGACCTGGCCGTCACGCGCACCGACAACCAAGGCGACGAGCACCGCCAAGGACCAGTACGGGAGCAGCCGAGCGGGGAAGCGCAGAGGTCCGACCTCGGTGGGACCCACCATCAGGACCAGCACGAACAACCCGAAGACGGCCGCCACCGCGACGTTTCGGCCTTTGAACCTGCGTGTGATCCCCGCGGCCAGCACCGGCAGGAACCAGGCGACATAGAAGATCGGAACGGGGATGGTCGCACCCCGCCAGTTGGGGATCTCGGCCCCGGGGGCAATCGATCCGGCGGTAAGCAGGTCCGAGGCATCCGGGCCCCAGAAGCCGGTGCTGGAGATCGAATTGGATCCTCGGTTGGTCACATCCGCGGTCAGCAGGGCAGGTGCGAATACCGGGATGAACAGCAGGACGAGGACAGCCCCCACGATCACCATGTTCACCACCTGTGCCCAGTCCCGCTCCCACAGCGCAACCAGCAGGAAGGCGCCGATGAGCAGGCCGGCCATCATCGCAGGATGGAAGTACCCGATCGTGATGATGAAAGCGACGAAACCGGCGGCTGGCAGCAAGCCCCACGCCCCGCGGCGGAGTCTGACCAACGACAGCCAGAGCCACGGAAAGGCAGAGAACGCCATCAAGCCTGTCGTCCACGATGCGGCGTCCATGTATGTCGTGAAACCGGTCAACGGGAGCAGGCAGCCGACCATGACCGCGGTGCGCCTGCCAGAGCCGAGTTCCTTGGCCAAGAAGTACATCCCACACCCGGCGAAACACAGGAACGCCAGTTTGACCGCCAGGGCGTAGAGCACCATGTCGGACACGAACGTCGCGCCCACCGAGATGAGAATGATCACAGGGTTGAACACACCCCATTGGCCCTCGACCAGGACGTTCCCACTTGTCCACGTGGTCAGGTCGAGTTGGGAGAAGTCGCCTGCACGGAGCCGTGAGCCCAGCGTCCACCACGTGCCGATCGTCCCGGTCTGGGTGTCATCGACGAAGAAGAACCGGTGGAAGAAGAACACCGTGATAGCGGTGCCGACAACCGTCGTTGCGATGACCACTGCGAGGTCGGGCACCCACTCACGCTTCGACGCCGGAGTTACCGAGCGCTCGACGACTGCCGCCGTGTCAGAACTCATCGATCTGACTCGTCGTCACGTCCCGGGGGTCGGCACCGCCGGCGACCTGCTGGTGCCACTCGACGGTCCACTCCACCGCCCGGTCGAAGCCCAACCGGTTGCGCCACCCGAGCTCGACCTGAGCCTTGCGGGAATCCAACACCAGCAGACCTGCCTCATCGGGCTGATTCTCGGCCAGCGAGTACTGGGGGTCCTGCCCGTGCATCTGCGCGACCTTCTGGTTCACCTGGCCCACGGTTCGGAAACTGTCCACCTCGGGGCCGAAGTTCCACGCACCCTGGCCGCGACCTTCAAGGAGCGCATCGACCAGGGTCAGGTAGCCGTTCAGACAGTCCAGGACGTGCTGCCACGGCCGTACCGCGGCGGGGTAGCGAAGTTCGGGAGACTCACCGCGTGAGTAGGCGTTCAGCAGGTCCGGCAGGAGACGTTCAGGGCTGACGTCGCAACCGCCGATCACATTGCCGGCGCGCGCGATTGCCACCGGGGCAGCCGCGAAACGAGGCAGCCCACGACTGGGTCAGCAGATCGGCCATCGCCTTGGACGCGCTGTAGGGATCGTCACCGCCCAACGGATCGGTCTCGCGGTAGCCCCAGATCTGGTTGACGTTGCGGTAGACCTTGTCGGTGGTGATGATTACCGCGGCCCGCAGGGAAGGCGCTTCAGCCATCGCGACGAGCACGTTCATGGTGCCATCGACGTTTGTGGTGAAGGTGGTCACCGGATCGCGGTAGGCCTCGCGCACGAGGGGTTGGGCGGCCAGGTGGACGACAACGTCGGGATCGGTCTGTGCGAACGCGGACTTCATGCGATCGGCATCGCGGATGTCCAGCCGGATGTCCCTAGCGACCATCTCGGCTACCCGTGCGCGCTCGTACAGACTGCCCGGCCGCGGGTCCAACGCGATGCCGGTCACCTCGTGGCCGCGCGAAGCCAGCCACAATGACAGCCAGGCGCCCTTGAAGCCGGTGTGGCCCGTGATCAGGTACTTCACCGCGAGATCCCCCGGATGAAACCGTCGATAGACTCGGCGATGTAGTCCAGCATCGGCGGGGTGAGACCGGGGTAGGTGCCCACCCAGAAGGTGCGCTTCATCACGATGTCGGAGTTCTCCAGGGAACTTGCGACCCGGAAATCGACGTTCTTGTAGGCGGGCTGGCGCAGAATGTTCCCGGCAAACATCAGCCGGGTCCCGATGTTGCGGGAGTCGAGGAACCGCAGCAGATCCTCGCGGTCCACCGGGTACTTGGGGTCCAAGGTGATGGGGAAGCCGAACCACGAAGGGTCCGACTTGGGGGTTGCGCGCGGCAGGATCAGCCCGGGCGTCTCTTCGAGCGCACCGTACAGGTGGGCGAAGTTCTTACGGCGGGCGTTGGCGAACTCGTCGATGCGCTGCAACTGCGACAGTCCCAGCGCCGCCTGCATGTCCGTGGCTTTGAGGTTGTACCCGATGTGGCTGTAGATGTACTTGTGGTCATACCCCTCGGGCAGGTCACCCAGTTGCCATTCGAACCGCTTCAAGCAGGTGTTGTCATGGCCGGTCTCGCAGTAGCAGTCCCGGCCCCAGTCGCGGAAGGATTCGACCTGCTTCTTGATCAACGGGGAACGGACGAAGACCGCGCCGCCCTCGCCCGTGGTGATGTGGTGCGCGGGGTAGAAACTTGCCGTGGCGGTGTCGCCGAAACTGCCCGTCTTCTGCCCGTCGTAGGTCGAACCCAGAGCGTCGCAGGAGTCCTCGACCAGCCACAGTCCGTGCTCCTTGCACAAGGCCCGCACCACGTCGAGATCGAAGGGGTTGCCGAGGGTGTGCGCCATCATGATGCCCCGGGTTTTGGGTCCGATGGCACCGGCGAGCAGTTCCGGGTTGGCGTCGTACGTGCCGAGTTCGACATCGACGACGACGGGCTTGAGGCCGTTCTGGATGATCGGGTTGACGGTGGTGGGGAACCCCATCGCCACGGTCAGGATCTCGTCGCCAGGAACCAGGTGCCGCTTCCTGACCAGTTTCGGGCTGGTCAGCGCGCTCAGAGCCACGAGATTCGCACTGGACCCACTGTTGACGAAGACCGCCGAACGCTGGCCGACGTACTTGGCCAGGGCACGCTCGAAGTCCTTGGTGAAACGACCCGCTGTCAGCCAGCCATCGAGCGTTGCATCCACCATCGAGACCAGATCATCGGCACTCAAGACCTTGCCTGAGACAGGGACCACCGTTTGTCCAGGGACGAACTCCGTCGGCTGGTACTTGTGACGACCGAACTCTGCGACAGCGGACAGAATCCCGTCCCGTGCCGGATCCTTGGGGCTGCGCTTCATGTTGGGCCCTCCTTCATGGGGACTGACAGGTGTTCCACGCGCCGAGGACGAGGTAGCGCAACTGCACAGTACCGAGCACGCTGGGCAGGCTCATGGTCGTCCCCGACACCTCCACTCCCAGGCGCTGCCCCCTCAAGGCCAATCGAACCCGGATCAGCCCAGAAACACTCTGCCACACGTCCGAGACTTGGTCGCCGGCCCTCGCCACCAGAAGATCGCCCCCCTCCCGTGCTTCCTTGCCGCGCTTCCACACTGAGAATGCCCGACCAGGCGGTGCGCGTGTCTCCCGCCTGCGTGGGCAGGCGAGTGAGCCTTGTGCTCCGGGCCCTCAGCCTGGCGAATCCAAGTCGCCGCGCCGGGCCATGTTTCGTCCACGGCGGTTTCTGCGATCCCGGCTCAGCTCAGGGAGGGGAGAACCGTGGCTGAGTCGTCAACTCCGAGGTACCAGGGAGGACGCGGCCGACGTCGTAGGAACTGGTAGATCCCGCACCCCCGTGACAAATGCACTCCTGCCGACACCGCCACAGCTCACGCACCGCGGTCAATGACCCGACCCGGCGACGATGAGGTCGCTCTAGACTCAAGGGTGTGGAAGGAATCATTTTGGCGAGGGGAACCGGTTCGCGGCTGTGGCCCATCACCAGGGGGAGTAGCAAGCAACTCCTGCTGGCCTTGCCACTGGAGCGTCCATGACTCACGTCGAGGAGTCCGGAGTGATTCACCAGACACTGAGCGTCGTCATCCCGGTGTACTCCGGCGACGCGGGTCTGGCAAGCACCTGCCAGGAGTTGCTGGTCACGGCTCACACGATCGCTCCCTTGGAGGCGGTCGCGATTGAACTGCTTGAGGTCTTCCTGGTATGCGACAACCCTCAAATGCCTGACGAGAACCTGCAGCGCCTGCGGGACCTGGAAGACGCTGACCCCAGAGTCCGGGTGGTCTGGCTGTCAAAGAACTTCGGGCAGCACCCAGCCACGATCGCAGGCATCGTTTCCACGAACGGCGACTGGGTCGTCACCATGGACGAGGACGGCCAACACGATCCGGCCCAGATCGAAGGAATGCTGTTGGTTGCGGCCGCCACCAACAGCCCGCTGGTCTACGCCAGCCCCACGAACCGCAGACCCCACAGCGTGTTTCGTAACGTGACCTCCTGGCTGGCCGCGCGCACTTCACGGCTGTTGGCTTCCGGATCCACGCGTTACCACAGTTACCGGCTTGTGGAGGGCGCCCTCGGGCGCGCCGCATGTGCTTACGCCGGCGAGAACGTCTTCCTCGATGTTGCCCTCGGCTGGACCTGCGGCCCAGCTGCGCAGTGTCCGATGCCAATGCGCGGTGAGCACGGAGACTCCGCCTACAACTACCGCCGACTTCTGAGCCATTTCTGGCGAATGGTGCTGTCCGGAGGCACTCGGCCGCTGCGCGTGGTGGCCTTTGCCGGCTTCGTCGTGGCGGTGATCGGTCTTTTGGCTGGCGCCTACGTCGTTTTCCAGCGACTCAACGGAGTAGTCGCGGAACGTGGATGGGCCAGCCTGTTCGCGGGAATCCTCGTCCTGTTCGGCGGCTTGTACATCTGCCTGGCTGTTCTCGCAGAGTACGTCGGAATGATTGTGCGCAACACGATCGGGCGACCGGTCTACGTCAAGGTGGAGGGGCCACGGGTAAGGGCGTTGGCCCAACTGCGATCGGCACTGACGGAGCGCCGGACTACGCAATGACTGCTTCGGTCATTCTTCTGGGCGGTTCTGGCATCCTCGGCAGCGGATTCCGCGCATGCCTCAGGCCCGAACGGAGCAGGCTATTGACCCCGCGAATGCCCTGGGGTGACCCCTCCCGCGTCGCTGCCGCACTGGAAGCAGTCCTCACCGATCTACCCTCCGGCCCCGTGGATGTGATTTGGGCAGCGGGAACCGGGCGGATCTCCGCCGATGGCAGCGAGATGCGCACTGAGACCGCCACCGTGGCACGCGTGGTCTCCGTGCTCCAGGGACCCGCTGGCGCATCGGTGCGCACCATGTTCTTCGCCTCCTCTGCTGGGGCCCTCTTCGGCGGCCACGGCTCGACAGCCATCGATGCCTCCTCCACACCGTCGCCCTTGAGCGCATATGGCGTGGAGAAACTGCGTCAGGAGGGAATCATCGGCAGGCTCTCGGGCGTGGGCAATTGTCGCACCGTGATCGGAAGGTTCTCGAACATATTCGGACTGGCTAGTGGCTGGCTGCGTCCGAAAGGACTGATTTCGGTCGTCGTGCGCAGCGCATTGACCAACCAATCAGCCTCCGTCTTCGTCAACCCCGATACCCGACGGGACTATCTGTTCGCCACGGACGCGGCGCGCATGAGCCTCGAGCTCATGACCGGGGCGGCGGGACCGTCCACGGTTGAGATCCTCCGCCAGGGCTCGACCATGACGGTGCTGGACATCATCCAGCATGTGAGCAGGGTGACGAAGCGGCGGGTTCCGGTGGTATTTCGGGAAACCCCCGAGACCGCCTTGCAGCCACTCACGCTATCCTTCGCTCCTCGAACCGGAATGCTCGCCGACATGCCGACGTCCTCGTTCCCGGCGAGCATTCGCGTGCTTGCCGAGGGTCGGTTGTCGCGCTGATTGTGCCGCGAGCAGATGTGGGAGACTGTGAAGGATGAATGCCTCGAGCCCACTCGTGAGCATCGTCGTTCCGTCCTTCAACGGTGGTACCCATCTACTCGCTGCGGTGCAGTCGGCTCTTGCCCAGGATTGTGTCGATCTCGAAGTGGTGATCATCGACAACGCCTCCACTGACGACTCCCTCGCACCCGTTCTGGCCCTCGAGGACAGTCGAGTCCGGGTGCTGCGCAACGATGAACTCGTACCCGCGGCCGAGAACTGGAATCGTGCCGTGCGCGCCGGGACGGGCGAGTACATGAAGTTGCTGTGCGCTGACGACCTCCTGGAGCCCGGCTGTGTCAGCCGGCAGGTTCGTGCCCTGCGACTGAATCCGGAGTGTGGCATGGCCGCTGGACGCCGCCGTTTGATCCGCGAGGACGGAAGTGTCATCAAGCAGCAGTGGGGGTTGGATGGTCTGGCAGGTCAGGTGCCCGGCCCGGACGCGATTGCACGGTGTCTGCGGGCTGGAGGCAACATATTCGGCGAACCAGCGGCAGTGCTGTTCCGCGCATCACATCTTCGCGACGCACTGCCGTGGTTGGAGGACGCGGGGTACGTGATCGACGTGGACCTGTATGTGCGTGTGCTCACTGGCACCAGCCTGTGGGCCGATCAGGACGTCGTGGCCGCCTTTCGCGTTTCCAGCGGCCAATGGAGTGCGAAAGTGGCCGATGCGCAGTCCCGCGACTTCTCCCGGCTGATCGACAAGACGCGCGACCAACACCCCGCCATCCTCTCCAAGACCGACGCGATGAGGGGCCACCTGCTATGCCGCGTGCGCAAGGTACTGCGATCGGTTCTGTACGCTCGGGAGTCGTACGCAGGTCGTCGTCGTAGCGCCTAGCCCTACCCAACGAGCTGCGACTGCAAGGACGAGGGAGAGTCGATGAAAACGGTGCTGCTCGCCGGAGGCCTGGGAACCCGCATGCGCGAAGAGACCGAGTACCGTCCCAAGCCAATGGTCGAGATCGGCGGCAGACCGGTGGTCTGGCACCTGATGAAACTGTTCGCGACGGCCGGTCACAACGAGTTCGTGGTGGCCACCGGTTACAAGTCGGACATAGTCAAGGACTACTTTCTGAACTACGAGGGGCGCAACAACGACTTCACCATCGCACTTGGCGACAAACACGATATAGAGTTCCACGGCGCCCACGACGAGGGCGACTGGAAGGTCACGGTTGCCTACACCGGGGAAACCACCCAAACTGGCGGGCGGGTGCAACGGGTCGGCAAGTACCTGGGCGGGGATCGTTTCATGTGCACCTACGGCGACGGCCTGGCCAACGTGAACATCGAGGCTCTGGTCGCCTTCCACGAGAGTCACGGTCGACTGGCGACTGTGACGACCGTGCAGCCATTGAGTCGTTTCGGCGTGATGGACGTCAATGCCGAAGGGGTCGTCACGCAGTTCCGGGAGAAGCCGCGGGTCGAGGGGTGGATCAACGTCGGCTTCTTCGTGTTCGAGCCGGAGGTACTCGATTACATGACCCCGGACTGTGTTCTGGAGCAGGAACCCCTAATGCATCTTGCGGCTGAACAGCAGTTGGTTGCCTTCCGCCATGAAGGCTTCTGGCAGCCCATGGATACCTACCGCGAGTGGAAGATGCTGACCGACATGTGGGAATCGGGGGAGGCGCCATGGCGGACCTGGTGACAGGACCAGTCACCGGGGTGGGGACTGAGGCCCAGATCCCCGGCGTTCACTTCGCGAGCATCCCCACATCCAGCGACCTCCGGGGGTCGTTCGCGAAACCGTACACCCGGCCAACCGACTCCGACGAAGTACTTCGGGAGGTGTTCTGGAGCGTGTCAGCTGCTCGCGTCGTACGAGGGCTCCACCTCCAGGGTCCTCAGACTGCATCGACGAAGAACGTATTCCTCACCTCGGGCCTGGTCTTCGATGTCATCGTCGACGTTCGTACCAGCAGCCCCACCTATGGGCAGTTCCGAGCGTACGTCCTCGACCCTTCGGTCACTATCCGGGTCCCGCAGGGATGCGCTCACGGATTCCAAGCGCTGGAGGCCTCCACCATGGTCTACCTGTGCGACATGCCTTACGACCAACGATCGGACCACGGCATCCGATTCGACACCATCGGCATCCCTTGGCCGTTGGCCTCCCCTACCGTCAGTGAGCGTGACCTGGCCCTGCCCACATGGCAGGACTACGAGACTCCGTTCCAATGAACCGGCATAGCGTACTGGTTACCGGCGCCACCGGTTTCATCGGCAGACATCTCGTCGCCCATTGCCTGACCCAGGGATGGCAAACGATCGCCGTGGTCCGTACCCCTGAGCGAGCGCGGGTGCTGCCCCAACAACCCCGGCTCGTGCTGACCCAGGCCGGGGACAGTGAAGACCTCCGCGGCATCCTCGACGAATACCGCCCAGACGCAGTCATCCATCTCGCGACTCACTTCGTTGCCCGGCACGTATCTGCCGAGGATGTCTCCGCAATGATCCGGGCAAACGTCGGATTTGGCAGCGATCTGGCGCAGGCCGCCGCTGGCGTCGGAACGCCCATGGTGACAGCGTCATCAGTCTGGCAGCACTATCGGGGGGCCGGCTACGACCCGGTTTCGTTGTACGCCGCGACCAAACAGGCTCTCGACGACATTCTGCGCTACTACAGCACCGTTGAAGGGTTGGGGTGGACGCGAATGATCCTGGGAGACACGTACGGCCCGGGGGACGACCGCAACAAGCTCCTGACCCATTTGCTCAACGCCGCAGTCAGCCAGCGTCCCCTGCCAGCCGGTTCCGGCCAACAACTGTGGTCGGCAGTACACGTCCACGATGTCGTCCGGGCCCTTCTCGGAGCCGCCGAAGAGCAAGCTCAAGAGGCGATCTTCCGGGAGTACCAAATCCGTGCGACCCCCTCACCGACTGTTCGCGAAGTGGTAGCCACAGCCGAAGAAGCCATCGGTCGCCCCGTACCCGTGGAGTGGAACGCCCGACCTGACCGTGGTCGCGAGATGCTCCAGCCCTGGATCGTGGCGGATGCACCCCCTTTGTGGTCGGCCGAGATCGGCCTACCGGAAGGAATCCGGGAGGTGTGGAACAGTGACTTCGCCCCGCCAGGAACTGCCGACCCTCAGCACGAACCGCAGATACGCGGTTGAATCCGGTTCCGCGGGCTAGCGCAGGTCCGCGCCCCGCGCGTGCACGCGGAGCGGTGCCCACACAATCTCCTGGGACACCTGGATGGTCTGCTCGGGATTCTGGTGCCACGGGCGAGGAGAGTCCACGTCGCAGGCGCTGACGACCACCCTGTACTCGCCACCGGCCAACGGAAGGTCGGGCAGAGTGACGCGTACTCGCCGGGAGTCCACAATTCCCAGCGGCAGGCCGAGCATCCATCCCGACACGGCATAGAGCAGACCACCGCTGCGCGACAGAATCTCCACGCGGGGCTCGAACCTCTCCGCGTGACCCACGAAGGTGGCATCCACCTGGATGTGGGTGAGGTCCCCATGGGTCCGGCCCGAGACACTGACTTGCTCCACACGAACCGGTGGCTGCGCCAAGGGTTCCGGCTCTCCCATGAGTTCCCGGAAGCGAGCGACCACTTCGGCTGGCTCCCCATCCGAAACAACCCGGCCGTGGTCGAGCAGAATGACCCGGTCGCAGAACTCCTCGACCTGCCGCATGTCGTGTGTCACCAGGACGATGGTGCGGCCCTCCTCCTGGAATCTGCGCACGACATCCAGGCACTTGCGCTGGAACGCCTCGTCACCGACAGCGAGCACCTCGTCGACGAGCAGGATGTCGGGTTCGGCGTAGATGGCCACAGCGAAGCCCAGTCGGACGAACATGCCGCTGGAGTAGAACTTCATGGGCGTGTCGATGAACTGCTCCACACCGCTGAACTCGACGATCTCGTCGAAGCGCTCCCGCGCCACCGCGCGCGGAATCCCCAGCACCTCGGCGTTGAGGTAGACGTTCTCGCGACCGGTCAGGTCGTGATGGAAGCCCGCGCCGAGTTCCAGCAGCGCAGCCAGCGTGCCGCGCCGACGGACCTCACCGCGGGTAGGCGTCAGCACCCCGCCGATGATCTTCAGCAGGGTGCTCTTGCCTGACCCGTTGTGGCCGATCAGACCCAACGGTTGACCCGGCTGCGATGTCCGCGGTGATGTCGTCCAAGGCCAGGAACGTCTCCTTCGTGGCATGCCGGCGCAGCACCTTGGTCACGAACAGACCCCGCAACGTCTTCTCGTGCCGCAGGGAGAACTGCTGGGTCACCCCATCGATCTCCAGTGCGGGCAGTCGGGCGCTCATCACAGTTCCGCCGCGAAGTTCTCTTGCAGGCGGTTGAAGATCCGCTGCGCCAGCCACACGAACACAGCGCAGACGACGACCGTCCCCCACAGTCGCAGCGCGAAGAACGAGTCGAAGTACTCCTGCGGCGGCTGGCCGGGCCAGGCCCCCTGCTGGAAGGCAACGGTCGCCGAAGCCAGCGGATTGGCCATGTACACGTCGAAGACCCAATCGGGCAGGCCCTTGTCCGCCAGGGTCTGCTGGACCGTCCACCAGCCGTACAGGATCGGTGTCAGCCAGAACAGCAGCAGCAACCCGACATCGACGATGAACTGCACGTCGCGGACGTACACGTTCAGGGCGCCGAGCAACATGCCGCAGGCGAGTCCGAGCAGGACCACGATCAGGATGGCCGGGATGACGAACGGTACGTCGGCCAGCCGGGGCCAGTCACCGGTGACGGCGAATGCGATGACCAGGACCACCGCCTGGAAGAAGAAGTTGACGATGGCCACGCCCGTGGTCGACAGCGGCAGGAGTTCCCGCCGCAGGGCCACCTTCTTCACCAGCGGGGCGTTCCACAGGATCGATGTGGTGCCCAACGTGACTGCC
This sequence comes from uncultured Actinomycetota bacterium, assembly GCA_963733395.1. Lineage (GTDB taxonomy): Bacteria > Actinomycetota > Actinomycetes > S36-B12 > UBA10799 > JADKAV01. The sequence continues at coordinate 11,520 of CAVTCZ010000021.1, forward strand.
TCGGAGAACAGCCCGAAGATCATCAGCCCGCAGAACACGAAGAAGCCGAAATCCGGGATCTGGTCGCCGAAGCCCAGGAAGACGCCGAGGACCAGGCCGTAGACCCCCAGCTGCACCAGCGGCTTGATCATCGTCCACAGGATGCCGAGCATCGACCCGCGGTAGCGGATGCTCAATTCCTTGCGGATCAGGCTCACCAGCAGCAGCCGGGATCGCCACACATCGGCGGCGGCCGACCAGAAGCCGCGCCAGAACGGCTCCCGCCGGTTGACGACCTCCACCGTGCTCACAGTGGCCACCATAGAGCCGCCATCACCGGTACCCGGGCACCCGGCAGGCCACAATGGGAAGCGTGATCGTCGTCCTGCACCCGTCAGACGAACTCTACGGAGCAGACCGGGTGCTCCTGGAGACCGTGGAGAGGCTTGTCCGAAGGGATGCAGTCGAGGTCTGGCTACCCAAGGACGTGCCCTACCCGGGCCGGGGCTTGAGCCGGGAGTTGGACCTGCGTGGCATCCCGCACCGCGATCTGGACCTCCCCGTCCTGCGCCGGGCCTACACCAACCCGCGAGACATGCTGGCCGTCGCCCGCAGGGGAGCTCACCTCCTGCAGCGCCTGCGGCAGACTGCGGCCCGACCGGCTCTACGTGAACACCTCGGCACTGGCCCCTGCGATACCGCTGGCCAGCGGGCTCGGCATCACGAGCACGCTGCACATTCACGAAACGTGGGGTGCGACCGAGCGTCGGCTCCTCACCCCCCTGTGCATGCCGGCGGATCAGATCGTGGTGGTCGGCGAGGCCACACGTGCCGCCCTGCCGGAGGTCCTGGGACGCCGGGCGTTGATCCGCAGGCACACCGTGGCGGCGCCCGGCCCGGACGTGGACGAGGTGAAGCGGATCCGCGCACTCGTCGGCGCGCCCGGCACCCCCGTGGTCCTCTATGCAGGCCGGTGGACGCCCGGAAAGGGCATCGCCGAGTTCCTCGCCGCCCTGCGGGCCAGCGACGCACACCTGCTGCTGCTCGGCGGCCCGCCGCCATCCGGGCGCGCCGTCGACGTGCTGGAAGAGATCGACCGGCTCAATCTCCGCGATCGCGTCCACGTCGTGGGTGAAGTTGCTGACGTCTGGCCCTATATCTATGCCAGCGACGCAGTGGTGGTGCCCAGCATCCACCCGGAGAGCTACCCCACGATCGCGCTCGAGGCCATAGCTGCGGGCCGACCGGTGCTGGCCAGCGACATCGGAGGGCTGCCGGAGATCGTCACCCCCCGCACGGGCTGGCTGATCCGCCCCGGGGACACCGAGGCCTGGTCCGAACGCCTCAGAGCACTGCAGACCACCGTTGATCTGCAACAATGACCGCGTGTCAGGGATCGCGAGTGAAGGCTTCGCCGTCGCTGCCGTGGTGGTGACCTACAACCGCCGGCGCCTGCTCGCCGAATGCCTGGATGCCATCGAGGCGCAGACCCACCGCCCGGACCTGATCATCGTGATCGACAACGCCTCCACCGACGACACGGCCGACTACCTGGCGACCAGGGCCTGGTCGATCCCGCATCAGGCGCACACCCTGCCTCGCAACTACGGCGGTGCCCTCGGCTTCGCAGTGGGGATGAAGGCCGCCCTGGCTGCCGGCGCGGAGTCGGTCTGGTTGATGGACGACGATGCGATCGCCACGCCGAGTGCCCTCGAGTACCTGGTCGAGGACACCAAGGTCGCCACCCGTGGCGGCCGGCGGCCGGCCTTCGCCTGTTCGATGGTCGTCTGGCGCGACGGGTCTGTGGCCCGCATGAACATCCCGCGGGCGAACGCGCTCTGGAACGAGTCGGCCGCGCGCTTCGGCCGCGCAGTGGTGGACGTCGACAGCGCCTCCTTCGTGTCGGTGCTCATCCCGGTCGAGCACATCCGAGCCGTCGGTCTGCCGCACATCGGATACTTCAAGTGGTACGACGACACCGAGTACACCTTGCGTCTGCGCGGAACCTACGGCCCGGGCATCTGCAGCATGAACAGCGTCGTCAAGCACCTCCCGGCGCACAACGAGGGCGCCCTGCCCTGGCAGGCGACCGAGGAAGACGTGGAGCATCACGCGCGGGCTCTGCGTAACAGGGTCAGTGCATCGTTGTCCCTCACGGACGTCCGCGGGTTCCTGTCGGCGACCCGGGACGCCTCTATGGCGGTGACCTCCCCCACCCAGCCGCTGCGCCGGAGGATGCGCCTTCTGCGGGGTTTCCTCTCCGGCCTGTCGTACAAACCCCCGATCCTGCGGACGGACGACGACGGTCCGGTATGAGGGACGCTCCAAGGGAATGGTGGAGGCGTGACTGACCGTACAGCTGACACGTGCGCCGGTCCTGCCCACCTGAGTCCCAGCACGGAAGAGCGGAGTCAAGGCACCTGGCGGCGGTGGCTGCAGTGGCTGCTCTTGGCCCTGCCACTGGCCATCCTCGCCATCGCCGCATGGCACTTTCGAAATGTCGTCGATGACGGCTTCATCTACTTGCGCATAGTCCGCAATGTTCTTGCGGGCAACGGCCCCGTCTTCAACGTCGGGGAGCGCGTGGAGACCTACACCGGACCGTTGTGGGTCGCCCTGCTGTCCATGATCGGATGGGTCAGGCCCGCAGCACTGCCCTGGATCGCGGTTCTCGTCGGGATCGCCGCCACTGTCGCGGCGGTCGGCTTGGCCATGCTGGGATCTGCCCGCCTGTCGCGACAGGTGGCTGAGAACGCGCTGCTGATCCCTGTCGGGGCATTGGTGTTCGTGTCTGTCGCCGTGGTCTGGACGTTCGCGTCCACCGGACTCGAGACCGGCATCACCTTCCTATGGCTGGCCGGTTGCCTGTGGGTACTCGTGCGCTGGGCGGCCGAGCAACGGGTGCCCCGCTGGGGGCTGATCGTGCTCGGCTTGGGGCCGCTCGTGCGCCCGGAGCTCCTGCTGGCCTCCGCCATCTTCGTATTCGGGGTCGTCGGCAGGGTCGTGGCGACTCTGGGGCTGGCGCGGGGTCCTGCGGTCGGTGGCTTGGGCGAGTGCCCTGCCCGTGATCTACGAGGTGTTCCGGATGGCCTACTTCGGTCAGATCCTGGCCACCACGGCGACAGCCAAAGAGGGCGCGCTGCTCCGCCCCGCCTGGGGCTGGGGCTATCTGACTGATTTCATGGCGCCCTACCGCCTGTTGCTCCCGCTGACCCTTCTCTTCGTGGCCTACGCGATCCTGGCTGTCAGGCTGCCCAACACCCGGTGGCGAATCGCGTTGCTCGCGTTGCCCGCAGCGGGGTTGGTCAATGCGTGCTTCGTGGTCCTCATGGGCGGCGACTACATGCACGGCCGCCTGTTGCTGCCTGCCCTGTTCGCCATCATCGCCCCGCTGGCCGTGCTGCCACTACGCAAGGATTTCGCTGTCGGATTGCTCATCGTCCCGTGGGCCATAGTGAGCCTGCTGGCCTTCCGGGTTCCGGCGGGACTGCGCTTGCCGGTGGTTGGGATTGTGGGCGACCAGCGAGTCACACCCGCCGACTTCGGATTGGCAGGAGAGAGCCCCACGTGGTGGCGTGGCGACGGGCTCTACGTCCGTTTCGGCGTAGTGGCGCGGGACTTCACGCAGGTCCCGGTGCAACTGGCCCCTCAGTACCCGCCCAACGTCGTGGCGATGACCTCGCTGGGGCTGGCCTCGTACGTGCTGCCCCTCGACTACTACAGCTACGACGTTCTGGGGCTGGCCAACCCGCTGGCCGCTCACCTCGAACTGTCCCGACGGGCATTGCCCGGTCATGAGAAGGACCTCCCCGACCCGTGGCTGATCGCGCAACTCACCCCGCCGGGAGTTCCCATCGATCCCTTCACCGCACCCGCGTTCGAACGACCCAACTCGGTCTTCGGCGATCTCATCCCCCGCACGAGCGGCGCCGAGTTGGCCTCCCAGACTCGATGGGCAAGACAGGCCCTGCAGTGCGGTGAACTGTCCGAGTTGGTCAACGGCCCGCGCGAACCGCTGACCCTTTCGCGAGCCATGAAGAACGTTGCGGGATCCTTCACGCTTACCCGATTGCGGGTCCCCGCGGACCCGCGAGCAGCGTACGAGACCTTCTGCGCGGCCGACCAGTGATGCTCTGGATTCCCGCGGGTGCTCGGGGTACGTGCGTCTGGACCCGGTGGCTCGGATCCGCCCGCCACGCCCCCAGCTGATCCCCCCGGGACATCCGCCGACCAGCGTCCATCCGCTAGCCTGACTGCGATGTCCGTCGTTGCCCCAGCCAGAGACCCTCACGCCCGCAAAGAGGTGGGCGGCTTCCTGGTGGTCGGGCTCCTGGCCGTCGTGCTCGACTTCGGGTTGTTCAACGCGCTGTTGTGGCTCGGCTGGGACGTCTGGGCGGCCAATGCGGTGGCGCTGATCCTGTCGATGACCTTTGCCTTCGCCGGGAACTACCGGTGGACCTTCGCCCACCGCCAGACGAAGTCGCTGTGGCACGCCTACACCGCCTTTGCCGGGATCAACGCCCTCGCGGTGGTGTTCATCGAGGCGGTCGTCGTGGGCGCCGAGGCGCTGAGTCAGCCGAACCCACTCTGGTTGAACATCATCAAGGCCACCGCCACTGCCATCGCAACGGTTGGCCGCTTCTTCGCCTACAAGAAGTGGGTCTTCTTCTAGAGCAGCAGCCCGTTGTAGTGCCCCGGGAAGCTCGTCGGGGTGAAGAACCAGGTCTCCAGTGCGTACCGCTCCTCGGTCAGGTCGGGCTTGGTCCCGGTCTTGTGCAGCAGGAACTGGTCGAAGAACACCGCGTCCCCCGCGCGGAAAACCGGCGAGATGATCGGTTCGGATCCACGCTCCTGCTCGACGATCTCCGGTGAGACATCCCAGTCGAAGAAGGCCCCTTCGGTACCTGTGGGCACGATGTGATCGAACCGGCGCGCGACGATGTCCAGGCCCGAGGCCCGCTCGCCACAGTCGGACAGTGCGACCCACATGTTCACCGTGTGCTTCTCAGTGCCCAGGAACGCCCCGTCCTGGTGCCAACTCGATCCGGTGTCGGTGGGCACCCGGCGCAGCGTCCACTTCTCGAGGCTGATCGCAGGCCGCTCACCCAGGTAGGACCCGACCAGTTCCGCAAGCCCGACCCGTTGGAACTCCGCGAGGATGTACGCGGCCGCGCGCGGGGAATCCGCCGCGGCCAACCCCGCCGCACCGTGGTTCCAACTGCGGAAGTGCGTGGCGCCGAGTACCTGCCCGGACACATCGGTCAGCGGCACGTTCCATGCCGGGTCGACTCGCTCGCGGTCTTCGTCATACGCCGCCATCGTCTGGTCGATCATGCTGCGCAGGTCCGCACACACATCCTCGCCGAACAGCCCCCGGACGATCAGCACGCCGTGTTTGCGCACCCCGGCCACGAGGCGGTCTCGATCCAGATCCTCGGCCCGGATCTCCGGCAGCCCCGAGGTGACCGGGAGGTCTGCCTCGGTCTGCGGCGGCCACGGGACATCCGCCGGATCGCCGCTCGAGGCGCGCCGGAACGCCTCGTTGCGCAGTTGCAGTTCCGCCCGTGCCCGCTCGTCACCGGTCATCTCCGGCCGGGCACGAACCATCAGGTCCACCGCGTCGCTCACGCTGCCGGCGTCCAGCAGGGATTCGATCCCCGGGTAGTCCGACAGATCCAATCCCGCGAACGATGCGGAGCTCTCAGGAACCTGAGCTTCGACCCGTCGCCCACGCAGTCGTTTCAGCATGATCTCCACCCTTCCCGAATGCCGCCTCTGCCGACACCGGAGTCCTTACAGTATGCCTATGTCAGGCACCCCGGGAGCACTCCTCGCGCGCGGCAGGCAACAAGCCGGCGCGATCAGGAACATGTACCGACGCAGTAGGACCAGGCGGGCGTGGGTGCGTCAACGCCACACCGAGAGCCCGCCGCTGCGCCAGGCGCTGGCCGCGGACGCACGGATGACCCTCCGATACCGGGGTGAGGAACGGCCTCATCTCTCCCGCACCGAGATGGCCGCGGAGATCCTGCGGCTGTCGTTCGTCAGCGACGCCTTCTTCGCCCAGGTGCTGTACCGCGGTCGGGTGGCCGCGCTCCGACGAGGCATCCCGGTCATCCCACGGCTGTGCCACTTCGGCGCGATGACCCTCAGCCAGGTGTGCATCGGCGACCCGGTGGTGATCAAGTCAGGCCTGTACCTGCCCCACGGACAGGTGGTGGTGGATGGCATCACCGACATCGGGGCGGAGGTGATCCTCTTCCCGTGGACGACCATCGGGCTGCGGGCGGGGAACTTCCAGGGGCCCCGGCTGGGGCATCGGGTCCACGTCGGTACCGGCGCGAAGGTGGTGGGTCCCGTGGCCGTGGGAGGCGGCGCCCGGCTGGGGGCCAACACCGTCGTGATCGAGGATGTCCCCGGCGATGCGACAGTCGTCGGGGTGCCGGGACGCGTGTCGAACACCACCCGGCTATGACCAACCGGGTCTCGCGGATCACCCGAGTCCTGCGCCGCCCCGGCGCTGAGTCTCGTGGTCGTCGTCTACGACATGCCGGTCCAGGCGATGAACACCCTCCACTCGCTGTCGCCCGGCCACCAGCGCGGAGTAGCCGACCATGACTACGAGGTTGTGGTTGTGGAGAACATGTCGGAGAACACACTGGATCCGGCAGAGGTGCACGCGCTCGGAGCGAACATGCGCTACCTGCTGCGCGACGAGCCGGGCCAGTCACCGGCGCCGGCGATCAACGCGGGCGCCCGAGCAGCTCGGGGCCGGAGCGTGGCCCTGCTGGTCGACGGAGCGCGGATGGTCACCCCGGGGGTGGTGTCCAACATCCTGGCGGCGCAGCGGGTCGCGGGCACGCCGGTGGTCAGCGTGCCCGGCTACCACCTCGGCGAGCAGCTGCATCAGGAGGCCGTGCCGACGGGCTACACCGCCGGACAGGAGCAGGAGGCACTCGCCGAACTGGACTGGCGCGCCGACGGCTACCGGCTGTTCGACATGGCGGTGCTCAGCGCATCGTGCCGGGAGGGCTACCTGCGTCCCATCGGCGGAGAGCAACTGCATCGCCGTGCCCGCGCCGGCTGTTCGACGCACTCGGCGGCTTCGACGAGCGCTTCATCACGCAGGGGCGGAGGCTTCGTGAACCTCGACTTCTACCGCCGGCGCAGTCGATCGCGGGACACTGATCCTGCTGCCCGGCGAGGGGACCTTCCACCAGTTCCACGGCGGTGCCACCACTGGGCGAACCTGGCGTGGACCGTGAGCGACTTGCTCGAGTCACATGCGCACCGAGTACCGTCCGCCTGCGAACCGAGGTCCACGCACCGCCGCAGCAAGCGCCCTATCCTTCTGGGCGGGATGGCCGCCACAGGCGATGCCCTTCCTGCAGCACTCCGTCGAGCGATGGATCGAAGCCAACCGCACATGACTACCGAGATGTCCGTCGTCATCGTGGTTTACGACATGCCGCAACAGGCCCTGAACACGATCCGGTCGTTCGCCGTGCCGTACCAACTGCACGTGAGTTCCGACGACTACGAGATCATCGTGGTGGAGAACGAATCCGACCACCTGCTGGGCGAAGCGGCCGCCCTCGTCCGCCGGACCCAACGTCCGCTACTTCCTACGCGCCGAACGAGGGCCAGCTCACCGGTGCCGGCCCTGATCCACGGCATCTCGCAGGCGCGAGGCAGACCACCTCGGGAGTGGTGATCGACGGCGCGCGCATGGTCACCCCCCGGGTGCTGCACTACGCCCGCGCGGCCTTCCGCATCACCCCGCACGCCGTCGTGAACGTCCCCGGATACCACCTCGGCAGTAGCGAACAGCACCGCAATCCCGGCCACGACGAAGAGACCGACCAGCGCCTGCTGGAACACATCGACTGGATGCACGACGGCTACCGCCTCTTCGAGATCTCCGTGTTCTTCCGCGGCAGACATCAGCACGGCTACCTGCTCCCACTGATGGAGAGCAACTGCGTGTTCTTCAGCCGCGACGCGTACCACGCGATCGGGGGGTCGACAGGCGCTTCGACATGCCCGGGGGCGGGATGGTGAACCTCGACCTCTACAAGCGGCTGCGTCGAACGTCCGGCCGCCGCAGTTGTTCGTCACTGCCGGGCGAAGGCACCTTCCACCAGTTCCACGGCGGGGTCACCACGAAGGCCGACGACGGTCGGGAGGACCTGCTGGCCGATCGTTCCGCGATCAGTACCAGCGAGATCCGCGGCGAGCCCTACACGATGCCGGAACAGGCACCGACGACTGATCGGGGCGGTGCCGGGATGGGCGATGCCGGCCTGGAGTTCAGTGCCTCCTGCGCGAGTGCGGGGGCTGCTGCCATGAGACGCACCGACAGAGCCGGACCCCACCCGCGCCTCCCGCATCCCCCCGAAGATCTCGGTCGTGGTGATCGTCTACGACATGCCGCGGCAGGCGATGAACACGCTGTACTCGCTGTCCCGGGACTACCAGCGCGACGTCGACGACGTCGCCTACGAAGTCATCGTCGTGGAGAACCTGTCGCGGCGCAACCTGCGAGGCCCGGCAGGTGCAGGCGCTCGGACCGGAGTTCCGCTACCTCGCCCGCGAGGAGAGCGGGCGTCTCGCCGGTGTGGGCGCTCAAGCGAGGGGATCGCTGCGGCGCGCGGGGACGTCATCGGCCTGATGATCGACGGCGCCCGCATGGTCACCCCGGGTGTTCTGCGCAACGTCGCCGACGCGTTCAAGGCGTTCCCGGACGCCGTCGTCGCCACGCCCGGCTTCCACATCGGCGACGACGATCACCAGAACAGTTCGTGACCGAGGCCACGACGAGAAGCTCGAGAAGCGAGTTGCTCGCCGCGGTCCCGTGGCAGGAGAACGGGTACCTGCTGTATCGGCATCTCGACCGTGAGCGGCGCCAACCCCTACGGCTACCTGCACCCGCTGATGGAGTCCAACTGCATGTTCGCGACGCCGGGCGGCGATCGAGGAGATCGGCGGGCCGGACGAGCGCTTCGACCAGCCCGGCGGCGGCGTGGTCAATCTCGACCTGTACCGCGAACTGGTCGAGCGCCCGGCAGAGCCAGCTGGTCATCCTGCCCGGCGAGGCCACGTTCCACCAGTACCACGGCGGGGTCACCACGCGGCAGGACGACGACCGGGAGCCCGCCTGCAGGGCCGTTCCGGGACCGGTACGTCGAGGTCCGCGGCAAGCCGTTCCACGCACCGCTGCGCGAGCCCGTGCTGCTCGGCGACGGTCTCACCGTACGCGCTGCCGCTTCCTGCACTACTCGGCGCGAGAGGGCCGGATCGATTCGAGGGGCGGATGCGACGGCCAATCCCGTGCCCGCGTGGGACGACGACCCGGTCGTGATCGACCGGACATACTCAACAACCCCGGGCAGTGCCCATCGACCATCGACGAGGGAGACGACATGTCCATCTACCTGCCCGCTCCATCCGAGCACTTCTACCCCCGGCACCTGACCTTCAGCACCTGGGTCGACCACATCCAGTTCGGCTACGACCTCGTCGCGGCGCTGCAGCCCCGGAGCTGCTGGTGGAGTTCGGCACCCAGGCGGGCATGTGCTACTTCACGTTCTGCCAGTCGGTGCAGGAGCACGACCTCGACGACCTGTGCTACGCGGTGGACACCTGGGAGGGCGAGGAGCACACCGGGAAGTACGACGACTCCGTCTGGGAGCTGGTCTCGACGTCAACCGGCAGAACTACCCGGGCTTCTCCTACCTCATGCGGATGTTCTTCAACGAGGCGCTCGCGAGCACTTCGCCGACGAGAGCATCGACCTGCTGCACATCGACGGCCTGCACACCTACGAGGCGGTGCAGGAGGCTGACTTCGAACCTGGGAGCCGAAGGTGGCCCCGGGCGGGATCATCCTGTTCCACGACATCAAGGCGCGGATCAAGGACTTCGGCGTGTGGCGGTTCTGGGACGGACTTCGAGCAGCAGTCCCCGGGGACACGTTCTACTTCCAGCACGGCTTCGGCCTGGGGGTGCTGCGCAAGCCGGGCGGCGAGCCGCGACGAGGAACCGCTTGCTGACGCTACATGTTCGACGGCACCCCCGGCGAGCAGGACGACCTGCGCCGGCTTCTACGTGCACGCCGCGATGTTCCACGACTACCGGAGGCGGGCCACAGGTGGCGCCTGACCGGACAGTGCCGACGCGGATGGGTGCGACCGTGGGCGTGGTGATCACCGGGATGCACCGCTCCGGAACGAGCATGCTCGCCAGTGGGTTGCCGGCATGGGGCTGGGCGCGGGCGATGGACCGCAACTCGACCAACCTGGGCCAACCCACGTGGGCTGTATGAGCGCCGTGACGTGGTCGAGTTCAACGATCACTGGTTGAGGGTGCTCGGGAGGGTCCTGGTGGGCACCACCCCACGTGAAGGAGCAGACCTGGCGGTCCATCGATGCGCCGCCCTCGAGGCCGATCGGCGGACTCTGGACCTCTTCCGCGCAGGCTTCGACGACTGGTACGTCAAGGACCCGCGCATCTCACTGTTGCTGCCGCTGTGGGACCGATTGACCCTGCGCGGCTTCCGGTGGTCGTCGGGCTGCGTCAGCCCCGTGACGTGGCGATGTCGCTTGCATATGCGCAATGGCACCGCCCTGCGGCGGGGGCTTGCGGTATGGCTGGCCTACAACCGCGCGTTGTTCCGGCACACATCCGGGCGCCCGTACCTGGTGATGGATCTCGCAAGCACCATGGCCGACCCGGTGGCGGCCGCCGGCGCCCTGATCGCCTTCCTGGACGACGCCGGACTGCCTGCCAACGGCAGCCCCACGGCAATCGCCGGTTCGGTCGAGTCTGGCCTGGTGCGCCAGGACCACCAGCGGCTGGAGGGATCCGCCGAGCGCCTCGCACAGGACCTCGACAGCACCTACCAGGAGCTGTCGGCCATGCATGGCGTGCCCAACTCGGACGAACCGCACGATCTGCCCCTGCCGGACTGGGCCGGTGAGGCCCTCGACGAACTCAGCGAGTTCTGGGACATGCAGGTACGCGCTGAGATCCTGCAGTCGGAGGTGGACCAGCTACGCAATCGCCGCGGGTGGCGCAGGTTGCTCCCAGGGCGGTGATTCAATGTCCTCGCTGCATCCGCTCCATTACCAACGACCCCCGCACGGTGGCGGCCCGAGCACTGTGCCGCCCGCCCGAACCGCTAGCCACTAACGCCGCTCCACCGGACGAACTGCTCGCGTGCAATCAGAGCACCCGGTCGGTGGCTCGAGGGGACCGCCGAGCCCGCACCACGTGACCGCCGCCACCGACGGTGACGCTTCAGGTGCCATACCGTATGTCAGGTGCGAGGAAACCCGTGAGCATCCAGCTGGGAGATTCACCCGGGTCAGCGACCGAGATCGTGCGTCCGGCTGCCAGTGAGGGGCGGCATCTCCGGGAATCCCTTGCCCTTTGGACCTTCGTCGGCGTCGCAGCATGCGCATTCGCGTTCTACACGCTCATCTACGGCCGTGACCTGTACATCGGCACGGACGATCTACTGCTGCTCACCGGCCGGCCGGCCGGAATAGTGGGTTCCCTCTTCGGAGCCTTCACGACGCACTGGGTCACAATCCCATTCCTCATCGAAGCAGGCCTGATGAAGGTGTTCGGCCTGGGAAATGCCATCCCCTACGTGGCGGTCGGTACCGCGGCATGGGTGGCAGGGGCATCGCTGGTGCGAGTGATCGCACGTCAAGCAGGCGTTGGTCCGTGGACCGCCACGATCGCAGCGATCAGCGTCCTGACCTGTGCCGACATCTACCCCCAGAGGCAACCTCACTCCTTCCAGGTCGCCCTCGCGGTCGCTTTCGGTCTCGGACAAGTGGCCCTGGCGAATAGCCGCAGTTACTCAGGTGTCAGGGTCGCCATGACGATTCTGATCGGACTGCTGGGCCTCATGACATCAGCGGCGGCGGTCTCCTTCGTCGCCGCCGCGGGTCTCGTGATCTGGGTCCGAAGAGGCTTGCGGCAGGCCTTGCTCGTCGTGGTGCCACTGGCCGTGGTGTTCGTCAGTTGGTACCTGCTCTTCGGAACACGGCAGATCCAGGAACTCCCCTCGTCTGTTTGGGACGAATCCGTGGTCGACTGGCTGGCATGGATGATTGCCGGTTACAAGGCGGCGTTCATGGCGCTGGCTGGGTGGCGGGTCCTCGCTGGCGCGCTGGTTGTGGTGACGGTGGCCGGCTCAGCTGTTGCATGGCTGAGGGGTCAACCCGTGCCGCGACGCGATCTCGTCGCTCCAGCCGCACTGGCCCTGGTCGGAGTCGTGCATCTGCTGAACGCCTTCGTTATTCGCTTCTGGATCGGATCCGAAGGCGCGACTCATGGCCGATTCGTCTACGTCACCGTTCTCTCCCTGCTTCCCCAGATCGCTGTTGCGATATCGGCACTGGCCACCGTCTGGCGACCGTTTGCCGCGCTCAGCCTGCTGCTGATTGTGGCTGTGCCGGGCAACATCGTGAGCATGCGTGGGGAACAGCAGAAGGCGGTCGCGTCAACCACCTCACAGGCCCAGCGGATCGTCTCGCTGGCGTCCTCGCCGGACCTCGATGGGGTTCCGGGCTGGGTCCGGCCGGATCCGATTCCGAACTTCTTGAACGGCCTTGCGATGACTGACGTCGCGTTTCTTCGAGGATTGCGGGAATCCGGTCACCTCCCGCTGGATACCCCACCGCTGGACCGATACGAGGCACAGGTCCCGGTGCGGCTCGGTTTGGCCCTCACCGCGCAATCAGTGCCCCTCGATGCCATCTGCCGCCAGTACCAGGTGCCCACGGTCATCCGGGGAACACCCGGCTACCAGTTCGGGGTCGTCGGCGCGGGCGTCGGGACCACTCAGGGCATCGAAGTTGGGCTCCCTGGGGATCCGGACAGCCTGGTGCCCTTTGGGACACAGCAGCGCTTGGTGTTCGAGGTGACACTGCCCCGGGCCTACTTGGTGCGTGCTCAAGACGGCGTGGGACCCTATACGATCTGCCGGTGGTGAGCTGCCAGTGACCCCGTGCCTGCTTGTGCGCGCCGCCCCAGGGCTCACACCCGCCGCAGCGCCGCCTTCACCCCGTCGAGCACCCCCTGCTTCACGCTCGACCGGTGGTGGCTCGGGCCAGTCCGGGACACCTCGGCGCGATGCTCCAGGAACCAGTCGTAGGCCTCGCAGATCATGTCCTCGTTCGAGTACGCCGCGCTCCAACCGAGGTCCCGCTGCGCAGCGGTCGTGTCGAACCACAGGTCGCGGGCGTACATCAGCCAGTGGTAGTCGGCGAACGGGGCGAGGCCGGACTTCGAGGCCGCCTTCATGGCCGGCGCTGCCAGCCGGCTGGAGACCGACCGGACCTGCGAGCCGGTGCCGGCGTGGTCGCACAGCGCCTGCAGGGTCTGGCGCATGGTCCCGAACCGCTCGGCGCCGATGTTGTAGGTCGCCGGGCCCGGTCGCTGCCCGGCCCGGACACAGGCGTCGGCGAGGTCGGCGGCGTGGACGAACTGGTAGCGGTTGTGGCCACCGTCGAAGACGAACACGTCGACGCCGTCGGCCACCCAGTCGAACAGGATCGCGAAGATCCCCAGCCGCCCGTGGCCCACGATGGTCCGGGGCCGGATGATGGTCACGTCCAGCCCGCGCGTGACGGCCGCACGGCACAAGAGTTCACCGTCCAACTTGGCCCGGCCGTAGGCCTCGACCGGTTTCGGCGGCGTCTGCTCGGTCACCGGGTTGGACTCCGGCACCCCGAAGACCGCCGACGAGGACGTGTAGACGACCTTGCCCACGCCGGCGTGCTCCGCGGCCCAGAGCATCGCGGCGGTGCCGCCGCTGTTGACCGACTCGAACAAGTCAGCGTCCCGGGCCAGGGGCACCTGTGCGACGTTGTGGAACACCACATCCGCCCCCTCGCACGCCGCCCGGATGGCGACCCGGTCGCGGATGTCCCCCACTGCCAGTTGCACGCCCGGCAGGTCCACCGGGCTGAGGTCGAAGTTCACGACGTCGTGACCGTCGGCCACCAGCCGCTGGCACAGCACGTTGCCGAAGTACCCGGACCCACCGGTGACCACCGCGCGCATCAGACGTCCTGCCCGTGTTCCAGCCCCCATCGGTAGCTGCGGCGCATCCCCGCGACGAGGTCGGTGGCGGGCTCGAACCCGAGGTCGCGGACCGCGCCGGCCACCGAACAGGCGATCGTCTTGTCCAGCTCCCCGGCCACGTGGATCTCCTGCTGGTAGCGGCCGGTGCGCTGCAGCGCCGCGTCGACCCGGTACGCCACTCGCCCGGCCAGGGCAGGAAGGCGCATCTCGCCCTGCGTGACGGGCAACCCTTCGAGCCGGGCGGCCTCCCGGACCGCATCCAGGACCTGCGTCATGGCGTAGGGCTGCGCGTCGGCGATCCAATACGCGGGCACACCGTCGATCGGCGCGGACAGCGCCAACCACGCGGCACGGGCCAGGTGGTCGACGTCCACCATCGAGCGGCGGTTGCTGCCGTCGCCGATCAACGGGAACCGGCCCGAGCGCACCGTCTTCAGGAATCGCGCCTGCCGTTCGGGCTGGAACCGCCCGTAGAACCAGGGCGGTCGCAGGATGACCCCGGGCACACCGGCCTCCTGCAGCGCCGCAGTCACGACCACCTCGGCGCGCATCTTGGACCGTCCGTAGCCCAGGTACGGGTTGAACGGCTCGTTGTCGCGGAAGCTCTCGTCCGGGCTGGGATTCGTCCCGATGGCGGAGTTGCTGGACAGGTGCACGAACCGCGTGAGCCCCGCACCCAGGGCTGCCTGCAGGACGTGCCGGGTGCCGTCCACGTTGATGCTGTCGAAGTCGGCCACCCGCCGTGGGTGGATGACCCCGGCGGCATGGACGACCTGGCAGGCCGAGACCCCCTCGAAGACGTCTGCGACGGCACCCGCGTCGGTCAGATCCGCCACGAACACCCGCGCTGCCGGCAGGGCCGCGGCCACCACCGGCACATCGGCCGGGGTACGGACCACGACCCGGACATCGGCCTGATCCTGACCGGCGAGCAGGTCCAGGAAGGCCCGGCCGAACCAACCGGCGGCACCGGTCACCACAAGCGTCATACG
This sequence comes from uncultured Actinomycetota bacterium, assembly GCA_963733395.1. Taxonomy (GTDB): domain Bacteria; phylum Actinomycetota; class Actinomycetes; order S36-B12; family UBA10799; genus JADKAV01. The sequence continues at coordinate 26,590 of CAVTCZ010000021.1, forward strand.
AACTCCCGGCGCGCAGGGGTCACGCCCTGCACGCTCAGGAAGTGCTCGGCGTTGCGGACCGCCAGCGCCATGACGGTCCCCTGCGGGTTGATCCCGGGGGCGCCGTTGACGATGGACGCGTCGTTGACCACCAGCCCCGCCACTTCGTGACTCGCGCCGAAGGAGTCCACCGCGCAGATGGCCCGGTCCTCCCCCATCGGCACCGACGAGCACACATGCACCGTCATGAGGTCGGCGGTCCGCCGGGTCATGCGGGCCACCTCCGCCGGGATCTGTTCGGCCCGGGTGATCTGCTCCCCGCCGTGCACGGAGGCCACCACCCGGTCGCTGCCGGCGGCCAGCAGGACCAGCAGCAGCCGTCCCATGGCCGACTGCAGGCGGGCGAAGTCCACCGCCGGCAGCCGGAAGGTGACCAGGGGGTCGCGCATCCGGGGCAGCACCCGGACTCGGCCCCGCCCGGAACTGCGGATCGCCGCGTAGTAGATGCCGGCAGACCGGCCGTACGTCGGCACATCCTGCACCCCGACCGCGGTGGGCAGCAGGGACAGCGCCAGCAATGGCGGGTTGGTCGCCGAACCGCCGATGGTCATGTCCGGGGCGAACTCGCGCACCTGGGTGACGGGCACGTCCGACGGGTCGTTCTCGATCCGGTCGCTGAACGCCACGGCTTTGACGGTCGGATGCATGGACAGCGTCCGGCCCACGTTGCGCGCGATCCCGCTGCGCAGCAGCAGGGCGGCGGACTGGACGGCCCCGCCGCACACGAAGACCGCGTCGAAGGCGATCGATTCGGTGCGCCCGTCGCTGTATTCCACGTGCGCCGCGGCGGCGCGTCCGTTGCGCACCTCGATCCAGCGCACGCTCGCGCCACTTTCGACAGTTGCGCCCGCAGCCCTGGCGTATTGCAGATAGGTGACGGCCATCGACTGGCGCTGACCGGTGTCGAAGCGGAACCAGCGCGGCACCTCGACGCTGTGCCAGCCCAACCGCCGGGCCCCCTCGGTGAGGAAGGCCGACGCGGGCGGCACACCCTGCGGGAACGTGCCCACCGACAGGTTGTGCTCGATCGCCCTGCAGATGGGGTCCAGCACCTCGCCGGTGAGATCGTCGATGCTCCACCCGCGGGTCCATCCGGCCAGCAGGCTCGGGCTGGGCCGGTGATACAACCCCGAGTTGATCTCGGTCGACCCGCCCACGCACCGGCCCTCGGCATAGGTGATCGGCGGCACTCCCAGGGCGACGAGCTGGCCCCGGTTCCGGTATTGCGCGCGCATCTGGTCCTGGCTGAACTGGGCCACTTCGCCCGGTGCGACGTCCGGGCCCTCCTCGAGCACCAGCGTCTGCACACCGGCCGCGGCCAGCGTCGCGGCGGTCGTCGCCCCGCCGGCACCGGACCCGACGACCAGTGCCTGCACGCGTCTCACGCCCGCGACTCCACGGGCCGCAGCCCGCCGGTACGCGGGACCGGGATCGGCACATCCCTGGTGATGGCATCGAAGTAGGCGACAGCGGTCAGGCTCTCCACCATGCGGGCGTATTCACTGGCCACCGGCAGCCGGCACAACCGCAGCGCCAAACCCTCGGGGAGGGCACCGAGTGCGGCGTCGGCGAGTTCGGCACCCAGGCGCACTGCCGACGGCAGGTCCTCGATGCGCTCCTGCACGTCGAGGCTCACTGCGGCGGCCACTTCACCCGTCGCACCAGCGCCTGACAGCCACCTCCGGCTCAACGCCGACGACGCCCGGCCCGCCCGCTTCCTCACATCGCCACCCTAACCACACGGGCTGGAGCGCGCAGGCGGCAGGCTCTGCCAAGCCCCGGGACTGGCCGCCCGGCTTTCGTGACGTTGTTCACCGCCTGACACTCGCCGGTGCGGCGAGACGGGGCGAACCAACGTCCGGCGACACCGTGCGCGCAGCCGGGTCGTCGTGCGCCCGACGGCGGCCCCGCGCGAACATCCCCACGGATCGGGCGGCCGAAGGTCCACGACCGGCCCCATCCCCCGCACAAACCCCGCAGGGCCCCCGCCCCGGCGTGGAACCGGGCACGCGCGGACCCACCCACTACCCTGATTGTGGAGGTACACCGTGGGATTGTTGGATCGTTTCGAGCAGCGGGTCGACCGGGCGGTCAATGGCGCCTTCGCCAAGGCCTTCAAGTCGGAGTTGCAGCCGGTCGAGGTTGCCGCCGCCCTGCAGAACGAGATGGACTCCCGCGCGGCGGTCGTGTCCCGGGCCCGCACCGTCGTGCCCAACGTCTACACCGTCCTGGTCAGCCAGGAGGACTACGACCGGCTGTCGGTCTACGACGAGACCCTGGTCGGCGAGTTCGCGGTGATGATCCGCGACTACGCCCAACAGCAGCAGTACTCCTTCCTCGGCAGCGTGAGTGTTGCGATGCAGCCGGCCGAGGACCGGCCGCAGGGAACCGTGGAGATCATCAGCGAAGCCCGCGTCGACCACGATGTCGCCCCGGCCGCCGGTCCGCCAGCCGGCTCCGCCCCGCGCGTCGAGGGCAAGCAGGGGGTCTTCCAACTCAACCGGGCCGTGACCCGCATCGGGCGCGGCGCCGACGCCGACATCCGCATCGACGACCCGGGCGTCTCCCGGCACCACGCCGAGATCCTGGTCGGCTCCGACGTCATCCTGCGCGACCTCGGCTCCACGAACGGCACCTACGTCAACGGCACGCTGGTGGCCGAGCAGCCACTTCGTGACGGGGCGATCATCACGATCGGGTCCACGAACCTCACCTTCCGGAGCGCACCATGAGCGAACTGGTCCTGACGCTGCTGCGGTGGGGGATCCTCATCGCCCTGTGGTTGTTCGTGATGTTCACCCTCGGTGCCCTGCGCCGCGACCTCGAAGCGCCGCCGGAGGGTGCCGCGGTGCTGCCCCCGCGCCCACAGACCCAGCCCAAGCCGAAGCGGCAACCGCGGGTTTCACGCAAGCGGGCCAGCAACCTGGTGGTCACCAGCGGCCACTTGTCCGGCACCGTGATCCCCCTGGGCAGCGCGCCGATCACCATCGGCCGTGCCCCCGACTCCACGCTGGTCGTCGACGACGAATACGCATCAGCCCGGCATGCCCGGCTGTTCCAGCACGAGGGCCAATGGGTGGCCGAGGACCTCGGGTCGACCAACGGAACCTGGATCGGCAAGACCCGGTTGACCGCGCCCACCGTGCTGCAGATGGGCCAGTCCCTGCGCGTGGGGCAGACCGTCATCGAGCTGCGGAAGTAGCCGCCATGCCTCTGGTCTTCCGCTATGCGGCACGCAGCGACGTGGGGCTCGTGCGGCAGGGCAACGAAGACTCCGGGTACGCCTCGGACAACCTGCTGATCGTGGCCGACGGCATGGGCGGGCACGTGGCCGGGGAACTGGCCAGCGCCACCGTCACGGCGATCCTGGCGGGACTGCCGATCGCGGACAGCGAGGACGTCCTCACGCAACTGGCCGACGCGGTGGACGAGGCGCAACTGGAGATGCGTCACATCATCGCCGAGCAGCCGGACTTCCAGGGCATGGGCACCACCGTCACGGTCGTGTGCTGGCAGGGCGACCGCGCCTCCATCGCCCACGTCGGGGACTCCCGGGCCTACATGTTGCGCAACGGCGAGCTGCTGCGGCTGACCAAGGACCACACGTACGTCCAGACGTTGGTGGACGCCGGCCAGATCACTGCGGAGGAGGCCGCCACCCACCGGCGCCGCAACCTTCTCATCCGGGCCATCGACGGGGTGAACACGGTGGAACCGGACCTGAGCATCCGCGAGGTCCATGCCGGCGACCGCATCATGCTGTGCAGCGACGGGCTGTCCGGTGTCCTCACCGACGCGCAGATCCAGGAGTTGCTCAGCCGCAGCGATCCGCCGGGAGCCGTGACCGCGCTGGTCGAGGCAGCGATCGAGCGCGGCGCTCCGGACAACGTCACGTGTGTGGTCGCCGACGTCGCCCAGGTCGAGGAGGCCCCTGCCGGCAACCGCCCGGTGGTCGTGGGTGCCGCCGCCGAGCCCCGCACCCGCTCGAAACTGCCCGGGGTCGACTTCCCGCAGGACAGCCAGCTCGACGAAGCGCCCGCCGTCGACCAAGTCCTGCCACCGGAGCAGCCGCGGCGCCGACAGGGCCGCTGGATAGTGGCCATCGTGGCTGTCCTGCTCGTGCTGGGCCTGGTCGGCGGGACCTGGTGGTGGATCTCCAGCCAGTACTACGTCGGCAGCCGGGACGGGTACGTGACCGTCTACCGCGGTATCCCGCAGAGCGTCGGTTCGCTCCCGTTGTCGTCGGTGGTCGAGACCACCGCCATCCCGAGCGTGCAGCTGCCGGTCTACGCCCAGGAGCTGGTCAACGCCACGATCGCCGCGCAGAGCCGAGCCGACGCCGACCGCATCGTCACCATCCTCGACGAGCAGGCGGCGACCTGCCGCAGCAAGCCGAAGACCGAGGGCTGCCCCGGTGCGGACAGCGGGACGACCCCATGAAGCGATCCCCCCGCCGCACCGAGCTCGCGCTGGAATCCGCGCCGCCACTGTTGCACCGTTGCTGGTCTGGCTCCACGACTGTTGCGCCGTTGTCGATTTCGGGCCGTGAAACCAGCAACCGCGCAACACTCGGCGCCGCGGGGACGCAACCGCGCAACAGTCGCGAGGGGTGTCGGGCATGAAGCGATCCCCCCGCCGCACCGAACTCGCGCTGCTGTTCGTGGCCTGGATCATCGGCAGCGTCTGCTACGCGACCGTGGATCTGGCGACCCTCGACACGTTGCCTGTGAACTACCTCGCGCTGCTGATCGGTAGCGCGGCGGTCCTGCTCGTCGGCCACGTCGTCATCCGGCGGCTGGCACCCTACGCCGACCCGGTGTTGTACCCGGTGGCCGCGATGATCAACCTGCTGGGACTGGTGATGATCCACCGCCTGGACATCGCCGAGCAGTTGCGCGCCGAGGCCAACGACAACAAGGCCCCCAGCGCCGACGCCGTCGCCCAGGCCACCTGGGTGCTCGTGGCGCTGGCGTTGTTCACGCTCGTGTTGTTCCTGGTCACCGACCACCGGAAACTGCAGCGCTACACGTTCACGAGCCTGGTCGTCGGCGTGGTCCTGCTGCTGCTTCCCCTGGTCCCGATCCTCGGCACGAGCATCAACGGCGCCCGGCTGTGGATCCGGCTCGGTCCCTTGTCCTTCCAGCCCTCCGAGCTGGCCAAGATCGCGCTCACGATCTTCTTCGCCGGGTACCTCGTCCGCAAACGCGAGGCCCTGGCCACGGTCCGCCGCAAGGTGCTGGGGCTGGGCATCCCGCGCGGGCGTGACTTCGGCCCGCTGCTGGTGGCCTGGCTGGTGGCCCTGGGGGTGTTGGCCTTCGAACGCGACCTCGGGACCGCGTTGATGTTCTTCGGGGTCTTCGTGATCCTGCTCTACGTCGCCACGCAACGCCGCAGCTGGCTGATCATCGGCGCCGGCCTGTTCGCACTGGCAGCGATGCTCGGCTATCTCGCCTTCGGTCACGTGCAACTGCGGGTGAAGATCTGGCTGGACCCGTGGACCTACGCCAACGACGAGGGCTACCAACTGGTGCAGGCGCTGTTCGGCCTGGCCAGCGGCGGGCTGTTCGGCACCGGACTGGGCGAGGGCTACCCGCAGTTCATCCCGTTCGCGAAGACCGACTTCATCTCCGCGGCGTTGGGGGAGGAACTCGGACTGGCCGGGATGATGGCCATCATCATGCTGTTCGCCATCCTGGTCGAGCGCGGCCTGCGCACCGGCCTGGCCTGCCGCGATCCGTTCGGCACCCTGCTGGCCGTGGGGCTGTCGAGCGTGTTCGCGCTGCAGGTCTTCGTCACCATCGGTGGCGTCACCCGGCTGATCCCGCTGACCGGACTGACCACCCCGTTCCTGTCCTACGGCGGGTCGGCGCTGGTGTGCAACTGGATGATGATCGCCCTGTTGTTGCGGATCAGTGACCGCAACCGGCGCCCGGCGATGATCGCGCAGAGCGCTGACGAGGCGCTGACCCAGATGATCCGGGTGGGGATCGACCGATGATCCGCGCCATCCGCCGCCTCGGCTGGGTCTTCGGGATCCTGGCGATCGCCCTGGTCGTCAACCTCACGTTCCAGCAGTTCCTGCTGGCCCCGCGGATCAACGCCCAGCCCGGCAACCAGCGCACGGTGCTCGCCGAGTACGAGCGGGAGCGCGGTCCCATCCTGGTGGGGACCAAGCCCGTCGCCCGGTCCGTGGCCACGCCGAAGCAGACGTTCAAGTTCCTGCGCACCTACCCCGACGGGGTCCTCTACGCGCCGGCCACCGGGTTCTACTCCTCGCTGTACGGTTCCACCGGCCTCGAGCGCACCGAGAACGACATCCTGTCGGGCAACGATCCCCGCCTGTTCGTCGACCGCATCCAGCAACTCATCGCCGGCCGGGTGCCGGAGGGCGGGGCCGTGCAGACGACGCTGCTGGCCTCCGCGCAGAAGGCCGCCGCCTCCGGCCTGGGCAGCCAGGTCGGGTCGGTCACGGCGATCGACCCCAAGACCGGCGAGATCCTGGCGCTGGTGCAGTCACCGAGCTTCGACCCCAACGGCTTGGCCACCCACGATGCGGCCGCGGCGCAGGACTACTACGAGCAGCTCGAGGCCGACCCCAACAAGCCGCTGCTCAACCGCCCGCTGGTGCAGACGATCCCCCCGGGCTCGACGTTCAAACTGGTGACCGCCGCCGCTGCGCTCGACGCCGGCTTCGAGCCCGACTCGGTGCTTCCCGGGCCGGCTTCCTACCCGCTGCCGGGGTCCAGCCGGTCGCTGGCGAACTGGTCGGGTGCCCCCTGCGGGCCGGATAACAAGACCACGCTGGCCAACGCCCTGGCGATCTCCTGCAACAGCGCCTTCGCCTACCTCGGCAACGAGCTCGGCGACGACGCGCTGCGGACCCAGGCCGAGAAGTTCGGCTTCGGCAGTTCCTTCGACGTGCCCATGACGGCAGCGACGTCACGGTTCCCGAAGGACCCGGACGAGGCCCAGACCGCCATGAGCGCGATCGGGCAGTTCGACGTCCAGTCCACGTCACTGCAGATGGCGATGGTCACCGCCTCGATCGCCAACCAGGGCGTGACCATGTACCCCACGTTGATCGACCAGGTCCTGGCGCCGGATCTGACCGTGCTGTCAGACACGCAGCCGAAGGCGTTCGAGCGGGCGATGACCGAGCAGAACGCCGCCAAGCTGATGGGCATGATGGTCCAGGTCGTCAACTCCGGCACCGGCTCGAACGCCCGCATCCCCGGGGTCAACGTCGCGGGCAAGACCGGCACGGCGGAGACCGGGGCCGGGCGTCCCAACATCGCATGGTTCGTCGCCTCGGCTCCCGCTGAGGACCCGCAGGTCGCGGTGGCCGTGGCCGTGGAGAACGCCGGTCAGCCGGAGGTCAGCGGCAATGCCGTGGCGGCACCCATTGCCCGCGCGGTGATCGAGGCGGTGCTGCAACGATGAGCCCCAGGAGGTTCCAGTGACCACGACCCGACGGCTCGGCGACCGGTACGAACTCGGCGACGAGCTCGGCCGCGGCGGCATGGCCGAGGTGTTCGAGGGCAAGGACCTGCGCCTCAACCGCCGCATCGCCGTGAAGGTGCTGCGCCCGGATCTGGCCCGCGACCCCGCCTTCCAGGGCCGCTTCCGGCGGGAGGCGCAGTCGGCGGCTTCACTGAACGACCCCAACATCGTCGCCGTCTACGACACCGGGGAGGACGTCCTCGACGGCGGCGGCGAGCACGTGATGGTGCCCTACATCGTCATGGAGTACGTCGACGGACACACGCTGCGGGAACTGATGAGCAGCGGCCGGCGACTGCTGCCGGAGCGCTCCCTGGAGATCATGTCCGGGGTGCTCAGCGCGCTGGACTACTCGCACGCCCACGGGATCATCCACCGGGACATCAAGCCCGGCAACGTGATGCTGACCCGCACCGGCGATGTGAAGGTGATGGACTTCGGCATCGCCCGGGCCGTGGCCGACGCCCACGCCACCATGACCCAGGGCAACGCGGTGATGGGCACCGCCCAGTACCTCTCGCCCGAACAGGCCCGCGGTGAGGTGGTCGACGCCCGCTCGGACCTGTACTCCGCCGGCTGCCTGCTGTACGAGTTGCTCACCGGCCGCCCCCCGTTCCAGGGGGAGAGTGCGGTGTCGGTCGCCTACCAACACGTCAGCGAGACCCCGGTGCCTCCGTCCCAGGTGGATCCGGCGGTGCCGCCGGCCCTCGACGGGATGGTGCTGAAGTCCCTGGCCAAGCGGCCGGAGGATCGCTACCAGAGCGCCAACGAGTTCAAGGCCGACGTGGAGCGGGCACTGGCCGGCCTGCCGGTCACCGGTGCCGTGCCGACGATGCGGGCCACGATCCCCGCATCCGCGACGACCGCGTCGCTGGCGCCGGTCGGCGGGCAGGATCCGGCGCAGAGCGGCCCCGCCAAGCGCAGCCCGTGGGCCTGGCTCGGGGTGACCGTGCTGGTGCTGGCGGTGGCCGCCGCCGCCCTGTTCATCGGCCGCAACGTCTTCAGCGGCGGGTCCGGGCAGCGGGTGACCGTGCCCGACGTGGTCGGCATGAGCATCGACGAGGCACAGCGTGCCCTGGAGGCCCAGGGCCTCAAGCTCGGCGCGCAGACCCCGCAGACCTCCAACGAGCCGGAGGACACCGTGCTCGCCCAGGACCCCGAGGCCGATACCCAGCTCGCGACCGGCGAGGCGGTGACCGTGACGGTTTCGGCCGGCAAGCAGCAGACGCAGGTCCCGCCCCTGGAGGGTCTGACCAGCCTCGACGACGTGCGCACGGCACTCAAGGACGCCAAGTTGGAGCTCGGCAACGTCAAACAGGTCGAGTCCAGCCAGCCCGAAGGGTTGGTCCTGAACCAGAGCCCGGACGCCTTCTCCACCGTCGATGTCGGCAGCAAGGTCGACATCGAGGTGTCGACCGGCGTGGTCGAGGTCCCGGGTGTCATCGGTTTCACCCAGTCGGCGGCAACCTCCGCACTGTCGAAGGCCGGCCTGGACGTCTCCGTCGTGACCGCCAGTTCCGACCAACCGATCGGGACGGTCACCAACCAGAACCCCTCCGAAGGGGCGCAGGTGAAGAAGGGCACCACGGTCACGATCACCGTGTCCAGCGGACCCACTCCCACGCCGACGCCGACCCCGACGCCCACCGAGTCCCCAACCCCGTCGGGCGAGGCGACGCAGTAGGCCTCGCGGTTGGGCCGGCAATAGGTCCTTGGACAGAGGTCCTTGTCGCCCGCGTGAGCGGAACCACGCGGGCTCACGACGTGCGGCGGGCGAACCCGCTCAACCCACTACCGGGGACAGCCCCTCGCTGCGCCGCACCGCATCCGTGTCACCACAGGCTGCCAGCCAGTTGGCCAGCATCCGGTGGCCCCCTTCAGTGAGCACCGACTCGGGATGGAACTGCACGCCCTCCACCGCAAGCTCCCGGTGCCGCAGGCCCATGATGACGCCGCTGCCGGTCCGGGCGCTCACCTCGAGCTCGGCGGGCACGGTGTCCGGTTCCACCGCCAGCGAGTGGTAGCGGGTCGCGGTCATGGGGTTGGGCAGGCCCGCGAAGACCCCGCGGCCGTCGTGCTCGACCAATGAGGTCTTGCCGTGCAGCAACTCGGGCGCCCGGCTGACCGTGGCTCCGTAGACCTCGGCGATGGCCTGATGCCCAAGGCACACCCCGAAGATCGGCATCTGCCCGGCGTACCGACCGATCAGGTCCATGCAGATCCCGGCGTCGTCGGGGGTGCCCGGTCCGGGGGACAGCAGCACGCCGCTGTAGCCCGCGACCTCCTCGAGGGTGATCTCGTCGTTGCGGAAGACCACGCACTCGGTCTGCAGCTGCCCCAGGTACTGAACCAGGTTGTAGACGAAACTGTCGTAGTTGTCGATCACCAGGACCGTCATGAGCGTCCTTTCTTGTCCGGCACGGGCGTGGCGTCGTCGATGCCCAGCGAGCCGTCGAAGCCGGGGATGGTGGCGGTGTCCTGGCGAACCTGCTCGTAGCCGAGGCCGAAGAACTCCACAGCGGCCTGATACCCCCGCAGGTAGTCGTCGCGCTCCAGCTCCCGCTCGATGTCGGCTTGATCCCCGACACCGGTGACCACGAACGGCGGTGAGTACACCCGCCCCTGCAGGATCAAGGTGTTTCCCACACACCGCACGGCACTGGTGGCGATGAGGCGTTGGTCCATCACCTGGATCCCCAGCGCACCTGCGCGCCACATCGCATTGATCACGGCCTGCAGATCCTGCTGGTGCACGACCAGGTCGTCCGGGTTGGCCTCTTCGTTACCCTCCTGCGGGGCATCGGTCAGGGTCACGGTCACCGCCGGACCGGTCAGCGGCACGAGCCCGACCGGCGAGGACAACTGGTCGATCGCGCCCTGTGCCCGGGCGGCCGCCGTCCCCTCCTGGTCCTTGCCGAGCTGCTGCACCCGGGTCTGCAGTTCGGCGACCTGGTTCTGCTTCTGATCGACGATGGCGGCCCGTTCGGCCACCACATCCTTGAGGGCGGCGGTGTCGCTGCGCAGATCCGTCCCGGCGGCAGTGTTGGCGCTCGCGGCGAACAGGAACCCGGCGGCCCCGAAGACCACCGCGGCCAGAACTGCCCACCAGCGCACACTCACGGAACCACACTACGGCGCGGTAGAGTTGCCCTCGTGCCCGAATCCCGCTCCCGCCGCAAGGCCAACACCGGCGACGACAAGCGCAAACCGGTCAAGATCGGCAGCCCGCCCTGGGTCGCACCGCTCATGGTCGGGCTGTTCGTCGTCGGCCTGGTGTGGATCTGCGCCTGGTACATCGCACCGGACGCACCCGTTCTGTCCGACCTCGGCTTCTGGAACCTGGTCGGCGGATTCGTACTTATCGCACTCGGTTTCGTCGTGTCCACCAAGTGGCGGTAATGACAGGGGTGTAGTTCTCCCCAGCTGGGGACAACCCTGTGGATAACTTCGTTGGTGTGCGCCACCGGCACGGTCCCGGAGGTCCGGCCTGCCCGGCTTCCGTTGGTGTTCGTGCAGTTTGTCGACGTTCGGGTAGTTCGTTGTCGTTCATCGGCGCGCGAACGCCAACGTTCTACCCGAACACCCACATTCGCGGCTGCGTGCGGCGGTGCGCGCCGCCTCGCACACCAGCTCCACGATCGTGGCGTTGGCCATGCCGCCGCCCTCGCACATCGTCTGCAGGCCGTACCGGATGCCGTTGCGCTGCATCTGGTGCACCAGCGTCGTCATCAGCCGCGCACCGGAGGCGCCCAGCGGGTGCCCCAGCGCGATCGCGCCGCCGTTCGGGTTGGTGATCTTGGGGTCGGCACCGGTCTCGGCGAACCAGGCCCCCACCACCGAGGCGAACGCCTCGTTGATCTCGACCGCGCCGATGTCGGCCATGGTCAGCCCCGAGCGATCGAGCACCTTCTGCGTGGCCGGGATCGGGCCGGTGAGCATGATGATCGGGTCGACGCCGGCCATCACGCCGGTGTGGAAGCGCACGATCGGGGTGAGCCCGAGTTCGGCCGCCTTCTCGCTGGTCATCACCAGCAGCGCAGCGGAACCGTCGGAGATCTGTGACGCGTTGCCCGCGGTGACCACCCCGTTCTCGGTGAACGGCGTCGGCAGGCCCGCCAACTTCTCCACCGACGACCCCGGGCGGATGCCCTGGTCGGCCGTGACCCCACGCACCGGCACGATCTCTTCGGCGAAGATCCCCTCGTCGGTGGCCCGCGCCGCCCGCTCGTGGGACTCGACCGCCATCTCGTCGAGGTACTGCCGGGACAGGTTCCACTTCTCGGCGATCATCTCCGCCGAGACGCCCTGGTTGACCAGTTTGCCCTCGTAACGGTCGGTCATCATCGGGCCGAAGGGACCGTCGCCGCCCTTGCCGTTGGAGAACATCGGGATGCGGGACATGGACTCCACGCCACCGGCGACGACCACGTCGTAGTGGCCCGCGATCACGCTGGCCGCCGCGAAGTGCAGCGCCTGCTGCGAGGAGCCGCACTGCCGGTCGAGGGTGGTTCCGGGGACGGACTCGGGGAAGCCGGCAGCCAGTGCCGCGTTGCGGCCGATGTTGAAACCCTGCTCGCCGACCTGCGACACGCAGCCCCAGATCACGTCCTCGATGAGTCCGGGGTCGATCCCGGCGCGGTCCACCAAACCCTGCAGGGCCAAGGCGGACAGATCCACAGCGTGGATGCCGGACAGGGCACCCTTCTCGGGCTTGCCCACCCCGATCGGGGTGCGCACGGCGGCAACGATCACAGCATCGCGAGTAGTCATGGATCGTATGTTACCCGTGAGTAACTTGGGCTGTCCAGGGCCCCCGCCATCGGTTGTCGGATCGAGCACCCCTACCCGATCGGCACCAACTGCGAGATCTGATCGGCCCGCCACAGCGCGATGCCCGCCAGCACCAGCACGATGCCAGTACAACCCACCACCTGCACCAGGGTCTGCTGCTTGCCGGACGGTGCCTTGGAGAACACGAACGCGACCGCAGCACCGGTGATCAAGCCGCCGAGGTGCGCCCGCCAGTCGACGCCCGGCGCGATGAACCCGATCACCACGTTGATGCCGATCAGCACGAGCACCTGGGTGATGTCCGTGCGCAGGTGCCGGCCGGCCACGACCAACGCCCCCATCAACCCGAAGATCGCACCGCTGGCGCCCACCGAGACGGTGTTGATGCTGGAGAACGTGAAGGAGGCCACTGCCCCACCGAGCCCGGCGATCAGGAAGAGGATGAGGAACCGCGCATGGCCCAACAGCCTTTCCAGGGGCGGGCCGAGGACGAACAACACGTACATGTTGAACGCCAGGTGCAGCAGGCTGCCGTGCAGGAACACCGACGTCAGCAGCCGGTACCACTCGTCGTTGATCGCGACCGCCGCCGGCCACATGCCCCAGTCGGCCGCGACCGCGTTGACCCCGACCAGGAACTGCAGGGCGAAGATGGCCGCACACACCCCGATCAGGGAGATCGTGACCGTGCTGGAGGAGGTGATGCGCCCGCCGAACACCGTCTTGGCCTCGCGGGTCGTGGCCTGCCCCGCGGCCACGCACTCAGGGCACTGGAAGCCGACCGCCGCCGGGATCATGCACTCCGGGCAGATCGGCCGGTCACACCGCGTACACCGGATCCAGGTCGGGCGGTCGGGATGGCGGTAGCAGACCGGCGCCGGCTCGGGGGTACTCACGCGATGATGTCGACCGATTCGATCACGACGTCGTCGACCGGCTTGTCCATCCGGCCGGTCGGGGTCGCGGCGATCGCGTCCACGACGTCGCGACCGGCCTGGTCGGCGACCTCGCCGAAGATCGTGTGCTTGAAGTTCAGGTGCGGTGTCTTGCCCACGGTGATGAAGAACTGCGAGCCGTTGGTGTTGGGCCCGGCGTTGGCCATCGCCAGCAGGTAGGGGCGGTCGAACTGCAGCTCGGGGTGGAACTCGTCGGCGAACCGGTAGCCCGGGCCGCCCGTGCCGGTACCGAGCGGGCAGCCGCCCTGGATCATGAACCCGCTGATGACGCGGTGGAACGTCACGCCGTTGTAGAGCGGCCCGGAACCCGGGGCACCGGTCTTCGGGTCGACCCACTCGCGGGAGCCATCGGCCAGGCCCACGAAGTTGGCCACGGTCTTGGGCGCCTGGTCGGCGAACAGGTTGATGAGGATGTCACCACGGTTGGTGTGCAGGACGGCTTGGGTCATGATCCGATCCTGTCACAGGTGTTTGGTGGCCTCACGCACGGACAGCGGCGCCAGTTCGTGGCCGGCGACGAAATCCCGTACCCACGCAGGGTCGGTGTAGGCGTAGTCGCGCAGCGCCCAGCCGATGGCCTTGCGGATCCAGAACGTCCGATCGCCGGTGTTGGGCTCGATCACCGCCGTGAGCAGTTCCGAGTCGGTGTCGGTCTTGCACCCCACCTGGCAGATGATGGCCGCCCGCCGGATCCACAGGTCCTCGTCGACGGCCCAGGCCCGGATGTCCAGTTCCCGCCGCAGCGGGCCCACCAACTTGGTCGCCGTCTCATCCACCAGGTCCCACCAGGCCCCGGTCGTGATCAGGTGGCGCAGAAGGGGTTCGTCGGCCGGGGTCAGCCGCTGGGTGCGAAGCAACGCCAGCGCGGCATAACGTTCCTCGCGGTACTCGGCGTCATCCCACAGTGTGCGGGCCGCGGCCAGGCACTCGTCGCGGGTGAACGGTTGCCGCAGGATCGGGCGCAAGGCCTTGGTCCGCGCCTGCTTCTGCACCCCGAGGAACGGCATCTCGGACTTCATGTACCGCTGCATCTCCGGCGCTTTGGCCGGGTCGGCCTGCGCCCGCAGCGCGGCGCGGATCTCAGCGATCAGGTCCATGAGTGCGACCTTGCCACAACCGGCTCCCGGGCGCGAAACCGTTCACTTGTGGTCGTCCGCGACAGGTGTTGCCGAACATCGGGCGAGGAGGCCCTGATTCACATGGAAGGACACGCAGCGGGATGCCCGTCACCGTCGTGAGAATCCGCGCCGGTCCGGGGTGTTGCGCCGCCCGCATCGCCCCGGCAGGTGTGCGTGTTTCTGGCTGTCCACACCCCCGGTTTGTGGACACCGGAAATGTCGTACCCCCTGGTCTAGCGTGGTGGGTGTGGGAAGGGGGTGTGATGGGTTTCTTCGAGGTGTCGCGGGGGGCGCGGCGGCGGGCGCGGATCCGCGCGACGTTGCCCACCGAGCACCCGGCGGTGCTGGACGCAGATGGACGGGCTGCTCGATGGGCTGCCGGATCCGGAGGCTGCTGTGCGCCGAGCAGCGGGCCGGGGCGATGGCGGCGGCTGGCGGCGATCGGCAACCGGCTGGACGCCTATCTGACCGCGGTGGCCGGGGCGGCTGACACCCACGGCGATTCCCGGGTGCTGGGCGCCGGGACGACCGGCACGCTGGTGGCCGCCGCGACCGGGTCGACGGTGGCAGGCCGGGTCGGCGATCGTGGCCACCGCCCGGGACCTGCGGGCGTTCCCGGAGTTGGCCCGGGCGTTCGCCGCCGGCCGGGTGTCCGGCCAGCACGTGTCGGTGATCCTGGCCACCACGCAAGGTCTGAAGCAGCGGGCGCAGGTGGTGGCCGCGGCGGTGGAGCTGGCCGCGGCCACCGACCCGCGGGAAACCCGGCATGTGCTGCAAGTCATCGCCGACGCCGAGGACGGCGAGCACGGCCAGCTCTGCCACGCCGAGCAGCGGGCCCGCCGCGGGCTGCGGCTGACCGCCCGGGCATCCGGGATGTGGGCGCTGACCGGGCTGCTCGACGACATCGACGGCGCCCGGCTGGCCGAGCTGCTGGAAGTGTTCAGCCCCGCCCCCGATGCCGGGGTGGACCCCGGGCAGACCCTGCCGCAGCGGCGCGCCGACGCGCTGGCCGCGATCACCGCGGCCGCCGCCGCGAACCGCAGCCCCGCTGGGCACAGCCGGGCTGTCGGTGCTGATCGACGCCGCCGACCTGACCGACGCCCAGCAGGCGGTGCTGGCCGATGGCACCCCGATCACCGCCGACACCTTCGACCTGCTCACCTGCACCGCCGTGTGCACCCTCATCTTCGGTCGCAAGACCACCGGCGGGTTCGTGCCACTGGCCATGGGCCGCACCCGCCGCCGGGCCACCGCCACCCAATGGGCCGCGCTGATCGCCCGCGACCGCGGCTGCATCCGCTGCGGGCGCAGCCCCCGGTTCTGCGAAGCCCACCACATCCTGGCCTGGCGCCACGGCGGCCTGACGGATGTGTCAAACATGGTCCTGCTCTGCTCCCGCTGCCACCACGACCTGCACCACGGCCGCTACACCATCACCATCGACCCCAGACGGCACACCCCACATCCACATCAGCCGCGGACCACCGACCCGAGTCACGGGCTGAACCGCCCACACCCCGCAGCAGGACGGAGTTCAGATTCCAGCGGGCGTCGGATTGGGCCCTGGTTGGGGTGTAGCCGCAGGGGTCGGTCGCCCGCGCGGTCGCAACCCAGCATGAGAGTCCGCATGCGCAGGTGGCCACTTGGTGATCGACGAAACTCGTGACTCGGATTCGAGGGGGAGTCGGGGCGCGATTCGTGGTTTCGCCATGTCGTTGAGGGGCGATGTTCGCCGCCGGTCGACGATCGAGTCCGCGGCGACGCGGTCGGGTAGAGCTTGCGCCCAGTAGTCGGCGTCGGACTCCCCTGGTGAGCGCGCTCAGCGCCGGTGCCGGGGGAGACATATCGGGATCGGCGGGGGTAACGCGTTTCCGGCCGTTCTTGTGTGGACGCTCGGCCATGACCTGCAGCCGTCGAACACTGTCAACCGGATGCTGGTCAGCCGGACCCGCAGCATCTGCCCGGCCAGCGCGCGGGGCACCAAGGAGTGCGAGCAATCGGCGATCACGCATCAGGAGTTGGTCGAGTCCGTGGGCCAAGTCGATGAGGGTGCGGCTGGGCCTGACGTAGTCGCGGCACCACCCCGGAGGGGTTGCGCCCACACGAAGATCGAGCAGAACGGAACCGGGGGACCCTTCGTCGCCTACCCGCCGGCCTCGCGCATCCGTGACCACGCCAGCAGCGCCAGGGCCAGGCCCAGGACGAACACCAGCGGCTGCAGGAAGAAGAAGGGGATGAAGAACACCTGCACGACGATCCACAGCATGACCCCGCAGCCGAATGCCAGCGTGAGGCGATCGGACAGCCGGTTGCCCGCGACGTACATGCCGAGCAGGCCGAAGGCGGGGATGCCGATGAGGGCCATGAGGAGGATCCCGGGGATGACCCAGGAGTCGAACGGCAGCGCCTCGAGCCAGTCGTCAGGCAGGCCGAAGGCGTCACGGATCAGTTGGATGCCGCCGTAGAACGCCTGGATGCCGAGGATCGCGAGGATGACTTCGATCACCCATCGACGTTTCGAGCCCACGTGGAGACGAGGGGACTTGAACCCCTAACCCCCGCCTTGCAAAGGCGGTGCTCTGCCAGTTGAGCTACGTCCCCGTTTGTCAGCGGAGGTCGAGGTCCCTGGTGGCCTCGTTCCACAACTCCTGTTCGGCCTGGTTGGCGGAGTACTGGCGGTACACGGCGTAGCCGACGGCCGCAACGGCCGCGAGCAGTATCAGTTTCTTCATGTGCGCCTACCTGGACTTGAACCAGGGACCTCTTCGTTATCAGCGAAGCGCTCTAACCGAGCTGAGCTATAGGCGCGTGGGTTGCTAATAGGGTACCGGATACCCGGTGCCCGACCGTGGGGCAGTCTCAGTCCTCCGCCAGCTTCACCGAGACCCCGCCGGTGACCGATGCCGAGGCGTTGTAGAGCATCGCGATGACCGCGAACATCAGCGTGATCACGACCACCTCGATGACTGCGAAGACCAGGCTGATGGTCAGCACGCCGAGGAAACTGAACGCGAACGGTCCCTCGCTGCCGGTCAGTTCGGAGAAGGTCGAGTTGAAGGACTCGAACACCCCGGCACTCGACGCGAACAGGTACAACAGCAGCGACGCGATGACGTACATGATGCCCAGACCGATGGCGAAGACGAACCCGGTCTTCATGGCACTCCACGGGTCGATCCGCCGCAAACGCAGCGTCGCGACCCGTGCGGCCTTGGCCGCCTGGGGCGGCACGGTCGATGTTGTCACGCCTTACTCCTTCTCGTCGGAGGCTTCCGCCGACTCTCCATCATCACCTGCGTCACCGACCGCCTCAGGAGCGGGGTCATCGGTGGCATCCGGATCGGCCTCGTCGTCGTCCACGTCGTCCTCGGCTTCGGCACGTGCCACGGCCACCACGGTGACGCCTTCGGGCAGGCCCATCAGGCTCACCCCCATGGTGTCCCGGCCGGTCTGCCGGACGTCGGCGACCGGGGTCCGGATGACCACCCCGTTGCTGGCGATGGCGAAGATCGAGTCGTCGGGTTCGCAGACCATCGCCGCGACCAGGGAGCCACGCTCCTCGACCAGGCGCATGGCCCGCACCCCCAGACCACCGCGGCCCTTGGTGTTCCACTCCCCGAGGTCGGTGCGCTTGGCGTACCCCTCCTCAGTCACGGTGACCAGATCACAGCCGGGCCGTACCGTGTCCATGGCGAGCAACTCGTCGCCGTCACGGAACCGCATGCCGATGACCCCGGAGGTCGACCGGCCCATGGCACGCAGGCTGTCGGCACCGAAGCGCGTGGACATCCCCTTGGCCGACACCATGATCAGTTCACCGGCGTCGTCGACCAGCCGGGCGGACACCAACTCGTCACCGTCTTTGAGATTGACCGCGATCAACCCGCCGGTGCGGTTCGTGTCGTACTCGGTCAATGCGGTCTTCTTGACCAGGCCGTGCTTGGTCGCCAGCACCAGGTACGGGGCTTGTTCGTACGTGCGCAGCGCCAGCACCCCGGCGATCTTCTCGTCGGGCTGGAACGCCAGCAGGTTGGCCACGTGCTTGCCCTTGGCGTCGCGCGCGGTCTCGGGCAGCATGTAGGCCTTCGTGCGGTACACCCGCCCCAGGTTGGTGAAGAACAGGATCCAGTCGTGGGTCGTCGTGACGAAGAAGTGGCTCACCACGTCGTCGCGCTGCAGGGTCGCCCCGCGCACCCCGCGGCCACCGCGGCGCTGGGATCGGTACAGCGTCGAGTCGGTGCGCTTGGCGTACCCGCCCTCGGTGATGCTCACGACCACCTCGCGCACCGGGATCAGGTCCTCTTCGCTGCCGAGGTCGTCGGCCGGCATGAACCGGGAGCGCCGCTCGTTGCCGTGCACCCGGACGATCTCCCCGAGCTCCTCCCCCACGATCCGGCGCTGCCGGGCCTCGTTGGACAGGATGTCCTGGAAGTCGGCGATCATCCGCTCGAGTTCGGTCGCCTCGTCGACGATCTTCTGCCGCTCCAGGGCCGCCAGCCGGCGCAGTTGCATGTCCAGGATCGCGGTGGCCTGGATCTCGTCGATGTCCAGCAGCTCCATCAACCCGACCCGCGCGTCCTCGACCGTCTGCGACCGGCGGATGAGCGCGATCACGTCGTCGAGGGCGTCGAGTGCCTTGAGGTATCCGCGCAGGATGTGGGCGCGCTCTTCGGCCTTGCGCAACCGGTAGGCGGTGCGCCGCTGGATGACCTCGATCTGGTGGTCGATCCAGTTGGTGACGAACGCGTCCAGGCTCAGGGTGCGCGGGACCCCGTCGACCAGCGCCAGCATGTTGGCGCCGAACGTCTCCTGCAGCTGCGTGTGCCGGTACAGCTGGGACAGCACCACCCGCGGCTGGGCGTCACGCTTGAGCACGACCACCAACCGCTGGCCGGTGCGGCTGGAGGAGTCATCCCGCAGGTCCGCGATGCCGGTGACCTTGCCGGCGTCGGCCAGTTCGGCGATCTTCGCGGTCAGGGTGTCCGGGTTGACCTGGTACGGAAGCTCGGTGATGACCAGGCAGGTGCGGCCGCGGTCGTCCTCCTCGATGTCCACCACCCCGCGCATGATGATCGACCCGCGGCCGGTGCGGTAGGCAGCGTCGATGCCGGCCCGGCCCACGATGTAGGCGCCGGTGGGGAAGTCCGGACCCTGCACCCGCTCGATGAGCGCCTCCAGCAGCTCCTCCCTCGACGCATCCGGGTGCGCAAGTGCCCACTGGACGCCGTCGGCCACCTCGTTGAGGTTGTGCGGCGGGATGTTGGTGGCCATGCCGACAGCGATTCCCGACGAGCCGTTGACCAGCAGGTTCGGGAACCGGCTGGGCAGGATCACCGGCTCCTGCGCGCGGCCGTCGAAGTTGGGCTTGAAGTCGACGGTCTCCTCGTCGATGTCCCGGACCATCTCCATGGCCAGCTGCGCCAGCCGCGCCTCGGTGTACCGGTACGCCGCGGCCGGGTCGTTACCCGGCGAGCCGAAGTTCCCCTGGCCGTCCACCAACGGGTAGCGCAGCGCCCACGGCTGCACCATGCGGACCAATGCGTCGTACACCGCGCTGTCGCCGTGCGGGTGGTAGCTGCCGAGCACGTCGCCGACCACGGCCGCGCACTTGAAGAAGCCGCGGTCCGGCCGGTAGCCGCCGTCGAACATCGCGTACAGGATCCGCCGGTGCACCGGCTTCAACCCGTCGCGCACGTCCGGCAGCGCCCGGCCGACGATCACGGACATCGCGTAGTCCAAGTAGGACTTCTGCATCTCCGCCTGGAGTTCGACCGGCTCGATCCGGTCGGTGTCTGGGGTCTGTGTCACTGGGGATCCTTAGATGTCGAGGAAGCGGACGTCTTTGGCGTTGCGCTGGATGAACTTGCGCCTGCTCTCCACGTCCTCTCCCATGAGCATGCTGAACACCTCGTCGGCCTGGGCTGCGTCCTCGAGCGTGACCTGCAGCAGGATCCGGCGGTCGGGGTCCATCGTGGTCTCCCACAACTCGTTGGCGTTCATCTCGCCGAGACCCTTGAACCGCTGGATGAAGCCCTCCTTCGGGCTCTTCTTCCCGGCCTCGTGGCCGGCCTCGACCAGTGCATCCCGCTCCCGGTCGCTGTAGGCGTACTCGTGTGCGTCCTTGCCGCCCCACTTGAGCAGGTACAGCGGCGGTTGCGCGAGGTACACATGTCCTTCGATGATCAGCGGCCGCATGAACCGGAACAGCAGCGTCAGCAGCAGCGTGCGGATGTGCTGGCCGTCGACGTCGGCGTCGGCCATGAGCACGAGTTTGTGGTACCGCAGTTTGTTGAGGTCGAACTCCTCCTGCACACCGGTGCCCAGCGCGGAGATCATCGCCTGCACCTCGTTGTTGGCCAGCACCCGGTCCAGCCGCGCCTTCTCGACGTTGAGGATCTTGCCCCGGATGGGCAGGATCGCCTGCGTCGCGGGGTTGCGGCCACTGCGCGCCGAGCCACCGGCCGAGTCACCCTCGACGATGAACAACTCGCACTCCTCCGGGCTGGTCGACGAGCAGTCGATCAGCTTGCCGGGCAGACCGCCACCGCCGAGCAGCCCCTTGCGGTTGCGTGCGAGGTCGCGGGCCTTGCGGGCCGCCACCCGGGCCACCGACGCGGCCACCGCCTTGCGGGCGATCTCCTTGCCCTCGGCCGGGTTCTTCTCGAACCACTCCCCCAGCTGGTCGTTCACCAACCGCTGCACGAACGTCTTGGCCTCGGTGTTCCCCAACTTCGTCTTGGTCTGCCCCTCGAACTGCGGCTCCCGGAGTTTCACGCTGATGATCGCGGTCAGGCCCTCCCGGATGTCCTCGCCGGTGAGGTTCGTGTCTTTGTCCTTGAGCACGCCCCAGTCGCGGCAGAACTTGTTCATCAGGGTGGTCAGCGCGGCCCGGTAGCCCTCTTCGTGGGTGCCGCCCTCGGTGGTGTTGATGGTGTTGGCGAAGGTGTAGATCGACTCGGCGAAACCGGAGTTCCACTGCATCGCCACCTCGGCGCTGATCCCCTTGTCCAGGTCCTCGGCCTCGAACTCGATGACCGATGGGTGGCTCGGGCCCTTGTTCGCGTTGAGGTGCCGCACGAAGTCCGCGATGCCGCCGGCGTAGTTGTAACTGACGCTGGACTCCTGCTCATCGTCCTCGTCGCGCGGGCGCTCGTCGCTGAGATTGATCGTCAGACCACGGTTCAGGAACGCCATCTCCTGGAAGCGGCGCGACAGCGTGTCGTAGTCGTAGTCGATGGTCTCGAAGATGTCGGTGTCCGGCCAGAACGTCACAGTCGTCCCGTTGTCCTCGACCTCCTGCCGGCGCTCCAGCGGAGCAACCGGTACGCCGTGGCTGTAGGACTGGGTCCACTCGTAGCCGTCCCTGTGGATGAGCACGTCGACCGACTTCGACAGGGCGTTGACCACCGAGACGCCCACGCCGTGCAGGCCGCCGGACACCGAGTAACCGCCGCCGCCGAACTTGCCACCGGCATGCAGGACCGTGAGGACCACCTCGACGGCCGGCTTCTTCTCGATCGGGTGCTCGTCCACCGGGATGCCGCGGCCGTTGTCGACCACCCGGACACCGCCCTCGGGCAGCAATGTGATGTCGATGGTGTCGCAGTACCCGGCAAGGGCCTCGTCCACAGCGTTGTCGACGACTTCGTAGACCATGTGGTGCAGGCCGCGCTCGCCGGTCGAGCCGATGTACATGCCGGGTCGCTTGCGCACCGCTTCCAGACCCTCGAGTACCTGGATATCGCTGGCGTCGTACGACACTCGCAGCCCCTTCCGCCGGTCAGTCTTATCGCGCTGGATCGGCCGAGAATCGGGCCACACACGCCTACTACTTCCTGATTCTACCCTCGCCCGGTGACATCCCGGCCCATTGCACAGCAATGAGGGCATTTCTCAGCGGTTTTCCCCCGGGTCAGGCATCCCCCTACGCCAGATTCCCCCATCACAATCGGGCACACAGTGGTCCCTCCTGCCGGATCCCGCCCAGTTCTGAGCCCGAAATGCAGTGAAATGCCCGTTTCCGGGTGGGTATCCCCATCAGAACCGGGCACGGGGCACCCTCCCGGCGCCCAGTCATGAGGATCAGCCGTAGGTGTCGCGCGGCCCGCGGCCCTTGACCCGCAACTTCCCGCGCTGCCGGGGACCCACGTCCGGGCCGAGCACCGTGATGTCGGAGACGATCCCACCGGGGATCTCACCTTGCAGTCGCTTGCGCAGCTGGCTGGACAACATCCGCACCTGGGTGGCCCACGCCGTGCTGTCGGCCCGCAGTGTCAACAGCCCGGTGGAACGGTCGAAGGTCTCGGGCTTGACGTGCTCAGCCAGGGTCGGTCCGACCAGGGAGGCCCATTCGCCCCAGATCTTGCCGATCGAGGTCGCGGCCTGCCACCCGCGGTCGGTCACCAGGGAGACGATCGCCTCCGCCACGCTGGCCGGATCGCGGTCGTCGGGCCGGGCGGAACTGTAGGTGGCTTCGCGGCGCGCAGTCTGGGTCGACGCCGACGGCAGCGCCCGGGCAGCCTGCCGCGCCCTGGCCAACACCCGGTTGGCCAGATCGCTCACCGCCTCGTCCGTCACCATCACCCCTGTTGGATCGATCCGCTTCCTACAGAGAATCTAACCCCGGTTACGGAATCTGGGACGTCACCCGACACGGCCGCGGTGATCAGCACCTGTCCCTGGACCCCGGCCGCCGTCTGCGCGAGGCGCTCCCGGCGCTGCAGATCGAGCTCTGCGAACACGTCGTCGAGGATCAACACGGGGTCCCCGGCGAGGTCGTCGCGCAGCACCTCGTAGCTGGCCATCCGCAGGGCCAGCGCCAGCGACCAGGACTCCCCGTGTGAGGCGTAACCACGCGCCGGCAGCGCATTCAGGGTCACGTCCAGCTCATCGCGGTGCGGTCCCAACACCGTCACCCCCCGCGCCATCTCCTCCGCACGCACCTGCGCCAGGACCTCCCGCATGGCGTCCGCGAACTCCTCTCGCGTGCGCAACCCGTCGGGCAGCCGCGCGGGCACGTAGGACAGTTCCACGTCATTGCGGGAACGGGCCACGTCCGCGTAGGCCGCGGCTGCCGGAGCGACGATCCGCGCCACCAGCGCCACCCGGCCGGCGATCAGATCCGAACCGAACTCCACCAGTCGCTCGTTCCACACATCCAAGGTGCTGTGCAGCGACTCCCGTTCCGTCCGGCTGGTGCTGCGAGCCGCCGACCGCAACAACGAGTTGCGCTGCTTCAGGGTCTTCTCGTAGTCGGCCAGGACCGCGGCGTACCGCGGGGTCAGTTGCACCAGCAATCCGTCGAGGTACCTGCGGCGTGCGGCCGGATCGCCCTTGACCAGGCTCAGATCCTCCGGGGCGAACATGACGGCGCGCACGATGCCCATCGCGTCCCGAGTCCGTTTCACCGGTGTGCCGTTGACCTGCATCCGGTTGGCCCGGCCGGGGTTGATCTGCACATCCAGGCCGATGCTGCGGTCGTCCTGCACCACCGTGCTGCGGATGACGGCGCGATCGGCCCCGGCCCGCACCAGCGCCGTGTCGTTGGCGACCCGGTGGCTGCTGAACGTCGCGAGATAGGCCACAGCCTCCACGATGTTGGTCTTGCCCTGCCCGTTGGCTCCCACCAGCACATTGATCCCCGGCGGGAAGTCGACCTCGAGGTACTCGTAGTTACGGAAGTCGGTCAGCTCGAGGTGGGTGACCCTCACCTGTTGAGGCGCACCGGCATCAGCAGATACCGGAAGACCTCACTGCCGCCCTCCGGGTCGATACCCGTGAGCACTGCGGCCTTCTCCGGCGACTGCAGACTCAGCCGCGCCGTGGGATCGGTGAGTCCGGCCAGGCCGTCGGCGAGGAAGCGCGGGTTGAATGCGACATCCAGGCCCTCCCCCTGCAACGTGCACCCGATGGTCTCGGTCGCCGTCGCCTCATCCCCGGTCCCGGCCTTGAGTACCACCTCGTCGGAGGCGAACACCAGGCGTACCGCGGAATCCTGGTGCAGCACCAGGCTCACCCGCTTCAGCGCCTCCTTCAGCGCCGCCACCTCGATCTCCGGCTGGCTCACGAACTGCGGTGGGCAGCAGGGAACGGAACTTGGGGAAGTTCGCAGAGTCCATCAGCCGCAACCCGGTCTGCCGGGAGTCGGCGGTCAGCGACAGCGACGTGTCGGCGTCGCCGAGGTGGATGTTGACCGAGCCTGCATCTGCGAACGCCTTTGCGGCCTCCACGAGTTCGCGCCCCGGGACCGTGACCGCGATGGGCTGGTCGACCGACAGCGGCACCCAGGGCAGTTCCCGGACCGCCAGTCGGTAGCGGTCGGTGGCGGCCAGTGTCAGGTGCCCGTCCGGCTCGATCTCCATACGGATGCCGGAGTAGGCGTGGTTGCGCTCGTCGGGCGATGCCGATGCGACGGCCACCTGGGTCACGGCGGCCGCGAACATCCCGGCAGCCACCGACCCGACGGCGTCGGGCAGCACCGGCAGTGGCGGGTACTCGTCATTGGGCAGTGTCGGCAGCAGGAAGGATGCCGCGCCACAGGTGACCTCGACGCGTCCTGACGTCTGCAGGGCGAAACTCACCGGCTGCGCGGGCAACGAGCGGGCTATCTCCACGAGCAACCGGCCGCTGATCAGAGCACTTCCCGGCTCCCCCACCACGGCGTCGGCGGTGTTGTGCGACCAGGTGTCCTGCGTCGTCGTCGTGAAGGACACACCGTCCTCTGCCGCTTCGACCAACACACCGGCGAGGGCGGGGAACGGCACTCGCGACGGCAGGGTACGCGACACCCAGGTCACGACGTCGGCGAGGACGTCTCTTTCAATGCGAAACTTCACGCTGCCTCCTTGTCAGGCATCGTGTCATGCCACTTGTCGTTTCACGGGAGGTTTCAGTGCCTTCGGGAGAGTTTTCTGTGTCCACAACCTGGCGCTCCCACGTTGGCTCTTCCCTTTGCTGATCTGGAGATAAGTGTCGTAGACGTAGTAGGCCCTGTTGACAGTGTGGATAGTCGTGCGAATGGCCTGATGGCCGGTGGGTAATTACATCGCACACAGGGGTGTGTGTTGCGATGGCCGGTGCTGTGGACCCTGTGGAGGGAGGTGGGGCTATCCACGTCACTTCACAATCGGGCTGGCTGTTATCCACGGCCGCCGGCTGTGGGCGACGGTTCTGGGGCATGTTGTTCACAGGCAGTACACACGCTCAGAACACGTAACGTGACCGACGCGCCGCGGGGTGTGACCCTGGGTGATCCCAGGACCACCGGCGGTCCCGCGAGCCCAGCGGCACTGGTGACGGATCCGGCTCGGTTGCTGACGCCCGTGGCGTCTGGCCCCGCGCTCCATGCTGGGAAGAAGGCGATGCCACTGGGTCGCACAGCCGCTCACCAAGTACCCAGGCGGCATCTCCGCCGCGTGACCATTGGGTCTGGATGTGATCACGCCATCGACCGACCCGGACTCAGCCGTTCGAACGACCCGAGCGCGTTATCCACAGGCTATCCACGACATGGGGATACTCAGTGTGACGAAGATAACAGGTGACTTACAGAACGTAACGAAGAGATTACGGCGCTACGACGATGTCTTGATCTTGTTGGTGAGATCCGCGACCTGTTCGTACAGCCGCCGGCTCTCACCGATGTTCTTGCGGATCTTCCGGTCGGCGTGCATCACCGTGGTGTGGTCGCGGTTGCCGAACTCTGCGCCGATGGCCGGCAGCGAGAGGTCCGTCAGTTCCCGGCACAGGTACATCGCGATCTGACGGGCACCCACCAGCGTCTTGGAGCGCGACGGGCCCTCCAAATCGTCCATCGAGATCCCGAAGTAGGTGGCCGTCTGTGCCTTGATCTGCTCGGCGGTGACGTCGCGGGCCGACTCGTGCGGGATGAGGTCCTTGAGGACGATTTCGGCCAGGTCGACGCTTATGGGCGAGGAGTTGAGGCTGGCGAAGGCTGAGATCCGGATCAGCGCGCCCTCGAGTTCGCGGATGTTGGCGGTGATCTTCGAGGCGATGAACTCGAGCACCTCGTCGGAGATGTCCCGGCGCTCCTGCATGGTCTTCTTGCGCAGGATGGCGATGCGGGTTTCGAGGTCCGGCGGCTGGATGTCGGTGATCAGACCCCACTCGAACCGTGAGCGCATCCGGTCCTCGAAATCCTGCAACTGTTTGGGCGGCAGATCCGAAGTGATAACGATCTGTTTGTTCGAGTTGTGCAGGGTGTTGAAGGTGTGGAAGAACTCCTCCTGCGTCTGCACCTTGCCGGACAGGAACTGGATGTCGTCGACCAGCAGTACGTCGACGTCGCGGTACCGCCGGTGCAGATCGGCCCGGCCGTGATCGCGGATGGAGTTGATGAAGTCGTTGGTGAACTCCTCAGAGCTCACGTAGTGCACTCGGGAGCCGGCGAAGATGCGCCGCGTGTGATGGCCGATGGCGTGCAGCAAGTGGGTCTTGCCCAGACCTGAGTCCCCGTAGATGAACAGCGGGTTGTAGGCGCGGGCCGGTTGTTCGGCCACGGCCATCGCCGCTGCGTGGGCGAACCGGTTGCTGGGGCCGTACACGAAAGTGTCGAAGGTGTATCGCGGGTTCAGCGGGGTGTCGTTCTGGCTCACCACGACGCGCGCCGGCTCGATCGCCGGCTCGGAGTACGTCGAATCGGCCAGGTCGTCGGTGAGGTCGTCGGAGATCTGCGGTGCCCGCGAATGATCGACCAGCACCTCGATCGTGACGCTGTAGCCGAGTTGATCGGCCAGCGCCTGCTGGACGTGTGGGCGCAACTTCGTCTCGAGCATGTCCTTGGTGAAGTCGTTGCCGGTCACCACCACCAGCGAATTGTTGGTGAGCGCCACCGGTTCGGTGAGATCCACCCAGGCCCGCTGGGTTTCGGGCACGGTCTGTTTCGCGCGGTTCCATAGGTCGCCGAGATCGATCAGGACGTCCAAGTGTGCCCCCTTGGCTCGGTTTGGACATGGTTCTCCACACTGTGGATAAGCCATGTGGAAAGCTTCGACGGACGTTTCACCGCGGGGAAGGCAGTGTTTGATCCGATGCGCTGACGCTAATCCGATCGTCGGCCCGTGACAACCGATTGTGCACAACTAGCGTCACGGATTCTCACCCGGTCGGCGTGTCGGTGATTCCGGTCGCCGTGTCGCGGTGTAAGAGGCCATCCGGATGTGGGCGCAGCGACCCGCGTGCCGTATGCTTCTTAGGGCTGGCCCTTGTCGTGAACCGGCGTCGTTGACGGCGGTTGTCGATGGGGGCCAATTCCACGCTCCCCAGCGTCATGGCTTTTGGAAGGACATCATGAAGCGCACGTACCAGCCCAACAATCGGCGCCGGCACAAGAAGCACGGCTTCCGTCTACGGATGCGCACCCGCGCCGGTCGTTCGATCCTGTCGTCCCGCCGCAGCAAAGGCCGCACCCGCCTGACGGTCTGACGTGCTGCCCCGCAACCACCGGCTGCACCCCCGTTCGCGGGTGCGTGCCACCATTCGCCACGGCCGTCGGGCACGGTCGGGGGCGATCGTGGTGCACTACCTCCCGGACTCCCCCGCGCCGCGGGCGGCCGTGGTTGCCGGTAGGGCCATCGGGGGATCAGTGCAGCGGCATCGACGGCAACGCCAGGTCCGGCACGCGCTGGCCGAGATGTGGCCGGATCTGGCCGGCGGGTCGTACGTGGTGCGGGCACTGCCGGCCAGCGACGATTACCCGGTGATCGCCGGGGATCTGCGACGGGCGATCGGCCGACTATGACCTGGTTGCACAAAGTGGTCCGGTTGCCTTCGCTGGCGGTCATTGGACTGATTCGTTTGTACCAGAAGTTCATTTCACCAATGTCCGGGCCGAGCTGTAAGTTCTACCCGTCGTGTTCGGCGTACGGGGTGCAGAGCCTGCAAACACACGGGCTGGTGAAGGGGACGATCTTGACTGTGGCACGCTTGGGTCGTTGTCACCCCTGGCAGCTCGGTGGTATCAATCCGCCACCACCTGCGGGGAAGTGGCGTGCTGACGTAGACCTCGACGGAAACCCCAGGGGGGTATCATGTTCCTCTTAGAGTGGCTGGAGACGGCCGTTTCGTGGATCCTCGTCACGTTCCACGCCCTCCTCTCCCCCATCTTCGGCGCCGCCAGTGGCGCGGCCTGGGGCTTGTCGATCGTGGGCCTGGTGATCGTGATCCGGGTGCTTCTGATCCCGCTGTTCGTCAAGCAGATCAAGGCGCAGCGCAACCTCCAGATCCTGCAACCGCAGATGAAGGAGATCCAGCAGAAGTACGCCGGCGACAAGCAGCGCCAGTCCGAGGAAATGATGAAGCTGTACCGGGAGACCGGTACGAACCCGCTCTCCTCGTGTTTGCCGATCATCATCCAGGCGCCGATCTTCTTCGCCCTCTTCCGGGTCCTGCAGGGTATGGCGCAGAACAAGGCAGTCGGCGTCATGACGCCCGAGTTGGTGGCCCAAGGCCGAGAGGCCACGATCTTCGGCGTGCCGATCTACGGCACCTTCATGAATGCGGCCGAGACCCCGAACCCGACCGCCACCCACGTCGTCACGCTGGTGATGATCATCCTGATGTCGCTGACGACGTTCATCACGCAGCGGCAGTTGATCGTGAAGAACACCGCGGCCGACAACCCGATCGTTCGCCAGCAGAAAATACTGCTGTACATCTTCCCGGTCATGTTCGCCATCGGTGGCATCAACTTCCCGCTGGGTGTGCTCATCTACTGGTTGACTACCAACCTCTGGTCGATGGGCCAGCAGTTCTGGGTCATCCGCAACAATCCACAACCTGGGACACCGGCCCACGATGCGAAGCTGAAGCGCGATGCTGAGAAGGCGGCCAAGAAGGCATCGGGTGCGGTGACAGCCACGGGGGCGATCGTGCCCGAGGTGGTCGAGCCCCCCAAACCCACCCGGAACCAGCCCAAGCGCCAGCCGCGGAAGAAGCGCAAGGGCAGTTGAGAGTTTCACGTGAAACGGAGTCTGCGATGACTGACAATCCGCTGGAGGCCGAGGGCGATATCGCCGCGGACTACCTCGAGGGCCTGCTGGACATCATCGATATCGATGGTGATCTGGAGATGGATGTGGAGAACGGCCGGGCCATGGTGGCCATCGTCGGGGAGGATCTCGACGACCTCGTGGGCGATGACGGTGACGTTCTGGATGCGCTGCAGGACCTCGCGCGCCTGGCAGTGATGCGGGAGACGGGCCACCGGTCCCGGTTGATGCTGGACATCGGCGGGTACCGAGCAGCGATCCGCAAGCAACTCACCGAACAGGGGCAGCGGGCAGCCGACGAGGTGAAGGCGACGGGGGAGTCGGTTTCCCTGCCCCCGATGAGCCCGTTCGAGCGCAAGGTCGTGCACGACGCGATCGCTGCGGCCGGCCTGGTCAGCGAGTCCAGCGGTGAGGAACCGAACCGCTACGTGGTGGTCCTGCCCGCCTGACGTTTCACGTGAAACAACTGCGCGCCTATCAGGACCTGCTGGCCACCGACGGGGTGCAGTGGGGTCTGATCGGGCCCCGTGAAGTCGATCGGCTGTGGGACCGGCACCTCGACAACTGCTTGGCAGTGACCGAGGATGAGGGGTGCCTACCGCGGAACGCGACCGTGATCGACGTGGGTTCCGGCGCCGGACTGCCGGGGTTGGTCTGGGCAATCGCCCGGCCGGACCTGCACATCAC
Organism: uncultured Actinomycetota bacterium; assembly: GCA_963733395.1. GTDB lineage: Bacteria > Actinomycetota > Actinomycetes > S36-B12 > UBA10799 > JADKAV01. Next base: position 56,689 of record CAVTCZ010000021.1, read on the forward strand.
GCTGGTGGAGCCACTGGAACGTCGGGTCCGCTTCCTCGAGCAGGCCAGGGCGCAGCTTGCCCTGCCGAACGTGACGGTTGAGCGGGCCCGTGCCCAGCAGGTGCGGATCACAGCCGACCGGGTGACGGCTCGGGCGGTGGCGCGGACGGCGGCCCTGGTGCAGTGGCTGGCGCCGTTGGTGGCCCCAGGGGGCGCGATGGTCCTGCTGAAGGGGCGGCAGGCAGCCGACGAGGTGGCGGAAGCGACCGGCTGGCTGGACCGTAACGGATGGCGGGCACAGGTGCGAGATGTGGGACAACCGGCTCGCACGCGCGTCGTTGTCGTCGATCGGGTGATGAAGGGGTGACGATGGAACAACGTGCCGGGCTGGGTTGGCCCCAGCCACCGGACGAGGGTCCGGCCGACGACACTGCGGCCGGGTTGGGTTGGCCGGACACCGAGGAGGACTCATGATCGTCACTGTCGCCAATCAGAAGGGCGGGGTGGGCAAGACGACCACCGTCGTCAACCTGGCGGCAGCCCTCGGCGAACTCGGCAAGAGTGTCTTGGTGGTGGATCTGGATCCGCAGGGCAACGCGACCACCGGGCTCGGTGTGTCCAGCCGCACCGACAATCCCGGTGTGTACGACGTGCTCATCGAGGACATGCCATTGGCTGAGACCGTCGTGTCGGTAGCGGAGAACGATGCGGTGAAGTTGGTGCCGGCAAGTCTCGATCTGGCTGGTGCGGAGATCGAACTGGTGTCCATGGTGGCCAGGGAGTACCGCCTGCAGAAGGCACTGGCCACCTACCTCGAGGCGACCCCCACCGATATCGTGCTCATCGACTGCCCGCCGAGCCTGGGCTTGCTGACGCTGAACGCCCTGGTCGCGGCGGGGGAGTTGCTGATCCCCATCCAGTGCGAGTACTACGCCCTCGAGGGCCTGGGCCAACTCATCCGAACCGTGGACATGGTGCGGGCACACCTCAATCCGGGTCTGAAAATCGGGGCAATACTGCTCACTATGACCGATAGTCGGACGAATCTGTCGGAGCAGGTGGCTGACGAGGTCAGGGCCTTCTTCGGAGACCTGGTTCTGGACACTGCGATCCCGCGTTCCGTGCGCCTCTCCGAGGCGCCTGGGCACGGCCGCTCGGGGATCGCCTACGACCAAGGCGCGCCCGGCGCGCAGGCCTACCGACGGGCGGCCTCGGAGTACACCGGCCGCACCATCGATCTCACCGAACCGGCCGCGAAGGTGCAGTCATGAGCCGGCGGGCGCTGGGCCGGGGTCTGGGGGCCCTGATCCCCACCGGTGAGGTGGATCTGCGCGATCCTGCCGAGGAACTGCAGGATGTGCCCGGCGTGACCCTGCTGGACATCGCGGTCGATGCGGTGGCGCCGAATCCCAGCCAGCCGCGGCAGCACTTCGATCCGGACGCGCTGGCCGAACTCGTCCATTCGCTGAAGACGATCGGGCTGCTGCAGCCGGTGGTCGTGCGTCCTTCCGGCAACGGTTACGAACTGATCGCGGGGGAGCGGCGGTGGCGGGCCGCCCAGGAGGCCGGCTGGACGACGATCCCGGCGCTGGTCCGGGCCACCGACGACGCCGACTTGTTGCGCGACGCCCTGCTGGAGAACCTGCACCGGGTGCAACTCAATCCGCTGGAGGAGGCTGCGGCCTACCAGCAGTTGCTCGCCGATTTCGGTGTCACGCAGGACGAACTGGCCGACCGGCTCGGTCGGTCACGACCACACCTGACGAACACCCTGCGCCTGCTGAAGCTGCCGGCGGGGGTGCAGCGCCGGGTCGCCGCCGGGGTGCTCAGCGCCGGGCACGCCCGGGCGCTGCTGGCCCTGCAGACCCAGGAGCAGATGGAGATACTGGCCGGCCGGATCGTCGCCGAGGGGTTGTCGGTGCGCACCACCGAGGAACTGGTCTCCTCCGATGTCCCGAAGCCGCGTCGCCGCCGGCGCACCGCGGAGCAGCCGGAGTTCGCCCAGACCGTGCAGACGGCGCTGTCTGCCCGGTTCGACACCTCCGTGGATGTCCGGATGTCCGGCAGACACGGACGATTGACGATCCACTTCGCCGACTCCGAGGACCTGAACCGGATCCTCGATCTGATGGGTCAGTAACGCGCGAGCAGTGCAGCCGCGACGCCGCCGAGCGTGTACCCGGCTGCGGCCGCGGCCTGCGGGAACAAGGAGGTCTCGGTCATCCCGGGCGCGACGTTGGCCTCGAGGAAGTGGACGCCCTCGGCATTGACGATGAAGTCCACCCGGGACCAGTCCCGCAGGCCGAGGGCCTCGTGGGCCACGACCGCGGCCTTCGCGCACTCCTGCGCCTGCGCGTCGGTGATCCGAGCGGGGACGAAGAACTCGGTCTCCCCTGCGGTGTAGCGGGCGGCGTAGTCGTAGATCCCCGACCGGGGCTGGATCTCCACCGCCGGCCACGCCTGCGGGCCGTCGCCCAGGTCGACCACGGACACGGCGACCTCGGTACCCGTCACGTACTCCTCGAGCATGGCGGAGTCGCCGTAGGCGAAGGCTGCGACCATCGCCGGCGGCAGTCCCTCTGCGGTATCGACGAGGGTCGTGCCGAGCGCCGAGCCGCCACGGGTGGGCTTGACCATCAGCGGCAGGCCCAGTCGGTCGATGATCGCCGCCATCACCGCGGGGGCACCCAGATCCCGGAAGATGCCGTGGGGCAGGGAGTAGCCCCGGGGCACCAGCACCCCGTGGTCGGCGACGATGCCCTTCGATATCGCCTTGTCGAACGTCTGCCGGCAGGCCACGGGGCCACTTCCCACGTAGGGGATGCCCAACGCGTCCAGCACATCGGCCAGCGAGCCGTCCTCGCCGGCCGCGCCGTGGACCAGCGGGATGACCACGTCCGGCGGGTCGTTCTGCAACGTCGGCAGCAGGGCGGCATCGAGGTCCAGCACACTGACATCGACGCCTTCCGCGCGCAGCGATTCGGCCAGTCGGCGCCCCGAGCGCAGCGACACATCGCGTTCGGCGGACAGACCACCGGCGAGCACAACCACGGACATTGGACCTCCTAGGCCAGATCCGGTCCGGGGGTGGCCGGACCGGGGGGAAGGTGGACGGGGGCGTTGCCGAACGTGTGGATGAGCTCCAGCTCCGATTCGATCACGGTGGCCAGGCGCCGCACGCCTTCGGAGATCCGTTCGGCGGTGGGATGGCAGTAGGACAGGCGCATGGAGTCGCGGCCCTGACCGTCGACGTAGAAACCGGTCCCGGGGACGTAGGCGACCAGTTGCGACACCGCTCGCGGCAGCATGGCGGTGGCGTCGATCCCCTCCGGCAGCGTCACCCACGAGTAGAACCCACCGGTCGGCACGGTCCAGCTGGTGCCGTGGGGGAACTGTTGGGCCATCGTCGTCAGCAGCGCGTCCCGGCGTTCCCGGTACAACTCCCGGAAGGCCTTGACCTGATCCATCCACGGCTGTGTCCGCAGGTACTCGGACACCGTCAGCTGGGCGAAGTTCGACGGGCACAGGATGGCCGCTTCGGCGGCCAGCACCAACTTCTCGCGCACGGCGTGGGGTGCCACGGCCCAACCCACCCGCAGCCCCGCCGCGATGGTCTTGCTGAAGGATCCCAGGTAGATCACGGACTCGGCATCCATGGCCCGGATGGCCTGCGGCACCTCGCCGTCGAACCCCAGCAAGCCGTACGGGTCGTCCTCCAGCACGAGCACGCCGGCGTTCTGGGCGATCGCGAGGATCTGCTCGCGCCGGGTCTGGTCCTGGGTCACACCGGCGGGGTTGTGGTAGCTGGGGATGGTGTAGATGAACTTGACCCGCTTGCCCTCGGCGCGGCAGGTGGCCAGCGCCTCCGACAGGGCTTCGGGGACCAGACCGTGGTCGTCCATGGCCATGTGCCGCACGTCGACCTGGTAGGACCGGAACACCCCGAGGGCGCCCACGTAGGAGGGCGCCTCCACCAGCACGACGTCGCCCGGGTCGCAGAAGATCCGGGTGACCAGGTCCAGGGCCATCTGCGAGCCGGCGGTCACCACGATGTCGTCGGGGTGGGCGGTCACGCCGACCGGAGCCATGACCTCGCCGATCTGCTCGCGCAGGGTCTGGTCCCCCTGACCGTTGCCGTACTGCAGGGCGACGTTGCCCTTGGTGAGCAACAGGTGCTGCACGGTGCTGGCGATGGCTTCCATCGGCAGGGCGTCCACGTAGGGCATCCCGCCGGCCAGCGACACGACCTCCGGGCGGGAGGCGACGGCGAACAGGGCACGGATCTCCGATGCCGTCATGCCCATCGCCCGCAGCGCGTAGGTATCTATCCACGGGTCCAGCCGTGATCCTGTCATGCACCCACCTCCGGTCTGTCTCTACCATGCCTGTCGTGGACGACAAGCGAACCTCCCGGGTCCTGATACGCATTGTGGCGCTAGTGGCCCTCGGCCTGGCGGCAGGTTTTGTGATGGCGGGGCTGCGGCCACACCGACCGCGATAGGGGTACCAGGGCCCGGACGCAGATGTGCGGGCTCTGGCGACATCTCGCCACCTGACTCATCCGGGAGTGAAAGGCACACCCGGGAGTCGAAGTCACGCCGATTATCACTCACGGTTGTGCGTTTCACTCCCGCCTGCGAATCGGCGAGCGCTCGGCCGAGCGAGGTGCTCCCGACTCACATCACCACCGGCGGGCCGGCCCAGCTGCCCCGCACACGAGTCAGACGCGGTCTCGGATGACTCCGATCGGAACCAGCAGGCCGTGAAACCCGATCCGCTACGGGGAGAAGAAGTCGTGGATCGCGGACGCGATGCTCTCGGCGATCTCCTGACGCGTGTGCGGGTCCGCCAGTCGGCGCTGGTCGGCGTCGTTGGACAGATACCCGGCCTCCAAGCGCACCGTGGGCATCCGGGTGAGCCGCAGCAGGTCCCAGGTCTTGGCGTGGGTCTGGCAGTCTTCGAGGTCGGTGCTGGCGACGATGTGCTCCTGTAGGAGCTCGGCGAAACTACGGCCGACCATCGACGCGGTGCGGGAACTGCCGTAGTAGTACGTCGCGGCCCCCGCTCCGCAGCCCGAGGGTTCCCAATCGCAGTGCACGGAGATGACCAGGTCCGCACCGACCCGGTTGGCGAACGCCGCCCGGTCGGCCTCGGTGGACGGCGACAGGTGGTTGACCCCCAGCGGGCGGGTCAGCAGCACCTGCGTCCCCACGGCGGACAGCCGGCCCTCCAACCGCGAGCAGATGTCGTCGATGACGAACTGCTCGGTGATCTTCGGCAACTCGCGGCCGGGATCGTTGCCGCCGTGGCCCGGGTCGATGACGATCACCTTGTCGGCCGTGCCCGTCTGCAGCCTCGCCAGCGCCTGCTGGTCGCGCAGCTGTTCGGGTGCGCCGCCGCTGACCGTTCGGTGGAGCCGGTCGAACGCCCGCAGCGTGTCCGGGCCGCAGACACCGTCGGGCTCCAGGCCGACGTTGCGCTGGAAGTCCCGTAACGCGTGGTCGGTGTCCGGACCGAACACGCCATCCACCCGCCCGGAATCGAAGCCCATGTCCGTCAGTCGTCGCTGCAGGGTCAGGGCGTCGTCACCGATCTGCATGTGACCGGCCGAGAACGACAGGACCCGGTCCCCGAGCCGCCAGCGGGCCTCCTCGAGGCGCCGGAACGTCTCCGGTCCGACGATGCCGTCGACGGTCAGTCCCTGCTGTTGCTGGAAGGCGCGCACGGCGCCATCCATCGACTCGTCGAAGTCGGGCGCCGCCGTCGCCGGCAACATGCCCAACCGGATCAACCGGTCGCGCACCTCAGCGACAACCGGCCCCGTGTCACCGAGTCGGGCCACCTCAGCCGAGGTAGTCGTTCAAGTCCGCCAGTAGCGCGGCCTTGGGCTTGGCACCGATGATCTGCTTGACGACCTTGCCGCCCGAGAAGATGTTCATCGTCGGGATGGAGGTGATCCCGTACTGCGCGGCGGTGGCCGGGTTCTCGTCCACGTTGAGCTTGGCCACCACGATCTCGTCGTGCTCGCCGGCGAGCTCCTCGAGGATGGGGGCCACCATGCGGCACGGTCCGCACCACTCCGCCCAGAAGTCGACGATCACGGGCTTGTCACTGAGCAGCACGTCGTCGGCGAAGCTGGCGTCGGTAACTGTTTTGGTCGCGGACATGGATCTCCTTCGGTGTTCTTTCTGCAGCCTAATGCTTCTCAGTGCCCGGCAAGATGCCGCTCTGCGTCAAGCGCGGCGGCACAGCCCGAGCCCGCAGCGGTGATCGCCTGCCGGTAGGTGTGATCCACCAGGTCGCCGCACGCGAACACGCCTTCGACGTTGGTCTTGGTGGTGCGGTCCTGCACGAGCACGTAGCCCTCACCGTCGAGGTCGATCTGGCCCTTGACCAGTTCCGAGCGCGGGTCGTGTCCGATGGCCACGAACAGCCCGGTGACGTCCAGGGTGCTCTCCACCCCGGTCACGCGGTCCAGCAGGCGCAAACCGGAGACCTTGTCCTCGCCGAGCACGTCGAGGACCTCGGAGTTCCAGATGACGTCGATCTTCGGGTCGGCCAGGGCGCGCTCGGCCATGATCCGGCTGGCGCGGAACTCGTCGCGGCGGTGGATGATGGTCACCTTCTCGGCGAAACGGGTGAGGAACGTCGCCTCCTCCATCGCGGAGTCGCCGCCACCGACGACTGCGATGTGCTGGCCCTTGAAGAAGAACCCGTCGCAGGTGGCGCACCAGGAGACACCGTGGCCGGACAGCCGCTTCTCGTTGGGGACGCCGATTTCGCGGTAGCCGGAACCCGTGGCGAGGATGACGGCGCGACTGCGCCAAACGGTCCCCGCATCGTCGACCACGGTCTTGATGTCACCGGAGAGCTGCACCTCGGTCACGTCCTGGGTGACGATCTCGGCTCCGAACCGCTCGGCCTGCGCGCGCATGGCCATCATCAGTTCCGGGCCCTGGATACCGTCGGCGAAACCCGGGTAGTTCTCGACCTCGGTGGTGTTCATGAGCGCACCACCGGCGGTGACGGCACCCTCGATGAGTACCGGCTCGAGCTGGGCGCGGGCCGCATAGATGGCTGCGGTGTACCCGGCTGGTCCCGACCCGACGATGATGACCTGACGAACTTCGCTCACGTGCTACTCCTCTTGGCTGTTCAGCAGTAGGAACCCGGATAGGGGGGACAGGTATTCCCCGGCACAGGGCGGCTGGTTCGAGGGTATCCAGTGCGGACGTCGGGGGGCCGCCGGGTCCGGGGTGGGGTTGGCTGGTGGCCAGGCGGGTGGATCCGGGCGAACGACATCGCGCCAGCCACTTCCCACTCGCAAGCAGCGCTGTTGAGCGGCCCCCTAGAGGTCGTCGGTCGAGTGGTCGACGTCGTAGACCATATGCCGGATCACCCGCGAATCCGAGGGTCCGCAGGCGGGGGTGACCACCCAGACCTCTTCGTACTCGGAGTTCGCCGGGTAGCTGGTGACCAGCACCACGGCGGCAGTGCTGTCGTACGAGCCGGTGTCCACGGCCAGCACGTGCCCGAAGGCGTCGACCGCATCGGCGCAGGTGTCGATGCCAGTCTCACTGTCGGCGAATGTGTCAGTCGGTTTGGCGGCCGCAGGCTCTCCGAGGTAACGCTGGCTCAGTTCGTCGGCGAACAGGCGCGGCTCGTAGATGGCCCCTGCGCGCACGATGGGCGGTCCCCCCGCGACCGGGGTGGACGTGGGCTCCACGGCGACCGCCATCAGCATGGCGAACGCAGCCACGGCTGCCGCGACCAGCAGGCCGGAGAGTCGACGGCGGTGGGTCCGGGTGATCGGCACCACGTTCGTGGGTGCCTCCGCCTCGGCGAGCCGGGCATGGATGGCCTGCGCCACCTCGTCGGGCATGGGCGGCGACGGCAACGCGGACAGCCGCGAGTGCAATTCACTCTCGCTGGTCATGTGTCGCTACCTCCCTGCTTCTCGGGTAGGACGGTCTGCCCGGCGTCGGGGTTCCGGACCCCGTCCAGCCGTTTGGCCAGCTTGGCGCGGCCCCGCGCGCAGCGGCTCTTGATGGTGCCGGGCGGGCACGCCATGATCGCCGCAGCATCCTCCACGGAGTAGCCCTCCACATCCACGAGGATGATGGCCACCCGCTGATCGTCGGGCAACTCGGCCAGGGCCCGCTCCAGTTCGATCTGCAACTCCCGGTTGGCCATGTCGTCGGTGTGGGTCGCCGTCTCGTGCAGCGTCTCGATCCAGGTGGTCGTCGGCTTGTTCTTGCGCCGCCGGTGCTGGTCGAGGCAGGCGTTGACCACGATCCGGTGCAGCCAGGTGGTGACGGCCGCCTCGCCCCGGAAGGAGCCGGCTCGGCGGAAGGCCGAGACCATGGCGTCCTGCAGCGCGTCGGCCGCATCGTCCGGACCGCCGGCCGTGCGCAGGGCCACCGCCCACAACCGGTCCCGGTGCCTGTCGAAGAGGGCGCCGAAAGCCTCGGGATCGCCGTCCACGTGCGCCTGCAGCAGGTCCTTGTCGGACCACTCGGACATGGGGGTCATCCGCCTCACCCGCTGCGGATGACGATCGAGCGCACTCCGCCACGATAGCCACCGTCGATCCAGGGCAGCCGGGTGAACCAGACGACGACGTAGCGGCCGGTCATCGGCCGTGCGGATCGCAGCAGGATGTGGCTGCCCGCACCGGTGACGTCGGCGAAGGTGCGGTACCGCTGCGGGTTGGCGAAACGACGGTTACCCACGAGGATCCGCAGGTTGCTGTTGGCGCCGATGAGTTTGAGGTCGACGCTGGTGACCGGGCGGGGGGCGCCGAGATCGACCGTGATGCCCACCCCCGGCTTGCCACCGAGGTACGGGTCCCAGTAGTTGACCGTCGTCCACGCCGTCAGCGGATCCCGGTCGATGGCGAACTTGGTCTTGCTCTGCGACTCACCGCCCACACCGTAGGGGTCGTAGTCGGTGATCCCGACCGCGGGCAGTCGGCGTTCGTCGGGGGCGACTGCGGGGACCAGCGCCGCCGCACCCTGAGCCCGGGTCTGCGCGGTGACCGGCGTCCCCGGGCGACTGGCGGCGTCGGCCAGTCCCATCAGGACCGCCACCCCGCCCAGCGCTCCCACCAGGCCGGTGACCGCGACCCGGCGCTTGCGACTGGCCAGCAGTGGGGTGCGCGGCGGCTTCCACAAGGCGGCCGCTTCCGCGCGCAGGTCGGTGGCGACATCGGCCGCCGAGGAGTACTCCCCGCGCCAGCACTTGTCGATGATCCGGCTCAGGCTCTCGGGGACATCGGCGATGAACCGACTCGGCCGCACCGGCCGCCCATCCTGCTGCGGTCCCGCCGGAAGCCCCACGTCGGCGGCGAAGGGCCAGCGTGCGGTCAGGCAGCAGTAGAGCAGGGACCCCAGCCCATGGATGTCGGCGGCGACGGGCTCGAGGTCCGGTTCCCGGCCGTAGAGGCAGGCATCCACGCCGTGTCCGCGCATGCGCACCGACCCGTCGGGCAGCAGCATCAGGGCTGCCGGGCGCAACCGGCCGTGCGTGACGCCCTGTGCGTGCGCCGAGGTGATCGCCCGGGCCGCCTGCGCCATGGTCACGGCGGCGGCGTGGGCCGTCATGGGCTCGACCAGGAACTCGGTGAGCGCGATCGCCGGGATCCATTCGGTGATGATCACCAACTCGTCGTCGGGGTCGGGGCCCATCACGTCGAGCACGTTGGCGAAGCGCCGGTCGGTGATGTGGGCGGCGGCGATGGCCGCGTGCTGGAGGTCGTTTATGCGGGGGTCGGTCCCGTCGACGGTGCGCAGTCCGACCATCCGCCGCAGCCGGTTGTCGTACGCCCGCCACATGCAGGAGGTCTCGACGCGCGCGACGAGGTCGATCAGTTCGTAGCGCTCGCGCCACGCCCGCGCTGCACCCTCGGTCACGTACTCAGGGTAGGGCAGTGGGGCGCCGGGCCGGCATGCCGCTGCGACGCGGCGGGGCCGGAATCAGCCACGACCTCGCAGGAACGGCAGCTTGCCGGCCACCAGTTGCCAGGCCTGTGAGATCTCCTGGACCCGCAGCACCCTGGCCAGGACCAGGTACACCGCGACGGCCACGAGGGCGGTGATGATCGCCGCGGCGAATGCCCACCCGGGCAGGCCGACGAACCCCAGCGGCACCGTCTCGCCGCGGATCTCGGAGACCACGCGGGTGAATCCCAGGTTGGTGGCGAAACCGGCGAGGGCGGCCCCGAGGCCGGCGATGAGCAGGCGGGCCAACACCCAGGCCGTCTGTCGCCCCTGCAGATGCCCGAGGCGCCGCGAGAGCACGTACCAGGCGAGGCCGAACGTGAACCAGTACGCCACCGAGTAGCCCAGCGCGAGGGCGGTCACCTTGAACTCGACGGATGCGAAGTAGAACAGCGGCAGCGAGAAGCCCACCATCAGGATGTTGTAGGCGACGGTGAGGAAGAACGGGGTGCGTGTGTCCTCCAGCGAGTACCAGCCGCGCAGCAACACGTAGAACAGCGAGAACGGCAACAGACCCACGGCGAAGGCCATGACGACCAGACCGGCGTAGGTGGAGGCGGCCCCGGCGCCGGCGCCGAAACCGAAGATCACGGTGGCGATCATCGGGCCGGCCACTGCCAGACACACCGCTGCCGGCACGATCAGGACGGCCACCAGACGCATCCCGTCGGCGACGAACGCCCCCACTTTGCGGAAGTCCTGTTCAGCCGCCGAGCGGCTCATCCGCGGCAGCAGCGCGGTCATGATCGAGATCGTGATGACCGAGTGCGGGAGCATGAAGATCAGGTACGCCTTCTGGTAGGTCGTCAGACCCTGCGCCACGGCGTCCGCCCGGGAGGCCAGGACGTTGGCCAGCGTCGCCAGCCGGGTGACCACGAGGAACCCCAGCTGGTTCACCAGCACCAGGCCGATGGTCCACAAGGCCAACTTGCCGGTATGCCCCAGACCGAACCCGCGCAGGCCTTTGACGTAGGCGAACCGGAAGCCGGACTTCAGCAGCACCGGGATCAGGACCAGGGCCTGCAGGGCCACCCCCAGGGTGGTCATGATTCCCAGCCAGGTCACTTCGCCGTCGGTGATGGTGTTCACGTCCACCTGGTCGCCGGCCACCCGCAGGAACGCGATGCTCGCGGCGATCACAACCAGGTTGTTGACGATGGGGGCGAACATCGGAGAGCCGAAGTGGCCGCGGGCGTTGAGCACCTGGCTGAACATCGTGTAGAGGCCGTAGAACACGATCTGCGGCAGGCACAGGCGGGCGAAGGCCACTGCGAGGTCGAACTCCCGTGCCGAGTACTCGCTGGTGGCGTAGAGGTGCACGATCCACGGCGCCGCCAGCACCGCCACCACCGTCAGTGCCAGCGTGATCAGGGTGACCACCCGCAGCAGGCGGTTGGCGAAGCCGTGGCCGCCGTCGGAGTCGTTGCTCATGTGCCGGACCAACTGCGGGATGAACACCGCGTTGAGCGCCCCACCGGCGACCAGGATGTAGATGATGTTGGGCAGCGAGTTGCCCAGGCTGTAGGTGTCGGCCAGTGTGCCGAAGCCGATCGCGGCCACCAGCGCCATGTCCCGGACCAGCCCGGTGGCGCGCGAGGTGATCGTGCCGGCCGCCATCAGGGCGCTGGAGCGCAGGACGCCGGCTTGTTCGCCCGTGCTCATGTGTGCTCCTGGCGGGCCTTGCTGCGCCGCACGAAGTTCATGCCCAGTAGGAAGGCGAGGATGACGAAGGCCCCGCTCACGACGTAGGCGGCCGCCCGGGAGTAGGCCGTCGTGCGCACCTGCACCGTCACCGGGTCGCCGTAGCGGCGCCCACCCGGGGTGGTGAGCTGGATGCGCACCGGCAGGGTGCCCGAACCGACCACCTTGGCCTCCACCTCCAGGCTGACCTTGCGGCCGGCGGGCACGTCGAACGCGGCGATGTCCGGGGCCTGCAGGCGCGCCGGTTCATCGGACTCCAGCCGGATGCCCACGGTCACGTCCTGGTCGAGGTCGTTGGCCACCGTCACCGGGATGCGCCCGGTGTCACCCGGAAGGGTGAACGTGCCGGTCGTGGCCACCCGGACCTGCGCGGTCCGCCGGGTCACTTGTTCCGACACCGTCCGCACCAGCTGGCCGCCGCCCTGCTGGTCGGTGCGCCAGGCACCGGCGGTCTGTCGCATCACCGACTGGTCGTACGCGACCCCGCCCGGTTCGGCCAGGATCGCCTCGAAGCGGCGCGCGTCCCGCTGCTGCAACTGCACCGCGGCCAGGTAGTCGCGGGGGAGTTCCGGCCGTGCGTTGCTCGGCGCCGTACGGCACCCGGCTGCGGGCCACCTCGAAGGACTCCCTGCGAGCCGCCTGCCAGCTGACCAGCCGCGCGTAGGGGACCTGGCTCGAGGGCCCGCAGGGTCTGGCACGAGGAACGAGTTGCGCGGGCCCCACAGCGGATCGGGGGCGGCGACGATGCTGCGGGGGGCGTCGGGCAGTTCCCCGGCGCTCATGGCGATCTCGGACAAGAACCGTTGCCGCGCCAGCAGTGCCTGCGAACGGGTGTCCTGCGGCATGGCCAGCGCTGCGGTCAGGCCGGAGTCGGCCAGTGTCACCGGCATGCCGCCCCAGGTGGTGTAGCCGTCCGGGGTGTAGGTGAGTCCGGGGGTGGCCGGCAGGGCGGCGTCGGCCAGCAGCAGATCCGTGGCCCCGGCGTCGCGGAACGTGCGCATCGCCTCGGGTGTGGTGAATCCGCCGGGTGGCCAGGCGAGCACCCGGTCGACCGATGTCCGAACCGCCGCCGAGGTGTCGGCCGCCGCCCGCTCGGTGGCGTCCACCACGGTCTGCGACATGCCGGCGCGGACCAGGGCACTGGCATCCGGCAGGGCGTAGGCGGTCGCCGCCGATGCCTGCTCGCCAGCCGCCTGCCGGACGGCGTCCAGCCATTCCTGTGCCAGCGCGGCGCCTGATCCAGCCGTGGTCTGTGAGTCAGCCGGGCCGGTGACGACTTCATAGCCGTCGACCATGTCCTCGGCGGTCTGCAGGACGCAGGGGTCGAACACCCACGTGACCCGCGCGGCGCCGGCAGCTGTCACGATCCGGGACAGCCGGCCGCCGGGGGCCATCTCCGCGGCGGAGCGCTCACTGAGTTGCACGCCGTCCAGCGCCCGGTCGGGGATGCCGCTGACCGGCCACAGCCAGGCGAGCCGGGCGGGTTGCACGGACCCCTCGGGGAACCACGGCAGGAACGTGCGGGTCAGCCCGAGCCGCTGGGTCAATCCGTCGGTCCCGGTGCCGATCACCTCCAGGCCCACGACGTACACGCCGGTGCTGAACAGCGGCAACTCGTCCAGCGGTATCTCCAGGGCCCACTCGCCGCTCGTGCGCGGGGCCAGCACCGGTAGCGGCTCGCTCACGGCCAGGGTCGGGGGCCCGTCGCGATCGGTGGCGCCGGCGGCCACCGTGCCGATCTCCGAGCGGGTGGACATCGGCGTGGGCGACAGCAGCAGCCGGACCTGGATCGCTGTGACCGCATCGGCCGAGCGGTTGCGCACCGTTCCGGCCATCCGCAGGGTCTTGCCCGGCTGCGGGTTCAGCGGGGTCATCGTCCGGATGCCGACCTCGACGCTCTCGGCGGTCACGATCCGCGGGCTGGCAGCAGTCGGCGACCCGGCTCCGGCGACGACGAGCAGGGTCAGCAGCAGTGAGAGGACCCTCGGCACTAGATATCGCCGAGCATGCCGCGGGCCTTGGCCACAAGACGGCGCTCGTCGCGGTAGGCCAAGCGTGACGACACCTCGTCGAAGGGGACCCATTCCACCTCGACGACCTCGATGTCCTCGTCGTTGATCTCCCCCGATTCGTAGCGCATGAGGAAATGGTGCACCGTCTTGTGGATGCGCCGGTCCTCCACCGCGAACCAGAAGTCGATGACTCCCAGCGGCGCGACGATGACCGCGGTCAATCCGGTCTCCTCGTACACCTCTCGCAGGGCTGCCTGCTCGACCGTCTCACCCTCCTCGACGTGGCCCTTGGGCAGCGACCACACCAACCGGCGCCGGCGGTCGTACCGCGCGATCAGCGCGACGTGCAGATCGTCGCCGGCGCGACGCACCACCAACCCCCCGGCACTGGTCTCGTCGACGGTGGACCGGGACCGCGTCACGTACCGCAGTTTGAACCGCGAAGGTGACGGATGGGGCATGGTGGAAAGGATAGGCGCAATCGCGTGCCGGGGGGTGGCAGGTGGCCGGGGCGCGGCGACCTTCACGGGCGGCCGACTACCCTGAGGCGGTGACCCGGTCCGCCTCCCCGCTGCAGGCGCTGCACCATGCCCGCGACGCCGCGGTGGCACGTCTGCTGGCCGAGCGCCCGGTGTTGCTGGAGATCGGCCACCGATTCGCCGACGCCGGTTTCGAGGTGGATCTGGTCGGCGGTTCGGTGCGTGACGCCATCCTGGACCGGGAGGTGCAGGACCTGGATTTCGCCACCGACGCCCGCCCGGAGCAGGTGTCCGCGCTGGTCTCGGGCTGGGCGGATGCGATCTGGGACATCGGCGCCCGGTTCGGCACGATCGGTGCCGAACGCGCCGGGCTGCGCCTGGAGTTCACGACCTACCGGGCCGACCGCTACGAACCCGATTCCCGCAAGCCCGAGGTGGCCTACGGCGCGGACCTGTTGTCCGACCTCGGCCGCCGCGACTTCACGGTCAACGCCATGGCCCTGAAGTTGCCCGAGGTGCGGTTCGTGGATCCGTTCGACGGACTGCTGGACCTCGCGGTCAAGCGGCTGCGAACGCCGGCACCGGCCGTCGACTCCTTCTCCGACGACCCGCTGCGGATGCTGCGGGCGGCCCGGTTCGCGTCGCAGTTGGGGATGACGGTGGACGCCGAAGCCGTGGCCGCCATGGCCGACATGGCCGAGCGGATCGACGTCGTGAGCGCCGAGCGCATCCGGGACGAACTGGTGAAGCTGGTCTTGTCGCCGGCGCCGCGCACGGGCCTGCAGTTGCTGGTCGACACCGGCTTGTGCCAGCGGTTCCTGCCCGAGTTGCCCGCTTTGAGCCTGGAGATCGACGAGCACCACCGGCACAAGGACGTGTACGAGCACACCTTGACCGTGATGGAACAGGCGATCGATCTCGAGACGGCGCACGAGCCGGTGATGGCACCCGACTTCGTGCTGCGGTTCGCCGCGCTCATGCACGACGTCGGCAAGCCCCGCACCCGCCGGCTGGAGCCGGGCGGCGGGGTCTCGTTCCACCACCACGAGGTGGTCGGCGCGAAGATGACCCGCAAGCGGATGCAGGCGCTGCGCTTCGACAACCGGACCACCGACCAGGTCTGCCAGCTCGTCGCGCTGCACCTGCGCTTCCACGGGTACGGCGGCGGCGAATGGACCGATTCCGCGGTCCGGCGCTACGCCCGCGACGCCGGGGAGCAGTTGCTGCGGCTGCACAAGTTGACCCGCGCCGACTCGACCACCCGCAACCGGCGCAAGGCGGCGGCGCTGCAACGCACCTACGACCAGTTGGAGCAGCGGATCGAGGCCTTGGAACAGGCCGAGGAGTTGGCGTCGGTGCGCCCCGATCTCGACGGCAACCAGATCATGGCGATCCTCGGGATCGGTCCCGGCCGGGATGTGGGCCGGGCCTACAACCACCTGCTGGAACTGCGGCTCGAGCACGGACCGATGAGCCTGGAGCAGGCTACCGAACAGCTGCGGCTGTGGTGGTCGCAGCAGGTCGGCTGATGGGTCCTCACGCCTGTGCGGGTGGCGGGATCTGCCGGTTGTGTGCCGCTCGACCCACAGGCGTGAGTGATAAGCACACCCGGGAGTCAAAATCGGCGTGACTTTGGCTCCCGGGTGTGACTTTCGCTCACCGGTAGCGCCGGGTGCCCGGCCCCGCAGCATCCCGACGAGCACACACACCCCGGCCCGGCGATTCCCGCTCACACCCCAGGTACCGGACAGATCAGGTGGTGGCCGGCAGCCTCGTGCGCAGGTAGAGGACGGCGCTGACGATCATGCCGATCCCGATGGCGGACGCGGTGATGTTGGCGTTGGCCGCGGTCGGGTCCAGGACGGCGACGAAGACCACCCCCGAGACCAGCGCGACGTTGACGGCTACGTCGTAGAGCGCGAACACCCGCCCGCGGTTGCCCTCGTCGATCCACTCCTGCACCAGGGTGTCGCCGCAGACCTTGGACACCTGACCGGCGAAGCCGATCACCAGCCCGGCGAGGATGAGACTGGCCACGCTGGCCGCCGCCACCCCGAACCACGCGCCGGCGCCGGCGATCAGGTAGGACAGCGAGGTCCAGCGGATCGGCCCCAGATGCCGGGACATGGCCGGCGTGATCACCGCGCCGAGCAGCGCACCCGCGGCGGCCGCTCCCAGCATCAGGGCGAGCTCGTTGAGGGCCCGGTCGGTCGCCGAGGGCGGGTTGAGCCGCATGCGCAGGAGCAGTACCGCGATGATCGTGCCGGCCCCGATCGCGATGCGCTGGGCGCTCACCATGAGGATCGCGTTGCGGGCGGGGTGTCGTTGCCAGAGCTGGTGGGCGCCATCGGTGAGCCCGCGGAGCACCTGTCGGGCGGTTTCGGCGTGCTCGCCGGGCAGCGGCCCGAAGTGGGTCCGGTGCACGCGGGTCGCCAGCAGCCCGGCCACGACGAAGACCCCGGCGGTTATGCACAGGACCACGACCGATCCGGTGTCATCCCCGCCGAGCGCCTGTCGCAGCCCGACGCCGAGGAATGCCGCGAGCGCCGCGGCCATGGTGCCGGCGGTCGGAGCGATGGCGTTTGCGGTGTACAGGCTGGACTCGGGGACGGTGAGTGGGACCGCCGCAGACAGACCGGCCAGGACGAAGCGGTTGATCCCGATGGCCGCAAGCACGCTCACGCCGAGGCCGAACCCGGAGTTGCCCTGCGCAGTGAAGTAGATGACCGGGATCATGGATCCGGCGCGGGCCAGGTTGCCCCAGAAGAGCACCCGCTGCCGGCGCCAGCGGTCGAGCAGGACGCCGGTGAACGGGCCGATCAGGGAGTACGGCAGGGCGAGGATGGCGAACGCGGCGGCAATGGCGCTGGCGCTGGCCTGCCGCTCCGGGGAGAACAGGACGAACGTGGCCAGGGCGGACTGCAGCATTCCGTCGCCGGCCTGTCCGGTGAGCCGGATGGCCAGCAGCTTGCGATACAGCGATGACCCGAGCGCGGCCTTGAGCGGGTGGGTCACGCGGGCAAGGCTAGCGGCACGTGGTGCTTCGCCCAACGCCGTTCACCCCGGGTGGTCCAGAACTGGCGGCGGCGTCCTGCGGTGCGTGGCGGAGAGACACCTGTTCGGGAGGAGATGGCGTGTGAAAGGATCGAGGGGAACCGAGGAGGCGTGGCATATGGATCTCGATGCAGTGCTGATGGCGGATGAGGCAGGTGTGCTCGACGAAGCGTACGGCTCACTCCAGCGCTCACACATCACCCACTACGAGGCAGCCGGTGAGTCATTCACCAGGCAACGCCTGGCCGACCTCTTCCACCTGGTCGTGGACGCCATCCGAACCCGGGATCTTGCCGCGATCAGCCAATACTCCGAGCGCATCGCGGGGCAACGGTTCAATGAGGGGTTCGACATCTCAGAGGTACAGACCGCCTTCAACGCCTTGGAGGAGGCGATGTGGCGCCGAGTGGTCGCCGCAGAGCCTGCCGCCGACCTGCCCGAGGCGATCGGATTGCTCAGTACCGTGCTCGGCTTCGGGAAGGACGCTCTGGCACGCAAGTACGTATCGCTGGCGTGCGAACGCCACGTCCCATCGCTGGACATGTCCGCGCTGTTCCAGGGTACGGACTCCTAGCGCCGCTCCACTCGCACAACCCAACGGGATCCGGGGTGTCAGCCGCGGGGCATCTCGTGGATCTCCGCGGTTTCCGCGACCTGCAGTGCTCCGGGTGGTCGTGGGCGATGTGGTCCTTGACCTCGTTGTGCAGGCGGAAGATGAGCTTGCAGTACGGGCAGGTGTGCGCAGCTGGCCGCTCCATGTCTCGATCATGACTCGCGCCGACCAGCTGGCTCCCAGGGGGTCCCGCGACGAGCCGGACTTCGGAATCGAGGGGGTATCGGGGGCGCCGCCCCGGCACGTTCGTGAGTGGTTGTCCCGGTGGTGAGCGAAGACACGCGTGCAAGCCGCTCGCCAACGGAACGACGGCTCACCAAGTGCCCCTGAAGCGGCTGAGCGGGTGGATCAGATCCCAACCACCCGCACAGCAACAGGGCCCGCCCCCCGGAGGGAAGCGGGCCCTGGTTGAAGGGGGTCAGCGCTCGACGGTGCCGGCGATGAAGTCCTCGACGGCCTGACGGGCCTCGTCGTCGGTGTACTGCACCGGCGGCGACTTCATGAAGTAGCTCGACGCGGACAGGATCGGGCCACCGATGCCGCGGTCCTTGGCGATCTTGGCCGCCCGGATGGCGTCGATGATGATGCCCGCGCTGTTCGGGGAGTCCCACACCTCGAGCTTGTACTCCAGGCTCAGCGGGACGTCGCCGAAGTTGCGGCCCTCGAGGCGCACGAACGCCCACTTGCGGTCGTCGAGCCAGGCGACGTAGTCGCTCGGGCCGATGTGCACGTTGCGGGCCGGCATGTCGCCGACGAGCTGGGAGGTCACAGACTGCGTCTTCGAGATCTTCTTGGACTCCAGCCGCTCACGCTCGAGCATGTTCATGAAGTCCATGTTCCCGCCGACGTTGAGTTGGTAGGTCCGGTCCACGGTCACGCCGCGGTCCTCGAACAGCTTGGCCAGCACCCGGTGGGTGATGGTGGCGCCGACCTGGCTCTTGATGTCGTCGCCGACGATCGGGACGCCTGCGTCCTCGAACTTCTTGGCCCACTCGGGGGTTCCGGCGATGAACACCGGCAGCGCGTTCACGAACGCCACGCGTGCGTCGATGGCGCACTGGGCGTAGAACTTCGCGGCCTGCTCGGAACCGACCGGGAGGTAGCACACCAGCACGTCGGCCTTGGCCTCGCGCAGAGCCGCGACGATGTCGACCGGCGACTCGTCGGACTCGGTGATCATGTCGCGGTAGTACTTGCCGAGGCCGTCGTAGGTGTGGCCGCGCTGCACGTGGACACCGGTGGGCGGCACGTCGCAGATCTTGATGGTGTTGTTCTCGCTGGCCGAGATGGCGTGCGCGAGGTCCTGGCCGACCTTCTTGGCGTCGACGTCAAAGGCGGCAACCCACTCGATGTCGGACACGTGGTACGGCCCGAAATTGACGTGCATCAGCCCCGGAACTTTGCTGTCCGGATCGGCGTTCTGGTAGTACTCGACGCCCTGCACAAGCGAGGCGGCACAGTTACCGACACCGACGATGGCGACACGAATAGACATTCGTTTCTCCTTATTTGCTCGCCGGCTTGGTGCCGGTCGACGTTTTGGACGGCTTGCTGCCGTCGATCTCTGAATCAATGAGGTGGGAAAGCCAGTCCACTTCCCGCTCGACGCTGTCGAGACCGTGCTGCTGCAGGGTCAAGGTCCATTCGTCGATGCGTTCGCGGCGCTTGGCCATGTTGCTGCGCAGGGTTGCCAGTCGCTCTTCCAAGCGGTTGCGGCGGCCGAGCAGGATCCGTAGCCGGATGTCCCGATCGGTCCGCCCGAAGAAGGCGAGGTGGACGCCGAACAGCTCGTCCTCGTAGGCTTCCGGGCCGGCGTCAGCCAGCCATTCCTGGAACCTGTCCTTGCCCTCTGCGGTGAGTTTGTAGACGATCCGGGCGCGGCGTCCGGTCAGCGCCGGGGCGCCGGCGTCGGCCGGACCGTCCTCGACGATGAGACCGGCGGCCAGCATCTCCTTCAGGCACGGGTACAGCGAGCCGTAGGAGATCGCCCGGAAGGTCCCGAGCACGCCGTTGAGCCGCTTGCGCAACTCGTAGCCGTGCATCGGCCCCTCATGCAGCAATCCGAGCACAGCGAACTGGAGGACGTGGGTACGCTTGGCGGCTGCCACGGGTGTCACTCCCTTTCGTTCGAAGAGATGTATCGCTTCGATATATTGCTCAGTCTTAACAGTAAGTGGACTTCCAGCGAAGCGCAAGCAACTCGCGTGTGTGCCCGGTCACGGATCTTGCGCCGGTCTTGAGCCCGGCTTGAGCCGGGTTCGGGAGGCTGGCCGCGATGAGCCCCCTGGACCCCGACCTGCTCGACGCCGTGGCTGCCGCGGTGCTCGTCGCCGACTCCGCCGGCCGGATCGTCGTGCTGAACTCCCGCGCCGAGGAGGTCCTGGGCGGACGCCCCGGGTATCTGCAGGACGTGGCACTCACCGCAACCGACGGCCCCGCCCATCTGCGCCGCACCGACGGCACCTGGTTCGACGCCCGGGTCGAGGCCCGGGGGTTCGGCGCCGAGCAGGTGGTGATCACCATCCACGAGGTGCAGCCGACGTCCGCGTCCGGCCGGCACATCCTGGCGGACGTGGGGATGGGGTCCTGGGACTGGCACATCCCGAGCGGCCGGGTCGAGTTCGACGAACGCTGGCGCAGCATGCTCGGCTACGACGACCTGCCCGACGACCTCGCCGCGTGGGAGCAACTCGTGCACCCGGAGGACCGGCAGCGGGTGGCCGCGGCGCTGCAGGAGCACCTGGCCGGTCGCACACCCACGTACTCGTGCGAGCACCGCTGCCGCCACCGCGAGGGCCACTACGTCTGGGTGCTCGACACCGGCCGGGTGGTGGAACACGACGCGGCCGGCCAGCCGCTGCGGGCCACCGGCATCCACATGGACATCAGCGCCCGCAAGCACCAGGAGGCCCAGCGCGAACGCCTGATCGCCGAACTGGAGCAGGCACGCTCGGCGCTCGAGGACCTGGTGCGGGTGGACGAGCTCACCGGGCTGGGCAATCGCCGGGTGCTCAACGACGCCCTGGACCGGGCCTGGCTGGCCTCCATCGGGCGCGGCGAGGCGCTGGCGCTCATGGTCGTCGACCTCGACGGGTTCAAGGAGTACAACGACCGGCACGGCCACGCCGCCGCGGATGAGGTCCTGCGGGCAGTCGCGATGGCCATGACCGCCGAGGTGCGCAGCCGGGACACGATCACCCGTTTCGGCGGCGACGAGTTCGTGGTGGTCCTGCCCGGTGCCGGCGCCGATGCCGCGCGGCAGGCAGCGCAACGGATACGCCAGGCAGTGGCCGGCGCGGCGCCGGTGACCGCCTCGGTGGGTCTGGCCGTCTGGACGCCCGGCTGCGAGATGCACGACCCGCAGGCCCTCTTCACGGCCGCAGACGCCGCGCTCTACGACGCGAAGGCGGCGGGCCGCAACTGCGTGCGGACCTCGTTGCCTGCGGGGCAGGCGCTGTCCGGACCGGGGTGAGGTTGCTTACAGGTCGAGGCACCTGCTGGGTTTTCCACCTACCCTGGAGCCATGGCCGAGATGCGGGCGCAGGGTTCTGTGCGCGGGAGCAAGGTGCTGGGTGCACCGGGCAAACCGCCGCGCCCGCGGCCCGAATTGGCTGAACCGGAGGACGTCGACGACCCCCGGAAGCCGCGCAGCGTGGTGGATTACTCCCTGCACCGGCGGGCGGCACTGGGCAAGTTGGTCCTCACGGCGACCGGCGCCAGTGACAACCTGGATCCGCACCCCGACCTGCTGCGGGCCGCGAAGTACCACGGCCTGCCGCTGGCCGAGAAGTGCCCCTGGTGCCAGGGCCACGACATGGTTCTGCTTCGGTACACCTGGGGGGACGAGTTGGGGGATTACACCGGTCGGCAGCACTCGCCGGCCGAACTGGACGAGATGGCAGTCGCGCACGGACACTTCCGCGTCGACGAGGTGGAAGTGTGCCGGGACTGCCATTGGCATTTCCGCCTGCGCAGCTACGTCCTCGGCGACGGCCAGCCGCGACCCGCGCTGCGGGCCCGCAAGAACGAGACCTGGTAGAAGGCACCGCGGCGCGCCGCGGAACGTCTGACACGAGGTAGCACTGAGGAACGAGGATACGCACATGGCAACCAAAGCCTCCGCCAAGGCGAAACGGCGGTGGATCGACTATCCCCGGAAGGGCAAGTCCGGGGTCCGCCGCTGGCTGCCGTCATGGAAGCTCGCCCTGGGGATCGTCGGCACGTTGGCTGTGCTGGCCTTCGCCGGACTCGGCATCGCCGTGGCCACCATCGAGGTGCCCAAACCCAACGACCTGGCCGTCGCCCAGACCACCCGGGTCTACTACGACGACGGCAAGACCGAGATCGGTCGTATCGGCGAGGCGAATCGCACGAGCGTGCCACTGGACCGGATCTCCCCGCAGATGCAGGCAGCCATCCTGGCCGCCGAGGACCGTGGCTACTACAGCCACGGCGGTTTCGACCCCAAGGGGCTGCTGCGGGCGACGTGGAACAACCTGACTGGCGGCACCACCCAGGGCGCGTCCACGATCACCCAGCAGTACGCGAAGAACGCGTACCTCTCGCAGGAGCAGTCGTTCTCGCGCAAGTTCAAGGAACTGGTGTTGTCGGTCAAGCTGGAGACGCAGTCCAGCAAGGAGGAGATCCTGGCCGACTACCTGAACACGATCTACTACGGCCGCGGCGCCTACGGCATCCAGGCCGCTTCCCAGGCCTACTTCGGCAAGACCGCCGCCAAGCTCGACGCCGCCGAGTCGGCCTATCTGGCGGCTGTCATCCGGGCCCCCTCGTTCTACGCCAGCAAGAAGGGCCAGGACGAGTTGGAGGGCCGGTGGGACTACGTGGTCGCCGGCATGGTCGAGACCGGCGCCATCACCGCAGGCCGAGGCCGACTCCCTGGTCTTCCCGACGCCGCTGCCGTGGACCGGCGCCTACAACTACTACAAGGGCACCAACGGCTACCTGCTCGAGTCGGCCCGGGAGGCGATGCTGGAGCTCGGCTACACCGATGACGACATCAACCTCAACGGTTACCGGGTGACCACCACGATCAACAAGCAGGCGCAGGACTCCGCGCTCGCCGCGGTCGAGCAGTACGGCCCGACGTACAACACCGAGGGGCTGCGCATCGGCTTGGCCAGTGTCCGGCCCGGCACCGGCGAGATCGTCGCGATGTACGCCGGCGAGAACTACCTGAAGAGCCAGCTCAACGATGCGACCCAGGCCACCGCGCTGGCGGGATCGACGTTCAAGCCGTTCGCACTGACCGCCGCGCTCGAGGACGGCATCAGCCTGTACTCGACGTGGGACGGCAGTTCCCCGCGGACCATCCAGGGCTACACGCTGCAGAACTACGGCAACGTCAGCTTCGGCGTCGTGACCCTGCTCAAGGCCACGGAGAACTCCATCAACACCGTCTACGTGGATGTTGGCCTCACGGTGGGCACGGACAACGTCAAGCGCGCCGCCATCCGCGCGGGTGTGCCGAAGGACACGACCGGGCTGCTCGCCGACCCGACCACCGTGCTGGGCACGGCCTCACCCACCGCGTTGGACATGGCTTCGGCCTACTCCACCTTCGCCGCCCGCGGTGAGCGGGCTGAGCCCGTCCTGATCAAGGCGGTGAAGACGCCGGACAAGCAGACCGACTTCGAACTGCAGGTGGAGACCACGCGCGAGTTCGACGAGGACGTCATGGACAACGTCAACTTCGCGCTGCAGCAGGTCGTGAACGTCGGCACCGGTACCACCGCCCTGGGCCTGGGCCGGCCGTCGGCGGGTAAGACGGGTACGACCGACAACAACATGTCCGCCTGGTACGTCGGCTACACCCCGCAGTTGTCGACCGCCGTGATGATGGCCAAGTCCGACAAGAACGGCAACATGGTCACCTTGGAGGGCACCGGTGGCTTGTCCAGCGTCACCGGTGGCTCGTTCCCGGCGCAGATGTGGACGGCGTTCAACCGCGGGGCCCTCGAAGGCCTGCCGGTGGAGACCTTCCAGATGCCGGGCACCTGGGTGGGCTCGGGTTCGGTGGCGCCGTCGCCGACCGCCACTGTGTCTGAGAGCCCGTCGGAGATCACCCCGTCGGGCGAGGCCAGCCAGCCGTCGGCGACCAAGAAGCCGAGTCCTGCCACGCCGCCGACGCAGCAGCCGACCACTCAGGCGCCGCCGACGCAGCAGCCGACCACTCAGGCGCCGCCGCAGCCAGGGCCGACCGCCCCCAGCCCGCGGTTGGAGCCGCCGCCGCCCACGGATCCGGCGACCTCCCCGCCGGTCAGCGGCAGTCCGTAAGGGCTGACCCGGGGCGACCGGCCCCGCCGCCGAATCGACAACCGGGTGCTGGACCGGCCCGCTGCCACGGTTGGTGAGAAGTTGTCCCGTTGGTGAGCGTTTGCACGCGTGTCTTTGCTAACGAACGGGACAACTGCTAACCAACGGGACGACCGCTCACGGGGAGGTCGGGGACGGTGGCGCCGCCGGTATCGCCGGACCCATGGCACGGTCCAGCGGTCCGGCCAGCGGGTCCAGCACCCCGGCGCCGTCGGTGCGCACCGGATCTTGTGCGGGGCGGAGCACGTCGCGCACGACCATGCCGCACAGCCAGACGGTGACCGCCACGTGGATCAGGATCGCCACCGCGTAGGCCTCTTTGGACAACCCCTTCGCCCCGTCGTCGTCCAGCCCCGCGAGGTACAGCCAGATCGCCACGAAGTACACGACCTCGCCGGTCTGCCAGATCAGGAAGTCCCGCCAGCGGGGCCGGGCCAGGGCGGCCAGCGGGATGAGCCAGATCACGTACTGGGGTGAGTAGACCTTGTTCGTGATCAGGAAGGCGGCCACGACCAGGAAGCTCACCTGCGCGACCCGGGGGGTCATCGGCGCCCGCCATACCAGCACCGCGATCCCGACCGCAGCCAGCAGGAACAAACCCGTGGCCACCGTGTTGAGCACATCTGCGGGAACCTGGTGGCCGGTGGTGGTCAGCGCCAGCCAGATCGACCCGAAGTCCTCGCCGCGCTCGCGGCTGAAGGCGTAGAAACGGACCCAGCCCTCGTAGTTGAGCACCATGAACGGACCGTTGACCACCAGCCAGGCCACCACCGCTCCCAGCAGGTAGCGGCCGAAGGCACCCCAGGCGCGGTTGCGCCAGCAGAGCAGGAACATCGGCCCGAGCAGCAGCAGGGGGTAGAACTTCGCGGCGATCCCCAGGCCCAGGAAGACCCCGGACCAGCCGGGCCGGTTGTGCGACCAGAAGGCCAGCGACACCGCGACCAGGGCCACCGGCAGCAGGTCCCAGTTGATCGTCCCGGCGAGGATGATCCCGGGGGCCAGCGCGACCATGGCCGCGTCCCAGGGCCGGGTGCGCTGGGCGATCGCGGTGGCGAGCACCGCCACCAGCCAGCAGCAGAACAACAGCAGCACGTTGACGTCGAAGAACCAGTGCGTGTTCCCGGCCGGGGTGAGCCGGGCGGCGAGGTAGACGAAGACGCCGGTCAGCGCCGGGTACTCGAGCACCTGGTCGGCCGGCAGGTCGGAGAGGTAGGGGATGGCGCCGTCGGCCAGGCCGCGCAACGTGTACAGCGGCGGGATGTCGGAGTAGCACAGGTGGGTGTACTTGCCGGCGCCCCAGCCGTTGAGCAGGCAGTGCGCCTTGGTCAGGTAGCCGACGACCGCCGCCACCGCCGTCATCACGATCAGGACCCGGAAGACGTTCCACCAGGTCTGGCCGAGCAGCACCCGCGTGCCGGCCGGGCCTCCTGCCACCTCGCTGCCGCTGGCGACGACCCGGTCGTCCCGGCTCGGCAGGATCGAGATCATGTCAGGACGGCGTCGAACAGCGCTGTCGTGTGGCGGACGCGGCAGTCCAGGGTGTCGCCGACGGCAGGGGTGCGCAGGCCGTGGGCCAGCCCTTCGCGAAGCGCCGCATTCGGGCAGCCACAGCATGGAGACCTGCATGTGCGGGGGTTCGGCGAACCACAGCAGCTTGTCGCCCCACTGGAACGGCGAACGGCTGCGACCGGTCGCCTCCAGCGCACCGGTTCCGGCGGCTATCGCCCGCTGTCGCAAGGAGGTCGCCGGTGTCGGCGCGGCCATGGCGACGCCGTGCGACGTGCCACCCCCGACCACCAGCAGCAGCCCGTCGCTGCCGGCCTTGCGCTGCCGGTAGCCCACCGCGAACCGCTTCCCGACGTGGTGGACGGCCAGGATCGTGCCGCGCGCGGACAGCGCGCTGCCGTCACCGAGCCAGAGCCTGGTGCCGACGCGGGCGTGGACGGCGGCGTCGGGTTCCAGCCCGCGCAGCGACTGCAGTTCGTCGTCGGTGAGGTGGGACACCCACAGGGCGTTGGCGTTCTCCGTGACCGGGCAGTGGGCACGCACCAGTTCCTCGAGCCCGGCGCGCCAGGTCTTCGCCCAGCCCTGCACCTCGATCACCCGGGAACTGGTCCCGCGGGGCAGTTTGGTGGCCGACACGTGGTGCACCTCGGGCATGGCCAGGGGTAGGTGCAATGCCAGGCCGTCCA
Source organism: uncultured Actinomycetota bacterium (assembly GCA_963733395.1). GTDB lineage: Bacteria > Actinomycetota > Actinomycetes > S36-B12 > UBA10799 > JADKAV01. The sequence goes on from CAVTCZ010000021.1 coordinate 83,050, forward strand.
GTTGGATGCGACCCTGTGCGAGGCCCTGCTGGAAGCTCTCGCTGCCGAGCACTGCGAGCAGATCGGTCTCCAGCATCCCGAACCGGCGCATGCTGGTGATGCCCTCGAGGACCAGCCGGGTGCCTGCGGGCACGGAGTCGGGCAGGGTCTTCGCAGTGCTGACGTCCGAGACGGTGCGGATCACCCGGGGGGCGTACTCGGCGGCGGCCAACTGCTGCCAGTGCTGCTCGGCGACGGTGTCCCGGGGGTCCCAGGGGGACAGCACCAGGATGTCGCCGTGGAAGTGCTCGGCCACCGTCGGGATCTCGAACACGGTCCCCACAGCGAGGCGGTCCACCCCGAGCCGGGTGGCCTCGACCGCCAACCGCTCGAGGCCGAGACCGTAGCCGTTGCCCTTGGCCACCGGGCACCAGGTCGCCGAGCCGGGCCATGCCCACGTCGCCACGGATGGCGGCGCGCAGGGCGTCGCGCACCGATTCGGTGTGCTGCCGCCAGGCGGGTCCATCGACATGCAGCGTGAACGTCACCGCAGCAGTCTTACATCCCGGCCGCGATCGCGGGTGGCGGGTGCGCCGCGCCGCCCGGGCGAGTCGTTCACACGAGACATTCGGCTCCGGACGCAGACGTTCATCCTGTCGTCGCGCACGAAGCCGGCCAGCAGGATGCCGGTCGAGCGGGCCACGTCGACCGCCAGGCTGGTCGGTGCGCGAGGGCTTTCCCAGCCCGCGTGACTTCCGCACGGACTTGCAGGAGTCGCGCCACATGATCTTCTACAGTCCGGTGACCTTGGGGATGTCGCGCAGACTCCGCGGCGGCCTCGGATCCCGACACGTCGCGCGGTTCACCGACGCTTGCGGTACGCCTCGTACGCCGTGTTCCACAGCGGCCGCAGGACGTGGTCCCACTCCCCGACGTACTCCTGGGCGTAGCCACCGGTCCCGACCTTGAACTGCACGAGGCCCAGCAGGTGGTCGCCGGCGGTGAGGTTGTCGCTGATCCCGCGCAGGTCGTACACCGCACAGCCGCTGGCCAGGCTGTCGGTGATCATCCGCCACTGCACCGCGTTCGACGGCCGGACGTTGCGGCTGGCGGTGGTCGAGGCGCCGTAGGAGTACCAGGCGTGATCGCCGACGGTGACCAGGGTGGTGGCGGCGACCACCTCGCCCTCGTGGCGCGCGAGGTACAGCCGCAGCCGCTGGGGGTCCTCGGCGTTCATGGCGTCCCACATGCGCTGGAAGTAGCTCAGGCCGCGCGGTGTGAAGCCGTCACGCTCGGCGGTCTCGACGTAGACCGGGTGGAACAGGGCCAGGTCGTCGCGGGTGCCCTCGACCGACCTCCACCCCGCTCTTCTCGGCCTTGCGCACGTTGCGCCGCCAGAGTTGGTTGAAGCCGGCGAAGATCTCATCGGCGGTGCGTCCGGCCAGGGCGAGTTGGTACACGTAGCGCGGTTGGACGTCGCCGAACCCGGCGCCGCCGCCCTGCTCCTGCTGCCATCCGGAGGCGCGCAGTGCCGTCTGCAGGGCGAGCCCCGTGGTCAGGTCCTCGTCGGCCGGCACATCTGCCAGCCGGGTGACGGCCTCGTCCGCGATGGCCTGCTTGACCGTCTCGGCCTGCCATCGGCGGGTGGCCACGGCCGGGCCCATCTTGAGCGCGAACGCCCCCTTGCCCTTCACGTGGGCGAGCAGGGGCTGCAGCCAGGCGTCCAGGTCGCCGACCGCGCGGTCCCACGGCAGCACCGGACCCTCGGGGATGTAGGCCAGGAAGCGTTTGACCTTCGGCACCTGCCGGTACAGGACCAGCGCGGCTCCCACCAGTTCGGAGCCGTCGAACCACCCGACCGACTCGCTGTCCCACTCGGCCTTGACTCCGGCCCAGGCGGGGGTCTGCAGGAAGGACACGGAGGGCTGGGCCTCGACGAAGGCCAGGTGGGTGTCGGCGGGGATGGTGCGGACGGCGATGGTCACAGGAGGTGAGTCTAGTGCCGGGTATCGGGTGGGTGGCTGAGGACGCCGAAGTCCGCACCTGGGCGAGCGACGCGAGTGTTGCAGCCGTTGCTGGTCCTCGACCGCGAGTGGTGCACCGTTGCTGGTTTCGACGTCCCGAATCCAGCAACCGCGCGCCACTCGCGATGGCAGCTCCAGCAACCGCGCAGCCACTCGCGGGTGTCCCAGCAGCCCCAGCCCCCCTTCCCCGGGTCAGCGCCCCGGGTATCTGCCCCCACGAGGAGTTGCACTCAGGCGCGGGTTGTCCACACCCCTGCCGGAGCGCCCGGAGCATCGGTTACCCTTGGGTGAGCGTGGTCGCAAGACCCCGCAGACGCCAAGACCTCCTGCCACGGAAAGACCGTGGCCGCATGAGTCCAGAGGAGGTGGTCGCAGTTGCGTCCCTATGAAGTGATGATCATCCTCGATCCAGATCTCGAGGAGCGGACCGTCCAACCCAGCCTTGAGGCCTTCCTCAACGTTGTGCGCCACGACAAAGGCACCGTCGACAAGATCGACATCTGGGGCCGGCGTCGGATGGCCTTCGACATCCAGAAGAAGACCGAGGGCATCTACGTGGTGCTGGAACTGACCTGCACCCCGCAGACCGTGGCCGAGATGGACCGCCAGTTGAACCTCAACGAAGCCGTTCTGCGGACCAAGGTCCTGCGGCGCGCAGCCTGACGTTGTCGCACCCCTGCGGCAACATCGAAAGCCTCACGACGAAAGGTCCGAACAATGGTCGGTGAACCCCAGATCAACATGGTGGGCAACCTGGTTGCCGATCCGGAACTGCGCTTCACGCCGTCCGGCGTGGCGGCTGCCAGCGTCCGGATCGCCGTGACCCCGCGCAGCCGGGACAACGCCACGGGCGAGTGGAAGGACGGCGAGACCGTCTGGCTGTCCGGCACCGTCTGGCGGCAGTACGCCGAGAACGTGGCCGAGTCGCTCACCAAGGGCACCCGGGTCATCGTCATCGGCCGGCTGAAGCAGCGCTCCTACGAGACCCGTGAGGGCGAGAAGCGCACCGTGTACGAGGTCGACATCGACGACATCGGCCCGGCCCTGCGGTACGCGACGGCCAAGATCCAGCGGACCAGCCGCGGGTCGTCCACCGATTCCGGACCCGCTCAAGCACCGTCCAGCGGCGGCGACCCCTGGGGCGCACCTGCCGGCGGCGGCGGGGGCGACTCCTGGGGCGGCGCGGTCGACGAGCCCCCGTTCTAACCCACTACCCATTCCATCCATCCCATTCCGGCCGCACGGCCGGGCCCGACACATCGGAGCACCACAATGGCCAAGCAGCCACCTCGGCCCGTCAAGCCGATCAAGAAGAAGGCGAACCAACTCAAGGCCGCCGGCGTTGACAAGGTCGACTACAAGGACGTCGCGTTGTTGCGCAAGTTCATCTCGGACCGCGGCAAGATCCGCGCCCGCCGGGTGACCGGCGTGACCGTGCAGCAGCAGCGCGAGATCGCCCGGGCGATCAAGAACGCCCGTGAGATGGCCCTGTTGCCGTACTCGAGCACGGCCCGCTGAGGAGCAGCATGAAGATCATCCTGACGCAAGATGTCGATAACCTCGGCGCGCCCGGGGACATCGTCGATGTGAAGGACGGCTACGGCCGCAACTACCTGGTCCCGCGCGGGTACGCCATCAGCTGGACCAAGGGCGCCGAGAAGCAGATCACCCAGATCAAGCGTGCCCGAGGTGCCCGCGAGATCCGCGGCCGGGAGCACGCCGACGAGGTGCGCGCCCAACTCGAGGCACTGACGGTGAACTACACCGCCAAGGCCGGCGAGGCGGGCCGGTTGTTCGGATCGGTCACCACGGCTGACGTTGCCGCTGCCATCAAGGCTGCCGGTGGACCGCTGGTCGAGAAGCGGGCGATCGAACTCGAGGGGCACATCAAGCAACTCGGCGACTACCCGGTCCGGGTGTCGCTGCACCCCGAGGTGGAGGCCACCGTCACCCTGCACGTGGTGTCGGCCTGAGGGTAGTGGCCTCGAGCCCAGTCCGGCCCGAGACTCCGGATCGCCCATGACCACCCGGATCACCACCGTGTGCCTGGGCAACATCTGCCGTTCGCCGATCGCGGCCGCCGTTCTGGAGGCCGAACTCGGCGATCTCGACGTCGAGGTCGACTCGATGGGGACCGGCGGCTGGCACATCGGCGAGCCGGCGGATCCCCGGGCCGCGGCGGCGCTGGCTCGCGCCGGCTACGCACTGGACCACGTCGCCCGGCAGGCCAGCGTGCCCGCCCTGGCTGACAGCGATCTGGTGCTGGCCATGGATTCGATGAATCTGCGTGAACTGCGCGGACTGGGCGTCGACGCCGCCTTGATCCGCAGCTTCGATCCCGCTGCCGATGACCCCGACGTTCCCGACCCCTACTACGGATCGGCCGCGGACTTCGACGAGGTCGTGGAGATGGTGCGGGCGGCGGTGCCAGGGCTGCGGGAGTACCTGCAGGGGTGATAGCCGGGATGGCGCGGCCCGGCTCGGATCCGCCCGCCCGGCCGCAGGGGCACTTGGTTAGAGGTGGTCCCGTTGGTGAGCGAAAACACGCGTGTCTTCTCTAACCAACGGCACAACTGCTAACCAACGGCACGCCGGGCTGAGCGGGCTGGTGTCCGCCCGCCGGAACCGCGGCTCACAACTTCTTTCCACACGTAACAAGTAGGTAAACTCCCTGATCAGAGGCAAGTTCGCGAGTTCACAAGGTCGGCTGACCCCAGGTTTTCCACAACTTGTGACAGGGGCCGCCTGAGCACCCTCCACAGGCGGTGCACGCCCGTGTCCACAGGCGCCGAAGGCAGTTGCGGCGATGCGCCGGACTTTGTCGTACCCCCCGGCTACAACTGAGAACATGAGCCTGGACCTGGAGCGTGCGGCACCCGTTTCCTTCGAACGCACGCCGCCGCAGGATCTGGCTGCCGAGCAGTGCGTCCTCGGCGCGATGATGTTGAGCAAGGACGCCATCGCCGACGTCGTCGAACGGTTGCGCGAGGAGGACTTCTACACCCCCGCGCATCAGACCGTCTTCCGCGTGGTCCTCGACCTGTACGCCCGCGGGGAGCCCGCCGACGCCATCACCGTGAGCTCCGGCTTGATGGCCTCTGGGGATCTGCAGCGCATCGGAGGGGCACCGTACCTGCACACACTGGTGGCGTCGCCGCCGCTGACGGCCAACGCCTCGTACTACGCGCAGATCGTCCGCGACGCCTCCATGCGTCGTCGGCTGGTCGAGGTCGGCTCCCGGATCGTGCAGACCGGCTTCTCCGGGGAGGGCGAGGTCGAGGAACTCATCAACCGGGCCCAGGCCGAGGTGTACGAGATCACCCAGCGCAGCACGGCCGAGGACTACGCCCCGTTGTCCGACCTGCTCGAGGGCGTCTACACCGAGATGGAGTCGATCAAGAACCACACCGGCGACATCATCGGGATCCCGACCGGCTTCGTCGACCTCGACAAACTGACCAACGGTCTGCACCCGGGGCAGATGATCGTCGTGGCCGCCCGGCCCGCCATGGGCAAGTCGACCCTCGGATTGGACTTCGCCCGGTCGTGCAGCATCAAGCACGGACTGGCCAGCGCCATCTTCAGCCTGGAAATGAGCCGCAACGAGATCGTCATGCGCCTGCTCAGCGCGCAGGGTGAGTTGCCGTTGCACCACATGCGTTCGGGCACGCTCAACGAGCAGCAGTGGACGCGGATGGTGAACACGATGTCGGCGGTGTCCTCGGCGCCGCTGTTCATCGACGACTCGCCGAACATGTCGATGATGGAGATCCGGGCGAAATGCCGGCGGCTCAAGCAGCAGCACGACCTGCGCCTGATCGTGGTCGACTACCTGCAGTTGATGAGTTCGGGCAAGCGGGTCGAATCCCGGCAGCAAGAAGTTGCCGAGTTCTCCCGGGCGCTGAAGTTGCTGGCCAAGGAACTCGAGGTGCCGGTGGTGGCGATCAGTCAGTTGAACCGCGGACCTGAACAACGCACCGACCGCAGGCCGATGATGAGCGACCTGCGCGAGTCGGGGTCCATCGAGCAGGACGCCGACGTCGTGATCCTGCTGCACCGCGAGGACGCCTACGAGAAGGACTCACCGCGGATGGGGGAGGCCGACATCATCGTCGCCAAGCACCGGAACGGCCCGACCGCGACGGTGGTGACGGCGTTCCAGGGTCACTACAGCCGATTCGTGGACATGCACCGGGGGTAGAAGTCGGTGGCCGGCCATCTAGGTAGTACCGGCCGAAGATCCCGGGCACGCAACTGACTCGGCGTTCAGAACTGCCGGCCCGCCACGGTTGCGGTGGACATGCCGGAGTTCTGCAGCCACCGGCGGACGCGCCGGGTGTTGTCCGTGGTGATGCCCCACACCCCGTCGCGCAGGCAGGCGTCGATGGCCCGCGGGTCGTTGGCGGTCCAGACCAGCCACAGCAGCCCGGCATCGGCCAGCGCCCCGGGGAGTTCGGGCGGGTAGGAGATCATGGTGTCGAGGCCGTCGAGGTTGCGCTGCCGGGCCTCGTCGACCAGCCATTCGACATCGGCGGGGTCGTCGAATCCGACCCGGGTGCTGTCCAGCCCGCGCCGGTGGCCCTGCGCCCAGCCGCCGATCTGCCATCGCGGGGTGGTGTCCACGATCCAGAGCACCCGGTGTTGCGGTGCCGTGTGCTTCACGGCGCCGGCGGTGTCGAGGTTCTTGGAGATGTACATGACCTGGTCGGCCGTCAAGCCCGCATCCGCCGTGGCGGCCAGTACGTCCGGGACCACCTGCGGGCCCTCTTCGATCTCGACCACCAACCCCCGGCCGGGAGGCACCACCCGGGCCACTTCGGTGAGCGTGGGGATGCCGACTTCCTCCCAGGGCACCCCTTTCCACCGGCCGGCGCTCGCGGAGAGCAGGTCGGAATAGGTCACACCGGTGATCTCCCACCCTGGCCGGTCGGTGGTCCGGTCGGTGGTGTGGTCGTGGTGGAGGACGACCATCCCGTCCGCCGTGCGCCACACGTCCACCTCGACGGCATCGGCCCCGTTCGAATAGCCGTACTCGACGGCGGCCAGCGTGTTCTCCGGGGGGCCCTCGGGGTCGTTGTGCTCGTGGCCTGCGCCGCGATGGGCCACCAGGCGCACGAGGCCGGTGCGGGGGGACAGTGCGGTCAGGGAATCGCGGTGGGCAGCCGACAGGGCCGCCTGGGCGCTGTCCACCGGATCCACATCCCGAAGGTTATGCGGTCGGGGCAGCGAACCCCCGGGATCTCGGCTCCTCACAAACCGACGGCCCACTCCCGGAGCGTGGCGCGAAGAGCCTCCTGCGCGGCACCGGCCGCGGACGGGAGGTCCGTGCCCATCGCAGCATCCGGATGCAGCGCGGCGGCACAGCGGTTGAGCGTGAGGATGGACCGGCGGTCCGGTCCGGTCTCGAGGGCCTTCGACAATGCCCGGGCCATGTCCAGGACGACCCGGCACTGAGCGACCATGGACGCCGGCAGCGGGTCGGTCTGCTGCGCCAGGCGCCGCCCGAGATCGACGATGTCGGCGAACATCGCCGCCACCACGTACGGCAGGCCAGGTGTGGTGGGGAAGGATGCCCCCTCGGCGTGGATCGCCTCCAGATCCGCCAGGTCGTCCTCGCGGCTGGCAGGCTGGGACGCCATGTCGTACAGGACCTCAGCTGCTTCTGCGACCAGCAGTGCATGGTCCGCGATGGTTTCGTGCGCCATATCTACCGTTCGGATGGACATGATGACCCTCCCGATTCCCAGGCTAGGCACCGTGCCGGCGCGGGCCAACCAACAGCAGCGGAACGGTTGTTGAGGGGCAGGTGAACGACCCGCATAGTGTGGAGGGCGTGGCTTCCCTCGCACACCACCGCCGGTCCATCACCTACGACGTCCTGCCCGCCGATGACGACACGGTCGAGGTGGTCGGCCGGCTCAAGGACGAACGGCCCTGGGCGCAGCAGCCGCGGGAGTTGCCGGTCGTGCACGACCTGGAGTTGCGGGCGCGGGTCTCCTTGACGGACTTCACCGTTCGCGCAGTCGACGCCCGGTTCCACACCTACCCGCACACTGAGTGTCCCGACATCGCCGCGGCGTACCAGCAACTCGTCGGTGTCCAGGTGGGCCGCGGGTGGACGCTCGCCATGCGCGAGCGCCTGGGTGGACCGGCCGGCTGCACCCATCTGCGAGAGCTGGCCCGGGGGATGGCGCCAGTGCTGGTCCAGGCCGCCTTCTCGGCGCAAGTCCGGGCCAACCCCTCGCGCGAAGGCGACGACGAACGTCTGCGCACCGTCCTGCCGTTCCTGTCCGGCACCTGTCACATCTGGGCCGCCGAGGGAGTGGGGGAACAGAAACTGGAAGCCGGCTGGGTGCCCGGCACGACCACCTATCCGGTGCCGCCGGTCGCCGACTTCCGCAATGGTGCGGACAGCACCTTATAGACCACTGATTCAGGCGTTCTCCGGGCCCCGAATTACTTCAATCCGAATTCATTTCTCTGAAACCCAGGGTTTTGACTAGCCGAGCGACGCGCCGAGCGCTACTGTCAGCGTTGCCATGGAACCGAAGGGCTCACCCGGCCCGCCCCCCTAATGGAGGAAACCAAATATGAAGATGCGCGCGACTCTCGCCGTGTCTGTGGCCGCCTTCAGCCTCGTGCTGGCCGGCTGCAGTTCATCGAGCGACAGCACGTCCGAATCCGCCTCGCCCTCCGCTCCAGCGGGGAAGGTCGGAGTGATCTTGCCCGACACGGCGTCCTCGGACCGCTGGGAGAACGCCGACCGCCCTTACCTTGAGGAGGCCTTCACGGCCGCGGGCGTCGAGTTCGACATCCAGAACGCCAACGGTGACAAGGCGAAGTTCCAGACCATCGCGGACCAGATGCTGAACGCCGGCGTCACCACGCTGATGATCGTCAACCTCGACAGCGACACCGGCGCCGCCGTCATCAAGAAGGCCAACGCCCAGGGCGTGAAGGTCATCGACTACGACCGGCTGACCATCGGCGGGGACGCGTCCTACTACGTCTCCTTCGACAACGTCGCCGTTGGCACCAAGATCGGCGAAGGCCTCGTGAAGTGCATGCAGGACAACGGTGACACCAGTGGTCCGGTCGCACTGCTGAACGGTTCGCCGACTGACAACAACGCAACGCTGTTCAAGCAGGGCTACGAGACTGCGATCACTGACGCGGGCTACACCGTTGCAGCCGACCAGGCCGTGCCCGAGTGGGACAACACGAAGGCGGGCACCATCTTCGAGCAGATGTACACGAAGGCCAATGGTGACTTCATCGGCGTGGCCGCGGCCAACGACGGTCTCGGCGGCGCCACCATCGCCGTTCTCGACCGCAACGGCCAGGCGGGCAAGATCCCGGTGACCGGGCAGGACGCCACGGACGAGGGTCTGCAGCGAGTTCTGCTGGGTACCCAGTGCATGACGGTCTACAAGGCCGTGAAGCAGGAAGCTGACGCCGCTGCCGCACTGGCCATCGCGCTGTCCAAGGGCGAAGAGCCGGCAGTGGACCAGACCACGAAGGACCCGGAGACCGGCGCCGAGGTCCCCTCGGTTCTGCTCGAGCCGCAGTCGATCTTCAAGGACAATGTCCAGGATGTGATCGACGATGGCTTCACCACCGCCGACAACCTGTGCACGACTGAGAAGTTGAAGCAGGCATGCACCGAGGCTGGCATCTCCTAAATGTCCATCAGCGCGCAGTCCGGCGCCCGTCCCACTTCGGGGCGGGCGTCGGACCCCGTGCTCTCCCTGCGGGGGGTGCACAAGAGTTTCGGTGCGGTGCACGTCCTGCAGGGCGTGGACTTCGATGTCTACCCCGGGAAGGTGACAGCCCTCGTCGGCGACAACGGCGCCGGCAAGAGCACCCTCATCAAGGGCGTAGCGGGTATCTACGGGTTCGAGGAGGGCGAGTTCCTGTTCGAGGGGCAGCCGGTCCACGTCAGCGATCCCAAGCACGCCAACGCTCTGGGTATCGAGGTGGTGTACCAGGACCTCGCGCTGTGCGACAACCTCGATGTCGTCGGGAACATGTTCCTCGGTCGGGAGGAGACCAAGGGCCTCGGCCTCGACGAGGCGTCGATGGAGCGCAAAGCAACCGAGACCCTCGCCGGGCTGTCGGTGCGGACGCTGGATTCGGTACGGCGAACCGTCGCGTCCCTTTCCGGTGGGCAACGGCAGACGGTGGCCATCGCCCGTGCCGTGCTCTGGAACTCGAAACTGGTGATCCTCGACGAGCCGACCGCCGCATTGGGCGTGGCGCAGACCGAACAGGTGCTCAGTCTCGTGGAGAGGCTGGCCAAGAACGGCCTCGGCGTCGTGCTGATCTCCCACAACATCAACGACGTGATGCGCGTCGCGGACTACATCGCCTGTCTGTACCTCGGTCGGTTGGCGGCACAGGTACCGGCCGCTGACGTGACGAATGCGCAGGTCGTCGAACTGATCACGACCGGTCGAACCGGTGACATCGGCCTACAACCGGAGGTTGCCAACAACCCCGAGGCCGTCGACCCCACCACAGGAGCCTGACCCATGTCGAGCACCCTCACCGCTGAGACCGAGGCCGCGATCGCCGGCCAGCCCCGGCCTGCGACAGTCCGTCCACGACTACTGGGACCGCGTCCGGGGTGGTGACCTCGGGTCGCTGCCCGCCGTCGCCGGGCTGATCGCCCTGATCATCGTCTTCACCGCGTTGCAGGGCGAGACGTTCCTGTCCGCGTTCAACTTCGCGAACCTCATCAACCAGTCGGCGATGATCATCGTGCTGGCCATGGGATTGATCTTCGTCCTCCTGCTCGGCGAGATCGACCTGTCGGCCGGCTATGCCGCGGGTACCTGTGCGGCGATACTGGGCGTGACCTTGACCCAGCGCGGTTGGCCGCTGTGGATGGCCCTGGGCGCCACTCTGCTGACGGGCGTCATCATCGGTCTGCTGATCGGTCTGCTGGTCGCCAAACTCGGCATCCCCAGCTTCGTGGTGACCTTGGCAGCGTTCCTTGCGTTGCAAGGCGTGATCCTGCTCATCATCGGTGAGGGCGGGACGATCGGGATCGACGACCCGAACATCCTCAGGATCATGAACGCCAACATGTCCCCGCTGGCCGGGTGGATCCTGTTCGCGATCGTCGTCGGTGGCTGGGCCCTTCTGACTCTGACGAAGATGCGCGGGCGCAAGAAGTCCGGGCTGCCGGTGGAGAACATGTCGGTCTGGTTGGCGAAACTGATCTCCCTGGCAGTGATCCTCGGCGTCGTGGTCTACATCCTCAACCAGGAGCGCAGCCGGAACCCGGCGATCACCTCCATCCAGGGCGTGCCCTACGTGGTGCCGTTGATCCTGATCCTCGTGGTCGGGTTGACGTACCTGCTGGGGCGCACGACTTTCGGTCGCCACGTGTACTCGGTCGGCGGCAATGCCGAAGCGTCACGGCGGGCCGGCATCAACGTGTCGAACATCCGGATCGCCTGCTTCATCGCCTGTTCCACATTGGCGGCAGTCGCGGGCATCCTGTTCGCCTCCCGCGACAACTCGATCTCCCCATCAACGGGTGGTTCCACGACGTTGCTGTACGCGGTCGGCGCAGCGGTCATCGGCGGCACCTCGTTGTTCGGTGGTCGCGGCCGGATCATCGACGCCGTCATCGGCGGCCTGGTGGTCGGTGTGATCGCCAACGGATTGCCGCTGGTCACGCAGGAGTCGGGTATCGCGTTCATCGTGACCGGCTTGGTCCTGCTGGTGGCGGCAAGCGTCGACGCCCTGTCCCGACGCCGGGCCATGGCCACCGGGAGGGCGTAGCCGCGGCAGTGTCGGACATCCGGGTTGGAGTCATCGGGTACGGCTTGGCCGGACGGCTGTTCCATGCCCCGTTGATCGCCTGCACGCCGGGGTTGCGCCTGACCCACGTGGTCACGCGCAACCCCGAGCGCGCAGCGCAGTTGGCTTCGGATCACCCGGGCGCAGTTGCCGTGGATTCGGTGCCGAGTTGCTCGCCACCGACGTGGACCTCGTGGTCGTGGCCAGTCCCAGCGCTCGGCACGCGGAGCACGCCGGACAGGCGCTCGGGGCGGGTCGGCATGTGGTGCTGGACAAACCGGTGGCGCGCACCGCCGAGGAGTTCGAGGCGCTCATTGCGACTGCCCAAGAGCGGGAACGGCAGGTGATCGTCTTCCACAACCGTCGCTGGGACAGCGAGTTCCGCACCCTTGAGCAGATCCTGCACGGCGGACAGCTGGGCACCGTGCACCGGTTCGAGACCCGGATGGAGCGTTGGCGGCCATCGGCCAAGGGGGGCTGGCGGGAGTCGACCGACCCGATGGACATGGGCGGCCTGCGCTACGACCTCGGACCGCATCTGGTCGACCAGGCGCTGCAACTGTTCGGCCCGGTGGCGGCAGTGCAGGCTCGCTCGCAGTCCCTGCGGCCGGTGGGTAGCCAGGACGACGACGTGCTGGCCACCCTCAGCCACGACAACGGGGTCACCACGGTGGTGAGCGCCTCGCTGTTGGCAGCCATCCCGGGGCCCCGGTTCCGGGCGCTGGGAACCCACGGCGCCGCAGTGCTCGAGCACACCGACACCCAGGAGGACCGGTTGCGGGCCGGCGAGCGGCCGGTCGCGGACGGTGTGGGCTGGGGCACCGAGCCGGGCTTGACCGCCCGAGTGGTCGTCGGTGAGTCCGGAGCGGCCAAGGCGGTGCCCTACCTCGACGGCCGGTGGCCCGCCTTCTACCGCGGCGTGCGCGACTGCCTGCTCGGTGACGGCCCGCCGCCGGTCACCGCCGAGTCCGCCCTGGCCACGATGCGAGTCGTGGACGCCATCGGCGAAGCTACCCGTACCGGCCAGACCATCGCGATGAAAGGTGCCCACACATGACCGCATACTCGACCCTGGACCTCACGCCGCAACCGGAGGACCACTTCACGTTCGGTCTCTGGACCATCGGCTGGCAGGCCCGGGACCCCTTCGGCGACCCCACCCGCGAGCCCATGGATCCGGTGCTGGCCGCGGAGAAGCTCGGTGAGCTCGGCGCCTACGGCGTCACGTTCCATGACGACGACCTGTTGTCCCCGCTGCTCACCGGCGATGAGCGGGAGGCGGCGATCGCGCGCTTCGAGAAGGCGGTGGATGCCGCCGGCCTGAAGGTGCCGATGATGACCACCAACCTGTTCACCCACCCCGTGTTCAAGGACGGCGGGTTCACCTCCAACTCCCGCGACGTGCGCCGCTACGCGTTGGCCAAGGTCCGGCGCAACCTGGACCTCGCCGCCCGCTTCGGGGCCACCACGTACGTGTTGTGGGGCGGCCGGGAGGGCTCGGAGTCCGATGCCGCGAAGGACGTTCAGGCCGCCCTCGACCGCTACTCCGAAGGCCTGGATGCCTTGTGCGACTACATCATCGAGCAGGGCTACGACATCAAGCTGGCGATCGAGCCCAAGCCCAACGAACCCCGCGGTGACATCCTGCTGCCGACGATCGGGCACGCCCTGGGCCTGATCGACCGCCTCGACCACGCCGACATGGTGGGCCTCAACCCGGAGGTGGGGCACGAGCAGATGGCCGGCTTGAACATGGTGCACGGGGTGGCACAGGCGCTGTGGGCGGGCAAACTCTTCCACATCGACCTCAACGGCCAGCGCGGTCCCAAGTACGACCAGGACCTGGTCTTCGGACACGGGGACCTGCTCAACGCCTTCTTCCTGGTGGACCTGCTGGAGACCAGCGGCTACCCGGGGATGCGGCACTTCGACTACAAGCCGGCCCGTACCGAGGACCTCGAGGGCGTGTGGCGCAGCGCCGCGGCGAACATGTCCATGTACTTGATGCTCAAGCAGCGGGCCGCGGAGTTCCGCGCCGACCCGCGGGTGCAGGCGGCGATGGCTGCAGCCGGTGTGGACTCCCTGCGCCAGCCCACGCTGGCACCCGGGGAGACGGTGCGCGACCTGCCGGAGATCACCGACGTCGAGGTCGAGTCCCTGGTGCGTGGCTACCCGTTCGTCCACCTGAACCAGTTGGCCATCGAGCACCTGCTGGGGTTTGCGGGGTGAGCCTGGTCGCCGGCGTCGACTCCTCGACGCAGTCGGTCAAGGTCACGGTTCGCGACGCGGACACCGGCGAGGAGGTCCGCAGCGGCCGGGCGCCGCACCCGGATGGCACGTCGGTCGATCCGGCCGCTTGGTGGCAGGCGTTGCTGCAGCGCTGCCGCCGACGCCGGTCTCGATGGGGTCGCGGCGTTGGCGGTCGGGGCGCAGCAGCACGGGATGGTCGCGCTGGAGGGCTCGGGTGCGCCGGTGCATCCGGCACTGCTCTGGAACGACACCGGGTCGGCCACTGATGCCGCCGAACTCGTCGATCGCTATGGCGCGGACTGGTGGGCCTCGGAGACGGGCTCGGTGCCGGTGGCCTCGTTCACGGTGACGAAGCTGGGCTGGCTGGCCCGGTCCCATCCGGAGTTGGCGCAGCGGGTCACCGACGTGATGCTCCCGCACGACTGGCTCACCTGGGTGTTGCGGGGCAGCCCCGCCGGCGACGCCACCACCGATCGCGGCGATGCCAGCGGGACCGGCTACTTCTCGCCGACGACCGACGAGTACCTGCCGGACGTGGTCCGCGAGGTGCTCGGCCACGACGTGCGACTGCCGCGGGTGCTCGGTCCCGGGGCCTCGCCCGGACAGACGGTGGGTCACGCCGGGATTCCCGCCGGGATCGTGCTGGGGGCCGGCACCGGTGACAACATGGCGGCGGCGCTCGGCGTGGGTGCTTCGGTCGGCGACGTGGTGGTGTCCATCGGCACCTCGGGCACCGTGTTCGGTCCGAGTCCCAGGGCCGCTGCCGATCCCAGCGGCGCGGTCGCCGGCTTCGCCGATGCCACCGGCGGCTTCCTGCCGTTGGTGTGCACGCTCAACGCCGCCCGCGTGCTCGACGCGGCGTGCGGGATCCTCGGTGTCGACTACGCCGGGTTGGACCGGCTGGCGCTGTCGGTGCCGAGCGCCGACGGCCTGGTGCTGCTGCCGTACCTCGAGGGGGAGCGGACGCCCAACCTCCCGGATGCGACCGGGTCGCTGCACGGGTTGACGCGCGCGAACAGCTCGCCCGCGCACTTCGCCCGCGCGGCGATCGAGGGGATGGTGTGCGGACTGGCAGCCGGACTGGAAGCGCTGCAGGCACAGGGTGTCCAGTGCCGGCGGTTGATCCTGGTGGGCGGCGGCGCGCAGTCGCCGGCCGTGGCCGCCATCGCGTCGGCGGTCTTCGGCATGCCGGTGGCCGTGCCCGAACCCGGCGAGTACGTGGCCGCCGGTGCGGCCCGGCAAGCGGCATGGGCCTTGACCGGTGAGCTCCCTGCGTGGGATGCGACCAGCTGCCCGGGCGTCAGTCCCGCACGCGTGGTCGAGGTCGCGCCCACGCCGGAGGTTCTGCAGCGCTACGCCCAGGTGCAGCGGGAGTCGTTCCCGGCCTGAGCCTGCGTCACAAACATCTGCACCCACCTCGATCTTTGTGACGCAGCGACAACTCAGTTGCGCGTGGGTTTCGGTCTGGCGCGGCACCGTCGGACTCGGTCTCACTCCAGCAACGGCACCGCCGGCTCGTCCCCCCGGTGGCCCGAGCGTTCGGCGCCGATCCCGGCGATCACCACCAGAGCGACCCCCACCACCTGTCCGGCGTGGGGGATCTGGGCCAGTAGCAGGACTCCCATCAGCAAGCCGAACGCCGGTTCCAGGGCCATCAGCGTTCCGAACGCCGCCGTGGTCAGTCGGCGCAGCGCCAGCATCTCCAGGGAGAAGGGGATGACCGGCAGCAGGAGGGCCAAGCCGAAGGCCGCCAGCACCACAGTCCAGGTGATGTTCCCGGCTGCCTGCGGGATGCCGATGACGGCTGCGGTCAGCGCGGCCACCGGGATCGTGACGGACAGCCCCTGCAAGCCGGCGAACCGGTCGCCGATGTGCTGCGTGAGCACGATGTAGGTGGCCCAGCCGACGGCGGCGAGTGCGGCCAGGGCGACCCCCACAGGATCGACGGTGCCCTGCCAGGGTTCGGTCAGCAGCAGCACGCCGACAAGTGCCAGTGCCGGCCAGACCAGCAGCCGGCGACGGTGACTGCGGAACACGGCCACACCGAGGGGACCGAGGAACTCGATGGCCACCGCGGTACCCAGGGGGATCCGCTCGATCGCGGTCAGGAAGCTGGTCGTGATCAGGCCGGTGGCGACGCCGAGGGCCAGCGCAGCCCGCAGGTCGTTCCATGCCAGTGACCGCAGCGGCGGCCGGCTGATGAGCAGGAAGATCACGGCACCGGCGGTCAGCCGCAGCCACGCGGTGCCGCCTGCGCCGACGTCGTCGAACAGCCGCACCGACAACGCCGCACCCACCTGCACGCTGAGCATGGCGGCCACGGCCATGGACCAGGCGGGCACCCGGTCGGTGGTGCCGCTCACTGCAGCAGGCGTGATCCGACGACCACGGTGGGGCTGCCGGAACGCAAAGCACCGGTGAGGTCATCCCCGGCGGCAGTCAGATCCTCGTCGGACACGGGTGAGAGTGCGTCGAGGATGAACAACGCGCGGTTGGTGGCGGCGGTGAGCTGGGTGCGGGTGCATTGCCGCCAGTTCCAGATGCGACACGTCACGCCTGCATCGTCGCGCCACACCACCTCACCGGGCTTGGGGTGGTCGAGCGCGGGTTCGCCGCCGGCGCTGGTCTCGAACGGCTCCTCGCCCGTCGCCCGTACCAGCCGGGGCGCACCGCGGTAGTGGTCGAGGTCCTCGCCGCCGACCGGGACCTGGTGGAGCACGCTGATGGCGTTGTACACGTCGGTGAGGCCGTTGATGCGGGGCAGTCCGTCCGGCGCCCGCCGGGTCAGCGCCTCCAGACTGTTGCGGGTGCGCTGCGGCTTGGCGCCGAACGCGCGGAAGGCCTCGCGCCAGGCGGCGATGTGGGGCAGGTCCTCAGGCGCCCGGCCGGTGAGCAGCTCGCGGGCGTGGGCTTGTGCCCGGTCCACCAGATCGTCGGCGGCCGGCTGCCCGGTCAGTCCCTCGGCGACGATCAGCAGCACCCGGTAGTCCGGCCGCAGCTCGAGCACCGCCGGGTCGATGGTGGCGGCCTGCAGTGCGTGGGCGCCTGCAGCGCTCAGGGAGGGGGTCATCTCGGGGCTCCTGTTCCGACGTCGGGTTCGTAGACGGTGAGGGCGAAGCGGGCCGACGATCCGCCGGCGTTGGCGTAGCCGTGGGCGACGTCGGCGGCGAACGAGGCGGAATCACCGACGCGCAGCACCCACTGCTGTTCACCCACCGAAAGCCGCACGGTCCCCTTCAGCACGGTGAGGAGTTCCTGCGTGCCGCGGCTGTGCGGCTCGCTGCGGTAGTCATCGCCGGGGCCGAGTTCCCAGTCCCACAGTTCGATCACGTCGGGGGCCCGGGTGCCTGCGGTGAGGACGGCCTTGCCACCCCGGTCACTGGTCCACAACGGTGTCCGGTCGGCCTTGCGGCGGATGGTCACCGCGGCCGAGGGCCCGGGGGCGACCAACTCCGGCAGCCCGATGCCCAAGGCGTCGCTGAGGCGCAGCAGGGTGGCGATGCTCGGGTTGGTCACGCCCTGCTCGATGCTGACCAGCATCCGTCGGCTGACCCCGCAGCGCTGGGACAACTGGTCCAGCGTCCATCCGCGTTGGTGGCGTTCCGTACGGACGCGCTCGCCGATGAGTGCCCCGAGGGCGTCGGCATCACTTCCCATGAGTGCAGTGTACTGCACTACATGGCGTATCCTGATGCACCATGTACCAACTCTCATTCATCTTCCGGCCGGGCACCTACGACGCGGAGTTCGAGCGCCTCGACGCGCAGATCGCGACGATCGCACAGCAGACCCCGGGATACCTGGGGGTGCAGACGTGGCAGTCGGCGGACGGAACCTTGCACAACGCCGTCTACTCGTGGGAGCACCTCGACAACCTCAAGGACTTCTCCCGTTCGGCGGCCCACCTGCAGGCCAAGCGCGAGTACGCGCGCTGGTACGACGGCTACGAGGTGATCGTCGCGGAGGTACTCAGCCGCTACGGAGACGGCCGACTGGGGTGACGCTCGGACCGAGCCTCAGTGGTGGCCCTTGTTCACCATGGTGATCATCTTGAGGTTGAGCACGGCGAACCGGATGCCCTGGACCACGATGTTCTTGCGGGACTTCAGTTCCTTCGCATCCGGCACCGGGGCGTCGGGGAAGGTGTTCAGGTTGCTCATGGGGTTCCTCACTCCGGGATCAGGTGCCAGAAGGGGCGCGCCTTGGCCTTGTAGATGAACAGGTAGTGCAGCATCACCTTCATCCAGTGGGCGCTCAGCCCGATCTCGCCGTACGTCTCCTTGGTGTCCCGGCCCTGCTCACCGTACTTGTCCTTGTCGGGGATGATCGGGTAGACGGTCATCGCCGCAGCCTGTCCCGTGCGCCAGCCGGTACCGGCGGAGGCGATGCAGGCCGCACCCATCTCCGCCATGGAAGCGGTGTGCACCTTGCCGGCGTCACCGTGCTTGACGCGCTCGGCGATCGTCTTGGCGACGGCCCGGCCGATGACACCGGAGGGCATCCCGGTGCGCGGGGGAGCCGGGGCGATCACGGTGCCGTTGGGGGTCTTTCGCGGCTTGGACATCTGGTGCGGCGGGGCGAAGGCGATGCCGGCCGCCCAGACGTTGTCGTACTTCACCGATTGGTAGGTCCGCGGCCAGTCGCTGGCCCGCCACTGCTCGTAGGGCTTCGGGGAGTAGTCGGCGTCGACCTTCATGAAGCCGCTGGGGGCGAACACCTGGTCGGTGATGTCGTTGCCCTCGCGGTCGAAGGCCTTGAGGTCCGCGCCGCGGAACGGGGGCAGCAGCATGGCGAAGTCGAACCTCTGCTCGCCCTTCGTGCCGTCCAGTTGCTCGTAGTGGACGACGCCCGGTTCCACACTCTCGACCGCGGCGGCCATGATCGCCTTGACCCCGCGTTGCTTGAACAGCGACTCGGTGAACATCTGACTGGACACGACACCCTGCTTCGTGCCGAAGTTCATGCCGTCCATGCCGAAGTCGCCGAGCTTCGCCTCGTTGGTGATGTAGATGACCTCCGCCTTGTCCCGTACGCCGGCCTGGACCAGTTCGTGCTCGACGTTGAACGTGTACTCGAAGGCCGCCCCCTGGCAGGTGCAGGTGCCGTGCCCCATCCCGATGAGCAGGGTCTGCGGGGTTCCGGCCTTGAGCTTGCCGATCGTCTTCTGCAGCGCCTGGGCGGTCTCGACGGCGTGCTCGGCGGTGCACACCGACCAGGTGTTCCCATTCGGGCCGAGTCCCGGGGTGGCCTCGAACGTGAGCTTCGGCCCGGTGGCGTTGATCAGGTAGTCGTATTCGAGGTGCGCGACCTTGCCCTCGCGCGACGGGTCGGTGTACCGGACGGTGACGTAGGGGCCGTCGTGGTCGGCGCTGCCCTCGCCGTGCAGTTCGGTGGCCAGCGCCTGGTGGAACTCGATGCCCTTGCGCTGGTAGATGGGGGCCAGCGGGAACGTCACCTGCTTCGGGGTCATCTGGCCGACGCCCACCCAGATGTTCGAGGGGATCCAGTTCCACTGCGAGTTCGGGGAGACGACGACGACGTCGTGCTGTTTGGGAAGCATCCGGCGCAGGTGCAGCGCGGCGGTGTGGCCGGCGATGCCGGCCCCCAGGATGACGGTCCTTGCCATGGCGATCCCTTCGGAATGCAGTCAACGGCTAGAATACCCCTACAGGGTATAGGACGTGGAGGGATCGATGCAGAACGGTCAGCACCGGCACCCGGCGTGGTACGGCGCCGTGATGGGTACCGGCGCCGTGGCGCTGGCGCTGGCGGTGCAGGCGAGCACGTGGGATGCCCAGTGGTTGGCATGGAGCAGCCGCGCCGCGCTGCTGCTCACAAGTCTGCTCGCGATCGCCTTGCTGCCGCGCTACGTCGCCCGCTTCCGCGAGCGGGAACGACTCGCCGCGGAACTCGCCGACCCGGCCGCCGGCGCCATGCTGGCGACCCTGCCCGCCGGATTGCTCATCCTGGCCACGGCTTGGGGCCGAGTCGGCCCCGGGCTGATCGGTGAGACCGCGGCTCTGTGGGTGGACGCCGTCCTGCTGGTCGTGGGCGCCGTCCTCGCGATCGTCCTGGGGGCGGCGTGGGCGGGCGCGATGCTGCGTACGACCCCCGGGCTGGAAGGTGTCAACGGCGGATGGCTCATCCCGCCGGTGATGAACCTCATCGTGCCGCTGGCGCTGGCGCCGGTGATCGCGGCGAACCCGGGGTCGGCGCCGTTGCTGGTCCTGGTGGGCTTCGCGTTCTACGGAGTGGGCATGATCCTGTTCCTCGCCATGCTGACGCTGCTGATCGCCAGGCTCGCCCTGCGCGACCCGCTGCCTGCGCCGATGGCGCCGTCGCTGTGGATCCCACTGGCGCCCGCCGGGGTTATGGGTCTGGCCCTGGTGCAGTTGCTGAAATCAGCGACCGAGGCGGGGGTGTCGGGCTTCTCGGGTGCGACGGTGGGATTGCTGGTCTCGGCCATGGGCCTGGGCTTCGGCCTGTGGTGGGCCGGCTTCGCCTGGCTGGAGCTGCAGCGAATCCGGCGGGCAGGCGGGCCGCCCCGGCATCCGGGCTGGTGGGGGTTCGTGTTCCCGATCGGAGCCATGACCTTGAGCCTCGCGACCGTCGGTGTGCTGACGGGGATCGGGGCCGTGGAGGTCGCGGGTGCGGTCGCGACGGTCTTCCTGGTGGTGGTCTGGGCCCTTGTGGCCGTACGCACCTTCGGCGCTGGCATGCACCGGCGGCCGGCTAAGGCGTGAGGATCTGGCACGCTGCGCCAGCGGCCCGCACCAGCCGCAGGTCGAGGGTGATCAGCGGCACGTCGAGCCCCTCCGCGACTGCCACGTACCAGGCGTCATAGGCGGTGACCGATCCGCGCAGGTCCCAGACCCGCTCGGCGACCGCCTCGAAGGGGAAGTGGATCACAGGCAGGGCCAGGAGGTCCGCGAAGGCCTGCGCGGCGGTCTCAGCACTCAGCATCCGGGATTGCTCGGCGCGGCGCAGGACGTTCGCCACCTCGGCCGGCAGGATCGCCGGCGCCGCCAGATCGTGGTGCTCGAGGCGTTCCTGGCACCACTGACCCGCGGGGCCGCTGTCGACCAGTGCGGAGACGACCGCCGACGCGTCGACAACGATCACGGACGGTCGGCGTCGAGCAGTTCGAGGATCTGCGCAGGGTCCAGCCGGGTGCCGGTGGCCCGCTTACGCGCCTGCACCCGGTCCAGCACCGTGCGCTTGTCCGGTCGTTCCGCGGCCTCGATCAGCATCTGCAGCAGGTACTCCTGCAACGAGCGGCCGCTACGGGCCGCCCGCAGCGCGAGTTCGTCGCGGGTGGCGGCGGGTACGTTCCGAACCGTGATGGCGGGCATGCCTGCATTTTAGCAGCATCCGCTGCACTCCAACAGCACTCCGAAGCACTACAGCGCCGCGGCGACCTCGGTGCCCTGCTTGATCGCGCGCTTGGCGTCGAGCTCGGCCGCCACGTCCGCGCCGCCGATCACCTGGACCGCGATGCCGGCTGCTTCCAGGCCGGCCAGCAGTTCCCGCTGCGGCTCCTGACCGGTGCACACCACGATGGTCTCCACGTCCAGCACCAGCGGCTGGTCGTTCACCACTGCATGCAGACCGGCGTCGTCGATGCCCATGTACGTGACTCCCGGGACCATCCGCACGCCGCGCTTGGCCAACTCCGCCCGGTGGATCCAGCCGGTGGTCTTGCCCAGTCCGGCGCCGACCTTGGTCTGCTTGCGCTGCAGCAGGGTCACCTGCCGCGCGGCTGGTTCCGGGTGCGGCGGCACCAGTCCGCCGCGGTGACTGTGGCTCGGGTCGATGCCCCACTCGGCGTAGAACAGCTCCGGCTCCAGGGTGGCGCTCGGACCCGCCTGGGTCAGGTACTCCGCGACGTCGAACCCGATGCCGCCAGCCCCCAGGATCGCGACCGTCTTGCCGACCTCCACGTGGTCGCGCAGCACCTGCAGGTACGTGACGACCTTCGGATGGTCGATGCCCGGGAGGTCCGGGATGCGGGGGGTGACACCGCTGGCCAGGACGACTTCGTCGAACCCGCGCAGGTCGGCCACCTGGGCCCGCGTGTTCAAGCGCACGGTCACGCCTGAGTCGACCAAAGCGTTGCGGAAGTAGCGCAGCGTCTCGGAGAACTCCTCCTTGCCCGGGATCTGGGCGGCGAGGTTGAACTGCCCGCCGATCTTGTCATCGCGCCTCGAAGAGGGTCACGTCGTGGCCGCGCTGCGCCGCCGTGACCGCTGCCGCCAGCCCTCCGGGGCCAGCTCCCACGACCGCTATGCGTTTGCGCTCGGGGGTCGGATCGATGGTGAGCACCGTCTCGTGGCAGGCCCGGGGGTTGACCAGACAGGACGTGAGTTTCAGCTGGAAGGTGTGGTCCAGGCACGCCTGGTTGCACGCGATGCAGGTGTTGATGCGATCACCCTTGCCGGCCGCCGCCTTGTTCACGAAGTCCGGGTCGGCCAGGAACGGCCGGGCCATGGAGACCATGTCCGCCTGCCCGGAGGCCAGGACCTGTTCGGCGATCTCCGGGGTGTTGATCCGGTTGCTGGTGACCAACGGGATGGACACCTTGCCCTTGAGTTCCTCGGTGACCCAGGTGAACGCGGCCCGCGGCACGCTCGTGGCGATCGTCGGGATGCGGGCCTCGTGCCAGCCGATGCCGCTGTTGAGGATCGTCACGCCGGCAGCCTCGAGCGCCTGGGCGAGTTCGATCACCTCCGGCAGCGTGGAGCCGCCTTCGACCAGGTCGAGCATGGACAGCCGGAAGATGACGATGAAGTCCGAGCCGACCCGTTCCCGGACCCGCTCGACGATCTGCACCGGAAAGCGCATCCGGTTGGCGTACGAGCCGCCCCAGTCGTCGGTGCGCTGGTTGGTCCGCTCGGCGATGAACTCGTTGATCAGGTATCCCTCGGAGCCCATGATCTCCACGCCGTCGTAGCCGGCCTGCTGGGCCAGCGCCGCGCACCGGGCGAAGTCGTCGATCGTGGCCTCGATATCGGCCGCTGTCATCTCATGCGGGACGAACGCTGAGATGGGGGCCTGGATGGGTGAGGGTGCCACCAACTCCGGGTGGTAGGCGTAGCGCCCGAAGTGCAGGATCTGCATCGCGATCCGGCCGCCGGCATCGTGCACCGCATCGGTCACGATCCGGTGCTGTTCGGCCTCCTCCGGGGTGGTGAGGGCTGCGCCCATCTGCCAGGGCCGCCCTTGCTCGTTCGGTGCGATCCCGCCGGTGACGATCAGGCCCACGCCGCCGCGGGCGCGCTCGGCGTAGAAGGCAGCCATCCGCTCGAACCCGTTCTCGGCCTCTTCGAGGCCGACGTGCATGGAGCCCATGAGAACTCGGTTCGGCAGGGTGACGAACCCGAGGTCCAGCGGTTCGAGCAGGTGTGGGTAGGGCAGATCGGGCATGGCGGGCTCCTCAACGGCGGATGGCTTCAGGCTATCGGCGGTGTGTGCACGGCCGGGTCCGGGCTGCGGGGCCCGCAGAACCCGGACTTCTGAAACTTCCGGCCGATTCCGGCCAACCGTGGCCGGAATCGGCTGCGAAGTTTTCGCAACGCTGCGGATGTGCGAGGCACATCGGTGCGAGGTGGGAGTCCCCGCCGCCGTTGCTGTTGGCTTCGGCGCGAGTGTTGCGCGGTTGCTGGTCTTCCGGCGCGAGTGTTGCGCGGTTGCTGGTTTCTGGGTCCCCGAACCGACAACCGTGCAACAGTCGCGGACCGCGGGCAGCAACGGTGCAACAGTCGTGGCGGCGACTGGGCACCGCTGGGATCCGGTCCGCCGCCTGCGCCCCGCCATCGCGCCCCCTCGCTTTCCGGTCCGTGGCAGCATGGCACTGCCGTCCCGCCGCGACCTTCGAACAGGACCATGATCAGATCCGCCACTCCGGAATCCCGGCGAACCCCACCAGCTGGGTATGCCTGAAGGCGATGCGGTGCGCCGCACAGCGTTGGCACTCGACCGCGCCCTGGCCGGGCGGGAGTTGACGGCCTGCGACGTCCGCGTGCCCCGGTTCGCCACGGTCGACCTGGTCGGACAGACCATCACGGGCACAACTGCGGTGGGCAAGCACCTGCTCACCCGCACCGATGCCGGGATCACGCTGCACAGCCATCGCCGGATGGACGGCAAGTGGGTCACGGGCCCGGCGGATCTGCGCACCGGGCCGGGCCATCAGATCCGGGTGGTGCTGCGCACGGCTGAGAGCTCAGCAATCGGGCTCCGCCTCGCCATGGTCGAGATCGCCCGCACGGAGTTGGAGCACCGATGGGTGGGTCACCTCGGCCCGGACATCCTGGGCCCGGATTTCGACCCGCACCTGCCGCTGCCGCCGGAGCGGCCGGTCGTGGAGACGCTGTTGGACCAACGGGTCCTGGCCGGGCTGGGCACCATGTGGGCGGCAGAGGCGGCCTTCGCCGCCGGGGTCTCGCCGTACGCACCCGTCGGGGCGGTTGACCTCGCGCCCGCCCTGGCCACCATCCGGCGCCAGATGCTCGACAGCGTGCAGGGCCGGCGCCCGCGGATGGCGGTGTTCGAGCGGACCGGGCTGCCCTGCCGAGCGTGCGGCACCCGCATCCGGGCCGGGCGGGTCGGCCGGGCCCCGCAGGACCGGGTCACCTACTGGTGCCCGCAGTGCCAGCCCGGGTGACGATTCTCACCCCGGTTGCTGTCCCCGGTCCTGTCGCACCCCGACTTACACTGGTGTCGTCCCCTCGCGCTAGGAGTAGCCATGCTCAACGGCTCGCCCGCCGCGCAACTGACCGCACTCGATCCACGGCGGTTGGGCAAGTGGGACGTCGAAGCCCGCATCGGTTCCGGCGGCATGGGCGTGGTCTACCGGGCGACCAGTGGCGAGGACGTGGCCGCGGTCAAGGTCGTGCGCCCGGGTTTGCTGGACGACCCGCAGGTGGCTGCCCGGTTCGAGCGTGAGGCGCAGGTCCTGCGTTCGGTGCAGGACGTCCATATCAGCCGGTTCCTCGACGCCGACATCGCCGGCACGCCGGCCTGGCTGGCCACGGAGTACATCCCGGGACCGAACCTGCGCGATGCGGTCTCCATCTGGGGACCGCTGCAGGCCACCCGCTGGTGGGAGTTGGCGCGGGGTCTGGCGCAGGCGCTGGCCGTGTTGGAGATCCACGGGATCGCCCACCGGGACATCAAGCCCGCCAACGTCATCATGTCCGAGCGGGGCCCGGTCCTCATCGACTTCGGAATCGCCCATCCCGAAGACGCGACATCGTTGACCGCGACCGGCATCGTCACCGGCAGCCCGGCCTGGCTCTCCCCGGAGCAGGCCAACCTCGACGAACTCACCGCGGCCAGCGATGTGTTCTCGTTGGGGTCGCTGCTCGCCTTCGCAGCCACCGGCCGACCCCCGTTCGGGCAGGGCGCGACCGTGGCTGTGCTCATGAACATCCAACGTGGCGAACCGGACCTTGCCGGGATCGACCCGACCCGCGCGGCCCTGATCACGCGGATGCTGGCCAAGGATCCCCGGCAGCGCCCGACCGCCCGCGAGGTCCTGGACCTTGCGCGGGGAGTGGAAGCCTCGGACAACACCGTCGATCTGCAGGTGCAGCCTGCGCACACCACCCAGCCGATCGCCCCGGCCCCCGCCACCCCTGCCCCTGCCACAAGGACGCCGCGGCGCTCCTGGCGCACCGCGATCGCGGTGGTGGTAGCCGGGCTGCTGGCACTGGGTATCGGGTACGTCGGCTTCAACTCCATGGACTCCTCGCCACCGGACCAGCAGACCGAACAGTCCGCGACCCCCGAGCCGACGCAGGCGCCGGCGTTCCCGGGTTCGGACCAACTCCGCTCCGGTGACTGGCTGCTGTCGCAGTACTCCATCTCGCAGGACAACGGAAAGCTCGTGATCAACGGCACCGTCGTCAACTCCGGGTCCAAGGCCGCGAGCACAGACCTGACGGTCTACTACTACGTCAACGGCGAGGCGGTCGCTGTGGCTTCGGGCAGTACTGGCGAGGTGGCGCCGGGCGCCAGTACGAGCGTGAACTTGACCAGTGACGACCCCTGGCAGCCGGGCAATCCGGTGCTGGTGGTGCAGGCCTCCTAGTGTCGCGCGTCTGAAGTTGGTTCACGGGTGGCGCCGATCTCGTCGGCGGTCTGGAGTCGTGAGTTCTGGGCCCCGGTCGCGGACTCCTGTGCCGCTCACAAAGACCGCCCGCGGCAGGAGCCCGTCAAGGCAACAGTGACGCACGGACACCAGCCGGTCGCCGCAGCGTTCCAGACCTGCTGGCCGGGCCCGGTCAACCGGTAACCGGCTCCCGCCGCCGGCGCAGCCAGCGGACGACCAGCCAGACGAACACCACGAGGGCGATCAGCACCAGGAACGGGGCGAGGATCGCGGCGAACGACAGCGCGGTGGAGACGATGTCCTCGCCGGTGCTCACGACCGGGGCGGCGACCCCCGCGGAGCCGGCGTTGAGCACGGGCCGGACCGCAGCCTTCGTGCCGTGCACCGTACCCGCTGTGATGAGTCCGGCGATCAGGGCGACCACCGGCGGGATGTCCGTGCCCAGGCTGGTGCTCGCGGCGAACAGCACCGCCCCGGCGGCTGGCCGCACCACCGTCTGAATGACGTCGTTCACCGAGTCGACCGCGGGGATCTTGTCGGCCAGCACCTCGACGGCCAGCAGCACCACGAGCACCCCGAGCACCCAGGGGTTGGCCAGGTTGTCGAACGGGGCACCGAAGTCGACCACGTCGAAGAACTGCAGGAAGCCCACGATCACCAGGGGGATGTACGCGTTGAGCCCGGCCGCGGCCGCAAGGCCCAGCCCGGTCAGGATCGCGGTGGCCAGATCCACTCGTTCAGGGTACGGGGTGTGTGCAACTCCGGTCTTCCGGTTCGGGTGGGAAGCGGGGATGACTCGGCGGCCTGCGCAAGTGTGGCTGGGGCACCGCCCAGCGTGATGTCCGATTCCGCACGATGATCAAGGTCTCGGCGGGGGCATCTCCTCGGGCATGCGGGCCGAGCGCATGACCATCATGCAGAACCGGACAAGGCTCCCCCGACACCCAGCGGGGGTCAGGCGGCGGTGGTCAGACCGCCACCGCGCGCCCGTAGCATCGACTGGGTGTATCCGGTGTTCCTGCGCCTGACCGGCCGCCGCGTCCTTGTCGTCGGCGCCGGGCCGGTCGCTGCGCGGCGAATCGACGGGCTGCTGGCCGAGGGGGCGCAGGTCGTGGTCGTCGCGCCGCAGGCGATCGCCCCGATGCCGGCGGCAGTCGAATGGCGGCAGCGCGCCTTCCGGCCGGAGGATCTCGATGGTGTGTGGCTGGTGCAGGCCTGCGCGACGCCGGAGGTCAACGCGACGGTCGCCGAGGCGGCGCAGCAACGGGGTGTCTGGTGCGTCGATGCAGCGGACGCGGAGGCGTCGGCGGCCTGGACCGGCAGCACCATCACCGGACCGGATGGAGTGGCGGTGGCCGTCTCCGGAGGCGGCGACCCAGCCCGGGCAAAGGCCGTCGCGGCGCTGCGCTCGGGGAAGCCCTCAGCGGCGTCGACCTGCGACGACGGCGCGACCGCGGCGGGAAGGTGGCACTGGTCGGCGCCGGACCCGGCGATCCGGAACTGCTCACGGTGCGCGCCCGGAATCTGCTGCAGGCGGCCGACGTGGTGGTCGCCGACCGGCTCGCTCCGAAGGCGGCACTGGAGCTCACCCACGGCCGGATCATCCACGTGGGCAAGGCACCTGGCGACCATGCGGTCGGACAGGACGACATCAACCGGATCCTGGTCGAGGAGGCCGCCGCGCGGGAACGCCGTGGTGCGGCTGAAGGGTGGGGACCCCTTCGTGCTCGGTCGGGGTGGCGAGGAGCTCGCCGCGTGTCTGCAGGCCGGGATCGAGGTCGAGGTCGTGCCCGGCATCACCAGTGCTGTCGCTGTGCCCGGCGCCGCGGGGATCCCGGTCACCCATCGGGGGTTGGCCACGGGATTCCTGGTGGCGACGGCCCATGGTGAGGATCCGGCGTCTGTGGCCCACCTTGCAGCGATCCCGCCGGAGGTGACGATCGTGCTGCTGATGGGTGTGCGCTCACTGCAGATGGTGGTGTCCGCGCTGCTCTCCCAGCGTTCGCCGGACACCCCGGCAGCGATCGTGGAACGGGGCTGGACGCCACAGCAGCGGACCATCACCGCCACCCTTGCGACGGTTGTCGAGACGGCCGAGCGGCAGAACGTGCGGGCGCCTTCGATCGTCGTGGTCGGTGAGGTGGCGGCCCTTCACGAGCAGTTCGGCGACGTGGGACGGATCTCGCCGGGCGCCGGCCTCGTCGCCGACTGACCGTCACACCCGGCGGACCGCCACGCAGGTGACGTCGTCACGTCGCCAGTCCACGGAGCGCGCACGGGCGGCCGCGAGCAGGTGCGCCACGATCCCGGCGGTGGTGTCCTCGGTGGCAACCGCATCCTGGATCAGCGCGGCGAGGCCGTCGTCACCGAGTTCGACGTTGCCGGCGTCGTGCGACTCCGTGAGCCCATCGGTCCAGAGCAGCAACAGCGACCCGATCTCCAGATGGGTGTGCTGGTTCGTCCACGTCCCGCCGAGCACGCTCAACAGCGGTCCCGTGCCCACCAACTCGGTGGTACCGGTCTCGCTGACCAGCCAGCCCGGCGGGTGGCCGGCGTTGGCCCATGTCAGGAAGCCGGTCTGCGGCTCGATCACGACGATCACGCAGGTGGCGAACCGGCTGGCGGTACGGAAGCCCTCTGCGGCGTGCCGCAGGGCCACGGCCGGGTCGGCAGTCTGCGCCAGGGACAACTCGAGCACGTGCTTGAGGCGCAGTGCCTCCATGCCCGCCTCCGGGCCGTGCCCGGAGACGTCGGTCAGGATGAGTGCCAGCTGGCCGTCGAAGAGCACCTGCGCGCTCCACCAGTCGCCGGCCAGCACGCCCTCGGCGGGTTGGGCCACCCCGGCGAAGTCGAGACCGGCCACGGGTTCGGAGTGGCTGTCCGCAAGTTCCGCCCGGATCGCCGCCACCACCGGTGTCTGCTGCTCCAGCCCTTCATCGGCCTGCCGCGCGCGATCCACCTCATTGACCAGTTCCCGCCGCATCGTCTCGGCGTCCTGCCCCACGTCACGCAGTTCCGGGGGTCCGGATGCCACGATCGGCGTCTCGTGGTTGCCCTCCTGGGCGACGTCGACCATCTGCTCCTGCAGTTCCCGCAGCGGCCGCAGCACCCCTCGCAACAGCAACAGCGAGAAGACCGCGAGCAGGCCGAAGAAGATCAGGATGCTGATGTTGAGCAATCGGGACAACCGCAGGAACTCGTCCTCCTGCTGGGCGACGGCCGCATCCACCCGGTCCCGGATCTGTTCGTCGAGGGAGTGGGTGTAGGTGCGCACGTCGTTGTACAGGTTGCGGCTGATCCCCGAGCGGACCAGGTCGCGCGCCTCATCGCGGTTGTCGTTGCGGGTGGCCTCGATGATGGGCCGGGTACCCTGCCGTTTCCACGTCAGTTGCGCGCGCCGGGTCTCCCGCAACAACCGCGACAACTCCGGCTCGCCGGCCAGCAGCTCCCGCAGGTCCGCGAACTCGGCGGCGGCGCGGGTGGTCCCCTCCACGTAGGTGCCCAGATCCGCGACGTCGGCGGTCAGGGCGTACGCGGTCACCCCGGAGTCCATCTCCGCAAGGGCGGTGTTGAGATCCGCGATCGAGTCCGACGCCGGTTGCAGTCGCGTGGCCACGGCGTTGGAAGTACGTGCGACCGTGCTGTAGCCGGAGCGCAGGGCGACTGCGGCCGCCAGCACCAGGAGCACTGCCACCAACAGCAGGATCCAGATGCGGGCACGCAAAGTCACGAATGGCAGGCTACTGCGTAACAACGCGAGGAGACCGTCATGTCCGATGGCGTGCGGCTGCGCCACATGCTGGCCGATCTGCCCCTGTATCGCGCCGGCCAGGGTCCGACGGCGCGGCCCGACCTGGTGACCTACAAGCTCTCCTCCAACGAGAACCCCGGCGGCGCCCCGGCGGACGTCCTGACCGCGCTGCCCGAGGCGGCCGTCCATCTGTACCCGGATCCGGGTAGCGCAGCACTGCTGCAAGCACTGTCCGACTACGTCGGCGTCCCGGTCGAGCAGCTGTGCGTGGGCTGCGGCTCGGTGTCGTTGTGCCAGAACGCGGTGCAGATCGCGGCCGACCCGGGCGACGAGGTGGTGTACGCCTGGCGGTCGTTCGAGGCGTACCCCATCGTCACCTCGATCGGCGCCGCCCGCAGCGTGCCGGTACCACTGACCGCCGACGCCCGCCACGACGTAACCGCGATGGTCGCCGCCGTGACCGAGCGCACCCGGGTGATGTTCCTGTGCACGCCGAACAACCCGACCGGCCCGGCCATGCGGCACGACGAGGCGGCATGGGTGCTCGACAACGTGCCGGACGACCTGCTGGTGGTCATCGACGAGGCGTATCACGAGTACGTCACCGACCCCGATGCGGTGCGGGCGCTGGAGTTGGCCGCCGCCCACCCGAACGTGCTGGTCCTGCGGACGTTCTCGAAGGCGTTCGGCCTGGCGGGATTGCGCGTCGGCTATGGCATCGGCTCGGCGGGCGTCATCGCGGCCATGCGCAAGGTGGCCACCCCGTTCGGGGTGTCGACGGTGGCGCAGAGCGCAGCCGTGGCGTGCCTGCAGCCCGGTGGCCTGGCGCACATGCGAACGACCGTCGATGACAGCATCGCCGAGCGGGACCGGATGGCGGGCGCCCTGCGTTCTTCCGGGTGGAAGGTCCCGGACAGCCAGGCGAACTTCGTCTGGATCACCGACGCCGAGGCCACGCACCTGGCGGCCCGACTGGACCGCCACGGCCTGACCGTGCGGCCGTTCGCCGGGGAAGGCATCCGGGTCTCCGTGGGGCCGCGGCCGGCCAACGACCGGCTCGTGGAGGTGCTGGCGGCACGTCACCCGATCGGGTGACTACCTACCGTGACCGACCGGCGTGTCCTGGGACCGGACGGATGTGAAGTTGAACACTCTTCCAAATCGGACGAATGCCGGGCAGAAACGCCGTTCAGCTGCCCGATTTGCCACGAAATCCGCTGTCTACGGGCCCTTGGGCCACGCTTTAGGTAAGCCTTGCATTGCTGGAATTTACACATTCCTTACGTCAGACTCTCTGGTATGAGCGTGCTAGATCTGTCTCGTTGGCAGTTCGCAATCACCACCGTCTACCACTTCCTCTTCGTGCCGATCACCATAGGAACCTCGTTCCTGGTCGCCGGCATGCAGACGGCGTGGGTGCGGACCGGGAATGAGAAGTGGCTTCGGGCCACGAAGTTCTTCGGAAAGCTGTTCCTGATCAACTTCGCGATGGGGGTGGTGACCGGCATCGTGCAGGAGTTCCAGTTCGGCATGAACTGGAGCGACTACAGCCGGTTCGTCGGTGACATCTTCGGTGCCCCGCTCGCGATCGAAGGTCTGTTGGCCTTCTTCCTGGAATCGACCTTCCTGGGTCTGTGGATCTTCGGGTGGGACCGATTGCCGAAGAAACTGCACCTGGCGACCATCTGGTTGGCCGCCACCGGCACCCTGCTCAGCGCGTACTTCATCCTTGCTGCCAACTCGTTCATGCAGAATCCCGTGGGCTACACATTCAACCCGGAGACCAACCGGGCTGAGATGACCGACATCGGCCAGGTGCTCTTCCAGCCGCTGGTCCACGATCACCTTCGCGCACGTGATCACGCATGGCCTTCCTGGTCTCCGGCCTGTTCGTGGCGGGGATCTCGGCATGGCTGCTGTTCCACAAGCAAGTCGCGCTCGACGTGGCCCGCTCCACCCTGAAACTCGGCGCGATCACGACGATCGTGGCGTTCGTGGCCGTCGGTATCACCGGCGACCAGCAGGCCACCAAGATGGTCGAGATCCAGCCGATGAAGATGGCCGCCGCGGAGGCGCTGTACGAGACCGCCGCCCCGGCGCCCTTCAGCATCTTCACGATCGGAACGCTCGACGGCTCCGAGCCGATCTTCTCGCGTCGACATCCCGCACGGGCTGTCGCTGCTGGCCACCCACTCCTGGGACGGTGAGGTGCAGGGCATCAACAACCTGCAGGCGCAGTACGAGCAGCAGTTCGGCCCCGGCGACTACAAGCCGAACATCCCGATGGCCTACTGGAACTTCCGGCTTGATGATCGGGCTTCGGGTTCCTCGGCGCCCTGATCGCGGTCTGGATGCTGTGGGTGACCCGCAAGGAGCGCATCCCCGAGCTCCAAGTGGTTCCCGCGGTTGGCGCATCTTCGCATCATCCTGCCGCTGCTGGGCGCATCCACCGGCTGGATCTTCACCGAGATGGGCCGGCAGCCCTGGGTGGTGTTCAGCCTGATGCTGACCGAGAACGGCGTCAGCCCGACGGTCAGTGTGTTCCAGGTCGTGACCTCGATGGTCATATTCACCCTGCTGTACGGCGGACTGGCGGTGGTCGAGGTCGGACTGCTCATGCGAGCGGTCAAGATCGGTCCACCGGAGTCGGTGGAAACCAACTACCCGGACAAGGTCGGCGAAGACCGGCCGCTGACCGTGACGTACTGAGGAGATGATCATGGAACTCCAACAAGTCTGGATCATCCTCATCGCGGTCCTGTGGATCGGGTACTTCGTCCTCGAGGGCTTCGACTTCGGCGTCGGCATCCTGCTGCCGGTGCTCGGCAAGACCGAGCAGGACCGCCGGGCCATGCTCACCACGCTGGGACCGGTCTGGGACGGCAACGAGGTGTGGCTGCTGGTGGCCGGTGGCGCGACGTTCGCGGCCTTCCCCGAGTGGTACGCGACGCTGTTCAGCGGCTTCTACCTGCCACTGCTGCTCATCCTGGTCGCCCTGATCATCCGCGGCGTTGCCTTCGAGTACCGCAGCAAGCGCTCGAGCCTGACGTGGCGCAAGCGCTGGGACGCAGCCATCGTGGTGGGTTCGTTCCTGCCCGCGCTGCTGTGGGGCGTGGCCTTCGCCAACATCGTGCGCGGTGTTCCGATGAAGGCGGGCCGAGTTCGGCAACATCCTGTACGACGGCGGGTTCTTCAACCTGCTCAACCCGTACGCGCTGGTCGGTGGCCTCACGACGCTGACGCTGTTCATGACGCACGGCGCGATCTTCCTGGCGCTCAAGACCGACGGTGACATCCGCGTGCGGGCCAACAAGCTGGCCGGACAGATCGGACTGGTCGCCACGGTGATCGCCGTGATCTTCCTGGTCTGGACGCAGCTGGCCTACAGCGACAAGGCCTGGACCTGGGCGCTCGTGGTCATCGCGGCGGTTGCCTGGCTCGCCGGGCTGGCGATGAACCGTGCCGGCCGCGAGGGCTGGTCGTTCATCTTCAGCGCGATCACGTTGGCCGGTGCGGTGGCGTACCTGTTCAGCGTGCTCTACCCGAACGTCATGCCGGCGTCGAACGACCCGGCGCTCTCGCTGACGATCTGGAACGCGAGCAGCACCGCCTACACGCTGAAGATCATGACGATCGTCGCGGTCGTGTTCACTCCGATCGTGCTGGTCTACCAGTCGTGGACGTACTGGGTGTTCCGCAAGCGGGTGTCCCCGTCGCAGATCACCGATGCGGGCGAGGGCTCGCTCGACCTGCCCGGCGAGGGCAGCAAGCCAGGGGAAAAGGTCGGGGTCTGAAAGGACCCACCCGGGAAGCGGCAGGGATTCGCGCCCTGCCGCTTTCTGCTGTCCGGGCGTAGCATCGGGCGACATGGACGCTGATGAAGTCAAGAACCAGGTGGCCGCCGTCTTCAGCAAAATGGCGCCCGACTACGACGGCAGCGGTGTCGACTTCTTCGGGCAGTTCGCCCGGACGCTCGTGGAACGGCTGGCACCGGACCCGGGTTGGCACATCCTCGACGTGGGGTCGGGGCGGGGGGCGGTGGTCCTCGCGCTGGTGGACCGGCTCGGTCCGGAGGCCCGCATCACTGCTGTCGACCTGGCCCCGGGCATGGTCGACCTGCTGCGGGCGGACCTCGCCGCCAAGGGGCTGGACGGCGTCGCCGTGCGGGTCGCGGACGCGGAGCATCTTGACCTGCCGGACGCCAGCATCGATGCGGTCACCGCGTCCATGGTGCTCTTCTTCCTGCCGGACGTGGCGGCCGGTCTGGCCGAGTTGCGCCGGGTGCTGCGGCCGGGCGGGGCACTGGCGTTCAGCGTGTTCGGGCCGTCAGACCCGCGGTGGCTGCCGGTGTACGAGGCGTTCCTGCCGTACCTGCCGGCTGGAGGCCGCGAGGATCTGAGCCGGCCCCGGCACCCGGCGTTGCTTTCGGCCGAGAGCATCACCGCGACCCTGCAGGAGGCGGGCTTCCGCAGCGTCGGCTGCGAACAGGCGACCCACGACATCCGGTTCGCGTCGATCGAGCAGTGGCACACGTGGAGCTGGTCGGTGGGGCTGCGGGGATCGTGGCTGTCGATCCCAGCCGACCGTCGGGAGGCAGCCCGGGCCGCGGTTCTCGACGAGGTGCGAAGGCTGCAGGACGCGCACGGCGGGTTGGTCGAACGCTTCGCTGTCGAGTACGTGACCGCTCAGCGCTGACGGCGGGCCTGCGAGCCCAGGTGGATGGCAGCCGTGACCGCCTCCCGCGGAGTATCCGCCAGCACCGGGCCCTCGGGCAGTTCCCAGCCGTTGAGCACCACCACCGGCACGGCGGTGCGCATCGCGAGGGCCACCTCACTCAACGTCCCCCAACTTCCGCCCACGCAGATCACGGCGTCGGCGGCCCTGACGATCAGGGCATTGCGCATCTCCCCGAGCCCGGTGGGAAGGGCGATGGTGACGAACGGGTTGGCATCGCGCTGCGTGCCGGGGAGGATCCCGATGACGGTCCCGTCAGCGATCGCGGCGCCGCGGGAGGCGGCCTCCATCACACCCCCGTGACCGCCGGTGATGACGGTGTGCCCGGCGGCCGCAAGTAGCCGGCCGACCTCCTCGGCGGCGGTCAGTTCCTCCGGCTCGGCCAGCGCCGGGCCGACGACGGCGATGGTCATCGACATATGTGCCTCCCTGTCGCACAGTCTGTCATCGGCGTAGCCTGACCACCATGGCGTCCGCTGATGTCGATGCGTACCTCGCAGGTGTGCCCGAGCCGCAACGCACCACATTGGAGACGGTGCGCAGACGACTGCGCGACGAACTGCCCGACGCCGAGGAGGCCATCTACTACGGCGTCCCCGCGTTCAAGGTCGACGGCGTGGGGGTGGCCGGCTTCGCCCCGGCCAAGAAGTTCTGCTCGTACTTCCCGATGAGTGGGTCGGTGTTGGTGGCGATGGCCGGGGAGTTGTCGGAGTTCGACTGGTCCAAGGGCACGCTGCGGTTCCCGATCGATCAGCCGCTCTCGGAGGACCTGATCCACAGGTTGGTCCAGGTCCGGCTCGCGGAGATTGCTGCCAAGGGCTAGCCGTTCGGGGCGTCTTGCCGCCGGCATGGGTGGGCACGCCGCGCCCGTGTCTGGATTGTCTTGATGATCAAGCCCGCTGTGGCTCGCTCGTGGGGGAGCGGCTGGCCGCAGCCTTGATCATTAAGACAATCCAGACGCAGCCCGCCTTTGGCCGGCGGCTTCCTGCCAGCAACTCGCTGCTGGCCGAGAGTTCCCGGGCCGGAACGGCTGATCGATCTGCGGGGGTGGGCGGGCTGAGCATCGGTCCCACCCGAACGCGGAGGCACACCGCGTTGGTCCATTGGCCGTCGGGAGTCTCCGCCCGGATCGTGGCAGGGCGACGCGGTTGCGGCAACCCCCGGTCAACTCCGCCGCCAGGAACCTCGGCCGAGCACTGCTAGCCGTCGAGGTCGTCCTCGCGGGTCACCTTCTGGATCTGGCCCTGCTCCTCGGCGGCATCACGGGTCTGCTCGTGGTGCAGTTCCCGGGCGATGGCGTCGTCGACAGCTGCTTGTTCCTCGTCACGTTCTCCGGGCATAGGCCCAGTATGGGAGCAGGGACCCTGGGTATCAAGCGGTGTGGCTGTCGACATAGCGCTCGTGCTGCGCTCGGAACACCGGCGGCTGGGCGAACTGTCCGCCCGTTGCTGCCGGAGGAGCCGCGGCTTCCACAACCCCCAGAGCGACTTGCGGCTGGCCCTGCGGGCACATGTGCTGGCGGCCTCTGCTGAAATCTACCCGAGGGCCGTGGAACTGGGCGGACCGGATGACTGGCCGGCAGCGCGGATGGCCGCCATCAGGCACGTGGCGGAGTCTCCCGATACGGCCTCGGCGGAACTCGTCGCGGCTACCCGGGAGCTGATCCTCGCGGAGGAGCAGCGCGTCGTCGGCTTGCTGGAGGTGTCGCTCGAGCTCCCCGAGCGCCGACGGATGGGGAGGGCGTTCCGCCTGCGGCGGGATGCGAATCTGCGGGGCGGGGCCACCGGCCCGCGTCGCAGACGCTCCCAGACCGAGTTGTACGAGTTGGCCCGCCGGGCCGGCGTCGAGCATCGTTCTCGAATGACCCAGGCGCAACTGCAGGCGGCGATAGACGCGCGCGGCGTCAGCGGGTGAGCCGGTCTCGCCGGTAACCTCCCGCAGGTCCGCGGAATGCCGCCCGGTGCCCGCAGTGCCTCAGTCACGATGCCGACGGCGTCGGTGCTGAATCCGAGGTAGTCTACCGGTCGTTCACGAGCTCCCACAGCCGGTTCACGACAAACACGTCCCTCTCGTCGCGGCCTTTACAAGTGTCGTGGAATGCGTGTAACGTCATGCGTGCGTCCAGAAGCGTGGCGCATCGTCCCGGGTAGATCTCGAAGA
Source organism: uncultured Actinomycetota bacterium (assembly GCA_963733395.1). Taxonomy (GTDB): domain Bacteria; phylum Actinomycetota; class Actinomycetes; order S36-B12; family UBA10799; genus JADKAV01. Next base: position 119,870 of record CAVTCZ010000021.1, read on the forward strand.
CCGGGTCCGTCAGTCCAGGTATTGATTACCCGAATCAGGGTAAAACCTTCCTGCTCGACGTGCGCTTCAGACAGCAGGCCGCGTCGCTCCGCCGATCAATTCGCAGCTGAGCGAGGTCCCCATGTTGGTTCACGTAGTTGCCCGCCCTCTTTCCGATGTTTCCCACGTTCCGAGCAGCGGTCTGCGCCGCCTTGCTCACACAATCCGCGACGCCGGAGCCACCGTTCTCGAGGACATCGCCATCAGCCACGGTGACTACCGCACTGCCGTCAGTGAGTGCGCCAGCGCGCTCCGGGAGCAATGGCAGCACCAGCGCCCGCAGGTCGTCCACACCGTGGGCCTGGTAGCCACCACTGCGGCACTGTCCGTGCGGCCCCCGGGTACTTCGGTCATCGCGACCTTCGACGAGCGCCCGGCGCCGCCAGGTGCAGAGAGCGCCCTGGCCGAGCAGGTGGACGCCGTGCTGCCGCTGTCCACCGCGGAGCAGGAGAGGTGGCGCTATGAGGGGATCCCGACCCTGTCGGCGGGGACACTGGCTTTGCAGCAGCCAGTCGTCGACGCCTGCCCGGTATCCACCGAAGGACACGTCGTATGCCTGTCATCGGGTCGCGGTCTCGAGACGGTGGTGCGTTCCATGACCTTCTGGGGATCCGCCCGGCTTGTGCTGTTGAGCACTCTCACCGACTGCCGGCGCTCGCAAGTGCTGCGACTGTCCGCCGAACTAGGCGTCCGCGATCGCATCGACTTCCGGCCGGGGTTGCGTGGCGATGCCCGCGCGGAGGTGTGGAACGGTGCTGCGCTGCTCATCGCGGACGCCGAAGGCGCCCGCCACGGCGGTCATGTCGCCGAGGCGGCCGCGTACGGCGTGCCCGCCGTCGCTGTGGCGCAAGAAGCTCATCTTGACCAGATCGTGGCCGGTGCGACCGGGGTGCTCGTGGATACCCGTGACGGCGTGCGGGGACTCGGTCAGGCAGTCGCCGGACTGTTGCGCGATCCGCTACGGTGCCGCGGCATGGGTTCGGCGGCGCTGGCCCGCGTGCAGGCACTGCAGGACCAGGCGTCTTCGGCGCAACGGTTGATCGCGCTGTACCACGAGGTAGTGCCGGGGCCGCAGGCTGAGCTCAGCAGCGGCAGCACCGCGCCGCTTACCGACGAAAGCACCCGGTTGGCGCTGGAGTACCTGCCGCTGGCCCGGCAACTGGCCCATCGGTACGCTGGTCGTGGCCAGCGTACCGAGGATCTCGTACAGGTGGCCAACCTCGGGCTGGTGCGGGCGGCCAGTCGGTTCAACCCCGAGTTGGGCACCGAGTTCCACTCCTTCGCAGTGCCGACCATCCTGGGCGAGTTGCGTCGGCACTTCCGCGACCATGCGTGGGCCGCACGGGTCCCCCGCGGCTTGCAGGAGGCCACCCTCAGGGTGCGGCGGGTGTACGACGAGTTGCGTGCCGCGAAGGGCCAGGATGCCACGCCGGCGGAGGTTGCCGAGCACCTCGGACTGGTCGAGGAAGAGGTGCTGCAGGCGATGCAGGCCCGCAATGAGGCAATGACGTCGAAGTCGCTGGACCACCCCATGGGGGAGGACGGAGACGATGCTTTCGGCGACCTGGTCGGAGAACTGGACCCCGATCTGGAGTACGTCGAACTGCGCGAAGCCGTACGCTCGGCGCTGCTGCAGTTGCCCGAGCGCGAGCGCGAGATTCTGTTGATGCGCTTCTACGGCGAGCACACGCAGTCGGAGATTGCCGCAGCGTCTCGGGCTGTCACAGGTGCACGTCTCGCGGCTGATCACCCGCACGCTCGTGGCCTTGCGCGAGCACGTGCTCAACGACGTGCCGTTGCCGCGTTCTTGGCAGGAAGGGGTGGCCGCCGACGATCAGATGCCGAAGCGGGAAGCAGCCTGACGCCGGGTGCCGGATGCGGGGTCGTCGCACGTCGCGACGACCCCGCAGCCGCTTTTGCACGGCCGCTGCCAGGCCGTTCGGGATGCCAACCGGGGGGTCGCTTCACGTATGAATCCCGGCCGGCAGGGAACTGAGGAGCAACGCGTTCTGCGCCTGGAATTGGGAGTGTCAAATGATCGCCATCGACGCGGTGCTCTTCGACCGGGATCACACGATCACCGTCGACGATCCGCCGTTCAACGGTGACCCGGACAAAGTTGTACCGGTCCCAGGAGCTCGTGATGCGGTCGCGCGCTTGCGGGCGCGGGGGATACCGGTGGGGGTGGTTACCAACCAGTCAGGGATCGGACTGGGCCTGCTGACCGTCGAGCAGGTCGAAGCGGTCAACGCCCGGGCGGACGCCCTGGTCGGGCCGTTCGACACGTGGCAGTACTGTCCGCACAGGCCGGCCGATGAGTGCAGTTGCCGCAAGCCGGCACCGGGCATGGTCCTGCGGGCCGCGGATGTCCTCGGCGTCGCGCCGCAGAAGGTCGTGGTGATCGGGGACACGGCGATGGACGTGGGTGCCGCGGAGGCGGCAGGGGCCATCGGCATCCTGATCCCCACCGAGCGGACGCTGCCGTCGGAGCGCAAGCAGGTGCGACTTGTGCGTCCCAGCCTGGGCGAAGCCGTCGACTGGGTGCTGGCCCGACGCCGTGGGGACGCGGCATGAGTGATCGCGTCCTCGTGGCTCGCCTCGACAGCGCCGGCGACGTGCTGCTGGCGGGGCCCGCGGTGTGGGCGGTGGCGGCCAGTGGTGCCCGCGTCACGCTGCTGTGCTCCAGCCGCGGTGAGCCCGCCGCCCGCCTGCTGCCGGGGGTCGCGGAGGTTCTGGTGTTCGATGCACCCTGGGTGCACGGCACTGCGCCGGCGGTCAGCGCGAGGGCTCTGGCACGCACTTCTCTGGCATATCCGCCGACGAAGCTTCAGCGACTCTCTGATCCTCACCTCGAACTTCCAGAGCCCGCTGCCGCTGGCCATGGTGCTGCAACTGGCCGGTGTGCCCCGCGTGGTCGGCGTCAGTGACGACTATCCGGGCAGCCTGCTCGATCTGCGACTGTTCATCGACCGGGACCTGCACGAGGCTGAACGCGGGCTCGCCATCGCGGAGGGTGCCGGTTACCGCGGGGATGGTCCGGAATTGCGGGTCCTTCCCGACCTGCCGTGTGTGCGATGGCCGGGCCGGGCGGACCCGTTCGTCGTCGTGCATCCCGGCGCCGACGCCCCTGCTCGGCAGTGGCCCCCGGAGTCGGCCCAGCGCGCGGTGGAACTCCTGGCGGTCGCCGGGTTCCAGGTGGTGGTCACCGGTTCGTCGCAGGAGCGTGCCTTGACCCGCACGGTGGCCGGTGAGCGGGGGATCGATCTCGGAGGCGCCACCACGCTGGCCGAACTGGCGGGGGTGCTGCGCGACTGTCGTGCCGTGGTCGTGGGCAACACCGGGCCGGCCCACTTGGCGGCGGCGGTGGGTACACCCATCGTCTCGCTGTTCGCGCCGGTCGTCCCCGCCCACAAATGGGCGCCCTACGCCGGTCGGGTCCGCGTGCTCGGGGATCAAGGCGCAGCCTGCGCTGACACCCGTGCCCGGGAGTGCCCCATCCCCGGCCACCCGTGCCTGGGCTCGGTGACCGCCGACGAGGTGGCCACCGCCGTCAAGGCGCTCGTAGGTGCGGCGGCATGAAGATCCTCATGTGGCACGTGCACGGTGCGTGGGCCACCGCCTTCGTCAACGGCTTCCACGACGTCGTCGTGCCGGTGCTACCCGACCGTGGTCCCGACGGCCGTGGTCTGCCCACGACGTACGGCTGGCCGGATGGGGTCACCGAACTCCCCCCGTCCGAACTGGCTGCCGAGGCGTTCGACGTGGTGGTCCTGCAACGCCCCGAGGAGGTCGAACTGCTGGAGCGCTGGTGTGGGCTGCGGGCGGGGATCGACGTCCCGGCGGTCTACGTGGAGCACAACTCCCCCCGCGACCACGCGGCGACCAGTCGCCACCCCCTGGCCGGGCAATCGGCCATACCGATCGTGCACGTCACGCACTTCAACGCGCTCATGTGGGACAACGGCAGCGCCAGGGTCGACGTGATCGAGCACGGCATCCCCGATCCGGGTGTCCGCTACACCGGGATGCTGCCGCGGGTGGGATACGTCGTGAACGAACCGGTACGGCGCGGCCGCATCACCGGCACGGACCTCATCGGCCGGGTCGCGACGGTTGCGCCGGTCGACGCCTTCGGGCTCGGCACCGTCGCGCTGACCTCGTCGGCGCACCGGCACGAGGTGATCGGCCACGGTGATGTCGCCCACAGCGCGATGCTCGACATGCTGGCCGGTCGCCGGGTCTACGCGCACCTCTGCCGGTGGACCAGCCTCGGCCTATCGCTGCTGGAAGCCATGTTCCTGGGAATGCCGGTGGTGGCGCTTGCCACGACTGAGGCCCCCGAGGCATTGGCCGGCAGCGGTGCCGTGGTGACCAACGACATGGACCGGTTCCAGGCAGCGGTTCGCGACCACATCCACGACCCGGATGCCGCGAGTGACGCGGGCCGCCGCTGCCGCGCACACGCCCTGACCCGCTTCTCGCTCGCTCGGTTCCAGACGGACTGGGACCGCCTACTCAAGGAGGTCCTCTGATGAGGATTGGAATGGTTTCCGAACACGCCAGTCCGTTGGCGATGCTGGGCGGGGTCGATGCGGGCGGCCAGAACGTCCACGTCGACGCCCTCGCCCGGCACCTGGCCGCCCGCGGCCACGAGGTGGTCGTGCACACCCGCCGGGATGACCCGGATCTCCCGGCGGTCGTCGACCTGGCACCGGAGGTGCGCGTGCATCATGTAGATGCCGGGCCGGCACGCCCCGTCCCGAAGGACGAATTGGGTCCGTTCCTGCCCACGTTCGCCGATGAGCTTGTGAAGTTCTGGCGCGGTTGGCGTCCGGATGTCGTGCATGCCCACTTCTGGATGAGCGGGGTCACCTCACTGCTCGCGTGCGAGCGACTGGGCATCCCCTCCACGATCACATTCCATGCCCTCGGCGTCGTGAAGAAGCGGCACCAGGCCGAGGCCGACACCAGCCCGGACACCCGCATCCCGGCGGAGATGCAGTTGATCGGGAGCATGGACCGGATCATCGCCACCTGCTCCGACGAGGTGCGCGAGCTCGTCGACCTCGGCGGCGACCCCGACCGGATCGACGTGGTCCCGTGCGGCGTCGACTCGCAGCACTTCGTCCCGGCACGCTCCGACCACAGCAGTCCGGTGCCCGAACGGCAGGAGCGCCGGCACCGGGTCCTCACGCTGAGCCGGCTGGTGCCACGCAAGGGCGTGGCCGAGGCCGTGCAGATGATGGCCTACCTGCCAGACGTGGAACTGATCATCGCCGGTGGGCCGGCCGCGCAGGACATCGAGTCCGACCCCGAGGTCGCCCGGCTGCGGGAACTGGCCGCGGAGCACGAGGTGGCCGACCGGGTGCGTTTCGTGGGCGCGGTCGACCGCGATGGCATCCCGCAACTGCTTGCCGACGTCGATGTGGCAGTCTGCCTGCCGTGGTACGAGCCGTTCGGCATCGTGCCACTGGAGGTCATGGCTTGCGCCAAGCCGCTGGTCGGGACGGCGGTCGGCGGACTGCTGGACACGGTCACCGACGGCGAGACCGGCCTGCTGGTACCGCCGAAGGCGCCGAAGGAGGCTGCGACCGCGGTCCGGATGCTGCTCGATGACCCGGAAATGCGGGTCATCATGGGAAACAACGCGCGTACGAAGATCGAGCGCCGCTATGACTGGGCGAAGGTCGCAGAGGCCACTGAGGCCGTGTATGAACAGATGGTCGCCGACCACCGCCGTTCCGACGACCAGCGCGTGGCCACCGCCCGGACGGCCGGCTGATGAGCCCGCGAAGTGCCCGGAGGCCCGCCATGCGAGCCCACGCTCCGGTGATCGAGGCGCTGGCCGACCCGCTGGTGCAGGAGCACCGGGCGGCCACGCTGTCGGCGCTGGACCTGGCCGGTCCGGCGCTGGAGAGGACCGCTCACTGGGGTCGGCGGCTGGCGGAGAAGCTGGCGATGGGAGCGCGCTTGCTCGTGTGCGGCAACGGGGGCAGTGCCGCGCAGGCCCAGCACCTCACCGCGGAGATCGTCGGCCGGTTCCGCGATGACCGACCGCCGTTCTCCGCGATCGCGCTGCATGCCGAGACCTCGTCGCTGACGGCGATCGCGAACGACTATGGCGTGATCCAGATGTACGCCCGGCAGGTCGCGGCGCACGGCAGCCCGGGCGACGTGCTGCTGTTGATCTCGACGAGTGGCCGCAGCCCGAACCTGCTGGAGGCTGCCGACCGGGCGCATCTGCTCGGTTTGCGCACGTGGGCCCTGACTGGACCCGCCCCCAACCCGCTGGCGCAGCGGTGCGACGAGGTGGCGTCCGTGCCCAGCGTCTCGACCAGTGCCATCCAGGAGGTCCACCTCGTCGCCGTGCACGTGCTGTGCGCCGCGTTCGACGCGGCCCTCCCGACGGTCAACCGGAGTGCGCTGTGAGCGTGCACGCAGCCGACGGCCGGCCCCTTGTCGTCGTGGGCGACACCCTGCTCGACATCGACGTGCAGGGTTCGGTGTCCCGGCTGTGTCCGGACGAGCCGGCGCCGGTGGTCGAGGGCATCGGGGAGATGTCGCGCCCGGGCGGTGCCGGACTTGCTGCGCTCATCGCGGCACGAAGCCGGTCCGTCGTGCTGATCACCGCGATCGGCGCCGATGAGGCGGGCGAGCGCTTGCGCGCGTTGCTCGCGCCGCACGTGATGCTGGTGGATCTTGGCGCCGATCAGACGGTAGTGAAGACCCGGGTGCGGGTTGGTGGTCGGACGCTGCTGCGGATGGACCAGGTCACCGCCACCGGGTTCCCCCTGCGCACCCCCGCGATCCCGCTGCAGGAGCATCTGCGGGGTGCTGCGGCGGTCCTGGTCAGCGACTACGGCCTAGGACTCACCGCGCACGCGGTGGTGCGCCGCGATCTGGGGCACGTGCCGACGGTCTGGGACCCTCACCCCCGCGGGTCCCGACCGGTGCCGGGCGTCACCACGGTCACCCCGAACGTGGCCGAGGCGCAGCACTTCTCGAGAACCCCGGGTGCCGATCTCGGCAGCACCATCCGACAGGGTACGGAGTTGGCCCGGCGGTGGAAGGCGCACAGCGTCACTGTTACCCGCGGCGCCGAGGGGGCGGTCATGTGCACGGTGGATGGCAGCCCACTGGTCGTGCCCTCCGGGCACCGAGTCGTCGGCGACACCTGCGGAGCCGGCGACGCCTGCGCCGCCGGGATCGCCCTGACGCTCGCTGCGGGGGCTGACGTCCCGCGGGCCGTGCGCGCCGGCGTGCGCCGGGCCGGGGACTTCCTGGCCCAGGGCGGGGTCGCCGGGCTGCTCAGCGACTCCCGGGACATGGCCGGAGTCCCGGAGGCGCAGGCATTGGTCGAACGGGTCCGTGCCGACGGCGGGACGGTGGTGATGGCTGGCGGCTGCTTCGACCTGCTGCACGCGGGGCATGTGTCGTATTTGGAGGCCGCGCGCGGCCTGGGTGACTGCCTGGTGGTGGCGGTGAACAGCGACGACAGCGTCCGTCGGCTGAAGGGACCCTCCCGGCCGCTGGTCCCTGCCGCTGACCGTGCCCGGGTGTTGCGGGCGCTGCGCTGCGTAGGTGCCGTCGAGGTCTTTGACGAGTCCACCCCGGCCGCAGTGCTCCGGCGACTCAAACCCGACATCTTCGCCAAGGGCAGCGACTACCACGAGCACATGCTTCCGGAGGCCCCGGTCGTTCGCGAGTACGGAGGCGAGGTCGTGGTGCTGCCCACGCTCGAGGGCCGCAGCAGCACCCGGCTCGTGGCAGCCGCACAGGCGGCCGTCGTCACAGCACCAGAGGAGGAACAGGAATGTCGGACTCAGCCAGCCTAGGAAGGGTCCTGGTCACCGGCGGGTCATCAGGGCTCGGCGCCGCGGTGGCGGATGCGGTGGCCGCAGCGGGCGGACAGCCGATCGTCATGGATCTCGCTGCGCCGGACGGCAACCACGTGCACTTCGCCGTGGACCTCGCAGACACCGAATTGACGGAGTCGGTGGTGTCGTTCATTGCCGAGGATGGCCTGGATGCAGTGGTGACGTGCGCCGCGATCGACTCGTGCGGTCCGCTCGACTCGGTCAAGACCGCCGACTGGGAACGGGTCATCGCGGTCAACCTGCTCGGGACCGCCGCGGTCATCCGTGCGTCCCTGGCCGCGCTCACCGAGTCCGGGGGACAGGTGGTGACGGTGGCCTCGACGTTAGGGCGCCGCGCCCTGCCCGACGCCACCGCATACTGCGCGTCGAAGTTCGGCGTGGTCGGCCTGACCCGCGCCCTCACCGCGGAGATGGGGGACCGGCTGCGCATTACCTGCGTGATGCCCGGCGGCATGAGGACGGCCTTCTTCGACGGCCGTCCTGCGAAGTACCGGCCCGCACCGGACGCGCCCCTGATGGACCCCGGCGATGTGGCTGACGTGATCGTCGACCTGCTCAAGCGGCGGCGGTCGGCTGTCGTTCCGGAGATCATGATCACCCCGGGAGGAGAGACCTCGTGGCCGTAGCCATGCTGTCACTGCGCGCGGCCGGGGTCGGCGATCTGCTGACGGCGGTCCCGGCCCTGCGCGCGCTGGCCGACCATCAGGGCCCGCCGGGCATCCTGGTGGCTGCACCGCAGTGGCTGCACCCGCTGGTCGCCCTGATCCCCGGGGTGGTGGACAGCGTGCCCGTCGACGGTCTCACCCCTCGCCAGGACCTGTCCGAGATGGTCGCGTTCAACATGCACGGCAGGGGTCCGCAGAGTCACCAGGCGCTGCTCTCACGCCACCCGAAGGAACTGGTGGCGTTCCACTGCCCGGGCACCTGGGAGTTCGGGCCGCAGTGGTGGCTCGACGAGGACGAGCCGGAGCGGCAGCGGCTCTGCCGGCTTGTGCGGTGGGTGGGCATCGATGCGGACTCGGACCGGCTCGCCATCCGCCGCCCGGACCGGGATGTGCCCCGCGACCGGATCGTGCTGCACGTCGGAGGTACCGAGCCCCGGAAGCGGTGGCCGGCGGGCCACTTCGCCGCGCTCGCCCGACGGCTACCGACCCGGGACATCCTGGTCACCGGCGGCCCGGGCGACGTGGTGGCTGCTCAGCAGGTGGCACACGCAGCCGGGCTGAAGCGCGAGCAGGTGCTGGCCGGTCGCCTGGACCTCGTCGAGTTCGCCGCAGTGATCGCCGACGCCAGGCTCCTGGTCAGCGGTGACACCGGCGCGGCGCACCTGGCGCATGCCTACGGAATCACCTCCGTCCTCGTTTTCGGGCCGGCCTCGCCCGGTCAGTGGGGTCCGCCGCCGGAGCTGCCGTCGCAGGTGCTGCGGGCGCCCGGCCGGGAACCGCAGGCCGCGGACATCCCCGTCGACGACGTGGAGAAGGCCGTGAACCTCGTGCTGGAGCCGGCATGACCCTCGGACCGGCTCTCACCCGCCTTGTGGAACAGTTCGGCTGGGCCCGGGTGCTCGTGCTCGGTGACGTGATCCTCGACGAGTGGTTGCTCGGTTCCTGCACGAACGTGGCACGGGAGGCACCTGTTCCGACGGTTAGCGTCCGGTACCGCGACGGCGTCCCCGGCGGCGCCGGCAACATCGCGGCCAACGTGGCAGCCTTGGGCGGTCGCGTTCGACTGCTCGCTGCAGTAGGCGACGACCCGCTTGCCCGGCAACTGTCGGGGGCCGTCCGGCGCCGCGGTGTCGAGGATTCGTTCGTCACCTGCCGGGACCGCCGCACCATGGCCAAGCGCCGGGTCGTTGTCGGCCACCAGGTGCTGGCACGGTTCGACGAGGGCGACACCGGCCACCTCCCGGACGACCTCGACGCGGAAGTCGCGGAACGCCTGGAGGTGCTGCTGCCGGAAGCCGACGCTGTGGTCCTCGCCGACTACGGCCTCGGGACGTGTACCGGTCCGGCCGTGCGGGACGCGGTGGCACGGGTCTCCCGCCGGGTGCCGCTGCTCGTGGATGCCCATGACGTGCGTTCCTGGCGCCATTGCGCCCCCACGGTCGTGACGCCGAACTGGGCTGAGACGCGCCAGGTTCTCGGGATCGGCCCTGAGATCGCCGGACCCGCCCGGATCGCTCACCTCGACGCTGGCCGGGACCGCTTGCTGGCGGCCACGGGCAGCGAACACGTCGTCGCTACGCTGGACGGCGACGGTGCGGTGGTCCTCGACAGTGCCGGCAGCCGTCACGTCCCCACCCGGCGCGTCGCCGAACCGCACAGTGCCGGAGCCGGTGACACTTTGTCCGCGACGCTGGCGTTGGGGCTGGCCGTCGGCGGCGACGTCACCGAGGCACTGCAGGTGGCTGTGGCCGCCGCAACGGTGGTCGTGCAGCGGCCTGGCACGGCGACATGCTCCAGCGACGATCTCATCATCGGTCCGGAGGGCGCCCTGCTGACCGCCGAGCGACTGATCGACCTGTGCCGGGAGCACCGCGCCGCGGGCCGGCGGATCGCCTTCAGCAACGGCTGCTTCGACGTCCTGCATGCCGGGCACGTGGCCTGTCTGCAGGCAGCGGCCGACCAAGCGGACGTCGTCGTGCTCGCGATCAACAACGATGCCGGGGTCCGGGCCATCAAAGGACCCGGCCGCCCCGTCAACCGGGTGGCGGACCGGGCAGCTGTCCTCGCGGCTCTCGACACCGTCGATCATGTGGTGGCCTTCGACGGCGCGGCGCCACTCGGGCTGATCGAGGCCATCCGGCCGGACGTGTACGTCAAGGGTGCCGACCACGACGTGTCCGCGCTGCGCGAGGCGAGAGCGGTCAGACGCCTGGGCGGACGGGTTCACACCGTGCCGCTCCTCCCGGACCGCTCCACAAGCGGGGTGATCGCGGCATGCGCCGCCGCCCAGACAGCGCCCGCATGACCGCGTCGGTCCGGTCACGCCCCACGGCGTCGCGACCGGACCTGGCACACGCCAGGGCCATCGCGGTGCTGCGGGCCAACGGCGTCGGCGACTACCTGATGGCCGAACCCGCCCTGGCTGCTCTGCGGGTTGCGGCGCCCCGGGCCCGGATCACGCTGCTGGGCGGGGCCTGGGAACCAGCGGCGCTGAACGGCAGGCCGGGGCCTGTGGACGAGGTGGTGAGTGTGCCCTGGGTCGCGGGAGTCCGCACACCCCGGGCCGGGCAGGCCCCCGAGCCGGTCGTGGTCGAGCGGTTCTTCGCCCGGATGCGTGCCCGCGACTTCGATGTCGCGTTCCAGCTGCATGGCGGAGGCCGCAACAGCAACCCCGTGGTGCGCTCTCTCGGCGCCCGCTGCACGGTCGGTCTGCAGGCAGCTGACGCCGAGCCGCTCGATCTCAGCGTCTCCTACCAGTACTGGCAGCCCGAGATCCTGCGCTACCTGGAAGTGGTGACTGCGGCGGGCGCCGAACCGGTGCGGGTGCACCCGCAGTTCCCGGTGCTGGACGCCGATGTGGAGGCGGCCGAGGCGGTCCTACGGCGCCACGGCCCGACCCCGTGGGCGCCGGTGGCGGTGATTCATCCCGGTGCGACGGATCCCCAGCGCCGCTGGCCCGCCGACCGGTTCGGGCATGTGGGCAGGGCCTTGGCCGGTGCCGGTGCCCACGTGGTGGTGATCGGCACGCCCCCGGAGGCGGACGTGGTCGCCGCCGTCACCCGGGCGGTGCCGGGCGCGCGGTCGCTGGTCGGGCTGAGTTTCCGCGAGTTGGTCGGCCTGCTCCGGCTGGCCGAACTCCTGGTGGGCAATGACAGCGGACCGCGGCACCTTGCCGATGCGGTCGGCACGCCGACGGTGGCCGTCTACTGGTTCGGCAACGTCATCAACTCGGGTCCCGTGGGCCGGGCCGACCACCGTATTCACATCTCGTGGACCCAGCGGTGCCCCCAGTGCGGTGCATCGTGTTTGGGGGAACCCTTCCCCGAACGTTGTTATCATGCGGTGAGCCTTGTGGCCGATGTCGGGATAGATCCGGTCAGCAACAGCGCGATGGGATTGTTCCGACGGGCCACCGCCACCGCCGAGCAAGGAAGGGCTGCCCATGGCTGATCAGGATGCCAGCGCCTCTGCCGTGTCGTCGGTGGACGGGATCGCGCGCATCGTGCTCGTCGGGGACGTGGGGGAGACGACCGCCGACCGGCTGCGTCCGGAAGCTCTGGCGCGACTGGCACCACCGCTGCAGCAACTGGTGGTCGACCTGCACGACTGCCGGTACCTGGAGCCGGCTGCCGTGGACCTGCTCGGCGAGATGTTCGGGCGCACCGCCGACCTGGGTGCTGCCATCTCCGTCCAGGGGGCCTCGGCAAACGTGAGCGTCATCCTGGCGATTTCCGGTCTCCTGGACCTCGCCGACGGCAGTGGGCGGGACGGACCCTGACGATGACACCCGTCGACGGGGGCAGTCGCTGGCAGGCGCCTGACACACCTCTGGCAGAGACCGTTGCCGCACTCGGCAAGGAGGTCCGCGACCTGCGGGCGTCGGCCCGGATGCGTGCGGTCATCGAACAGGCCAAGGGAGTGCTCGTGGAGCGGCACGGGATCACTCTGGAGGAGGCGTTCGCCCGGCTGCGCCGGATGTCGCAGGAGCACAACGTCAAGCTCGTGGAGGTCGCAGCAACTGTCGTCGGGGTGGCGATTCCGGACGGCGACGACCCCGATCTCGCCGAGCAGGTCGTGCGCGCGGAACTGCCGGTCACCCAGGCCACTTCGGACACGTGGCGGGCCCTGCGCGAGCAACCGGATGTGCGCGCCGGGGTCGTCACCGCCGTCATGGACGCGGTGGCCGGCGCCATGGACAAGGCCGACGAGGCCGCGGAGTTGCTGCTCGAACTGTTGCAGCCGCATGCAGTCGACGCCCTGACGATGTACCGGACCAACGTGGACGGCTCCCTGCGCCTGGTCGGTCAGGTGGGCATCCCCGGTGACCTGGTGAGTTCCTGGCGCAGCATCCCGCCGACCACCGACATCCCGTACGTCCGTTCGGTCGTGGACGACGCGGCGCTGTTCTGGGGGGACCGGGCGTCAAGGATCGCGGAGTTCCCGCAGGTCGCCCGGTCGAGTTCGGGTGGGTTCGAGGCCACGGCCACGATCCCGGTGTCCGACCAAGGATCGATCGTGGGTGTCGTCGGGCTGATCTGGAAGGACGAGCAGGTCTTCGACGATCTGCGGCAGCGCGCAATCATCAAGGCAGTGCAGCGGGTCGCCCCGCTGCTCATGCGCAACGCCGCGGCTGCCGACCCGGACCTGGACTGGCTGAACACCTTGTTGCGATTGCACCTGGATCCCTGGCTGTTGCTGGAGGCCGTGGTCAACGCGCAGGGTTCCGCAACGGACTTCGTGGTGCAGGATGCCGCGACCAACGTCCCCGGCGCCCATGAGTGGATCGGTCGGCGGATGCTGGAGATCTGGCCGTTCTTGGCCGAGGAGGGCACGAGTGAGGCGCTGTCCGGACTCGTCAAGACCGGAGGCGCCTGGTCCATCACCGTCACGGCGGCCACACCGGCCCCGTGGGGGGCACCCGGAAGCCTGGTGCGGGCGGTGCGCCTCGGTCAGCGGGTGGTGCTGGTCTGGAGGCTGGGACCTGCCTGACCCGTCCGGCGGACCAGCAGGATCGTGGCGTCGTCACGGGCTGTACCCGGAGAAGCCACCGCAGCCATCAGCTTGCGGGCCCAGCCGTGCGTGGCCTGGCGACGCAAAGCGGTTGCCGAGGACTTCAGGTTCGACAACCCCTCGATGAAGTCGCGGGTCCCGCCGACGACGCCGTCGGTGTACAGCACGAGCGAATCGGCGTCGGCCAGGCGTGCCGTCACCACCCGCTGGGACCCCGGCGACGGCGCGCCCACACCCCGGCCGGTGGCCTCCAGCCACTGGCTGGTGCCGTCGGCGTGCAGTAGCAGGCCGGGGGGGTGGCCGCCGGTGGCCAGATCCACGCGGCCGGTCTGCGGATCCAGCACAGCGGCCAGCACGCTGGCCCGCGGCGGGTCGCTCTCGGAGGCCAGGGTCGCCGCCGTGCGGGAGACGAGATCGCTCAAGGGAACCCCGGAGGTGAGGTACGCGCGAGTCAGATACAGCACCTTCCAGGCGTCCCGGATCGAGGCCACACCGGTCCCGCGGGCGTCCACCATGATGATCAGCACGCGGCCGTCGGGCAACTCGGTCACCTCGACGATGTCGCCGCTGGTGGCGCCGTGGTCCGCCCCGGTGCTCCACAGATCCACCTCCACGCCGGTCACGTCCGGCAGGGAGACGTGCTGTGGTGAGCCGAGCGCTGACATCAGGGCCTGCTGTTCCTGCTGCCGCGCTGCCGCCTCCAGCAGGGCCCTGCGGTACTCCTCGGCGGTGACAAGGGCCGTGACGTCGCGAAGACTCACGACGGTGCGCTCGTCGTCGATGCGCCCGCATGAGTAGTCGACCCACCGGGTGGAGCCGTCCGCGGCGATCCGCTCCCCCTCCACGCGTTCCGGGGGATCGACGAGGTGCACCGTGGTCGGGTCGTCGAGGCAGCAGCCGCCCGGGCAGGCACTGCCGTCGGCCCGAAGATGTCCCAGCAGCGGATGCAACTTCATGCCGACCTGCGCCGCCGGCACTATGTCGGTCAGGGAAGGGTTGCTCTGCAGGATGACCCCGGCGTTGTCGAGCACCACCAGGGCGTCCGGGACGCTGGCGAACACCTGCTCCTCGGTCCGGCGCAGGGCTTCGATGCGCCGCACGCGTTGTTGCAGGGCCCATGAGGCCGCCAATCCGAGCGCCGAAGCCAGCAGCACGTTGCCGATGCGGTAGAGCTGGTTCTCCACGTCGAAGGCGAAGGCGACGGCCACCGCGCTGGCCACGGCGGCCACCGCCACGATCAGGGTCTGCCGGGGGGTGAGGAACAGCCCCGCTGCCACCACCACGATCCCCATGGTCACGATCAGCGGCGCGCCCAGCTGCGACACGACTACGCCCAGCGTGAGCAGACAGCCCAAGGCGACACCGATGATGGCCCTTGTGTGCCGGGTCCCCGCCTGCTCCACGCGTTCCTCCCGCTGCTACGTGCGGTCGACTGCTTCGCCCGAGGATACCCGCTCGTGGCTGTCCCCACCGAGCCCGTGGACCGCCGGACCGGTGAGGACGTCGCCGTCGGCGGAGAACCGGGACCCGTGCAGCGGGCAGTCCCAGGAGTTCTCGGTGTCGTTCCAGCGCACGACGCCGCCGAGGTGGGTGCACACGGCGCTGCACACGCGGCGCCGTCCGTCGACCACGCTGACCGCCTGCGGATGCGGAAGGTCGCGGCGCACCCGGCCCGTGCCCTCATCCTCCGGGTCGCGCAGCCCTGGTTCGGCCAACCATCCGCTGGCCAGGTTCGCTCCCACCTGCAGGCTCAGCCGCGCGAACTTCGCGAACCCAGTGGCGCTGCCCGCCAGTCTGGGCTTGAACACGGCCGCCCATGCCGGCGGCTCGTCGGCGACGATCCCGGTCAGCGCGTGCGCGGCCGCGGAACCGTTGGTGATCCCCCATTTGCCCATGCCTGTGGCGATCAGTAGCCCATGGGGTCCCAGCGGCGAATGGCCGACCTGGGGCAGCAGGTCCACGCTGCGGTAGTCCTGGGCCGACCACCGGTGGGTGATCTCCTGAACGTCGAAGGTGTCGTCGGCCCACTGCGCGAGGTCGCGCAGGTGGCGGCTCGCCGGGTTCTGTTTGCCCGTCGGGTGCCCGCTGCCGCCGACCAGCAGGAAGTCCTCGCCAGAGACGGATCGGGCGGTGCGCAGCGACCGGGTGGGGGAGTCCGCCGACAGGTACATCCCTTGCGGTACCGGAGCCGACACCCGGCATGCCAGGGCGTACGAACGCTCCGGGGTGCTGTTGGCGAAGACCAGGGTGCGTACCGGGAAGGGTAGGAGGGTGGCCATGACCACCCAGGTGGCCGTTACGGTCATCCCGCTGGTGCAGGTCAACCGGATCACGCCGTCCGACTCCTCAATTGCGGCTACACGGTGCGGCCACACCAGCGGCACCCCGTACTCGGTCAGCCGCCGTTCCACGGCGGCCAGGTACTGCACGGGATTGATCTGCAGTTGGTCCGGCAGTCGTACCCCCGCCGCGGTCGGGAAGGGCAGCTCGGCGGGGTGGGCCGATTGTGCCGGCAAGCCGAGGGCGGTGAGCGCCTCGAACTCCTCCTGCACGTGTCCGGCGGACTGGTCCGTCACGGCATACGTCCAGCAGTCGCGGGTGTCGTGGTCGACGATGCCGGTCTGCTCGATCACCCGACGCACGAGGTCCTGGCCGATGCGGTTGGCCGTAAGGTACGCCTCGGCGACCTCGCTGCCGTGGGTGGATCGGATGCGCCCGAGCGTGGTCCCCTGCAGCAAGGTGGCTTTCGCGGTGGACTTCCCGGTGGTGCCGCCGCCGGGCCGGCGGGCGTCGATCACGGCCACGTCGAGGCCGCGCTCAGCCAACAGCAGCGCGGTGGACAAGCCCACGATGCCCGCGCCAACGACGACCACCTCATGGCGATCGCTGAGTCGCTCGGAGGCCGGACTGCCGAGCCAGGGCGCCCAGAAACTCGCCGGTCGTTCGGGTACCGCGGGGCTGGTTGGCATGGCGACGTCTACCCCGGTGGCGCAGCACTATGCGGGCGCACATCTGTGGGACGTACCGCGCGTATAGCCCCGCCAGTGGGGGGTAGAGGGCTGCCATGTCCGACGAGCAGAGTCACCCGGAGCAGACGATTCCGTACCCGGGTAGTGAATCCGACATGGCGCAGGAGTCGCGCGATGAGATGCGCGACTACACCGGCAGCGGCCTGCTGGCCGGAAAGGTGGCGATCGTCACCGGTGGTGACAGCGGCATCGGCCGGGCCGTCTCGGTCGCGTTCGCGAAGGAGGGCGCCGATGTCGCCATCTCCTATCTCGAGGAGCACGAAGACGCTGAGAAGACCGGTGAACTGATCAAGGCGGCCGGTCAGCGCTACGTGGCGATCCCCGGCGACGTGGGTGACCAGGCACACCGGCGCTCTGTGGTGATGCGGACCGTCGAGGAGTTCGGGCGCGTGGACCTGCTGGTCAACAACGCAGCCTTCCAGAAACCGGTCGATTCCCCCGAGGACCTCACCTTCGAGCAGTGGCAGCGCACCTTCGCCACCAACATCGAGGCCACGTTCTTCCTCACGCAGGCTGCGCTCGAACACATGTCGGAGGGTTCGGCGATCATCAACACCGCGTCGATCACCGGCCTGCAGGGGCACAAGACGCTGCTGGACTACGCAGCGACCAAGGGCGCGATCATCGCCTTGACATACTCGTTGGCCCAGGCGCTGGTCGACCGCAGGATCCGGGTGAACGCCATTGCTCCGGGTCCGGTGTGGACGCCGCTGATCCCAGCGACCTTCGACGCCGAGAAGGTGAAGCGCTTCGGCACCGACACCCCCATGGGACGTGCCGCCCAGCCCGACGAGATCGCCCCGTCGTACGTGTTCTTCGCAAGCAACCGGCTCTCGTCCTACTACAGCGGCGAGGTGCTGGCCCCGGTCGGTGGGCAGACCATGCCGGGCTGACAGACGGTCAGGGAGGCCTGCGGGTCTCGCTGACAACCCGGGCGGATTCCCCCGCCGCTCGGTCGCCGGGGGGGTGTGGCGGCACCCTCCCGGCACTCCTCTGTCCCGAGTGCACGACCCAGGCGGGCACTGCGAGGCGGTGCCCGCCCGGGTCGTGTGCTACTTGGTGGCCTTGCCGGCGGGCTTGGCCGCGCCGATCTGCTCGTCGAGCTCGACGACCTTGGCGGCAGCTTCGGCAGCGGCCTTCTTGCGGGCCGCGGCGGTCTGTTCTTGCGTGGCGTCGGCCAGCGCGTCGTTGCGCTCACGGTTGTCCAAGCCCTCGTCGGCCTTGGCCGCCCGTTTGCGCGCCCGCGCCTTGCGGGTCCGGGCGGTGTTGGCAACCTCCTTCCGCTTGGCCTGCCCACGCCTGTCGAGTTCCTCCTTGCGCTGCTGCGCCTCTGCGGCCGCCTGCTGTGTGGCCTTGGCGGCCTGCGCGTCCTGTGCCGCCTGGCGCTGCGCGGCGGAGGCGGCGGTCTCGTCGGCCTGCGCCTGCTTGGACACCGCCTGCGAGACCGAGGACACCGCGGCCTGCTTCGCGCGTCCCTTGCGCACCAGGTCCTCGTCGCGCAGCAACCCGCCGACCACCTGTGTCACCGTGGCCTCCAGCGCGTCGAAGCCCGTGGCCGGGGGCCAGTCGGAGCCTCGCCGCCCGGTCACCGTCTCGACGGAGGTCAGCGGCAGGCGCACGAACCAGAGGCCCTTGGCCAGCGCCTTCTGGGCCAGCGAGCCCTTGTCGAGTTCCGCCGCGGCGTTGAGCCGATGCGCCCGCGCGGCGTGCTGCTGGGATTCCTGACCCAGCTCGGCGGCGCGCCGCTGCCCCTCGGCCCGATCGCTGCCCGCCGCCTGCTTCTCGCGGCGGGCAGCGTCTTCGGCGCGCCGCTTGTCGGCGTCCACCGCGTTCTTCGCGCGCTCGGTCAGATCGACCACGGCCTTATCTACTGCCCTCTGCTCGCGCTCCGCCTCCTCCAGCTCGCGCTGCTCGCGCTTCTCCGAGATCAGCCGGGCGCGTTTCCTGCCAGCTGCCCGCTGGCGCTCCTCAGCCTCCGCGAGTTCCTCGCTGATCTCCGCGCGTTCATCGCGCTCCCGGGCCCGCCGCTGCGCCTGGGCCTTCTCCGTGTGCAACTCGCCCCTCACCTGCAGGTCCTCACGTCTGATGACGGTCCCCGCCACTCGCTGCACGGCTCCGGTGACCCGATCCAGGGTCTCCTGTCCGATCGACATCCTGGCATCCATGTACTACCTCCTTCGTTGTGGTCCGGTCCATGGACCGGACCACAACACCTACCCGCGGCACCGGTCATCAACCGCGGCAGGCGTGTGCCGCCGGTCACTGGGGGTCAAGCAGAAGGTGTCCAACCGACCGTCGGACTCAGAAGCGGCGGGCCCCGGCCGCAGGACGTCCGGGGCCCGCCGCCGCACCCTCAGCCCTGCAGGTCCAGCCGGGGTGGCGGGATCCGTAGACGCAGCCGGGGCACGGGGGGTCACTGCTGGATGTTCACGTCCGAGGGGAGCTGGTCGCGCCAGTCCTGCAACTGCTGCTCGAGCCGGTCGACGGCCCGTTGGTCGTTGAGGAAGAACGTCACGCCCAACGCCAGCGCGGCACCGAGCAGGACGGCGATGACGGACAGTGCCAGCCCGCCGACGGCGACCCCGCGCCCGGTGACGCCCACCCGCTTGGCGTTACGGATGCCGAAGGTCGCCAGCAGGATCCCGACGATCCCAAGAACGATGCCCAGCGGACCCAGGATCACCGTCAGCACGCTGAAGAGGGCGGAGACCCCGAAGACCAAGGAGAACACCGCGGCCGCCGACGTCTTGGCCGGCCTGACGAGTTGCCGCTCCTCGTACGCGGGGCCTGCGGCGGCCGTCGGGTAGGTGGTCGGCTCAGCGATGGGCTGTGCCGGCGGGGTTGCCGCCTGGGGCTGCTGCTCGTAGGACATCATTGACTCCCTTCCAAGGGTTGTGGCGGGACATACCCGTGATGCACCCATGCATGCCTGCGGCGGCGTTCCGGCCGCCCGGCCGCGCACCGGCGTCCCGGGCCGAGGTATGGAAGCACCGGTGTCGGGCACATTCGCTGTGAACCCGAGAACCGCTGGAGGTCACGTGAGTACCGAAACAACCGCCGAGTTGGACATCCTCGACCTGCTCGTGCAGGAGCACCGGGAGGCTGAGCAGTTGCTCGACCAGTTGAGCATGCAGAGCGGGCAGGAGCAGGACCCGCGCGACGTCGCGGATCTGTTCATCTCCGCCCTGGTCCGCCACTCGGTGGCCGAGGAGATGTATGTCTACCCGGTCATCCGCGAGTATCTCGACGACGGCGATGAGGCGGTGGATCACGACACCCAGGAGCACCAGGAACTCGAAGAGCTGCTCAAGGAACTCGAGGGCCTGCAGCCCGCGGACGGTGAGTTCACCGAGGTCGTGGCCAGACTCAGGGAGGTGCTCGCCGATCACATCAAGGACGAAGAGGACGAACAGTTCCCGAAGCTGCGGCAGGTGGTGCCGGCCGAGAAGCTGGTGGACCTGCGGGCCAAGGTCGAGATGGCCGAGAAGGTCGCACCGACCAGGCCGCACCCCAATGCTCCCCACAGTGAGTTGTTCCACAAGGTGGTCGGCCCCGGCGTCGGGATGGTCGACCGGCTCAAGGACGCGCTGTCCGGACGGATGACCGCCTGACCCTGATGGACTCAGCAGCGATCCCCGCCGGCTATGCGCTGGCGGGGATCGCTGCTCTGTCCGCGGCCGTGCTCCCCCGGATCCTCAACCGGTGGCCGCTGTCGCCGGCCATGGTGTTCGTCACAGCCGGCTTCCTCGCATCGTTGGTGCCGGGAACCCCAAGCCTGGATCTGGCTGCGAACCTACCGGCGGTCGAGCACATCACTGAGGTCTGCGTGATCGTGGCCCTGATGGGCGTCGGGCTGGCCCTGGATCGGCCGGTCAGCCTGCGTGGATGGGGCAGCACGTGGCGGCTGCTGGGCATCGGCATGCCGTTGTTCATCGCCGCGGCAGCCGTGCTGGCCGCTGGCCTGCTGGCGGTGCCGTTTGCAGTAGCGCTGCTCCTGGGGGCCGTCATGGCGCCGACCGACCCCGTCCTGGCCTCAGAAGTGCAGGTGGGGGAGCCGACCGATGACCCCGAGAGCGAGGACGAGGTCCGCTTCGCCCTGAGCTCGGAGGCCGGCCTCAACGACGGCTTGGCCTTTCCGTTCGTGCACGCCGCCGTGCTGGCGTCGACGATGGCTGCCTCGCAGTGGCTCGGCGGGTGGGTCGCATGGGAACTACTGGGCAAGGTGGTGCTAGGGGTCGGGTGCGGATGGCTCGTGGGCACCGTCCTGGCCCGGCTGGCTTTCCGTGCGCACACCCCCTCATTGCGCTTCGCGGAGACCGCGGAAGCCGTGGTCTCGCTGGCGGCGGTGTTCCTCGCCTACGGGGTGACAGAGTTGATGGGCGGGTACGGCTTCCTAGCGGTCTTCTGTGCGGCACTGACCATCCGCTCCTCGGAGCGTGGTCACGAGTACCACCGGGTATTGCACGAGTTCGTCGGCCAGATCGAGCGACTGTTGACGCTCGGCCTACTGTTGGTGTTCGGCTACGCGCTGGGCAGCGGCGTCCTGGCCGGGCTGACCGCGGCGGGGGTGGCCTGGGGCTTGCTGGTGGTGCTCCTGCTGCGACCCGTCACCGGGTGGCTGTCGATGCGCGGGTCGCGGGTAACGCTGGTCGAGCAGCGCAGCATCGCCTTCTTCGGGGTCCGGGGCATCGGTTCGTTCTACTACGTCGCCTTCGCCCTCGGCCACGGCCAGTTCGCAGCGCCTGGCGTCGTGTGGGCTACGGTGTCGTTCGCCGTCCTGGCGTCGGTGGTGATCCACGGCGTGAGCGCCTCACCGGTCCTTCGCACGCTCGACCGTCGTTTCGGGCGGCGCACACCCGACCCGGTTTAGGCGCTGGCTGCCCTGCCCGACGGTCTGCCACAGTGTGGCGCATGGACACCTCGCTGGCCTCGCTGTTCTGGGTCATCCTGATCGCCGCGCTCGCCCCGCTGGTCGCCCGGGTGCTTCCCGGCCCGCGCCTGCCGGCCGTCGTGTTCATGCTCATCGGCGGGATCCTGATCGGTCCGCAGATGCTCATGCGGGCCAACCCCGACGACGTGGCGCTGCTGTCCACGATCGGGCTTTCGTTCCTGTTCCTGCTCGCGGGGTATGAACTGGAGATCGACCTCATGCGCCAGCCCGCCGGGCGCATCGCGATCGGGTCCTGGTTCATCAGCGCGGGGATCTCGGTGGCCGTCACCGCGCTGCTCTACGAGGCCGGCGTGGTGCGCGATTTCCTCGCGATCGCCATCGCGCTGACCACGACGGCGCTCGGCACGCTGTTGCCGATCCTGCGGGAGTCCGGGTTGATGGACAGTCCCCTGGGGCCGTTCATCTTCGCCGCCGGGGCAGTCGGTGAGTTCCTGCCGATCGTGGCCATGGCCCTGCTGTTGACCGCCTCCGGGCCGGTCGCCGGGCTGTTCGCCCTGCTGGGGATGGCGGCTGCCACCTTCCTCGCGCTGTGGATCATCCGCTGGGTCAAGGCCCGCCACCTCGGCCAGAAGCTGGGCCTTCCCGAGGAGTCCACCGGCCAGACCACGCTGCGCTGGACCCTCGTGCTGTTGGCCGGCCTGGTCCTCGTGGCCAACGACTTCGGCCTCGACGTGGTCCTCGGAGCCTTCCTGGCCGGTGTCGTTCTGCGGCGGTGGGCACCGGGGGACACCATGGCCCTCGAACGCAAACTGGAGGCGGTCGGGTACGGCGTGTTCATCCCGATCTTCTTCGTCAGCTCCGGCATGAAGCTGGACATCGACTCGATCGTGCAGAACCCGCTGCGGCTGCTGCTGTTCTTCGGCCTGCTGTTCGCGGTGCGGGGCCTGCCGCAGTTGTTCATGTACCGCCGGCAGTTGAGCAGCATTCAGCGCTGGCAGATGGTCTTCTTCACCGCGACCGCACTGCCGCTGCTGGTCGCGCTGTCGGAGGTGGGTACGCAGTCGGGGGTGATGTTGCCCGAGAACGCGGCGGCTCTGGTCGGGGCGGGCGCCCTGTCGGTCGTCTGCTTCCCGCTGATCGCCACGATCCTGCAGCGCCGATCGCAGGAGGCCGTGCCTGCGGCCACGAGCAGCGGCTGATTCGGCCCCGGATGGGCTCACGCGCCGCTTTCAGCGGGCCTGATCGAGCAGCCCGTCCTCCCTGGCAGCCGTCTGCAGCTCAACCTTCGTGCGCGCGTTCCTGCCCATCGCCTGGTACTTCGCGCGGACGCGGTCGAGGTACTCCTTGGCGGTGTGCTGGGTGACCGACATCTGGCGCGCGACTTCCTTGAGCGACAGGCCCGACGCGTACAGCTGCAGCGCGCGCAGTTCCTGACCGCTGAGGTCGGGAGGTGTGGGACTGCACATGACCTCCGCGAGTTCCCGGGTGAACACCTGCTCGCCGCTGGCCGTCCGTCGCATCACGTCCAACAGATGCTGCGGCTGCGCGGTCTTCGATACGTAGCCCCCCGCACCTGCCAGCAGAGCCTCCCGCAGCGCAGCTCCACGCGCGGTGCCGGCTACCAGCACCACGGGCACCCCGTGCTCGGCGAAGGCTCTCACCGTCTCCGCCGGCCTCGGTGCCGCTGGCCCCAGGTCGACCTCGAGCACTGCCAGGTCGAGCTCGTCAGCGACGGTCAAGGCCGCCACCGGGTCCGGACCCGCGAACAACACCGTGACGTCCGCGGCGTTCTGGGCGAACCAGGACTTGAGACCTTCGGTGAGCAGCAGGTGGTCATCGATGATCGCGATCGTCAGCCTCTGGGCGGCCACCTCTCCATTATGGCAAGGCGCCTAACAAAGTGTCCCCCCAAATGGGGACACGTGCCGGTCGCATTCCGTCGCCGCCTGGATCACTCTGACCTCAGAGGGGGCGCACCGCGGGGGGATGCGCCCCCTCTGCCGGTGTTCTGTGCGCGATTTCCGGCTGGTCGGCGTGGCCTGGCGGCTGGGCAGATTGCGGGTGAGGCGAGTCTTGTTGCCGGTCGCGCATTCTGCTGGTGGGGCGGGTCAACCACAGCCGGCTCCGTCGAAGCACGGCGACATCGCTGCCCGCGGGCGCACAATGGCCGTATGTGCGACACGTTCGTATCCCTTCCGTCCGCCACCGCCGATGGCAGCGTGATCCTCGGCAAGAACAGCGACCGCGAGCCCAACGAGGCCCATGAGTTGGCGTTCGTCCCGGCAGCCGACCAGGCCAAGGATCGACTGCGCGCGACCTACATCGAGATCGAGCAGGTACCGCACACCCATGCCGTCGTCCTGTCCAAGCCGTACTGGATCTGGGGCGCGGAGATGGGCGTCAACGAGCACGGTGTGGCCATCGGGAACGAGGCGGTCTTCACCAAAGCCAAGCGCGAGAAGCAGTCGGGGCTGCTGGGGATGGACCTGCTGCGGCTGGCGCTGGAGCGGGCGGAGACCGCGGACGAGGCGGTCGGAGGTCATCACCACGCTGCTGGACCAGCACGGCCAGCACGGTCAGGCCGGGCATACCCACAAGTTGGTCTACGACAACAGCTTCATCGTCAGCGACCGCCGGGAGGCATGGATCCTGGAAACGGTGGGCCGGGACTGGGCTGCCCAACGGGTGGATGCGACGGCGTCGATCTCCAACGGGCTCACGCTGGGTGTGGCCGAACGCGCCTCCGCCGGACTTGAGTGGAATCAAGGTGACTGATCGCTCCGACTTCCTTGTCACCACGGTTCTCCGATTCTGCGGCCAGGCAATGCCGGACCTCGGACGCGCTGAGGGCGGAGCGGGGCAAGGTCGACGTCGCCGGCTGCGATTCGGGTGTTGCGCGATCACGGCGAGGCTGACGCGGACTTCTCGCCCGGCCAAGGGGGTCACCGGGATGACTGTCTGCGCACATGCGGGGTTCGGTCCGATCCGGAGTTCCCAGTCGGCCGGGTCGATGGTGGCCCACGTGACACCGGACGACATCACGGTGTGGCTGACCGGCACCTCCGCCCCCTGCACCTCGGTGTTCAAGCCGGTGTGGTTCGACGGCGGCCTGCCGGAGCAGCCGCGCCCCGGCAAGCGGTTCGACGCCGGCACGATGTGGTGGAGCCACGAGGATGTTGCACAGGGCCACTCTGCGCAACTACCCCGAGCGGATGGCGGCCTACGCCGAGCCATCGTGACGACCTGGAGGCCCGCTTCCTCAAGCATGCGGCAACCACGACCGACAGAGCCGCCTTCACGCAGGAATGCTTCGCGCTGTCCGACGCCGCCGAACGCGAATGGCTGCGGTCGGTGCGCGACATCCCCGCGGCCGACAATCCGCGCCTGTACGCGCGAGCCTGGCGCAAGTGGGACGACCTGGCGGGCATGCCATGACCTCCGCGGCCAAGCAGCACACGCTCGAGCTCGCCGAGCGGTATGTCTGCCCCGACCGTGTGCGGTTCATGACCGGGGCCGGGATCGATCTGGTCATGGGCAAGCGCGAGGGGTACCGCATCTGGGACGTCGACGGCCGGCGAGCTCATCGACATCCACCTCAACGGCGGGGTCTACAACCTCGGCCACCGGAACCCGGATGTCATCGCGGCGTTGACGAACGCCCTCGAAACGCTCGACATCGGCAACCACCATTTCCCCAGCACCGAGCGTGCGGCCTTGGCCGAGAAGCTGGTCGGCGTCACCCCCGGCATGCACTATGCGGTATTCGCCAGCGGCGGCGGGGAGGCAATCGATCTGGCGATCAAGTCCGCGCGCCGGGCGACCGGGCGCCGCCGGGTCGTCTCCGCGACCGACGCCTACCACGGGCACACCGGCCTGGCCCTGGCCGCCGGCGATGAGCCGGCAGCGACCGCGTTCCTCGCGACCGAGCCCGACTTCGTGCGGGTGCCCTTCAACGACGTTGACCGCGCTTGAGCAGGCCCTCGCGGAACCGACTGCTGCAGTGATCCTGGAGACGGTGCCAGCCACGGCCGGCTTCCCGCGCCCGCACCCGGACTACCTGCCGGCGGTGCGGCGGCTGTGTGACGCGACCGGCGCGCTGTACATCGCCGACGAGGTGCAGACCGGGCTCGGCCGCAGCGGCCGGATGTGGGCCGTCGAGCTCTTCGACGTCGTCCCGGACATCCTCGTGACCGGCAAGGGCCTGTCCGGAGGCATCTACCCGATCGCCGCGACGCTGCTCAGCGAGCAGGCGGGGGCGTGGCTGGAGACCGACGGCTGGTCCCACGTCTCCACGTTCGGGGGTGCCGAGTTCGGGTGCCGGGTGGCCAGCACCGTGCTGGACCTCACCGCAGCCGCCATACCGGATCTGCCCATCGCCGCCTGGAGCCAGGGCTTCGCGGACCTGCAGGCGAAGTACCCGCAGTGGGTGCTGGAGATCCGGCAGACGGGCCTGATCTTCGGGGTCAAGTTCGCCCACGAGATGGGCGGGATGCTGATGACCAAGATGCTCTTCGACGCCGGTGTCTGGGCCATGTTCGCCGGCTTCGACCGCAGCGTCCTGCAGGCCAAGCCGGGGTTGCTCATGTCCGAAGCAAGAACGGGCGGACGTGCTCGCCGCCTTCGACCGGGCCTGTGCCGCGGCGGTGGCGTTGTGAAGCAGATCCTGCAGCAGTTGGAAGCGAGCCTCGACCCGGCGCATCCGGCCGGCGTGGACGGTCCTGGCTTACGGGGAGATCTCGGCGGCTTTGCTGGTGCCGGGGCTCGAAGGCAAGGTCGCCAAGCGGATGTCCGGTTTCGCCGACCACGCGATGGCGAAGACCTACTGCGATCTCGTCGACGACTACATCGCGACCCTGCGCGCGAACGGGATCCGGGTCGTCGACACCGAGGTGGTTCTGTTGGACCGCCCCCCACGCCCGCCGGTGGTCTACCTCATGCAGCCGTTTGTTGAGGATCTGGGCCACCATGTGCTGCACTCGGCATCGGACGTCGAACTTGCCGCTGCCATCCAGGTGGTCATGGACCGGGTGTGGGCGCTGCACCAGCGCACCGACTCCCCAGAGGTCGCCATCGACGCGCAACTGTCGAACTGGTCGTTCACCGATCCCGGCGACCCCGTGCTGCTGGACATCGGCACGCCGTTCATGCGCAACGACGGCAAGCACGTCTTCGACGTTGAGATCGTGCTCTCCGCGATGCCGCCGGGAATCCGGTCGTACTACCGGCGCGGTGTCGCTGCTGCGTACATGGACGACTACTTCGTGCCCCGGCTCGTGGCCGTCGACCTGTTGGGCAACTTCATCAAGGAGGGCGCCACCGCCCGGCTACCGGAGGGGATCGTGGCGGCCAACGACTGGCTGGCGGCCCACGACCTGGAACCGATCCAGCGCTCCGAGGTCGACGAGTACTACAAGAAGGACGCCGCAGCGCTGGAACTGTTCCTGCGGGTGCGCCGCGCGGACCGGGCGGTCAGGCGCCTGTTCCGCCGCGACTACGACTTCATCCTCCCGGGGAAGGTCAAGCGGTAGTCGAGTGCTGCCGGCAGATTGCGTCCGGGGCGGATTTCTTGCCGGTTGCGCGTTTTGCCGGGGTGGGGTGGCGGTGAAGCGGTGGTCGGGGTCGTGGCTGTTGGCGGCGGATTGCGTCCGGGGCGGATTTCTTGCCGGTTGCGCGTTTTGCCGGGGTGGTGTGGCCGCACAGTCCGATGCAAAGGCGCCAGCTGGCTGTGCCGAGGCGCAGTCGATCCGCCCTCCGTACCCTGGGGGAGTGCGTGGATTCGACCGGCGGCTGCTGAAGTACGCCCGCTCGACCCGCACCTTCCTCATCGCCAGCCTGGTCGTCCAGGCCGTCCAGGCGCTGCTGATCGTCACGCAGGCGTGGCTGCTGGCGAGCATCGTCGTCCAAGGCCTTCACCGAGGGTGCGGACCTGCCCGCGGTGCATGCCCGACGTGGTGCGGCTCGCCGTCGTCATCGGGCTGCGGTCGCTGACCGCGTTCGCCGCCGAGTGGCTGGCCCACCGCACGGCTGCCACCGCCATGAGCCAACTGCGGATGGCCGCCTGGCGGCACATGATGAGCCTCGGCCCGGCGTGGCTGTCCAACCAGCGCACCGGCGAACTCGCGCAGTTGCTGGTCCGCGGGATCGGCGGCTTGGAGCCGTACTACGCGCGCTACCTCCCGCAGCTGGTGCTGGCTGTGGTGGTCCCGCTGATCGTCGGTACCGCCATCCTGACCCAGGACGTGCTGGCAGCCGTGATCGTGGCGCTGACCGTTCCGCTGATCCCGGTGTTCATGATCCTGGTGGGATGGGCCAGCCAGGCCCGAGTGGACCGGCAGTGGCGCTGGTTGTCGGTGCTCGGCAACCACTTCCTCGACGTCGTCGAGGGCCTGCCCACGCTCAAGGCCTTCAACCGCGCGCAGCACCAGGTCGGGCAGATCCGCAAAGTGGGGGAGGAACACCGGCAGGCCACCATGGGGGTGCTGCGGATCACTTTCCTGTCAGCGCTGGTCCTCGAGCTGCTGTCCACGCTGTCCGTGGCGCTCATCGCCGTGTCGATCGGGGTCCGGCTGGTGGCCGGCGACATGACGCTGATGGCCGGGCTGACGGTCCTGATCCTCGCCCCGGAGGTGTACCTGCCGCTGCGCATGGTGGGCCAGCACTTCCACGCCGCGGCCGAAGGGGCGGACGCCGCCGACCGGGTATTCGCGATCATGGAGCAGCAGCCGCCGACGACCGGCACGACCGACCTGGTCACCGCCGACGCCGACATCGCGCTCGACGACGTGACGCTCGGCTACGGTGACGACTCCGTGCTCACCGGGCTGTCCGCCACGATCCCGGCCGGCCGGATCACGGTGATCAACGGCCCGTCCGGGGCGGGCAAGACCACAGTGCTCAACGCCCTGCTGGGGTTCTTGGCACCACAGTCGGGCCGGGTTCTCATCGGGACGCAGGATCTGGCGGAGGTGGACGTGCGGCAGTGGTGGGCGAAGGTCGCCTGGGTGCCGCAGAGCCCGCAACTACTGCCCACCACGCTGCGCGAGAACCTGACGATGGGCGAGGCCCTGGACGTCACCGAGGTGCTGGCGCAAACCCGGCTGGCCGACTGGGTCGCCGCACTGCCGGAGGGACTCGACACGGTACTCGGGGAGGGCGGAAGGCCGGTCTCGGTGGGCCAGGCGCGCCGCATCGCGCTGTCCCGCGCCCTGCTGCGCGGAGCCCGGGTGCTGATGCTGGACGAACCCACGGCCGGCGTCGACCCGGAGTCGGAGCGGGCCATCGTCGAGGTGCTCCGAGAGGTGGACGCCACGGTGATCGTGGTGGGGCACCGCTCGGCGATCGACGACATCGCCGATCACACCATCGGTGTGGGGGTGGTCGTGTGATCCTGCGCGATCCCGCCGTCAAGCGCCTGCGCGAGCTCTACCGACCCGCGTCCGGGCGCCTGTGGTGGGCAGCGGTGCTGGGGGCCCTGGCGCTCGGCTGTTCGGTGGCCCTGATGGCCGCCAGCGCCTGGCTGATCTCCCGGGCCTGGGAGCGCCCGCCGATCCTGTTCCTGCAGGTTGCCGTGGTCAGCGTTCGGGCCTTCGGCATCGGTCGCGGCGTGTTCCGCTACGCGGAGCGGCTCGTCAGCCACCAAGCCGCATTCCGCTCGTTGGTCGACCTGCGCGTGACGTTGTACGAGCGGCTCATCCCGTTGGCCCCGGCGGGCCTGCCGGCGTTCAAGCGCGGTGACCTGTTGCGGCGGATGGTCGACGACGTCGAGGCGATGTCCGACCTGAGCCTGCGGGTGATGCTGCCCATCTTCTCCGCGATCCTGGTCGGGACCGGGTCGGTGATCCTGGCGGCGGTGCTGCTGCCGTCAGCCGGGGTGATCCTGGCGGTCTGTCTGCTGCTGGGCGGCATCGCGGTGCCGGCGGTGATCATCTGGTCGTCCGGTCGCGGCCAGGCGGCACAGGCTCCGCTGCAGGCCGAGCTGTCGTCCGAGGTGCTCACCGCGTTGCACGCCGGTCCCGAACTCATGGTGCTCGGCGCCGACGACGAGTACGGCCGCCGGATCGGGGACATCGACGCATCGTTGACCGCTGCGCTGCGCAAGACGGCCGTCGGTTCGGCGCTGTCCTCGGCGCTGGGCATCCTGATCCAGGGGGCGGCGGTCATCGGCATGATCCTGGTCGCCGTGCCGGCTGTGCGCAGCGAGGCACTGTGGGGGGTCAACCTCGCCGTGCTGGTGCTCCTGCCGCTGGCTGCCTACGAGGGGGTGGCGGTGCTCGCCCCGTCAGCCCTGGCCGCGATCAAGGTGCGCGCTGCGGCCCAGCGACTGGTGGAGATCCTGGATGCCCAGCCCCCGGTGCACGAACCTGCGTCCCCGGTGCCCGCGCGAGGGTGCCGACATCGAGGCCGCGGATCTGACGGCGAGCTATCCCACCGGCCCGGTGGCCGTGCAGGGCGTCTCGTTCACCGTTCCGGAGGGCCGCCGGATCGGGTTGGTCGGGGAGTCCGGATCCGGCAAGTCCACGGTGCTCAATGTGCTGGCTGCGTTCCTCGGCTACTCCGGCGACGTCCGCATCGGCGGGGCGCCGCTGCGCGACCAGGCCGGTGACGAGGTGCGTTCGCGGGTGTTGTGGACTCCGCAGGTGCCGCACGTGTTCGACTCCGACGTGGCGGCGAACCTGCGGATGGCCAAGCCGGACGCGACCGACGACGAACTGCGGGCGGCCCTGGCTGCGGTGGGACTGCCGATGGCACTCGACCGCGTGGTGGGACAGCACGGGGCCACGCTGTCCGGCGGGGAGCGGCAGCGGTTGGGTCTGGCCCGGGCGGTGCTGGCCGACCACCCGGTCATGCTGCTCGACGAACCCACCGAACACCTCGACCCGCCGACCGCAGCCGGCGTGCTCGCCACGATCGAGGCCGTCAGTGAGGGCCGCTCCCTGGTCGTCGTCTCGCACGTACCCATCTCCTGGCTCGACGAGCACGTGGAGGTCCGACCGGCATGAAGCCGTTGGCTGAGATCATCGACCCGGGTTGGGCCGCGGCCTTGGCGCCCGTCGAGCCGCAGATCCGGGCGATGGGCGAGTTCCTGCGAGCACAACCGGCGTACTTGCCGGCGGGCGCCGATGTGCTGCGGGCCTTCACGTACCCCTTCGATTCCGCGGAGGTGTTGATCGTCGGTCAGGACCCCTACCCCACGCCCGGGCACCCCATCGGGCTGAGTTTCGCAGTGGCACCCGACGTCCGGCCGCTGCCGGGCAGCCTGGTCAACATCTACAAGGAACTCGTCGACGACACCGGCGTCCCGCAGCCGACCAACGGCGACCTGCGGCCGTGGGCCCAGCGCGGCGTCGTCCTGCTCAACCGGGTCCTGACGGTGGCACCGGGAAAGTCGGCCTCGCACCGCGGCAAGGGCTGGGAACCCATCACCGAGCACGCCATCCGGGCGCTGGCCGGCCGGGACAAGCCGTTGGTGGCGATCCTGTGGGGCCGGGACGCGCAGACCCTCACGCCGATCCTGCAGGAGCACGGGGTGCCGGCCCTGACCAGCGTGCATCCCAGTCCGCTGTCGGCCCATCGCGGCTTCTTCGGGTCACGGCCGTTCTCCCGGGCGAACGCGGCCCTGGTGGCACAAGGTGGTGCACCGGTCGACTGGCAGTTGCCGTAGCGGCGGTGTGAGCGGGGCAGCATCGGACCGCCGGGTTGTTGGTGAGCCCCGCCGGGTTATTGGTGGGCGAAGTGGCACTTCGGATTGGGGCGGGAGTCGACGGCGCGAGGGAGGATGACCGTTCGGCGTCACTGTACTGGGCTATCGCGGCTCTTCGGATTTCAGTGAGGAGTCAGGCTGCTGCCGCCAGTCGATGGGGCCTGTGGCACGGCGGCGCCAATCCGTGGGGGGCCGAAGGGGTGCAGTGCCGCCGCCGGTGCACGTGGCCAACCCCGCTTACCGGGGCAACCCACAACCAGGGGGTTCAGTCACGCGGTGCATCCGTCGGGTGACGGGGGACGGGTCTGCGATCCCGCTGCGCGTCCCTGGGGAGTCTGAACCGGCGCGGTTTGTGCTCCCCAACTGGTCTTTGGCGCACGGATGGGTTCTGACGACCTCCGGCGACCCACGTCCCGGCCCTGATCAAGGTGGGGTCAGGGTCATCCGGCGAAACAGCGGCTTTGCCGCTACCGTCGAGCCACCCGAAGGAAAGGAATGCATATGAGCGAGAACGACAACATCGAGGTAGTGGAGGCGTTCGCCTCTGAAGTGACCGAGGACGGCGACGTGGTGACCGAGGATGTCGTCGCCGCCATCGACACCGACACCGGTGAGGCTGTCATCGACGATGTCGTTGCAGTGGAGGCCGCCGATGGCAGCGGCTTCGTGGACGAGACGATCACGGCCGTCGACGCCGACGGCAACGCCACGGTGATCGCCGAGGAGATCGAGGAGTACGGCGCCGAGTAGGCACGCCTGATCAGCGGTAGCCCCGTGGTTACCTACACTGGTACCAGGCCCGCAGTGGGCTACACACTCACAAGGAGTACTTAATGGACGGCTCTGTCTTCCAGGCCATTTTGCTTGCGTTCGTCTTCATGGCCTATCTGATCCTGGTCTTCGTCATCGTCGGGGACCTCATGCGCGACCACGAGCTCAGCGGCTGGTGGAAGGCGGTCTGGATCATCGCCCTGATCCTGATCCCGTGGCTGACCGGCCTGATCTACATCATCGCCCGCGGCAAGGGCATGGCCGAGCGTTCCGCGCAGGAGGCTGCGCAGATCCAGAAGGCCCAGGCCGAGTACATCAAGCAGGTGTCCGGCGGATCCGACCCGGCGGCCCAGATCGCGCAGGCCAAGAAGCTGCACGACGACGGCGCCATCTCGGACGCGGAGTTCGAGCAGCTCAAGGCGAAGGCCCTGGCTTCCTGACACACCACGGCGGCGCCCCTCACCTCGCGTGGGGGGCGCTTTCGTGTGTCCGGAAGCCCAGTGCCGCGATCGCCCCGCCGACCGCGCACAGCACCGCGGCGATCAGCAGGGCGGTCCGGTAGCCCTCCTGCAGGCCCGACCCGCTGATGCCGATACCTGCGGCCGCCGGCAGGACCGCGATCGCGATGAGACCGGCCACCCGGGCCACGGCATTGTTCACCCCGGACGCCGTGCCGGACTGCGCCGGGCCGATGTCCCGCAGCGCGGCGGTCGTCACGGGTGCGACCACCAGCACCAGGCCGATCGCGAACACCAGCATCGCCGGCAACACTGTTCCCAGGTACGTGGCGCCCGGGGCCAGGGTGCTCAACCAGGCGAGGGCGAGGGCCATGACGACGGGTCCCACGACCAGGAAGCGACGTGGGCCGTACGTGCTCACCAAGCCGCCCACCCGGGAGGAGAACAACGCCAGCACGATCGTGATCGGAAGGCCGGCGGCGCCTGCCGCCACCGCCGAGTAGCCCATCGCCAGCTGCACGTAGACCGTGACCAGGAACGTGCCCGCGCTCAGCGCCCCGTACACCACGAACGTGACGAGGTTCGCCACGGAGAACGAACGGATCCGGAACATCACCAGCGGCAGCATCGGCGGCGGACTGTTTGTGCGCCCGCGGTGGGCCTCCAGCCACACGAATGCCCCGAGCAGCAGCAGCCCGATCCCGACCAGCAGCCAGGCGACGGCCCCGAGTTTGCCGATCTCGATCAACGGCCCGACCACAAGGCCCGAGTCCGACGGTGGCCAGGCCCGCTCCGGCGAGGTCCAACTGCGAGACCAGCGGTTCGGTCGTCCGGTTCCCGGGCAGCTCGGGCACCCCCCGGCGCGCCAGCCAGACCGCCACCACCGCCAGCGGCACGTTGATTCCGAACGCCAGCCGCCAGCCGTAACCGAAGGCGTCGACCAGCCCACCGCCGACGAACGGCCCCAGCGCGGTGAACACCCCGGAGAGCCCCGACCACGCGCCGATGGCCTTGCCCCGATCGGCGCCGGCGAACATGGCATTGAGCAGCGCCAGGGAGGTTGGTACCAGCAGGGCCGCGCAGGCCCCTTGCAGCATCCGGGCCACCACCAGCACCTCGATCGACGGGGCAAGCCCGCACCCGACGCTGGCCAGGGCGAACCCGACGGTGCCGACGACGAACACGCGGCGCTTGCCGAGCAGGTCCCCGAGCGCCCCACCGACCAGCACCAGCGCCCCCAAGGTCAGCAGGTAGCCGTCCAGCACCCACTGCATCCCGGCGAAACCACCGCCGAGGTCCTCGGCGATGTGCGGGGCCGCGACCGTGACGATCGTGCTGTCCAGGAAGGCCATGCCGGAACCGACGATGCTGGCCGCCAGCGCGGTCCGGCCCGCCGGTGACGCCAAGGCGATGGTCATGGCCCAAGGGTAGGTGCGGCGCCACCGGCCTCCGGTGGCGAACCCGGACCCTCCTTGTGTGACGAAGTCGCAGCGACACTCGGGGTGTTTGTGCAACTTGGTCACAAGGACTCGCGGTGCGCCAGAGCCGACCGGCTTGCGCCTTCCCGACGGGCTGGCGCCGAGGCGACCCGGGCGGATGTAACCATGGGGACATGGCGAACCGGCCGGGGCTCAGCGGAGCCCTCTTCGACGAACTTGAGCAGTGGTCCGCGCTGGGTCTGGGACTTGCGGGTCTGGCGACGGGGTACACCCGCTCCCGCCTGGTGGCCGAGGAGACCGCAGAGCAGGAGCCCGCGCAGGTGGTGACGCTGGCTGACCTCGTCGCCGTCATGCCGGGGGCCACGGCGAGCCTGGTCGCGAGCATCCAGTCGGCCCTCTTCGACCTCATCGTCGCGTTCGAGCACCGGGTCAACCGGGCGTCGGCCACCGCCTCCCACATCGAGTTCACCGGGCGACCCATTCGCGCACTGCATGCGTGGCTTGCGGGACAGGACCGGCGGTTCCGCCAGCAGCAGGCCGAGCGGGCGGAGGCGGCCGCGGAGTTCCTCGCCCGGGTCGCCCCCGAGACGACCTCGGAACTGCTGTCGCGTGTGGACATGAACTTCGTCCTCAGTGAGGTCGACATGGACGCGTTGGTGGAACGCGTCAGCATGGAACGGGTGCTCGAGAAGGTGGACTTCAACGCTGTGGTGGCCGACGCGCTGACACAGATCGACGCCACGGACTTCACCGGGGCGCTGGCCAGCACCACCGTCGATTCGATCCGAACCCTCCCGGGGACGGCGACCCGCATCGCCGGCCGGGTCGTGCGCCGCCCCGGTATCTGATGCGCGCCCTGGTCCAGCGCGCCGACGGCGCCTCGGTGGCGATCCACGGAGAGGTCACCGGCGCGTTCGAGGGTCCCGGACTGGTCGTGCTCGTCGGTGTGACCCACACCGATACCCCGGAGTTGGCGGCCCGGCTGGCCAACAAGGTGTGGGGGGCCAGGCTCTTCGACGGCTCGCCGGAGCAATCCGCCTCCGAGCTGGGCCTGCCGCTGCTGGTGATCAGCCAGTTCACGCTCTACGCCAACACCGGTAAGGGTCGCCGCCCGACCTGGGATGCGGCGGCGCCGCGACCGGTGGCCGAGCCGCTGGTGGCCGGGTTCGTCGACGTGCTGCGGGCTGCGGGTGCACAGGTGGAGACCGGGCGGTTCGGCGAGGACATGCAGGTGCAGTTCACCAACGACGGGCCGATCACGGTGCTGTTCGAGGTGTGATCCTCCGGCCGAACCCCCGGGCCGACAGTGCCGGTGGCCATCAGACCAGCCAGCGGTGGACCCACTGCGCGATCTCGTCCAGACAGTCCGGCGAGACCCGTCCGGCTGTCCCGGCCACCCGGGCCCGGCTGATCGTGCGCGGCTGTTCGGTCATCGCGAAGGTGGGTTGCTCGAGGCCGGTGGGGCCGGTCAGCCGGAGGTGGTTGATCCATCCGCGGTCCCGGGTGGTGCAGGGCAGGACTACGACCAGGTCCGTCGCCGCATCCAGATGGTGCTGCGCGCTGATCACGACGCAGGGCCGCCTGCCGGTCTGCTCCCTCCCGGCCGCCTCACCGAGATCGGCCCAGACCACCTCGCCAGGACCCACCTAGTCCAGCCCATCGGCGCTCGAGCGGTCCCAGTCATCTGTGAGATCGCGGTACTCGCGGTCGGGTTGGGCCATGTCCACCCTGGCCTGGTCCATGCGCTGGCGCCATTCGTGCTCCGTGAGGAGCAGACGCAGATACTCCTCTGCCGTGCTCTGCTGCCGGTGTGCCTGCGCCATGAAACGATCCCGGGTGATCCGCGACACCTTGATGGTAGTCATGGAGATATCCGCTGAAGACATACTCACAGTATACCCACGGCCGGTGCTGCCGTCGACTGACTACGCTGAACCGCGTGTACGACGCACCCATCCCCGAGGTCAGCGGCGCCTGCTTCGCCGGCGATCGGCTGGTGCTGGTCGGCGATGCCGAGCCGCTGGTGGCCTGGGCGCCCTGGACCGCCGCCGGCCCTGGCGCCTGGCAGACCCTGGATGTCGCAGCCCTGCCCGGCGCACCCGGCGACACCGGGCAGTT
This sequence comes from uncultured Actinomycetota bacterium, assembly GCA_963733395.1. Taxonomy (GTDB): domain Bacteria; phylum Actinomycetota; class Actinomycetes; order S36-B12; family UBA10799; genus JADKAV01. The sequence continues at coordinate 155,867 of CAVTCZ010000021.1, forward strand.
CGAGGCCGTGACCCACCTGCGCGAGGACACCGTGGTGATCCTGTGCGAGGAGCCGGCCCTGCTGGTGGCGGTGGACCTGCGACAGCAGCGACTGGTCGGCTCGTGGCACCTGCAGGTCGACCTCAAGGGCCTGGCCAAACCGTGGCGCAAGGACCCCAACTCCCACGGCGAGGGCTTCTTCTTCGGCCCGGACCGGGTCTACGTCGTGAAGGAGAAGAAGCCGGCGGCCATCGTGGAGTTCGGACTGGCGGGCCAGCAGAGCCTGGGAGCGCCCCGGCCGGGCACCTGGCGACCACCTGCGGACGGGGACCTCACGGCGCTGGCCTATTGGCCCCTGGACCTCGAGGACGTCAGCGATGTCTGCGTCGTCGACGGGCAGATGTGGTTGCTCAGCGACAAGGCCCGGTGCGTCCTGCCGGCCGGTGGCGACCCGGTCGCACTCCCGCGGCATATCACCAAACCAGAGGGGCTCGCCCGCACGCCGGAGGGTACGTGGTTGGTGGCTGTGGACAACGAAGACGGTAAGAACGCGCTGAACGTCGTAGATTTGGCCTGACGCGAGGAGGGTCATGGGGCTGTTCGACTGGCTCGGTTGGCCATTGCGACGCACACAGGAGGAACACGTGAGCGAGTCCGAGGAGACCGAGGTCCCGACGAAGGCGGAGTTCCTGACGCCGCGTGCGCGCTACCAGGGGGAGTTCACCCCCGCGAACCTGGCGTTCGACTCCAACCTGCAGGAGTTCGCCCAGCGGGTGGCCTACATCTGCGGACTCGAGACCGCGGGGAAGATCAAACCCGACGAGGCCCACGCCCAGATCCGCGACCTCTACGAGGAGTTGACGGCCACCCACCGCGGCCTCGGCATCGGACAGGACCCCCCTGAGTGACGGTGCCCCCGGGTGGCTGCGGCGGGGCGGTGGTACTGCCCGGGCACTTCGGAGCTATCGGTGAGTCAAAGTCATACCCGTGAGGGAAAGTCACGCGGCAGGGTGTCCCAGTTGACCTTCTCCCGCATCCGGCGGATCTCGGCGGCCGGGCAGGCACAGTGGCCCAGGGCGCGACTCGCGGTGCGTGCCAGCCGACGGCGGCCTCGGCATCGACCCCCCGGCTGGCCCCCACCCGGGTTCGACAGCCCCGAGCGGGGTGTGTCAGACTACTTCGCAACGTGGAAGGAGGGCCTGACGATGAGTTCGCGAGCGATGTGCATGTGTTGTCGAATGATCTCCGTCGTCGGGGCCTGAGCGACGTTCCACTGCGTTCCCCGGCGAAGAGTCCGGGGCTTTTCTTTTCGGTGCGTCAAGCACCCGGGCCGACCTCACACCAGGCACCGAATCCCATAGCGAACGAAAAGGAAATCCCATGAGCGACGCCTGGTCCTTCGAAACCAAGCAGATCCACGCAGGACAGACGCCCGACGAGACCACCAACGCGCGGGCCCTGCCGATCTACCAGACCACCAGCTACACCTTCAACGACACCACGCACGCCGCGAACCTGTTCGCCCTCAAGGAACTGGGCAACATCTACACGCGGATCATGAACCCGACCCAGGCGACCGTCGAGGACCGCATCGCGGCGCTCGAGGGTGGCGTCGGGGCGCTGCTGGTCTCCAGCGGCCAGGCCGCCGAGACCCTGGCGATCCTCAACGTGGCGGAGGCCGGCGACCACATCGTGTCCAGCCCGAGCCTGTACGGCGGGACCTTCAACCTGTTCCACTACACGCTGCCGAAGCTCGGCATCGAGGTGTCGTTCGTGGAGAACCCCGACGACATCGAGTCCTGGCGGGCAGCCATCAAACCCAACACGAAGGCCTTGTTCGGGGAGACCATCTCCAACCCGAAGAACGACATCCTCGACATCGAGGCCGTCGCCAACCTTGCGCATGAGTTCGGGGTGCCGCTGATCGTGGACAACACCGTCGCGACCCCGTACCTGATCCAGCCGCTGAAGTGGGGTGCCGACGTGGTCGTGCACTCGGCCACGAAGTACATCGGCGGGCACGGCACGGCGGTGGCCGGCGTGATCGTGGACGGCGGCACGTTCGACTACGCGCAGTACCCCGAGCGCTTCCCCAACTACAACCAGCCGGACCCCAGCTACCACGGCTTGGTCTACGCCCGTGACCTCGGCGTCGGTTCGCAATTCGGGGCGAACCTGTCGTTCATCCTCAAGGCCCGGGTGCAGTTGCTGCGCGACCTCGGCTCGGCCGTGGCGCCGTTCAACGCCTGGTTGCTCGCGCAGGGTCTGGAGACGCTGAGCCTGCGCATCGAGCGGCACGTGCAGAACGCGCAGGCGGTGGCCGAGTGGCTCACCTCCCGCGACGAGGTGCTGGGGGTCAACTACGCCAGCCTGCCGAGCAGCCCGTGGTACGAGTTGGGCCGCAAGTACGCGCCGAAGGGCACGGGTGCGGTCCTCGCGTTCGAGATCGCCGGTGGCATCGAGGCGGGCCAGCGGTTCGTGGAGGGCCTCGAGTTGCACAGCCATGTGGCGAACATCGGCGATGTCCGCAGCCTGGTCATCCACCCGGCGTCGACCACGCACTCCCAGCTCACCGCTGAGGAGCAGCTGGCCGCCGGTGTGACACCGGGCCTGGTCCGGCTGGCCGTCGGGATCGAGAACATCAACGACATCCTGGCCGACCTCGACGCCGGCTTCCGGGCAGCGAAGGAGGCCTGAGCGATGAGCACCTCCGGCGGATGGCGCGACGGGGATCCGGTTGCCTGGCGGCGGTTCGCCGACCTGGGCGCGATGGATCTGGAACTGTCGGGGCATCTGCCGGAGGTGCGCGTCGCCTACCAGACGTGGGGCACGTACAGCGGCAACAACGCCGTGCTGGTGCAACACGCGCTCACCGGGGACGCCCACGCCGCCGGCCCGACGGCTCCCGGCCAGCCGACCGCGGGCTGGTGGGACGACCTGATCGGGCCGGGCAAGGCGATCGACACCCGGCGCTGGTTCGTGCTCTCCTCCAACGTCCTGGGTGGCTGTCAGGGCACGACCGGCCCCTCGTCGACCGCGCCCGACGGCCGGGCTTACGGGTCACGCTGGCCACGGATCACCATTCGCGACCAGGTGGCTGTGGAGGTGGCGCTGGCCGACGCCCTGGGCATCGACCACTTCACTGCGGTCATGGGCGGGTCGATGGGCGGCATGCGCACCCTGGAGTGGGTCGTGCAGCATCCCGATCGGGTGGGCACGGCCCTGGTGATGGCCACCTCGGCGTCGGCCACCGCCGACCAGATCGCCACCCAGAACGTCCAGATCCAGGCCATCCAGGCCGATCCCGATTGGCAGGGCGGCGACTACTACGACAGCGGCCGGGCACCGTTCGTCGGCATGGGGATCGCCCGCCGCATCGCCCACCTGACCTACCGCACCGAGAAGGAGCTCGCCGCACGGTTCGGCCGTGACCATCAACTCGGCGAGGACGCGCTGGCCGACGGCCGGTTCGCGGTCCAGTCGTACCTGGACCACCAGGCCGACAAACTGAACCGCCGCTTCGACCCCGGCAGCTACGTGGCCCTGTCGGATGCCATGGCCCTGCACGACGTGTACCGAGGACGCGGCCTGGGTGCTTTGCGCAATGTGGAGGTCCCGACCCGGGTCCTGGGCATCACGTCCGACCGGTTGTACCCGCTGTACCTGCAGCAGCAGATCGCCGACGAGATCGGCGTCGACCTCGATGTCGTGGAGTCCCCCTTCGGCCACGACGGGTTCCTGCTGGAGGACGACGAGATCGGCCGGGTCGTGTCCGACCTGCTGGCCCCGATGGCCACTCCCTGCTGAACGGGACGGGCACAGCGAACGTCCCGGTCCACTCTCGTGCCCGGCAGCGCAATCGTGCGGTTGCTCGGCGGTTGGCCACGCCAACAACGTGAAGGCGTGAGCCAGCAGTCCAACTCGTGACGAACGGCACAACTTCTCACCAACGGCATGACAATGCCAGGCTGCGCAGGGCCACGCGTTGACACTCAACGCAGAACCGCGATCGCCACCGGCCCACCATGGATGGATTCGCATTGCAGCCGTCGGAATCCGATACAGGCGTCAGCCCCTCGTCACCCGGAACGGCGGGTACCAGCCCGAAGGCATTCGGACCCGTGCCCATCAGCGCAACGTGGAGTATGTCCTCGGTTCCGCGGTGACCCCGAACTGCTCCCGGGCAGCTCTCGACGGCCTCGCGGAAGTCAGCACGCGCCTGCTGCATCTGCGCATGAGCCTGCTTGCGCAGCGGATCGGTGGCAGCGGCGTAGTCCCGCCACGCCTGCTTTCGCTGCTCTGCCGTCTCGGCATGCAGCAGGGCGAAGCGCAGGGTGTTGTGTGCGTCCCTGCTGCCGGCGCGGTACTGCTCGAGGATCCGCCGGCGCTGTGCACGGTAGGCGTCTGCGGCGATCTGAGCGGCGGCGCGGAAACCCTGCCGGGCGGCCTGGGAGGCCGGTGCCGGTTGTGCTGTGACCACCCCGGTCTGTCCGGTCAGCAGGACGGCCGAGGCAGCGACGACTGAGGCAGCGGTGTGACGCCATGGGGCCATGGCTCCATCCTTGCCGCCCTCAGGGGCCGGTCAAGGGAGTTCAGCCGGAGTTAATCAGGCCCGAACGTGGGGGGCGTCTGGAAGTCGTCAGGAAGCCCGAGTCGCGGCGTCAGGACCTCGTCAGGACGGTTGTCCGCCGGCCCTCACCGGCGCCTTGATGGAGGCAGGAAGGGGAGGGAAATGCCTGATATCGCCTACGTTCTCGTGATCATCGCGAGCTTCGCTCTCGTGTTCGCGGTCCTCAAGGGGGTCGAGCGGCTGTGAGCGCCTTGGAGATCACCGCCCTGTTGGTCGCGTTCGCGCTCCTGGTGTACCTCGTGATCACGCTGCTGTTCCCGGAGAGGTTCTGATGTCCGACACAACCGCCGCAGGTGATGCAGATCGCGGCCCTCGTGTTGCTGCTCCTGCTGGTCCAGTGGCCGCTGGGCACCTACATCGCCAAGACGTTGACCACCGATCGTGATTCGCGGGTCGAGAAGGGCATCTACCGCCTGGTCGGGGTCAACCCCGAGTCCCGGCAGCCCTGGTCCACCTACGCGGTGTCGGTCCTGGCCTTCTCGGCCGTGGGCGTGCTCCTGCTGTACGGCGCTCCTGCGGTTGCAGGCGGTACTGCCGCTGAGCGTCGGGATGCCGGCGGTGCCCCCGGCGGGCGCCTTCAACACCGCCGTCAGTTTCGTGACGAACACGAACTGGCAGTGGTACTCCGGCGAATCGACCATGGGCTACCTGTCCCAGATGTCCGGACTCGCCGTGCAGAACTTCGTGTCGGCGGCCGTCGGCATCGCCGTGGCCTTCGTGCTGCTGCGCGGATTCGCGGCATCCGGGGGTTCGGATGTCGGCAACTTCTGGGTCGACGTCACGCGGATCACGCTGCGGGTGCTGCTCCCTATCGCATTCGTGGCTGCGGTGCTGATGATGATCAGCGGCGTCATCCAGAACCTGTCCGACCCGGTCACCGTGACCACGTTGCAGGGCGGCAGCCAGACGCTGCCCGGCGGACCGGTCGCCACCCAGGAGGCCATCAAGCAACTGGGCACGAACGGCGGCGGGTTCTTCAACGCCAACTCCGCCCACCCGTTCGAGAACCCCACGGTCTACACGAACTTCCTGCAGATCTTCCTGCTGCTGGTGATCCCGTTCTCGCTGCCGCGGGCCATGGGCATCGTGCTGGGGAACAAGCGGCAGGGCGTGGCGATCCTGTCGGCCATGGGCGTGCTCTGGCTGACCAGCGTCGCGTTCATCACCTGGGCGGAGCTGGCCGGCAAGGGCCTGGCACCGCAACTGGCGGGCGCTGCGATGGAGGGCAAGGAGGTCCGCTTCGGGGAGGCGACGTCCGCGCTCTTCGCCGCGTCGACGACCGGCACCAGCACCGGAGCGGTGAACTCCATGCACGACTCGTTCACAGCGGCCGGTGGCGGGGTGGCGATGCTGAACATGATGCTCGGCGAAGTCTCGCCCGGCGGCACCGGTTCGGGGCTGTACGGCATGCTCGTCCTGGCCATCCTCACGGTGTTCCTCGCCGGGCTGATGGTCGGGCGCACCCCGGAGATCTACGGCAAGCGCATCGGCCGCCGCCAGGTCACGCTCGTCGGGCTGTACATCCTCACCACGCCGGCCCTCCTGCTGACCGGGGCGGCGCTGACCGCGGTGGTCCCGGACCTGGTCGACGCCTCGGTGTCGCAGGCCGGTCCGCACGGCCTCTCCGACGTGCTGTACGCCTATGCCAGCGGCTCCAACAACAACGGCTCGGCCTTCGCCAGTTTCGGTGCGGCGACCACGTACCAGAACACGGCGCTGGGCCTGGTCATGCTGTTCGGCCGCTTCATCCCGATGATCCTGGTCATCGCCCTGGCCGGTTCCCTGGCCGCCCAGACCCGCAAGGAACCGGGACCGGGCACGTTGCCCACAGACAAACCACTGTTCGTCGGCCTGCTGGTCGTGGTGGTGCTGTTCATCGCCGGGCTGACGTACGTACCTGCTTTGGCACTCGGACCTGTCGCGGAGGCACTGCTATGAGTATCACCCACACCACCAGCGGACCTGCGGCCTTCGGCCCCGGCCAGCTGCTGCGCAACCTCCCGCAGGCGCTGCGCAAACTCGACCCGCGGGAGGTGATCCGCACCCCCGTCATGTTCGTCGTGTGGGTGGGTGCCTTGATGACCACCGTGCTGGCGGTCCAGGATCCCTCGGTGTTCGCTGGGGGGTCGCCGTCTGGCTGTGGCTGACGGTGCTGTTCGGCACCCTGGCCGAGGCCGTGGCCGAGGGCCGGGGCCGGGCCCAGGCCGAGAGCCTGCGCAGGGCCCGCAAGGACTGCCGTGGCCCGCCGCTTGCACCCCGACGGCCAGGAGGAGCACATCCCGGGTGCGCACCTGAAGGTGGGCGACTTCGTGGTCGTCGAGGCCGGCGAGATCATCCCCGGCGACGGCGACGTCGTCGAGGGTGTCGCCTCGGTCGACGAGTCGGCGATCACCGGCGAATCGGCGCCGGTCATCCGGGAGTCCGGAGGCGACCGCAGCGCGGTGACCGGCGGGACGAAGGTGCTGTCCGACCGGATCGTGGTGCGCATCACCGCCGCTCCCGGGCAGACGTTCCTGGACCGCATGATCGCTCTGGTCGAGGGATCCGCCCGGCAGAAGACGCCGAACGAGATCGCCCTGAACCTGCTGCTGTCCGTGCTGACCATCATCTTCCTGCTGGCGGTCGTCACCCTGCAGCCGTTCGCCATCTACTCCGACGCCGAGCAGCCGATCCTGGTGCTGGTGGCGCTGCTGGTGTGCCTCATCCCGACCACGATCGGGGCGCTGCTCTCGGCGATCGGGATCGCCGGCATGGACCGCCTGGTGCAGCGCAACGTGCTGGCCACCTCCGGGCGGGCGGTGGAGGCCGCCGGCGACGTCGACGTTCTGCTGCTGGACAAGACCGGCACCATCACTCTGGGAAACCGGCAGGCCGCCGAGTTCATCCCGGTGGCCGGGGTCACCGAGCGGGAACTCGCCGAGGCCGCGCAGCTGTCCAGTCTCGCCGACGAGACCCCCGAAGGGCGGTCCATCGTGGTGCTGGCCAAGCAGAAGTACGACCTGCGCGTCCGTGAGGAGGTGAGCGACGCCACGTTCCATCGAGTTCTCGGCCCGCACCCGCATGTCCGGCGTCGACATCCCACTCAACGGGCAGATCCACGAGATCCGCAAGGGCGCCGCGGCGGCCGCCATCCGGTGGGTGCGGGACAACCACGGACACGCCGGCGCCGACCTCGCTGAGACCGTGGACGCGGTCAGCGCGGCAGGCGGAACGCCGTTGGTGGTGGCGGAGACGGTGGGCGACGAGCCCGCGCGGCCGCTGGGCGTCATCAACCTCAAGGACATCGTCAAGGAGGGTATGCGCGAACGGTTCGACCAGTTGCGGTCGATGGGGATCCGCACCGTCATGATCACCGGCGACAACCCGATGACGGCGCGGGCGATCGCTGCCGAGGCCGGCGTCGACGACTTCCTGGCCGAGGCCAAGCCGGAGGACAAGCTGGCGCTGATCCGCAAGGAACAGGCCGCTGGCCGGATGGTGGCCATGACCGGGGACGGCACCAACGACGCACCGGCGCTGGCCCAGGCCGACGTCGGGGTGGCGATGAACACCGGCACGTCGGCGGCCAAGGAGGCCGGCAACATGGTGGATCTCGACAGCAACCCGACGAAGCTCATCGAGATCGTGGAGATCGGCAAGCAGTTGCTGGTCACCCGTGGGGCGCTGACCACCTTCTCCATCGCCAACGACCTCGCGAAGTACTTCGCGATCCTGCCCGCGATGTTCGTGCTGGCCTATCCGCAGCTGGACCGGCTGAACATCATGGGGCTGTCGTCGCCGGAGTCGGCGATCCTGTCGGCGGTGATCTTCAACGCGCTGATCATCGTCGCCCTGATCCCGCTGTCGCTGCGGGGGGTCCGGTTCGCGCCGACCAGCGCGGAGAACCTGCTGCGGCGCAACCTGCTCACCTACGGCCTGGGCGGGATCGTCGCACCCTTCATCGGAATCAAGCTGATCGACCTGGTCGTCAGCCAACTGCCAGGACTGTGAGGAGATCATGAACATCGTTCGACAGGGGTGGGCGGCACTTCGCCTCATGCTCGTGTTCACCGTCGTGCTGGGGCTGCTGTACCCGCTGGCCGGAGTGGTGGTGGCGCAGGCGGTCACGGGCAAGGCGCAAGGGCAGCCTGGTGACCGTCAACGGGTCGGCCGTGGGTTCAGCGCTCATCGGGCAACCGTTCGACGGCGACGAGTGGTTCCTGCCGCGGCCGTCGGCGGCCGGTGACGGGTACGACGCGTTGGCCAGCGCCGGCTCGAACCTCGGGCCGAACAACCCCGACCTGGTCGCCGAGATCGAGGCGCGCAAGGCCGAGGTGGCCCAGCGCGAGGGTGTGAGCCCGGCCGAGGTTCCGGCCGATGCCGTCACCGCCTCGGCGTCGGGGCTGGACCCGGACATCTCGCCGGAGTACGCGCAGCTGCAGGTGCCGCGGGTGGCGGCGGCGCGCGGACTCACCGAGGATCAGGTGCAGGCGCTGGTGGATGGCGGCCACGACGCCGGCCGGGTTCTCGGTGCTCGGCGCACCGGCGGTGAACGTGCTCGAACTCAACGTGGCGCTCGACCGGGCACAATGACTGAATGTGAGCCAGGAAATCACCTCGGCGCGCGGCTCCCTGCGGGTGTACCTGGGGGCCGCGCCCGGGGTGGGCAAGACCTTCGCGATGCTCAACGAGGGCAACCGGCGGGCCCACCGGGGTGCCGACGTGGTCGTCGGATTCGTGGAGAGCCACGATCGACAGCTGACCGAGGACGCGGTCGGCGACCTCGAGGTGGTGCCGCGGCAGACCCTCGAGCACCGGGGCTCGCTGCTGACCGAGATGGACGTCGACGCTGTGCTCGCCCGCAGGCCGGAGATCGCCCTGGTCGACGAATTGGCCCACACCAACGTCCCAGGCTGTCGCAACGAGAAGCGCTGGCAGGACGTCGATGAGCTGCTCGAGGCCGGCATCGATGTGATCACGACCGTGAACATCCAGCACCTGGAGTCCCTCAACGACGTGGTGTACACCATCACCGGGATCCGGCAGGCCGAGACCGTGCCGGATGACGTCGTACGACGGGCCGACCAGATCGAACTGGTCGACATGAGCCCGCAGGCACTGCGCAGACGGATGGCGCACGGGAACATCTACAAGCCGGAGAAGGTCGATGCGGCCCTGACCAACTACTTCCGGGTGGGCAACCTCACCGCGCTGCGGGAACTGGCCCTGCTGTGGACCGCCGACCGCGTGGACCAGGCGCTGGAGTTGTACCGGGAAGAGAACGACATCGAGGATCCCTGGCCCACCCGGGAGCGGGTCGTCGTGGCGCTGACCGGGGGCCCAGAGGGCGAGACACTGCTGCGTCGCGGTGCCCGGATCGCCCAGCGGGCCGTGGGCGGGGAACTGCTGGCACTGCACGTGACGACCACCGATGGTCTCAGCACGGGATCCCCGGAGGTGCTGGTACGACAGCGGCGTCTGGTGGAGGAACTCGGCGGGTCGTTCCACGTCGTGACCGGCAGTGACATCGGTGACGCCATCCTGGACTTCGCCCGCGGTGTGAACGCCTCGCAGATCGTGCTCGGCGCCCCGCGGCGCAACCGGCTCGCCAGCTGTGCTGTCAGAGGGCGATGGGACCCAGGTGGTGCGTGATTCCGGCGACATCGACGTGCACATCGTCACGCATGAGCGCACCGACACCGGGCGCCGCTTGCTCGCAGGGGACGAGTCTGCTGTCGCGCGACCGTCAGATCACTGGCTGGCTGGGCGCGGTCGTCGGCATGCCCGCTGCTGGCCTGGCTGCTCGCTGCAGTGGGATCGTGGGCGACCGCTGCCCGTGACGCTGATGCTCTTCCTGGCCGCGGTGCTCGACAGCGGCCTTGGTCGGCGGCATGCTGGCCGGCCATGGCGGCGCGGCAGTCTCGGCGGCGCTCATCGCCGACTACCTGTTCATCCCTCCGTACAACACCCTGACGGATCAGCTCGACCGCGGACGTGCTGGCCCTGATCGTGCTGCTGGCGGTGGCGGTGCTCGCTGCCAGGGTGGTGGACGTCTCGGCCCGCCGACTGCGGGAGGCGGCCGTGGCCCAGGCCGAGGCCGACACCCTGATCGGCCTTGACCGGCACGATCCTGCACGGCGAACACGCGATCCCCGCGCTGCTGGATCAGCTGCGGGAGACGTTCTCGCTGGACTACGTCGCGTTGCGCGAGCGGTCGCCCGCGCGACCGCCGCTGGCGGGTGCGCGAATCCACCGGGCAGGCGCCCGGCCGACGGCGCAGCCCACGGAGGTACCGATCAGCGAGGGACCTCGAGATGACCATCGCCGGGCCGTCGCTGGACGCCCAGAACATGCGTGTGCTGACCGCCGTCGCGATCCAGGCCGAGGGGTTGGTGGAGCGTGAACGGCTGCGCACCGAGGCCCGGCTGGCCAGGCAGGAGCGGGAACGCACCCGCATCCGGACTGCGCTGTTGGCCGCGGTGAGCCACGACCTGCGCACACCGCTGGCCGGGACCAAGGCGGCCATCACCGCGCTGCGCTCCCAGGGGCTGCATCTCGACGAGACCGACCGGGAGGAACTGCTGGCCACCGTGGAGGCCTCGACCGATCGGCTGCAGGCTCTGATCGACAATCTGCTGGACATGAGCCGCCTGGATGCCGGGGCGGTCAATCCGGTTCTCGGTGAGGTGTGGCTGCAGGATCTCATCACGACCGCCAGCAAGACCGTCCCGCCGGAGAGCCTGGACGTTGCGATGCCCGTGGACCTGCCTCCCGTCTGGGGGGACGAGGGGCTGCTCGAACGTGCTGTGGCCAACGTCATCGAGAACGCCGTCCGGTACTGTCCGGCAGGTGCGCGGGTGCGAATCCAGGCCGAGCCGTCGGTGATGAGGTGATGTTGCGCGTGGCTGACACCGGACCCGGCATCAAGGACAGTGCGCGGGAGAGCATCTTCCAGCCCTTCCAGCGACTCGGCGACTCCCCCGGACGGCAGGGCGTCGGCCTGGGGCTGGCCGTGGCCCGGGGGTTCGTGGAGGCCTGCGGCGGCCGTCTGGAAGCCGAGGACACCCCAGGTGGCGGCCTGACGATGGTCTTTCGACTACCCACGGAGCCGACATGAGGTTGCTGGTCGTCGAGGACGATGCCGGGCTGGCGAAGGCCCTGCAGATCACGCTGCGGGCGCGAGGCGACGAGGTGGTCTGGGCCCAGACCGGCCGGGGGGCACTGGATGCCATGGCCCATGAGCACCCGGACGTGGTCGTCCTGGACCTCGGCTTGCCCGACATGGACGGGGTGGAGGTGCTGACGGCCATCCGGGGGTGGTCGAAGGTCCCGGTGCTCGTCCTCTCGGCGCGCACCGATGCCTCGCGACAAGGTGACGGCCCTGGATGCCGGCGCCGATGACTACGTGACCAAACCGTTCGGGATGGACGAGTTGTTGGCCCGGGTGCGCGCGGCCCACCGACGCGGGACGACCGAGGACGCCCCGCCCACGGTGACGACCCCGGACTTCACGGTGGATCTGGCACGCCGACGAGTCACCCGCGGGGACACCGAAGTCCGGCTCACGCCGACGGAGTGGCGGTTGCTCGAGCTGCTCGTACGGGAACCGGACAAGGTGGTCGGCAAGCAGACCCTGCTGGACGACCTGCGGGGACCCAACGTGCCCAGCCAGGGCCACTACCTGCGCGTCTACCTCGCACAGTTGCGCGCCAAGCTCGAGCCGGATCCGGCGAACCCGCGGTACCTGTTGACCGTCCCCGGGGTGGGGTACCGCTTCCAGCCGTAGGACTAGCTGGGCGCCACCACCATGAACCGGCCGCCGTTGGGGTCGAGGATCCCGGCCACGGTGCTGGTCGCAGTCTGCCGCGGTGGCACGAAGATCTTCCCGCCGAGGGCCAGCGCATCCTCGGCCGCGCCGACCGCGTCGGTGACCGCGAAGTACACCTGCCAGACCGCGGGGATCTCCTCCGGGACGTTGGGTGGCATGTCCTCGGCCCCGGCGTTGGTCTTGTCGTCACCGGGCTTGCCCGGTAGATGCGCGACCTTGTACCCGGGCACCGTGCCATCCACCCAGATCCAGCCGAACACCTGCTCGTAGAACGGCAGCGCCGCAGCGAGGTCCCGGGTCTGCAACTCGTTCCAGGTCAGAGCGCCGGGCACGTTGAAGACGTCCGCACCTTGGTGCTCGTACGGCTGCCACACCCCGAGGAATCCCCCGCTGGGGTCCATGATGTTGGCCAGCCGGCCCTGGTCGGTCACGTCCATCGGAGCCATCATCACCTGCCCGCCGGCAGCGCGGCTGGCCTGGCACGCCGCATCGACATCGTCGACCAGCACGTAGGACACCCATTGCGGCAGGATCCCTTCCGCGGCCATCTCCGGCGGCAGCGGGCTCAACCCGGCGACCAGTTGGCCCTCCAGGAAGAACTGGGTGTAGTGGGCACCCAACTGGTCGGTCCGGTCGTACGCCTCCCACCCGAACAGGCCGGTGTAGAAGTCGGTGGCCCGCTCCGGGTTCGAGGTGAAGGTGTCGACCCAGCCGAACAGTCCAGGGGGATGCAGCATCGGCCCCACGCTATAACGCCGGATCGTGCCCGGCCCTCAGCCGCTGAAGGCCATGACCAGGAACATCCCCCCAGTGGGATCGATGAGCCCGCCGAACCGGCCCGGGCCCATGTCCATGGCAGGCAGGAACACCTGACCGCCGAGCTCCTGCGCCGCGGCCATCGAGGTGTCGCAGTCGTCCACGGCGAAGTAGACCATCCACACGTTCGGGGCTTCGTCCGGTACTCCTGGCGGGGTGGTCATGGCGCCGGCGTTCGTCTTGTCGTCGCCCGGTTTGGAGGGAAGATTGGCCAGGTAGTAACCCTCGTCCGGGCCCTGTCCCCACTCCCACCCGAACACCTCGGCGTAGAAGGGTCGCGCCGCGTCGAGGTCGCGGGTCTGCAACTCGTTCCAGGTCAGCGAGCCCGGGGCGTTGAACAGGTCGGCCCCCTGATGCTCCGCAGGTTGCCACAGACCCACCGCGGCCCCGGTCGGATCCATCACCATCGCCATCCGGCCCTGGTCCATGACGTCCATGGCCGGCATCGTCACGGTTCCGCCGGCGGGCTCGACCTTCGCGAGGGTCGCATCGGCGTCCTCGACGATCACGTAGGAGTTCCAGAACGCTCCCACGGACTCCGGCACCCCCGGCATCATCGGACTCAATCCGGCGACGAGTTGCCCGTCCTTGAAGAACTGGGTGTACGGCGGTCCCATGGGGGTCGGCTGGTCGGTGTGCGTCCATCCGAACAGCCCCTCGTAGAACTCCGTGGCCCGTTGTGGGTCCCTGGTCATGATGTCGACCCAGCCGAACAGTCCGTCGGGGTAGCGCATGGTGTCCTCCTCGTGGTTGGTCGGAAGTCAACGTACCTCCGGGGTCCGACAAACCGGAAGGGGTCGAACCGACGATCTTGCCGGCCAGCCAACCGGCGGCCACGGGTCTAAGTTTGATTCCAACCCGACCGACCCGGAGGTTGACCTATGGCGATCATGGCCATCGATCAAGGCACCACGTCCAGCCGCGCCATCATCTTCGACGATGCAGGCATCCCGATCGCGATGGACCAACAGGAGCACGAGCAGATCTTCCCCCGTGCCGGCTGGGTCGAACACGACCCCATGGAGATCTGGCGCAACACCCGGGAGGTGATGGGCGCTGCCCTGGGCAAGTCGAACCTGTCGTTGGCGGACATCAGGGCGGTCGGCATCACCCAGCAGCGCGAGACCACGGTGGTGTGGAACAAGACCACCGGGGTGCCGGTCTACAACGCGATCGTCTGGCAGGACACCCGTACCCAGGCCATCTGCGACGAGTTGGCCGCCACGGTGGGCGAGGAACGGTTCCGGCAGGTCACCGGCTTGCCCCTGGCCACGTATTTCTGCGGGCCCAAGGTGCGCTGGATCCTGGACAACGTCCCCGGCGCCCGGGCGCAGGCCGAGTCCGGTGACCTGATCATGGGCACGATCGACACGTGGCTGCTGTGGAACCTGACGAACGGGCGGGTCCACGCGACCGACCCCACGAACGCTTCCCGCACCCTGCTGATGGACTTGGACACCCTGCAGTGGGACCCCGATCTGGCGGCAGCCGTGGGGGTTCCGCTGTCGATGCTCCCGCAGATCCGCAGTTCGTCCGAGGTGTACGGCCAGGTGCAGAGCCCGGCGTCCATGCGCGGGGTGGCGATCGCCGGCATCCTCGGCGATCAGCAGGCTGCCACATTCGGGCAGGCGTGCTTGAGCCCGGGCGAGGCGAAGAACACCTACGGGACCGGGAACTTCCTCTTGTTGAACACCGGCACCGAGAAGGTGCTGAGCAACAACGGCCTGCTCACGACGGTCTGCTACAAGATCGGGGACGCACCGGCGGTCTACGCTCTGGAGGGCTCCATCGCGGTCACCGGCAGCCTCATCCAGTGGTTGCGGGACAACCTCGGCATGATCTCCAGCGCACCCGAGATCGAGACGCTGGCCAGGTCGGTGGCGGACAACGGTGATTGTTACTTCGTGCCGGCCTTCAGCGGTCTGTTCGCCCCCTACTGGCGCGGGGATGCCCGCGGGGCGATCGTCGGGCTGACCCGGTTCATCAACAAGGGCCACATCGCCCGGGCGGCTCTGGAAGCCGCCGCGTTCCAGTCGCGCGAGGTCATCGAGGCGATGGAGGCGGACAGCGGCGTGCAACTGACGACGCTCAAGGTCGACGGCGGCATGGTGCTCAACGAGTTGCTGATGCAGTTCCAGTCCGACATCCTGGGCGTCCCGGTCATCCGGCCGCGCACGATCGAGACCACGGCCTTGGGCGCGGCCTACGCCGCAGGTCTGGCGGTCGGCTTCTGGGAGAGCGAGGCCGCGATCCGCACCAACTGGGCGGAGGGCAAGCGCTGGGAACCGCAGATGTCCCCGGGGGACCGGGAGTGGTTGTTCGCCCGCTGGCGGCAGGCCGTCACCCGCACGTTCGACTGGGTGCCGACCGGACAGGGGTGAGGGTTGGGCCGGGGCGTTGCTGGGGGGTGTCCCCGGGGCCGGTCGTGGCCGAGCGCTGGGTCGGTTCAGACCCTTGGCTCGCACGAGGTTAGTGGATGTTCACGAGGTTGGCGAAGCCACACGTGGGTTCTCTCACCCGAGAACAACGTCTAACGCCGCGGGTCACGTCGGGTGCCGGCGAGTCGCTCGCGGGCTCTGACGCGGCGCGAAGCGCCGACTCCCTCAGGCCGGCGACGGGGACTGTTGCATGATCGGGTCGCCGAGGTCGACGTCCGGCAGCCACTGCGCGAGCAATTCGCGCACCCGGTTGTCGATCAGTACGAGCACGTCCGCCACCTCCTCGGCACTCAACCCCTCGATGTGCGGGATTTCGCGCCACTCGCGGCGGTCCTGACCGTCCCGCGCGGGTATCGTCCCGGCTGTGGTTGCACCCACCACCACCAAGTGATCGGCGACATCGAGCATCTCCGGGGTGTAGGCCTTCGGGACGTCGGTGAGGTACACCCCGTGCGCGGCCAACCCGTTGGTGACTTCCCCCAGGACATGGCCCTTGGGCGCGACCCCGGCCGAGACGATGTACAGCATCCCGGGCGCGTAGTAGCGCAGCAGTGCGGCCGCCGCCTGGGATCGCCCGATGTTGTCCTGGCACACGATGAGGACCTCGGGCTGGGTCTTCAGCACCTCACCGGCCTGGATCTGTTCGGCACGGACCTGCGTCAGCGCGGCCCGGCCGACCAACACCGGCAGGAAGGTGTGCACTTTGGCGGAGGCGGCCATCTGGTCGTACAGATCGTCGACGAGGGCGGTGAGTTTCGAACGGGGGAACGCGCCCTGGGTGTGGTTGACCAGTCCGTCCACCACATGGCTCAACTGCTGTTCGACCTGGGAATCTCTCGCGGTATCGCTCACCTGTGCATTGTGGTCAACGGCGGTGCGGCTGCGCAAACCGGGTCCCGACACGCAGACCGGTCCGCCATGCGTTGTAGGCGTGGTCGCGGCGCATTCCCACGCTCTCGTACAAGGCCGCGGCGCCGGTGGGATTGGTCGCGTCACAGTGCAACGACGTGCCGGTGAAGCCGGCGGCGGCGTCGCGGGCGAAGGCATCGCGCAGCAGGTAGCGGGCGATGCCCCGGCCCCGGTAGCCACGCACGACGCACAGGACCTCGACGTAGCCGAGCCGGTGCGGTGCGAAACGGTTGCTGCCCAGGCACGCGCCGACACAATCCGTGCCATCGAAGACCAACCGCCACGCGGACATGTCGGTGGTCTCGTTGACCAGGTCCCGCCGGAAGAGCTCCAGCGGTCGCGGATGGAAGTCGTAATGGTCCTGGAAGGCTTCGTTGACCGCCGAGTGCAATGCCGGCCAGGACTGCTCGGCCATACCCCGCACGGTGAGACCCGCGGGCGCAGTCGGAACCGCTGGCGGCTCATCGAAGTCCAGCCGCATCCGCAGGTAGACGCGGTGTTGCTCGTACCCCCGTTCGCGGAACGCCTCGCCGACGTCGCCATCCCCGCGGAACTCCTCGGACTTGACCCAGTCGTCGGCCGGGGCGGGCAGGGTCGCGCCATAGGTTTCCGCCGCCTCCAGGAGACGATCGGCGATCCGGGTGCGCTGGGTCGCGTCCGGATGCACGAACAGTTCGAGGTACAAACCGCCACCGTGCGGCAACTCGTCGAAGGCGAGTGCGGCGGCGATCAGTTCCGAACCATCCCACAGACCGGCCGTGCCGCGGCTGCCGTACAACTCAGGCGCTTGCAGGGTTCCCAGGATCTCCGGTTCGTTGGTCTCGGAGCGGTCGAAGAACGCCAGTTCCATGTCGGTCACCAGTCGGCTGAGCGCGCCGGTGTGCGAGGTGTCCAACTGGGTCAGGCGCAGTCCGGCAGGCGCACCTGTCACGTACATCGCGAGGTTCGACACCCGACCAGACAAGCACAGCGGCGCGGGCGGGCGCACGCGGGTTTCCCGCTGGGGAGCCGGCGACCTCAGCCGCGCAGGACCTTACTGGTGGCGGCTTCCTGTTTCGGGTTCGCCTGCAGGGTGGCGCGGAACTTGGTCCCCCGCGGGAGGACCTTGAACACCGTCCACTCGAAATGCAGCCACGCAGGGGTCACGCAGATCTTCCGCCAGGCCTTGCCCGGGCGCTTGGCGTCGATCCGCACCGATCCCTGGGCGCCCGTCTTCCCGAGCTTCGGCGAGAAGGCGAAGGCCTTGCCCTGGATGTAGGTCGTAGTCGCGTCCCGCGTGACCGATGTGAGGCGCACCGCGGTCCGCATCCGGGAGACCGTGAACGGCACGGAGATGGCCGCGGTGGTTCCCGACGGGTAGAAGCCGACCGTGGCATCGATCGTCATCGTGCCGTAGCCGTCGCTGTCGCACAGACGCACTTGGTCACGCACCGTGCCCGCGCTCTGTCCGCCGATCGAGACGTAGTGGGCGATAGCCCGACCGGGGGAGCGGACGTGGCCGTCGATCTGCCAGGACGTTGTGCTCGCTGGGTCGAACGCGACCTTGTAGTCCACCGGGAAGGTCTCGCAGGGTTCGTCGGGCAGCGTCCACTTGGCTTCCGGGGCGATCACGGTGACTGAGCCCTTGTCGGTGGTGAAGGTGAAGGGCTCGTCGGCCGCACCGGCGGGACCAGCCGATGCCACGAGAGCCGCACAGGCGATAGGGATGATGAATCGCATAGGAAGACCCCCCTTCCTCGAACACCACTTCCACGCTACGCCCGGGCGCACGTGGTGGTCAACGGGCGGCGCAGCGAGTGTGCGCGACACTGGACTGGTGAAGCGAATCCTGTTGTTGGTCGTGGCGTTGCTCCTCGCCGGTTGCTCGGGGGGCACCGGCGCCGCGGCCCCGACCAGTGCGCCGCCCTGTGACCCCGGCCCGCCCGGCACCCGCGAGGTGCAGGTCGGCAAGCGGTCGTTCCTCATGCATGTGCCCGCGGACGCCCAGGACTCGTCACCGGTGGTGTTCACGTTCCACGGCCGCGGGTCCAACGCCCAGGAGCAACTCCTGCTGACCGGCTTCGAGCAGGTCTCCGAGGAGGGGCGGTTCATCGTGGTGGCGCCCAACGCGGTCGATGGCCGCTGGGACTTCACCGGCGGTGACACCGCGTACCTCAAGGCGGTGGCCGCGGCGGTGCCCTGCATGGACACCACCCGGGTGTACGCCTCCGGGATGTCGATGGGCTCAGCCATGACCTTCGCGCTGGCCTGCGCGCCGGACCGGAAGTTCGCGGCCTTCGGTGGGGTGGCGCTGACCCTGTACCGGCCCCGCTGTGATCAGTCCCCGCCGGCGCCGATCATCTACTTCCACGGCACCGCCGACCCGATCGTGCCGTTCTCGGGCGGGCAGCCGCAGGCCGAGGATATCGAGTTGCCCTCGGTCCCGGACGCGATGCGGCAGTGGGCCGAGCACAACGGCTGCTCGGTGGCCGCGGCGGAGAAGGTCGGCAAGGACGTGACGCTGCGGGCATGGTCCGAGTGCGAGGCCGACGCGGACGTGGACTACTACCGGGTGCGCGGCGGTGGTCACACCTGGCCGGGCGCCGCGCCGCTGATTGCGGATGCGATCGCGCCGACGCTGGGCAAGACCACGCAGAGTGTCGACGCCTCCCGGCTGATGTGGAAGTTCTTCGAGGGGTACGCGCTGCCGGCCTGATCCGCGGGATCGCTTGTCGGATGGCGGCAGATTGCGTTTCCGGCGGGTTCGTCGCCTGCTGCGCAATCCGCCTCGGCGGGACCTCTGCGGGGCTACTCCGGCTTCGGCTGGAAGGCGCTTGAGAAGCTCTCCAACGCGTTGGTCAGTTCCGCGGGCACGATCCAGACCTTGTTCGAGTCGCCGGCGGCGATCTGCGGCAGCGCCTGCAGGTACTGGTAGGCCAGCAGCTTCGGGTCGGGGTCGGCGGTGTGGATGGCCTCGAACACCTTCTGGATGGCCTCAGCCTCACCGGTGGCGCGCAACACCGCGGACTGCTTGTCGCCCTCCGCCCGGAGGATCGCAGCCTGCTGCTCACCTTGGGCGGTGAGGATCTGCGACTGCTTGAAGCCCTCGGCCGTGAGGATCGCCGCGCGCCGGTCCCGCTCCGCGCGCATCTGCTTCTCCATCGACTCCTGCACGCTGGGCGGCGGGTCGATGGCCTTCAACTCGACCCGGTTGACCCGGATCCCCCACTTGCCCGTGGCCTCGTCCAGCACCCCGCGCAACTGGCTGTTGATCTGGTCGCGCGAGGTCAGAGTGGCCTCGAGGTCCATGCTGCCGACGACGTTGCGCAGGGTCGTGACGGTCAACTGCTCGACGCCCCAGATGTAGTTCTGGATCTCGTAGGTGGCGGCCTTCGGGTCGGTGACCTGGAAGTAGATGACCGAGTCGATGCTCACCACGAGGTTGTCCTCGGTGATGACCGGCTGCGGCTGGAAACTCACCACCTGCTCCCGCAGGTCCAGCCGGGAGGTGATCTTGTCCACGAACGGGATCAGGATGTGCAGGCCGGCGCTGAGCGTGCGGCTGTAGCGGCCCAGGCGCTCCACGACGCAGGCCTGCGCCTGCGGCACGATCCGCACCGTCTTGGCGATCACGATGATGAAGAACAGCAGGACGAGCAGTACTACTACGGCACTGACAATGGCTGCGGTCATGGTCTCTCCTCAGTACGGACGGATGATCGCGGTGGCTCCGCGGATGGCGACGACGGTTCCGGTGGCACCCGCTGCCAGGGGATCCCATGCTTCTTCCAACTGCGCCGACCAGATCTCACCGTTCAGTTTCACCCGGCCGTTGTCGGCAGTGACCTCTTCCAGCACCGTCACCCGCTGCCCGATGAGGGCGTCGATACCGGTCAGAGCTGCTGGACCGGATTGCAGGTGGCGCAGCGCAATCGGGCGCACGGCGAAGATCCCGAGCACGGCCACCAGTGCGGCAGCGCCCGCCTGCACGACGAACGGCGCCCCGGCGGCGGCAGCGGCGGCCCCGGCCAGGGAGCCGGCAGCGAGCATGATGAGCACGAAATCCAGGCTCACGACCTCCAGGATCCCGAACACCACTGCTGCGATGAGCCAGAACACGGCGGCGGACACGTGACCAGCCTACGGTGTCAGCGCGCCGGTGGGGAGGGTCCGCGCTTGCCAGTAGCCTGTGGCGGTGCAGCACTTCATCCCCCGGCGGGGTTGGTCGAACCCCCACCTGCAGACCACGCGCAACCGCCTGCGCCGGGCACGGGTGCGTCTGCCCGAGCCCGAGCAGATCCTGGTGGACGTGCAGGACGGCACCGGCGACCGGTTGGCGGTGCGGTTCAACGAGGGGGACGACGGCCTGCCGCTGGTGATGATCGTGCACGGACTGGGTGGCAGCGCCGACTCCGAGTACGTGCAGTACACCGCGCGGGGACTGCTCGATGCCGGCTTCCCGGTGGCCCGGGTGGATCTGCGCGGTGCCGGCGAGTCGGGGCCGTACGCCGGCGGCATGTACCACGGTGGCAAGACCGCCGACCTGCGGGCGGTGATCGGTGCGATGGGCCGGCCCACCGCGGTCGTGGGGTTCTCCCTGGGCGGCAACGCCACCATCAAGCTCCTGGGGGAGCACAGCCGGGGGGTGGTGGCCGGGGTTGCCGTCTCCGCGCCGCTGGACCTGGCCGTGAGTGTGGAGCACCTGCATCACATGGCCGGTGGACTGTACGAGAAGTTCCTCGTCCGGCAACTGCGCAAGGAGGCCCTGCGCCCCGGTGCCCGCTACACCCCGGAGGAGCGGGCCGGGATCCTCGCCGCGGGTGGCCTGGTCGAGTTCGACAACGCGGTCACCGCCCCCCGGCACGGCTGGCGCGACGCCGCGCAGTACTACGACGTCAACTCGAGCATCCGGTATCTGGACGAGGTCGAGGTCCCGCTGCTCGTGATGCACGCCAAGGACGACCCCATGGTCCCGGTGGGCCCGTACCTGTCGGTGGATTGGGACGCTCTGCCCACGACCGAACTGCTGCTGGCCGACCACGGCGGGCATGTGGGCTTTCACGGCCGCGACCGCCTGCCCTGGTACGTCGCGATGACGGTGGCATTCCTGCAGCGGGTGGCGGACGCCGCGTAGGGGGCGGTGCGCCATCACACCGGCCTTCCGTGCTCGATTGCCCTGCCCGATGGGTGGTGGATTGCGTACGCGGCGAGAAAGGTGCGCGGTGCGCAATTTGCCGAGGGCGGTAGGACCGTGGCTGCCCGACCGGCGGGTGGTGGATTGCGTGCGCGGCGAGAAAGGTGCGCGGTGCGCAATTTGCCGTGGGTGGAAGGACCGAGGCGTGCCCGACTGCCTGTCCGCAGGGTGGTGGATTGCGTGCGCGGCGAGAAAGGTGCGCGGTGCGCAATCTGCCGAGGGAGGGGGCCCGAGCGAACGCCGGGGGCCCGAGGCGCGTCACCCCCGCTGCGTCTCCAGGTCCAGGCGCAGGTGGCTGATCATGGAACGCAGCGCGGCCTGGGCGTTGAGGACGTCCTCGCCCCAACTCGAGAGGTAGGCGTACTGCCACCACCACAGGGCCTCGATCGGTCGGCCCGCGGCGTAGTGGCCGAAACCGTGGTTGAGGTCCGTCACGATGCCTGACAAGTCGTCGGAGAGACTCGACTCGACGATCTCCGGGACCGGGAAGTACGGGTCGTCGACGGTGTTGTAGCGATCGGCGTGGCCGAACACCTCCGCCAGTCGCAGCCGCAGGACGTCCACCTCCGGCTCGCCGCCGGTGTCCGGCTCGTAGCGGCCCTCCGGCACGACGTCGGTGAGAGCTCCGAGCCGGGCGCCTTGGGCGGCCAGTTGCGAGGTGTGGATCAGCAGCAGCGAGATGGCCATGTCCCTGAGCCCACCCGCCGCGACCTGCTCGACGGCGCGGACGAAGTCCTGCACGGCGATGGCCACCTCGTCGGCGAGTTCCAGCGCCGTCTGGTCGACCGGCGTCGGGGCTGCGGTCAACGAGACTTCGTCACCGGGTAGGTCACTCATCGATCCTCCTTCGTCCCGCGAACGCACGTCCCAGGGTCACCTCGTCGGCCAACTCCAGGTCGCCGCCCATCGGCAACCCACTTGCCAACCGTGTCACGGGTACCCCGATCGTGGCCAACTGGCGCCCGAGATAGGCCGCCGTCGCCTCACCCTCAGTGTTCGGATCCGTGGCCAGGATGACCTCCTGCACGGTTCCGTCGGCCAGCCGGGCGAACAACTCCTTGATGTGCAACTGGTCGGGGCCGATCCCGCGCATCGGGTCCAGCACCCCGCCCAGCACGTGGTAGCGGCCGGTGAACTCCCGGGTGCGCTCGATGGCGATGACGTCCTTGGGCTCCTCCACGACGCACAGGAGGCCCGGGTCGCGGCTGTCGTCGCGGCACACCCGGCAGCGTGGCCCCTCGGCGGTGTTGAAACAGATCTCGCAGACGCTCAGGCGGTCCTTCACGCTCAACAGTGCTGTGGCCAGCGACTCGACGTCCTCCCGGTCCGCCTCCAGCAGGTAGTAGGCGATCCGCTGCGCACCCTTGGGTCCCACCGCGGGCAGGCGGACGAGTTGGTCGATGAGGTCCTGCAGGACGCCCTCGTAGGAAGTCTGGTACATGACCTACTCCGCGTCGAACTCGGCGATCTTGCGGCCACCGAGCTCCCGCTGCAGCAACTCGAGCCCGGATTCCGCCGTGGCCTCCACCGACTCATCGTCCGGGCGGGGCGCGTCCTCCTCGGGCACCTCGACCACGGGCTCAGGTGCGGTGGCCGTCACCGGCGCGGCGTTGCCACCGAGCGTCATCTCCACGGTGAGGTCGAGCTTCAGCTCGTCGAGGATCGCCTGCCGGACGCGCTCGGCATGCCCGCCCTGGGTGAATGCGGCGACGGCGCCGCTGTTCGTCTGGGTCAGCGCCAGGATGTTGTTCGACACCGACACCGGTCGGCAGTCGCGCACCAGCAACCACGCCACCCGGCTGTTCTCCTTCACCCGGTCCAGGACCCGTGGCCACAGGGCCAGGACCTTGTCCAGCGGCACGTCGCCGGTGGCTGCGGGGGCAGCGGCCGGGGCGGGGGCAGTTGCCGGTGCAGGGGCCTTCAGCGACGGCGCCGGCGGCGGACCGGGGGGTTTGCGGCCACCCGCCGGTGCGCCAGCAGCAGGGCGTTGCGGCGCGGGCCGGGACGGGGGGGTGCGTGGTGCGGCCTCCGCAGCCGGTTGCGGGGCCGGGGCGGGCGGCGCGGCGGGGGTGGGCTGCACCGCCGGTGGTGGCGTAGCAGTCGCGGCCGCGCGTCCTGCCACGGTCTCCATCCGGCGTTCGAGACGGTCCAGCCGCGCGAGGAGGTCCAAGGAGTCGTTGGCGCCGGCTGGCAGGCACACCTCGGACATCAGCAGTTCCAGGTGCAACCGCGGTGCCGTGGCCCCTCGCAGTTCCGACAGGGCGTCGGAAAGGGCATCGGCGATGCGGTTGAGTTCCATGCGGCCGAATCCCTGTGCCATCTCGTGCAACTCCGGCAGCCGGTCGTCGGGCAGGTCCACCAGCTGGGAGGCCTTGTCGACGCCGAGCACGTGCAGCACCAGCAGGTCCCGGAACCGCTCGAGCAGGTCGGTGACGAAACGGCGCGGGTCGTGACCGGAGTCGACCACGTCGCCGATGCGCACGAAGAGCCGGGCGACGTCGCCGGCGGCGATCGCGGAGGTGACATCGTCCAGCAGCGCGGAGTCGGTCACGCCCAGTTGTTGCACGGCGGCGTCGTAGGTCAAGCCGTCCGGACCGGTGCCGGCGATCAGCTGGCCGAGGATGGAAAGGGCGTCGCGCACCGAGCCCTCGCCCGCACGCGCGACCAGGGCCAGGGCTGCAGGTTCGGCGGGCACACCTTCGGCTTCGCACAACGCCGCCAAGTGGGTGGCCAGCGTCCGGATCGGGACCAACCGGAACGCGTAGTGGTGGGTGCGGGAGCGGATGGTGCCGATGATCTTGTCCGGCTCGGTGGTCGCGAACACGAACCGCACGTGCTCGGGCGGCTCTTCGATGAGTTTGAGCAGCGCGTTGGCCGCACCTGGGCCGAGTTGGTGCGCCTCATCGATGATGTAGATCTTGTAGCGGCTTTGCGCGGGTACGAACATCGCACGCTCGCGCAGTTCCCGGGCATCGTCCACCAGGCCGTGGGTGGCCGCGTCCATCTCGATGACGTCCAGGGAACCGGGACCGTTCGGGGCCAGGGCGATGCAGGAGTCGCACTCCTCGCAGGGCTGTGACGTCGGGCCCTTCTCGCAGTTCAGCGACCGCGCCAGGATCCGGGCGCTGGAGGTCTTGCCGCAGCCGCGCGGCCCGGAGAACAGGTACGCGTGGTGCACCCGGTCGGAGTCGATGGCGCGTTTCAGCGGCTCGGTGACGTGCTCCTGCCCGATGACGTCGTCGAAGCGTCCGGGACGGTACTTGCGGTACAGGGCGAGGGCCACTGATCCAGACTAAGCGCAGCCCCTGACGCGCGGTGCCGGGTCCGGGGATTGGTGTACTCGCGTGCGCTATGGCCGGGCAGCGGCCACACTTGGCGCATGACCGAACCCAGCACCGACTGGTCCGAGCAGATCGCCGACGGATGAGCAGCAGCGCCATGAGGCCTTCGCCCGGACCATCGTCGGAGCTGCAGTCGCGCATCAACGACCGCCGGGGCCCGGCCGCGCCTTCCACCGCAAGCCCGTGGCCGCCCTGACCGGCCGGCTCACCGTGCCGTCGGGCCTTCCCGACTACGCAGCACAGGGATTGTTCGCCGAGCCGGGGGAGCACGACGTGGTCATCCGCATGTCCAACGGTTCGGTGGTCCCGCAGGCCGACCCGGTGCCGGACATCCGGGGTTTCGCCTGTCTCGTGCGCGGGCTCGATGCGCCCGGCGCGCTGGGCCGACCCACCGACCGGCAGGATTTCCTGCTCATCAACTGGCCGGCCTTCGGTTTCCAGGACTCCCGTGATTTCGCCGATCTTGTGCCGGCCGCCGCGAAGGGGCAGAAGGCGTTGCTGTCGCACAGCATCGACAAGCACGGACCGGTGGGCGGGCCCTGGCGATGCTGCGCCAGGCCGCCTCGCTGGCACGGCCGTTCAGCGGGTTCGCGACGTCGCAGTTCCACAGTTGCGCGCCGGTGGCGTGGGGTCCGTATGCAGCGCACGTTCACGTCGCTCCGGTGGGCGCCGGCCGGAACCTGCTGGCGCTGCGGGACTGGGGCGCCGATGTCCGCGACCGGATCGCGAAGGGCCCGTTGCGCTGGGAGCTGCAGGCGCAGTTCTACACGGACCCGCAGCACACACCGATCGAGGACGGCCGCAAGCCCTGGTCCGCGCCGAAAGTCACGGTGGCGCTGCTCGAGGCCGATGCGCTGGCGGACGCGGCCGCGGTCGAGGCCGACCACTTCGACCCCTGGGCGGCGCTGGCCGACCATCGACCGCTCGGGGAGATCATGCGGGCCCGGAAGGCGGCCTACTGGCCGAGCTACCAGAACCGCACGCCCTGAGCCCCCGGGTCAGGTACTGGTCGCAGACCGCAGCAGGTCGCCCATCGCCGTCCGTACGCCCTCGAGGGCCGCTGTGCGGGTCGACCTGTCTGTCGCGCAGGTCGTCGGCGGTCTGCCGCACCAGCGCGACGGTGTCCTGCGTGGGCGGTACGGGCCGACCGTTGCGTTGCAGCGAAGCCAGTTCCGTGACGGCGCCGTAGGTCCGCTGCAGGCTCGGCAGGGTCGCCTGCAGGGCAGCCAGTACCCGGCGCGAGCGGTACGGCATCATCGCGTACTCCTTGAGGGCCGCCCCGGCAGCCGCAGTGACCCGGGAGGCGTAGCGCCGGCGAGCCCGCAGTGCCTCCTCGTCGGCACCCCCGGCCAAGTCGACCAGGTACTCCGCAGAGGCGTCCAGGGAGCGGGCGAAGGTCTCGCGCACCAGCGACGCCGCCCGCTGCGGCCACATGATCCATGCCCCGCCCACGAGTGCGATCGCGACGCCGATCCCCGCGGCCACCAGTCGCCACCCGTGGTTCGACCAACTGTGCGGCAGGAGCAGCCCCGCCGCGCACATCATGAAGGCCGTCACCCCGGCTGGGAAGGCCCACCACAGCATGGGCGCGTACCCGATCGCCAGGAAGATGAGCGCGGTGGTGAGCAGCACCAGCACCGCCGCCAGGTTGCCCGCGATCCCGCCCAGGGCCACACCCACAGCAGCCCCGGCGAGAACGGCCGCGCTGAACGCCACGACCCGCTCCACGGATCCGCTGAGATCGGGACGCAGCACGAGCGCACAGGTGATGGGGATGAGGTAGCCGTCGGGGATGCCCGACCACCAGGCAACCCCCGCGGCGACCATGAGCAGCACCAGATACCGGATGGCGTACCGGCGCAGGAGCTGGTCGGAACGCACGCCGGCGAACCAGTCGACCCAACTGGGCTGGGAGCGTCTGCTCACCTCCCGCGCCGACAACCCTTCCAGGTTGCGGATGTCCGGTACCCGGCACATGTCCGCCCGCAGGTCGTGCAGCGCACCGGAACCTGCGACGTCGCCGGGCTTCAGCGCCTCCCAGAGGGCGATCACGCGATCGATGGCGTAGAGAGTCGCGCCGATGGACACATGCGCCCCGTGTTTGTCCACGAGCAGTTGGCAGGCGTGCCGACAGGTCTTGGCCACGTTGGAACACATCTCCAGGACCAGGCCCTCGTGGGAGCGCCGCATCAGATCCTCGGCGTCCATCGCGCTGGCCAGGTGCTGGGTGATCGAGTTGGCCAGGGAGATCTGGCTGGCGGTCTGCCGCCCGTACGAAGCCGGCCACGACATGGCAGCGTCGGAATAGGCATCGGCGGTCGCGCGGGACAGTTCGATGCGGGCCAGCGCGATGCGTTCGGGATCGGCTCCGGCCGCGTAGAGGTCAACCAAGTCGGCCACCCGGGCGAACTGTGTGGCAGCCGGCGAGCCGGATCCCAGCCAGCGTCCCCCGAAGCCGGGGAGCAGGGTCAGCGCCAGGGCCAGGGCGCCTCCGCACAGACTTGCGACCGCCGCCTCGCCCGGGTCCATGAACAGTCCGGGGGTACCGACCGCCAGCAAGATCACGAGCATCGAGGCCGATGTCCGACGGGCAGTCGCAGGCCCACCCACGGCCGACAGCGCGACGATCGCACCGGTGACTGCGGTGACCAGCAGCTCCCCGAAGTCCCACCGGTTGGCCGTCACCGCCAAACCGATGCAGACCGAGGTGAACAGAACCTGGAAGAGCCCTCCCCGCAATCGCGGTGAGAGGCCGATCGAGGTGTCGGAGAAGGCCACGATCCACGCGACCATCCCGGCGATGAAGCCCAGCGCGGGGACGTCGAAGTAGAGGCCGGCGGCGGTGCACGCGAACCAGCCGGCCGCGCCGCGCAACCCCTGTCCCAGGTCCGGTGGCCCGGTGGCCCGGATCCAGCGGGCGACGGAGATACCCATGGTGCTTGCGACGCTAGCAGCCAGTGGTCGGCGTACGACGGGCATGAAGGGACCCCTCGCGCACCCGGCAGAGCACGCTTACCCTTGCTGCCTTCCGGCCCTGGGGGAGTTGGGCATGATGCCGCCGCACGAGGGGTCCCTCCCAGGATACGCACAGGGACCTACCCGTACCATCGTCGGTGGAGGATTCGCCTAGAGGCCTATGGCGCTCGCTTGGAAAGCGGGTTGGGTTCACGCCCTCGCGGGTTCGAATCCCGCATCCTCCGCCATCAGAAGGGCCCCGACGAGCTTGCTCGCCGGGCCCTTCTGTGGCGGAGCATGCCATGGATTCGGGAGGAGGCCCGCTAGCGGGCCGACGGCTCCCGCATCCTTCATGCCATGGATTCGCCGAGGAGTGAACGCCGCCAGCGAGCCGACGGCTCCCGCATCCTCCGCCGCCAGGCCGCTGCCCGCCCGCGAGGTTGGAGTCCGTCCGCGCGGTGAGAGAAGCCACGCGTGCGTT
Source organism: uncultured Actinomycetota bacterium (assembly GCA_963733395.1). GTDB lineage: Bacteria > Actinomycetota > Actinomycetes > S36-B12 > UBA10799 > JADKAV01. The sequence continues at coordinate 184,396 of CAVTCZ010000021.1, forward strand.
CTCCAACCTCGTGAACGATCTCCAACCCTGCGACGGCGCCACCCGATCAACATGCAGAACCGGCACCTGAGTTGGCACTCCGACCGGTGTTGGCCACGTTCGCTTCTCGTGCCGGTCCACGTCGGCTGAAGTCTCGGCAGCAGCGGCCACGACCCACCCGGCGGGCGCATAATGGAAGCGGGGGGATGAGCACGATGACCTTTCGTCGAGCTCTGAGTTGCGCCGCAGTCGTACTTGCGGCGCTCTGTCCGCTGCCGGTTTCGCCGACGTGGGCTGCCGACCCGGTCACGGTCATGCTCGTGGGCGATTCGGTGACGCAGGGATCCAGCGGTGACTGGACCTGGCGCTATTGGCTCTGGAAGCACTTGCAGACCTCGGTACAGGTCGACTTCGTCGGTCCGCGCGATGATCTGTTCGACGTGGTGGCCATTCCTCCGGCTCGCATGAGTATGTCGACCCCGACTTCGATCGGGATCATGCCGCGACCTGGGGTGCCTCATTCATGTCCAAGATTGCCGGACATCCACCAACTGGTCGAGAAGCCATCATCCCGATGTCGTCGTGGAGATGCTCGGTGTCAACGACCTCACCTGGCTGAGGCGCACCCCGGTCAGCGTGTCTCGTCTCGGTGGAGCAATTCGTCGAGCGAGGTGCGTGCCGCCGACCCCGACACCGATGTCGTCGTCGGGGCAGCTGCCGCAGGGGTGGGAGCCGGGTGCCGCCGAGTTCAACGGCGGTCTGCGCGGCGCTGGCGCAGTCGCTGAACGAGCCGGCCTCCCAGGTCGTCGTTGCCGCCTACGACCCCCTCGACGAGGTCACGGACACCTACGACTCCTGTCACCTGAACGCCACCGGCGAGGTCAGGATCGCGGCCTGTTTCGCCGACTCACTGGCAACTCTCGATGTCGGCACCCCCTACCCGCGGCCGCTGCCGGTTGTGGCCAACGGCCCGCGCCGGCCGGCGGTGCTCACGGGACGGCCCGGGGATGGGCAGGTCGCCCTGTCCTGGGTGCCACCGCCGGGTGCCACCGCGGAGTACATCTGGTTGCGCGATTCCACCCTGGTCGAGCCCTGGCGGCGACTGCCCCTCCCAGTGCAAGGAACGTCGATCTCCCTCAATGCCTTGATCGACTACCACAGCTACGAGTTCCGACTGCAGTCAGCGAAGGGGACCGCTGTCGCGCAGGACCTCTTCTCGAACACGGTGAGCGCCGTCCCCTCGCCTCCCGCCGTCTCCGGACTTGTCGCGAGCCCTGGCGATCACCGCGCAAGCGTCACGTGGGAGTCGGCCGAGGTGTCCGGCTACCGCGTGACCTGGTGGCGGATCGGTGACCGTGCGCATCGCAGGACGCGGTTGGTGAGCGGCACCTCAGCGCGACTGAGGATGGCACCGGCCGGAACCCGACCACCGGGTCACTGTGGCCGCGGTCAGTGGACAGTTCCTCGGCCCGCAGTCCCGGATCGACGTCACGCCCGGTGGCCCGGATGTGCGAGGTCCGCGCCACCTGCTCGCCGTTGCCCGCTCCGACGGCAGGTACTCGCTCTCGTGGCGGCGCGCTGCACATGCCACGCGCTACGAGGTCTGGCACTGCGGACCGACTGGTACCTGGCACCGCCTGGCACGCCCCCATCGCCGGCAGTTCTTGACCGAACGCTTCCGCCGCCCGGGTGCGCATCTCTTCCGGGTGCGCTCGTGGCACGACTCAGTCGCAGGTGGGTGGTCGGCCGTCAGCGTTGGCACCCCGCCCGCGAGTTGAGCGGCGGCAGCAACGGTCAGAACCGGCAAGTTGTCAGTTCTGACCGTTGCTGCCGCCGACCTCCGGCCCTAGGGCTTGACGTCCTTCTTCACATTGACCGCCTGCTGGAAGGTCGGCCGGTTCTGGAACGGGTAGACGCTCGGCTTCGTCACGCCGGCGGTCACCCGGGCGCGGTTGGCGTTCCAGCACGACGGCTGCGGGTCGGTGGTGCACGCCCCGAATCCGTACAACTCCTGCGGCGTGACGGTCAGCGCCTGCTTCAGCGAGTCCTGCAGAGCGGTGCTACACGCCGTCTTGTCCCCGTTGCCGCAGAACGCGACCGAGAAGCCACCTGGCACCGGCGCGCCGCTCAGCACCCGCTGCAGATCCAGCAGGCTGTAACCCCACCAGCCGTCGGAGAAGCCCGGCGCACTCGGCCGCGTGCCTGTGGCACCGAAGCTGATCATGGTCTGGATCGCGTCGAAGGCCTGCGTGCCCAGCCCGGGCTCGAACTGCGCGGTCAGCAACTTGGGCCACCAGGCGTCCAGGATCTGGATCGCCGCCGTGTGCTCGAACGCCCCGTCCTTGTCGAGGTCGCGCCGATGGCCACCGTCGGCCATCCACGCCTTGAGTTCGTCGATGGCCGCCTGCAGCTGCGGGTCGGACACCGTGCCCATGGCGTCGAAGACGGTCGGCAGCAGTTTCGCCGCGCGGATGTCCTGCGTCGCCGACTCCTCCATGGCCTGCACCACCTGCGCGAGCGTCGCCTTCTTCCCGCCGCTCACCGCCGCCTGCAGTTTCTCCTCGATGAGGTTGGAGCGGTAGAACGGACCGTAGCCCCACTGCTCGTCGGCGGCGGCCCAGTCCTTGGCGGGCTTGTTGTTCCACGACACCATCACCGGCTGGTTCACCGTCTTCGGGTGCTTCTTGAACGCCAGCAGGTCCTCCGAGTACGTCTTCGGGTCGAAGCCCTGCCAGTCGTACTTGCCCGTCCCCAGAACCGGGAAGTCCGGCGAGGTGCCCTTCGCGCGCTTCGGGTACGCCCCGGACAGGAAGTACGCGGTCTGCTTGGCGTTCTGGTAGGCCCAGTTGAACGTGAACTGGATCTTCGCGGCCGACTTGTGGAATGCCTTAGCCGTCTGCATCTCGCTCGGCTGGTTGAACCGCCGGAACCCGAGAATCGAGTCTGCCTCGTGGAAGTAGCTCGTGCGAGCGGTGACGTACGCGACCTTCTTGCCGTTGACCGTGCCGTAGTGGGTCACCAGACCGTGCACGCTCCGGTAGACGGTCAACTTCGCCTTTCCGGCCGGGGTCGAGTCGGCAGCGTTCGGCTTCCACGACAGCTTGCGGACCAACTTCTCCATGGAGCGGCACTTGCCCTTGTACGTGTACTTGTACTTGCTGCCGCCGCACAGCACCTCTGCGAAGGTGTCGACGTTGTCCGATCCGGCAGACGTGGCACTCCACGCGTAGTCGTGGCCGCGGCCCAGCTGGACGTACATGCTCACGCCCGGGAACGCCGCACCGCGGGCGTCGATGTCCGGACCGTGCAACTCCAACTCCATCAGCACCTGCGGCAGGTAGTACCCCACCTGCGGGCCGAGCACCCCGAGCGGGCGGCCGTTGGCCGAGTTCTTCGCCGAGAGGAGCTCCCAGTTGGAGTGGTGGCCGTCGAGTTGCTCCTGCTGAATGGCGTCTCCGAAGGAGACCGTGTCATCGGCGGACTGCAAGCTGAGAGACGGTGGACCCGGAGATGACCGTCGCCGGGGTGACGGTCGTACCCGGATCGGGCAGCGCCAAACCCTTGGGGGAGAACGAGTCGCCGGTCTGGTACGGGAAACTCTCCGGGATGGTGGTCGGTGCGGTCGGGTTGTTCTTCGAACGGAAGCCGGTCCAGATCGCCCGGCCCTGGTCGACCCCGAACCGCGCCTCGAGCGCCCGCAGGATCTGCGCCGAGGTCACCTCCGCGCCACCACCGCGGCCGAAGATGCCGCCGAACAACGACGCCGTGGCCATCACGTCGGTGACCTTCCAGTTCTTCAGCTTCTGTCCCAGCGCCGTGTACTCGCCGGGCATCAGCGACGGATTCTTGCGCGCGGCCTTGATGTAGGCATTGATCCCGTCGACGTAGTCGTTGACGTCTTGGCGCAGCTTCTTCCACTCCTTGAGGCTGCCCTGGGCCGGGGCCTTCAGCATCCGCTTCAGATCGTCCTCGGTGTAGGCGTTGTTCTGCCATTGGCTGGCATCGGCGTTCAGGTTGGCGCCACCCAGGAAGTTGGTCAGGTCGGCGCGGCCGGTGTGCCGCAGGACGTCCATCAGGAACAGGCGGTCGTTGGCCGAGGCGTAGCCGGCCCCGAACATCGTGTCGCTGCGGGTCTCGCCGTAGATCCGGGGCACGCCGTACTGCTTGTCGCGCAGGATCGTGACGCCCTTGCGCGGCTTGACCGTCTTCGCGCGGTTCTTCTTCTTCACGCCGAAGGTCGCGTCCTTGTAGAAGTCGCCCACCTGCGAGTCGGTGAGGGTGGGCGAGGCGTACAACAACCCGTCGTAGAGCGGTTGCTGGTCGGCCCAGTGCTTCGGGAAGGCGCCGGACGTACGGTACTGGATGATGTCGCCGATCGTGTCCAGTCCGTTCTGCCCGGGGGGCAGGACGTTGCAGGAAGCCGCCGCCGTCGTTCTGGCCGTAGGTGCCGGGGTCGGCGTTCGCGGGCGCGGCGATCGCAAGCGCCGACAGGGCTGCCAGCGGGACGGCGATGCGGTGCAGGACATTTCGATACATGGTGACCCCATTCAGTACGAAGCGATCACACACTATGTGAACCAGCCCTGGCTTGGCGGGTGTTCGCGCGAAAATCGTGCGAACGGGCTCGGTCTGGGCTCACACCCTCACCAGGACCCGCCGCCACCGCGCGAGGGCACCGATTCTGGACGCCGGCCGGGTGAACGGGTGTCTGGATTGTCTTATTGATCAAGGCCATTCGGCCGGCGCCCCTCAGGGATTGCGCTGGCAACCCATGATCATTAAGACAATCCAGACACGCTCACCAGGACCCGCCGCCACCGCCGCCGGAACCGCCGCCCCCACCGCCGCCGCCACCACCGCTGGAGGACGAGGAGCGTTGCGTCGCCTGGTACGCCGCCACGGCCGAGGTCTCCACCGCCACCACACCGGTGGACAGCGCCCACAACCGGGAGGTGTAGGTGGGTGAGGCGTAGTAACCGGACGTCCCGACCATGGCCGAGGCCTCCGGGCTGCCCGGCGGTGGCGTGCAGGAGGCGGCCCATTCGTCCGCGCAGTCGAACGCGACCGCCCACGGCAAGAACTCGTCGAAGTGGCGCACCCGGGCGGCGTAGTCGAACCGCTCGACCGAGGCCGGGGTCGAGAGCACCTGCTTGAAGCCGGCGGTCGCATCCCGCATCGCCGCCCCGCGATCGGTCAGTCGGGTCGTGTCCCGGCGGTTGATCAGCAGCCCGGCGGCCGCGGCCACCAGCAGCAGCGTCGCCACCAGCAATCCGCTGTTGAGCCAGATCAGCGCCGAGAACCCGCCGATGATGGCCAGGAATGCGAACAGCAGCGCCCACCCGGAGCCACCCACCCGGGTGGCGAATCCTTCCCGCATCACCCGGTCGTCGATCTCGCCGGTGATGTCGTCGTCCAGCGACGACAGCAGCTTGCCGTCGCTGACGCTGTCCTTGGAGATGATCCGCGACGCCCCCGGCTGGTACAGCCCGAGGTTGTTGAGGGCCGCGGCGAATCCCACCAGGTCCGGCACCGGCGCGGTGGTCCGGGTGAGACTGATCCAATCCGGGCCGTCGGAGTCCTGCACGGACCGCTGCTCGGCGTCGAAGTCGACCACCCCGTGGGCCACCAGATTCAGCAGCACCGCGGGCACGCCGCGGCTGGCCGGCGACTCATCGAGGGTCCAGGCGCAGGCCAGCGGATCCGGGCCCGGCGGTTCGAAGCGTGGGCTGATGTCCGGTCGCCGCTCCCGGGAGCGCGCGAACGTCAAGCCGACCAGCGCCAGCGTCAGGCCGACGAATGCGAGCGTGCCGAACAGCACGATGTTCTGCCACGTGGTTCGTTGCACCCCGGGAGCGTCGGCGGCGAAGTAGGCCTTCATCGTCACGGCGGTGTAGGCGGGCAGCTGCGACATCTCGATGCGGTAGCGGCCGTCCTCCTCGCGGATCTCACACGCCGAGCTGGCCTCGCAGATCGGCGGCTGCACGGTCGGCGGCAGCGCGGCCGAAACCGCCACCTTGCGCATCGGCATCGTCCACCCCGTGCCCACGACGTCCCAGTACCACTGGGAACCCGCGCCCTCCGGCCCGTCCTTGGGCCGGGTCAGGGCGTTGCTGGTGGTGGACACGATCCGGTACTTCTGGATGCCCGGGTCGAAGGTGCGGTACTCGGAGCCGACCCGGATGGTCATCGTGCCGCCGCCATCCTGCGACACGACGTAGGGCTCCGGGACCCACTGTTCCCGGTTGGTCTGGCGCTCCACCGACACCACCGTCACCGGGTGCTGCACGTTGCGGTACTGCGCGTCCTGGGTGTCGAAGATCCGGTAGATGCCGTGCTTGTTGTACTGCGTGAATTCGACGTCGATGACCTCGGTGCTGGTGAGCTTGCCGTCGGGGTCGAGGACGAAATCGGCGCGGTAGGAATCGACGATGGAGGTGTCGCTGATCCGCTCGCCCGGAGCCGCTGAACACGTCCTTGAAGGGGATGGGGAACAGGCCCAGCCACCCGGCCACCACTGCCGCCCCCAGAAGCACCACCAGGAACAGCCGGAACATCGGGATTCGCATGAGGCGCTACCCTGCCCTCGTGACCATTGTCATCATCGTGATCGTAGTCGTGCTGCTCGCGGGATTCGGTGTCATCCTGTACAACCGGCTGGTCCGCCTGCGCAACAAAGTCGAGGAGGCCTGGGCGCAGATCGACGTGCAGCTCCAGCGCCGGCATGATCTGATCCCCAACCTGGTCAACACGGTGAAGGGCTATGCCGCACACGAGAAGAGCACGCTGGAAGAGGTGACCGCGGCCCGTGCCGCCGCCGTGTCCGCCCAGGGGGCTGAGGCCGCCGGTCAGACGGAGAACGTGCTGACCGCTGCGCTCGGGCGGCTGTTCGCCGTCGCCGAGAACTACCCGGATCTGAAGGCCGACCAGAACTTCCGGCAGTTGCAGGAGGAGCTGTCCGACACCGAGGACAAGGTCGCGTTCGCCCGGCAGTACTACAACGACAACGTGCGCGAGTGGAACACCCGCATCTCGTCGGTGCCGGACAACTTCGTGGCCATGATGATGGGGGCGAAGAAGGCTGAGTACTTCGAGCTCGAAGGGGGCGCCGGGGCTGCGCCGCAGGTGAGTTTCTGATGCCGGCCTGGGTCGAGCACGTCATCTGGTGGCAGGTCTACCCGCTGGGCTTCCTGGACGCACCAATGCAAGGCCAGGACGAAGTCGTCCATCGGCTGCCGAAGCTGGAGAACTGGTTGGACTACCTCATCGATCTCGGTGCCTCCGGACTGGCGCTGGGGCCGATCTTCGTCTCCGGCAGCCACGGCTACGACACCACCGACTTCTACCGGATCGACCCGCGCCTCGGCGACGCCGCCGACTTCGACCACCTGGTGGCGGCCGCGCACGAGCGGGGTGTCCGGGTGCTGCTGGACGGGGTGTTCAACCACGTCGGCCGGGACTTCCCGAAGTTCGGCGAGGCGCTGGCCGGCGGTCCGGAGTCGCCGGCCGCCCGGTGGTTCCACCTGTACTGGCGTGAGCAGGGTGAGCCCGACTACGAGCACTTCGAGGGCCACAAGGATCTCGTGACCCTGAACCACGCATCCGACGAGGTGGCCGATTTCGTGGTGGACGTCATGTGCCATTGGCTGGAGCGCGGCGCGGATGGCTGGCGGCTCGACGCGACGTACACGATCCCCGCGGAGTTCTGGGAGCGGGTGTTGCCGCGGGTGCGCGAGCGCTTCCCCGAGGCGTACATCGTGGGCGAGATGATCCACGGCGCCTATGCGCAGTACGTCGCACAGGCGGGTCTCGACTCGGTCACCCAGTACGAGTTGTGGAAGGCCATCTGGAGTTCGCTGAACGACCACAACTTCCACGAACTGAACTGGACGCTGGGCCGGCATAACGAGTTCCTCGACCACTTCGTGCCGCTGACCTTCCTCGGCAACCACGACGTCACCCGGATCGCCAGCAAGCTCACCGACGAACAGCACTACCCGCACGCCCTGGCCGTGTTGCTGACCGTCGGTGGCACGCCCTCGATCTACGCCGGTGACGAGCAGGGATTCCGGGGTGTCAAGGAGGAGCGCGTCGGTGGCGATGCCGAGGTCCGGCCGCCCTTCCCGGACACTCCCGCCGAGTTGTCGCCGCTCGGGGAGCACTGGCACCGGCTGCACCAGGAGTTGATCGGCCTGCGCCGGCGGCACCCATGGCTGGAACTGGCTCGCACCGAGGTCCGGCACGTGGCCAACGAGCAGTTGGTGTACCGGACCGCGTTCGGGGACGGTGCGCTGCAGGTCGGGCTGAACCTCGCCGACGACGCCACGATGCTGCCGGTGGGTGGGCGCCTGGTCGCGGGTCGGGCGGACGCCGGCGAGGGCGGGATGTGGCTGCCCGCGCACGGGTGGGCCGTCTTCGAGGAGTAGGGCAGGGGTCGCGGCGCGCCGACTGTTGCACGGTTGCTGGTCGCCGCGCCGACTGTTGCACCGTTGCTGGTTTGGGACCCCGAAACCGACAACCGCGCAACACTCGCGGCCCTGGAGCCGCAACCGCGCAACAGTCGCGACAGTGCGTCCCGCCCGCCTCTGGGACAATGGCCGGGTGCGCATCGTGACCTGGAACATCAACTCCCTGCCCAGCCGGATGCCGCGGATGCGCGTGTGGCTGCAGGTCATGAAGCCCGACGTGCTCTGCCTGCAGGAGACCAAGATCGCCGACGACCAGTTCCCTTACGACGAGTTCGCGGACCTGGGCTACCAGGCGGTCCACCGCGGGGACGGCCGGTGGAACGGTGTGGCGATCCTGTCGCGCGTCGGGATCGATGAGGTGGTCACGGACCTGCCGGAGGTGTGCGGGTTCCCGGCCGACGAGGACCCGCCGGAGCCGCGCTTCCTCTCGGCGGTCTGCGGCGGCGTGCAGGTCGTGTGCGTCTACGTGCCCAACGGCCGGACCTTGGACAACCCGCACTACCTGTACAAACTGCGCTGGCTGTCGGCCCTGCACCGCTTCGCCCAGGCGCCCGCCTCCGGTCAGCGGCCCTTCGCGATCCTGGGCGATTTCAACGTCGCGCCCACCGACGGGGATGTCTGGGACATGGCCGACTTCCAGGGCAGCACCCACGTGTCCGAGCCGGAACGGGTGGCGATCCAGGAACTCCTCGGACTCGGCCTGACGGACCTGCCGCCGACCATCAGCAAGGGCGAGCCGTTCACGTTCTGGGACTACCGGGGGGGCAACTTCCACAAGGGTCTGGGTATGCGCATCGACCTGATCCTGGCGAATCCTGCGTTCACCGCCGCCGTCACGGACACGTTCATCGACCGGGACGCGCGCAAGACCGGCACCAAGGGGACCCCGCCGCCCAGCGACCACGCACCGTTGATCGCCGATCTGGACCTCTAGCCGTGCGCTGGAACGCAACGTACCGTCGAGGGGTGCGTCTTCTCGTCACCGTCGCGGCCGGTGTGGCTTTCGCAGCCGCCTCCGTCCCCGCGGCTGCTGCCGACGGGCCCGCGTACAGGTTCTTCAAGGCCGGTGCCAATGCCCGCACCCCGGGCGCGTACTGGGATCCATGCCAGAGGGTGCGCTACGGCATCGACTTCACCCACGCGACGCGCAACGGGATGAAGAAGTCGTGGGAGCGCGACCGCTGGCAGTCCGCGATCGCCGAGGTCGGCCAGGCCATGGGCGTCGACTTCAGTTACGCCGGTGCGATCAAGAGCAGGTCCGCCGGGACCTACCCGCGGTCGGCCTCGGGCGTCGACCTGATCATCACCTTCGGCTACCCCGGCAAGGGTCGCTACGGGTACGGCCGTGTGCTCAAGGGTTCGGTCGCTGGTTTCGCCGGGATCAGTTGGCGGTCGGCGGGGTCATCCCGGAAGGCCCAGGTCCACGGCGGGTACGTGGTGATCGACACCAAGGAGGTCGTGCGGCGCACCGAGGCGTGGCGCTCACCGTTCGACACCCGACCCGTCGAGAAGCGCTCGCCGGATGTGGTGCGGGCGCTGTACATGCACGAGTTCGGCCATGCGGTCGGCCTGGACCACGTGCGCGACAAGCGGCAGTTGATGTACCCGCAACTGCAGGCCGATCGCCCCGACACGCTCGGCGCCGGCGACCGCAAGGGGTTGCGCAAGCTGGGGGACCAGCGGTGTTTCTGAGCCGGTACCGGCGTTAGCCGCAGGGACAGCCGTTAGCTGCAAGGACAGCGGTTAGCCGGAAACACGGACTTTGGGCTAACGCCTGTCCTCGGGACTAACGCCTGTCCTTCGGGCTAACGCCAGCGCGCTATCCCCATGAACCTCCGAGCCGGGGCCGACTACCGGTTGCGGCCCAACTCCGTGCGCACTTCCAGCACCGTCTCCTCGTCGCACAGGTCGAGGGCGTGCGCCAGGTCGGCGGCGTGGGCGGCGTCCGGGACCAGGTAGAGGGGGATGCCCTCGCCGCGCAGCGCGGTTGCCTTCTGGGACAACTCGACATTGCGCTCGTCCTTCGACGACCCGACCTGCCGGATCAGGATCACCAGTACCCGGCCTGGGAACTCTCGGGCCATCTCCTCATAGGTCAGCGGGTCGCGCTGACCGCTGTCCCCGATGAGCACGAACGAGGTGCTCGGGTATGACTCGAACAACCGCCGGATGGCCACCCGCTTGTGCTCGGCGCCGCTGCGGCGCAGATACCGCTCGGTCGGCCCCCATTCGGTGAGGAACATCGGCCCCTGTGGGAAGGCGCGCAACTGGATGAACTGCTGCAGCATCTCGTAGAACGACCAACTGCCGGTCGAGACGTAGAAGAACGCCGGCTGGGGCTTGCGGGCACCGGACCGGCCCGGGACCCCGCGGGCCAATCCGCGGTACAGCGAGGCCATGCCCCGCACCGCACTGCGGGTGTTCGCGTCACGCAACAGGGTCTGCTTCACAGCGGTCAAGCCCTCGGTGAGGCCACTGACCAGGATGGTGTCGTCGATGTCGGAGATGACCGCGAACGGTGCCTTCGTCGGTGGCTTGATCACGCGGCCGGTGGCGGAGGCGGACTCACCCCCGTCGATGGCGGTGGTCACTGCGTAAGCGTCGTGCCAGCCGGAGTGCAGTTGCGGCACCGGCAGCGAGAAGTTGGCGAAGCCGCGGGCGTCGGTGATCTCCTTGGCCGAGTGCTTGCCGATGCGCAGTTCGACCTCGACCCCGACGATCGCCAGTGCACCGTGGCGGCGCAGGTTGGACTGCATCGTGTCCCAGTACGGAATGCGGCTGTCGCCGGGCAGCTCCGGCTCCTCGACCACGCGCACCCGGACCTTCGCGAGGTTCTCTGCGACGTAGCCGCGGTACACGACGACGTGCATCCCCCGGAAGGCCCCCGATTCCACCTTCTGCTCACGGCGGCGCCGGGTCAGTTTCCCCTCGAGCTCGGCCACCGCCGCGGCGGTCTCAGGACTGCGCAACTTCGCGTTCATGCTGGAGGCGAGCCGCCGGGGGAGATGTGCCACGCCGTTCAGCATGCCAACAGGGTCGACCACGTCACAACTCGCGCTCGTAGACGAACATCAGCGGTCCGTCGTCACCCTCGGTGCGCCGGAAGCCGGCCTTCTCGTACAGGTGGCGGGCGGCGACGTCGTCCTCGGTGGTGCCCAGATGCACGTAGTCGGCGCCCCGTTCGCGGGCGCGCTCGAGGCTCGCGGACAGCAGTGCCTCTCCGATGCCGTCGCCGCGGTGCTCGGGCCGGACGTACAACTCGGCCAGGTAACACTCGAGGTTGTCGGTCCAGATCGCCGGCTGGAACCGCAGGACGCACACGCCCACGTCCCCGGCGAGCAGCACCTCGGCGTCGGCGGCCAGCAGCTGGCGTATCCGCTGCGCCAGGACGCTCCGCGGACGGCGTGGGTTCGTCGAACTCCACGTTGAAGTCGTGCAGCAACTGCGCCGATCAGTTCGGCGTCGTCGGCAGCTCGCCAGGTGGACGTCCATGGTGCTGTCAGGGTATGTCCGAACGGTGTGTTGTCGCCGGACGCCGGCGACGTCTACACTCGCCGCACGCTGTGATTCGGGAGGTCCGATGTCCCTCATCCGTCGTTCGTTGCTGGTGGCCCTGGTATGCGCATCGCTTGGGGTGCCGGTGCACGCCTCCGAGATCAATGGCCAGTCCGGTGGCTACCTGTTCCGCGGACCGGTGAAGGGGCTGGTCACGGTGACGCAGGACGGTGCGAACGTCGCGCTCGCGTTCAACCTGTTCGGTCTGCAGCCGACGACCAAGTACCGGCTGGTGGCCAGCCGCAAGGGGTGCGGTGCCAGCGGCGGCAAGGTGCTCGCGCGGTCCTTCACCACGGACGGGCGCGGCACTTCCTGGGATCCGGTTCCGATCCGGGCGGACGCATCGCTGATCACGTCGATGTCCGTGCGCGACCGCGCAACCGGGCAGGTCGTCGCCTGCGCCAAACGGGCAGCTGTTCCGGCTGGGTCCGGACAACCCCTCGATCAAGATCGACGCGCCGAAGGCCGTCGTCATGATTTCCGAGGCCGACGCCCTGTGGCAACTGATCGAGTCGTTCAGCGGTCTGGAGCCGAGCACCCAGTACCGGACCGTGGCGCTGCCGGGAGGCTGCGTCCCGCGTAGCCAGCCACTGTTCGGGAAGACGTTCCGGTCGAATGCCCAAGGTGACGCGCTGGTGCGGGTGGGGCGCCAGCAGGTTGCCGGGAAGTCGATCGGTGCCGTGGCACTCATCGAAGCCGGCAGCCGCGAGGTCCTCGTTCTGCCGAACGCTGTAGCGCAATCGCCCGGTCGGCCTAGGGTGAGCGCATGAACCTCGCTGAGAACATGACAGCCACCGGGGCTGCACACCCCGAGAACATCGCCATCAAGCTCGACGACTTCGAACTCAGTTACGCCGCACTGGACGGTGCGAGCAGCCTGGCCGCGGGCTGGCTGCGCGATCTCGGGGTGGGCCCGGGCGACCGCGTGGGCATCATGCTGCCGAACATCCCGCAGTTCCCGATCCTGTACTACGGGGTGTTGCGCCTCGGCGGCATCGTCGTGCCGATGAACCCGCTGCTCAAGGAGCGCGAGGTCGAGTACTACCTGTCCGATTCTGGCGCCAAGGTGCTGTTCGGCTGGGAGGGTGTCGCCGGTGAAGCGGGGCCCGGAGCCGAGGCGGCAGGTGCGAAGTTCGAGGTGGTCGACGGTGACTTCTCCCAGAGGCTCGGCTCGCACCATCCCGCACCCGAAATGGTGGAGCGCCAGTCCGACGACACCGCGGTCCTGCTCTACACCTCCGGCACCACGGGCAAGCCCAAGGGCGCTGAGTTGACGCACAGCAACCTGCTGAGCAACGTCGAGGCGACGGTGGCCCTGTTCGACGGTGGTACCGACGACGTCATCTTCGGCGGCCTGCCGCTGTTCCACTCGTTCGGTCAGATGTGCGGCCTGAACGCGGCGATGACCTCGGGTGCGACGCTGACCCTCATCCCCCGGTTCGACCCGACGAAGGCGCTCGAGGTCCTGCAGCGCGACAAGGTCACCGTCATGCAGGGTGTCCCGACGATGTACGTGGCGCTGTTGCAGCATCCCGAGCACGGCCAGTACGACACCTCGACCCTGCGGCTGTGCGTCTCCGGCGGGGCTTCGCTGCCGGTCGAAGTACTGCGGGGGTTCGAGAAGGACTTCGACGCGATCCTGCTCGAGGGGTACGGGTTGAGCGAGACCAGCCCGGTCGCGTCGTTCAACCATGCGGATCGCGAGCGCAAGGCTGGCTCCATCGGCACCCCGATCGCCGGGGTCGAGATGCGCCTGATCGACAACGACTGGAACGACGTGGCCGCGGGCGAGATCGGCGAGATCGCGATCAAGGGCCCGAACGTGATGAAGGGTTACTGGAACCGTCCCGACGCCACCGCGGAGGCGATCCGTGACGACTGGTTCCGCACCGGCGACCTTGCGCGGGTGGACGAGGACGGGTACTACTTCATCGTCGACCGGGCCAAGGACATGATCATCCGCGGCGGCTACAACATCTACCCGCGCGAGGTCGAGGAGGTGCTGTACGAGCACCCCGCTGTGGCCGAGGCCGCGGTGGTCGGCGTGCCTGATCCCGAATACGGCGAGGAGGTCGGCGCGGCGATCACGCTCAAGCCCGGAGCCACCGCCAGCGCCGACGAGATCGGTGCGTTCGTCAAGGAGCGGATCGCCGCCTACAAGTACCCGCGCATCGTGTGGTTCCTCGACGAGGGCCTGCCGAAGGGGCCGACCGGCAAGATCCTGAAGCGGGAGATCCACCCGCCGGCGTAGGGGTGCGGTGACTGTCGGCAGATTGCGCCACGGGCGATTCTGTTGTCGCCTGCGCAATCTGCCCGGCGAGGGTCGACCACAACGGCCCTGGCCCCGAACCTGCTCAGGCGTAGCGGAGCAGCAGGTAGGGCACGCACAGCGCGATCGACATCACCGCTGTGGGCAGGCCGTAGCGCAGCCATCCTGTGAACGAGATGTGCAGGCCGTTCTTGGCGGCGATACCGACCACCACGACGTTGGCGCTCGCCCCGACCAGGGTGGCGTTGCCGCCGAGGTCGGCTCCCAGCGCCAATGCCCACCACAGCGCACCGTCGTTGCCGAGTTCGGGGTGTTCGGCGATCAGCGTCGCGACCACGGGGGTCATGGCGGTGACGAAGGGGATGTTGTCCACTATCGCGGAGGCGACCGCGGAGCCGATCAACACCAGCAACAGGGTGGGGACGACCGCGCCGCCGGTGAGGGCAGACAGTCGCTGGGCCAGTAGGTCCAGGGCGCCGACCTGCACCAGCGCCCCGACCAGGATGAACAGGCCCATGAAGAACAGCAGGGTCTCCCACTCGACATCGTTGATCAGATCCCGTGGCTGCAGTGGTGACAGCAGCAGCATCACCCCGGCGCCGACCAGCGCCACCACGGACGGCGCGATACCGGTCTGTCGTTGCAGCAGGAACCCGACGATGATCAGCCCCAGCACGACGCTGCTGCGCACCAGCAGTCGCGGGTCGGTGATCGCCTCTCTTTCGTCCAACGCCATCAACCCCTCGGCGCGGGCCGGGTCACCCTGCAATGCGTGCCGGAACAGGAACCGCGCCAGGACCAGGAAGGCCGCCAGCACCACCAGCACGATCGGGAGTCAGGTGGATCAGGAAATCCGTGAAGGTGAGGTCCGCGCGGCTGGCGATGATGATGTTGGGCGGGTCGCCGACCAGGGTGGCGGTGCCGCCGATGTTGGACGCCAGCGCCTCCGCCATCAGGAACGGGATCGGCGCCAGTCCGAGCCGGTCGCACACCAGGAGGGTGACCGGGGCGACCAGCAGGACCGTGGTCACGTTGTCCAGCAGGGCCGAGGCGCCAGCAGTGACCAGGACCAACAACACCAGCACCCGGTACGGCCGGCCGCCTGCCAGCTTGGCGGCCTTGATCGCCAGGTACTCGAACACGCCGGTGCGTTTCATGACACCGACGACCAGCATCATGCCCAGCAGCAGGAAGATGACGTCCCAGTCGATGCCGGTCTCAGGAGAGTAGAAAGCTTCTTCGGAGTCGATGATGCCCAGACCCAGAATCAGGCCTGCTCCGCCGAGGGCCGCGGCGACGCGATGGACCCGCTCGGTGGCGATCAGGACGTAGGCACCGACGAAGACGGCGACAGCGACCCACGCGAGCAGCGTCATGGAGCCAGATGTTGGATCAGGCGATTCACCGTCACCACGCCCAGCAACCGGCCCCCATCCACGACGGCGACCAGGGGGACGTGGGCAGCCGCCATGACCGCCGCGATCTCCACCACCGTGGCTTCACCGTCGACCGCCTGCCCAGGCTGGTCATCGTCGCGATCGAGAGCTGCGACGAGGTCCGACACATGCTTGCCGGCCAGTCGCGCCGCCAGGTCATCGGCCGACACCTCGTCCCAGACCCGGCCCAGCGCCGGATCGTCCAAGACGTAGCGGGGGAGCACCACCCGCATCACCTGCGAGGCGGGCACCACTATGAAGGACTTGCCGTCCTCGACCACCAGTCCGGGCAGGCCCGAGGACGCCAGCGTCCCCAGCGCCCCCGTCGCATCATCACCCGGTCGCACAGTCGGGGCCACCTGGGCCAAATCGCGTGCGCGCATACCAAGCAGTCTGGCAGGTGGACAGCGGTAGCAGTCCGAATCGGTCATCCACTGTCCAGGCAGCAGTTGCGATCCACCGGGGTGAGAAGTGCCACGACGATGTTCCACCGGCGGCCTGCTGCGCGGCCCTGCCGACGGCGTCAGTGTTGCCTTGACGGGCTCCCGTTGCGGGCGGTCTTCGTGACGAACCGCCCTGCGGACCCCGCAACATCGTCACAAACCCCCGTGCCGGCCACGGAGTCCGCCACCGACCCCACCGATCCGGGGAACCCCCCGACGCGTTCATCGCCGATCTGGCCGCGGCCACCGGCTGCGGACAGATCAAGACCGGTGCCCCCGCCCGTGGCGAACGGGTCGCCAAGTACAACCGGCTGATCGAGATCAGCGCCACCAACCCCGACCTGCCCTACGGGCTGGGCCACTGACCGCACCGGCGCGACCGCTCGTCAGACCGCTCCCGGGGTGCCTGCCGTTCGTCAGTGGATTCCGCATCCGGCTTTCAGCGGAGGGCCAGGGATTCGAACCCTGGGTGACGTTGCCGCCACAACGGTTTTCAAGACCGTCTCCTTAGGCCACTCGGACAGCCCTCCCGAGGGCCATTGTGGCAAAGCCCTCCCCGTACACTTGTCGGCGGAGGTGTCGCCTAGTCCGGTCTATGGCGCCCGCCTGCTAAGCGGGTTTGGGACTCAAATCCCATCGCGGGTTCAAATCCCGCCACCTCCGCTCATGGAATGAGGCCCCGGTGCATGCGCCGGGGCCTCTGACATGAGCGGAGCACGCAACGGATTTGGGAGGGCTGAGGCCGCAAGGCCGAAGGCCGGCTCCCGCCACCTCCGCGCGGGACGGCGAAACTTCGCGCCGATTCCGGCCACCGATGGCCGGTTTCGGCCGGAAGTTTCGCGCAAGGGCACGTTTCAGGCTGCCGCCCGCCCCAGTCCCAGATCATCCCGCCGGAAACCACCCACGCGGACTGCACCCAGTCGTCCAGGCCGACCAACCCGGCGGGCCCCTGCACCATCAACGCCGAGGCCACCGCATCGGCGGTCCCGCCGTCGGCACACAGCACCGTGGCCGAGTCGACCGTCGTGGCGGCGCGGCCGGTGCGGGGATCCACGATGTGGTCGCCCTGCTCGTAGCGCCCGGAGGTCGCGAGATGGGCGTCGCGGACGACCACCGTCCGCAGGATCCGCTGCCGGTCGCGGGGGTCGGACACACCGATCCGCCAGCCGTCGGACTCCGGCCCGGAAGCGCCCCGGCACGTGACATCGCCGGCGGCGTTCACCGAGACGTTGTCGAAACCGTGGGCTTCCAGCACCGCCGCCGCACGGTCGGCGCCCCAGCCCTTGACGTACCCGCACGGGTCGAATCCGCCGGGCATACGCCACGGGTCGAACGCGCCGTCGCTCAACGACCGGATCCGGGCGCAGCCGGCGACGACCTCGCGCACGGGCTGCGGCGCTGCCTGCGCCGTGACCTCCCCGCGTCGGATGGCACTGACCACGGAGTCGTCGCGGAACGGCGAGAGCCACTCATCGATGCGGTGCAGTTCGGCCGCAGCGGCCTCACAAGCCCGAGCGGCGCGGTCAGCATCCAGATCGGGCGCGCGCAGGTCGAACGTCACGACCGTGCCCCACACCTGCTCGGCGTGGACGAAGCGCTGCCAACTCATCACAGCCCCGCTTGGGTCAGCGCCGACTGCAGGCTCTGCGCGAAGGCCGCCGAAGTGTACGAGGCCCCGGACACGCCGTCGACCTGCGCCGACTGCGCCGTCATGGCCTGCTGCTCCAGCGACGGAATCGCGACTGCGCTGATCTGCGAAGACTTCGGGTCGCTATCCGGATAGCTCACGGCGTTCACGGCCGTGAGCTTGGTGCCTTCGACCGTGACCTCGACCTGCACCGGTCCCCACTGGGTCTGGCCCGCGGCGCCGGTGTAGGTCTGGGCGGCGGCGGGGTCCTGAGCACCGCTGCCGGCGCTCGTCGAGGCGAACAGACTGCCCGGCTGGTATGCCAGGACGGCGGCCGTGCCGGCGATGGTCGTCACCGAAACCGCGATGGCGCGTTTCATCTCAATCTCCTAGAACTCGAAGGACTCGTCGTGGATGCGCTCAGCGGGGACACCGGCCGCTTGCGCACGCTTCGCGGGCGGCCTCGAGGAAGCCGGCCGGCCCGCACACGTACACGTCGCCGCTGGCCACGTCGGGCACGAAGTGGTTGAGCAGGTGCGCGGTCATCGGGTACTGCTGGCGGGTCCCGGCCAGCAGGAACACCCGGATCCGGCCACCGCTGTGCTCGGCCAGCGCCTGCAACTCATCGGCCAGCGGTGCCGGCGCGGAATGTGCGCGGTAGAGCACGTCCACCCGCACCGAGGCCGGCAGTTCCTCGACCAGTGCGCGGATCGGTGCGATCCCGATGCCGGCACCGATCGCGACCACCCGGTCGGTGTGCCGGCGGTCGGCGCGGAATGCCCCGTACGGACCTTCGGCGAACACCCGGGTACCGGGCTTGAGACTGGTCAATGCCCCCGATTGGTCACCGAGGTTGCGCACGGTGATCCGCATCCGGGTCGAGGTGGGTGCGGCCGACAGCGAGTAGGGGTGCCCCTGCCACCACCAGCGGCGGTTGCCGAAGCGCCACGAGAGCCACTGCCCACCCTGGGCCTCGAGGGCTTCCAGTCGCCGCCCCACGAGGTGGACGTGCACGGTCTCGGAGTCCACGGGCTCAACCGCGGCGACCCGCAGGTCGTGGCGCAGGGATTGCACCAGTGGCATCACGAACCGGTATCCGATGATCAGACCGAACACCAACACGTACAACCCGACCCACCAGGCGGTGGCGAGGCGATGGCCGACGAAGACGCTGCCGGTGGTGATCTGGTGGCCGAACCCCAGCGCGACCGCGAGGTAGAAGTACATGTGAGCGACGTGCCAGGTGTCGTAGGACATCCGGCGCCGGATCGGCCGCCAGGCGACGAGGCCCAGGCCCACCATGATGATGGTCGCCGCCATCGCCGGCAGCATCCAGCCGAAGCCGAACGTCAGTGAGACCAACTCGCTCACCGGGCCGACCCCCGAGGCCTGCGCGTACCCGAGCGTGGTGAAGACCACGTGGCCGACGATGAGGATCAACGTCCACGGTCCGAGGGTGCGATGCCACGCGGTCAACCGGTCCTGACCGACCTCGTGCTCCACCCAGGGGATGCGGGCCATCAACACCATGCTCAGCAGGGCCGCGTAGGTCCCGGCCATGGCGGTCACGATGCCCAGAGCGTTGGCCAAGGCACCCGGCTGCGACCACGTCGTCTGCGCCAGGGCTGGCACGGTCAGACCCATGGTCACGCCGAAGCCGATGCCCGCGGCCAGCGTCGCCAGGTTCTCTGCGCGGTGGCTGGGCTGCGGCCGCCGAGGACCGGCAACGGGCTGATCGGTGCCCACGGTGGGTCGTTCCACGATCGTCATGGCTCCACTGTCGGCGGTGTAGGTGAGTGATCGGTAAGAAGCACGTTGGAATCGCGAGTGACCCGGCGTACGGTGGTGGTTCGCGCTCGGCGAAGGGATGCCTCATGACTGCAGTTGCTCTGGCCGCGGCCGTGGGTATCGGCGCGGGGTTACTCTCCGGGGTGGCACAGCCATCGACGGCCGACGCGATCTCCTGGAAGGCCTGCGGCGAGCGGCTCGAATGCGCCCGGGTAGAGGTGCCGCTGGACTGGGATCGTCCCAACGGCAAGACCATCAGCCTGAAGGTGATCCGCCACCCGGCCAGCCGCCCCGACCAGCGGATCGGTTCGGTGTTCCTCAATCCGGGCGGGCCCGGGGAATCCGGGGTCGGCCTGGTGAAGGGGGCCGGCGACGACCTCGATACCTGGGGCGACGGCAGGTTCGATGTGGTCAGCTGGGATCCCCGCGGCACCAACGCCAGCACCCCGGTGCGATGCTTCCGCAACGACCGCAGTGCCGCCACGGTTCTGGAAGGGCGCGTCGATCCCGACCACCGGCAGCGCGTCGAAGGCGTTCCAGCGCAAGAGCGCGGCCCTGGCCCGCCGTTGCGGGAAGGTCAGCGGCTGGCTGCTGCCGCACATCTCGACCGCCGACACCGCCCGCGACCTCGACTACCTGCGTCGGCTCGTCGGCGATCGCACGCTCACCTACGTGGGCCTGTCCTACGGCACGTACCTCGGGCAGACCTACGCGAACATGTACCCCGGTCGGGTCCGGGCGATGCTGCTCGACGGCGTCGTGGACCCGGTGGCCTACTCGCGCAACGCGGAGGCGCGGGCTGCGAACTCGGTGTCCAGCACCGATGCGGTCTTCGACAAGTTCCTCGAGCTCTGCCGCCGGGCCGGGCCCGGGGAGTGTGCGCTCGCCGGGCACAGCCGCACCCCTGCGCAGCGCGTGCAGCGACTGTTCGAGCGGGTGCGCCGGGCGCCGGGGACTCTGACTGAGGGCGACCTGCTGCTCTCGCAGTTCCAGCCGCTGCGCAATCCCGCGGCGTGGCCCGGGAACGCGGCCTCGCTCGACGCCGCGCTCGGCGGCGACGCAGCAGCCCTCATCGCGGAAGCCAGCGGGTACCTCACCCCGGCGGGCTGGAACGGCGCCACCACGTCGGCCGCGATCCAGTGCGCGGACGCCCCCGCCCGCAAGCCGCTGCGCGACTGGCCGCAGGTCATCGGCCGGCTCGATGGGATCAGCCGCATGCAGGGCAAGGTGAACGGCTGGTGGCTGTGGGCTCCCTGCGCCGCCTGGCCGGTGCGCGGTCAGGACAGTTACCGCGGACCGTGGACGGCTTCGACGCCCAACCCGATCCTGCTGATCGGTACCCGGCACGACCCCAACACGGCCTACCTGAATGCGGTTCGCGCCCAGCGACGCCTGGGCAATGCGGTGCTGCTCACCCACGACGGCTACGGCCACATCAGTTACCAGGATCCGAGCGCCTGCGTGGATCGGGCGCGGACGGCGTACCTGGTGGACCTGGCGATGCCCACCAACGGAACGGTCTGCAAGCCGGACCAGAAACCCTTCGGCGCGGGCTGAGCCGCCGGTTCGCCTGAGAACAGGACTACTGTCGGGCATCTGAGGAACTGGAGACGCCATGGCAGTCACCCTGCAGGTACGCATCGCGGCCGTTCTGGGGGCATTCGGACTCCTCGTGTTGACGGCTTGTACCAACAGCGATTCCCCGCAGTCGAGCAGCGCCAGCGCCTCCGCCGACCCGGCGCGGACGGCTGCCATCGAGGCGGTCGCCCGCGAGGCGATGGCCAAGCACAACCTGCGCGCGCTCATCGTGCAGGTGACCGAGGACGGGCAGACCGTCCACACCGGCGCGACCGGGACGTCGATGACCGGGGTGCCGGCGACCACGGACATGCACTTCCGAGCCGGATCCTTCGGCTTCACCTACATCGGGCAGACGTTCGCGAAGCTCGTCGACCAGCAGAAGGTGAGCCTGGACGACCCGCTGGCCACCTGGCTGCCGGACCTGCCCGACGCCGACAAGATCACGGTGAAGAACCTGCTGAACATGACCTCCGGGTACGCCGACTACGTCTACCAACCGAGCCTGCTCAAGGCCTACTCCCGCGACCCGTTCCGGCAGTGGACGAACGAGGAACTCATCGACATCGGTGTCTCGGCGCCCATGTTGTTCGAACCGGGAACCAACTGGGCCTACTCGCACACGAACTACGTGATCCTCGGCGAGGTCCTCGAGAAGATCACCGGCAAGCCTGTGGCAGATGTGCTCAAGGAGTACGTCTTCGACCCGATGGCGCTCACCGGCACCAGCAGCAACGCCGACACCCCCGCTATCCCGGAACCGGTGCTGCACAGCTTCTCGTCGGAGCGCCGCGGCGACCTGAAGATCCCGCCCGCAATCCCGTTCTACGAGGAGGCCACGTTCTGGAACCCGTCGTGGACCACCGCGGAGGGAGCGGTCCTGACCTCGACGGTCGATGACCTCAGCCGGTCCATGGCGATCGTGGGCTCGGGCGAGCAGGTCTCACCGGAGATGTACCAGGCGCAGGTGGGACCGAACCTGGTCGGCTTCGGCGAGGCTGACCCGACCGGCAAGTGCCCGGCGTGTGCGAAGTTGACCGAGGCCGGGTCGTACGGGTTGGGGGTCGTCCTGCTCGGGCCGTGGATCACGCAGACGATGAACTTCGGCGGGACCGGTGCCACGTCCGGCTACCTGCCGTCGGACAAGCTCACGATCACGGTGGTGACCACCTACGACGCCGCCGCGTTCGACTCCGAGGGCGCCTACGCCAATGCCAGCACGGCCATCTTCAAGGACCTCGTCGCCGAGCTCGCCCCGGACCAAGCCGTGCCCGCACCGGCGAGTTCCTAGCGCAGGTGCATCCTGTCGCACCCATCTGGGAGGATGACGCGACGGAAGGGGTAGGCGATGAAGTGGGTCAAGCGGATACTGATCACTCTGGCTGTGCTCGTGGGCCTGCTGGTCATGGTCGTGGTCGGTGCGCTCTGGTACCTGGAGATACCTTCCTCAGCCGCTGGTGTGACGGCCAAGACCGTCTGCTCGACGGCGTTCGTCGCCGGACGGCCCGCGGATGTCGACACGTTGATGGAGCAGGATGTCCTGCCCGCCAGCCCATTCCTGTCCCTCACCTCGGCGCAGATCAACACCGAGGAGCACTACGTCACGGGCAAGTTCCTGGGCGTCTTCAGCAAGCGGGCGTCCCTGGTCAGCAAGCGCGGTTGCGTGCTCGACGCGGAGCCCGACCCCACCGCCGTGCCGTACACCGCACCAGCGGCCAACCCGGCGGCGTGGCCCGAGGGCGATGCCGCCGTTCCCGAAGCCCAATGGCCGGCAGGCGTGAAGGCCGTCGAACTGAAGAAGGTGATCGACGACGCCTTCGCCGATTCCGGCGATCCGCTGGGTGCGAATGCCCGCGGCGTCGCGATCGTCCAGGACGGCAAGCTCCTGCTCGTCCGCGATGGCAAGGACATCCAGCAGAACGTCGCCCTGCACGGTTGGTCGATGACCAAGACCGTGGCGGCGATGCTGGCCTACAAGAAGTTCGACGACGTGGGCCTCGACATCCAGACCCCCGTGGTCGATGCGTTCCCCGATGGCAAGGCCCCCGACTGGGTCGCGTCATGGCGTGAGGACGAGCGTGCGCAGATCACGATCGCCGACCTCATGTACATGCGGTCCGGGCTCAAGATCGGTGAGGGGTACGGCCCGGGCGGCGACGTTGTCGACATGCTCTACACCCAGCCGAACATGGCCTCCTGGGCCGCGGAGCATCCCGAGTGAGTTCCCGCCAGGCACCAACTGGGAGTACCTCAGCGCGGTGTCGAACATCCTGGCGCAGGTGGTGCAGGCGCAGTTCGGCAGCAACGAGGAGTACTGGGACTACTCGAAGACCGCGCTGTTCGACCCCATCGGCGTGAAGACCGCGACGCTGGAGACCGACCTCGCCGGCACCTGGGTCGGCTCCTCCTACCTGTGGGCCAGCGTCGGCGGACTGGGCGCGGCTGGGCGAATTGATGCTCAACGACGGCCAGTGGCAGGGCCAGCAGGTCCTGCCACGCCGGCTGGCTGAAACTTGCGGGCACGCAGGCACTGCCCGAGGGCGAGGGCGCCGGCTACGGGGCACAGACCTGGATCCCGGCCAACCCGGTCGGGGGCGAGTGCAAGGACACCCCGGGCCTGCCGGAGGACACCGTCTCGATGGAGGGCCACTGGGGGCAGATCGTCGCCATGGTGCCGTCGCGCAACGCGGTGATCGTGCGGCTCGGCTGGACCTTCAACGGCAGCGATGCCTTCGACGGCTGCCAGTTCGTCAGCGACGTCCTCGAGACCCTGCCGCAATGACCATGACCCCGGACCAAGCCACGCAGTTCGTCCACCAGGTGGTGCCGGCCATCGGGCGGTTGGGGGTCGTGGTGGAAGCCATCGGCCCCGGCAGCGTCGACCTGCGGGTGCCGATCGAGGGCAACGCCAACCACATGGGCACGATGTACGCCGGCGCCCTGTTCGCGGTGGTGGAACTGCCCGGGGGCCTGCTCCCGCTGGCCGTGCTGGACCCGACCAAGTACACCCCGATCGTGACCGGGGTGGACATCCGGTTCCTGGCCGCGGCGCGCAGCGATGTGCGATTGTCCGCGCGGATGGAGCCCGACGAGTTGCGGCGCTTGGGCATGCAGGTCGACGAGACCGGCCGCGCCGACTTCACCCTGGAACTCGAGGGCACCGACGTCGACGGACGCTTGGTGGTGACCAGCACGGCGTACTACCAGTTGCGGCCCAACCGTGGCTGAGGTCCTCGACTGGCTGCTGGACGGCGATCTGGCGATCCGCTGGCAGGTGCAGCGGGACCTGACCGACGAGCCGTGGCAGGCGACCCGCGAGCTCGTGGCTCACCAGGGCTGGGGGGCGCAAGTGCTCAGCCATCGCAGCGCCGATGGCACCTGGCCGACCGGGTGGTACTCGCCGAAGTGGGTCTCGACCTTCTACTCGCTGCAGGTGTTGCAGCAACTGGGGGTGCCCGCCCCGGAATCCGTGCACGCTCTGCTGGACGCCGGGCTCCGCAAGAACGGGATCTTCACCCCCTGGTCGGCCCGCCACGACGACCTGTGCGTCACCGGCATGATGCTCGGGATGGCGCAGGCCGCGGGGGTGGAGATGCCGGGTGCCATCGATCGGCTGCTGGACACACAGTTCCCGGACGGCGGCTGGAACTGCCAACGTGAGGACACCCACTCGTCGCTGCACACGACGTTGAGCGTGCTGGAGGGGCTGGCGCCGTTCGAGGCGCGAGCGGACGTCGCGGCGGCGGCCGAGGCCGGCCGGGAGTTCCTCCTGCAGCACCGCCTCTACCGCAGCCACCGGACCGGGGAGGTGATCCGCCCGGCGTTCACACGGTTCTCCTTCCCCTGCTACTGGTACTACGACGTGCTGCGGGCGCTGGATTACTGGCGTGGGCATCCCTGGGACGACCGCCTCGCAGATGCGCTCGACCTGGTGCGTTCGAAGCAGCGCGACGGCCGCTGGAACCTGCAGAACAAGCACCCGGGCCGCACGTGGTTCGACATGGAGACCCCGGGCAAGCCGAGCCGGTGGAACACGCTGCGGGCCCTGCGGGTCTTGCGCTGGGCGATCGCCCTGTGATGACTTTGTGACCCTGCGACAACTCAGCTGCGGACCGCCCTCACCCCCGGAACCGGTAGCCGTCCTCCCGGTCGCGGATGCGCTTCACGTAGGCCTCGGTCTCGCGGAACGGCGGGATCCCCTCGTAGCGCACCACGTTGCTCCAGCCCGCGTTGTAGGCCGCCAATGCCAGGTCGACAGGGTCGCCGTCGATGCCGGAAGTCTTCGCTTCGAAGACCAAGAAGCACATCAGCCGGGCCTGGGCATCGATCGCCTCCCGGGCGTTGAAGGCTGAGGCCACCCCGTCGCCGTCGAGGTCCTGCCCCCACAGCGCCCAGGTGTCTGGCACGAACTGCGCGATCCCCTCGGCGCCCGCCGGGGAGACGGCCTTGGGGTTGAAACCGGACTCCTGGTCCAGTTGCGCGGCAAGCAACCGCGGCGTCAGTTCCGGGCACTCCTTGGCGGCCTGCTTGATGGGTGCGCGGTACTCCTTGGGCACTACCCTCTGGAAGTCACCTCCGCATCCCGCCAGCAGCAACGCGGCGGCGATCATCACACCGACGCGTCGCACCCCTCAATCGTAGGTTCGGCCGACGCCAGCGCACGCAGGGCCGCGTACACTCGAGCGATGTTGATCTCGCGTCGCGGTATGGCCGCAGTGGGCGTCGCGCTTGCCAGCACCTTCGCCCTCGCCGGTCCAGCCTCCGCGAAGACTGTCACCGACTTCTGGCAGATCTCGCTGCAGATGCCCCCGCAACTGTGGGATGACGCCGCGGCGCTGCCGAACATCACGGGCAACGGTCTCGACACCTTCACGATGGGCGCGACCAAGTACCGCATCCGGTGGACCAACGCCAGCATCCAGCAGTTGCCGAAGTACATGCTCCGCCAACAGGGCGGCAAGTACGGCACCACGACCGCGGGTCTCTACGACCGGCCGCTGACCAAGAAGCAACTGACGAAGTACAAACTCAAGCAGCGGTTGCTGTGGCTGGATGCCGACGTGCTGCTCGCCGACTCCGCCTCTCCGGTCTGCCAGGGGCTCAGCGACGGCCAGCTCGCCGGCGTGCTGGACGGGTCGATCACCGATTGGCGGTCGGTCTTCCCCGCGTGGCCGCAGGATCTGGCGTCCGCGGTGTCGCTGCGCACCCCGACGGACAACACCGGCAAGCCGCGCTGGATGTTCGGCCGGAAGTCCTTCGCGCCCGGCGCGCAGCGGACCACCGACGGCGGGACGCTCTCGGTCACGGGCGCCTCGGTGGCGGTGCAGAAACTCTCATACGCCGCGAAGTACCTAGCGAGCGCGGGCCTGTGCGCAGTGCCCGTGGACGGGGTGACGCCCAGCGAACAGACCACGCGCGATCGCAGTTACCGGCATTCCTACGGCGTCTACTACGTCGACCGGAAGAAGCCGACGAAGGGCATCGGCGCCAAACCCGCCCCGTTGCTCAAACGCTGGGAGTACTTCCTGTTCGAAGAGGTCGGGGACAAGTACCTGACCACTGCCGGGGGCCGCACCCGGTTCCTGCCGTAAGCGCCTGCGCAAGAACCGCGGCGTTCAGCGGCCACCGATGTCGTGCCGGTGGTAGGCGATGTCGGCGACCGTCACGAGCAGCAGCGACAGGCCGACCAGCAGCCAGGTCATCGGCCAGTCCATCCCGTTGAGCAGTGGATTGTCGCCCATCGCCCATTGGAACGGCGAGACCTTCTGCCACGGCTCCAACCAGTCGGCCATCGGCGCCAGGGCATTGAGCAGGAAGGCGGCCAGCGCCAGGCCCACGCCCGCTCCGAGCGCCACAGTGCGCTTGCCCGTTGCGGCGCCGATCAGCAGGGTGACGGCACCGAAGAACAGCGCCAGAAGCACTGTCATGCCGATGCCTGCGGCCAGGTAGGCAGCACCCACGTCGAGGTCCGCGATCGGAGCTCCGACGGCGATCACGAGAAAGGTCGACGCCGCCACCAGCAGCACCGCAGCCACGGTTGCCAGCACCTTGGCGAGGACCACCCGGCCCCGGCTGATGGGCAGTGACAGCAGCAGATCCGCGGTGCCCCGGTCCTCCTCACCGGCGGTGGCTGCCGCAGCCCCGCTGGTCGCGACGGCGATCAGCACCAACGGGATCATCATCGAGAACATCTCGGCGTTGAGGAAGCCCGCCCCGGTCGCGTAGGCGTCCAGCCCGAAGGCCTCCCGGAAAGCCTCCGGCCACTCGTTGACGAAGGCCTGCATGCTCTCCGACGACTTCGCCACGGACGGGTACACGGCCAACTGCACCACGCCCATCAACGCCAGTCCGAGCCCCCAGCCGAAGGTGGAGCGCCAACGGTCCCGCATCGTGCGCAGGGTCAGTGTGATCACTTGCGGAACGAACGAGGGGACCGCCCGTTCGGGGGCCACCACAAGGGCAGTCATGACTGGTCACCTCCTGTCACGTAGCCGAGGAACGCATCCTCGAGGTCCGGGTCATGGGTGTGGACGTCGATGAGTCCGTGGTCGACCGCGATCTTGAGCAGCGGTCCGACCGGCCCGGTCACCCAGCAACTCGCCGTGGCGCCGCGCACCTCCATACGCGAAACGCCGGCCACACCTGCCAGTTCGGTCGGCGGGGCGGCGGGGAAGTCCAACTCCACGCGGCGGGCGGCCCGCTCGCGCAGCAGGTCGACGCTGTCCACCACGGCCAGTCGGCCCTGCACGACGATGCCCACCCGGTCGGCCATCTGCTCGACCTCGGTGAGCACGTGCGAGGACAAGAACACCGTGGCGCCGCCCTCGACCGTCTCCCGCACGAGGTGCTGGAACTCCTGCTGCACCAAGGGGTCGAGGCCGCTCGTCGGCTCGTCCAGCACCAGCAGGCGGGGGGAGTGCATGAAGGCCTGGATGACGCCGAGTTTCTGCCGGTTGCCGCGGGACAGGTCCTTGATCCGGCGGTCCAGATCCAACTGGAAACGCTCTGCCAGCGCCTCGTAGGTCGGTGCCGCGACCCCGCCGCGCATGTTCGCCAGGAACGCCAGCAACTGCCGTCCGTGCATCCGGTCGTACAACGCCAGGTCTCCGGGCAGGTACCCCACATTCGCGCGCAGCCGCACCGAGTCGTCCACGATGTCCAGCCCGAGCACCTCACCGGTGCCGCGGGTGGGGTGCAGCAGCCCGAGGATCATGCGGATGGTGGTGGTCTTGCCGGCGCCGTTCGGACCGAGGAATCCGAAGACTTCGCCGGGCTTCACGTCGAGGGTCAGATCCTCGACGCCGCGTTGGCTCCCGTAGTACTTGGTGAGGCCCTGGAGCCGTAGAGCCATGACCGGCTCTTCCATATCTCCAGGGTACGCCGGTGCGGGGGCCTTACACCCGGCCGGTTTTGTGGACTTGTTTGCGCGTGGCCTCGCCGTGGCGCGGACGTCTTCACAGCGTTCGGGTGCACCGGTGTGTCTGTGCATCTTCGTCACAACGTTCGGGGCCTCACCACGGCACCTGCGAAACTTCGCGCCGATTCCGGCCATGGATGGCCGCTTTCGGCCGCAAGTTTCGCGAAATGGCACGATTCAGGCCGCCGCCCGCCCCAGATCCCAGATCATCCCGCCGGAGACAACCCACGCGGACTTGACCCACGCGTCCAGGCCGACCAAACCGGCGGGCCCGGACACCACCATCGGCGCACAACACCGCAGAACGACTCAGGCCGGCAGCCAGGCCCCGTGCAAGCCCAACGGCACCCGGGATCCGATGTCTATCTGCGCCACCGGGCCTGCCGCGATGTCGGCCGCGCGCAGGATCAACAAGTAGCTGGCGAAACGAGGTGCGGTCGATGGCGAACGTGACGTAGTAGCCGCCCTCGTCGCCGGGCACGAAGCAGGGCTCGCCCACCGACAGGTCCCCGGCGTCGTACACCGACGTGGCGCCGGTGTCCGGGTCGAGGGTCATCACGGCGTCGAAGTGACCCATGGGTACCTCGCGCTTGCCGGTCGTCGTGCCCACCGCCACCTGGGTGTGCCGGCGGCCGATCTGCCGGTCGTCGATGCGCGGGAACTCCATGCTGCGGTCGACGACGACATCCTGCGCGACGTCGGTGGTGCCGGGTCGCAGGCGGAAGCGGGCGTAGACCCCGGGGTTGTCCCCGGTGACGTCGGCCAGCCCGATTCCCAGGTGGTCCCACCTGACCCCGTCGAACACCACGTCGGCGCCGTCGTCGAACCCGTTGCCGAAGTGCCAGGTCCAGAAGGGATCGGTCTGGTACCACTGCACCGGCCGGTCCCCGCTGCGGTCGATGACCGCGATCCGGGTTCCGAGGTCGGCCTGCCACTGCAGGGGTGAACCCTCACCGCGCAGCAGTCGTTCGAGTTCGAAGACCGCGGGGCTGATCACCAGCACGATCTTGGTCGCGGTGATCACGAAGTCGTGGACCATGTGCGCGCGGTCCACGCCCGCCACCGGGTTGGGGCCGCTGGTCACGACACCGTCCGGCCCGACCACCGCCCACTGCAGGAACGGCTCCCACAGCGCGTACTGGAAGACCACCATCTCGCCGGTAGCCGGGTCGACTTTGGGATGTGCGCAGAAACCCATCGGGAAGGCGCCGCCGAGGGTTTCCGGCCCGAGGGTCCGCAGGTCCTCGGTGATGCGGTAGCTGCGGGACTGCTCGGCCAGAGCGATGAGCTGCCCGTTGTGCCGGACGACGTTGATGCTCGGCAGGTCCTTGGGGCGGTACGCCAGGTCGGGCCCGACCACCTCCGGGTCGGGCATGTAGCCGCTCATCAGGCTCGCCCAGATCGCATGTCCCGCTTTCTCCTCCAACTCCATGGCTGGCGTGCGCACGTACCGGTTGCGGTAGCTGGCCTGACCGTCGGCGAGGTACACCGCGTGCACCATGGCATCTCCCTCGAACGGGTAGATGTAGTCCCCCAGCGGGGTGAAGCGGGGGTTGGCGCCGTTGCGCAGGTATGCCCCCCGCAACTCCGCGGGGATCTCGCCCGTGCACCACGGGCAGATCGTCCCGGTCGCTCTCGGTGTCGATGGGTTCGAAGCACCCGGACAGGAAGTGGAAGTCTGCCGTGTTGATGGCGGGTGGCGGGGTGGTGGTCACGAGTGCACGATAGGCCCCCGGACAGGCCGACGGGGCGGCCGGCCGTAATGGCCAACCGCCCCGCGCGGGTTGTGGGTGCTAGTTCGTGAGATCCGGCAGCAGCACGTCGCTGATGCCGTGGACCACGGTGTTGTCGGTCTGAGACGGCGTCGATCTTGCTCTTGACGACCTGGTCGTTGAAGATCTTGCCGTCCTTGTCACCGAGCACGATCACCGGGAACCGGGCGCTGCGGGAGAGCACGGTGACGCGCAGCTTCTCGCCGTTGGCCATCGTCAGGCGCTGGGTGAACGGACCGGAGAGGACCTGCGAGCCGGTGACCTTGGCCTTGGGGAGGACGTGGTAGGAGAGGACCTCGGTGATGGTGCGCATCGCCCAGCTTGGCGATGGCGTTGAAGACCCGCTTCTCGTCGACCTTGGCGCCGTAGCGGTAGTTCGGGCCGAGCAGACCCTTCTCGTTGGCCAGCACCTCGAAGGCGCGGTCGTTGGGGGCGAAGAGGGTGAACTGTCGTAGGCCGGCGAGACGTCGGGCTTGTCGAGGTCTCGGTCACGTCAGGGCCGCCTTGGTCGACGATGTCGAAGTCGTAGGGGTTGTCTTCGGTCAGGCCGTCCCCGTCGGGTCGTTGTACGTCTTGGTCAGTTGCTCGAGGAACTTGCCCGGTCTCGTCGTCGAGAGTGCAGTTGCGGGTGCGGCCATCCCGATGGCCACGCCCGCCGCGGCGGCGGTGGCGGCAAAGGTGGTGGCGATGCGTCGTCCTAGTCCCATGGTGAAGTCCCTTCCATGTCGACGCCGACCGGGTGTCGCGTCGTTCACAAGGGATATCGCCGCGGGCAGTGCGCTTTGGATGCAACGAATATGAAACTAATTTCAGGCAGGACGGTTCTGACGTTGTCGTCGCTGTCGCTGGGAGTACCGCACGGCCAACTTGCTGGCCTTGGGTGTCACCGTCTGTTCGAACCGGCTGACCCGCTTGCGCACTGCGCGCTCAGTGCCGACCTCGACGAGCCGGGCGTGACCGTGACCGACGAGCTGCCCGTAGTAGCGACCGGCGGCACCCGGCGCCTTCAGCGCCAGATCGACGGCACCGAGCACGGCGAACACCGGGTCCGGCAGGTCGGCTCGGGAAATGCGGCGCTTGAGGTCCTCCAACACCCCTCCATGGTGGGCCACAGAGGGCGTCGGGCCGGTGATGCTCGGGGTCGCGTGTCTGGATCTGCAAACCGATTCCGGCGACACGCCGCACAAGTGCCCGAAATGGCGGCGTGTCGCGCGGTCACGACTTGATCAACAAGACAATCCAGACATCGCGTCTACTCGACGTAGCCCGCGGCCTCGGTGCGCGCCGCATTCCGGGGCAGGAAGAACGCCGCGAGCAGCCCCAGCGAGATGAGGAAGGCGGCGACGAACCCGACCTGCTTGGCCGCCGACGCGAAGCCCTCGGACGCGCCCTCGAAGAGGACCTGTCCGTTCGGCTGTTGCGGCAGGGCCACGACAGCCGTGCCCGCGCTCTGCTGGACCACCTCGGTGACCTGCTGCGCCGCGGGTTCCGGCACCCCCCGCTCGGTGAGGTCGCTGGTGATCGTGCCCAACCCCGTGATCAGCACCGCACCCAGCAGCGCCGTCCCGATGGCCGCACCCACCTGCCGCGAGGTCGACTGCACGGCCGAGGCCATCCCGGACTCCGCGACCGGCACCTCCGAGAGGATCACGCCGGTGAGTTGGGCGGTGGCGAAACCGACGCCCATCCCGTAGACGAACAAGCCCGGCGCCATCATCCACCCGGTCACTGTGGTGGACAGCACGACCGCGATCCACAGCACGCCGATGACCTCGAGCGCCATGCCGAGCCGCAGCACCGGGACCGGTCCCATCCGCTTGGCCATGCCGGCGCCGAGGCCGCTGGCCAGGAACGACCCGGCGGCCAGCGCCAGCAGGATCACGCCGGTCTCCAGGGCGTCGTAGCCGATGACCGACTGCAGGAACAGCGGCAGGATGAACAGCAGCCCGAACTCCCCGAGACTGACGATCGCCGCGACGGCGTTGCCCATCCCGAAGGTGCGGATCCGGAACAGCACGAGGTCGACCATCACGACCTTGCCGGCCTTCTTGCGCCGGGCCTCGACCCACACGAACGAGGCCACCAGGACGGCCGACAGCACCAGGGCGACGCCGGGGGCGGAGATGTTGTCCAACGGCCAGTCGAACCCCGCGGCGCTGAACTGCTTCTTGGGCTTGATCCATCCGTAGTTCTGCCCCTCGATCAGCCCGAAGATCAAGGCGGCCAGTCCCAGCGTCCCCAACAGCGCGCCGGGCAGGTCGATGCCGCGCTTGTCGACGGTGTCCCGGGTTTCCGGGACCAGCAGCAGCACGCCGATGACCACCGCGATCGCGATGGGTACGTTGATCAGGAAGGCCCAGTGCCAGGTGGCGTAGGTGGTGAGCCATCCGCCGACCAGCGGGCCGAGGGCGGCCATGCCGCCGATGGTCGCGCCCCAGACGGCGAAGGCGATGGCCCGGTCCTTTCCCCGGTACACGGCGTTGAGCACGGATAGCGAGGCCGGCAGGATCATCGCGGCGGCCACGCCCTGCAGGCCACGGGCGGCGATCAGTTGTCCCGAGCTGCCCGAGGACGCGACCAGAACGCTGGCGACGGCGAACAACGAGACGCCGGAGACGAACATCAGCCGGCGGCCGACGATGTCCGACAGTCGTCCGGACAGCAGCAGCAGCGAGGCGAACAGCAACGCGTAGATCGCGTTGACCCATTCGGCGTCCGTGGTGGTGAGGTCGAGGTCCTCGATGATGGTCGGGAGGGCGACGTTCACGACCGTCGCGTCGAGGATGATCATGGCCACGCCGAGGGCCAGGAACAGCAGGGCGACCCAGCGCTTCCTGCCGGTCAGGGCCGACGTCGTGTTCGTGTCAGTGGTCACGGGATTCTCTTTCTGTGTTCGCGTCGTAGAGCTCGAGCAGCGCCCCTTCGTGGGGCACGCCCTCGCGGGTGTAGATGCCGGATTCGAGGATTTCGATGGTCGTGCGGTACATGCGCTGCAGGCCTTCGGGGTGCAGGATGTCGGCGCCGGTCGCCTTGTGGACGGCGCCGCTGAGCAGGAAGGGGCCCAGCCGCAGCATGACCAGGATCGCCGCGCGCATGTCCGGGTCGTCGGTGGACTTGAGGTATCCCTTGGCGGTCATGGCCTCCAGCGACTGCTTGGTCAGTTCCACGATGTCGGCCACAAGCGCGTTTGCCCGGGGGGAGTCGTCGCTGGCCTGCTTCATGAGGTAGCGCATCAACGGCGGCGCAGCGTCGGTCACGCCACCGAACTGGCTCATCGCCTCTGTCGGCTGGCGGTCGCCGGCGCGGGCGAGCATGTCGCGGAAGAAGTCGAAGACGTACGCGTCGCAGGCTTCCCGCAGGCCTTCCTTCGAGCCGAAGTGGTGCAGGATCAGCGCTGGGGAGACGCCGGCGTCCGCAGCGATCGTGCGCACGGAGGTGCCCGCGTAGCCATCGGTGCCGAACCGTTCGAGCGCGGCGTCACGGATCCTGGCCGAGGCCGTGAGATCCGCTTCTGAACGCATGTTCAATACCCTAAACGATCGTTCAGCCGGATTGCGCGGCGGGGCGGCTCTGGGCCGTGCGCCGCTGGGTGCTGGCCGGCGATTGCCGCGAAGGTGCAGCGACAATTCCCGGTTTGTCACGAAGGTGGCCGGTTTGCGCTATCCACCCCGCGCACCTTCGTGACACACCACCGGCGGGCGGCACACCTTCGTCACAATCGCACCCGGGGAGGGCCAGACCCCGCGCCGATGCGGCCCTGTGACGTCCGAAGCTGGATCAGAGCCACCAAGAGAGCCGGCTTCGGACTCCTCTCATGGCGCAACTACCGCAGCCGCATGACCCGACTGGACCCTCCTACCCACTCTGACCGTCCGCTGGAATCCGAAGGTCCGGTGTCCCTCGCCGGACATGACGAAGCCCCGGCACCGCCAAAGGCACCGGGGCTTCGCGAGGGTTGCTAGGAGTTGAGGATCTTCGCCTTCTCGGCGGCGAACTCCTCGTCGGTCAGGACACCGGAGTTCTTGAGTTCACCGAGCTGCTTGAGCTGCTCCATCTTGTCGTCGTTCATGCCGCCCGCGGCGGGTACGGGTTCGGGTGCTGGCGCCGGCGCAGCTGCCTGCTGCTGCGCGGCAGCCTCCTGCTGTTTGGCAGCGGCCTTCTTCTCCTGTTTGTTGCGTACCGCGCCGCTCGCGGCGGTGGCGGTCCCGGCGACGACGGCGGTACGCGCCACCGTCCCGACCAGTCCGGGTCGTCCCATTCGACGTCGTCTCATGTCAGTCCTCCTGGAGTGCTTCGATGGCTGCGGCAACGGTCTCGTGCGGAATGCGCAGGTAGCTGATCAACTGGCCGCCGGACCCGCGGATTGCGGCGCTGAGCTGATCGTGCCCAACCCCGTGATCAGCACCGCACCCAGCAGCGCCGTCCCGATGGCCGCACCCACCTGCCGCGAGGTCGACTGCACGGCCGAGGCCATCCCGGACTCCGCGACCGGCACCTCCGAGAGGATCACGCCGGTGAGCTGGGCGGTGGCGAAACCGACGCCCATGCCGTAGACGAACAAGCCCGGCGCCATCATCCACCCGGTCACTGAGGTGGACAGCACGACCGCGATCCACAGCACGCCGATGACCTCCAGGGCCATGCCGAGCCGCAGCACCGGGACCGGTCCCATCCGCTTGGCCATGCCGGCGCCGAGGCCGCTGGCCAGGAACGACCCGGCGGCCAGCGCCAGCAGGATCACGCCGGTCTCCAGGGCGTCGTATCCGATGACCGACTGCAGGAACAGCGGCAGGATGAACAGCAGCCCGAACTCCCCGAGACTGACGATCGCCGCGACGGCGTTGCCCATCCCGAAGGTGCGGATCCGGAACAGCACGAGGTCGACCATCACGACCTTGCCGGCCTTCTTGCGCCGGGCCTCGACCCACACGAACGAGGCCACCAGGACGGCCGACAGCACCAGGGCGACGCCGGGGGCGGAGATGTTGTCCAACGGCCAGTCGAACCCCGCGGCGCTGAACTGCTTCTTGGGCTTGATCCATCCGTAGTTCTGCCCCTCGATCAGCCCGAAGATCAAGGCGGCCAGTCCCAGCGTCCCCAACAGCGCGCCGGGCAGGTCGATGCCGCGCTTGTCGACGGTGTCCCGGGTTTCCGGGACCAGCAGCAGCACGCCGATGACCACCGCGATCGCGATGGGTACGTTGATCAGGAAGGCCCAGTGCCAGGTGGCGTAGGTGGTGAGCCACCCGCCGACCAGCGGGCCGAGGGCGGCCATGCCGCCGATGGTCGCGCCCCAGACGGCGAAGGCGATGGCCCGGTCCTTTCCCCGGTACACGGCGTTGAGCACGGATAGCGAGGCCGGCAGGATCATCGCGGCGGCCACGCCCTGCAGGCCACGGGCGGCGATCAGTTGTCCCGAGCTGCCCGAGGACGCGACCAGAACGCTGGCGACGGCGAACAACGAGACGCCGGAGACGAACATCAGCCGGCGGCCGACGATGTCCGACAGTCGTCCGGACAGCAGCAGCAGCGAGGCGAACAGCAACGCGTAGATCGCGTTGACCCATTCGGCGTCCGTGGTGGTGAGGTCGAGGTCCTCGATGATGGTCGGGAGGGCGACGTTCACGACCGTCGCGTCGAGGATGATCATGGCCACGCCGAGGGCCAGGAACAGCAGGGCGACCCAGCGCTTCCTGCCGGTCAGGGCCGACGTCGTGTTCGTGTCAGTGGTCACGGGATTCTCTTTCTGTGTTCGCGTCGTAGAGCTCGAGCAGCGCCCCTTCGTGGGGCACGCCCTCGCGGGTGTAGATGCCGGATTCGAGGATTTCGATGGTCGTGCGGTACATGCGCTGCAGGCCTTCGGGGTGCAGGATGTCGGCGCCGGTCGCCTTGTGGACGGCGCCGCTGAGCAGGAAGGGGCCCAGCCGCAGCATGACCAGGATCGCCGCGCGCATGTCCGGGTCGTCGGTGGACTTGAGGTATCCCTTGGCGGTCATGGCGCTCGAGCGACTGCTTGGTCAGTTCGACGATGTCGGCCACCAGCGCGTTGGCCCGGGGGGAGTCGTCGCTGGCCTGCTTCATGAGGTAGCGCATCAACGGCGGCGCAGCGTCGGTCACGCCACCGAACTGGCTCATCGCCTCTGTCGGCTGGCGGTCGCCGGCGCGGGCGAGCATGTCGCGGAAGAAGTCGAAGACGTACGCGTCGCAGGCTTCCCGCAGGCCTTCCTTCGAGCCGAAGTGGTGCAGGATCAGCGCTGGGGAGACGCCGGCGTCCGCAGCGATCGTGCGCACGGAAGTGCCCGCGTAGCCATCGGTGCCGAACCGTTCGAGCGCGGCGTCGCGGATCCTGGCCGAGGCCGTGAGATCCGCTTCTGAACGCATGTTCAATACCTTAAACGATCGTTCAGCCGGATTGCGCGGCGGGGCGGCCTTGGGCCGTGCGCCGCTGGATGCTGGCCGGCGATTGCCACAAAGGTGCAGCGACAATTCCCGGTTTGTCACGAAGGTGGCCGGTTTGCGCTATCCACCCCGCGCACCTTCGTGACACCCACCGGCGGGCGGCACACCTTCGTCACAATCGCACCCGGGGAGGCCAGACCCCGCGCCGATGCGGCCCTGTGACGTCCGAAGCTGGATCAGAGCCACCAAGAGAGCCGGCTTCGGACTCCTCTCATGGCGCAACTACCGCAGCCGCATGACCCGACTGGACCCTCCTACCCACTCTGACCGTCCGCTGGAATCCGAAGGTCCGGTGTCCCTCGCCGGACACGACGAAGCCCCGGCACCGCCAAAGGCACCGGGGCTTCGCGAGGGTTGCTAGGAGTTGAGGATCTTCGCCTTCTCGGCGGCGAACTCCTCGTCGGTCAGGACACCGGAGTTCTTGAGTTCACCGAGCTGCTTGAGCTGCTCCATCTTGTCGTCGTTCATGCCGCCCGCGGCGGGTACGGGTTCGGGTGCTGGCGCCGGCGCAGCTGCCTGCTGCTGCGCGGCAGCCTCCTGCTGTTTGGCAGCGGCCTTCTTCTCCTGTTTGTTGCGTACCGCGCCGCTCGCAGCGGTGGCGGTCCCGGCGACGACGGCGGTACGCGCCACCGTCCCGACCAGTCCGGGTCGTCCCATTCGACGTCGTCTCATGTCAGTCCTCCTGGAGTGCTTCGATGGCTGCGGCAACGGTCTCGTGCGGGATGCGCAGGTAGCTGATCAACTGGCCGCCGGACCCGCGGATTGCGGCGCTGAGCCGCGACGCCCACGTGTTCTCCCAGACGACGACCAGTGCCGAGGAGTCGGGGTCGAGGCCCTCTGCCATGCCCATGAGGTCCTCGTCGTTGAGCAGGTCCAACTGCGACTCGGTGATGTCGGCGAAGGCATCCGCAACTGCGGCGTCCTCCACCTCGACGAAGGCGGCGTTGCCCTCGGCGTCCTTGGTCAGGAAGGCGAGGTCGATGATGCGCACGGTGCCGTCCTGTTGGAGTTCGGCCAGCGCGGGGGCAACCTCGCCGTTGAAGTCGTTGCCTTCGAAAAGTACGACGGCGACGTCGACCGGACCAACGGTGTCCGGATCGGGGATGTCGGGCATGGATTTTCCTCTCTGGGGGTGCTCCCTTGTTCTACCGCAGGATCGGCAAGGATGCGAGGCCACCATCGTGCGCGCATGCGGCGCCTCGGATCCGGCGCAGCGCCGCGCGGGCAGGTCCGTGGACAACTGCTGGCCCAGTGGCTGCCAAGCGGGCCATCCGGGCGAGTGCCGCCGAACGCTGCGCGACGACCCGCCCGAAGCGCGACGCTCATCGCTCGCACTGCTCCGCAGCACTTCCGCGACGCATTGTCAGCGGCCTAGGATGGCCCCCATGCCCATCGCAGGTCCGCCGCCGCAGCCGTCGCGCCGGGTCTTCCTGGCCGGGATGGTCGCAGCTGTGGGCGCGGTCGGTCTCGGAGCGTGCGGGGAACCGACGCAGACCGGCGGTCAGCCGGTACCGGTCCCGGTCACCGACCCGGGCGGCGACCACCCGAACCTGGTGATGATCGTCAGCGACGACCACCGCTGGGATCACGTCTCTTACCATCCGGCCCACCCGCCGTTCCTGAGCACGCCCAACCTGGACCGGCTCGCGGGGCAGGGGATGGTGGGCGCCAACGCGTTCGTGACGACGGCCCTGTGCAGCCCGTCGCGCGGGACCTTCCTGTCGGGGCAGTACGCGAGCCGGCACGGGGTCCAGAACAACCTCACGTCCTGGAACCCGCAGACAGAGACCTTCTTCGAGCCGCTGATGGCCGCCGGATACGACTGCGCGTTCATCGGCAAGTGGCACATGCCCGGGCAGCTGCCCGACCTGCGCGGGGTGAACACGTTCATCACCTTCACCGCGGAGGAGGGACAGGGCCAGTACAACGACTGCCCGCTGCTCATCGACGGGGTCATGACCGAACGCCCGGACACCTACATCACCGACGACCTGACCGACCTGGCCCTGGAGTGGATCGCAGCCCGGCCGCCCGGCAAGCCGTACGCGCTGTGGCTGGCGCACAAGGCGGTGCACCACCGGTTCATCCCACCCGAGCGGTTCGCTGGAGCGCTCGCCGACGCCGACCTGTCCAACCTGCCGCCGGAGTCGTTCGCCTTCCAGTCGCTGATGGACGAGAACGTGTGGGAGGGCACGCTCGGGAACCTGCAGACCCTGTACCGCCGCTACTGCGAGACCCTGCTCGGTCTCGACGACCAGATCGGGCGGGTGCTCGACGAGGTTGACCTCCAGGACACCTACGTCGTCTACACCAGCGACAACGGCTACTCGTGGGGCGAGCACGTCCTGACCGGCAAGCGCTGGCCTTACGAGGAGAACACCCGCGTGCCGTTCATCGCGGCCGGTCCGGGGATCGAACCGGGCAGCACCGACGCGCTCATCCTCAACGCCGACCTGGCTCCGACACTGCTGGACTGGGCCGGGGTTGAGCCCCTTCCCGACGCCCAGGGGCAGTCGGTGGCGGAGCGTGCTGTCCGGTACCGGGAGCCCGGTGCGCGACGAGTTCATGTACGAGTACTTCCCCGACTACCCGTACCACGTGCCGGGCCTGCAGGCGGTCCGCGACGACCGCTGGTTGTACATCGAGTACGACACCGGCCCAGCGCCGCAACTGTTCGACATCGTCGTGGATCCGCGGACGCAGACCGACCTCGCCGCGGCCGAACCGCAGAGGGTCGCCGAGATGGCCGCGCGGCTGCAAGCGCTGCGGGAGCGGGTCGACGCCGGCGGTGTGGTGTGAGAACGGCGCGCGTCGGGCTCGCGCTGGTGCCCGGTGCGGTTGTCCTATTGGCGTCCTGGTTCGTCGGCACCTACGCCGGCCGGTACCAGGTGCTGGGTGCGGCCTACGGCCCGCTGCTCAATGCGGGCGTGCTGCTGCGCGCGTTCGGCATGTTCGCGTCGGTGGTTCTGGTGTGGGGGGCGTTGCGATCACGTGGGGCTGGACGCGGGGTGCTGGCCCTTGCGATCCTGTCCGGCCCGATCACCTATGGGATCGTCGCCGCGATCGGTGCGCTGGACTACTTCCCGCCCGGCCAGGCGGCGTACTACGGGATCAATCCGCTGTTCATCGCTGCCATCGCCGGGCAGTGTGCGGCCGCTGGCTTCGCGGAGGTGCTGTGGCGCTGGTGGTCCCGTCGGCGGGGTCGGGATGTCGGGCGCCCGATGACGCTGGGTACTGCAGCCACGGTCGTAGGGGGTCTGGCCGTGGTGTTCTTCACGGTGCTCTACCAGGGCGGGGTGCCGTTCTTCTACGTCTACCAGCGCGGGTACCTGTGGCTGTTCACGTGAGGCCCGGGGTGGGGATTGCGGCACTCGCCCGGCCGACCGGTGGGGGTCCGGGCTGACATCCTGACTGGTTGCGGGGGGTCAGGCGGGATGCTTCTAGCAACGCTCGCTGCATCTCTCGGACACATATAAAACGAACTGCCGTTATTCCTTATATATTGGAAGCGTGGATGCCAACAACTTTGTATCTCCGGAATGGGGTCGGCCGATTACCGTGGCCGGGCCGGCGCCGTACACAGCATTCGCCCCAGAACCACTTCCTCGGACGCTGACCCTGGAGGGTGAGGTGATCATGCGACTGTCCGAGGCCGATGCGGCGCTTGGCCGGCTCGCAGGAGCAGGCAGGCTGCTCCCCAACCCGCATCTGTTGGTCAACGCGTACATCACACGCGAAGCTGTGGCGAGTTCGCGCATCGAAGGAACCGAGGCATCGGTAACGGAGGTCTTCGAGGCCGCGGCGACGGGGCACTCCAAGGCAGACGTACGTGAGGTGACCAACTACGTGAAGGCCATGGAGCACGGCATTGAGCGTCTGCAGGGCGGTCTGCCGCTGTCGATGAGACTGATCAAGGAAATGCACGATCTGCTGATGAGCGGCGTACGAGGACAGGAGCGAACGCCCGGGGAGGTGCGTCGTAGTCAGAACTGGATCTCTTCGCCCGACAACACCCCGAGGAGCGCGCGATTCGTGCCACCGCCGATGGATCTAGTTCAAGACGCGCTGACAGACTGGGAGCGCTACATCCACGACGAGGAACCTCGGCTGCCGCTGTTGATTCGGTGTGCTTTGCTGCACTACCAGTTCGAGACTATCCATCCGTTCCTTGACGGAAACGGAAGGCTGGGCCGGTTGTTCATCGTGCTCTATCTGAACGACCGGGGACGACTACCAGCACCACTGCTGTACGTGTCCAACTACTTCGAGCAGCGCAAGTCCGAGTACTTCGACCGCCTTCAGTATGTGCGGGAACGCGGCGAGATTCGCGAATGGTTGATCTTCTTCCTTGATGCCATCCGGGTGCAGGCAATGGATGCCTTTACCCGAGCGGAAGTGTTATCTGACTACCGGGAGCAATGCAGGGGCGCGCTTGCAGGATCGCGCAGTCGGGCGATCGAAATCGTGGACCTGCTTCTGACCAACCCGATACTGACGGTGAACTACGTTCGTCGACAGTTGGCCGTCAGTCAGCCGGGCGCGACCAACCTCTTGAAGCAGCTGCGGGATCTGACGATCCTCGAGGAGATCGGCGAGGGCCGTGGCCGTCAGCACTTGTGGGTGGCCCCGAAGGTCCTGGAGGTCCTCGATCCGCAGTTTGCCGGAGCAGCCAATCTCGGCTCCCGGTAAGTACCCGACCAATTGGGTGTGGAGCCTGTGCCCCGGGACCCGCCCCAGGCGCGGCGGCGGTCGTTGGACACGCACACATGCCGTGTCTGCCGGGCCCTCTGAAACACGGCAGCGCCCCGCCCGGGCCCAGAGCATCACGAAGCTACTTGCCGACGGTGGTGAACACAGCGCTACCTTTGGCCTTTCGCACGACCGCGAACCTGCGCGCCGCGATCGCTGAGGCCCGGATCCGACAGGTGGAGGTCGCGGCTTTGCTCCACATCAGGCACGGCCACGGATCAACGGCACGAAGGACTGGGAGACGTGGGAGGCTTGATGTCGTTGCTCGCCACCTTGGCCTCGACCCCCTCGAACTGATGGGACGGAGAGGGTGGACCACACCGCGGCCTCCGCTCAGCGGCCCCGATACACTCGATGTAAGCGCCCGTAGCTCAACGGATAGAGCATCTGACTACGGATCAGAAGGTTGGGGGTTCGAATCCCTCCGGGCGCGCCCTTTGTTCTTGCAGGCCAGCGCATGGTTTCGGGGTCTGCCGATGATCATTCTGGCGGGCCCGGAATCGCGAGTACCGCCATTCGTACCGCCTAGAGATCCGCTTCAGGGGCCAGCGGCTTCCGCGGCCGGCCCTCGATCGCGAGCCGCGGGCGGGTCATGTAGCCCCAAGAGGCGATTCGCCGCGACGCGCGGCCGCGCGTGATGCGGCGTGGGCCTCCCCGTAGACCGCGTCCTTTCGGCTCCCTTCTGTTGTCAACCTCGCTATTGCACGTCAACCACGTGAAAGAGCGAGGCTAGTCCTCGGCCTCCTGCCCCGGTGACGATCCA
The DNA here is from genome assembly GCA_963733395.1 of uncultured Actinomycetota bacterium. GTDB lineage: Bacteria > Actinomycetota > Actinomycetes > S36-B12 > UBA10799 > JADKAV01. The sequence continues at coordinate 226,696 of CAVTCZ010000021.1, forward strand.
GAGGTCCTGACATGGGGGCAGGTTGACCGGGTGGCGTTGGCTGGCGCACGTCGACTCCGTCGTCCTAGCGGACCCGTTGCGCAGTGATCGGCGGAGTGCCGGACGTTCGCGATGTCGACTGGGGCATACCGTGCCGAACGACTGCCCGGTCCCCGAACAGCCGCGACCCGCTTCGCCGCTTCGCCGCTTCCGTCGTGCTGGTCGTCGGGCACCGCCGGCCTCGCTGACCAGCCCCGCCATAGTGGCCAGGTGCCCCACATCGCCGCCTGTCGCGCGCGTTTGGGCAGGCATCACCGCCCACCGTGGGCGCTCTGACGCTCCGCCCCGGTGCTGGCGTCAGGAGCGGGTATGCTTGTCTCAAGGATTCCGTGGATCTCAAGAATCGAGTGGTCATGAACCTTGCGAAGCTCTCGGCCAACGGCCAGATCACCGTTCCAGTCGAGGTGCGCCGTCGGCTTCATCTGGTGCCCGGTGACAAGTTGCTGTTCGTGGAGAAGCCGAACGGGGAGGTCGTCGTTGCCAAGGCCGGGCTCGCGGCACTGGCCCAGGCTCAGGTCGCGTTCTCCAACGCGGCGGCTGACTTCGGTGTCAGCGACGACGCCGAGGTCCAGTCGCTGGTCGACGATGTGCGTGGTCGGGTGTCTGATCCGTGTCCTGGTCGACACCAACGTCGTCATCTCGGCGCTGCTGTTCCCGAACTCGACACCAGCGCGCGCCCTGGCCCTGGTCCTCGACGAGCACCGGCTCGTCCTGACCGACTGGATCATCGACGAACTGCACGAGGTAGTCGAGCGCAAGCGCCCCGATCTGTTGGCGGCTCTGGACACCTTTCTGGCCGGGATCGACTACGAGCTCGCCAGCCCCGGTGATCCGAGCGTTCCGATCTCCGATCCTGATGACCAGCCGATCCTCGACGCTGGCGTGGGCGGCTCCGTCGACGTCATCGTGACCGGCGACAAAGCCTTCCTATCCGTGGGCCTGGACCGCCCCCGCATCCTCACGGCCCGGGACTTCCTCGACTGGAACACAACTTCTTCTTCACCATCATGGCGACCATGACCTCGATGTCGCGCTCGGTGATCTTCTGTAGCGGCTTGGACCCGAACGCCACTCGGGGGTGCTTCAGGTCCATGGTGTAACCACTCATCGCGTTCGCCCTGGTCGTGCGCTCCTTGATCGCCAGCCACTCCTCTGCCAGTTCGGAGGAACTCGTGCTGACGGGAGCGACGTGCGTGCCACGCTTCCGGTCGGTCATCACTTCGCCTTGCCAGTTCACCGCATCCCGCCGCGAGTGGAACGTGCGGGTCCGCTGTCGGCGTGGTTCCCCCTGCGCCGCGATGTCCACCACCACGCGGTAGACGAAGGCACCGTCCTGGTACTCGATCCGACGAATGCTCAAGCGTCGTCAGGACCCCCGTACCCCATCGCGGTGAGCAGGGACACCGACAGCCGCATCCCCACGCAGCGACTGACGACGGGATCCGCCTACCTCTTCAGCGTGATCGTTCGCCTTCCCAATCGTCATGCCCGAGGTGATGGAACCGGCGGGCAGGCCCAGTTGCGATGCGAAGAGCGGGGCGGGATTGCCCACGGAGGTGCTCGTCGCCAGGGCCACCTTGGCGTTCTTCCAGGTGCCGTTCTGCTTGATCTGGTTCTTGCCGCCTGTGAAGGTCAGCACGTCCGTGATCTGCATCCCAGTCGGCACAGCAGTCGCCTCCACGAAGGCGGTCGCCTTGCCGGTCGTGTAGTTCAGGGCGATGTTCTGCAGCGTCACGAAGCCCGCGGATGACGAGAACTGCAGCGCACCCTTGTGGGTGATGACATCACCCTTGACGCTCGTCACCCGGAAGGTCACCACCCCGGACTTGCTCAACGTGGCTCCGCGGATCGCCTTGATGCCGACGCCGGCGGCGTCCATGCCCTGAACCAGTCCCTTGCTCAGGGTGAGGTCGGTCTCACCCTTGTTCTTGGCAGCAGCCGACTCCCTCAGGATCCAGGCTTTGCGCCAGGTGTCCGGCTTCCACGAGTCTGCCTGGCCGGGCTTGGGCTTGGCCCGGACGATCACGGTGACGCGCACGGCCTCGTAGCCCTGGGTGTTCACGCGGATCTGGCCGCGCGTGGTGACCTTCGTGTCGCAGAAGGCCTTCTCACCGGCGGTGGTGCTGGCCAGCGGCCGGCAGAGCACCACCGGTTTGCGCAGGACACAGGCGGACGTGTTGGTGGTGATCTTGTCGGTCAGGATCCGGTTGCCGACCGTCGTCGGGGTCGGCTTGTGCAGGGTCACGTTGACCGGGCACGGCTCGTCATCACCGTGGGAGTGGCGTTCGGGCTGATCCGCCCGATCGCATCCTGGGCCGTGAACCACATGTTGCCGTCCGGGCCGGCAGCGATGCCCGACGTGTAGGCCGTGTCCAGCGGAGTACTCGGCGATGGCGCCGCCCGGAGTGATCCGCCCGATCCCGCCGGACATCGGTGAACCACAGGTTGCCGTCCGGCCCCGCCGCGATCCCGGAGGGCGAACTGCCGGCTTCGTGGGCAGCGGGTATTCGGTGATGCGGCCGCGCGGGGTGATCCGCCCGATCCGGTTGCCGGTCCAACTGAAGTTCGGATCGCCGCGCTCGGTGAACCACATGTTGCCGTCCGGGCCGGCCGCGATCCCGTGGGGCCGCCCGCCGTAGGTGGGCAAGGGATACTCGGTGATGGTGCCGTCGGGGTGATCCGCCCGATCTTGTTGGCGCTAGCTCTCGGTGAACCACATGTTGCCGTCCGGGCCGGCCGCGATCCCTTCGGGGCCACCGAAGGTGGGAAGGGGGTATTCGGTGATGGTGCCGTCGGGGGTGATCCGCCCGATCGCGCTCCCGGCGTACTCGGTGAACCACAGGTTGCCGTCCGGGCCGGCCGCAATGCCTCGAGGGCAGCTGCCGTGGTCGGTGGGCGCTAGGCGCTGATTGGAGGGCTGAGGTAGGGGGTACTCGGTGATGGTGCCGTCCGGGGTGATTCGCCCGACCCGGCCGGGAGGACAACCGGGCGGGCCCGTTCCTTCGGTGAACCACAGGTTGCCGTCAGGTCCTGCCGCAATGCCTCGGGGACCACTCGCGTTGGTGTTCGGCAGAGGAAACTCGGTGATGGTGCCGGTCGGGGTGATCCGCCCGATCTTGTTCCCGCAGGTCTCGGTGAACCACATGTTGCCGTCCGGGCCGGCCGCGATCCCTTCCGGGCCACTGCTGGACGCCGGGAGGATGTACATGTACCTGGTGTCGTCAGATGCGACCGCCGTCGGCGCCCACAACACGGCCAGCACCGCCGCGATGATCGCAACAACAACCGAGATCTTTGACGAGATGCGCGTGTCCATGATGCCCCCAAGCGATGGAACCGCTACACCCTCAAGGTACACCCGCAGCGCCACCATCGTGGGCCAGAACCGTTCGTGGGCAACGCGGCATCCGCCCGTCTTCATGAAAGCCTTAAGGGGCTCCGCCAAGCGAAACCGCCCGGCCTCAGGCGGTCCGGGGTGGTGCGCGGGTGCCGGTGGGAGCGATGGATTCCATGGTGCATGCAGACCACCTCACTCGTGCACATTCGGCAATACACAGCACCACCGTCAACACCGGGGCGGAAGCCTGCGCGACCTGCACCTCGGCACACCACGGTCCCCGGCGGGGTCGATGAGCACCCGGTACGCGCCGTCGGGAACGGTCACCGTGCAGGACCCGTCATTGAGGAAGTCGAAGTGGACATCACGATCGGCTTCGTAGTCCTGGCAGGTGGCGTAGAAGGACACGTCAACCGCTGTCGACCTTGCCGTTGCTGCTGGTCACCGTCCCACTTACGTCGGAGCCGGGCAGAGCGACGAGGTTCTGCGTGCCGACGGCGCTGACAGCGACAACCGTGGCCTCTTTGCAGTTCCGCTTGGCGTTGTGCCAGGGCCTCACGGCGCTGGTGCCGTCGTATGCCTGAATGAGCACACGGTAGGTGCTGTTGGGGACGGTCACCGAGTACACGCCACCATCGAACTAGGGACCTGCGGCATTAGGTGCCCTGGTAGTAGACCACGCAGGTCGGGAAGAAGGCCCACCGGCCCGTTGCTGCTGCTGACCGTGGAGGCCGCGTCTGCGGGAAGCGCAAGTAATGCCGCCCCGATCAGCGCACTGACAGCGATGAAGATGATGCTGCTGAGACGTTTGGTGTGGACATGATCGGCCCCTCATGGACAAGCACCCGCCGAGACCAGCCCAGAGTCCATGACACAGGGTGACACTCTCGATCGGGCGGCAGACTTCTTCACGCCACGTCCGCCTGAGCCTTGGCCCTCAGCCGCAGGGGTAGGACGACCCACAGGATGAGAACAAGAACCGCCAGTGCGAGGACGATGGTCGTTGCGACCGTTCCCGTGAAGAGGAATGCGATCACGAGCCAGATCGCGGACAGCATCGCCACGGACAGCATCGCCATTCCGGCCAGCGCCATTCGGTGCGTGACCCACACGAGGCGCTCCTTGCCCCCGAGGCGGAACGTCAGTCGATGAACAACCACGGGTCCCATGAAGCAGAGCGCCGAGCACGCAGCCGCGACCAGCGCGGCAATGAGAACGAAGGCGAACGTGTCGGAGTCATGCGGGAAGGATTGGTAGAAGGCCAGGGTCAGCAGGAAGGCGAACAGAATCTGAACGCCCGTCTGGGCCACGCGCAGTTCTTGCACGAGTTCGGCGAAGTTGCGGTCGGCGCGCTCCGAGGGTGTTTCGTCCCGCTCGTGCTGCGAGGTCGGGCGGGCTTCAGTCATCGGACAACCCGGCTGGGTGCTCCGCGTACATCACAAAGACCATGGGCCGCTCCTCCTGGGTCGATTCCGCGCAGTTGTCCCAGTGCGTGGATTTCCCGTCGCACGAGGTTCCATACAGTTCGCCGGACTCGGACTTGTCGATTGGCTTCGCGAGGGGTCCTACCGGACGGTGAATTCGGGCGTGTGCAAGGCAGCGGCAGATCCTGCAGGTCTCACCGCGCATCGACGCTGGCGCACCAGGACTGATCCTTCACGAGATTCCCGTTGGTGTATGCCCTGGCGGGTATGACAGTGATCCTCCCCAGTGGAATCCACCGACGCAGAGCACGCACATGACAGCCTCGGATTCGCTCACCTCGCTCGCCGACGATCTGCCAGGCCGTGTGCGACCCCAGGCGGGCCAGCACGTACCTGCAGGTCGGACCCGACCGCTACCGCTGGGAGTCCCGGCTCAACGACGGTGAGACCGTCGGGTACGTCATCGCTGCCGGAACGCTGTAGGAAGTGCTCGAACCGTGGCTCGGTGGCGCGGTCGACGACGCGGACCTCGAATTGATGCCCCCACGCCGAGTACACGTTCAAGCGCGACTGTCGGACAGGTGGCGCGCGGGTTCCGTGTTCCTGCTCGGCCACGCGACGCATCCCACCCCGCTCTTCATCGGACAGGGATTGTGTGCGGGTCTGCGGGACGCGGCCAACCTCACCTTGGAAGCTCAGCGACGTGCTCGCCGGCCGCGCTAACCGGGGGCAGCCGGACACCTAAACACATGCGAGATCGAGCACAAGCCGCATGCCCGCAGTCTGGTGAAGACGGCCGTGAGTGTCGGCTGGGCGATGACCGGCAAGCAGGACGGTGCGGCCGCGTTCCGATGCAGTGAACAGCTGCGCACGGTGCCATGTCGGGGCTGCAGCACGGGACGCCGTCATGGAGATCGGAAACGCGGGGAGCCCGTCTGCGCGGCATCGCCGGCCACGCGACCTGCGTCAGCCCTGGGCGGGCACCACGACGATCGGCACGGAGGCGAACTCCAGCACATGCAACAGGTGGGAGCCCACGAATGGCTGGCCCACGTGCCGGACCCCGGAGCGCCCGAGCACGATGAGGTCGGCCGGCCAGGCGGCGGCCTGGTCGAGGATGCATCTCGCGGGTTGACCGCTGATCGTCAACGCCTCGACGCCGACGCCGGCCTGCCCGGCCAGGTCGGTGACGTAGGTGAGGACGGGCACTGGTACCTGCCGTGCGAAATCCTCGGCGGCGGCGCGTCCGGCGACTCCGGCCAACTCCCGCACGTAGACGGCGCGCAGCGATCCGCCGGTCTCCCGGGCCAGTCGGACCGCAGCCCGGGCGGCGGCCAGCCCGGCGGGTGAGTCGTTCACGGCGACCAGGATCCGCATCATGGCCGTGCCCTTCCGGGTCGGGAGGTGTCGGCGGCCCATTGCAGCCGCACATGCTCGTCGTGCTCCTGATCGTCGAGTCCGACGACCAGACGGGTGTGCGCCGACTCCAGCCGGGGAATCCACCGATCCCGCAACGCGCGCAACTGTTGCCGGGTGGTGGCGATCGCGGCCTCGATCGCCTCAAGGGCCGCGGTGGCGACCGCGTGGTCGACACCCGCGCGGACGGCGCGCTGTGCCGCAGGGCCAGCCTGGTGCAATGCGGAGTTGCCCGGGAAGACCGAGCACCCGGTCGGCTCGTGGGCCGCACAGGTCGCCGACGACGGGTAGCGGACCCCCATGGTCAGAGCCCACGTCACATCCACCACGCAGTCGGCACCGTCACCGGCCAGCCTGGTCCCCCGCTGCGCCACTGAGCAGCCCGGAGCGCAGCATCCAGGTCTCCAGGTCGCGCACCGCCTGGGTCCACTGCTGCCGGGTGCGCTCGGCCTGCAGGGCGTAGTCCGCCTCCTCCGCGAGCAGGATGCGCAGTTTGCGCTCCAGGAGATCGGCCCCGCGCTCGGCCACGGCGCGACGCCGGACCAGCCAGGTGATCCCCGCGCGGCCCGGTGGCAGCCCACGCAGCTTCGCGGTCACCTGTCCTCGCCCCCGTCGGAGGGGATACTGGATCCGTATCGGTCGATCAGCGACGGTGCCAGCATGGTCAACTCCCGGCGAGGCAGTTGGGCCAGGACCTCCCAGGCCAGTGTGAGCGTGCGCTGCAACGACCGGGTCTCGGCGCGGCCCTGGTCGAGCAGGTGCTCGGCGAACGCCGTCTCGTAGGCCAGGTAGTCCCGGTCGGTCACATTGAGCGTGTCCGGCCCGACCAGGTCGGCCAGTTCCCGCACCTGCCGGGCACGGGCCAGCGCGGCCAGCAGCTGGGCAGCGAGGTCGAGGTGGTCCTCGCGGGTCCGGCCGGGTCCAACCCCTTTGCGCATCAGCCGGGACAACGATTGCAGTGGGTCCATCGGCGGGTAGATGCCGCGTGCGTGCAGGTCGGCGGACAGGACCAGCTGACCCTCGGTGATGTAGCCGGTGAGGTCGGGCACCGGGTGTGTGATGTCGCCTGCGGGCATGGTCAGTACCGGGATCACCGTCACCGAGCCGGGCAGGCCGAGTACCCGTCCGCAGCGTTCGTACAGGGAGGCCAGGTCGCTGTACAGGTAGCCGGGGTAGGCCCGTCGGGCCGGGATCTCGCCGCGCGCCGCCGACACCTCGCGCAGTGCTTCGCCGTAACTGGTCATGTCCCCCATCACGACCAGCACGTGCCGGCCGTGCGTGAACGCCAGCTCCTCGGCCACGGTCAGCGCGATCCGGGGGGTGAGGATCCGCTCGATGACGGGGTCGTCGGCGGTGTTGAGCAGCAGGACGAGCTCACCTGCCCGGGAGCGCTCATCCAGGCCGTCGCGCACGGCGGTCGCGTCGGCGTGGGTCAGACCCATCCCCGCGAAGACGACGCAGAAGGGGTCCCCGCCGGCGCTGGACTGGGCGGCGATCTGCGTGGCCAACTCCAAGTGCGGCAGACCGGGTACGGAGAAGACCGGCAACTTCTGACCGCGCACCAGGGTGGCCAGCCCGTCGATCGCGGAGATGCCGGTGAGGACCGGGTCGGCGGGCGGCTCGCGCTTGAGCGGGTTGAGGGGTGCTCCGGTGGTCGGGGCCAGACGGTCCCCCCGCACCGGCGGCCCGGAGTCCAGCGGCGCGCCGCGCCCGTTGCACACCCGGCCCAGCCAGCCCTCGCCGACCGGCAGCTGCAGGGGTGCCCCGCTGAAGCGCACCCGGGTGCGATCGGGGCTGACCCCGGCGGTGCCCTCCAGCACCTGCACCACCGCCAGGCCGTGGTCCACCTCCAGCACCACCCCGTGGCGCCGCTCGCCGCCGTCGAGTTCGAGCGTGACGTACTCGTCCCAGCCGACCCCGCTGACGCCCTCGACGACCATGAGCGGGCCACGCAGACCCCGCACGGAGGTGTACTCGACCGCGCCCCACCGGTTCATGCCGCACCCCCATCCGGCACCAGGGTGTCCAACCGCGCCAGGACCTCGTCGCGTCGTGACTGCACACCGCGGACATCGTCGGGATCCGTCTCCTCCCGCGCCCGGACCAGCCCGCCCCAGTCGACCTCCTCGATCAGGGATGCCAGCACCCCGTCGTGCACCAGCTCCTGGCAGCGGTCGTGCACGGACAGGACCGCATCCACCAGAGCGGCCCCTTTGGCCGGCGAGCACACCGCGTCGTTGGCCGACAGCGCGCTCTGCTGCAGCACGGCCTCGCGCACCAGGCGGCCCGAGAGCAGCACGACCCGCTCCGGGCCGGGCAACGACCCGACACCGACCAGGTCGGCCAGGGCGGCGAGCCGGTCGGCCTCGGCGACCAGGGACAGCACCCGCGCCCGCCGTCGCGCCCAGTCCGGATCGCCTTGCGCTGCGTACCAGGCCCCGACCCGGGCGGCGTCCCGGGAGAACGAGGCCCCCCACGACACCGCCGGGTAATGCCGGCCGTAGGCGAGGTCGCGGTCCAGCGACCAGAGGCTGCGCACGAACCGCTCCGTGTTCGCACTGACCGGTTCGGTGAGATCCCCACCGGGTGGGGAGACCGCCCCGATGACGGTCACCGACCCGCGCCGCCCGCCGAGGGTGTCGACGTGACCGGCCCGTTCGTAGAAGGCGGCCAGCGAGGAGGCGAGGCTGGCCGGATAGCCCTCCTCCGCCGGCAGCGCGCCGGAGCGGGAGGCGAACTCCCGCAGTGCCTCGGCCCAGCGGGAGGTGGAGTCGGCGATGACCACCGCGTGCAACCCCATGTCCCGGAAGTACTCCGCCACGGTCATTCCGGTGTAGACGCTGGCCTCGCGCGCCATCATCGGCATGTTGGACGTGTTCGCGATGACCACCGTCCGCTGGGCCAGCCGGCCACCGGTGCGCGGGTCCACCAGGCTGGCGAGCTCGGCCACGACATCGGCCATCTCGTTGCCGCGCTCACCGCAGCCGACATAGACGATCACATCGGCGGTGCACCATTTGGCGACCTGCTGCAGCAGCACGGTCTTTCCGGTGCCGAACCCGCCGGGCACGCCAGCAGTGCTGCCCAGCGCGATCGGGTACAGCAGGTCCAGGACCCGCTGACCGGTGACCAGCGGCTCGCCGGTGCCGATCCGCTCGCGGTGCGGGCGGGCCCGGCGCACCGGCCAGCGCTGGCCCATCTGCACCTGCACCCCGGCGACCACCGCCAGGGTGGCGTCGGCGGGATGGTCCCCGGGCTCGGCGACCCACTCGACCAGGCCGCCCGCCCCCGGCGGCACGAGGACCCGCAGCTCGAGCGGGCCGTCCGGTCGCACCAGACCCACGGTGGCCCCCGGCGCCAACTCGTCGCCCACGGCGGCCTGGGGCTCGAACCACCACCGCCGGTCGTCGGGGGTCACCGGCCCGCCCGGGCTCAGCCAGGTCTGCGCCCCGAGCAGCGGCCGGAGCAGCCCGTCGAACATGCCACCGAGCAGCCCCGGGCCGAGCCAGGCGGAAAGCGGCTCGCCGACCAGCCGGACCGGGTCACCGGGTCCGAGGCCCCCCGAGTACTCGTACGCCTGGACCGTGGACACCCCGTCAGACAGTGCCACCAGCTCCCCTGGCAGCCGCATCGGCCCGAGCTCGACCATGTCCGACATGGCCACGCCCACCAGCCCCTCGACCTCCACCAGCGGCCCACTGACCCGGACCACGGTGCCGACCGGGGCGGATTCGCCGCGCGGATGGGCGGTCATGGCGACCATGGCTCCGCCCGATCGACCACCTCGTCGACCAGGTCGTCGGCCAGCCCCTCCAACGAGTACTCGATCCGGCGCGGGCCGGACTCGGCAACGATGCCTCCGCGGTCGAGCGTGGTGACCACAGCCCCCGGCCCGAGATCGGACAGCGCCCGGGCGCGGAGGGCTTCGAGCATGGCCGGATAGTCCGGGTCCTCGCGCAATGCGCGCACCGCCTCGCGCGCGGCCGTTCGCAGGTCGTCATGGGCAGCCTGTTGCGCGGCAAGCAGGACTGCCCGCGCCCGCCGCGCGGCCCCCGCCCGTTCGGCGGCGAGGACTGCCTGTCCATCCGCGGCCCCTTTGGCGCGAGCCTGCCCGAGCAGGGCCTCCGCCTCCTGGTGGGCCCGATCGAGTGATTCCCGGGCATCCTCGTCCGCCCGTGCCAGGACCTCATCCGCCGCCGCATGGGCGCGGTCCCGCAGTGCCGCGGCGAGCGGCGCGAGGGAATCCGCCTCCCCTGCCGGCGGGCGGGTCATTCCGGCATCACCACCGTCAGCGGTCCGTTCCGGCGCGGGCCCAGTGTGGTGTGGGCCCGCGGGGTGAGGATCACCACCTCCACGTCAGCGGGCAGCGCCGACCAGCTCTGGTGGACCTGCGACTCGTCGTCGCCGGGCAGCAGCAGGACCCCCGCCAGCGACAAGCCCTGCACGCGCACCGACTCGCCGATCGCTGCCACCCGGCCCATGTCAGACACTGCCGATCAGGATGATGGCGATGATCAGGCCGTAGATGGCGATCCCCTCGGCCAGGCCGACGATCACCATGGCCCGGCCGAAGAGCTCCGGGCGTTCGCTCAAGGTGGCCAGCGCCGCGGCACCGGTGTAGGCCACGGCGATGGCTGCCCCGATCGAGGAGCCGGCGACGGCGATGGAAGCGCCCAGCAGCGCCGCCCAGTTCGACTCCGACGAGGCGGTGTCCTGGGCCGCGACCGTGGCCTGGGCAACTGCCGGATCCGCGTTCAGGGCCACGGCCAGCAGGGCGAGCCCGCCGATGGCCAGGACCACGTTCATTCCGATGAAGACCCGCAGCGCGCCTCCGGAGCGGGTTCTGAGGGCGACCCGGGTGGCCAGGGCGACGACGATGAGGACGGGGAGGCAGACCAGCCAGACAGTCACGGGACACGCTCCGTCGAGGTGGGGACGGACCAGGGCTGGAAGGCCCGGCCCTCGAACACGAACACACGCGAGAACAACTCGTAGTATTCCAGGCGCAGTGCCTGGACACCGGCCACGACGCCCTCCAGCACGAAGGTCAGAACGTTGCCGGCCACGAACACCAGCGCTGCGGCGAGGACCGCCAGCCCACCTGCTGCCCAGAGCCCGGTCGTGGCATCCCAGACCAGGGCCAGCAGGGCGGCGTGGGCCAGGCCGAACGCCGCCAGCCGCGCGAACGAGACGACATTGGTGCCCAGCCGGATCACGCCGTCGAACAACTCCACCCCGGCCTCGGCGGCACCGGCCACACCGCCGCCGGACGCTGCCAGCAGACCCACGTAGGCCAGCAGCAAACCGGCCACCGCGACGGCCACCCCGACGGCCACCAGCCAGGAAACCCCGGCGTAGGCCCCCAGCGCGAGCAGGCCGACGCCGAGGAACAGCGCGGCCCCCGCCACCCCGGACGTCGCCACGAGCGCGGCCCGCCACCCGCCCTCGCGCCAGCGGTTCACGATTCCCAGCACGTAGGCCCCGCCCAGCAGGGTGGCACCGATCCCCACGGCCACCTCGAGCAGCAGTATCGGCTCCTCGAGCGGCTTGATCCACAGGGTCGGTAGCACCTCGGTGGGCCCGAAGAACTCGCCGAAGAGCACCCCGAACAGGATCGCGGAGACCGCGGCGCCGACCACGAACGGCCAGATCCGGCGCACGCCCGCGAGCCGCTCGATCCGGCCGGCCCGCAGCAGCAGCCCCCCGGCCAGCAGCAACGCCCCCTGCCCGGCGTCGGCGAACATCATCCCGAACATCAGCATGAACGCCAAGCCGGCCAGCACGGTCGGGTCGACATCGGCGTACGGGACCGTCCCGTAGGTGTCCACCAGGGGCGCGAACGACCGGTTGAGCCCACCCTGGGAATGCGCGAAGGTGGGCGGATCGGTGCCCGGCGGGAAGGGCAGGGCCACGATGGCCCCGCCGTGGGGGGCCAGTGCGTCCGCGACCGGGCCGAGTTCGGAGTCCGGCACCCACCCGAGCATCCCGACGACCCGATCCCGCGGAACCCCCGCTGCCGCCCGCGCTTCCAGCTGGGCCTCACCGGCCAACAGGTCGACGCGGCCGGCCCGGGCACACTGCTGGGGGTCGGGTCGGTCCCGGAGCAGCAGGGGGCGCAATTGCTCGGGGTGCGGGGACTGGGCCAGCAGCCGGGTGGCCTCGCCGACGTCGGTCTCGCTGACCGATTCGAGTTCGGTCACGCCCAGGGCGGCGATGGTCACCAGCACCTCGCGCAGACTCTCGCGGGGCGCCAGAACGGCCACCCGCCGCATCCGGGCCGGCGCCATCGACTCAGGCCACGGCATCGAAGACCTCCAGCGCCGCGGGTGCGCGGGATCCGCCGCGGGCGGCCACCTCGAGCGCCGCCCGGACCCGCCAGGCATCCACCCCGAGCAGTGCCACCGAACCAACCACCGGTGCCGGTGTCGTGAGCGGCCTGCGCAACAGCGTGACTGCGTCTGCGCCGACCCGGCGCCACCAGCGCGCCTCGGCCCGCCACAGGTCCGCCGGGTCCTCGGTTCCCGCCAGTGCCCAGCGGGCCTCCGGTACGAGCGCGTCGGCGAACGCCACCAGACCCCCCGCGCCGGTCCACCGGTTGCCCAGCAGCTGACTGGCCGTGCGTACCGCCTCGGGCGTCGGGTCGCACTGGCCGACGACGACTTCGCGGGCCACCACGAGGGCGGCGCCTCCGGCTGCCCACTGTCGGGCCTCCGGCACCCCGCCGGCCACGCGGGCAGCCCAGGACAGCCGCATGCCCAGGCGGATCGCGGCGGCGGTGTCCGCCCCCGGGTCCCCCCATGCCGAGCGAGCCAGTACGTCGCGGATCTCAGCGACCGACGCCGCCCGCCGCACCTGGTTCCACGCGATGCCCAGGGTGCCGAGGCGGAACGCCGGCTCCACCGAACCGCCGCCCAGCTCGCGCAGCCGCTCGTCGACGTTGGCCACCTCGAACCCACCGGCCAGCACCCGCATCATCCGGGCCGACCGGGTCGGCAGCCAGCCCGCCAGGACGCGCATGTTCCACAGGACGCAGGACACGGCAGCATGCTGGGCCTGGGCCAGGTCCTGGCCGGGTCGGACATCGTGGCCGTAGGGGGTGTCCGCCAACGCATCGACGGCCAGCGCGAGCCCGGCCCGCCCGGCCAACTCCCGCGCACCAGCCGAGCCCACCCGGCGCCGCGACATGGCCCGGGCGCGCACGCTTGCGCCCACCCACCCGCTGCTCATGGGGTCTCTCCGACCCGCGACACCAGCACAGCCCGAGCGCGCGCGACGACTTCGGCGACCAGCGCGGGCCGGCGCGCACCAGCCTGCTCGGCCAGTGCCTCGGCCGCCCGCTGGGCATCGGCGAGGATCAGCCGGGTCTGCTCGGCTGCCCCTGCCTGCGCCGCCGCTGCCGCGTGCGCCCTTTCCGAATCGGCCGCGTGCCGTGCCGCAGCGACGATCCCGCGGGCCTGCTCAACCGACCTGTCCCGCCGTCGTTGCGCCTCACGCTCGGCATCGGACTCGATCTTCTGCGCCTCAGCCTGCGCATCGGCGAGACGCGCGAAGACGGGCTCCAACTCGGCCGAGCGTTCGGCTACCCGGTCGGCCGGCACCCCGGACAGCGAGGCAGCACCCGGCGCACCGCTTGGACGCAGTCGCTCCAAGAGATCGCGTGCACCCATCACGCTCACCTTCCCGGGTCCGTGTACACCTGCCGGTCGGCCTTGGCCACAGGGTAATCCCTACTCGCGGGCGACCCCCGGCGGAACAGACCCGGTGCAGCGCAGGCACCACGTGGTCGGCATAGCCCCTCACGGTCAGAAGCGATGAGTGGACGATTCCGAGCAGCAGCACCCCAAGACACCCCATGGACGTACGAATCGCGACTACGGATCAGAAGGCCAGGGGTTCAGAACCCCTTCGGGCGCGCCAGTTCTGCCCCCACGCATCCAGGGTCTTCGAGGTGGAACGGGTGGCTAGGCCCCCGTGCACTCGCGCCCGGCAGGTGGCGGACTGACGGTCCGCCGAAGGACGATTCTCAGGGCGGCCAGCGGAGTAGACTAGACTACTGGCGGCCTGGATCCGTCGAGATCCGGCGGTGGGTGACCGCCGAGGAGATGTTCCTCATGGCAACGAAGCAACTACCCATGACTGAGGCCGAGATCCGCGCCCATGCCGAAGCCGTGTTGCGGGCTATGAACGACCACGACGTCGACGGACTGTTGGAGCACCTGACAGACGATGTGGTCTGGATCGAGCCCGGACACCCGCTGCGCGGGAAGGAAGCGGTGGCGGCCCACCAGAAGGAGAAGTTCGAAGCCTTCCCCGACATGCATTTCTCATCAGATGCTGTCCCGCTGACCACGAGCCTCGATCCGCCGTGCTGCGCACGCACCTGGGATATGACGGCGACGATGCTCGGGGCCTTCCTCGGCATGCCCGCCACGGGCAGGGCGGTCAGGTTCAGCGGAACGACCGTCTGCACGTTCCGCGACGGCCTGATCAGCGAGTACCGGGTGACCTACGATCGCCTGGACCTCATGCAGCAGTTGGGCGTGCTGCCCAAGACGGACGGACTCGGGTTCAAGACGGTGGCGGTGTTCAACCTCATACTCCACCGCGACAGGAAGGCCCTGCACCGGTAACGGCCAGGAGCGATCCTGGCAGTTCGAGCGGTACGGCAGCGTGCGCCCGGTTCCATGACCGGGCACTCGAGCCGATGAATGCAGCACTGCGCAAGGTCGTTTATGGCGTGAACCTCACGGCAGCCCGGCTGGGTTGCGCTCGATCTGGGCTGCGGAACGGGCGCGGGGCTGGTCATGGATCGATCAGCCTTGCGACGTCCTCACGCGCCGCCAGGCGTTGGTTGCGCAGTCGCCGCATCTCGACCCGCTTCGTCATTTGGGTTGGCCTGTAGATCTTGCCCATTGGGTACGTGACCTTCTTGACCGGCACGGATCCAGCATCTCTACTGACAGGACCGGTATAGCGAAATCCTTGACCCTGGTTCGAGCGTTGAGCGCGGCGTACCGGGAGTGGCCGCCTTTCGTGGCTGTGATCGAACGAAGGCGTGGGGTTGCGATGGCTGAGTTGTCGCAGATGGGGCGGACCGGTTCGAGCGGCTCGGAATACGAGTCTGCCGGGTGGCGGGTGGAGAGGAAGCGCAAGTTCCGTATCGACCTGGTGATGTACGTGGTGATCAACCTCTTCTTTATCGGCGTGTGGGCAGTGACCGGGTTGCGGCATCGCAGGTATGGAAATGAACTTTCCGGGAAATTCCTACAGCAGTGGGATCCGCCGACGGAGGGGACGTACATGACAGCTTCGGATTCGCTCACCTCGCTCGCCGACGATCTGCCCGGCAGGGTGGTTCTGCCCAGCGACCCCTCGTGGGACGAAGTCCGGACACCGTGGAACCTGGCGGTCGACCAACAGCCGGCGGCCGTCGTGCTCCCGCGGACCGCGCAGGATGTGGCTGCCGCCGTCATGGCGGCCCGAAGTCGCGGCCTGCGGGTGGCTGCTCAGGGAACCGGACACAATGCGGCGCCCCTCAACTCCCACGGGGGTCTCGCGGACAGCCTGCTACTCAACATGTCGCACATGCGCGGGGTGAGGGTGGACCCGCAGGCGCGAATCGCCCGCGCCGAAGCCGGCGTGCTCTGGGGCGAGCTGACGGCCGCTGCCGCGGCCCACGGCCTTGCGGCGTTGGCCGGTTCGTCCGCGGATGTCGGCGTGGTCGGTTACACCCTCGGCGGCGGGATGAGCTGGATGGCACGAGCCCGCGGACTGGCCGCCAACCAGGTCACGGCCGTGGAGGTGGTCACCGCTGACGGGAGCCAGCGACGCGTCGACGCCACCCATGAACCGGACTTGTTCTGGGCCCTGCGCGGTGGTGGCGGCAACCTCGGCGTGGTGACGGCCATCGAGTTCCGGCTCTTCGCAGTGACCGACATCTTCGCCGGCGCCCTGTTCTGGCCCGTGGAGCGGGCAGCGGACGTGTTGCAGGCCTGGCACACCTGGGTGGACGGGGTGCCGGAGTCGGTGACGTCCGTGGCCCGGGTGTTCCATTTCCCGCCGATGCCGGAGTTGCCAGAGCCGCTGCAGGGCAACTCCTTCGTGGTCGTGGAGGCCGCGATGCTGCTGGACGACGCCGCCGCCGCCGATCTGCTCGCCGGCCTGCGCGACCTCGGTCCCGCGATGGATACTTTCGCCCGGATCCCGATGACGGACCTGGCGCTGCTGCACATGGATCCCCCGGGGCCGGTACCGGGCGTTGGCGAGGGCTGTCTGCTGGCGGATCTCGATGAGCAGACCATCACGGAGTTCGCGCGGGTCGCTGTGGCCGAGCCACTGCTGCTTTCCTGTGAGCTCCGGCACCTCGGCGGGGCCGTGGCACCGGGTCGCGTGGAAGGCGGCGCCGTGTCCGGGCTGGATGCAGGCTTCCTGCTCTTCACCGTGGGCATCGCGCCAGGCCCGGAGGCGGCCGCCGCCGTGTCGCAAGCCGTGCAGCGGGTGCACGCCACCGTGGACCGCGTCCGCGCGCCGCGCACCTTCAGCAACTTCCGGGAGTCGGCCACGGATCCGGAGTCGCTCTACGGAGGCTCGCTGGAACGGCTGCGTGCCGTGCGGGACCGCTACGACCCGGACGGACTCATGCGCGCGCACCAGCCTCTCGGCTGAGGCGTCGCCGGGAGACGCGGGCGCCCACGTTTGCGACGACATGAGGGAACGGGATCACGGACGAAGCACCAGCGTGGGTCGGCGCGCGGCAACGTCCACGATGGCGCTGGCGATGATGATCCCGGCCAGGATGAGGGAGAAGGCGACGTCCGGCATGGTGCCGGTGACAGCCGAGACCGACGTCCCGAACTGATCGTGACAAGCCAGTTGCACGTCAGGCACAAAGATGGGCCGCCCCGCGGTCTTTGTGACCAGACGACAAGCCAGTTGCACGTCAGGCACAAAGATGGGCCGCCCCCGGTCCTTGTGACCACACGACAACTGGGCATCGGAGTGCAGCGGTGGGGCGGTCGGGTGCTGCCCTAGGAGGTGCTGATCCGGCGGACGTCGGCCTGAGCCTTCGGCGCAGCGGCAGCGACGCGACGGGCACCTGTGCAGGCTCCGGTTCCAGATGGCGCGGCAGCCCTTGGGACGACCGTTGCGCCGGTCAGGAATCGCGTGCCAGCCGACGCCACCGGTAGCCTCCGGTCCTCGATGGTGATTGCATGATCAGCACACAACAGGAGGTTGCCGTGGCTGAAACGCTGTGGATGAAGGATGGGAAGTTCCCCGACGGCTACCGCACGGTGGAAGAGCGCAAGGCCGCGGGGAAGGAAGCACGCAACCAGGTCCCCAGATCCAGCCACTCGCAGTGGTCGGCCGGACCGGACCGGCGCGATCCGGTGACTCTGTTGGAGGAGCAGAACGCCGACCGGGTCGACTGGCTGGTCCCGATCCGGCACGCGCGGATGCGGGTTTCGCCGTTCACGTTCTACCGCGGCACGGCGAGGATCATGGCCTCCGATCTTGCGGGTTCACCGGTGAGCGGGCAGCACGTGCAGTTGGGCGGGGATGCGCACCTGTCCAACTTCGGCGCCTACGCGTCGAGCGAGCGGAACCTCGTGTTCGACGCCAATGACTTCGACGAGACACTGCCTGGTCCCTGGGAGTGGGATCTGAAACGACTGGCGACGAGCTTCGTGGTCGCCGCTCAGCACCTGGGCTTCCGACGGGCGCAGCAACGCGAGGCCGCCGAGATGTCGGTCAAGGCCTATCGGCATGCGATGCACAAGCATGCGAGCGCGGGCTACCTGGACATCTGGTACGACTACCTGACCCCTGAGGCGATCGCCGACTCCGGTGACATGGAGCCCGCTGAGTTGCGCAAGCGGCTGGCACGTTTCGAGCGCAAGGCCAGGTCGCGCACCAGTCTGCAGGCCATGGAGAAGCTGACCGAGGTCGTGGACGGCAAACTGCAGATCCGCAGCGACCCGCCCCTGCTGGTGCCGCTGCGGGAACTCGCCGGACGAGTACGACCCCGCGGTGATGGAAGACGTGATCCGGCGGGGGATCGAGGACTACAAGGCGACACTGCCCGACGATCGCCGGCAACTGCTGGACCGCTTCATCGCCGTGGACATCGCCGTCAAGGTGGTCGGGGTCGGCAGTGTCGGCACCCGCTGCCTGATCATCCTGTTCGTCGGCAGAGATGGACAGGATCCGCTGTTCCTGCAGGTGAAGGAGGCCGGACCGTCGGTGCTGGCCGAGTTCCTGCAGCCCAGCGAGTACGACAACCAGGGCCGGCGTGTGGTGGAGGGCCAGCGACTCGTCCAGGCGCAGTCGGACATCTTCCTGGGGTGGACGGAGGGCCGTGAAGGCCGGCAGTTCTACGTCCGCCAGTTGCGCGACTGGAAGGGCTCCGTCGAGGTCGAGGGCGCGACCCCCGAGCAGTTGTCCTTCTACGCGACGTTGTGCGGCAGGACACTCGCGCGGGGTCATGCCCGCTCA
The DNA here is from genome assembly GCA_963733395.1 of uncultured Actinomycetota bacterium. Classification (GTDB taxonomy): domain Bacteria; phylum Actinomycetota; class Actinomycetes; order S36-B12; family UBA10799; genus JADKAV01. The sequence continues at coordinate 245,404 of CAVTCZ010000021.1, forward strand.
GGAGACCCGATCGAGATCTCGGCGTACGCCGGCCAGAGCTCTACGCTGGACCGGGCGATCACCGACTTCGCCGTGGCCTACTCCGCACAGAACCAGAAGGACTACGAGGCGTTCCTTGCGGCCATCGACAGCGGCAGGCTCCCGGTCAGCGACGTGTTCTGAGGCCGGATGAACTCGACGCCATGGTCGAACGGATCGGACTGATGCTGGTCATAGCGGCTCTTGCCCGAGTCGGCGCTGGTCGGCCCCCTCGTGCGACCGTGGGTGCTGAATCCCCGGAGGAGGCACACCCGTGACCGAATCGGACGGCCGAGCCGAGAGTCCGGTCCGCGGCGAGAGTCGCTGGCCCATGGCGTTGGCGGTCATGAGCGTCGGCGTTCTGCATGCACTGCTGCCCGACGATTTCCGGGCGTCGCCGCAGTTGTTCTACCTCTACCCGAGCATCTTGCTGATCTTCCTCGTGGTGCTGGTCGTCGGCGACCCGGGCCGGATCGACCGCGACCGCCGATGGTTACGCGTCACGTCGGGGTGCCTGGTCGCCTTCATGACCTTCGTCACGGCTGCCATGACTGCCCGCCTGGTCGTCGGCATCCTGACGAACGCGCAGTTCGACAGCGCCTCCCAACTCCTGACGATCGGGGGGATCGTGTGGATCACCAACGTGATCGTCTTCGCACTCTGGTACTGGGACATCGACGCCGGGGGGCCGGCGGCGCGGGCGATCGGCAGAACTGATGTCCGGGCGTCGTTCGTCTTCCCCGAATCGTCGGTGCCCGAACGCGTCGCACCCGGTTGGTATCCGCATTTCGTCGACTACCTGGCGGTGTCGTTCAACACCGCCTTGGCGTTCAGCCCGACCGATGTGTCAGCGATCCGGCGCTGGGCCAAGTTCCTCATGATCTTGCAGTCGCTCATCTCACTGGCGCTGGCTGCCCTGGTCCTGGCGCGGGCCATCAACATCCTGTGAGACGTGGACAGGTGGTTCTGCTGCCACCCGCCCGGCGACTACCGGCGCCACCGCGCAACCCGGGGAGAAACGACACCGATGGGCGCGATCAGCGCCGAGCCGTGACCGCAACCCTGCTGGCGTCGGGTTCGCAGTCGGTCGATCGCCGTTTGCTCACGCTTCGGATTCCCGCGGGGAGTCAGTGCGGGTCGGGGTGGCTGGTGGCAGGACGCGAGTGTTGCACCGTTGCTGCTCCCCGGGCGCGAGTGTTACATCGTTGCTGGTTTTCGGGGTGCGAAACCGACAACCGCGCAACAGTCGCGGTGCGCGGGCGACAACCGCGCAACAGTCGCGGTCCGCGGAGCCGTCCGCCGGCGCGCAGCGCCGGTGGGGCGCACCTACGGTGACCCGCCGAGCAGTTGTGGACGTCAGTCGCACCACCCGGCGATCCCAACTCCCGGCGACTCCCCGCTGAGATCCGAGGATCCAGTTCAGTCGCGGCTCCGCATCACCCGATGTCCCGCCGGAACGTGGTCAGCCGTCCGATCACGGTGAAGACCACGGCGTAGCCCAGCAACACGAGGATGCCCTGCCACGGCACCAGCAACTCGGCCAGGCCGGAACTGACGTACAGGCTGGACCCGGCGATCGCCTCCCCGGCGGCTCCGGGCAGGAACTTGGAGATCATCTCGGTTGGCTCGAACTGCGCAAGCAGCAGGCGCAGCAGCGGTTCCACGAACTGCGTGAACACCAGCAGCACCACGATCGCCGCCACCTGATTCGTTAGCACCGAGCCGAACCCGACCCCGACCAGGGACCAGATGATCAGTGCCACCACGGACATCGCGATGGTGCGCTGCATCTGCGGGTCGCTGAGGAACGTCGGCTCCCCCAACGCAGCCAGCGTCGCCGCGCCGCCGAGCACCGTGCCCAGCACCCCAGCCAGGGCGACGACGACGGCGAACGGCAGCACCGCGGGCAGTTTGCTGCCGAGCACCAGGGTGCGGCGGGGCTCGGCCAGCAACGTCGGCGTGATCGTGCGGTGACGGAACTCGGTGGTCACGACCATGGCCCCCAGCACCGCCGGGAAGATGTAGCCCAGCGCAACGGCCAGCGTGTACACCGAGGACGCCGCGGACTGCGGGTCGAGGACCATCGGGTCGGAAGTGACGGAACCCTCCTCTGCGGCCCGCATGCTGAACACGAAGGAGGCCGCCATGATCGCGGCCATGACCAGCATGTAGCCGAACATCACCAGGGCATTGATCCACCAAGCGCGGGTGGTGGTGATCTTGCGTATCTCCGTGCGCAGCGCGGCGATCATCGGCTCACCCCCGGTTGTGCGGCCGGACTCGTCAACTGGAAGAACAGCGCCTCCAGGCTCGTGCCCGCCGGGGACAGCTCATGCAGTTGCAGGCCGTTCCTGAACGCCGCGGCGCCGACCTCGGCCGGGTGGTGGTCGTAGATCACGGCCACCCCGGTGGCGTCGAACTGCGTGGTCGGCGCCCAGCCGGACTCTGCCACCAATCGGGCCAGCCCCTCGGCATCCGGGGAGACGACCCGCACTGCCGGCCGGGCCAGCGCCTCGAGCTCCGACAAGGAGGATGCGTGGACCAAGCGGCCTCTGGCGATGATGACCACGTCGTCGACGGTCTGCTCCACCTCGGACAGCACGTGCGAGGACAGCAGGACCGTGCGGCCCTGGCCGGCCAGGTACCGCAGGAACTCGCGCAGCCACGCGATGCCCTCAGGATCCAGACCGTTCGCCGGTTCGTCCAGCAGCAGGACCTGCGGGTCGCCGAGCAGAGTCGCTGCCAGGGCCAGGCGCTGGCGCATCCCTGTCGAGAAGCCGCCCACCCGTCGGTCGGCCGCCTCGGTCAGGCCCACCATCTCCAGCACCTCGTCGCAACGCGCGTCTGGCACGCCCACCTCCGGGGCGTAGACGCGCAGGTGGTCGCGCGCCGAACGACCTGGATGGAAACTGGCGGCCTCCAGGGCAGCGCCGACGTGATGTGCCGGCTGCGGACGCTGCCCGTACTGGATCCCGCCGATCGTGACCGAGCCGGCGTCCGGCGTGGCCAAGCCGAGCAACAGCCGCAGCGTGGTGGTCTTGCCTGCCCCGTTGGGCCCGAGGAAGCCGGTGACCCGACCGGGCGCGACCGTGAACGTCAAGTCGTCGACGGCCGTGAGCGAACCGAACCGCTTCGTCAGCCCGCTGACGGCCACCACCCCGTCGGCGGGCTCGAAGCGTGACCCGGCCGGGACGACGGGGGTGGCGCTCATGGTCCCAGTCTTCCATCGGCGATCGGCGGGCCATTCGTGGCGTACCCGGCCATCCCGACGGTGAGCCGGGTCAACCAACTGGTGCACGAGACTTAAGCGCCCGCTGACTCCACCATCGTCTTGAAGTTGGCGAGCAGGGTCTCGAGGAAGCCTTCGTGGCTCTTCGCCATCCAGGCCTCCAAGGTCTTGCCCACCGCCGGTGCCTTCATATGCCATTCGCCCTGCCCGGTCATCTTCGTGCCTGCGTCCACAGACTCGAACGTGAACACCCAGACTGGCTTCTCGGGACCGAATACCACCTGGGCGACGATCCGCTCGGGGCGGACGACCTCGGTGTATTCGATGCGCCCTTCGAAGTGGACCCCAAGGCCGTGGGTCCAGATGCTGGCCTTCGTCCCGACACCGTCAGGCATCAGTTCGACATCTCTGAGCGCCACTTCCGGCGAGCAGGGCCAGAACTTCCCGACATCCAGCGCGAGGTCGAACACCTTCTCGACCGGGGCGTTGATGGTGATACTTCGCGTCAGTGTTGCCATTGCATTCATCCCCCTCCGGAATCCGACCGAAGTGCCGGATCCACCACTTCCATTCTAGTTCCGGGTCGGCCCCTCGCAGGCCCGCTGAGAGTCATATCCGGGGCTCGTCCCCAGGTGTCTGCTTGACGTGCCCGTTGCGCCCACTGCGCGCTCGACGGACGTTACTTCCGGGTCACCGAGCCGGCGTGGAAGGTTGGGCCAGGGTGAGATCCACGGCGAGGCCCCACATCGAGGTCGCGCGATGCTCGGTCACGTCGAAGCCGGCGCGTTCGATGCTCGCCGGCCCGTCGATGGGTCGGCAGTCGACGAAAGTCGGCATGTGTTCGTGCGACCAGGCGTAGGCCTTCTCCATCAGCGGTCGGCCGCCATGTGACGACATGCTCGCGACGCACAACCGCCCACCGGGCTTGAGCACGCGGCGGATCTCTGCGAGCACCACCGGCATCTGCACGTCGTCGAACAGTTCCAGCGTGAAACTCATGAAGACGCCATCGAACGAGCCGCTCGGATACGGCGACTGGGAGATGTCACCTCGCAGCAACTCGACCCGGTCCGTGAGTCCATGGTCCGCGACCCGACGGCGTGTTTCCTCGACCATGCCGTCGGAGGTGTCGATCCCGCAGACCCGTCCATCCGGCCCCACCAGTTCGGCCAGCACGACGAGCACCTGGCCGGTGCCGAACCCGGGCTCGAGCAGGTGCTCGCCCGGCTGCGGTTTCAGGAGTCCTTCGACTGCTTCCTTGACGAAGCGCCGCTCGCTGTCGTCGGACAACCACGCGTAGACGTGGCTGAGTCGGTCGTAGCTGTGCCGCGCTCGTTCCGCTTGGTCTTCGGCCACACGGGAAGTCTAGGCGCACGCATCACGCGGAGTGTCCGGCATCATCGGCCTCGTGCCCCGGCCTCGCCGCGGTCGGTCATGCACAGGAGTCGCCGGGGGGAGACCGAATCGAGTACTTGCTGTCCAGACCCCGGCCGGCAGCCTCATTGCCTGGCACACTGGTGCCCATGTTCGGACGCAAGGACTCGCCCCAGGGCGCGCGCTTCCAGCTCAAGGAGAAGCTCTGGTCGATCGGGGACGACAGTTGGATCCTCGACGATCAGGGCGAGCGGATCTTCAAGGTCAACGGCAAGGCGCTGCGCATCCGCCGCACCCTGGTCATCGAGCCGCGCGACGGCGGGGAGCTCTACAAGATCCAGGAACGCAAGCTGCACATCAAGGACACGATGGTCATCGAAACGCCCGGCGGCGCGACGGCGGCCACGGTCAAGGAGAAGCTGATCTCGCCGATCCGGCACCGGATGGAGGCCGAACTCGCGGATGGAACCGAACTGGAGATCACCGGCAACATCCTGGACCACGAGTACGAGATCAAGAACGGCAAGCAGAAGGTCGCCGAGATCAGCAAGAAGTGGATCCGGGTACGGGATACCTACGGGATCGAGATCATGCCGGGCTACGACCAGGCCCTGATCCTGGCGATCGCGGTCTGTCTGGACAGCATGGTGGGCGACGACTGAGCTCCAGGGTTGCCACGGGCCTCAGGTCGCGTCCTGCGGCTGACCGACCACCCAGAACAGCGCCCCGAACGGGTCCGTCAGCCCGACCATCCGACCGAATGGTGAATCGAATCCGGGAGTGGCCACCGAGCCTCCCCCGGCAAGCGCCGTTTCTTGCGCAGCGTCGGCGTCGGGCACCATGAAGTAGACGACCCAATGCGGGGAAAGGCCGGCCCCAGGGTCCATGAATGGGCCCATGCCACCCAATGGCCGGTCATCGTCGGCCCGCGCGAACAGCATGTAGTCCGACGGGGCGCCGGGCATCGGTGAGTGCGCGAAGTCGAAGACCTGCGAGTAGAACTCCCGCGCAGCATCGGGCCCGGAGGTGCGCAGATCCTCCCAGGCGATGCCCCCGGGTTCGTTGACCACGCCGGCACCGATGTGGACGCCGGCCTGCCACACGCCGAACACCGCGCCGGTCGGGTCGGCGGCGATGAACATCCGGCCGAGTGGGCCGACGTCGCCGGCGGGCAGGAGAACAGTGCCTCCGGCCTCGGTCACGGCGGCTGCGGTGCGGTCCGCGTCCTCGCTGGCGAAGTACAGCGTCCACGCGACCGGCCCCGGATCCGACTGGGGACCGATCCCGGCTGCGGCATCACCGTCGACCTGTGCGATCACGTACCCGCCGTACTCGGGACCGGGATCCACCACCGACCACCCGAGGACCGCCGAGTAGAACCTGCTCGCTGCGGCGACATCGGGGACGGACAGGTCCGCCCAGCACGGGGTTCCGGCGGGCCAGGGTTCGGTGTGTCTGCTCATGGTTGTCCATCCCAGCGCAGCTTGGGGCCGGTGTCCATCCACCGGAAGGACCGGATGGCCTCGGACATGGCAAGGCCGAAGGACAGTCGACACCAGGGCAAACGACGCATCCGGAACCCCATTCGGTGACGTGGACCGGCTTGGCCGTGAATCCATTCGACAGCGGCGCCCCTTGACACCGGGGAGACAATTGGGTTTGTCAGTCAGCCGAGCCAGTTGGTCCGACCGAGCGGCGCATGGGGGCCGGAGAATGAGGAGAGACCAATGGCGAAGTTGATCAAGAGGAGTGCGGACACACCCGACGAGACTCGTGTCTTCGAAGCAGGAAAAGGTCGACTCGACTTCGTATCACTTGACGGAGCACCCATCGGCCGAGGCACGTTCGAAGCTGGATGGCGCTGGTCCGAGCACGTCAAGCCCATCGCTGGAACCGACAGTTGCCAAGCAGCACACATGGGCTACATCGTGTCCGGGCGCATGACCGTACGCATGAATGACGGCGAAGAAATGGAATTCGGTCCCGGCGACTTCATGATGTGTCCTCCGGGTCACGACGCGTGGATCGTCGGCGATGAGGCATGCGTAATGGTCGATTGGCAAGGCGCAGCAGACTACGCGAAGCCATAACCACCGTCCCAGTTCGGCCAACTCGACGCCCCGCCGACGCCGAAAGCGGGACCGTCAGGCCGGATCCCGCTCACCTATTCCAACGAACACGAGGAGACAACCATGAGTTTCATTCAGATCATCGAATACCGGACGAGTCGAGTTGACGAACTAGCCGCTTTGATGGACGAGTGGCTCGCCGAGACTGAGGGCAAGCGGAGCGCAACCAGAAGCACTCAGGCGCAAGACCGGGAGAATCCCGGTACATATGTGCAGATCGTCGAGTTCCCCTCCTACGAAGCGGCGATGGAGAACTCGGACCGGCCGGAGACTGGCGAATTTGCGGCCAAGATGTCTGCGCTTTGCGACGGTGCGCCGACGTTCCGCAACTTCGACGTCACCCGCACCGAACAGATGTAGCTGACTCCGGAATCCGCAGCGCCCCAGGAACCGGGGTTGCCGTCCTGGCGGCCCTCACGTCGGTGGGATCCACGCGGTTCGCCGCGGGATCCATGCCGGGACGTTGTCGGCGTACGCGTCGTAGTCGGCGCCGAATCGTCGTCGCAGCGCAGGTTCCTCCGACACGTGCATGTAGAGCAGATTGGCGATGACGAATCCGCAGAACCAGAGCAGGAGCGCGATGCTGCTGAACAGCACCGATTCCGCCAGCAGGACCGCGAACACTCCGGTGATCATGGGGTTGCGGACGTGTCGGTAGGGTCCGGCGACCACGAGACGAGTGGGGGGATCCCAGGGGGCCAGAGTGCCGCCGCCCAGGCGCGCGAACAACCGAACCGTGGTGACGATGAGTGAGAGCCCGGCCAGAAGCAGGGCCGCCCCGAGCAGCCACGAGATCCACGGGGGAAGCCACGGGTCCGGCTCGCGGCCGCGCCCAAGGAGCAGCAAGCAGGTGGGGACCACCACGGTGACCACGAGGGGCAATTGCAGGATGGCTCGTGCATGCTGCCACGTGGATGGGTTGTCGGCCATCGCCTTCCATCTTGCCGGTACTGATGCTCCACGCGTTATCGACTGATGTGGCTGCATAGGCGCCGCGATCCTTGTGCTGCCCTTCGGTGGCCTGCGGGGACCTACGTCAACCGCAGGGAGAGAAGGCAATGGAGATCCGGTTCGGTGAGGAGCGCCTGGCCCACGAGCAACGAACGCCATTCTTGATACCTCGCCTCTGGAACCGGCCCTTGGGTCTGGGTCCCGATCGATCGGCTCACCCGCCGCGGGCGTCCAGCATGGTCAGCAGCATGCGTGTGGGCTCCGCTGCGACCAGGGAGTGGGGCATCCGGGTGGGCAGATGGATCACGCCGCCCGGGCGCAGCTCAACGGTGCGGTCGTCGGCGGTCACCTCCAGCCGGCCGTCGAGGACCTGCAGCAGCACCGGCATGGCTGCGGTGTGCTCGCTGAGCTCCTGGCCGGTGTCGAAGGAGAACAGCACCAGCCGGGCCCCTTCGGACTTCAGCACGGTGCGCGACACCGTGGCGTCCTCGTTGACCTCGATCAGGGCGGCCAGATCGTCGATGAATCCCATGTGCGGCTCGTCGGTCATGGGTCCAGTCTGCTCCCGTGGGGCTGAATCCGCGGCCAGCCGGTTGGTTAGTCCCGTTGGGAAGGTGCTCACCAACGGGACAACCGCTCACCAAGGGACGACGCCCGGACTGCTGGGTCGTGGGCCGCCCGTCCAGGCGGGAAAATGGCGCTGGCCATGTGACCGCGGCCGAGCCAGGCCCGACTTCGGACCGTCGGTTCGCACGAGGTTAGAGATCGTTCACGCGGTGAGTGAAGACACGCGTGGGTTCACTAGCACGCGTGGACGACCGCTAACGCCGCGGTTCGTGCACGCAGGTCGCGTCAGCCGGGAGTCCGGATCCGTGCGAAATCTTTGCATCACTCCAACTTTTGAACTAGTCTCAAATCTGTGCCAGCCACCGCCGACCTCCTGCGCCAACACGGCATCCAGGTCACGGCCCAGCGACTGGCGGTCCTGAAGGCGATCTCGAGCGAATCCCCACATCACCGCGGAAGGGGTGGCCCTCGCCGCCCGCGACGAGATCGGCACCATCTCGCTGCAGTCGGTCTACAACGCCCTCGGCGTACTCGTGGACGCCGGGCTGATCCGGCACATCCAACCCGTGGGGTCACCGTCGCGCTACGAGGACCGGGTCGGCGACAACCACCACCACGTCATCTGCCGCGACTGCGGGCACCTGGAGGACGTCGATTGCGCGGTTGGGTACACGCCGTGCCTGACCGCCTCCGACGACCACGGCTACGCCATCGACGAGGCCGACGTCGTCTATTGGGGCCGCTGTCCGCAGTGCCAGAACGAACACGCTTCAGCATCGAACACATCAACACCAACCGCAGGGGAGAAATGAATGAGTAACGAAAGCAAATGCCCGGTGACGGGTCACGGTGGCGGCACCTCCAACCGGGACTGGTGGCCGGACCAGTTGGACCTCAAGGCGCTCCAGAAGAACCCCCCGGCGGCCGATCCGATGGGCGAGGACTTCAACTACGCCGAAGAGTTCAAGAGCCTCGACCTCGCGGCCCTGAAGCAGGACCTGGCCGCGTTGATGACCGACTCGCAGGACTGGTGGCCGGCTGACTACGGCCACTACGGCCCGCTCTTCGTCCGGATGGCCTGGCACAGCGCGGGCACCTACCGGATCAGCGACGGCCGCGGCGGTGCCGGCACCGGCGAGCAGCGGTTCGCGCCGCTGAACAGTTGGCCCGACAACGCCAACCTCGACAAGGCGCGCCGGCTGCTCTGGCCGATCAAGCAGAAGTACGGCCGGAAGATCTCCTGGGCCGACCTCATGGTCCTCGCGGGCAACGTCGGCATGGAGACGATGGGCCTGAAGATGTTCGGCTTCGGCGGCGGCCGCGAGGACGTCTGGGAGCCGACTCAGATCAACTGGGGCGCTGAGGCCGAGTGGCTGGGCGACGCGCGCTACAGCGGCGAGCGGGACCTCGCGAACCCTCTCGGCGCCGTGCAGATGGGCCTGATCTACGTCAACCCGGAAGGACCGAACGGCGAGCCCAGCGCTCTGGCCGCGGCCCGCGACATCCGCGAGACGTTCCGGCGGATGGCGATGAACGACGAGGAGACGGTGGCGCTCATCGCCGGCGGCCACACCTTCGGCAAGACCCACGGCGCGGCCAACCCGGACGAGTACGTGGGACGCGAGCCGGAGGCCGCCCCGATCGAGCAGATGGGCCTGGGCTGGAAGAACGACTACGGCACCGGCAGTGGTGACGACACCATCACCAGCGGGCTGGAAGGGGCCTGGACGCCGACTCCGATCGCGTGGGACAACAGCTTCTTCGAGACCCTGTTCGGCTACGACTGGGATCTGGCCAAGAGCCCGGCCGGCGCCTGGCAGTGGGTACCGACCGACCCCGCCGCCGAGGGCACGGTGCCGGATCCGCAGGACCCGTCGAAGTCGCACACCCCGGTGATGCTCACCACGGACCTGGCCCTGCGCATGGACCCGATCTACGAGCCCATCTCACGGCGGTTCCTGGAGAACCCGCAGGAGTTCGCCGACGCCTACGCCCGCGCGTGGTTCAAGCTGACCCACCGCGACATGGGTCCCGGTGTCCCGGTACCTCGGCCCGGAGGTTCCTTCCGAGGAACTGATCTGGCAGGACCCGGTCCCGGCCGTCTCGGGCGACCTGATCGACGACGCCGACGTGGCCGCACTCAAGGAGCAGATCCTGGCCTCAGGGCTGACGGTCTCGCAGCTGGTCGCGACCGCGTGGGCGTCGGCTTCGACCTTCCGCGGCACGGACAAGCGCGGTGGTGCCAACGGTGCCCGCATCCGGCTCGAGCCGCAGAAGGACTGGGCGGTCAACAACCCGTCGCAGCTCGCGCAGGTGCTGCAGACCCTGGAAGGCATCCAGCAGGGCTTCGGCAAGCCGGTGTCGTTGGCGGACCTGATCGTGCTGGGTGGTGTCGCTGCGGTCCAACGGGCCGCGAAGGACGCCGGCTTCGACGTGCAGGTGCCGTTCACGCCGGGGCGTACCGATGCCTCGCAGGAGCAGACCGACGTCGAGTCGTTCGCCGTGCTCGAGCCGGCTTTCGACGGGTTCCGCAACTACCTGACGAAGGGTCAGCAACTCTCGGCTGAGGACCTGCTGGTGGAGAAGGCGAGCCTGCTCACCCTCACCGCGCCGGAGATGACCGTGCTCGTGGCGGGCATGCGGGCGCTCAACGCGAACGCCGACCAGTCCGACCTCGGTGTGTTCACCGACCGGCCCGGGGTCCTGACGAACGACTTCTTCGTCAACCTGCTCGACATGGGCACCACGTGGCACCCGGTGACCGACGAGGAGCAGACCTTCGAGGGTCGCGACCGCGCGACCGGTGCGGTGAAGTGGACCGGCAGCCGGGTCGACCTCGTGTTCGGCTCGAACTCCGAGCTGCGGGCGCTGGCGGAGGTCTACGCCAGTGACGACGCCAAGGAGAAGTTCGTGCGCGACTTCGCCGCCGCGTGGGACAAGGTCATGATGCTGGACCGGTTCGAGTTGGATTCGTAGCTGCCGTTTGTGACGTTGTTGTCCTCGCCGCTCGGCGGTTCGGGGCAACAACGTCACAAAGACCGAAGCTGAAGCGAGGAAGGGTCAGAAGTGGCGCGTAGGTTGCCACTTCTGACCCTTCCTCATGAGCCCCGGCTCACACCTCGGGTCACCGGCTGAATCCCGCGCCCGGCCGTAGACACTGCGCCCAAGCCGCCGATAGCCTCAGGACTTCGCCTGCGTCCGGAGGTTCCTTTGCTCAAGTCCTTGTCGCGAGCAGTCGTGCTGGTCGTGGGGCTGGCCATGCTGGCGACCACGGTGCCGGCGCAGGCGCAGGCCCCCCGAGTCGCCGTGCCGGCCGCCAAGAAGCTCAAGGCACACAAGTCCTCGAAGGTCATCGTCACCCCGAAGCCCGGCGCGAAGATCCGCACGCACGACCTGCGCATCAAGGTCCGCGCCCGCCATGGCATCGTGCGGGCAAAGCTCAACAAGACGAAGCTGCGACGGTCCGACTTCGTCTGGCGCAAGGGCCCGTTCTACACCCTCGCCGCCTCGTCGTCGCACGGCTTGAAGCACAACCGCAACGAACTGACCGTCGTGGTGCGCAACGGCAAGGGCGGGTCGAAGCAGCAGCGGATCCGGTTCCGCGTGACCCACAAGAAGCCGCTGACCGGCGCCGGCCGGGACGTGACCGTGGTGGCCGGATCGACCGTCGTGGTCCCGGGGCCGGATGCGGCTGCATCCGGACGAAGAACTCGTCGCTGAGCGCGGCTCCCACGCTCGACTGGAAGGTCGTCCGTGCCCCGGGCCAGGACCCCGCGTTGGACCCCGACACCGGCAACAGGCTGGACACTCGACACGCAGCGCCCGGGCCGTTACGTCCTGCAGGCCACCGGCAGCACCGGCGGCGTCAAGACCAACGACACCGTCACCGTCGACGCCGTGCTCGCGCCGATGCTGGCACTGGACACCCTCGCCTCGGCCTCCGGCGGCGGCCCGGGCATCAAGCTCGGCAGCACCGTGTACCCGGTGTACGCGCCCCTGCCCCAGGCCCAGTGGCAGGTCATCATCCTCGACCGGCATACCGGCGCGGTGAAGCCGGGCTACAACTACACCTACGGCGTGTGCCCGGACAACGCCCAGGCGACCTGCCGGTGGAACTCCGACGGCAAGGTCGCCAAGTCCCCGCAGCAGGACCTCGCCGATATGGGCACCACCCAGATGGCGATCGCGGTCCACCACCACGGGATTCGGCGGCGGTTTCGGCAACGCCGCGACCTACTTCGCCGGCATCGGCGCCCCGAAGGGCTTCAGCCCCAGCGGCCCGACGTCGCTGATCGGCTTGCCGGCCTGGGAGCCGGGTGAGGCCTGGCGCGCGGTCAACAGCCAGCGCGGGCTCAAGGGTTCGCTGCAGTGGGACAGCAACAAGAACTTCAGTTTCGTCTCCGGTGACCGCACCGGGTTCGACACCCGCGCCGGCGGCGGCTGCGGGCCCGACACGTGCACAGTGACGATGACGGTCGGCGGCGAGCCGAAGACCTACTCGATCCCGAAGTCCAATGGCGGGTTCGCGGTGCAGGCCTACGACCGCACGAGCTTGACGTTCATCGACGGCCGGGTGTTCAACCTGAACGGCGCCCCGCCGCAGATCAGCGAGCAGGTGGTGGGGATGATCTCGTTCATCCGGCAGCTGCCGAAGAACGCCGTGGTGATGATCTCGTCGATCGGCAGCCCCGACACCCAGCGGATGGGTGTGCCGGGCCTGGAGTCGAAGTACACCCGCAGTTGCTGGTTCTCGGGGCTCTTCTGCAGCAACGACCTGGACATCTACGGTCAGCGGGTCGTGTCGGATCTCACGGACACGATCGCCGACCTCGGCGGCACCCGGCACGCGTTCCTGCAGTCCACCCGGTCCGCCGGTGACAACTACGCGCTCGTCGGCTGGCCGGGCCTGGGCGAGACCAACGGCTCGCAGGTGCACAGCAAGGAGGGCCGGCTCAGCGGTGCCTTCGTCCGCGGTAACGACAACAACTTCGTCACCGCCAACGTCACCGAGGACGACGACGCCCAAGAACTGCTCACGTCGTTGGTGGGCGCGACGCCCAAGCCCGACGCCTGGCCCGGCGCGGGCAACCCGGTGTACCAGGCGGCTCTCGACGACATCGGCAAGCGCGTCGGCATCGGCGCCGATCCGCGGTCGGCCTTCTGGGCCCGCAACGAGGCGCTGGACAACGGCAACCCGACCTACTGGAGCGACCGGGCCGACAAGGTCAGGGCGTTGACACCCGCACCGGGCATCGACGCGGGTGTCTGGAAGCAGGCGCAGACCGACCTCGCCCAGGAACTGGTGTGGGTCAGCGCGGTCCGGCAGTACTTCGTCTGGTTGAAGCACCCGTACCAGGTCGGCAACCAGCTGTCGGCGTGGATCAACGCCACCAACATCGCAACGACCTTGCGGACCTCGGACGACTACGCGAAGAACCAGAAGGTCCAGATCGACTGGTTGGAGGTCTTCGCCACCCTGATCGAGGCCGTGGCCCCCTTCGCCGGGTTCGCCGGCAAGGTCGCCGAGAAGGTCATCCACATCGTCGCCGGGCTCACCGCCGCCGCCCTGGAGTACGCCGCGATGGGGATGGCGAACAAGGAGAACGGGGAGCAGATCACGGACAAGGACGAGCAGGAGGTCAAGGCGCTCGAGGTGCAGACCGAGGTGGTCGACCGCATGCAGAAGACCTCCGACTCCTTCGACCGGATGGCCGACATCATCGTCAGCGACTACCCGAAGCTGCAGAAGTTCGGCACGCTGACCGCCTGCAACATCGAGAACCGCGACTGCGAGCCCGGCTTCGAGACGATGTCCAACGACACGTTCGATCGCATGTCGGTTTCCGCGAAGCGCACGGCCGAGCAGACCGTGTTCAAGGAGTTGCTGCCGATCGCCTGGCCGGTCACCAAGATCCCGACCGGCGGCAAGCTCAGCGGGGACGGCTACCCGGAGGGGAACTGGGACGCCAAGCGCTACGAGTGCTACTCGGCGAGCCTGTTCAACGACCTGCCGGACCGGGCCAACATCTTCACGATGAACGAGCCGAAGTACCGGTTGTCGGACTACGGCAACTTCAACCCGTTCACCATCCCGCAGTTCCAGGTCTACGTGATCGGTGAGATCAACTCCCGCAACAACGTGATCACACCCAGCGACACCGCGTCGGGCGACAAGAAGATCCTCGGCCGGATGTTCAAGCCGATGAGCGCGTCCTTCGACGTCACCGACGGCGGGCTCGGGATCGACCCGGCCGAGTACATGGCCGAGGTCGAGCAGGAGAAGCGCACCAAGGACTACGACCTGACGTGCGGTGGCTGGGACTACTCGGACAACAAGACCCCGGCGCCGGTGAACTAGGGGCTGGGCGGCTGCCGGGTTAGTCCCGAGGACAGGCGTTAGTGGGAAGGACAGGCGTTAGCCGGAAGTCCGTGTCTGAGGCTAACGGTTGTGCAAAGGACTAACCGATGTCCTTCGTACTAACGCGGGTGGCGTGGCCGGGGTCTTGCCCGCGGCGCCGGTGAACTAGGTCTCGCAACGATGGTCAGAAGTGTCTGTTCCGACCGTTGTCAGGGGTCGGCGCTAGTCTCCGGACTGTGACGCATCACATCGCCCTGCGGTCGGTCCACGACGCAGACCTGGATGCGATCTTCGAGTGGATGCGGGACCCGGAGTCGGTCCGCATGGCCGCATTCACCACAGACGACCCCGACGACCGGGCCGGCTTCGACGCGCACATGCGAAAGTTGCGGGAGTCGCCCGACATCACGTTGCGGGCCATCACCTGGGACGACGCAACTGGTCGGCAGCATCGCCAGTTTCCTGATTGACGAACAGACCGAGGTCGCCTACTGGATCGACCGGCGGGTGTGGGGGCGGGGGATCGCGAGCGGGGCGCTACAACTCTTCCTCCAAACCGTCTCAACCAGGCCGCTGTACGGCCGCGCGGCCAGCGACAACCGCGGCTCGCTGCGGGTGCTCGCGAAGGCGGGGTTCGCCGTCATCGGTTCGGAGATGTCGTTCGCGAACGCCCGCGGGACGGAGATCGAGGAGATGATCCTGCGGCTGGGCTGATTGCCGCAGCCGGATCACCCGGACGTCCAACTGCCCCAGGGGTCGGGTGCCGATGCCTTGGTTTTCCTCACCACCGGGGCGTGGTGGCGACGCACCTTGGCCGTGTGTCCGGCTTTGACGATCCACCGCTTGCCGACCAACTTGGTGCCGTGGAACCGCTGCAACCACACCGATCCCTTCTTCACGGTCACGGTCTCGACGCGGTCGCGGTAGGAGATCCAGTAGACGGTGCCGCGGACACCAGCGCGATCTGCGTCGGGGTCAGCATGATGGGCGCCTTCTTGTTCGGATCACGGCACCAGACAGGCCCCCACTTCACGAGGATCTGCCACGAGAACTCCTGCGGCTCGATGCGAGTAGAAACTGTTGTCGCATCCGAAGACCTTGAAGGTGGTCCCCTTGGTGACCCGATACACCGAGCCGTCGCCGAAGGTCAGCTGGGCGTCGTGATCGGCGGTGACCACCTGGTACTTGTACATGTGGGTCCCCTTGAGGGCGCTGAGCGCGGTCGGCTCACCGTCGGGGGTGGACACCGCAACCACCTTGGTTTTCGGGTTCTTGCTGCACGAGGGGTCCTTCGACCAGTCCTTCAGAATGCCGAAGTACACGCTCCGGATCTCGGTCGGACCGTTCGGCGTGTCCGGGTTGAAGACCCACATCCGCCACTTGCCCGGAGTTCTCCAACTTGTCCGTGCAGTCGTCCGTCCCCTGCTTGGGCAGGTAGTTCGCGTTCTCCCACGTGAAGTCATGCGGGTTCCCAGTGCTGGAAGATGGTTTGGACCGATGGCCACCGGGAGCCGTCCGGCTTCGTCGTCCACTCGCAGACGCCCTGGAACACCGTGCCGGGGGGATACATCTTGCCGTCCACCGGCGTGACGGCAGCGGCTGCAACCGAACTGGCAGCCAGCGATCCCCCTGCCACCGGCGACGCACGGCTGGCGCTGGCAGGCTGCCCCACCACGGCCATCGCCGCGACCACGCGACGGACCACGGCGAACCCACCGCGGCGACCTGTGTGAACTCTGATCTTCATGGCCCCGCTCCCTTCGTGGGACGAACTCACCCCGAGAGCGTGGCAACCAACACGAGCGGCGGTCCGGGAAGCGGCGTACGCATCAGATCACGCCCTCCACCTCTAGTATCGCACCGGATCCTTTGCCCCTTCTGGCCCTGGACTCGGCTGGAACGCTGCGCCTGGTCCCCGGGGCCCCGTGCAGACTCACAGCTTGCTCGCGGCTTCGTGCCATCCTTGATATCGTGAGATATCAAGGAGGTGATCCCATGCCCGATCTGCTGATCAGAAACTTCCCGGCCGAAGACCTGGAACTGCTGGACGAGCAGGCTGCGCGACTGGGCGTCTCCCGGGCTGAGTACCTGCGCAGGCACCTGCATCAAGAGGCTCGTCGGACGGCGAGGGCCGTCACCGAGGCCGACCTGAGGACTGTCGGCCACCTGCTGTCCGATCTTGCCGATGAAGGTGTCATCGCGGACGCCTGGTCGTGACAACTACCTGGCTGATCGACAAGTCGGCACTCGTGCGGCTGGGAGCCAGCCCCGATGCCCCCGACTGGGCTCGCCGCATCGAGCGCGGTTTGGTCACGATCACCGTCCTCACGTTGCTCGAAGCTGGCTTCTCCGCCCGATCGTCGCGGGATCACGAGCGACTCCTGGGGTCGGTTCCGCTGGCGGCAATGCCGATCGACTACCTGACCCCGGCGATCGAGGACCGGGCGCTGGAAGTGCAACGACTCTTGGCCCAGCGAGGGCAGCACCGGGCGCCGTCGATCCCGGATCTGCTGATCGCCGCCACCGCTGAACTCAACCGTCGCGCGGTCCTCCACCTCGACAAGGACTTCGAACTCATCGCGGAGGTGACCGGCCAGAACGTGGAGCGCATCGCCATCGCCTGATCGGCCGGTGAGACGCACTCGTGTGGTTGTGCGGGTCATCGGGCGGGGGTTCCAGCCGTTCGTGAGAAGTTGTCCCGTTGGTGAGCGAAGACACGCGTGCCTTTGCTCACCAACGGGACAACCGCTAACCAAGCGCCCTCGAAGCGGCAAGGCCTACACCCGCGCTCCGACCACCGATCAGGCGCCGCGCTCCAGGGGTAGGGAACGATCGGCGCACCACTCCATCAGGCCGCCGTCGTAGACGGCCACGTTCGGGTGGCCGAGTCGGACCAGGACGTTGGCCAGACTCGCCGCGGCCGCCCCAGCGCCGCAGTAGACGATGACCCGATCGGCCCCGAGAACCTGCTCCGCCTTGGCTTTCAACTCGGGCAGGGGCCGGTAGCAGCCCGTGTGACGGTCCAGGATCTCCCAGGCCGTGATGTTGACCGAGCTCGGGATGTGGCCGCGGCGGCCGTACTCGTTGACCTCCCCGCGGTGCTGGCGGCGTCCCAGCGCGTTGACCAGCATCACGTGCGGGTCGTCGATCGCCGCGAGCACCTCGGCCTTGTCAACCAGCAGGCCGGGCTTCGGGTGGGCGATGAAGACAGCCCGCGGGTAGCCGCAGGGCAGGTGGCAGACGGGCTGTCCGGCCGCATCCCACGCTTGCCAGCCGCCGTCGAGGACCGCGCCGCGATCGTGGCCGAACGCGCGCAGCAGCCACCACAGGCGGGCGGCCCACATGCTGTCCCGGCGGTCGTAGAGCACCACCGTGTGGTCGTTGCCGATGCCCAGCCCCCCGATGATGTCCTCGAGGTGCTCGGCCGTCGGCGCGGTCATGGTGCGCTTCGGGCGATGCGGGTCGTGCACGGTGAACAGATCCGCGAAGCCGCTGCCTGGGATGTGGGCGCGGTCGTAGTCGTGGCGTCCGTTCTTGATCCGGAGCGGCCGGCCCAGCATCTTGTCGACTTGGATCGTCGCGTCGAACACCCGGAGGTCCGGGTCCTCCCTGTGCTCAGCAAGCCAGTCAACCGATACCAAAGGTTCCATGACAGCCACCCCCTTCGATTCTGCCCCCGCCACGAGGTCCTGTCGAGGAGTCGACGCGCACCGGGGTCCAGGCAGAACTCAAGGACCTGATCCGTGCTTCGTCCTGGCGGTGCTCACGCTCCGGCCGAGCGCGCAGTCCGGCGACCGGCGCCGCGGGCCGGGCTCACGACTCCCGGGCCAGGACCTTCTCAGCCTCCAGCCGCCCAGCTTCGTACAACGATTCGCCGCGGCTGAAGTCCATCGCCGACCGCAGCCGTTTGACGGCCCCCATCGGCAGGTTGATGACGCGCACGTGCGCGTCGTGCTCGGCTTCCTCGGTGGCCTCGCCCTGGGCCGCCATCGCCATCGCGAAGCCCGTCGCGACCGGGTCCAGACTTCCGGGGTGGTAGCTGCGGGTCGCCTTGACCGCGGCGGCGACGTCGAGCACCCAGATGCGCTTGGGCCGCTGCGCCAGAGCCATCTCCACCGGGACCATGCAGCGCACGCCGCCATCGACGTGGGTGCCCGGGCGGGTGGGTGCCGACATGGGGCTGAGCCGCACCGGGGGGAACACCCCGGGGATCGCCGCTGAGGCGAGCAGGAGCTCGACAGCTGATCCGGTGCGATGCAGCACGGCGGTACCGGTCCTCAGATGGGTCGTCACGACGCCGACTGGCGTGGGTGCATCCTCGATCCGGTCGTACGGCAGGTTCTCGGCGATGACCTGCCGCAGCCCCTCGGGGGAGGACAGCCCGGACCGACCCCGTAGCAGGTTGGCCGCCCGGTGGGTCGTCGTGCCGAAGACCTTGCGAGTGGTCAACTCCAGCCAGATCTGCGCCAGTTTCTGCACCCCTCTCGGGGTCGGGTCACCGGCGAAGAAGCTGGCGTTGATCGCACCGGCGGATGTTCCCAGGAGCAAGGCCGGTGTCACTCCGGCCCGGCTCAGCGCGTCCAGCATTCCGACCTGAGCCGAACCCAGCGCCGCCCCGCCGGAGAGCACGATGACCTCGCCGCTGCCGCCGAGCAGTTCCCGCTCGAAGATCGGGTCAGCCGACCGCTGGGTAACGGTCACCCGGGCCGCGGCGACAAGTGCACCGAGGGGAGATACCGCCATAGGGCGCCTCCGGATCGTACCGTTGGGCGGCTACCGGTCGGGCCATCCGATTCGGATTCCGCTCTCCAATGGTACGCCTCGGGGGGATATCCGGGCCTTCAGGTAGCGAAAAGCGTCCGATTGATGGGTGGCGGGCTCCGGCGACCCGCCCCAGGTAGCACCGCACTTGTGGTCGAATGGCCGGTATGGACGTTGCTGCGGTCTACCTGGAGTTGTTCGGACGGATCCCGCCGCTGGTGCGCACCGCGGTGGACGGGTTGGACCCCGATGCGCTGCGGCAGGCGCCGCGGCCGGGCACGAACCCGGTGGGCTGGCTGGTGTGGCACCTGACGCGGGTGCAGGACCACCACGTGTCGGAACTGCTCGGCGTGCCGCAGGTCTGGATGGAGGGTGACTGGCCGCAGCGCTTCGGGCTGGCCGCGGATCCGTGGAACCTCGGCTTCGCGCACAAGCCCGACGATGTGGCCGCGGTGCGTCCCGAAAGTGCCCAAGCCCTGGTCGAGTACTACGACGCCGTGTACGCGCGAACCGAACCGATGCTGGCGGGGTTGACGCAAGCATCGTTGGGCGAGGTGGTCGATGAGAACTGGGATCCGCCGGTCACGCGCGGGGTCCGGCTGATCAGCGTCGCCGACGACTCCCTGCAGCACGCCGGGCAGGCCTTGTACGTCCGGGGGCTGGTGCAGGCGGGCTGGCACCTGGGGTACTGAGGCCGGCGCTTGCGGGGCCTGAGGCGCTGCCGTGCGCGTAGCGTCGGATCATGACCGGCCAGCGAATGCTCATCGTCCACCACACGCCGTCGCCGGCGGTGCGGGCGCTGCTGGAGGCGACCGTGGCCGGGGCCCGGATCCCGGAACTGGCCGACGTCACGGTTGCCGTCGAGCCGGCGTTGTCGGCCACCGCCAGCGACCTACTTGCCGCCGATGCGGTCCTGCTGCTGACGCCGGCGAACATCGGGTACATGAGCGGGGCCCTGAAGCACTTCTTCGACACGGTCTACTACCCGTGTCTGGACGCCACCCGCGGGCTGCCGTGGGGCCTGCTCGTGCACGGCAACGACGACACCGCCGGTGCTGTCAGATCCGTGGAGAAGATCGCCGGGGCGCTGCAGTGGCGTCCGGTGGCGCCGGTCGTCCACGTCGTGGGCCCGCCGGCAGCGGCGGATCTGGCTGCCGCCCGCGAGCTGGGCTCGACGGTGTGTGCGGCGGCTTTGTGAGGCGCGGGTCGCCGCGAGCACCTCGGCCTTGTCAACCAGCAGGCCGGGCTTCGGGTGGGCGATGAAGACAGCACGCGGGTAGCCGCAGGGCAGGTGGCAGGCGGGCTGTCCGGCCGCGTCCCACGCTCGCCAGCCGCCGTCGAGGACCGCGCCGCGATCATGGCCGAACGCGCGCAGCAGCCACCACAGGCGGGCGGCCCACATGCTGTCCCGGCGGTCGTAGAGCACCACCGTGTGGTCGTTGCCGATGCCCAGCCCCCCGATGATGTCCTCGAGGTGCTCGGCCGTCGGCGCGGTCATGGTGCGCTTCGGGCGATGCGGGTCGTGCACGGTGAACAGATCCGCGAAGCCGCTGCCTGGGATGTGGGCGCGGTCGTACTCGTGACGTCCGCTCTTGATCCGGAGCGGCCGGCCCAGCATCTTGTCGACTTGGATCGTCGCGTCGAACACCCGGAGGTCCGGGTCCTCCCTGTGCTCAGCAAGCCAGTCAACCGATACCAAAGGTTCCATGACAGCCACCCCCCTCGATTCTGCCCCCGCCACGAGGGCCTGTCGAGGAGTCGACGCCCACCGAGGCCCAGGCAGACCTCAGGGACCTGATTCGTCCTAGCGGTGCCCACCCTCCGGCCGAGCGCGCAGTCCGGCGACCGGCGCCGCGGGCCGGGCTCACGACTCCCGGGCCAGGACCTTCTCGGCCTCCAGTCGCCCCGCTTCGTACAACGATTCGCCGCGGCTGAAGTCCATCGCCGACCGCAGCCGTTTGACGGCCCCCATCGGCAGGTTGATGACGCGCACGTGCGCGTCGTGCTCGGCTTCCTCGGTGGCCTCGCCCTGGGCCGCCATTGCCATCGCGAAGCCCGTCGCGACCGGGTCCAGACTTCCGGGGTGGTAGCTGCGGGTCGCCTTGACCGCGGCGGCGACGTCGAGCACCCAGATGCGCTTGGGCCGCTGCGCCAGAGCCATCTCCACCGGGACCATGCAGCGCACGCCGCCATCGACGTGGGTGCCCGGGCGGGTGGGTGCCGACATGGGGCTGAGCCGCACCGGCGGGAACACCCCGGGGATCGCCGCTGAGGCGAGCAGGAGCTCGACAGCTGATCCGGTGCGATGCAGCACGGCGGTACCGGTCCTCAGATGGGTCGTCACGACGCCGACTGGCGTGGGTGCATCCTCGATCCGGTCGTACGGCAGGTTCTCGGCGATGACCTGCCGCAGCCCCTCGGGGGAGGACAGCCCGGACCGACCCCGTAGCAGGTTGGCCGCCCGGTGGGTCGTCGTGCCGAAGACCTTGCGAGTGGTCAACTCCAGCCAGATCTGCGCCAGTTTCTGCACCCCTCTCGGGGTCGGGTCACCGGCGAAGAAGCTGGCGTTGATCGCACCGGCGGATGTTCCCAGGAGCAAGGCCGGTGTCACTCCGGCCCGGCTCAGCGCGTCCAGCATTCCGACCTGAGCCGAACCCAGCGCCGCCCCGCCGGAGAGCACGATGACCTCGCCGCTGCCGCCGAGCAGTTCACGCTCGAAGATCGGGTCAGCCGACCGCTGGGTAACGGTCACCCGGGCCGCGGCGACAAGTGCACCGAGGGGAGATACCGCCATAGGGCGCCTCCGGATCGTACCGTTGGGCGGCTACCGGTCGGGCCATCCGATTCGGATTCCGCTCTCCAATGGTACGCCTCGGGGGGATATCCGGGCCTTCAGGTAGCGAAAAGCGTCCGATTGCTGGGTGGCGGGCTCCGGCGACCCGCCCCAGGTACCACCGCACTTGTGGTCGAATGGCCGGTATGGACGTCGCTGCGGTCTACCTGGAGTTGTTCGGACGGATCCCGCCGCTGGTGCGCACCGCGGTGGACGGGTTGGACCCCGATGCGCTGCGGCAGGCGCCGCGGCCGGGCACGAACCCGGTGGGCTGGCTGGTGTGGCACCTGACGCGGGTGCAGGACCACCATGTCTCGGAGTTGCTCGGCGTCCCCCAGGTGTGGATGGAGGGTGACTGGCCGCAGCGCTTCGGGCTGGCCGCGGATCCGTGGAACCTCGGCTTCGCGCACAAGCCCGACGATGTGGCCGCGGTGCGTCCCGAAAGTGCCCAAGCCCTGGTCGAGTACTACGACGCCGTGTACGCGCGAACCGAACCGATGCTGGCGGGGTTGACGCAAGCATCGTTGGGCGAGGTGGTCGATGAGAACTGGGATCCTCCGGTCACTCGCGGGGTCCGGCTGATCAGCGTCGCCGACGACTCCCTGCAGCACGCCGGGCAGGCGTTGTACGTACGGGGGCTGGTGCAGGCGGGCTGGCACCTGGGGTACTGAGGCCGGCGGCGCGTAGCGTCGGGTCATGACTGGCTGCAGCGATTGCTCATCGTCCACCACACGCCGTCGCCGGCGGTGCGGGCGCTGCTGGAGGCGACCGTGGCCGGGGCCCGGATCCAGGAACTGGCCGAAGTCGCGGTTGCTGTCGAGCCGGCGTTGTCGGCCACCGCCAGCGACCTGCTTGCCGCCGATGCGGCCCTGCTGCTGACGCCGGCGAACATCGGGTACATGAGCGGGGCCCTGAAGCACTTCTTCGACACCGTCTACTACCCGTGTCTGGACGCCACCCGCGGGCTGCCGTGGGGCCTGCTCGTGCACGGCAACGACGACACCGCCGGTGCAGTCAGATCGGTGGAGAAGATCGCCGGGGCGCTGCAGTGGCGTCCGGTGGCGCCGGTCGTCCGCGTCGTGGGCCCGCCGGCAGCGGCGGACCTGGCTGCTGCCCGCGAGCTGGGCTCGACGGTGTGTGCGGCGGCTTTGTGACCGGTTCGGTTGGTCGCCCCGGGTTCTGACGCTCGGTTCGGGGGCAACACTGAGGGCTTCACGCCGAGCCAGCGGGGAGGTTCCGCAGGCGCCCCGCCCCGCCTCGGTGCTACACCGGTGGCATGGAGGGGGTGCTGATCGCCGTCGTGGTGCTGGGCATCGCCTTCGACTTCTCCAACGGCTTCCACGATTCGTCCAATTCGATCGCAGCGCTGGTCGCCACCCGGGCCGCCCGCCCGGGGCCCGCAGTCGTGCTCGCATCGGTCGTTCACGATCCTCGGGCCGATCATCGTCGCCACCGCGGCGTGGCGGACACCTTCGGCGGCTTGTTGGAGGTCGGCCCTGAGCAGACTCTGGCCATCCTGCTCAGCGCGCTGGTCGCCGGACTGATCTGGAACATCGCCACGTGGTACCGGGGTCTGCCCTCCTCGTCCTCACACGCGCTCGTGGGCGGGCTGGTGGGCGCGGGGTTGGTCATGGCCGGGCCGTCGGCGATCGTCTGGGGTGGCTTCAACGGCGTCTTCCCGTACGGGGTCCTGGGGGTGCTTGCGGGCCTGGCCATCTCCCCGGTGCTGGGGGCCGCGGTCGCGTGGGCCTTCACCGTGGCTGCCGGATGGGCCACCCGCAGAGCCACGAGACAACTGCGCACCCCGGTCCTGCGCGGCGAATGGGTGACCGCGGCGACACTGGCCTTCGTCCACGGCGCCAACGACGCCCAGAAGACGATGGGGCTGCTGACCCTCGCGCTGGTGGCAGCCGGGGCCATCCCCAGTTTCGTGGTCCCGCTGTGGCTCAAGGTCGCGTGTGGGGTGGCGCTGACCGTGGGTACGGCCCTGGGAGGGTGGCGGATCGTGGACACGATCGGGCGGCGCATCTACCGTCTGCGACCGATGGACGGCTTGGTCAGCTCCGGCTCCAGTTCCCTGATCATCGGGTTCGCCTCCCTGATCGGGGCGCCGGTGAGCACCACGCATGTGGTTTCGTCCTCGGTCGTCGGGGTCGGCGCGAACCGCCGCCGCCGGCATGTCGGGTGGATCGTCGTGCGGGACATCCTGCTGGCGTGGCTGGTCACCTTGCCCGCGTGCGCGCTGATGGGCGCAGCGGTGTGTGCGGTTGCGAGGATGGTGATGTGAGCAAGCACTGGTTCCTGCCCGAGACGCCCGACGTGCTCGCGACGTTGCACGAGCAGACGCAGGTCACCCTGCGCGGGATGTCGGCAGTTCGTGGCGTGGGCCCATGGCGACTTCGCGCGCAGTGCCGAATTGCGGCAGGCGGAGCACGATGCCGACGAGGTCCGCAGGCGGCTCGCGAGGGAACTGCGCAGCGCCTTCACCACGCCCGTCGACCAGGAGGACCTGTTCACGCTGTCCGAGCGACTGGACACCGTCCTGAACACGGCGAAGAACGTGGTCCGGGAGGCCGAACTGCTCGAAGTGACGCCGAGTCCGATCACGGCGAGTCTCGCCGACGAGGCGCTGGCCGGTGTGCAGAACCTTGCGCTGGCTTTCGACGCGTTGCTCGACGACCCGGATGAAGCCACGGCCCGGGCGGACGCCGCCACGAAGTGCGGGCGCCACATGGAGAAGTTGTACGTGCGGGCGATCCGGGAGATCTCAGGTCTGGAGGACCTGCACCGGGCGATGCCGCTGCGCGAGCACTACCAGCGCTGCCTGCGGATCGGTGAATCCATCGAACTCGTGGCCGATCGCGTCTGGTACTCGGTGGTCAAGGAGGCGTGAGGTCCCGCATCCGGAGCGGCTGAGCGGGCTGTGGTCGCCGGTCGACACCCGGCCCGTCGCTACCGGGGAGTGAAAGGCACAGGCGGGAGTGAAAGTGACGCCACTTATCACTCGCCGGGTGTGCTCTTCACTCCCGCCTGCGGATTCCGCAGCGCGGTGGGCGGCTCGGGCTTCGTGCCGCCGCCTGCCACCGTGGCGTGGATCCGGCCTCACGTCACCGCGAGCGCGATCGCGGCGAACTGGGCCAGGAAGGCAGCGATCGTCAGGGCGTGGAACAACTCGTGGAAGCCGAACCAGCCGTGGTGGAGGTTCGGAGCCTTGCGCGCGTAGATGACCCCGCCGGCTGTGTAGAGCAGCCCGCCGAGCGCCATCAGGAACACCACCAGTGGGCCGAAGGCCGACCAGATCGCCGGCAGGAAGAAGATCGCCACCCAGCCCAAGCCGATGTACGAACCGACAGCCAGCCACCGGGGCGCGGACCGCCAGGTCACCCGGGCGACGAGTCCCACGGCGGCGATCCCCCACACGAGGCCGAGGATGATCCACCCCTGGGTCCCGCCCAGTGCCACAGCGAAAGGTGTGTAACTGCCGGCGATGAACAGGTAGATGTTGGCGTGGTCGAGGCGGTTCAGGAACGCGTTCGTCTTGGGGCCGCCAGCACCGAGGTGGTACGACGCGCTGACGGAGAACAGCAGGACGGTCGTGGCCACGTAGATCGCGACGGCGATCCGCTCGGCGAGTGTCGGGAGTGACTGCAACGAGCCCCAGACCGAGGACGAACGACAGCGGTGCGGCGCCGAAGTGCAGCCACCCGCGCAGCCGCGGTTTGGACTGGACAGGGCGTTCAAGCGTGGTACTCACCTAACCTACGGTACCGTAGGTTCGGGCCCGGGCTAGAGGTCACGTCACAACCGAGCAAGGGTCCGGTTAACTGCGTGTGTTCACCCGGTTCCCGCCCTCCCCGATGGCCTAATGTCGGGCTGACGTTCTCATAGAGGGAGAAGCGATGAGGAAGACAGCACGACTGACCATTGCCGCGGTGACGGTGCCGCTGCTGGCCGCGACCGGCATCGGGGTGGCCAACGCCGCCAGCGACCCGTCCGAGGTAGTCATCACCGAGCTGAGCGGGCAGTACCTGGGACCGCTGAGCTCGGCCGGCAAGGTGCCGAAGATCACGATCGAGGCCACCGAGGTGTCCAAGGCGTTCACCGGGTACACGACGGTCAAGACCGCGCGCAAGGTCGCCAAGAGCACCGACGGCGAAGCTGAGGCCAAGGGCACGATCGTCAAGACCCCGGAGGGCTTCCGCTGCAAGGCGACGTCCTTCAAGACCATCAACCCGGGGACGGCCGGAATGTACGAGAAGGTGAACTGGAAGTGCACCTTCAAGGCCGCCGACACCCCGACCGAGATCACCCTGACCTACAAGCAGTCCTCGCTGTAGGTTCGCGACCGCCCGCCGCCCTGCCAAAGCAGGTGCGGCGGGCGGTCGCTTGTGCGGCGGCGACCCGGGCGCGGGAAGCGCCTATCGTGGAGTCATGTACACCCGCATCGCCGCAACTGCCCTCGCCGTCTCACTCGTCGCCGCTCCGGCGGTGGCAGCCGACCATCCGAAGCCCATGGGGGACTTCGCGCTGAAGGTGGTCGACGAACTGACCCGCCAGAAGAACCCCGACGGCACGTACACCGACCTGGACCGGGTGCAGGGGACTGCCGGCGAGCGGGTCGCGGGCAAGAAGATCCAGCGCTGGTTCCGGTCCTTCGGCTACAAGCCGGTCGTCCAGCGCTTCACGTACACCCGCAAGGGCACGAAGTACGTCTCCCGCAACATCGTCGCCACGCTGCCTGGCAAGACCAAGCAGACTGTGATCGTCGGCGCGCACTACGACGCGCGGCCCGAGGGCGCCGGTGCTGACGACAACGCATCCGGGGTCGGCGTCGTCCTGGAGACCGCCAAGCGGCTGGCGAAGCAGAAGAAGTTGCCCTACACGGTCACGTTCGTGGCCTTCGGGGCCGAGGAGAGTCCGGGTGGCCTGGTCGGGTCGAACTTCTACGTGAAGAACCTCAGCAAGAAGCAGATCGGTCGTACGACGGCCATGATCAATTACGACTCGCTGATCGTGGGTGACTTCACCTACGTGCATGCCGGCGCGAACCAGAAGGTCTGGGCCCGCGACCGGATGCTGCAGATCGCGCAACGGTTCCGCCTGCCGCTGCAGACGCAACCCGGCTGGAACCCCAAGTACCCGGCCGGCATCACGCCCAACGGCTTCAGCGACTACACCGCCTTCAACAAGGCTCGCATCCCGGTCGTCGCGTTCGAGTCCACGAACTGGGAGATCGCGGACAAGGACGGGTACACCCAGACCGAG
>CAVTCZ010000022.1:0-225957 GCA_963733395.1 uncultured Actinomycetota bacterium
ACTGGAAGCTGACCGCGACCGGTCCTGAGGGGCACCGTAGGTGGAGAACCTCGGCGGGCAGGGCGTGCCGACCAACGTCAAGCACGGACGTCGTGTACACGCTCGAGGAGGATGGTCCTGCTGGCTACACCCGCGGCACGTGGGTGTGCGAGCCGGCCGAGGACAACACCGGATCCGGTGACCGCTGCCGATCTGCAGGACGCGCTCAACAACGGCAACGACAAGATCACCCTGGAGAAGGGCGCCAACGTCGTCTGCACCATCATCAACACCCGCGACCTGGGTTCGTTGAAGATCGTCAAGTCGTTCGACCCGAAGACCTCGGGCTACGACACGGCGTTCAACATCGACTACAAGTGCGGTGATGACCCGAAGCAGACGGTGTCGGTGAAGGCCGGCGAGTCGACGACCATCGACGGCATCCCGACCGGCACCGAGTGCACGGTCTCGGAGGCCAAGCCGACCGATCCGCCTGCCGGCTGGTCGTTCTCCGCGCCGACCTACGACCCGGCCAACGGCACGGTCACGGTGGCCGAGAAGGGCCAGACGGTCACCGTCACGGTCACCAACGAGATCCTCAAGCCAGGGATCAACATCGTGAAGACCGCGTCGGCGACCCAGGTGAACCCGGGTGAGACGGTCACCTACACCTACACGGTGACCAACCCCGGTGACACCGCCGCTGACCGATGTCACGGTCAAGGACGACAAGTGCTCGCCGGTGACCTACCAGTCCGGTGACACCGACAAGGACGGCAAGCTGCAGCCCACCGAAACGTGGATCTACACCTGCAGCCAGGCGATCACGGTGGCGACCACCAACACCGCGGTGGCCACCGGTAAGGACAAGAACGGCCTGAAGGTCACCGACCAGGACACCTTCACGGTGGCCGTGGTCAGCCCGGTCGTCGCGAAGAAGATCTGCCCGATCGACGTGACGCTGCACAAGCCGCAGCCGAAGAAGGTCGGTAACCGGATCATGACCGACAAGATCAAGACCAAGAAGTCCTCCTGTGTCTTGCTCAAGCCCGTGGTGCTCTGCCGGCCGATCGCCGCCAGCGCCGCCGGGGAAACCGCCTTCTGCGACACCAAGGTGACCAAGAAGGGCCGGATCACGGTCAAGACCAAGGGCTACGAAGCAGTGCGCGTCACCGTGCTCGTGCGCACCAAACCCAAGCCCGGATTCTTCGACCAGTGGAAACCCAACACCTGGCGCAAATCCTGGAAACTGAAGTAACCAACAGGTAGTCGCTGAGGGCCGCACCCCACCCGGGGCTGCGGCCCTCAGTCTTTCCCACCCGCGACCCACGAATCCGCCGGCCGGGCGCGCGTCACAATCGCCAGGCAGCGACCCGCCGGCGGACCTCGAGCGTGAATGTGGCGAAGCCCTCCAGCTCACCCAAGACGAACCCTCGCAGCGGCTTGCGCCTGGTGCCCAAGCGGGTCGAAGCTGACCTGGAGCCTCCACCCGTTCCGCGCCAGATCAGCGCACACCACGTCCGGACTCAACCGCCGGGGGTGCGCAGGACGGGCGGCGGGGTTCGATCCCTATGCGTTCTTCGGGCGGGCAACCCATGCCGTCCAAGCGTCCAAAGCCTCCTCAGGTGCCATCGCATCGATCTGGGACTGAATCAGCCCAGCCTGCTCCCGCAGGCGCACCGCAAGCCATTCCGGGACCTGCTCGGCGGCCGGTTCGGGGCGAGGATTGATCGTTCGGGCCACCTTGCCGAGCCTCTCGACGACGTCGGCCAGAGCCAGCGTGGATGGCGTGTCGCGCATCCTGGCCACTCGATCCCGCATCTCCTGGTAGACCGCACCCTCGCCGCGGGCGCCGACGGCCCAGACCTCGGCGACATCGACGATCACCGTCCCGGAATCGTCGTGGGTCACTCGCCACACCAACCGACGATCGCGGTCACCCAGGACCA
The DNA here is from genome assembly GCA_963733395.1 of uncultured Actinomycetota bacterium. Classification (GTDB taxonomy): domain Bacteria; phylum Actinomycetota; class Actinomycetes; order S36-B12; family UBA10799; genus JADKAV01. The sequence goes on from CAVTCZ010000022.1 coordinate 1,929, forward strand.
CCTTGCGGAAACCGATCAGCCGACCTTGAAGAGGTTCGCCGGCCTCCGGGTCCCGCTCCAGCAGGAGCATCTTCTTGAGCGCCTGCCTGACGAGTTGCGGATCCTTCTTCAGTAACTGCTCCAGATCCCCGAAAGCCGGTTCGGTGAGACGGACCACGACTGACTGTGCCCTCGAGGAGCGGCCTGACCTGCGTGGCGACGGCCGCTTGGCGCCGTCCGTCACTCCTGACCTTGATCGAGCTCGTCCTCCAGCTCGGATTCGAGCTCGGCCCGGGTGAAGCCGAACGCTTCGATGGCATCGTCGAGACCGATGCGGACTCCGTCATCAGTAGCGTTGCGCGCCAGGACCAGCGCCATCTCCCGAAGCTCCCCCTCCAGTGCGCGCAGTTCCTCCAGGCGCTGGATGCTCGACCACGCACGCCACGGGCCGGCCATGCCGGGAGACGATCACATCGCCGCCTTGCTCGGCGGCCCTGAGCAGGCCCGCGACCCCCCGGCGGGTCGCATCGGAGACAGACAAGGTGGTCGTGTGGGAGTCGGTCATGGAAGAAGTATGCAGAATTCTGAATAGGTGCCCCAATTCGTGGACAACCAGTCGAGTGCCCCAGTCGAGGCCGGATACGGGCTCCATCCCCCGATGCTCGACGGGAGGGGCATCGCATACCGCGGACGGCGCCTGGGCCTCGGCCCGATCGACGTGACGCTGCACAAGCCGCAGCCGAAGAAGGTCGGTAACCGGATCATGACCGACAAGATCAAGACCAAGAAAGGGCCGGGTCACGGTCAAGACCAAGGGCTACGAAGCAGTGCGCGTCACCGTCCTCGTGCGCACCAAACCCAAGCCCGGATTCTTCGACCAGTGGAAACCCAACACCTGGCGCAAATCCTGGAAACTCAAGTAACCACCTGAACCCGAGGGCCCCCGCACCCCACCAGGCGCGGGGGCCCTCGGCATGCCGGCCAAAGATCACGACGCGGGTGTCGTCATGGCCACGAACCGGCATCAAGCCAGCCTGCGGACGCATTCGACACCTAGCGACTCGCAATACTCCGGGCGATACGATGAAAGAGTACGGAGAGTGACTCCGCGCAGGTCGGATGGCTGAGGGGGCATCCTTCGAAAGAACGATGGGAGTGTTGACTCCGATCACTTTCGGTTGCTTTCACGAGGGGTGTGCCCTGAGGGCACCCGACATAGTGGAAGGAACGACCATGTTCACCAAGAGGATGGTTTCCGCAGTATCAACAATGGGCGTGATCGCCGGCCTGATCGTCGCGGCGGGTGTACCCGCTACGGCGACGCAGACGCAAGCACGATCCCTCAGACCCGAATCCCCCGCTCACCGCAACGTGCGGACTCGACTTCGCTCTGATCCTGGACTCCTCGGGATCGATCGGCACACCGGGATGGAGAACCTGAAGGAGGCCTCCGATGCCTTCACCGAGGCGTTGGCTGACACGGGATCACGCGTTTCCGTGACAAGTTTCTCGACCCAGAGTCCAGGCTCATCAGCAATGTCAACGGCCAGTATCGTGCAGTGCCGAACCTGCCGCCGACGCGTTGACCAGCGCCGAACCTGCCCACGATTCAGGGAAGTTACAAGGACCTAGAGCAATCCGTCAGGCACGACCAACTGGCAGGACGGCTTGCTGAAGTCACAGGCCACCTTCAGTAGGCTTCACCCCCGCCGTGGCACCGGACCTCGCAATTCTGATCACCGACGGCAGCCCAACACCACCAACAACCCGGACCGCGGCGGTGACAAGTCCGCTGGGACGGACCGAGGCGGTGAAGGCTATCGCTGATGCCACGACATGAAGACCGTCTGGAGTCCACATGTTCGGCATCGGCGGTAGGCGTACGTCGATCACGGCGCCGATCATCGCCGTGACCAGCGATCGAGGTACTCCTGGCAGACGGTTCGAACTTCGCCACCGCTGGCTACACGACGACCGAGGACTACGCGGCCCTGGCCAAGACCCTGAAGAAGATCGCCGTGCAGTTGTGCGCACCATCACTGACGATCACGAAGGTCGTCACCTCGTCCGCCAACCCGGAGCCGACACCGGCTGACGGGTGGACGTTCGACACCACCGTCACCATTCCGCAAGGAAACGGACAGTGGGTCAAGCCCGGCACCGACGCCATCACGGCTGGGGTTCCGAGCACCAAGTCGCTGGCGACGAGCCAGTCCGGAGCCGCGACGTTCCAGTGGGAGCCGGTAGGCGACCTGGTAACGGATCCGGTGCTTGTCAAGGAGACGACGAAGGTCGGTTACAGTCTCCAGCCCGACCTGAAGTGCACCGCCAAGAACCTGCTGGAAGAGACGCAGCGCGAGTTCACTGCGACTGTCGGAGCCGACGGCAAGTGGAACCTCGGCGCGATCGACCCCAAGGAGATCGTCACGTGCACGGCCACCAACGTCCTGAAGGACACCGGCTCGTTGACCATCACGAAGGAGTTCAACGCGCAGGCCTCCAACTACACCGGGACGTTCGACATCACCTACAGCTGTGTTGATGGTGCCGACAAGATCAAGGAAGGCACCCTGGCGCTGGCCGCCGGCAAGTCCGAGACCATCTCGGGTCTGCCCACCGGCACGGTGTGCACGGTGACTGAGCCGAAGCTGCCGGCGAACCCGACGGGCTGGACATTCAACCCGCCGACGTTCACCCCCAGCAACCAGGCAACGATCACGACCAAGGACCAGAAGGCCAGTGTCACTGTCACGAACAGTGTCGCCCAGGTCAACCCGGTCGTGGTCAAGAAGATCTGCCCGATCGACGTGACGCTGCACAAGCCGCAGCCGAAGAAGGTCGGCAACCGGATCATGACCGACAAGATCAAGACCAAGAAGTCCTCCTGTGTCTTGCTCAAGCCGGTGGTGCTGTGCCGGCCGATCGCCGCCAGCGCCGCCGGTGAAACCGCCTTCTGCGACACCAAGGTGACGCAAGAAGGGCCGGATCACGGTCAAGACCAAGGGCTACGAGGCCGTGCGCGTCACCGTCCTCGTGCGCACCAAGCCCAAGCCCGGATTCTTCGACCAGTGGAAGCCCAACACCTGGCGGAAGTCCTGGAAATTGAAGTAACACCAACCCGAAGGCCCGCACCCCACCGGGCGGGCCTTCGCCAGTCCACAGGCCAACGGCGTCCGCGCACCGGGTGCGACGGCCAGGTTCGCGGTCGACTCAATCCGGGTCTTCCCAGGGTTGCGGCTCGGATCTCGAAGCCCCGGGCACGGACCTCGTCCACCTATCCCAGCCGGCAACCTGGCAGACTGACGCGGTGGTCATCGAACCCCTGAGCATCTCCGGCGCCTACCGGGTCACCCCCGTGGCCCACAAGGACGACCGCGGCGAGTTCTACGAGTGGTACCGGCCGGACCTGCTGGCGGAGGCCACGGGCGCGGATTGGTGCGTGCAGCAGGCCAACGTCTCGCAGTCCCGGCAGGGGGCATTGCGGGGTATCCACTTCGCTGACGTCCCGCCGGGGCAGGCCAAGTACGTGACCTGCGTGCAGGGGCGGGTGGCTGACGTCGTGGTGGACCTGCGGGTGGGTTCGCCGACGTTCGGCCGCTGGATCCCGATCGAGCTGGACTCCCGGACCAAGTCCGCGGTGCTCATCAGCGAGGGGCTCGGCCACGGTTTCCAGGCTCTCACCCCGGATGCCACCGTGATGTACCTGCTCTCCCAGCGGTACAACCCCGCCATCGAGCACGGGATCAACCCCCTGTGCCCCACGCTGGCCATCCGCTGGCCGATCCCGAATCCCCTGCTGTCGCCCAAGGACCTGCAGGCACCGTCGCTGCCCGAGGCCGCCGCGCAGGGGTTGTTGCCGACGTACGTGGGGTGAGGTGGGGCGGGGTTGTGCCGCTTCCGCTGCTCCCGCCGCCCGCGACTGTTGCACCGTTGTGGCCCTTGGCCCGCGACTGTTGCACCGTTGTCGGTTTCGGGGCCCTGAAACCAGCAACCGCGCAGCACTCGCGTCGGGGGACCAGCAACCGCGCAACACTCGCGTATCGGGCGGGGGCGCCGGGGCTTGTCCACAACTTGCGCCGGAGGACTCCCGCCGACCAGCTCCGCGAGCCACCATCGGGCCATGCGCCCATTTCGCGTCTCCCGACAGGGCGGCGCCGGCTTGTCCTACGCCGGCACCCGCCGCAGCGCCTTCCGCACCCCGACCGCGGGGGTGCGCGTGACCCACAGCGACACTCCATGGCTCGACGACGTGCGCGCGGTGTCGTTGGTGCTGCCAGCGTCGGCCGCCTTCTCCCACGAAACCGCGGCGCAGCTGCTGGGCCTCCCCCTGCCCGCCGAGGACGGGCGGCCGCTGCATGTCACCGTGCCGCCCGGGGTTGCGCGGGGCCGACGCCGGCTCGTCACGTGGCACGAAGGGGACATCGGCGACAGCGTGATCACCCGCAACGGCCTTCGGATCACTGATCCGGTGCGCACCTGGGTGGATCTGGGGACACGCTTGAGCCTCCCTGATCTGGTGGCTGTCGGGGACGTGATCCTTCGACGCCGGATGTGCGGCGAGTTGCCCCTGGCGACTGGGGTGCGCGGGGCGAGGCTCCTGCGCCGTGCCCGGGATCTCGTGAACCCGGACAGCAACTCCCGCCAGGAGTCGATCCTGCGTGTTCACGTACACCTCGCCGAACTGCCGCCGCCGGAGGTCAACTTCGACGTCATCTACCAGGGGGAATGGATCGGATGCGGCGACCTCGTGTGGCCGCAGTTCCGGCTCTATGTCGAGTACGACGGCGACCATCACGATGATCGGCGGCAACGCCATCAGGATGCCCAGACGCGCAACCGCCTGGGTCAACTCGGCTGGACTGTGCGTGTGGTGACCAAGGAGATGATGCGGCACGTCCACAATGTGATCGACATGCTCGGCGAGGACCTCCGCAAGGGCGGGTGGTCGGGATGAGTCGCCGGCCGCGACTGTTGCACCGTTGCGCCCCTACCTCCGCGACTGTTGCACCGTTGTCGGTTTCGGGCCCCTGAAACCAGCAACCGCGCAGCCACTCGCGTCCGGAGGCCAGCAACCGCGCAACACTCGCGTAGCGGGCGGGACCTGCAGCCCCGAGCCAGCCCCCTCAGCGCATCTTCGAGACCCGCCGGAACACCGGCCGGGGGGCGTGCCGCAGCCCACTCATCAAGAACCGAGTTGTGCCGGCACCCACACGGTGACCGGGCCCGAGCGCAGGTTCTTGGCCACCGCCTCGGCCACGTCCTCGGGGTCGCAGGTCAGCGGGGCTTCCTTCATCCCGGCGCTCATCCGGGTGCGGACCATGCCGGGGCGGACCACCAGGATCCGGAGGGGCTCGTCGGCCAGCGCATCGGCCAGCCCGTTGGCCCAGGCGTCCAGCCCGACCTTGGTGGCCCCGTACACGTAGTTGTCCGCGCGCGGGCGCTCCCCGGCCACCGACGAAAGCACCACCATCGCGCCGTGGCCCTGCAACCGCAGCCGCTGCACGATCTCGGTACCCAACTGCATCTGACTGACGAAGTTGACCATGGCCACGTCGCGTGCCAGTCCCGGGTCGGTCTCCACCGCGGCGTCCGGGGTGATCCCCGCGGCCAGCACCACGACGTCGATGTCGCCGCCGTCGAAGCAGCGCGCGGTCAGCACCGGCACGTCGAGTTCGCCGGCGAGGTCGGCCACGACCACGGAGGCCTGCACCCCGCGGTCGCGCCACGACTCGGCGGTGGCCTCCAGCGCCGCCTCGTTGCGGCCCAGCAGCACGATCCGCTGCAACCGCCCGCCCGCGGCGAAGCGCTCGAGGATGGCCTTGCCGATCTCGGAGGTTCCCCCGACCAGCAGGACACTTTGCACGTTGCCCAGAGAATCGATCACAGTCCCAGCCTCACCGATAGGTCACTGCGGAATTTGCGCTCGGGGTCCACGCGGTCGCGCACCACCTCGAACTCCTTGGCCCGCGGGTACATCACCCGGAACGTCTCCGGGGACATCCGCGAGTCCTTGGTCAGGTAGATCCGGCCACCGGCGGCGGCGACATCGGCGTCCATCCCGTCGAGCAGCGCGTTCAAGCCCGGCACGTCGGTGGGGATGTCCAGGGCCAGGGTCCAGCCCTTCAGCGCGAACGTGATCGGGCTCGGGCCCTCGGGGCCGAACCGCTTGAGCACCGCGAGGAAGACCGGGCACCGGGCACCGGCGAACTGCTCCAGCAGCCGGCGGATCACGTCCTCCTGCCCGTCCGGGACGATCACCTGGTACTGCAGGAAGCCCCGCGAACCGTAGATGTGGTTCCAGTCGGCCACCCCGTCCAGCGGGTGGAAGAACGTGGCGATGCTCTGCAACTCGCCGGTCTTGCGCTTGGGCGCCTTCCGGAACCACATCTCGTTGAACCCCGCCACGGTCCAGCGGTTCAGCGCCTGGTTCGGCATCACCTTCGGCGCGGGCAGCGGCTTGGCCGGGGAGTAGGCCAGCGGGTTGCCGCGCTGCTTGGCCGGCAGGTCGGCCACGGAGGCGAAGTCCCCGATGGTCAGCACGCTGCGACCCAACTTGCGGCCCGTGGCCAGCGTGTCCACCCACGCCACGGAGTAGCGGGCGTGGGCGTCGGCCTCGTACATCGCGGCGATCAGGTCGTCGAGGTCCTCCGCGCGGGTGGTGTCCACCAGCAGCTGCGAGGACTCGATCGGGCGCATCCGCAGCCGGGCGCCGGTGATCAGCCCGGTCAGGCCCATGCCGCCGGCGGTCGCCCAGAACAGCTCCGGGTCGGCATCCGGACCGATCGTGACCTGGTCGCCGGAGGCCAGCACCATGTCGATCGACTCCGTGTGCGCCGACAGCGCCCCGTCCGCGTGATGGTTCTTGCCCTGGATGTCCGAGGCCAACGCGCCACCCACGCTGACATACCGGGTCCCCGGCGTCACCGGCACGAAGTACCCCGCCGGCACACTGCGGCGCAGGATCTCATCGATCGACACCCCGGCCGCGACGTCCATCACCGGCCCCGGCTCGCTGCACTCCTGCAGGTTGTCCGAGGAGATCACCAAACCGCCGCCGTTCTGTGCGGCATCTCCGTAGGCACGACCCAGGCCACGACCCACGACAGCGGGAGCCTCAGCCACCAGGGCGGCGGCTTCATCCACGGTGGCGGGACGCGCCACCCGAGCCCGCGACCACGTCGAACGACCCCAACCGGTGAGGTTCTCAGACGCGCTGGTAGGCACGCCTTCAGCCTACGATCCGGGGGGTGCGCTCGAACCCGCGGTCCCGCTGGTCCGGGTCCTCACCCGCGAGTGTGCACCGTTGCTGGTCCTCACCCGCGAGTGGTGCACCGTTGCTGGTTTCAGCCCCCGAAATCGACAACCGTGCAACAGTCGCGGCTCCGTGGGGGCGCAACGGTGCAACAGTCGCGGCCGTAGGGCTCGATCCACCGCCGACTCACCGATCCCGCACGTCCCACGCATGATCCAGGGCCGCCCGCGCCTGCTTCTTGTCGCCCGCCTCCAGCAGCCCGACACCCGCCCAGTACCAGGCCAGCCAGTCGTCCGGGGCGGCTTGGGCGGCAGCGATCCGTTCGTCCAACGGCCGCTCATCGACCGTCTCGATGCGCCCCGCGAGCTCCTGCATGTGAAACCCGAATCGCACCTCCCGCCAGACCAGCCAGCCGGAGAGCACCGGCAGGATCAGCACGGCGACCCCGAGACCGACCGCCGCGGGCTCCCCGGACACCAGGAAGTCCCACCCGCGCCACGCCACCAACACGGCGTACACGGCGAACGCCCCGGCCATCACCAGCGCGATACGGCGAGCGGTCATCCCAGGTCCAGGAACGCATCCAGGCCGACGGTGAGGCCGGGATTGTCCCCGACCGTGCGGATGCCCAACAACACCCCGGGCATGAAGGACACGCGGTCCAGGCTGTCGTGCCGGATCGTCAAGGTCTCCCCCGGCGCCCCGAGCAGCACCTCCTGGTGAGCGACCAGCCCGCGCAAGCGCACCGAGTGGACCGTCACCTCGTCGACCTGGGCGCCGCGGGCACCGTCCAGCGCGGTGGTCGTGGCGTCCGGCGACCGCCGACCCTCGCGCGCCGCCGCGATCATCTCCGCCGTGCGCACCGCGGTGCCCGAGGGTGCATCGACCTTGTCGGGGTGGTGCATCTCGATGACTTCGACCGACTCGAAGTAGGGCGCGGCGGCAGCCGCGAAGCGCATCATGAGCACGGCCCCGATGCTGAAGTTCGCAGCCACCAGCACCCCCACATCCGGATGCCCGGCCAACAACTCCTCGACCTGCGCCAACCGGGCGGTGTCGAAGCCGCTGGTCCCGACGACCACATGCACGCCGGCCGGGATGCAGTGGGCCAGCGTTCGCATCACGACATCCGGTGCCGTGAAGTCGACCACGACATCACAGTCGTCGACCAGTTCGAGGGGGTCCCCGACGTCAACCCGGGCCAGCAGTTGCATGTCCTGCGCCGCCTCGACCGTCTCACACACGGTCCGACCCATCCGGCCCGCAGCGCCGACAACACCTACCCGAATCATGCTCATCCCTGTCCCGGTCCGACGACCACGTCCACGGCCGGCGCGGAGAGGATCTCCTCAGCCAGCGCGCAGACCTGCTGCGCAGACACCTTGTCCATCCTCGCCAAGCCTTCGTTGAGCCCGATGATCTTCTCCCCGAACATCGCCCGCGTGCCCAACCGCATCAGGCGCATACCGGGATCCTCCAGGTCCAGCACCATCTGACCCTTCACCTGGTTCTTCGCGGCCTGGACCTCCGCGTCGGAAAGCCCGGCCGTGGCGACCTCGTGCAGCACGGCCTCGATGACCTCTCGGGTCTGGTCGAGTTTCTCGGGTGCGCAGCCGGCGTGGACGCCGAAGATGCCGGCGTCGGTGTAGCTGCCGCGGAAGGCGTTCACGGAGTAAGCCAGGCTGCGTCGTTCCCGGACCTCCTGGAACAGCCGGCTGGACATGCCGCCGCCCAGGATCGTGTGCAGGACCGCCATCGGGTACCGCCGGTCATCGGCCCGGGAGATGCCGGCGTAGCCCCGCAGGAGGTTGACCTGCTCGAAGGCGCGACCGACGTACTCGTTCGTCGGACGGGGGGCGCGGGGAGGCAGCGACGGCTTGGGCGCCCGCACGGGGCTCTCCGCCCGCCCGAACGCCTTCTCCACCAGCGAGACCACCCGGCGGTGCGACGCGCTGCCGACGGCGGTGACGACGTAGTTGTCGGGCGTGTAGTACCGGCGGTAGTGGCCTTTGATGGCAGCTCCGCGCATCGCCCTGATGCCCTCGGCCGTGCCCGCCACCGGGGCACCCAACGGATGTTTGGGGAACAGAGCGCGCTCGAGTTCGGTCCGGGCGACATCCACCGGGTCGTCCTCGCTCATGGCGATCTCCTCGAGGACGACTGCGCGCTCCGCCTCGATGTCCGAGGGCCGCAGCAGCGACCGGCCCAGCATGTCCGCGAGGACGTCGATGGCCACTTCGAGGTGCTCGTCCAACAGCCGGACGTGGTAGCACGTGTATTCCTTGGTGGTGAAGGCGTTGATCTCGCCCCCGACACCCTCGATGTGCGCGGCGATGTCGAACGCGGAACGGTCCTGGGTGCCCTTGAACAGCAGGTGCTCCAGGAAGTGCGTCGCACCGCCGGTCGACGGGGTTTCGTGGCGGGAGCCGATGGGCACCCACACCCCCACCGACACCGAGCGCACCGCCGGGATCACTTCGGTGAAAACACGAGGCCCCGAGGGGATCTCGGTGCGGTGCACACTGATCCCCCCGGGGTCGCGCAGTACCACCTGGGAGCGAGGGCTCACTCGGTCGAGCCCTCGTCGGCTTCCTCCAGCACGGGGGCCAGGCTCAGCTTGCCGCGGTCGTCGATGTCCTTGATCTCGACCCGGATCTTGTCGCCGACCTTGACCACGTCGTCGACGCTGTCGATGCGCTTGCCACCGACGAGCTTCTTGACCTCGCTGATGTGCAGCAGGCCGTCCTTGCCCGGAAGCAGCGAGACGAACGCCCCGAAGTTGGTCGTCTTGACGACCGTGCCGAGGTAGCGCTCCCCGATCTCCGGCATCTGCGGGTTGGCGATCGAGTTGATCATCGTCCGCGCCTCTTCAGCGGCCTCGCCGTTCGAGGCACCGATGTAGATGGTGCCGTCGTCCTCGATGGTGATGTCCGCACCGGTGTCGTCCTGGATCTGGTTGATGATCTGACCCTTCGGTCCGATCACGGCACCGATCTTGTCGACCGGGACGGTGATGGAGATGACCCGAGGAGCCAGTGGGTTCATCTCGTCGGGGCCGTCGATGGCGTCGCTCATGACGTCCAGGATGGTCATCCGGGCGTCGCGTGCCTGCTCGAGCGCGCCGGCCAGGACGCTGGCGGGGATGCCGTCCAGCTTGGTGTCCAACTGCAGGGCCGTCACGAACTCGCTGGTACCGGCGACCTTGAAGTCCATGTCGCCGTAGGCGTCCTCGGCACCGAGGATGTCGGTCAGCGCCACGTACTGCATCTGGCCGTCGACCTCATCGGAGACCAGACCCATGGCGATACCCGCCACCGGCGCCTTCAGCGGCACCCCGGCGTTGAGCAGCGACAGGGTGGAGGCGCAGACCGAGCCCATCGACGTGGAGCCGTTGGACCCGAGGGCCTCGGACACCTGCCGGATCGCGTAGGGGAAGTCCTCACGCGTCGGCAGCACCGGGACCAGCGCCCGCTCGGCGAGCGCCCCGTGGCCGATCTCGCGGCGCTTCGGGCTTCCCACCCGGCCGGTCTCACCGGTCGAGAACGGCGGGAAGTTGTAGTTGTGCATGTAGCGCTTGCGCGTCATCGGGTTCAGCGTGTCGAGCTGCTGCTCCATGCGCAGCATGTTCAGCGTGGTGACGCCCAGGATCTGGGTCTCGCCGCGCTCGAACAGCGCCGAGCCGTGCGCCCGCGGGATCACGTCGACCTCGGCGGACAGGGCGCGGATGTCGGTGAGGCCACGGCCGTCGATGCGCACCTTGTCGCGCAGGATCCGCTGCCGGACCTGCTTCTTCGTCACTGCGCGCAGGGCGGCGCCGATCTCCTTCTCGCGGCCTTCGAACTGCTCGGCCAGTTGCTCGGCGACCTCGTCCTTGATCGCGTCGAGGGCGGTCTCCCGCTCCTGCTTGTCGGCGATCGTCAGCGCCTCGGCCAGCTTGTCGCTGACAGCGGCCTCGACGGCGGCGAATGCGTCGTCCTGGTAGTCGAGGAACACCGGGAACTCCCGGGTCTCCTTGCCGGCGCGGGCGGCGAGGTCGATCTGGGCCTCGCACAGCTGCCGGATGAACGGCTTGGCCGCTTCGAGTCCCTCGGCGACCACGGTCTCGGTGGGTGCCGGGGCACCGCCACGGACGAGTTCCACGGCGGCCTCGGTCGCCTCGGCCTCGACCATCATGATCGCGACATCGTCACCGACCACACGGCCGGCGACGACCATGTCGAACACGGCCTCCTCGACCTGCGAGTAGCTCGGGAAGGCCACCCAGCGCTCGCCGATCAGGGCCACGCGAACCGCGCCGATCGGGCCGTTGAAGGGCAGACCGGACAGCTGCGTGGAGATGGAGGCCGCGTTGATGGCCAGCACGTCGTAGGGGTTGTCCGGGTTGAGGGACTGGATCGTGATGACGACCTGGACCTCGTTGCGCAGGCCCTTGACGAACGTCGGGCGCAGCGGCCGGTCGATCAACCGGCAGGTCAGGATGGCGTCCTCGCTGGGACGGCCCTCGCGGCGGAAGAACGAACCGGGGATCCGGCCCGCTGCGTACATGCGCTCTTCGACGTCGACCGTCAGCGGGAAGAAGTCGAACTGCTCTTTCGGGTGCTTGCCGGCAGTGGTCGCCGACAGCAGCATGGTGTCGCCGTCGAGGTAGGCGACGGCCGAACCGGCAGCCTGCCGGGCAAGCCGGCCGGTCTCGAAACGGATGGTGCGGGTGCCGAACGGACCGTTGTCCAGAACGATCTCGGCGGATTGAATGTTGGAACCCTCCACGGGCCCTCCTTGTGTGTCTGGGGGCCACCCGCGCCGGTCTTCGATCGAGACGGTCCGCTTGCTGCGGGCCATCACCACCGAGGACCGAGGCGTTCTAGGCAGCCCCGGGGTTTCGGGTAGTACGACGACGCCGGGGGCAGCTAGTGCCACCCCCGGCGTCCCAGGTTATCGACGGATACCCAGCCGTGCGATCAGCGAACGGTAGCGCTCGATGTCGGTGCGGGCGAGGTAGTCGAGCAGGCGGCGACGACGGCCCACGAGCAGCAGCAGTCCGCGGCGGCTGTGGTGGTCGTGCTTGTGCTCTTTCAGATGTTCGGTGAGGTGCGAGATGCGGTGGCTCAGCAGAGCGACCTGCACCTCGGGGCTTCCGGTGTCGCCGTCAGCCGTGGCGTACTCGCCGATGATCTTCTGCTTGGTAGCAGTGTCCATTGGGTGATCCTGATTCCTATGCGGACGCAACAACACGTCGGTCACCGAGCGTCCGTTCAGTGACCGTGGTCCCAGTGTAGCGGGTGGGGGTGACGGGGCGGTTCGTCGCGGCCGATCCTGGTCGATGTGACGGGTGCTCGGCCTATCTCTCACCCGCGGCGGTTGACCGGCCCCTGACACCTGCGCTACTTGATCAGCCGTCGGGTCGCCGCCACATCCTCGTCCATCTGCGCGACGAGCGCCTCGACGCCGTCGAAGGCCAGCGTGTCCCGCAACCGGTGGCCGAATTCCAGCCGCATGCGGTGCCCGTACAGATCCCCCTCGAAGTCCAGCAAGTGGGCCTCGACCGTCCGCACGACACCGTCGAAGGTCGGGTTGGTTCCGATGCTGATGGCCGCCGCATGGCTATCTCCGTCCACCACGGCCCTACCTGCGTACACACCGTCGGCCGGCACGGCGGCTCGCGGGTGGTGCTCGATGTTGGCGGTGGGGAACCCCAGCGCACGGCCGCGCTTCTCCCCCGGCACGACGACGCCGGCGACCTCATGCGGACGGCCCAGCAGTTGTGCGGCCGACTCCACCTCGCCGGTGGCCACCGCCGCCCGGATGCGCGTGGAGGAGACGGGTTCCTCGTCACCGACGAGCGAGAACTCGTCGACCACGAGACCGGCCTCGCGCAACGTCTGCGCGGTGCCTGCCGCCCGGTGGCCGAAGCGGAATCCGTGACCGATCACGACGTGCCGGGCGTCGAGGTTCTTGCGCAGAACCGTTTCCACGAAGTCGTCGGCACTCATCGCCGCGACGTCGGCGTCGAACTCGAGCACCTCGACGAGTTCCACCCCCGAGCTCGGCGATCAGTTCCACGCGGCGGGACAGATCGCACAGGCGGGTCGGCGCTGCGTCCGGACGCAGCACTTCCAGCGGGTTCGGGTCGAACGTCACGACCACGGATTCGAGATCCAGCTGCTCAGCGAGCGCGAGGTTGTGCCGGATCAGGGACTGGTGACCGCGGTGCACGCCGTCGAAGACCCCGATCGTCACCACCGATGGTCTGTCCACGCGACTACCTTGTCAGATCGGCGATCCCGCGGACTCCCCGCGTCATGCGGGCGCGTTCACCTCGATGTGGCACAGCCCCTCGGTCACGGTCACCACCGAGACCCATCGGCCGTCCGACAGAACCAGGTGGGTCCCGTCGGCCACGCCGAGTTCGAAGCGCTGTCCGTTGCGCAGCCGCTCGGCCTCCGGCGCCGCCACCGTCACCACCGGCAGGATCCGCCCGATCAACTCCTCCGTCGAGGTCACCGGGGGTGGCTGCTCGCCCAGCGCCGTGCATTCGTCGACACCGATGGGGCCGATCGCGGTGCGGCGCAGTGCGGTGAGATGGGCCGCACTGCCGAGGGCTGTACCCGAGGTCGCGCGCCAACGCCCGGATGTAGGTGCCGGAACTGCATTCCACCACCACGTCGAGGTCGGTCTGGTTCGTGCTTGCGCGAGGGGCGCCCACCACCTCGAACCGGCGGATGCTCACAGGACGCGCAGGTAGTGTCACTTCTTCGCCTGCGCGCACCCTTCGGTAAGAGCGGACGCCGTCGATCTTGACCGCCGACACTGAGCTGGGGATCTGCTCGATCTCACCGGTGAGCGCGGTGATGGCGGCGGACAACCCGGCCGGATCCCACTCCCAACCGGGGGTGGCGGTGGTCTCGCCCTCGGCGTCATCGGTGTTGGTACCCACCCCGATCCGGATCGTCGCCGCGTACGTCTTGGGCTGCCCCTGCACGAATCGCAGCAGCCGGGTGGCGTTGCCCAGACCGACGACCAGCACACCCGTGGCCATCGGATCGAGGGTCCCGGCATGCCCCACCCGGCGCTGGCCGTAGAGCCGGCGGCACCGACCGACCACGTCGTGGCTGGTCCAGCCGGCGGATTTGTCGATCAGGGCGAACCCGGAGATCACGCGGCGCCTCGACCGCGGCGGAGGTACCGCTGGGTGCTCTGACGACGATCGCTCACGCGATCGCCGCGAGGAAGTCGGCCAGCGTCTGCTCCGGGTCCGAGCCACCCGTGAACCCCGCCGCCCGGACGTGCCCACCGCCACCCAGAGACGTGCAAGCGCGCCCCACATCCACACTGCCCAACGAGCGACTGGACACCCGCCACAGGCCGTGGTCGTCCTCCTTGAGCACGACGGCGACCTCTGCACCTTCCACCGTTCGCACCGTGTCGATCAGCGACTCGACCTGGGTGAAGGCGATGCCGAACCGGGTACGGTCCTCGCGGTCCACGTGCACCACCGCCACCTGGACCCCGCCGGCGTCGACGAGTTCGAGGCGGCTCATGACATCTGCCTGCAGCGCCAGGAAGTCCCGGGACTTGGTGTCGAACATGGCTCTGGCAGCACCCGCGAAATCCATACCCGTCTCCATGAGCCGAGCCGCCGCCCGCAACGTCTCCGGGGTCGTGGTGGGGAACCGGAAGGATCCGGTGTCCGAACTGATCGCGGCGTAGAGACACAGCGCGATGTCCGGGGTCAGCGGGACTCCCAACTCGTCGATCAGGTCCAGGGCCAACAAGCCCGTGGCCGGTCTGGCGGCATCGACGTGCACGATGGGAGCGAACGCCACGAAACTGGTGTGGTGGTCGATGGCGATGAAGGTGTCAGCCGCTTCACCCACCGGCAACAGGCGGCCGACCCGGTCGCCGGAGGACGCGTCCATGCTGATGACCGCGTCCGCCGGCAGCGCCTGGTCGGGGTCGACGATCAGATCCGCCCGGGGCAGGAACCGCAGGCCGAGCGGCACCTCGAAGGGGTAGTCGGGGAACGTCACCTGCACCGGCGTGCCGAGGGTCTCGAGCGCGATCGCCGTGGCCAACGCCGAACCGAGGGCATCAGCGTCGGGGTTGACGTGAGCCACCAGCAACACGCGACGCGCACTTCGCAGATGCTGGGCGATCTGCCCCAGGGTCGCGTTCACCCCACCGAGTCTAGGGGGCGGGGTCGGGTCTGCCCTGTGGGTCGGTGCGGGCCCGCGCCGGTTGGTGAGCATGTTGTCGCCCGCGTGAGCGTTCCCATGGCGTGGCTTCGCGCGCTCACCAACGCCACAACCACTCACGAGGTGAAGGACACCGCCGGCTCAACCCCCAGCAGTGGGGCTGCCGCGACGGTTGGTTAGCGGTTGTGCCCCTCGTTAGCGTTTGCACGCGTGTCTTTGCTCACCAACGGGACAACCGCTAACCGACGGGACAACTGCTAACGCGGCGAGGGCCCGCCCGGACCCACCCAGCACCCCGCGCTACTCCTCGGGCTCGTCGTCCTTCTTGTACGGGTCGGGGTCCCCGGCGAAGGTCGCCCCAGCGGCCAGCCCCGCAACCTCCTCGTCGCGCTCGCGGGCCTCGCGCAGGAGGTCCTCGATGTGCGCGGCGGTCTCCGGGATGGCATCGGCGACAAAGACGATGGACGGGGTGAACTTGATGCCGGTCTGCTTGCCGACCTCGCTGCGGATGACCCCGGTGGCCGAGGCCAGCGCCTGCGCGGTCGCCTCCCGCTCCAACTGATCGCCCAGGACCGTGTAGAAGATGGTCGCCTCGCGCAGGTCCCCGGTCACCTTCACGTCCGTGACCGTGACGAACCCCAGCCGCGGGTCCTTGATCCGGCGCTCCAGCATCTCGGCGACGATCACCTGGATGCGGTCGGCCAGCTTGCGGGCGCGTTGCTCACTCATTCGGTCTCCTCATCGCTCACATAGCTCCGGCGGGCCTGCACGAACCGTACCTGGGGTTCGTCGGCCAGCCATCGTTCACACCTGTCCAGCACATCGCGGCAGTGCCTCATGTCCGGCGCCACCACCGCCACGCCGATCTGGGTCCGCCCGACCAGTTCCAAGTGCCCCGCCTCAGCGGCCGCAACCTCGAACTCCCGTCGCAAGTGCGACACCAGCGGGCGCACCACCGATCGTTTCTGCTTCAGCGAGCGGGACTCGAGCAGCAGGTCCACGGTCAGGACGCCGGCGTACACGGCGCGCCGCTCAGCGCGGCTTCTCCCGCATCTCGAAGGTCTCGATGACGTCATCGACCTTGATGTCGTTGAACGACCCCAGGCCGATACCGCACTCGTAACCTTCCTTGACCTCGGTCGCGTCGTCCTTGAACCGCTTCAGCGAATCGATGGTGAGGTTGTCGGCGACGACCACCCCATCGCGGATGACGCGGGCCTTGGCGTTGCGGCGGATCAGGCCGGAGCGCACGATGCTGCCGGCGATGTTCCCGGCCTTGCTGGAACGGAACACCTCGCGGATCTCCGCCTTGCCCAGCGCGACCTCTTCGTAGATGGGTTTGAGCATGCCCTTGAGCGCCTGCTCGACCTCTTCGATGGCCGCGTAGATGACCGAGTGGTACCGGATGTCCACGCCCTCGCGTTCGGCGAGTTCGGCGACACGCTCGGCGGTGCGGACGTTGAAGCCGATGATGATCGCGTTGTCGACCGTGGCCAGGTTGACGTCGTTCTGCGTGATCGCACCGACTCCGCGGTGGATGACCCGCAGGTCGACCTCGTCGCCCACGTCCAACTTCAGCAAGGCGTCTTCCAGAGCCTCGACCGAACCGGACACGTCACCCTTGATGATCAGGTTCAGCGTGCCGGTCTCGCCCTTCTCCAGGCCCTGCAGGATGTCCTCGAGGGTGCGCCGACCACGGCGGGCGGCCAACTCGGCGTTGCGCTCGCGCGCCTGCCGGGTGTTGGCGATCTGCCGGGCGATGCGGTCCTCGGAGACGACCAGGAACGTGTCGCCGGCGTCCGGAACCGCGGTGAGGCCCAGGACCTGCACCGGCCGTGAGGGCAGCGCCTCGTCGACCGGGTCGCCGTTCTCGTCGAGCATCGCCCGGACGCGGCCGTGCGCCTCGCCGATGACGATGCTCTCGCCGTGCTTGAGCGTGCCCCGCTGGACCAGCACCGTGGCCACCGGGCCGCGGCCCTTGTCCAGGTGCGCCTCGATGGCCACACCCTGCGCGTCCTGATCCGGGTTGGCCCGCAGATCCAGTGAAGCGTCCGCGGTGAGGACCACGGCCTCCAGCAGCGCATCGATGTTGATCTGCGCCTTGGCCGAGAGATCCACGAACATGGTGTCGCCGCCGAAGTCCTCGGCCACCAGGCCGTACTCGGTCAGCTGACCGCGCACCTTCTGCGGGTCGGCACCCTCTTTGTCGATCTTGTTCACGGCCACGACGATCGGCACATCGGCCGCCTGCGCGTGGTTCAGGGCCTCGATCGTCTGCGGCTTCACGCCGTCGTCGGCGGCCACCACCAGCACCGCGATGTCCGTCACCTTGGCACCACGGGCACGCATGGCGGTGAACGCCTCGTGACCCGGGGTGTCGATGAACGTGATCCGCCGGTCCTTGCCGTCGATCTCGGCCTGGATCTGGTAGGCACCGATGTGCTGGGTGATGCCACCGGCCTCCCGCGCCACGAGGTTCGTGTGCCGGATGGCGTCGAGCAGTTTCGTCTTACCGTGGTCGACGTGACCCATGACGGTCACCACCGGCGGCCGCTGCTCCAGGGCCTCCTCGCCACCTTCGTCCTCACCGAACTCCAGGTGGAAGCTCTCGAGCAGTTCGCGGTCCTCGTCCTCCGGGGAGACGACCTCGACGTTGTAGTTCAGCTCGCCGCCGAGCAACATCAGGGTGTCATCGGACAGCGACTGGGTGGCCGTGGCCATCTCGCCGAGGCCGATCAGCGCCTGCACCAGCGAACCGGGGTTGGCGTCGATCCTGTCGGCGAAGTCGGTCAATGTGGAGCCACGGGGCAGGCGCACCGTCCGGCCGTCGCCGCGCGGGATCCGCACGCCGCCGATCGTCGGGGCCTCCATGTTGTCGAACTCCTGGCGCTTCGCGCGCTTGCTCTTGCGCGACTTCTTAGCGCCGGGACGACCGCGTCCGGGCGGGCCACCGGGCCTGCCGGGACCGCCACCGGGACGACCGGGACCGCTGAACCCGCCGCCGGGGGCACCACCACCACCACCGGGACGGCCCGCACCACCGGGGGCACCGCCGCCGGGACGGTTGAAGCCGCCACCACCGGGGCCGCCGCCGGGACGGGCACCGGGACCGCCGCCGGGACGGTTGAAGCCGCCACCACCGGGGGCACCCCCGGGACGGCCGGGAGCGCCGGGACGACCGCGACCGCCGGGAGCTCCGGGACGACCGGGGCCACCGGGCCGGGCCGGGGCCGGGCGGGGCCGCGGCGGCATCATGCCGGGGTTGGGACGAGGGGCACCGGGGACGCCACCGCGAGCGGCGGGCGCAGAGGTGCCGAAGGGGTTGTTACCGGGACGCGGTGCCGGGGAACCGAAGGGGTTGTTACCGGGACGCGGTGCCGGGGAACCGTACGGGTTGTTACCCGGACGCGGGCCCGGCTTGGGCGCGGGGCTGCGCGGTGCGGGTGCCGGCGCAGCGGCCGGTTTCGGCGCGGGCGCGGGGGCTGGGGCGGGCGCCGCAGCGGGCTTCTCAGCCACAGGTGCCGGCTCCTGCGCGGCGGGCGCGGGCTTCTCAGCCGGCGCGGGCGGCTTCTTCGCCGTCGCCGGTGTGGGCGCGGCTGGCTTCGCAGCCGGTTGCTCCTTCTCCTTGGGAGGTGCCGCCTTCACGGAATCCCGCAGGCGGCGCACAACCGGCGCCTCGATCGTCGATGACGCAGATTTCACGAACTCCCCCATGTCGGCGAGCTGGTGGATGAGCTCTTTGCTCTCCACACCCAACTCGCGGGCGAGTTCATAGACCCGGACCTTGGCCACTTTTCTCCTGTCTGGCCCGGGGTAACTCCGGACCTAATGTTGTGTCGGCGCTTTCATCGCAGACTGCTCATCGGGTTGTCATCCCGACGCTCCCAACGTTCGGTTCGGTCAGATTGCCCAAGGCCCGCGTCAAATCTGTGGGATCCAACGCACCTCCGGCTCGCAGCGCCCTGCCGAACGCCTTGCGGGCGAGGGCAGTGGTCACGCACTCCTGTGTGAGGTGTACGTAGGCACCGCGACCGGGGAGTTCCCGTCGGAGATCCGGTAGCAACCGGTCACCCACGAGGACCACCCTGAGCAGATCGCCTTGAGGAGCCCTCGTCCGACAACCCACGCACATCCGCACCGGGGTTCCGGGGGCATGCGCACGGTCAGTCGCAGGAGTGTTCATCGCGGCGATCCGTTATCAGTCTAGCGTGCGTGGTCAATCCCCTGACGCCGACGTTGCGGCAGCGGCCGCTCGGGTCCCGCCACCGGGGGTTCAGACGCCGGAATCTGCCCGCGCAGACCCCCGCGACTCATGCCCCGGGGGCGTCCGAGTGGATGTCGAGTCGCCAGCCGGTCAGCCGCGCGGCCAGGCGGGCGTTCTGGCCTTCCTTGCCGATGGCCAGGGACAGTTGGTAGTCGGGCACCGTCACCCTCGCGGACCGCGCCTGCTCGTCGACGATCTGGACTGCCTGCACGCGGGCCGGCGAAAGGGCGGCGGCGATGAAGGCCGCGGGATCCTCGTCGAAGTCGACGATGTCGATCTTCTCCCCCTGCAGCTCCGAGGTGACGGCCCGCACCCGTTGACCCATCGGCCCGATGCACGCCCCCTTGGCGTTGACCTGCGGCGACTTGGCCCGCACGGCGATCTTGGTGCGGTAGCCCGCCTCCCGGGCGAGCGCGACGATCTCGACCACCGAGTCGGCCACCTCCGGCGACTCCATGGCGAACAGCCGCCGCACGAGGTCGGGGTGGGTGCGCGACAGCGTGACCGACGCGCCCTTGGCGCCACGGCGCACCGAGACGACGTAGCAACGGATCCGCTCACCATGCTGGTAGGACTCGGTGGGCACCTGCTCGGCCGGCGGGATGATCCCCTCGACCGATCCCAGGTTGACGTACACCAGGCGCGGGTCGCTGCCCTGTTGGATGATCCCCGAGACGAGATCACCCTCCCGGGCCGCGAACTCCTCGTAGGTGACGTCGTCGGTGGCCTCGCGCAGCCGCTGCATCAGGACCTGCTTGGCGACGGTGGCCGCGATCCGACCGAAGTCGGCGGGAGTGTCGTCGTACTCCCCGATCACCGCCGCGTCCTCGTCGAGTTGCGCGGCCCACACGGTCACGTGCCCGGTCTTGCGATCGAGTTCCACCCGCGCCTGCTGCTGGTGGCCCTCGGTGTGGTGGTATGCCGCCAGCAGCGCCTGTTCGATGCTGGTCACGACGGTCTGCAGACTCAACCCCTTGTCGACCACGACCGCCTTGAGCGTCGTCATGTCGATATCCATCAGCCTGCCTCCTTCGGGAACTCGACCTGCACGACTGCCTTGCTGACATCCGCGAAAGCGACATTGCGCTCGGTGCCCGCGACGTCCAGGCGCGCCGAGCTCTCGTCGCTGGCCACGATCCTGCCTTCGACGGTGGTGCCGTCGGCCAACTGCACCTTGACCAGCCGGGACACGGCCCGCCGCCAATGCCGCGGCAGGGTCAGTGGCCGGTGCACACCCGGGGAGGTGACTTCCAGGGTGTACGGCGTCTCCCCCATGAGGTCCGATTCGTCGAGCGCTTCGGAGATCGCCCGCGAGAACTCGGCGATGCCGTCCAGCGAGATCCCACCGTCCGCGTCCACTGCCACCACCACCACTGTGCGGCGGCCGGCGCGGCGCAGCGTGACGAACTCCACGTCGGCCCCGGCCGTCTGCACGATGGGGTCGACGAGTTCCGCGATCTGCTCCTCGCGTGCATCCGACATGATCCAGCCTCCCTGCTGCCCTCCCACACTACGCGCGCGTAGGCTGCGCATCATGACGGACCGGCGCCATGTGTTGCAGGTCGCAGCTCTCGCCGCCGCCGGCCTCACCGTCCTGCCGGCCTGCAGCGAGGACGTGGACAACCCCCCGGAGGCCACACCCTCACCGGATGCCGACCAGGCCGCGGAACTGGCGCTCATCGCGGCGTACGACGCAGCACTGGCACAGCGGGACAACGAGACGTTGCGCCTCATCCGCGACCAGCACGCAGACCACCTGCGGGCTCTGGGCTGGCAGGAACCCCCGCCCGCCGCGACGGCGTCCGCCGGGCCGTCGCGCAAGCAGTTGATCCGCGCCGAACGCAGGGCCGAGCGACAGTGGGCCGCTGCTGCCAGCACCGAAACCGACCCCGAGCGGGCCCAGGTGCTGGCACTCATCGCCGCTTCCGAGGCGCAGCACGTCGTCACCCTGGGCGCACTATGAGCGAGGCGGTGCAGGCAGTCCTTGCCGGGCAGTACGCCGCGGTCTTCGCATACGGCCGCGCCGGCGGGCGGCTGCGGACCGACCAGGACATCGCTGCGGCCGAACTGGCACGTCACCGGATCGCGCGCGACCAATTGCGGGCCTGGTTGGCCGACGACGGGGAGCAGGCGGACCCGCCGGCGCCGGCGTACCGGCTCCCCGGCCCGGTCGAGACCGACGCCCAAGCCCGGGCGCTGCTGGCGAGCGTGGAGCTGCGGCTGATCCCGCTGTACACCCAGCTTGTGGCCGATGAGCCTGCGAACGGACCACACCGCACGTGGGCGATCCGCGCCATCCGGCACAGTGCGCTGGCCGCCCAGCGATGGGGCGCGGCCGGGCAGGCGTTCCCCTGGCCGGACGGGATCGCCCCACCGGTGTAGTGGCCTTAGGCTGGGGATGTGGGACGTCATCTGCTTGCCGTTCTCGGCATCGCGATCCTTGCCGGCTGCAGCAGTACCGCACCGACGCCGTCGGCGACCTCCCCGGAAGTGCCCGCCACGGCGAGCCCGGCCGTCACCGAACCGACTCTGGTCGGCGACGTCGTCACAGACCTGAAAGCGCCCTGGAGCGTGGTGCCGCTTTCCGGCGGGCGGGCGTTGATCACCGAACGGGACACCGCCAGGGTCCTGCTTCTCGAGAACGGTCGCACGACGGTCGTGGGCAACCCGCCCGAGGTGCTGCCCGAGGGCGAGGGCGGTTTGCTCGGGCTGGCGGTCCGCTCACCGGCTGCGGACAAGGTCTACGCGTACTACACGGCAGCCACCGACAACCGCGTCGTGGTGTTCGACTTCGACGGCAGCACCCTGAGCAACGAGCGGACGATCCTCGGCGGAATCCCCAAGGGCTTCATCCACAACGGTGGCCGCATCGCCTTCGGGCCGGACGGGTACTTGTACGTCGCCACCGGCGAGACCGGCCAGCCCGAGTTGGCCCAGGACCGCGGGTCGTTGGCGGGCAAGATCCTGCGCATCACCACGCGCGGCACACCGGCACCGGGCAACCCCGAACCCGGCTCGCCGGTCTGGTCGTACGGGCACCGCAACGTGCAAGGTCTGGCGTGGGACACCGACGGCCGGCTGTGGGCATCCGAGTTCGGCCAGGAAGACGTGGATGAACTCAACCTGATCGAGCCGGGGAAGAACTACGGATGGCCGCAGTGCGAGGGCGACTGCGACATTCCCGGCACGACCAACCCCAAAGCCACCTGGTCCCCCACCTCCACTTCCTCGCCCAGCGGCCTGGCGATCGTCGACGGGTCGGCGTGGGTGGCGGCCCTGCGCGGGCAGACCCTGTACGAGGTCCCGCTGCGCGGCGACCGGGCTGAGAAGCCACGCGCCTGGTTCGCCGAGGAGCTGGGCCGACTGCGCGATGTGGTCGAGACCCCGGACGGGAATCTGTGGGTCGTGACGAACAACACCGACGGCCGTGGTCAGCCGAGCAGCGGCGACGACCGGATCGTCGAGGTGGCGCTGCCGTAGGGCTGCTCGGCGGCTCGACGGGGCCGGCGGGCTGCCCGAACCCTCGGTGCCGCCTCGGTTTTGTGACGTTGTTGCCCACTCGCCTCGGCGTGTCGGGGAAACAACCTCACAAAAGGTGGCGCCTCGGGATGGAGCGGGGCTGCAACCCGCCCTGGCCCATTCCGAGGACCCGAACCGGTACGCCGGCCTCAGCGGCCGCAGGCGCGCAGGATCTCGGGAACCGCAGCCGTCAGGGCCACCTCGTCGCGCTGCCCCGTCGCCCGATCCTTGACCTCGATCATGCCGTCCACCAGACGCTTGCCCACGACGACGATCGTGGGCACCCCGAGCAGCTCCGAGTCGTTGAACTTCACCCCGGGGGACGCCTTGCGGTCGTCGAGCAGCACGCGCAGTCCCTCGTCCTCGAGTGCCAATGCCAGCTCTTCGGCCTTCTCCAACACCTCGGGGTCCTTGCCCGTGGCCACGATGTGGACGTCGGCCGGCGCCACCTCGCGGGGCCAGATCAGACCCTTGTCGTCGTGGTGCTGCTCCGCGATCGCCGCCACCGCGCGCGACACCCCGATCCCGTAGGAACCCATGGTGACCACGCGGGACTTGCCGTGCTCGTCGAGCACCGTCAGGTCGAGGGCTTCCGCGTACTTGCGGCCCAACTGGAAGATGTGCCCGATCTCGATGCCGCGGGCGGCATGCAGCGGTCCGGATCCGTCAGGGGCCGGGTCGCCGTCGCGCACCTCGGCGGCTTCGATCGTCGCGTCCGGGGTGAAGTCCCGGCCGCAGACCAGATCGAACACATGCCGGCCCTGCTCGTTGGCGCCGGTGATCCAGGCGGTGCCGGTGACCACGCGCGGATCCACCAGGTAGGCGATGCCGCGCTCCTCCCCCAGCGCCTGCGGACCGATGTACCCCTTCACCAACTGCGGGTACTTGGCGAAGTCCGCCTCCTCGAACGGCGCGGGGACCGCGGGGGCCACCTGCGCTTCGAGGCGCTTCATGTCGACCTCCCGGTCACCGGGAAGTCCCACGACCAGCGGCGACGAGCTGCCATCGGGATGGTCGAGGCGCAGCACGACGTTCTTGAGCGTGTCGGCGGCCGTCCATGGCCGGTCGGCGCGCGGGAACCGGGCGTTGGCCAGGTCAACAAGCGTCTCGATGGTCGGGGTGTCCGGGGTGTCCTCGACATGCGCGGCGGGCTGCCCCTCGATCGGCTGGGCCGGCGGCGCAACCGTGACCACCGCCTCGACGTTGGCGGCATACCCAGCGTCCGAGCGCACGAAGGTGTCCTCCCCCGATTCGCACGGCGCCAGGAACTCCTCGCTGGCCGAGCCGCCCATCGCCCCGGACATGGCCGACACGATGACGTAGTCCAGACCGAGCCGGTCGAAGGTACTGATGTAGGCCTCGCGGTGCCGGTCGTAGGAGCGCTGCAGCCCCTCATCGTCGATGTCGAAGGAGTACGAGTCCTTCATCACGAACTCACGGCCGCGCAGGATGCCCGCCCGCGGCCGCGCCTCGTCGCGGTACTTGGTCTGGATCTGGTAGATCACCAGCGGCAGGTCCTTGTAGGAGGAGTACTCCCCCTTGACCAGCAGGGTGAACATCTCCTCGTGCGTCGGGCCGAGCAGGTAGTCCGCACCCTTGCGGTCCTGCAGCCGCATCAGGGTCTCGCCGTACTCCGTCCAGCGCCCGGTGGTCTCGTAGGGCTCGCGCGGCAACAGAGCCGGGAAGTGCACCTCCTGGAAGCCGGCGGCGTCCATCTCCTCGCGCACGATGCGCTCCACATTTCGGTACACGATGTAGCCCAGCGGCAGCCACGAGAAGACACCCGGGGCCACGCGGCGCACCAAGCCCGCCCGTACCAGCAGCTTGTGGCTGGGCACCTCGGCATCGGCGGGGTCTTCGCGCAGGGTTCGCAGGAACAGCGTGGACATTCTGAGCACGAGTGCAAGCGTACGCGGCCGCGCGAGTTGCCTGAGGCTGACCTTGCCACTGATCGCCGGAGAGGGACGCAACACCGGCACACACTGGCTAGCGTGGGCGGTGATCGGACAGAGGAGTAGAGTCATGCGGCAACGGACAATGACGGTCGGACTCCTGGTCGGCGCCTTGGCGCTCGGGGCCACAACCACGGCGGTCGGCGCAAGCCCTGACCTCCACCCCAGGACCACTGCGGAGCAGGCGATCGCCGCCGCCAAGCAGCGCTCGTCGGTCACCCTGCGCGTGGGCACCAAGGCCACCACCGTCGCGAAGAAGGTCCCCGCCACGATCCAGGTGAAGCCGGCGGGCAAGCGCACCGTCGAGATCCAGACGCGTTCGGAGACCAACACCTGGGAGACGGTCGCCAAGGCGAAGACGAACTCCTCCGGCAAGCTCAAGACGACCTTCACCACGTACAAGAGCGGCGACTACAAGGTCCGGGCAGTGGCCACGGAGACGAAGAAGCGGGCAGATGCGACCAGTGCGTCGAGCAAACTCAAGTCGACCTACCCGGCGTTCGGCGACCCGCCGACCGAAGAGCTCAACCCGCTGGTCCCGGGCACGCTGAGTGTCGCCAAGCAGGCAGCGGCGGTCGCTTCCCTCGGGGAGTTCAAGGTCACGGTGCAGCGGTCCGGCAAGCCCAAGGTGACCGTGACGGACGGCGCCGGGCGGATCGCCTGGGCCAGCGCACCCGGCAAGGCCTTCGTCACCGCCGCCCGCAGCAAGGTCCGCTGGTTCCAGCGATCGACCGCCGGCGCGTTCTGGGCCGAGGTGGACCGCAAGGCGCGCCTGCGCGACCAGACCGTCGACTCCGTCACGACGTCTGCACAGAAGGTCGTCCTGAAGGGCACGTTGACCGGCAACGGCAAGAAGGCGGCGTACACGCTCACACTCACATCGGTGGCCCGATCGCCGGAGGTGAACGCCCTGCAGATGGATGTGGCCTTCCGCGCGAAGAAGTCCAGTGTCACGCCCAACAGCGTGCAGTTGACGTCCGGCCGGTCCACGGGCGCGGCCGTCCACGGGTTCGGCAACCAGTACCAGGCCTTCAACCTGTCGGGCCAGGTGCTGCCGATCCTGGTGCAGGAACAGGGCGCCACCCGTGGCGAGCAACCTGCTGCCGGCGCGGTCGACACCGCCACCTGGGGCGCCGGCGACCTGAAGACCACCTACGGGGCGTGGCCCACATACGTCACCGACCAGAACCGGTCCTTCGAAGTGGCCGACACGCTCGGCGGTGGCGCCTTCGGGATCGCCGACATGACCCGCGACAAGCAGGTGTCACTGGAGTCCTTCAACGGCACCATGACCGCGCAGGTGCTCGCCCGCAGCAACCCGCTGGACCTGCTCAAGGCCCGCGCAGCCGGAACGTCGCGGCCCGCCCTGGCCGATTGGTCGCAGAAGGGCGCCATCCTCGGCCTGCAGGGCGGCACCGACAAGGTCCGCCAAGTCGTGGCCGACATGCAGGCCGCCGGGACGAAGGTGGCCGCAGTGTGGCTGCAGGACTGGGTCGGCAAGCGGGTCACCAGATTCGGGGAGCAGCTGTGGTGGACCTGGCAACTCAACGAGAAGACCTACCCCGGCTGGAGCCAGATGGTCGCGGACTTGCACGCGCAGGGGATCGACGTGATGACCTACGTCAATCCGTTCGTCATCAACCAGGACGAGGTTGATGGCGTACCCATCCGCAACTTCTACAAGGAGGGCGAGCAGAAGGGCTACCTGGTGAAGAACCAGGTGGGTGACACCTACGTCGTCGAGACGATCGGCTTCCCGACCGCGCTGGTCGACCTCACCAATCCGGCTGCTCGCGATTGGTACGCCGACATCATCGCCACGCAGCTGCTGGGTGTCGGGGCGACCGGCTTCATGGCCGACTTCGCGGAGTACACACCCTTCGACAGCGTCCTGGACACGGGCAAACCGCTCAAGCAGCACAACCGCTGGCCGCAACTGTGGGCCAAGACAGTGCGCGAGGCCTGCAAGCGCGGCGGCGTGCCGGATTGCGTGGCGTTCTTCCGCTCGAGCTACCTCGGCACCCCCAAGAACGCACCCCTGATGTGGGCCGGTGACCAGATGGTCAACTACGCCGTGGAGGACGGGATGCGCAACGCGGTGCAGGGAATGCTGTCCGGCGGGGTGTCCGGCGCCCCGCTGTGGCACAGCGACATCGGCGGGTACACCAGCGTCAACGCGCTGGTCACCAACTTCATCCGGCCTCCGGAACTGAACGCCCGCTGGGCTGAGATGCAGGCCTTCGGCGTGGTGATGCGCACGCACGAGACGAACCGGCCGAAACTCAACCAACAGGTGTATGACACTCCCACCACCCGTGCGCAGTTCGCAAAGGCGTCGCAGATCTACGCGGCCCTCTACCAGTACCGCAAGGGCGTCATCGACGAGGCCGTCCGCGACGGGATACCCGCCATGCGTCACGGCTGGTTGGTCTACCCGGGCACCAAGGCCGCGCAGGAGGATCTGCAGTTCTTCCTCGGCAACCACCTGCTGGTGGCGCCGGTCTACGAGGAGGGGGCGACCACAGCCACGGTGACGTTCCCGCCCGGCTCCTGGCGGCACATCCTCACCGGCGAGGTCTTCCCGGGCGACGCGGAGGCAACCGTCAACGCCCCGATCGGCACGCCGGCCGCGTTCGTCAAGGTGGGCGACCCGGTCGGTGACGAGATCGTGGCGGCGATGCAGGCCGCGGGGCTGGCACCGTAGGCGGCTCGCGCTCGTGCCCGACTGCGAGTGTTGCACCGTTGCTGGTGTGCGGCTCCGAGTGTTGCGCCGTTGTCGATCTTCCGGGCTGAAATCGACAACGAGCGCAACACTCGTTGCAAGCAACGGCCGCAACGGCGCAACACTCGCGGCTCAGAACAGCACCGTGGCGAACTCCCCCACCTGCCGGAAGCCAACGCGCGCATAGGAAGCCAGTGCCGCGTGGTTGAAATCGTTGACGTACAAGCTCACCGTCGGCGTGAACCGCTCCCGGGCGATCTGCACGACCGCTGACATCGCGGGCTCAGACACGTGGTGGCCCCGGTGGGCCGGGTCCACCCAGACCCCCTGGATCTGGCAGACATCGTCGGCGACCACCCCGACCTCGGCCTTGAACAGCACCTGGTCGTCCTCGACGATGACCAACGCACGGCCCTGCCGGATCAGACTGGCCACCCTGCGACGGTAGGCCGCCCCGCCGTCGGGAACCAGCGGACTGATCCCCAGTTCCTCGGTGAACATCGCCACGCAGGCGGGGAAGAGGAGGTCGATGTCGTCCATCACCGCCAGTCGCACGCGCGGGTCGGCCGGGATGTCCGGCGGCTCGTCGATCACCAGCATCGGTTGGTGGGCACGGACTTCGCGGGCCTGGCCCCAGGAGGATCCGACCAAGTCGTAGAACCCCAGCACGGCGTCGGCGGGGCCCACGACGGACGAGCACCGGCGAGGCGTCATCCGCGCCCGCCCCGCGAATGCGGTGACCGCCTCGCTGTCGGCGTGGATCGGCATCACGTTGGCGCCGAGGAACAGTGCCGCGGCCAGGCGGTCATCGGGGAACCACCCCCAGACCTCCGCGCCGAGAGCGGCACCCACACCGATGATCGAGGTGCGCTCGATGACCATCGCGTACGCCACGGGGTCGGTGTGGAGCAAGCGCCGCAGCTCCGGTGCATCTGCCCCGGAGAGCAGGCGGACCGTGCCCGTCACCCGACCGAGACAGTCGGATCGCCGGCAGCTTCCATGGACTCGGCCAGGCGCATCGCTTCTTCGATCAGGGTCTCGACGATCGCCGCCTCCGGAACGGTCTTGATGACCTCACCCTTGACGAAGATCTGGCCCTTGCCGTTGCCGCTGGCCACTCCGAGGTCGGCTTCGCGAGCCTCCCCCGGCCCGTTGACCACGCAGCCCATGACGGCCACCCGCAACGGGACCTCGAGGCCCTCCAGCCCCGCCGTCACCTGTTCGGCCAGCGTGTACACGTCGACCTGCGCGCGCCCGCAGCTCGGGCACGACACGATCTCCAGGCCGCGCTCCCGCAGGTTCAGCGACTCCAGGATCTGCAAGCCCACCTTGACCTCCTCGACCGGAGGCGCGGACAGCGAGACGCGGATCGTGTCCCCGATGCCCTCGGACAGCAGCGCTCCGAAGGCGACTGCCGACTTGACCGTTCCCTGGAACGCCGGACCCGCCTCGGTGACCCCGAGATGCAGCGGGTAGTCGCAGGCCGCGGACAGCTGCCGGTAGGCCTGCACCATGACCACTGGGTCGTGGTGCTTCACGGAGATCTTGATGTCGCGGAAGTCGTGCTCCTCGAACAGCGACGCCTCCCACAACGCACTCTCGACGAGTGCCTCCGGCGTGGCCTTCCCGTACTTCTCGAGCAGCCGCTTGTCCAGCGACCCGGCGTTCACACCGATGCGGATGGGGATGCCGGCAGCACCGGCGGCCCGGGCGATCTCGCCCACACGGTCGTCGAAGGCCTTGATGTTGCCGGGGTTCACGCGAACACCAGCACACCCGGCGTCGATCGCGGCGAACACATACTTGGGCTGGAAGTGGATGTCCGCGATCACGGGGATGTCGGCCTTCTTCGCGATGATCGGCAGCGCCTCCGCGTCGTCCTGACTCGGCACGGCCACCCGCACGACCTGGCAACCGGCAGTGGTCAGTTCCGCGATCTGCTGCAAGGTCGCATTGACATCGGCGGTAACCGTCGTGGTCATGGATTGCACGCTGACCGGCGCATCCCCGCCGACCTCGACCGGGTGGTGCGGGTGCCGCAGCGTGATCTTGCGGGTGGGCCGGCGGGGGGCCAACACAGGGGGCGGTCCGGCAGGCATTCCCAACGAAACGGTCATGGCTCAAGTATCGCGCATCGGGTCAAACCTGCACCGGGGCTGCCGCGCGCCCGCGTGCCGAATCCGGGGGTCGTGAAGGTTCGGCCCACTCGTCGGTCGGTCTGCGGGCACACGATTGAGGTGTCGAGGTCACCCGCATCGCTCACACGGCCGTTAGCCCGAAGGACAACGTTAGCCCGAAGGACAACCGTTAGCCAAATGCACGCGTATGGGACTAACGGCTGTACATGACGCTAACGGCTGTCCGTGAGGCTAACCCCGACCCCAGGCAAACCCGAGGACTGCGGCCCTCAAAGCCGTTAGCCCGAAGGACAACCGTTAGCCCGAAGGACAACCGTTAGCCAAATGCACGCGTATGGGACTAACGGCTGTACATGACGCTAACGGCTGTCCGTGAGGCTAACCCCGACCCCAGGAGCTGAGACCCCCCGCGACCTCACCCCAGCCGGATGGGCTTGACGATGTCCGCCCACAGGATGATGACGCTCATCGCGATCAGAATCATGGCCACCGTGTAGGCGACCGGCAACATCCGCGCGACGTCCACCGGTCCGGGATCCGGTTGACCCCGCCAACGGGCGACCTGCCGGCGGGCACCTTCGTACAGCGCGCCCGCCACATGGCCGCCGTCCAGAGGCAGGATCGGCAGCAGGTTGAACAGGAACAGGAACAGGTTCAACGACGCCACGATGGCCAGGAACTGCGCGATGCGCCAGCTCGGGGGCGCGTCGGCGGCAGCCACCTCACCGCTGATCCGCGAGACGCCGACCACACCGACCGGACCCTCCGGATCGCGGGCCTGGTCGGTGAAAGCCGCCTGGGTCAGGCCGACCATCTTCGCCGGGAACGACACCAGGGCCTGCGCCGATCTCACGGAGATGTCCCACATCTGCCCCGGCACAGCGGTCACGGGCAATGGCACGAGTTCCACCACCGGCGACACCCCCAGGAAGCCGCGCGGCTCGGCGGCCTCGCCCAGCAGCGCCCCATCGACGGTGGTCAACGGCACGACCACGGAAGTCTGCTGACCGTCGCGGACCACGGTCACCTCGTGGTCACCGGTGCTCGAGGAGCGGATCGCCTGGCTCAGCTGCGGCCACTCGGACACCTCGGCACCATCCCAGGCGACGATCTCGTCACCGGGCTGCAGACCCGCGGCGGCCGCCCCCGTGGGCTGACCCGAGCCGGCGGCGCAGGTGCCTTGCGGATCCGCAGCAGTCGGGACACAGGCGGTCACCGTGTTCACCGTGGTGCTGGGAGTGGGGGTGCCGAAGCCGACGAAGACGATGCCGAAGAGCACGATCGCCAACAACAGGTTCATGACCGGGCCGCCGAGCATCACGACCAGCTTCTGGCGCACCGGCAAGTTGTAGAACGTGCGCTTCTCGTCGCCCGGCTCCACGATCTCCGCGGCGGAATCGGCGCGGGCCTGCTCGATGAGGGTCCCGAGGCGACCGGTGCTGCTGGCCTTGACGCTGCCGTCCGGTCCGGGTGGGAACATGCCGATCATGCGGATGTAGCCGCCGAGCGGGAAGCCCTTCACCCCGTACTCGGTGTCACCCCTCTTGCGCGACCACAGCGTCGGTCCGAACCCGATCATGTATTGGGTCACTTTGACCCCGAACTTCTTGGCCGGCAGCATGTGGCCGAGTTCGTGCAGGCCGATCGAGACGGCCAGCGCCACCACCAGCGCCAAGATCCCGATCAGCGTCATGCACCCTCCTCCATCAGCACCGCGGCGCGCTCCCGCGCCCAGCCATCTGCGTCTAAGACCTCTTCCAGTGTCACCCGGTTCCCCCCTTGCGCGCCAGAGGTGGCCTCATCGACCACCCGACCGACCACCTCGGAGATGGTCAGGAAGCCGATCCGCCCGTTCCGGAAGGCGGCCACCGCCTGTTCGTTGGCCGCATTGAGCACGGCCGGGGCCACGCCGCCGAACGCGGCCGCCTGCGCGGCGATCCGCACCGCCGGGAAGGCCTCGTCGTCGAGCGGGAAGAACTCCCAGGTGGCCGCCTGCGTCCAGTCGCACGACGGGGCCGCACCGGGCACCCGGTCGGGCCAGCCCAGCCCGAGGGCGATCGGCAGCCGCATGTCCGGCGGGCTCGCCTGCGCGATGGTGCTGCCGTCGACGAACTCCACCATGGAGTGCACGACCGACTGCGGATGGACGACCACGTCGATGCGCTCCAGCGGCATGTCGAACAGCAGATGCGCCTCGATCACCTCCAGCCCCTTGTTCATCAGGGTCGCGGAGTTGATGGTGACCACCGGGCCCATGTCCCAGGTGGGGTGGGCCAGCGCCTGCTGCACGGTCACATCGAGGAGCTCCTCGCGGCTGCGGCCGCGGAACGGCCCGCCGCTGGCGGTGAGGATCAACCGCCGCACCTCCGCGGGCGCGCCACCGCGCAGGCATTGGGCAATCGCGGAATGTTCGCTGTCGACCGGCACGATCTGGCCCGGGCGGGCCGCGGACGTGACGACTTCACCACCGATGATCAACGACTCCTTGTTCGCCAGTGCCAGCACACTGCCGGCAGCCAGCGCGGCCAGCGTCGGCCGCAGTCCGACGGCGCCGGTGATCCCGTTCAGAACGGTGTGCACACCGAGTCCGGCCACCTCGGAGGCTGCTTGCGGGCCGACGTGGACCGTGGCGCCGACCCCCGCCAGCGCCTCCGCCGCCGCTTCGTCGGCGACCGCCACGTGGGCCACATCGAAGCGCTCCACCTGCTCGCGCAGCAGTCCCGGGTCCGATCCCCCGGCCGCCAGCCCGACCACCCGGAACAACTCGGGATTGCGGGCAACGACGTCGAGCGCCTGGGTGCCGATGGAACCGGTGCTGCCGAGGATGACGATGTCGCGCATCAGACCTCCGTGGCGGCCAACTGGCCGCAGGCGCCGTCGATCTCCCGGCCGCGGGTGTCCCGGACGGTCACAGCGATCCCCTTGGCCTCCAGTCGCGCGACGAACGACTCCTCCTGCTCTCGCGTCGATGCCGTCCAGATACTGCCCGGCGTGGGGTTCAGCGGGATCACGTTGACGTGCGCGAGCCGCCCCCGCAACAGGTCCCCCAGCAGGTCCGCACGCCAGTCCTGATCGTTGATGTCCTTGATGAGTGCGTACTCGATGCTGACCCGGCGCCGGGTGCGGTCGGCGTACTCCCACACCGCATCGAGGACCTCGGCGACGTCCCAGCGGGTGTTGATCGGGACGAGCGTGTTGCGCAAACCGTCGTCCGGGGCGTGCAGCGACAGCGCCAGAGTGACCGGCAGCCCCTCGGTCGCCAGCTTGCGGATCTGCGGCACGAGCCCGACCGTCGACACGGTGATCCCGCGCGCGCTCAGGCCGAACCCCTCCGGCGGCTCCGCGACCATCCGACGCACGGCCGCCACCACGGCCGAGTAGTTCGCCAGCGGCTCCCCCATGCCCATGAACACGACATTGGACAGGCGGCCGGACTCGCCCAGCACGCCGGTCTCGGCATCCCGCGCGGCGACCCGGACCTGCTCCAGGATCTCCGCGATGCTCAGGTTGCGCTGCAACCCGCCCTGCCCGGTGGCGCAGAAGGGGCAGGCCATCCCACACCCGGCCTGCGACGACAGGCACAGCGTGATCCGCTTCGGATAGCGCATGAGAACCGACTCGACCAGCGCCCCGTCGTGCAGCCGCCACAGTGTCTTGCGGGTCGCGTCGTCGTCACAGGTCTGGATCTTGGCCGGGGTCAACAGGACGGGGAGCAAGGGCGCCAACCGCTCCCGGTCTGCGGCCCCGAGGTCCGTGCACTGGTCCACGGAGTCGACGTGGCGCACGAGAACCTGGCGGCTGAGTTGGGTGGCGCGGAAAGGGGCACTGCCCAACTCCACGACCGCCTGCTTGCGGGCGGCGAGGTCCAGATCGAGCAGGTGCCTCGGCGGCTTGCCACGCCGGGGTGCCTGCATCACCAACGGCAGCGACGTCATCCGATGAACCACCCGAGCAGCGCCCAGGCGACGAAGGCATTGGGGATCAGCGAGTCGAGCCGGTCCATCAGCCCCCCGTGTCCGGGAAGGATGTTGGACATGTCCTTGACGTCGAGGTCGCGTTTGATCGCCGACTCGATGAAGTCGCCGGCGGTCGCGGTGCTGACCATGACCGCCCCGAAGACGGCCGCCTTCCACCACGGTGCGTCGAAGGCCACCGCGAACAGCGGAATCGCCACGGCGACCGCCAGGATGACCGATCCGCTGAAGCCCTCCCACGACTTCTTCGGGCTGATCTGGGGCGCGATGGGGTGCTTGCCGAACAGCACTCCCGCGAAGTATCCGCCGACGTCGTTGCAGACCGTGATCGCGATGAAAGCGACGATCCGGGCTATGCCGTCGGTCTCCCGCAGCATCAACATGACGAAGCCGACCATGAACGGCAGGTAGAACCCGACGAACAGCGAGCCGGTGGCGTCCTTCACGAACCCGTCGGTCCCGCGCCGGATACGCCACATCAGGGCGACCACCACGAACGTGCCGAAGACGGCCATGTGCGCTTCCACGCCGAAGAGGTACGCCAGGGTGGGACTCACCAGCACCACCACGTACAGCGGACTGCGCGCGATCCGGATGTCGTTGTGCAGGAATGCGTTGTACATCTCCCACACGGCGACAAGGATGGCCGCGGTGACGAGCACCGCGAACAGGTACTTGTAGAAGACCAGCGACACGATGATGAGCGCCCCGAGGCCCACTCCGACAGCGACGGCAACCGGGAGGTTGCGCCCGGCGCGGCTGGGGGGAGGCTCGACGGGGGCCGTTTCGGCGCTGCTCATCAGACCTCGAGCAGTTCTTCCTCTTTGTTCTTCAGGATCTCGTCGACGTGGGCCACCTGCTCATGGGTGATCTGCTCGAGGTGCGCGAGGCCGCGCTTCACGTCGTCCTCACCGACCTCGCCGTCCTTCTTCATCTTCTCCAGCGCCTCCTTGGCGGTGCGCCGGATGCTGCGGATGCTGACCCGGGCGTCCTCGGCCTTGGCCTTGGCCACCTTGATGTACTCCCTGCGGCGCTCCTCGGTGAGCTGCGGCAGCACCACGCGCACCACATTGCCGTCGGTGGCCGGGTTCACCCCGAGATCCGAATCGCGGATCGCCTTCTCCACCGAATGGATGGAGTTCCGGTCGAACGGGGTGATCAGCATCATCCGTGCGTCTGCGGCGTGGAAGGACGCCAACTGGTTCAGCGGCGTCGGGGCACCGTAGTAGTCCACGGTGATCTTGGAGAACATGGCCGGGTTGACCCGACCGGTCCGCAGGGTCGCAAAGTCCTCCCGGGCCACCGCGATGGCCTTCTCCATCTTCTCTTCTGCTTCCAGCAGGATGTCGTCGATCACGCGTCCTCCTCAGGGCTACTGGCAGCCTATTGCCTGCGGCCCGGTTTCGATCGTTCGCCGTCCACCGCCCATTGTCCCCCGGACTGCGCGCTCCCGCCCACACGCATGCCCATGCGCCACACTTGGACCATGGGCCACGACCACGGCGTCGTCACCGCGGGCGGCAAGCATCGCGGCCGGTTGGCGATCGCCCTGGCCATCGCAGCCGCCGTGTTCGTGCTGGAACTCGTCGGCGCCTGGGTCACCGGCTCGATCGCTCTGCTCGCCGATGCCGGCCACGTGTTCACGGACATGTTCGGCGTGGCCTTCGCCCTGCTGGCCGCAACCATGGCGCAACGCCCGCCGAGCTTCCGGCGGACGTTCGGCTGGCAGCGGCTCGAGGTGATCGCGGCGGCCCTCAACGCGCTGCTGCTGATCGGCGTCGGCTTGTACGTGGCGTATGAGGCTGTTCTGCGGCTGATCGATCCGAAGGCTGTGGACGCCGGGCTGATGCTGGTCGTGGCGGTGGTCGGCATGCTCGCCAACTTCGTCTCGCTGCGGATCCTCACCGCGGGCAAGGACGAGTCGATCAACGTCCGGGGCGCCTACCTGGAGGTGCTCGGAGACCTGCTCGGCTCGGCCGCCGTGGTGGCTGCCGCGGCCCTCATCGTCGCATTCGACTGGGAGCGCGCCGACCCGGTCGCCAGCCTGGTTGTGGCCGGGCTGATCCTGCCCCGGTCGCTGCGGCTGCTGCGCGACGCCCTGCGGATCCTCATGGAGGCCGCCCCGGAGGATCTGGACGTGTCCGAGGTCCGCACCCACCTCACGCGGGTGCCGGGGGTGGTCGACGTCCACGACGTACACGTGTGGACCATCACCTCCGGGGTGACCGCCATGACAGCCCACGTCGCCGTCGACCGGGCGACGCTGGACGGGTGCGGCCCCGCATCGATGCTGCACCAGTTGCAGGACTGCGCCAAGGAGTGCTTCGAGATCGAGCACACCACGTTCCAGGTCGAGCCGACCGACCACTGGGAGCACGAACCCGGCGCCCACGAGTAGGACGGCCCTGGTCGCGTCAGCTGGTTGCCCCGACACGCCGAGGCGGAAGCGTCAACAACGTGGCGTTCCCGACCCACGCGGGGAGTCGCCGGGGCCGGTCCGGCTGGACGGAACCGAGCGGACGGCTGGCCCCCCGACCAGCGATTGCGTGCCGAAATCCGAGGTGCCGGCAGCATCGCAGAACCGGCGTCCCAGCCCCGCCCGCACCCATCAGCCTGTAACGCTGGGCCTGCAGCCGGGAATATGTAGGTGTGACCGACCGTCAGTGGCTTACCGATCTCTACACGCAGCACAGCGACGCCGTGTATCGCTATGCACTGCGCCGGGTCGCCACTCGCGAGGATGCCGAGGATGTGCTGGTGGAGGTGTTCGCGGTCGCGTGGCGCCGCCGCTCCTCGGTGCCGGAGCCGGCCCTGCCCTGGCTCTACCGCACCGCCGGAAATGTCATCGCCCATGTGCTCCGCAGCGATCAGCGCCGGGGACGGTTGACCGCCCGCCTGGCAGCGGTGACCCCCTTGCATCAGGAAGACCCGGAACCCGCCGGAGACATCGGGGCGGCGCTGAGCCAACTGTCGCCCGCAGATGCCGAGGTCCTGCGGTTGTGGGCGTGGGAACAACTCGAACCGCACGAAATGGCGGTCGTCCTGGGCATCTCCGCGGGGACGGCCCGGACCCGCCTGTCACGAGCCAAGTCCCGATTGCGGGACACGTACTCAGCCGCCGAGGAGGTGGGATCGTGATCACCGATGAGAGCCTGCGCGACCAGTTGGCCGGAGTCGACCCGGCAGCCGGCGAGGTTGCCCCCGACGTCCTGAACCGGGTGGCCACGGACGACACCCCGGCACAACGGCCGCGGTGGCGGCGACCCTCGGTGCTGTTGGCGGCTGCGGCGGTGGCCGCGGTGGGCCTGATCGGCCTGTCCGTGCTGCCCAAGATCGGCTTCGAAGGGACGACGACCGGGTCGGCACCGGCGCAAAGCGGCGACATGTCCGTGGCCGAGCAAGCCCCGGCCGGACCCGCGGCGAAGACTGACTCCCAGTCCAGCGAGGTCACCGGCCCCACCATGGTCCGCACCGCCTCACTACTGGTCGGCACCGACGATCCCGCCGGCGCAGCCAACAGTTTCGTCCAGACGGTCACCGCGCTCGGAGGGCAGGTGACCTCGCAGACAGTGGTGACGCAGGGCGCTGGCGGCGCCGACATGCCGATGACGACCACCTCCGAGACGACCACGTCCAACCCGTTGCCGTGGTACCCGCCGGGCCCGGGGATCTGGCTCACGGTGCAGGTCCCCGCCGACCAGTACCAGCAGGCCATGGCGGCAGCACGTGCGACCGGGGAGGTCGTGCGGATGGAGCAGTCCGCATACGACGCAGGTGCACAGATCGCCGACACCGCCGCCCGGATCCAGGCCCTGGAGAGCTCGCTGGGGCGGCTGCGGGCACTGATGGGCGACGCCCAGGACGTGGGCGAGGTCATCACTTTGGAGGACGCGATCGCCAGCCGTCAGGCCGAACTCGACGGTCTGCGGGCACAGCAGCGGGAATTGCGGGCCAAGACCACGATGTCCGAGATCAGCCTGACCCTGATGGACCCGGCTGACGCGAAAGCCTCGGTGGACCCGTCCCAGCCAAGCGGTTGGGACGTCGCCGGCCGGTGGGCGATCGCGCTCCTGGTCGTGCTGGCGCTGGCGGTCCTGCTGTACCGCGTGGTCCGACGGCGCCGGTGATCGTGCACCGGGAACGCACCGTGCACCATACTTGCCAGACGTGACCGTCCTGGACCTCGGCGACTCGCCTCCGGCCGACAGTGGCTTCCTGGAACGACTGACACTCAACCGCATCGACCACGACATCTTCATCGGCTGGTGCCATGCGGGCTCACCCCTGCGGGCCTTCGGTGGCCAAGTGGCGGCGCAGGCCCTGGTCGCCGCCGGCACCACCGTGGAGCAGCCCGGCCGGGTGGTGCACTCCCTGCACGCCTACTTCCTGCGCGCGGGCTCCACCACCGACCACATCGTCTACATGGTCGACCGCCCACGCGACGGCCGGTCCTTCTCCACCCGCCGCGTGCGGGCGGTCCAGTACGGCAAGACGATCTTCACGATGTCCGCGTCGTATGCGCAAGCGCTGTCCGGACCGGGGCACCGCAACAGCGCACTGCCCGACGAGCACTGGATCGACCGGATCCCGCATCCGGGCGACCTCGAGCGCGCCGACATCCTCAACCGGCTCGCCCAGGCGGGTGACCTGGCTGAGAACGGCCTGCCGCAGCGCGACTTCGTGGACATCCGATTCGTCGATCCGGACCTGGTCAGTTCGCTGACACAGGGGCGGTTCGACCGGATGGCATGGGTGCGGGCCGATCAGCGCCTGCCGGACCCTTCGCTGTACCACGTCTGCGCGATGACGTACTTCTCCGACCTCACGCTGGTGGGAACCGTCATGGGCCATCACGGCGGGTTCGACGCGAGGTCGGATCTCGAGATCGCCTCCCTGGATCACGCCATGTGGTTCCACGCCGAGTTCCGCGCCGACGACTGGCTGTTGTTCGTGACCACCAGCCCCGTCTCCGGCGAGGGCCACGGCTTCGCCACCGGGCAGTTCTACCGGCCCGACGGAACCCTGGTCTCGTCGGCTGCGCAGGAAGTCCTGATGCGGGAGCCGACGGCTTGACTGTGCGGATTAGGTTGGTGTCATGGCACAGGCGTCGACCATCCGCTACTCCGCTCCCTTCACCGTCCTCGGCCCGAACGGTCCCCGCTTCGGCGACTATGTGGGCCTGACACCGACCCTCGGTCCGCCGCAGTTGCAGGGTCGCCCCGGCCAGCGGCAGGTCAACGAGTTCCTTCAGCACAAGCGGTGGATGTACACCTTCGCCGCGAACAAGGAGCTGCTGGTCATCGCCTGCATCGCCGACGCGGGAGCAACCGGCACAACCTGGTTGACCGTGGCCGACCGCCGCACCGGCAAGCTACTGGCCGACATCAGCCGTCCCGGCGGCACCAAGCCCCTGGTCTCGGTGAACGACCACCCGGGAGAGGGCCACCGCAGCCGGTACCGGATGCCCGGCTCCGACGTGCGCATGCACACCGAGGACGGGATCCTGCATGTGCGCGCCAAAGTGGGATCGCCCATCGGCCTGCCGGCGATCGGAAAGCCCGCGGTGGAACTCGACCTCGAATTCGACATCACCGCACAGCCGGCGTTGACTGTGATCTCCGACCTCGACACCGACCCGCCGATGGTCTCCACGACCGGCAAGAACGCCGGGCTGCCGGTGTCCGGCCGCGTCGTGGTGCGGCAGTCCGGACTGCTGCACGCCTTCGACTTCACCGACGGGATCGGTGGATTCGACTACACCAACGGCCACCTGCCACGACACACCCACTGGCGCTGGGCCTACTTCACGGGCCGTCTGGGCAACGGCCGGACCGTCGGGCTGAACCTGTCCGCGGACTTCTCCGGTCTCGCCGGGCGGGCACACGAGAACTCCGTCTGGTACGACGGACAACTGCACGCGATCGACCCGGACGCCACCATCGACTTCGACGAGGACAACCCGGACAAGCCGTGGCACGTCCAGACCTCGGACGGCAAGGTGGACCTGGTGTTCACGCCCATCGGGGTGCACCGGGAGTCGTTGAACCTGCGACTGGTCCGCAGCCGCTTCCTGCAGCCGGTCGGCGAGTTCAGCGGGATCGATCAAGCTCGGCCGACGGACCCTGGACATCGACCGACTACCCGGGGTGGTGGAGAACCAGGACGTGCTGTGGTGAGGTGCCGGCGACTCTCCGGGCTCCGTCTGCAATCCGCGGGCGGGGGCTACAGCGGAGCTCTGGCCGCCGGGTGAGGTTTGATGATCGGGCTGAGAACCCGCCGTTCTCGGGGCCGCGACCGGCGCCACCCGCAGCCCATGGCCCGGCGGCCGGTTGACCGCGCCATTCCAGACCGGCCAGGGACAGCATCACCCCGATCAAGGGCAGGGCGATCAGCAGGAGACCCTTGTAGGTCTCGATGTAGCCGTCCGGCAGCAGCAGTTTGGACAGCCCGACCGCCAGTGCGGCGATGAACAGGTGCAGGGGGAAGTGCCCGAGAAGCCACCACTGCTGCCGGGCAGGGTCAATCTGCTCGGGATTCCTCAAGTGAGAGCCGTGACCGGCAACCTCGGCCCAGCATCGGACAAATCAGGTCCCTGCAGGTCGATCGATGTCGGAGCCGCTTCCTCCGCCCACGATCGGGCTGCGGGAGTGTCGCTTCGAGCGACGTCTTCCAGCCCGCCTCGACGCCCAGCATTTCGTCGATCACCCGGGCCGTGACTGCCGCAGCCTCTATCGGAACTGGCACAGCGCGGTGGGCCGGTCATGAGGGTTCGCGCCGAAATGCGGGCTTTTCAGCCCGTGCCCAGGGTCGGTGGTCCTCGGCGGCGGGCCGGCTGCCCAGCTGTGGTCGCCGGGGCGGGGCTTGGTGGTCGCGAGCTGAGTAACTCCGCCGTGGATCGGGCTGATCGGCCGCAGCCAGGCCGAGTCGCCTGGCGACGCGTTGAGACCCGCGCGGGCCCAGCTCTCGGGACCAGCCGCGTGCCGGCGACCAGCTGGTAGCCCAGCGGCGCGACTCGGTCTGCACCGCGTTAGCGGCAGCGTCGGCCGTTAGCCGCAATGCCGCGGCGTCAGCCGGAAGCTCCGCGTCTGGAGCTAACGCTGTCCTCGGGCTAACGCTGTCCAAACGGCTAACGGTTGCGCACCGAATCGCATCGCCACCGGCCGCATCTCGGCCACAACCTCCGGAGCGGGAGCTATCGAGCAACGCGTCCGGTCTGATCCACAGCGCCGGTGCTCGGTGGGCAACTCGCGGATCCGTGCCTGGCGACGCGTCCCGAGGGGCCCGACCCGGTCAAACCCGTCGGGACAGCCCGACGAGCACCGGACCGGTGGCGCAGGTTCCGGACTCGGCACCGGCGCTGCGCAACCGCCGCACCCCGCCGGCGGGCAGCCGACGGTCAGCGGCTCCGCGGACAGCCGGCCCATCCGCTGCAGGTGCTCCAGCGAGTCGCGGATCATGTCCTGGGACAGTCCGGTCCGCCCGTGGATCTCGCCGACGGTCAGGGCCCCGTCGTCCACGGCGGCCAGAACGAGGCGCAGCGGTCCGGCGCTCATGAGAGCATCCGTCCGACTTGGAAGACCGCCACGGCCGCCACCCAGGCAACGGAGAGTTGGACGGCAACACCGAAGAGAGTCCACTTGCGGCCGATCTCCCGCCATTGGGTCGCAAGGGTCGCGACGCAGGGGGTGTAGGCCAGCAGGAACACCATGAAGGCCCAGACGGCGGCGGTCGTGTGGCCACCCGAGGATTGCGCGAAGTCGGCTTGCACCGCCGCGCCCAGAGCGCCGGGGTCGTGCAGATCGGTGGGCTCGGCCACTGCGTACGTCTGCGCCCATGACGAGATGACGGCTTCCTTGGCGACGAACCCGACGGTCAGTGCGCCAACGGCCTCCCAGTTGCCGAAGCCCGCCGGCGCGAAGACCGGCGTCACGGCCTGCGCGGCGGCAGCGTAGGCGCTGTCCTGCACGGGGACATCGGCGAACGAGCCGCCACCTCCGACCGGGATCGATTGGAGCAACCACACCGCGGCGACGGTTGCCACGATGATCCCGGAAGCTGTGCGCAGGAACCCCTTCAGCCGGCCCCAGGTGACCACCCCCAGGATGCGCAGGTGTGGCAGTTGGTAGGCCGGCAGGTCCAGCAGCAACGGCTCGCGGCCCATGGTCCGCCACAGTGTCTGTTTGAGCGCCAGACCCACGACCACGACGAAGAGGATCGAGATCAGATACATGGCGAACACGACGTTGCCGGCGTTGTCGGGGAAGAAGGTCGCCGCCAGCATCATGTAGACAGCCAGCCGTGCCGAGCAGGATGTGAACGGCACCAACAGGGCGGTCAGCACGCGATGCCGGGCATCGGGCAGGACCCGGGTGGCGCTGATCGCCGGGACGTTGCAGCCGAAGCCCACGATCAGCGGCAGGAACGCCCGGCCCGGCAGACCGATCACGCGCATCGTCCGGTCGGTGACGACGGCCGCCCGGGCCATGTATCCGGAGTCCTCCAGTATGGCCAGCAGCGCGAACATGATCGCCATCAGTGGCACGAACGTCAGCAACATGCCGACACCGCCGATGAGCCCGTCGATCACGAAGCTCTCCACCCAGGAACCGCCGAGCCCGACCACCCCGAGGAGGGCTGAAGCGGCCGCGCTGAGCGGGCCGGTGAAGAACGCGTCGAGGGCGTCCTGCAGCGGCGCGGCCGCAGTCGTCGTCAGCTGGAAGACCAGCCACATGACCGCCAGGAAGATGACCGGACCCACGATCGGAGCGGTCACCCAACGGTCGATCCGATCCGACCAGGTATGCCGTTCCTGGGTGGGTGTCACGGTGGCCGCGTCCACTGCCGTCTGGATCCAGGTGAACCGGTCGTCAGCGCGTTCGAGGTCGTCGTCGGTGTCCGGGTGCGCTCGGGGGGCAGTCGGCGGGGATTGCAGGCTGTGCGCCACCGCCCGTGCGAGATCGGCGTCCCCGACCCCGCGTCGCGGGTCGAGTCGCACC
The DNA here is from genome assembly GCA_963733395.1 of uncultured Actinomycetota bacterium. GTDB lineage: Bacteria > Actinomycetota > Actinomycetes > S36-B12 > UBA10799 > JADKAV01. The sequence continues at coordinate 44,917 of CAVTCZ010000022.1, forward strand.
ACCGGCACCCCGAGGAGCTCCTGCAGTTCCTCGACATCCACTTCGATGTCCCGCCGGGCGGCCACGTCCGACATGGTCAACGCAACCACCAGCCGAACGGCGTACTCCCGGATCTGCGAAACGATGTACAGCGAGCGGGCCAAGCGCGATGCATCGGCGACCACGACCACGACGTCGGGTCGGTCGGCCGGGTCCGCGGCGAGCAGCATCGCCCGGGTGAACTCCTCGTCCGGACTCACCGCATCGAGGCTGTAGGCGCCCGGCAGATCGACCAGTGCGACCTCGCTGCCGCCGGGCCCCGCGGGCACTTGCCATTGGGTGCGCCCCACTTCGACCGTCGTCCCGGGCCAGTTGCCCACCTGCCGGCGGGCGCCCGTGAGGCTGTTGAAGAGGGTCGACTTCCCGACGTTCGGCGCGCCGACCAACGCGATCACCGGGGCACCGGCTGCGGCCAACGGCCCCGCCGCGTCGGAGTGACAGGACGCGAAACTGGTGGGACTCGACGGGTCGGTCATCGGTCACCGTCGAGCGTGATGGCGGCGGCCATCTTGGCATCCAGCGCCAGACGAGCGCCGCCGACGGCAATCACCCGGCCCCCGCCGCTGGTCCGGTGCAGAACCCGGATGTGAGCACCGGGACGCACCCCCATCTCAGCCAAACGGCGACGCAACGTGGGCTCCGCAGTCACCGTCGACACGGTGGCGGAACCAGTCACCCGGTCCAAGGTCGCGCTCACTGCTTCCAGCCTAGCAGGCGCAGGTTAGGTGAACCTTAGTTGTGACGCAGATCTCACCCGTCAGGCGACGAGCGTGCCGACCTGCTCGGCGGCCGCGGCCTTGCGGATGTTCCCCGGCACCATCAGGTCGAAGACCACCAGCGGCAACCGGTTGTCCCGGCACAGACTGATGGCGGTCGCATCGGCCACCTTGAGGTCCTGCGCCAGGACGTCCGAGTGCGTCAGCGTGTCGTACCTGGTGGCTGTCGGGTCGGTGCGCGGATCGGCGTTGTACACGCCGTCCACGCCGTTCTTGCCCATGAGCACCGACTGGCACCCGATCTCGAGCGCACGCTGGGCGGCACACGAGTCCGTGGAGAAGAACGGCACACCCAGCCCCGCTCCGAAGATGACCACGCGGCCCTTCTGCAGATGCCGGATGGCGCGGCGCGGGACGTACGGTTCCGCAACCTGCCCCATGGCGATCGCGGTCTGGACGCGGGTCTCGACGCCGACCTTCTCCAGGAAATCCTGCATCGCAAGGCAGTTCATGACCGTGCCCAGCATGCCCATGTAGTCCGCGCGGGCACGATCCATGCCGCGCTCCGACAGTTCGGCGCCGCGGAAGTAGTTGCCGCCGCCGATCACCACGGCCACCTGTCGGCCATCGGAGACGACTTCGGCGATCTGTGCCGCAATCGACGCCACAACATCCGGATCCACGCCCAGCCCGGTACCGCCGGAGAAGGCTTCCCCGGACAGCTTCAGCAGGACGCGTTCCCAGCCACCCTCGGGCGCCGAGTCCCAGCGCGCTGCCACTTAGCCCTGACCAACCTTGAAGCGGGCGAAACGCTTGACGTTCACGCCGCTTTCCTCCAGGTAGGCGCCGATGGTCTTCTTGTTGTCCCGCACCCAGGGCTGCTGCACCAGGCACACGTCCTTGAAGAACCCGTTCACGCGACCCTCCACGATCTTGGGCAGCGCCTGCTCGGGCTTGCCCTCCTCGCGGGCGGTCTCCTCGGCGATGCGGCGCTCGTTGGCGACCACATCCTCCGGCACGTCCTCGCGCGACAGGTAGAGCGGGGACATCGCCGCGATGTGCTGGGCGACGTTCTTGCCCACCTCTTCGTTGTCGCTGTCCAACTCGACCAGCGCCCCGACACTCGGCGGCAGCGCCGGGTCGTGCTTGTGCAGGTAGACGGTCACGAACCCATCCCCGAAGCGCTCGAACCGGCGGATCTCGATCTTCTCACCCATGGTGACGTTGGCCTCGTCCAGCAGTTGCTGGATGCTCTTGTCCGCCTCGAGTTCCAGCGCGAGCAACTCGGCCACATCGGCTGGCTGCTTGGCCGCAACGAACGCTGAGACGTCCGCGGCGATCTGCTGGAACGCCGGCGTCTTCGCCACGAAGTCCGTCTCGCAGTTCAACTCCAGCAGCACCCCATGCTGGGTGCCCTCGATGTAGGAGGTGACCAGACCGTTGGACGCGGTGCGCTCGGCGCGCTTGTTCACGCCCTTGGCGCCCTTCACCCGCAGGATCTCGACGGCCCGCTCGAAGTCCCCGTCGGCCTCCTCGAGCGCCTTCTTGCAGTCCATCATCCCGGCGCCCGTCATCTCACGCAGGCGCTTGACATCAGCTGCGCTGACAGCCATCAGTGGTTCTCCTCAGTGGTCGTGGTCTCAGTCGTCTCTTCGGCGGGGGCCTCAGCGGCGGGTGCCTCAGCGGCGGGTGCCTCAGCTGCCGGTGCCTCAGTGGCGGGTGCCTCCGCAGCCGGTGCCTCCGCAGCCGGTGCCTCCGCAGCCGGTGCCTCCGCAGCCGGTGCCTCCGCAGCCGGTGCCTCCGCAGCCGGTGCCTCCGCAGCCTCGCCGGCCTGCTCCGCCGCCGGCACATCCTCGGCGACACTGGGCGCGTCGCCGGGCTCGGTCTCCGACGATGCCTGCTCGGCAGCGGCCTGTTGCTCCAGCAACTCGCGCTCCCACTCCGGCATCTCCTCGGCACCGGCCTCATCACCGGCACCGGCGCGGGCCATCTTGCCCTCGGCCACGGCGTCAGCGATCACCCGGGTCAGCAGCGTGACCGAGCGGATGGCGTCGTCGTTGCCCGGGATCGGGTAGTCGACGACATCCGGGTCGCAGTTGGTGTCGAGGATCGCGACGATCGGGATGCCCAACTTGCGGGCCTCCGCCACGGCGATGTGCTCCTTGTTGGTGTCCACGAGCCACACCGCGCTCGGCACCTTGTTCATGAAGCGGATGCCGCCGAGGGTGCGCTCGAGCTTGTCGCGCTCACGTCGCAGACCCAGCAGTTCCCGCTTGGTCATGCCGCTGGCAGCCACGTCGTCGAAGTCGATCTCCTCGAGCTCCTTGAGCCGCTGCAGCCGCTGGTGCACGGTCTGGAAGTTCGTCAGCATGCCACCGAGCCAACGTTCGTTGACGTATGGCATGCCGACCCGCTGGGCCTGCTGGGCCACGGCTTCCTGAGCCTGCTTCTTGGTGCCGACGAACAGGATCGTCCCGCCGTGCGCGACGGTGTCCTTGACGAACTCGTAGGCGTTGTCCAGGTACCCGAGGGCCTGGTTCAGGTCGATGATGTAGATGCCGTTGCGATCGGTGAGGATGAACCGCTTCATCTTGGGGTTCCAACGGCGGGTCTGGTGTCCGAAGTGGACGCCGGACTCCAGCAGTTGGCGCATGGTCACGACTGCCATGGGTGTTCCTTCCGCGCCTGCCGGCGCTGTCCAGTTGGCTGTGCCGATCGGCCGATCAGCACCCTGACACCGACTCCTGCCCTGCCCCGCAGGGACTGGTTGGCATGGAGGCCGGCCCGGGGGCCGACGAACGGTGTGCGAATTTCGCAGCCGAGACTGCGATAGCACGAGTCTACCGGGTCAGCTGTGGACACCCGTGTCCGGATGTCCACAGATCCGCTTCGGAAGCTCGTGCATGTCACCGGTCTGCTGTGGGATGGATTCCATGATCCTCCCGCCGCCGCTGCCGCCAGTCTCCCCGATGGTCGTCGTCCGCGCCTTCGCCCCGGGCGCCCAGGCCTGGCTGCCAGCTCACCGTGGGGTGGATCTGCGGGCGGAACGCGGTCAATCCGTGCGGGCGCCCACTGCCGGGCAGGTTGTGTTCACCGGCCGGATCGCAGACCGACCGGTCATCGCTGTGCGCGCCGATGGCGTGCGCTTCACATTCGAGCCCGTGCGGGCGACCGTGGCCGTCGGCGACCCGGTCACGGCCGGTCAACGCCTGGGACGCCTGGCCCGGGGTGGGCATTGCGACCGGCGTTGCCTGCACTGGGGTGCCAAGGTCGACGGCGAGTACGTGAACCCGCTGTCGTTCCTGGCCGGCCGAAGACCGGTTCTCAAACCCGTGTTCACAGCCCGATCTGCTGCAGCCGCGCGCGCAAGTCGAGCAGCGACTTCGAGTGGATCTGGCTCACCCGGCTCTCCGTCACGCCGAGCACCGAACCGATCTCCGCCAGCGTGAGCCGCTCGTAGTAGTAGAGCGTGAGCACGACTTTCTCGCGCTCCGGGAGCCCGGCGATCTGTTCGGCGAGGAGCATCTTCATCTCCTCGGTCTCGTACTCGGCCTCCGGATCCGGTGCGCGAGGGTCCTCGAGCAGATCCCCGAGGGTCATCTTGTCGCCCCGGTCGACGCCCCCGTGCGTCACCTCGTCGAGCGCCACGACGTTGGTGAAGGACACCTGACTCATCAGTTTCGCGAGTTCCGCCCGGGTCAGGCCCATCTGCTCGGCCAACTCCGCCTCAGTCGGTGCGCGCTTGAGTTGCGCCTCGAGTGCCGCGTGTGCCCGTTCGAGGTCCTTGGCTTTGGAGCGCACCGAACGCGGCACCCAGTCGAGCGAGCGCAGTTCGTCGATGATGGCACCGCGGATCCGGTTGATCGCATAGGTCTCGAACTTGATCTGCCGACCGAGGTCGAACTTGTCGATCGCGTCGATGAGCCCGAACATGCCGTAGGAGACGAGGTCGGCGGACTCCACGTTGTTGGGCAGTCCGGAGCGCACGCGGCCGGCGACGTACTTGACCAACGGCGCATAGTGCAGGATCAGGCGATCCCGGTACGCCCGCTCGCCAGTGGCCTTGTAGTCGGTCCACAAGCTCTGCAGGGCTGCCGCGTTAGCCGTCGCCTCCTGCTCGGCGATCGTGGCCTCGTCAAGCACCTCGGACTCAGGCACGGGGGTGCGCATTCTCGTAGGCCGACCGCATCCGGTCGGCTGAGACATGGGTGTAGATCTGTGTACTCGCCAGACTCGCGTGACCCAGCAGTTGTTGTACGTAGCGCAGGTCCGCGCCGCCTTCCAGGACGTGGCTGGCCATGCTGTGGCGCAGTCCGTGGGGCGCGAGATCCGGCAGGTCGGGGAACGCTGACGTGCTCTCGTGGACGACTCGACGGGCCACGCGCACGTTCAGGCGCGCGCCCCGGCTGCCGACCAGCAGCGCCCGTTCCTCGGCCCGTGCCATCTCGGCGCGGACGGTCAGCCACCGGTCAAGCGCCCGGATGCAGGCTCCGGTCAGGGGCACCACCCGCTGTTTGGCACCCTTGCCCATCACCGTCACCGTGCGCCTGCCCAGGTCGATATCGCCGACGTCGATGGAGCAGACCTCACTGACACGCAACCCGCTGCCGTACAACAACTCCAGCAGCACCAGGTTGCGCACCGCCAGCGGGTCGTCGGCGACCCGGGCAAGCGTGTCGAGCGCCTGGTTCAACCGCTCGCTGTCTGCCACCCGTGGCAGATCAGGCTTCAGCCGGGGCGTGTGCAATCGCAAGGTGGGGTCGGCCTTCAGCAGACCCTGCCGGACCCCCCAGTGCGCGAAGCACCGGACGCTGGCGATCCGGCGCGCCACGGTGGGGGACCCTGCACCCTGCTCCCGAGCGGCGGCCAGCCACTGCCGGATCGTGGCGGTCGTCATCGGACGGTCGCCCAAGAACTCCAGCAGATCCGCCACGTCACTGCGGTAGGCAAGTGCCGTGTTCGCGGAGAACCCGCGTTCGGCGGCCATGTAGTCGGTGAACGCGGGCAGCACGCCATCGAACACGGAGAGGTCGGAACCCACGTGTTCGTCGTCTACCACCAGACCCCGCACGCCCATCAGCCTGCCGAAGAGGGTGTACGGGAGTCAACCGGACTAGCCGCGACACCCAACATCTCGGTCAGATCCGCGGGTCCGAGCAACAGCGCCGCCCAGCCATCGGCGATCGCGGCGTGCACACCCGCCGAAGCGGGGCTGTCGATGCGCCCCGGTACGCCGAGCACCAACCTGCCGAGATCGGCGGCGCTGCGCCCGGTGTTGAGCGCCCCGGAGCGCTGTGCGGCCTCCACGACCACGGTCACCGCCGAGCAGGCCGCGATGAGGCGATTGCGGTGCAGGAAACCGGCTTTGGTCAGCCGGGTGCCCGGCGGGTGCTCCCAGACAACCGCGCCGGAACCGGCCACCGCCCGGAACAGGCCGGCGTGCTCGGCCGGGTACACCAGCCCTGCGCCCCCGGCGGCGAACAGAACGCTCGACCCCTGAGCGTCCAACGCCCCATGGTGGGCGGCCTGGTCGATCCCCCGCGCCCCGCCCGAGACGACCTGGCGGCCCGATTGCACAACGGCGCGGGCCAGGTCTGCCGCCACGGTCCGCCCGTACTCGGTGCAGCGGCGCGATCCGACGATGGCGACGAGACGCTCCGGCGCCACCGGCAACCGGCCCCGCACCCACAGCAGAACCGGTGCCGCCGGGCCCAGGGTGGCCAGACCCAGTGGCCAGTCGGAGTCCCCGGTTCGCAGGATCCTGCCGTCACTGGCAAGCCAGGGTTCGGCCAGCGCCCGGCCGACCAGCTCGACGCGGTCCTCCCCCACGATCCCTGCGGCCCGGGCCTCGAGATCGTGCCCGCCGGACTGGCCAGCAGCACTCAGAACAACGGCAGCGCACAGACAACGGTCCATACACCGATCCTCACAAGCCACGGTCCGACCCAGCCGCGCTCGCGGACTTTCTGTGGATCAGGCGCTGGGGTTGTCCCCAACCGGAAGATCCTCCACGTTCACGTCCTTGAACGTAAGGATGCGCACGGAGCGCGCGAACCGGCCCTGCCGGTACATGTCCCAGACCCAGACATCACGCAGGTAGACCTCGAAGAAGACCTCGCCGCCTTCGGTGCTGCGCACCTGGATATCGACATCGTTGGCGAGGTAGAACCGGCGCTCCGTCTCGACGACGTGGCGGAACATCCCGACCACCTCGCGGTACTGCCGGTACAGGTCGAGCTCGACCTCGCTCTCGTAGCGCTGCAGATCGTCGACGCTCATGCGGCTCCCTCTCGTATGGCTCGCCGAACAGTGATGAATCGGTACCGGTGCACAGCACTCGGGCCGTGGGCGGCGAGTGCCTCCCGGTGCGCCGGGGTGGTGTAGCCCTTGTGCACGTCGAACCCGTACTGCGGGTAGACCTCGTGCAGGGTCTTCATGTGGCGGTCCCGCGCGCACTTGGCCAGGACACTGGCCGCAGCGATCGTGGCCGACACCTGATCACCCTTCCATACCGCCAACTCCGGACGACCGAGGCCGCCGGGCACGAATCCGTCGCACAACGCGTAGTCGGGGAGTACCCCCAACCGCATCCACGCCCTGCGGAAGGCCAGCAGGTTGGCGCGGTGCAACCCGATCTCGTCGAGTTCGGCCACGTCGATCGCGCTCACCGCCCAGGCCAGAGCGAGGCGCTTGACCCGCTCCTCGACGCGCTCCCGGGCGGCCGGGGTCAGCAGTTTGGAGTCGGCCAACTCAGCGATCCGGGTGTGCGGGGCCAGGATCACCGCGGCCGCATACAGGGGCCCGGCGCAGGCACCCCGACCAGCCTCATCCAGACCAGCCACCGCCTCGAAACCGGCCCGGCGCACGGCGTTGTCGAACGCGTACGGACCCGCACCTCTGCGAGGAACGGGGACTGAGCTTGCTCCCACAGGCCTAACCATATGCGCAGGTACGACAGATGCGGTGCGAGGTCGAAGCGTGTCCGGCTGCGGCCGGACCGCTACTTGCCCTGCTCGTCCAGACGCGGGTCGTCGAACGGGAGCTCCGGGACCGGATGGGTGCTGAACGCCGAGAACGGCCACACGGTGAGGACCACCCGGCCCACGACGTTGCCCACCGGGACTGTGCCCTGGTTGTCGTTGAGGTGGTAGCGGGAGTCCGCCGAGGCGTTGCGGTTGTCGCCCATGACGAAGATCCGGCCCTCCGGCACGGTCACGTCGAAGCGCACGTCGTCGCTGGTGTCCCCGGGCTTGACGTACGGCTCGGTCAACGGCACGCCGTTGAGCACGATGCGGCCGTCGGTGCTGCAGCAGCGCACGTGGTCGCCGCCGACGCCGATGACCCGTTTGACGAGATCATCGCCGGTGTTGCTGGGCAGCAGGCCGACCCACTCGAGGACGCCGGCCAGACCGCTGGCGGGTTCCTTCTGCGCCGCATCGAGCCAGTCGCCGGGGTCGCGGAACACCACGATCTGGCCCCGGTCGACCCCGCCGAACCGGGTCGACAGCTTCGAGGCCAGGATCCGGTCGTTGGGCATGAGGGTGTTCTCCATCGACTGGCTCGGCACATAGAAGGCCTGCACGATGAACGTGCGCACCAGGAAGGACAGCCCGAGGGCCACCACCAGGATGATGACGATCTCTTTGACGAAACGCCAGAGCGCCCCGCCGGCACGTGTGGAACTAGAGGTCTCGCTCACGCGCCAGTGTTGTCGCGCTTCTCGCGAATCTTCGCCGCCTTGCCGCGCAGTTCGCGCAGGTAGTACAGCTTGGCCCGGCGGACGTCGCCGCGGGTGACCAGTTCGATGTGGTCGATGATCGGGCTGTGCACCGGGAAGGTCCGCTCGACGCCGACGCCGAAGCTCACCTTGCGCACGGTGAAGGACTCGCGCACGCCGCCGCCCTGACGGCGGATGACCACGCCTTGGAAGACCTGCACACGGCGGCGTTCACCTTCGACCACGTTGACGTGGACCTTGATGGTGTCTCCGGGCCGGAAGGCGGGGATGTCGTCGCGCAGACTTGCCGCGTCGATGGCGTCCAGGGTGTGCATGTTGACTCCTCGCATTCGCCACAGGTCGAACGCACGTGGTGGTGGGTGGTTCGTGGGAAGTAACCCGGTTCCGCAGCGTGTCCCCCTGTGGCGGGTGGCGTACGGATCGTTCCCAGTGTGCCACACCCGCTTGCCCGGGCCCGCACGGTGGGGCACGCAGTGGAATCCCTGCGGATCCGCAGCAGGCTCGATGCCGGTCAGTGGGGAATAACGGCGCTGGCCCGTGATCTCGGGCGAGCCAAGGAGGCGGGTTCTGCCTCTGGGGTCCGCACGAGGTTGGAGAACGTCCACCAGGTGAGTGAAGACACGCGTGGGTTCTCTCACGCGGTGCACCCCCACCAACGTCGCGGGGTCGGGGGCGGTTTCGTCGCCAGTCAGCCAGCCCACCGTTACGACCAGCAGCACCGGCCACCGTTCAGCAATCGGCGGCGAGGGGCCAGCCGGTTCAGTCCCCCGCCCGGAACTCCTGTGTGCGCAACTGAGCCTGCTCCCGCCGCCAGGCCTCGATGCGGCCGTGATCCCCGGACAGCAGCACGTCGGGTACTGCCAGCCCGCGCCACATCGGCGGCCGGGTGTACACCGGACCCTCGACCAGGTCGTCGGGAAGGCTGAAGGAATCGTCGGCGACGGAATCCGGATTGCCCAGAACCCCCGGCAGCAACCGCACGATCGCCTCGCACATCACGAGCACCGCCGCCTCGCCGCCGGCGAGCACGTAGTCACCGATGCTCACCTCCCGCACAGCGACCGCGCCCCGGTAGTGCGCCGCGACCCGGGCGTCGATCCCCTCGTAGCGCCCACACGCGAACACCAAGTGGGAGCGGCCGGCCAACTCCTCGGCTGTGCGCTGTGTGAACGTCTCGCCGGACGGGGTGGGGATCACCAACACGCTGTCGGGGTCCAGCAGTGGATCCAGCGCCTCACCCCAGGGTTGCGGAATCATCACCATGCCCGGCCCGCCCCCGTAGGCAGCGTCGTCAACCGTGCGGTGCTTGTCGTGGGCGTGGTCACGCAAGTCGTGCAACTGAAGAGTCACCGCACCGCGCTCGATGGCTTTGCCGATCAGGGAGAGCCGCAACGGCGCCAAGTACTCCGGGAAGATGGAGACGACGTCAATCCGCATCGTCGAACAGACCTTCCGGTGCGACGACCTCCACGAACCCGCCGGCCAGGTCCACGACCGGCACGATCTGCACCACGAACGGCACGAGCACCTGCCGGCCTTCGAAGGCCACGGCCAGCAGATCCTGTCCCGGCAGGTGCAGGACTTCCTCGACGATGCCCACCTCGGCACCGTCCACGAGGACTCGCAGGCCCTCCAACTGATGGTCGTAGAACGCATCCGGGTCGTCGACTTCGGCGTCGCCGACCTCGGTGTAGAGCCACACTCCGCGCAGCGCCTCAGCATCCGCACGATCCGTGCAGCCCGACAGCAACAGAGCGACCTTGGGTGAGATCCGGGATTCGACCACGCTGCGCGGGGCGTCCCCGACCAACACGACCGCTCCGGGGGCGAATCTGCGCTCGGGCTCGTCGGTGGTGGGCATGACCGTCACCCAGCCGCGCACGCCATGCGGCTTGCCGATCCGGCCGACGGCCACACGTTGTGCGGTCAGCGGCCGTTCACATCCACGAAGTCGACCCGCACGCCACGGCCGCCGGCGATGGCGTTGATCACCGTCCGCAGGGACTTGGCGGTCCGCCCGGCGCGACCGATGACGCGACCGAGGTCGTCCGGGTGCACCGTCACCTTCAGCAGTGTCCCGCGACCGCGGCCATCCTTCTCGCGCACGGTCACGTCGTCGGGGTTGTCCACGATGCCCACGACCAGGTGCTCGAGGGCTTCGGCCAACGGCCTAGCCATCGGCCTTAGTCTCGTCCGCGGCCCCTTCGGCCGGCGCGGCTGTTTCGTCAGCGGGGGATTCGGCCGCGGCGGGCGCTTCCTCCGCAGGAGCAGCCTCAGCAGCCGGCGCCTCAGCGGGCGCTTCCTCCGCAGGAGCAGCCTCGCAGCCGGCCTTCTCCTTCGGCTTCGACCTCTGCTTCGGCGCCTTCTCCTCGGCGTCCTTCAGACCCGCGGCCTCAGCTGCGGCGGCGGCGAACACGGCCTTGCGGTCGGCCTTCTCGTCGGCGGTCTGCAGCGTGCCCTCGGCGCCCGGGAGGCCCTTGAACTTCTGCCAGTCGCCGGTGATCTTCAGCAACGCCATCACCGCATCGGTCGGCTGCGCACCCACGCCGAGCCAGTACTGCACCCGCTCGGAGTCGATCTGGATCAGCGACGGCTGCTCCTTGGGGTGGTAGAGGCCGATCTCCTCGATCGCCCGACCATCGCGCTTGTTGCGCGCGTCGGCGACGACGACACGGTACTGCGGGTTACGGATCTTGCCGAGCCGCTTCAGTTTGATCTTGGCTGCCACTGGGGGTGTGTCTCCTGTAATCGTGTCCGGCCGCGTCCGGGAAGGTGGGGTTGTCACACCCGCACGCGTGCCACAAGTCAACGGTCCCCGGTGAGAGGGCGGGAACCTGGCTCTAGTGTGCCAGATGCCGGGCGCGCTCCGGACGTCGCCTCGACTGTCGCAGAGTCACCGGCCACCACGGCACGAGACGCCGGGCGAACGACCCGGCGCGCCGCCCCCTCCCCTTGGAATCCGGATCGCGGAGACTGTCGTTGGTTGCCGCTCAGGTAGTTCGTTGCCGCTCAGCGCCGCCGGAACCCCCACGTACTGCACGAGCTTCGGCGGGGAGTGAGGGTGAAAGCGCCCCGAGTCGGGTTGTCGGGTGCTGCTACCGAAGACCGCAACTGCTCGGCGCGGCACGTCGGGGCAGACCACGCACAGTTGGGCTCGCCGGTCACCCCGCGCACTGCGAGTCGCGCCGCGCCCACGACTGTTGCGCGGTTGCTGCCCGCGAACCACGACTGTTGCACGGTTGTCGGTTTGGCACCCCCAAAACCAGCAACCGCGCACACTCGCGACGGGGGCCCAGCAACCGCGCACCACTCGCGCTCCGGCCACGACGGCACACACCCACGACCCGCGCCGACTCCCGCTCGAATCCGACGCGGCAACAGGCTCCGGGGCTGACGGCGTCGCCGCTACTGCCCGCCCAGCAACTTGGTGAACTCGTCCGGCAGTTGATCCGCGGTGAAAGGCGGCGGGGCCGCATCCACCTCGAGCGGCTGACCGGCCGCCTCCTGCGCGCGCTTGGCCGGGTTGCCGCTGCGCCCCTTCTTGGCCTTGACCTGCTTGCCCTTGCCCTTGCTCTTCTTGGACATCCCGCCCATGCCCGGTGGCATCCCCGGCATCGCGGGCATTCCGCCGCCGCCGGCTCGCATCTTCTTCATCATCTTCTGGGCCTCGGTGAAGCGGTCCACAAGGTTGTTCACGTCCGACACCTGGACGCCGGCACCGCGGGCGATCCGCGCCCGCCGGGAACCGTTGAGGATCTTGGTGTCCCGTCGTTCCTGCGGGGTCATGGAGTGGATGATCGCGGCGACCCGGTCGAGCTCACGGTCGTCGATCTGCTCGAGCTGTTTGCGGGCCTCGGCCATACCCGGCAGCATCCCGAGCAGTTTGCCCAGCGAACCCATCTTCTTGACCGCCTGCATCTGCTCGAGGAACTCCTCGAGGGTGAAGGCGTCGCCGCGCGCGACCTTGTCTGCCATCCGCTGCGCCTGGTCGGCGTCGAAGGCGCGCTCCGCCTGCTCGATCAGGGTCAGCACGTCACCCATGTCGAGGATGCGCGAGGCCATCCGGTCGGGGTGGAAGACCTCGAGATCCTCCACCTTCTCTCCGACGGACCCGAACATGATCGGAGCACCGGTGGCTTCCCGCACCGAGAGCGCGGCGCCACCCCGGGCATCACCGTCGAGCTTGGTCAGGATGACGCCGTCGACGCCGACACCCTCCTGGAAGGCGGCCGCGGTCTGCACCGCGTCCTGGCCGATCATCGCGTCGATCACCAGCAGCAGTTCGTCGGGTTGGACCGCGTCGCGGATGGCCGCCGCTTGTCCCATCAGTTCCTCATCGATGGCCAACCGGCCCGCGGTGTCGATGATGACCACGTCGTACAGCGACTGTTCGGCGAAACTCATCGACGACCGGGCAACAGCCACCGGGTCGCCCACCCCGTTGCCCGGCTCGGGGGCGTAGCAGGGCACGCCCGCGCGCTCGGCCACGATCTGCAACTGGTTGACCGCGTTGGGCCGCTGCAAGTCGGCCGCGACCAGCACCGGCGTGTGCCCCTGGTCGGCCAGGTGCTTGGCGAGTTTGCCGGCCAGCGTCGTCTTGCCTGAGCCCTGCAGACCCAGCAGCATGATGACCGTCGGCGGCTTCTTGGCCAGCCGCAGGTTGCGGGTCTCGCCGCCGAGGATCGTGATGAGCTCCTCGTGCACGATCTTGACGACCTGCTGCGCCGGGTTGAGGCTGCCCGAGACCTCCGAGCCCATCGCCCGCTCCTTGACCCGGGCGGTGAACGTGCGCACCACGGACAGGGACACGTCGGCTTCCAGCAGCGCCCGGCGGATCTCGCGCACGGTCTCGTCGATGTCCGCCTCGGACAACCGGCCTTTGCCGCGCAGTCCCTTGAAGGTGGCGGCCAGACGGTCGGACAGGGAATTGAACATGCATCGCTCCTGGGGGTCGGGTTACAGCGTAACCGGCCGCGCCGTGAGGCACGGGTGGCCGCAGGGCCTCCCGGCGACCGTCAGCCGGTCAGGGAATCCCGCACGACCGCCAGGGCTGCCCCGGCCCGTGAGTCCGTGAGGGGGTCCCCGCTCTCGTCGGTGAGGAAGAAGACATCGACGACCTCCGAACCGAGGGTCGAAACCTTAGCGCCATCGACGTTGACACCGTTACGGGCCAGGGCCGACGCGACCCAGTACAGCAGCCCGGCGCGGTCGTGGGCACGCACCTCCAGCACGGTCGCGCGACTGGACGCGTCGGGGGTCAACGACACTGTGGGCTCGGGCCGGGGGTCCTCGACGTTGGCATACGCGCGCTCGCGCTCGCTCAACCGACGCGCCAGGTCCAGTTCGCCGGCGATGGCCCGCCGGATGTCGGAGGCCAACCTGTCCGCGGCCGGGGGCTCCCCGAACTGCGTCTGCACGGTCCACCGGATCACCGCCCGGCCCTGTTCCGTGCGACTGGCGGCGTCCCTCACGCTGAGCCGGTTGACCGCCAGTGCACCGGCACAGCGACTCAGCAGGCCGACCGAGTCGGACGCCCCCACCGTGATCGCCAGTTCCGTCTCGCCCAGCACGTCGATGACGACGTCCACCCCGGTCCCGGTCCACAGGTGCACCGGGACATCGTCCAGCAACGGCTCGATCTTCACCTCGTCCCCGGCCAGCGACGCCCGGGTGCGGCGCACCAGCACGTCGACGAGATTGGCCTTCCACGGGCTCCAGGCCGCGGGTCCGGTGGCGGCGGCGTCGGACACGGTGAGCCAGTGCAACAACTCCAACGTCTCAGCCGTTTGCACCGCCTCAGCGACCTTGTCGATGACGGCAGGATCGTCGATGTCTTTGCGCGTGGCCACATCCGGCAGCAGCAGGTGGTACCGGACCAGTTCCACCAGAGTGTGTGTGTCACGGTCGTCGAAGCCGAAGTGGGGCGCGATGTCCGCGACCAGGTCCACGCCGATCTCGGTGTGGTCCCCCGGACGGCCCTTGCCGATGTCGTGCAGCAATGACCCCACCAGAAGCAGGTCCGGACGGGACACCTTGCGCGTGTGCTTGGACGCGGCCACCGCGGTCTCGACCAGATGCCGGTCCACGGTGTAGCGGTGCACCGGGTTGCGCTGGGGTGCCGACCGCACCACATCCCACCCGGGGATCAGTCGCGACACGATGTTCGCCTGGTCCAGGGCCTCCCACACGGGCACTGCCGCGCGACCGGCGCCCAGCAGGCTGACCAGGTTCTCGCGGGCCTGCCGCGGCCACGGCACCGGCAGCGGTGCGGACTCCTGCGCGAGCCGGTCGACGGTGTGGGTGGAGATCCGCAGTCTCGCCTGGGCGGCGGCGGCCGCAGCCCGCAGCACGAGGACGGGGTCGCGATCCGGCCGGGCATCCGCTGCCAACACCACCTCGGTGTCCTGCACGACCACACCCTCGGCAAGCGGCGCCCGGTCGCTGTTCCGGCGGATCTTGCGCAGCCGCGGTATGGACTGGCGCTTGATCTGTCGCCTCACACGACCCCAGGCCACCGAACTCACGAAGGCGATGGTCCGGCCGGCGCCACACACGGCGCGCAGCAACTCGTCCTCGTCGGCGTAGCCCAGCATCCTCGCCACCTGCGGCTGTTCCTGCTGGGTCAACCGATCGGTGGCCCGGCCGGTGGTCAGGTGCAGCGCGTCGCGGGCATCCAGCAGGGTGAGCCGGGCTTGGCTCAGCGAACTCTGCGGCGGACTGATGATCCAGCTTGCAGCCAGTGCCCGCATCACCGTCAGATCCCGCAAGCCGGCGTAGGACTCCTTGAGATCCGGCTCCAACAGGTACGCCAACTCGCCATGGATCTCGGCTCGCTCCTCCACCCCCGCCCGGAGTTCGTCCAGGCGCTGCTTGGCCATGGCGCGCCAGTCCCCCAGCACGGTCGATCGGGTCTCGACGGTGAGGCGGTCGTCGCCGATCACCGTGCGGGCGTCGAGCAGGCCGAGCACGACGCGCAGATCCTGACCGGCCAGCCGCCGGGCCTGGGCCGGCGTGCGCACGCTGTGGTCGAGGCGCAAGCCGCTGTCCCAGATCGGGTACCAGATCTTCTCCGCGACGGCGGCCACGGCTTCGCCCGGCACGGCCGACGGGTGCAGCAGGAGCACGTCGATGTCGCTGGCCGGAGCCATCTCGCCTCTGCCGTAGCCCCCGACGGCGACCAGCGTGCAGCCGAGGTCCTTCGCTCCGGAGGCGTTGAACAGATCGGTCAGCCAGTCGTCGGTCAGACCGGTGAGCGCGTGCCGGCGCGATGGGCCGAAGCCCGGTCGGCTGATGAGATCAGCACGGGCTGCCATGAAGTCACTTGCGACCACACTCACCGAGTCCTCCTGACGTTGTGGAATGCGACGTGGCGGCGACCCTCCCCCTCGGGTCGCCGCCACGTCTTGGGTCACAGCGCGTCCGCGCCGCGTTCTGCGGTCCGCACCCGGACCACGGATTCGACCGGAGACACCCAGACCTTGCCGTCCCCGATGCGACCGGTCTGTGCGCTCTTGACGATGACGTCCACCACACTGTCGGCGTCGTCGTCTTCGACCACCACCTCGATGCGCACCTTGGGCACCAGGTCGACGGTGTACTCCGCGCCCCGGTAGACCTCGGTGTGCCCGCGCTGACGGCCGTAGCCGCTGGCCTCGGAGACGGTCAGACCGTGGACCCCGAAGGTCTCCAGTGCGGTCTTCACGTCGTCGAGCTTGAAGGGCTTGATGACTGCGGTGACGAGTTTCATACGGTGACCTCTTCCCTCTTCGCGGCTGCCTGACCGACGCCGGCGAACTTCCCGCCGGAACCGCTCTCCTGTAGTTCGTATGCCGATTCGGCGTGGGTGGTGAGGTCGATGCCGGTGATCTCATCCTCTTCCGGAATCCGCAGGCCGATCGTCTTGTGGATCGCAAGTCCGATGATCAGTGCCATCACGAAGGAGTAGACCATCACCGTCACGGCCGCGATCAGCTGCGACCAGAACTGGGTCAGACCGCCGCCGTAGAACAGGCCGTTGACACCGGCCGGGGCCGCCTCAGTGGCCAGGAAGCCGATCAGCAGGGTGCCGACCAGACCACCCACCAGGTGTACGCCGACCACGTCGAGCGAGTCGTCGTAGCCCAGCTTGTACTTCAGTCCGACCGCCAGCGCGCAGACCACACCGGCGATCGCGCCGAGGATGAGTGCACCGATCGGGCTCACCGAGGAGCACGCCGGGGTGATCGCAACCAGGCCGGCCACGATGCCCGACGCCGCGCCCAGGCTGGTGGCGTGGCCGTCGCGGATCTTCTCCACGAGCAGCCAGCCGAGGGCCGCAGCACAGGTGGCGGTGAAGGTGTTCATGAACACCACCGCGGCCGTGTTGTTGGCAGCCAGCGCCGACCCGGCGTTGAAGCCGAACCAGCCGAACCACAACAGGCCGGCACCGACCATGACCAGGGTCAGGTTGTGCGGCTTCATCGGGGTCTTGGGCCAACCCAGGCGCTTTCCGACCACCAGGGCGAGCGCCAGACCTGCCGCACCGGCGTTGATGTGGACCGCGGTCCCACCGGCGAAGTCGATCGCGGGCGTACCCCGCAGCGGGCCGAGGCCTTCGAAGATCCAGCCGCCAGCACCCCATACCCAGTGCGCCACCGGGAAGTAGACCAGCGTCGCCCAGATTCCGGCGAACACCATCCAGGACCCGAACTTCACCCGGTCGGCGATCGCACCGGCGATCAGCGCGACGGTGATCGTCGCGAACATCGCCTGGAACGCGACGAAGGCCATGGCCGGGTACACCGCGGTCGGGTCGTCGGTCATCAGGCCGGTCAGACCTGCATACTCCGTGACCCGGCCGAGCAGGCCGTTGCCGATATCGGTGGCGAAGGTCATCGAGTAGCCGTAAAGCACCCACTGGACGCCGACGAGGAACAATGCCCCCATCACCATCATCATCATGTTCAGCACGGCCTTCGTACGTGTCATGCCGCCATAGAAGAAAGCTAGGCCGGGCAACATGAGCAGTACGAGGGCGGCGCTGGTGAGAATCCAGGCGGTATCGCCTGCACTCAAGACGGACTCATCCATCGTCACGCCTCTCCTTTTCTCCCCATCGGGTCTCTCCCTCGGGACCCTTCGAGACTCACCCAGGCGTGTTACGCGACCTGCGGTCGGAGGTTTCGTCGCTGTGACGGAAGTGGGGTATTGCGTTAACACTGTGTTTCGGCGCCGAACGGACGATGGCCGTTCGGCTGGTCGGGCCGGGCACGCTCAGCGGTAACGCCACCCCCCTCGCGGGTTTTGCGACGTTGTTGCCCCGACACGCCGAGCCCTGAGGGCAACAACGGCTCAAAACCGGTTCGGAGCGGCTGTCCACAGCCCCCTCCGTCACGATCCACAGTTGGGGCTGGAGCCGTCTGCTCCGGGCCAAGCACCCGTATGTCTTGAGGATGCCCTTCCGCGTGACCCGAAGCGGGACTTCCGCAATGACGTACAAACAGAGCCTGCGCCCGGCCTTCTACTCGCCGACGCGTGGTGTGCGCGCCGGCATCGACGAACAAGGCTGGTGGGCCGAACTCGCGGCGTTCACGCTGGTTCTTCCCCCCGAAGCGGTCTTCTCGCACACCACTGCGGCGAAGATTCAGAGCCTGCCGCTTCCCAGGAGTGACCCGCGACCGTTCCACGTGACGTGTGCGAACCGGCGGGGCAGTCGATCCGGGATCACCTGGCACGCCCGCTCGGTGACCGGCGCCACGGACCTCTGGCACGGGTGGCCGGTGACGAGCCCGCTGCGCACATGGCAGGACCTGGGCGCGCTACTGACCCTTCCGCAGTTGGTGGCCATGGCCGACGTGCTCCTGCGCAGGCACATCTGCACAACCGCAGAGTTGGCGGCCCTGAACGGAATTCGCCATCGCAGGCGGCTGGCCGAGGCAGCGGCGCTGGCCGACGGCGGCAGTTGGTCCCCCCGCGAGTCGATCCTGCGGGTCGCGATGCACGACCGGGGCCTGCCGGCACCGGAGTTGAACGGGCACATCGTCGAGCAGGCAGTTCTGCTGGGGACGGGTGACTATGTGTGGCGGCTGTACAAGGTGATCGCCGATTACGACGGAGACCACCACGACCACCCGCGGCAGCGGCACCAGGACGCCCAAACCCGCGACGATTACGCGGCCGCCGGCTGGAGACATGTCGCCCTCACCAAGCAGATGAGCCTCGACGATGCCGTGGGCCGCGTCGAACGAGCGCTGCGGCAGCGGGGGTGGGTGAGTTGACCTCGCACCGGGGCTTCTGTGACGTTGTTACCCCGACACGCCGAGGCGCGAGGGCAACAACGTCGCAGAACCCGGGACAACGCGACCCTTCAGTCCAGCAGCGCGCTCACGAACGCCTCCGGGTCGAACGGCGCGAGGTCGTCGGGGCCCTCCCCCAGGCCGACCAGCTTCACCGGTACGCCGAGTTCCCGCTGCACCGCCACGACGATGCCACCCTTGGCGGTCCCGTCGAGCTTGGTCAGCACGACCCCGGTGACGTCGACCACCTCGCTGAACACCCGCGCCTGTGCCAGACCGTTCTGACCGGTGGTGGCGTCGAGGATGAGCAGCACCTCGTCGACCGGCCCCTGCTTGTTGACCACCCGCTTGATCTTGCCGAGCTCGTCCATCAAGCCGACCTTGGTGTGCAGGCGGCCGGCGGTGTCGATGACCACGCAGTCGGCCTGCTCGGCGTTGGCCTCGGCCACGGCGTCGAAGGCGACGGCCGCCGGATCCGAGGCCTCCGGGCCGCGCACGACCCTGGCCCCGACCCGGTCACCCCACGTCTGCAACTGATCGGCAGCAGCAGCCCGGAACGTGTCCGCCGCACCCAGCACGACGGTGTGGCCGTCGGCCACGAGCACCCGCGCGAGCTTGCCGGTGGTGGTGGTCTTCCCGGTGCCGTTGACCCCCACGACCATGATCACGGCGGGCCGATCCCCCTGGCGGGAGGCCACCAGCGACCGGTCCATCTGCGGATCCACCAGGGTGAGCAACTCGTCATGCAGGGCCTGCTGCCAGTCGACGTCGTCGTCCACCCGCATCCGCAGGCGCAGCCGTTCCACCAAGTCGGCGGACGCCTCGACACCGAGGTCGGACATGATCAGGGTGTCCTCGATCTCCTCCCAGGTGGCCTCGTCCACCTTGTCGCTGCTCAGCAGCGCCAGCAGACCGCGGCCGATCGCGGAGTTGGAGCGGGCCAGCCGTGCCTTGAGCGCCGCCAGCCGGCCCTTGGTCGGCTTCGGCCGCTCGAGCTCGATGGTCGGGGCCGACGGCTGCTCGGGCAGCGCCACGTCCTCGACCGTCGGCAGCGGGGTGTCGCGCGGCTCGGAGGCGTCGTCACCGACTCCGGGGATGACCTCCGGGGGTTTCACCGCAGGGGCGCGGCGGCCGGCGACCAGCCGCAGGCCCAGGACGACGGCGATGACGAGCAGGATCACGCCAAGGATGGCGTAGAGAAGGATGGAATCCACGACCCCAGTGTGACGGACGCCGGTCCGCGCCCATCAGACCGGCTGCAACTGCCGCATCCGCTGGCTGATCACCTCGGTGACGCCAGCACGCATGGTGACGCCGTAGAGGGCGTCGGCCATCTCCATGGTGCGCTTCTGGTGGGTGATCACGAGCAGTTGCGACGTCTGCCGCAGCTCCTCCAACAACCCGATCAGACGCCCGAGGTTGACGTCGTCGAGGGCGGCCTCCACCTCGTCCAGCAAGTAGAACGGCGACGGCCGGGCCTTGAACAGCGCGACCAGGAATGCCACCGCCGTGAGGCTGCGCTCCCCACCGGACAGCAGCGAGAGCCGCTTGATCTTCTTGCCCGGAGGACGGGCCTCCACCTCGACCCCGGTGGCCAACAGGTCGTCGGGATCGGTGAGGATCAGCCGCCCCTGGCCGCCGGGGAACAACCGCGAGAACGTGTATTCGAACTCGCGGGCCACGTCGGCGTAGGCCTCGGAGAAGACCTGCTGCACGCGGTTGTCCACGTCCGAGACGATGTGGAGCAGGTCCTCCCGGCTCTTCTTGACGTCCTCGATCTGATTCACCAGGTGGGTGTGGCGCTCCTCCATGGCGGCGAACTCCTCGAGCGCCAGCGGGTTGACCCGGCCCAGCAGGGCCAGACCGCGCTCGGCCTCCTTGAGCCGCCGCTGCTGCACCTCCCGGACGAACGGCTGCGACTCCTCGCCCTCCGGTGCGGGGATCAACTGATCCGGGCCGTACTCCGCCACGAGGTCGTCCAGCGTCAGCCCGTACTCCTCGAGTGCCTTCTCACTGAGTTGGTCCAGCGTGGCGCGCTTGCCGGCCCGCAACACCTCGTCGCGGTGCACGTCCTGGGTCAAGCGCTCCACCTCCGCGGCCACTTCCAGCGCCCGGTTGCGGGCGCGGCTGTGGGCTGCCTGCGCGTCGGCCTGCTCGGTCTCCAGGGTGCCCAGATGTGATTCTGCGCCGGCGGCGTCGGCCTCGACGAGGACCGCGCAGCGGCGGGCGAGTTCTTCCAGCCGCCCCAGCGTGACCAGCGCCCGCTCCCGCTCGATCCGGCGGCGGGCGGCGGCCGCCACCGCCTCCTGCGCCTGCCGGGTCTGCTCGACAAGATCCTCGTGCCGGGCACGCAGCGCCGTGAGCCGTTCCTGCGCCGACCGCGCGTTGAGACTGGCTTCGTGATGGCCCTGGCGGGCCCGTTCCTGCTCGGCGAGCAACTGCTCCAGGCCCGACCGGTCGACGGCGGGTGCACCCTCGGCCTGCAGACCGGCCAGCCGGTCCCGGGCCGCTTCGAGGTCGCGGATCTGTGCGGACAGTGCCGCTGCCACCTCGTCGCGTTCGGCGATCAACTGCTCCAAACGCTGGGCGGTGGTCTGTGCCCGGTGGCGCAGGTGGACATCGCGTTCGGCGGCCGCCGCGGCCTGTGCCTGCTGCTGGGCGACCTGGTTGCGGACCTCGTCACGCTCGGCCCGGGCCGTGGCCGCGTGGGCTTCCACCCGGGTCACATGCTCGACCGCCCGACGCCAGCACGCCTCGGTCGTGACCAACTCCTCGGTTGCCTGCTCGAGGGCATTGCGCAACGCGATCACGTTCGCGGCGTCGGAACCCTGGCCGGCGACACCACGACCGACCACCCGGCCGTCGTCGGTGGCCACCAGCAGATGCGGCTCAGCCGCGACCATGCGCTCGGCCTCCTCGAGACTGCCTGCGATCCGGCAATCCCGCAGCATGTGCGACAGCGCCCCTCGCAGGTAGTCCGGCGCCTCGATGTAGGACAGCACCGCCGCAGGCTCGGGGGCGACCGCCACGCCCGAAAGCACGAATCTCATCGTCTCCTCGGCATCGGTGCCGCCGAGTACCTGACCGGCGGTCACCGTGGACCGCAGGACTGTCGCCCGGGCATGGGCACCGAGCAGGACGGCCACGGCCTTCTCATGTCCCGGACGCACGCGGATGAGGCTGTCCAGGGATCCGTGCTGTTGGTCCTCGGGGAGACTGATGTCCGCATCGTGCGAGACGGCCGAGCGCAACGCCTCGCACCTGGCGATCAGCGAAGCCCGGCGCTGCTCCTGCGAAGACAACTCCTGGCGCGCCAGGTCGACGGCCGTGTCCGCTTCCACCATCGCCGCGTCCGCGGCGGTCATGTCGATGACCTCCGCCGGCTCGGCGCCCACGGGCAGATCGACGACGGCGGCCGCGGCCTCCCGGGCCTCGAGCTCAGCCGGCCCGAACTGCTCGGCCAGCCGGTCGGCCCGGCTCTGGGTCGCCGCCACCAGCCGCTGCCCGCCGGTCACGGACTGCTCCGCGGCCGCAACTTCCTGCCGGTACTGGGTCAGCGCCTGCTCCACGAGGGCCACCGATTCCTGCTCCTGGCGCACCGTGCGGGCGATGGTTTCGGCGGCATCCCGCGCCTGCTCGAACGCGTGCTGCACCTGCGCGGCGACCTCGGCCTGCTCGGCGACCTCGACAGCGGCCGCATCGCTTTGGCGCTGCAGATCCTCCGGGTCCACACCGAAGCCGAACTCGAGCTGTTCACGTTCCAGGGAACGCCGCCGCTCGACGATCAACGCCACCAGAGCGGTCATGCGCTCCCGCAGGCGGGTGAGATCCAGCGACCGGGTGCGGAACTCGTGCAGTTGCGGTGCGATGTCCTGCAGCCGTTCCTCCAGCCGCGACTCCTCGTCACGTGCGGCCTGCAGGAGTTCCTCCATCCGCTCCCGCTCGGCTTTGGCAGCACTCTCGTCGGCCTGTTCCTGGGCCAGATCGGTCTGCACCCCTGCCACGTCATCGGCCAGCAGCCGCAGCCGGGCATCGCGGACATCGGCCTGGATCGTGGCTGCACGCCGGGCGACCTCGGCCTGCCGACCCAGCGGCTTGAGCTGGCGACGCAGTTCAGCGGCCAGATCCGTCAGGCGCTGCAGGTTCTGCTGGATCTGCTCGAGCTTGCGTAGCGCCTTCTCCTTGCGGCGGCGGTGTTTCAGCACCCCGGCCGCCTCCTCGATGAAGCCGCGGCGGTCCTCCGGACTGGCATGCAGGATGGCATCGAGCCGACCCTGGCCCACGATGACGTGCATCTCCCGGCCGATGCCGGAGTCGGCGAGCAGTTCCTGGACGTCGAGCAGCCGGCACGTCTGACCGTTGATCGCGTACTCGGAGCCGCCGCTGCGGAACAGCGTCCGCCGGATGGTGACCTCGGAGTAGTCGATCGGCAGGGCGCCATCGGAGTTGTCGATGGTCAGTTCGACTTCGGCCCGGCCGAGCGGGGCCTTGCCGGAGGTGCCGGCGAAGATGACGTCCTCCATCTTGCCGCCGCGCAGGCTCTTCGCGCCCTGCTCGCCCATCACCCAGGCGATGGCGTCCACGACGTTCGACTTGCCGGAGCCGTTCGGCCCGACGACGCACGTGATCCCGGTTTCCAGATCGATGGTGGTCGCGGACGCGAACGACTTGAAGCCCCTAAGGGTCAGACTCCGCAGATGCACTTCCGGCCTCCTGCCGCGCGCGGTCAACCACGGACCAAGCCGGTCCGACAGCGGGGAAGAAGCCCAGGCTACCCCGGGATGTGGCGACTATCCGGCAACGCCACGCGCCGCGACGTCAGGCCAGGACGGGCGGCTGCGACGACAGCGAGAGCACTTCGTCCTCGAAGCTCGCCTGCTCGACCCGAAGGGCGCTGACCTCACGCTCGAGTTCGGCGACGCGGGCACGCAGGGACGCCAACTCGGCCAGCAGCCGGGGGTCGTAATGTGCGCCAGGGGTGATAAACCGCCTTGGCCATGGAAGTCCTCCACACACGGATGCGCTGTCAAGCGCTGAGTTTTGGGGGCGACAGTTCGCCTTGCCCCATATATCAGACTGACATAACGCGTCGATGGTCGTCAAGGACGACACCCCGGGTGGCGGGGTCCCCGGAGCCGGTGGTGTTGCTCCGCGTTAGCCCGAAGGACAGCCGTTAGCCCGAAGGACAGCCGTTAGCCCGAAACCCGTGCCTCGGACTAACGGCTGTACCTGCGACTAACGGATGTGCCCCGGACTAACGGCTGCACAAGGCGGATCAGCACCGCGCCGACCGCGCGCGCGCGCCGTCAGCCCCGCAGTCGTTGACAGCGCGGGCACCGGAACGATGACCGGTTGGCGAACGGCTCGCGCACGATGGCGGTGCCGCAGCGCAGGCAGGGCAGGCCCTCCTGCCCGTACGCCGCGAGGTCGCGCTGGAAGTAGCCACTGCTGCCGTTGACGTTGACGTAGAGGCGGTCGAAGGAGGTGCCGCCGGCGTCGACAGCCAGGCGCATCACCTCGGTGGCCGCGTCGAGCAACTCCCCGGTCTTGCGCGCACTCAGGGCCGAGCCGGGGGTGCGCCAGTGGACCCGGGCCAACCACAGCGCCTCGTCGGCGTAGATGTTCCCGATGCCCGACACGATCTCCTGGTTCAGCAGCAGGGACTTCACCGGTGCCCGCCGGGACCGGATCCGCGCCACCACCCGGCGCCGGTCGAATTCGGCTGAGAACGGGTCCGCGGCGATGTGGTCCAGCGACGCCGGGACCTCGTCGATGAGCGGCTCCACCCACATCCCGCCGAACGTGCGCTGATCGTCGAACAGAACCGGAAGGTCGAAGTCGAACCGGATCCTGGTGTGCACGGTGGGTTCGGCGTCGACCCGGAACTGCCCGGACATGCCCAAATGGCCCACCAGGGCGATGTCACCGAGCGGCCACCACAGGAACTTGCCCCGCCGCTGCACGCTGACGACCTCCCGGCCCAGCAGCGCCCGCTCGAAGTCCGCAGGTGTGCCTGGATGGCGGCGCACGGCGCGGGCATGCAGAACCTCGACGTCGCGCACCACCCGGCCGACGGTCCAGTGCGACAGCCCGCGGCGCACCACCTCGACCTCGGGCAGTTCAGGCATCGGCCCCGAGTACCTGCCGGACCTGCTCGAAGGCGGTCTGCGCCGCCTCTTGTTCGGCCTGCTTCTTGGTGGGCCCGGAGCCATGACCGTACAACCGGTCACCCACGCGCACCTGTGCGGTGAACGTCCGCGCGTGGTCGGGCCCCTCCCCGGTGACGACGTACTCCGGCGTGCTCTGCCCGAGCTGGGCGGCCAGTTCCTGCAGGCTCGTCTTCCAGTCCAGCCCGGCACCCAGATGTGGGACGTACTCGATGAGTTCGGCGAACCGCCCGAGGATGAAGGTGCGCGCGCCGTCGATGCCGGCCTCGAGGTAGACCGCCCCGATGATGGCCTCCAGCGCATCGGCCAGGATCGAGACCTTCTCACGCCCGCCGGTCGACTCCTCCCCCCGGCCGAGCAGCAGGAAGTCCCCCACGGCGAGCTCCCGGGCGATCATCGCCAGCGACTGCGAGTTGACGATGGCCGAGCGCATCTTGGCCAACTGGCCCTCGGGCAGGTCCGGGAAGGTGCGGTACAGGTGGTCGGTGATGACCACGCCGAGCACCGAGTCCCCGAGGAACTCGAGCCGCTCGTTGGTGGGGATGCGGCCGTTCTCGTAGGAGTACGAACGATGGACCATCGCCAGCGGCAGTTCCGCGGGCATGGCGGGAAGACCGAGCCGGGTCACCAACTCCGTCAGATCCTGCGTTTCGTCCACCGTGGCGGTGTTCGACCTAGACGTCGAGGACGCGCCGCTTGGCGTACGTGCCACAAGTGGGGCAGGCGATGTGCGGGGGTTTGGGGGTCCCGCACTGCTTGCAGTTGGCCAGCGTCGGAGCAGAGGTCTTCCACTGCGCGCGACGGGAGCGGGTGTTGCTGCGCGAGGTCTTGCGCTTCGGAACGGCCACTTACTTCTCCTTGGATGGTTCAGCCTGCTCAGTGAGCAGGTCGTTCTTGAAGGCGGACAGGGCAGCCCACCGCGGATCGTTGGTCTCGTGCTCGTGCCCGGGTTCGTCGGCCAGTTTCACGCCGCACTGCGGGCACAGGCCGGGGCACGCCTCATCGCACAGCGGGGCGAGCGGCATGTCCAGGATCAAGCCGTCACGGATGGCCGGACGCAGGTCGATGGCTTCCCCGTCCAGGTACGGCCCGATCTCACCGAGTTCGTCGACCTCGGCCTCCTCGGCGGTCCAGGCGTAGAGCTCCTGCAAGTCCGCGGTGACCGGCAACCGGACCGGGTCCAGGCAGCGGCTGCACACCGCGTCGGCGGTGGCCGTGGCGGCGCCGGTGACCAGGATGCCCTCCCGCACCGACTCCAGCATCAACTCGGCACTGACCGGTTCGTTCTCCGCGATCGTCACGATGTCGGTACCGACGCCGGGGCCGGCGGGCTCAGTGATCGAAACGCGTTCGTAGGAGCCGGGTTTGCCGATCAGCGGGCGCACGTCGACGACGAACGGCGCACCGGCACTCGCGGTCATCGGTATTCCTCGGGCTCGTCGGGTTCGGCGTGACACCGCCGGCCGAATCAGGGCATGCCGACAGCGGGGCTACAACGCCAGGTACCAGGGTATCAAGCCGGACGACCGGCGCGACCCCGCCCACCGACCAGCTCACCGGCGACCTCGGGGTCCTGGGCGAAGTCGTAGACCCCCTCGGCGACCTCCACGGGGGCGGCGGCGTTGGCCCGACGACGCCCGCGACCGATCTGGTCCAGCGCGGCGCGCAGTGTGTCCTCGAGGTTCGCCAGCCGCTTGTCCACGTAGATGTCGGCTTCGGCGCGCACCCGGGCGGCGTCGCTCTGCGCCTGCTGCTGCAGACTCTTCGCCTGCCGCTCGGCCTCCAGCCGCACGCTGTCAGCGGCGACCAGGCGTTCCGCCTCCGCGCGGGCCCGGTCCACGGTCCGGGCGGCGTCCGACTGTCCCTGGACGAGCATCTGGTCGATGTCCGCCTGCGTCTGCGACATCAGGGCGGCGGCCTCGTTCTCGGCCCGCGACAAGGTTGCGTCCGCTTCGTCCTGCGCAGCCGCGATCCGCGACTCGGCCTCGCGGGCGGCATCTTCGAGCACGTCGTCCCGGTCGGCCAGAATCGTGGCCGCGTCCCGCAACGAGGCCGGCATGAGTGCCCGCACCGCCTCCAGCAGCTCCAGGGCGATGGTGCGGTTGACGACACACGAGTCGGACAGCGGCACCCCGCGGGCGCCTTCGACCAGGTCGACCAGGTCATCTAGCCGTTCGTAGACCTCCATGCGGCCCTCCAGACTCTTTCACCCAGTATCAGTCACACGATCGCGTAAACGGTCGAAGACCACGCCGGGCAAGAGGTTGGACACGTCGCCGCCGTACTTGGCGACTTCCTTCACCAGACTGCTCGACAGGTAGGAGTACAGGGGATTCGTCGAGACGAAGACCGTGTCCACCCCTGCCAACTGGTAGTTCATCTGCGCCATCTGCAACTCGTAGTCGAAGTCGCTGACCGCACGCAGACCCTTGACGATCGCGCGGATCTCCTGGTCCCGGCAGAAGTCGACCAGCAGCCCGTGGAACGAATCGACGACGACGTTCGGCAAATCGGCAGTCACCTCCCGCAGCAGCTCGATCCGCTCGGCCACGGTGAACAGGCCCTGCTTGTTCTTGTTGATGAGCACCGCGACGACGACTTCGTCGAAAAGGTTGCTGGCGCGCTGCACGATGTCGAGGTGACCGTTGGTCACCGGGTCGAAAGACCCTGGGCATACGGCTCTGCGCACCATCGGCTCCTCGCGGGTTGGGGGATGCGTGGCTAACTGGGCACTTGCTCGTGACCGTACCAAACCGCCCGCAGTACATGGGTGCCGCCGAACCGGCGATTCCAGTGCGACCCGAAACCGCGCGGCCACGCCAGGTCGCTGTCGGACTGTCCCCGTTCGACGATCACCACCGCGCCGGCGGCCAGCCAACCCCGGGTCAGCGCCGCGACCAGCGCCTCGACCGCATCCCCGGGCAACTCGTAGGGCGGGTCCAGCAGCACCACGTCGAACTGCTGCGGATCGCGGCGCAGGAAGTCCTCCGCGGTGCGCCGGTCGACGCGCGCTCCCGGCAGTCCGACCGCGGCGACGTTCTGGGCCATCACCTTGGCCGCGGCCGGGGAACTGTCCACCAGCACCGCCTCGGCGGCCCCGCGGGACAGGGCTTCGAGGCCGAGCGCACCGGATCCCGCGAACAGGTCGAGCACCCTCGCCCCGGACAGATCGATCACCGACTCCAGAGACGAGAACACCGCCTCCCGCACCCGGTCCGACGTCGGCCGGGTCAGGGCCGCGGGAACCTTCAACCGCCTGCCACGAGCGGCACCGGCCACGATCCGGGTCACGTCTTCTCCACGAATTCGGTCTGGGCCGACTCCCAACGATTGACCATCGCCCGCAACGCCCGATGCTCGGTCAATCCCGGATCGCGCTGCAGCATCTGCGCCACATCCGTCCTCGCCTGCTCGATGATGTGCTCGTCGCGGATCACCCGCAGCACCCGCAGATTGGTCATGCGCCCGGATTGCGCGGTGCCGAGCACGTCGCCCTCCTTGCGCTGCTGCAGGTCGATGCGCGCGAGATCGAAGCCGTTCGTCGTGGCCGCGACCTGCTCCAGACGCTCGACCGCCTCCGGGTTGCGCGTCGACAGCAGGCACAGCCCGGGCAGGTCCGAGCGACCCACCCGGCCGCGCAACTGGTGCAACTGGGAGACGCCGAACGACTCCGCGTCCAGCACGACCATCATGGTCGCCGCCGGCACGTCGACACCGACCTCGATGACGCTGGTGGCGACCAGCACATCAACGGCATCCGGCGCCGAACTGTCGGCTGCGAACCGGCGCATCACCTCGGTCTTGTCGGCCCCGCTCATCCGGCCATGCATCACATCCACCCGTACCTGCGCCAACGGGCCGTCGGCGAGATCTTCGGCGATGCGCAGCACGCCGCGGGTGTTCTCGGGGGTGGCGAAGTCCAGTTCGGCGAGGTCGTCGGGCAGGTCCTCGGCGGGTTCGAACGTGTCACCCTCCCCGATGCGCGGACATACGACATACACCTTGCGCCCCTGCTTGACCTCCTCCACGACCCGTTCCCACGTTCGCTGCGCATGCCGGGGGGCCATGGTCTCGTTGACCACGAAGGTGCTCACCCCGGCACGACCCGAAGGCAGTTCCCGCAGGGTCGTGACGTCGAGATCGCCGAAGACGGTCATGGCCACGGTCCGCGGGATCGGGGTGGCGGTCATGACCAGCAGATGTGGCTTGGTCTGCCCGCTCCCCCGCTCGAGCAGGGCCGCCCGCTGCTCGACGCCGAACCGGTGCTGCTCGTCGACGACCACCAGGCCGAGATCGGCGAACTGCACCGCCTCGTTGAGCAGGGCATGCGTGCCCACCACGATCCCGGCCTGCCCGGACACGATCTGGAGCAGGGCCTCGCGGCGCGACGCCGCCTTCGCCGAGCCGGTGAGCAGAACCACCTGGGTGCCGTCGCCGCTGCCCAACAGGGTGCCCGCCTCGGCCAGTTCCGCGAGCAGGGAGGTGATGGACGCGTAGTGCTGGGCCGCCAGCACCTCGGTGGGCGCCAGCAGCACGGCTTGCCCCCCGGAATCCACCACGGTGGCCATGGCCAGCAGCGCGACCAGCGTCTTGCCCGCGCCCACCTCGCCGTGGAGCAGTCGCTGCATGGGCTGCGGTCTGGCAAGATCCGCGAGGATCTCGGCCACTGCTGCTCGTTGCCCGTCAGTCAATCGGAACGGCAACCGCTGCTCCACGGCAGCAGCCAAACCGTCGGAACTGCCCGGGCGGGCGGTCGCGGGACTGCTGGCCACCGCCTGCCTGCGCAGCGCCAGGATCGTCTGCAGGACGAACGCCTCGTGGTAGCGGAAGCGCTCCCGCGCCGGTTCCACCTGCTCGATCGTCGACGGACCGTGGATGCCGGCGAAGGCGTCACTCTGGGAGAGCAAACCGCGGCGTGCCCGGATCGTCTCGTCGATCGGGTCGTCGGCCAGGTCGACGGCCTCCAGCACCATCTTGACCGACCGGGCGATGCGCCACGACGGGATGCTCGCCGTCGCCGGATAGATGGGGTTGATGGTGGCCAGGAAGGCCTCCAGTTCCTCGGCATCGGCGTCGGCGCCCATCGGCGACATCACGCACAGCGGATGGGCCAGCTGCAGCTGACCCCGGAAGGCGCTGACCTTCCCGCTGAACAGGCCGATCCGCCCGGAGGTGAGCATCCGATGGAACCCCCGGACGCCCCGGAAGTACGCCAGATGCAGGTCCTGGTTGCCGTCGGTGATGATCGCGTCCAGCATCTCGCCCTTGCGGGTGCGCCGGATGCTGCAACTCTTGACCCGGGCCAGCACCGTAGCCACATCCCCGACGTGCAGCCCGGCGATGTCGGTCAGCCGGGTCATGTCCTGGTACCGGCGCGGGAAGACCCACAGCAGGTCCTCGCACGTGCTCACGCCATGCGATTTCCGCAGGCTGGTGGCGCTGCGGCCACCGAGCACTTCGGCCAGGGATGTGGACAGCTGCGCCACGCTACTCCACGCCGATGATGACCGGCCAGTACGGCTGCCCGCCGGAAACGACCTCGAGATCCACCAGCGCCGCCTGCAGGTGGCCCTCCACCGCCTGCACCAGGTCCGCCGGCGCCTCGGAACCGGTGACCAGGGTGACCAACTCCGAGGTGCTGCTGCTCATGCGGTCGATGACCCGCAACGCGACCTCGTCGATCTGTTCGCCGATCTCGACGATGTCCCCGTCGACCAGCCCGAGGACGTCACCCACCTGGCATCGGCCGGCGGTGGTGATCGCCTCCTTGCTGGCGATGGTGACGCCGCCGTAGCGGGTGGCACTCGAGGCCCTGGCCATCGTGACGACATCGTCGTCGAAGCCGACGGACGGGTCGTGGACGGCGACTGCGGACAGCGTCTGGACGACCGATCTGCTGGGGACCACGGCCACCCGGATGTCATCGTCGCGCAGGAACTCGGCGGCCGCCTTGGCCACCGGTGTGGAGTCGGCGTCCGAGGGCAGCAGCAGGGCTTCCCGGGCGCCGCACGAGGTCACCGCCCGGACGAAGTCCCGTGTGCTCGGTCGCCCGCGCGGGGGGGTGCGCACCGCAACCGCGCCGGACTCCTCGAGCAGTTCGGCCACCCCGGGACCGTGCGCGACGGCCACGACCACCCGGGTGATCTCGCGGGGCAGATGGCGCTGCTGTTCGATCAGGTCGGTGACCGCGATCCGGTGCGGGCGCCCGGCCTCGATCCCGGCCTCCACGGATTCGCCGATGGTGTCCGTGTGCACGTGCACGTTCCACAGTCCGCCGCCGCCGACGACGACCAAGGAGTCGCCGAGCGCGTCGAGCCTGGTGCGCAACCTCGGGATCCCGTCGTCCTCCGCGTCGAGCAGATACATGACCTCGTAGCGCGGTCCCTCGTACTCCCCCTGTGGCATCGGCTCGTGCGCGACCACATGCTCCGGGAGGTCATCGACGTGGACCTCCCCGGTGAGCACCTCCACCAGGGCGTCGAGCACGACGACCAGGCCCTTCCCCCCGGCGTCCACCACCCC
Organism: uncultured Actinomycetota bacterium; assembly: GCA_963733395.1. Classification (GTDB taxonomy): domain Bacteria; phylum Actinomycetota; class Actinomycetes; order S36-B12; family UBA10799; genus JADKAV01. Next base: position 76,373 of record CAVTCZ010000022.1, read on the forward strand.
GGCGGCGGCCAGCGCCGGCAACTGCGTCGGGGTCTTCGCCAACGCCTCGTGGGCCTGCTTCGCGGCAGCTTGCGCCACCTCGGCGACGCTGCCGTCGTTGTGCGCCGAGCCGGCCTCCGCTGCTGCCCGGGCCACGGTGAGCACCGTCCCCTCGACCGGGCGACTGACCGCCGCGTAGCCGAGGGTGGCCGCGCGTTCCAGGGCGTCGGCCAGCGTGCGCCCGCTCGGCTCATCGACCTTGCCGATCACGTCGGCGATACCCCGCAGCAGTTGACTCAGGATGACCCCGGAGTTGCCCCTCGCCCCCAGCAGCGCACCGCGGGCGAGGGCTTCGGCCGTCGGTCCGGGAACACTGGCCGGATCGGTGACCTCGGCGGCGGCAACCGCGGCGGCTTCCACCGTCAGGTACATGTTCGTTCCGGTATCGCCGTCGGGCACCGGGAAGACGTTGAGCGCGTCGATCTCCGCCCGCCGTTGCCCGAGCGCTTCCTGGCTCACCCGCATCCAATTGCGCAGCGCAGCCGCGTCGAGGGCCACCTCGGACACCTCGGTCATCGCATGCGCTCCTTGTCTGCCGCCCGGACGTCACCCCAGGGTAACGGGGGGCGATGCGCAAATCCGGCAGCATCGGCTATCCTTGTGGAGATTGCGTGCGCCATCGACCGCCGCGCACCACCACAACGTCAGCATCATTCGAAGGAGTTCCCGTGGCTGCCAACTGCGATGTCTGCGGCAAGGGTCCCGGCTTCGGCCACAACATCTCCCACTCGCACCGGCGCACGAAGCGGCGCTGGAACCCGAACATCCAGTCCGTGCGCGCGATGGTCGGCAAGGCCCCCAAGCGCATCAACGTGTGCACCAGCTGCCTGAAGGCCGGCAAGGTCACTCGCGCCCTCTGAGGTCCGACCTGCTTCGGCGTTCGGCGCCGGCGCCAGGCGCAGCCGGCCGCCGGCGTTAGACCTTTGGACAGCCGTTAGTCCGACGTACAAGGCGTTAGCCGAAAACCCGCGTTTGCGGCTAACCCTTGTCCTCGGGACTAACGCCTACGCACGCACCACCGCACGCACCACCGCCCCAGGTCACTCGCGGAAATGGTCGAACCCCGGGGCGCCGATGTGCCGGTAGCCCGGAACCTCGACCCCGGATCCGGCCACGACCTCACCCACGGCCACGAAGCCCGCGGGCAATGACGTACCCGCTGGGAACGTCGCGGCCAGTGCGTGGTCGTCACCGCCGGCGATGACCCAGCCCAACGGGTCGGCGTTGAAGGCCGACGCCGTCTCCCGGATCTGATCGTCGATGGGCAGCGCCCCGGTGTCGATCACGATCTGCACGCCGGAGGCCTGAGCGATGTGCCCGACGTCGGCCAGCAGGCCGTCGCTGACATCGATCATCGCGGTCGCTCCGGCGGCCGCGGCCAAGGCGCCTGCCGAGTACGGCGGCTGCGGCCGGCGGTGCGCATCGACGACGATGCGCGGCGACCGGAAGCCCCTGCCCAGCACTGCCAGCCCGGCTGCGGCCCAGCCCAGGCGTCCGCAGACCGCCAGCACGTCACCCGGCTCGGCGCCGTCCCGACGGACCAGCCTCGAGCCGGATGGAACCCCCAACGCAGTCACAGCGATGGTGATCACCGACGCCCTGGTCAGGTCGCCACCGATGACGGCGGCACCGAGTGCGGACGCCTCGGCGACCATGCCATCGGCCACCGAGAGCAACCAGTCGACCGGCGTCTCCGGGGGCATCGAGATCGCAGCGGTCAAGGCCAGCGGCCGCGCCCCCATGGCAGTCAGATCGGCGAAGTTCTGGGCTGCGGCCTTGTGACCGATGTCCTCCGGGGATGACCACTCGAGCCGGAAATGCCGGTCCTGGACGAGCATGTCGGTGCTGACCACGATCCGCTCGGCTCCCAGCCGCAGCACGGCTGCATCGTCACCCGAGGGAACCTCCACCGCGGCGGTGGACTGCAGCCGGGTCTGCAGGGCTGAGATCACCCCGAATTCCCCGATGTCTGCCACCGTTTGACCGCTCATTGCGCCTCCACCCAGTCGTGTCTTCGTCCCCGTGGTCAAGATAGTCTCCTAGCACCAAGTCCGTAGGAGGAACCGTGGTCCAGGCCTACATCCTGATTCAGACCGAAGTCGGCTCGGCATCCAGGGTCGCCGAAGAGATCCGCCAGATCTCCGGCGTGACCCAGGCCGACGACGTCACCGGCCCCTACGACGTGATCGTGCGCGGTGAGGCCGAGTCGGTGGATCAACTGGGCCAGTTGGTCGTCGCCAAGGTGCAATCCGTCCCGGGGATCACCCGAACGCTGACGTGTCCCGTCGTGCACTTGTCCTGACCGCGCTGCTGCTCACAGGCTGCTCGTCGGCGCAGATTCCCTCCTCCGATCCGTCGCCGTCCGACCAGGCCGCCTGCCGCAGCCTCGTGGCCGCCCTTCCGGACACCCTCGACGGCGACGAGAACACCGGTCGCTCCGACTTCGCCGCGGCCTGGGGCGACCCCCGGATCGTCCTGAAGTGCGGAGTCGCCACCCCGGCGGGCTACCAGCCCGATTCGGAGATGGTCGTCGTGAACGATGTTTCGTGGTTCGGTGAGGAACAACCGAAGGGGTACCTGTTCACCGCCGTCGGCCGCACCCCCTTGGTCGAGGTCTACGTCCCCGACAGCCACCAGCCGGAAGTGAACCCGCTGGTCGACCTGGCCCCGGCGATGACCCAGTACACGAAGGTGTCGGGCGCGGCCGGGGTCGCTCCGTAGCGGCGGCGTGCGCACCAGCGACCCGCGGGAGCTACAGCAACGCGCGCAGTCGCCGAACCTGCGCGGCGCTCCAGTCCGTGTGGTCGTTGCGCCAACCCGGCACCCGCTCCTGGAAGTACGGGGAGTCGTTGACCATCCTGTGGCCGATGACGTCCTTCGTGCGGATCCCCAACCTCGACTGCAGCCAGCGGACCAGTCGCACGCCGGCTGCCCGCTGCTTCGGACGGTCCAGGATGTTACTGGCCGAGCTCATCTCCACGAACTCGATCCCCACCGACCGATGGTTGATGCCGATCGCATGGCGGCACATGGTCGTCAGCGGCGCGAGCTGGTAGATCGTGCCGTCCTTGTCGACGATGAAGTGCGTGCACCCGCCCGGGCTCTCCGGCTTCGAACCTGAGGGACCCGGCGAGGGGGTGTTGCTCGCGAACAGGTTCCACGGCGAGGAGGCCGTGTTGCTCACGGTGTAGTGCAGCACGACGACTTTGGGGTCCGTCAGTTCCCATGTGCGCACGCCGTAGTGGCGGTTGGCGTAGGCGGCCATCTGCTTCTTGCGCTTCGGCCCGTACGGGATGGCCTTCTGGACGATCGCCGGCGGTCGGACTGGCTCGACGTCAACCGGGGGCACCAGCGGGAGGAGCAGATGGATCATCGCAGTCCCACTCCGCGGCGCAGGGCGTCGTCCACAAGGCTTGTCACCACTTCACTGTACGTGCGACCTGTCGCCTCCCAGACCAGCGGGAACATCGAGGCCGACGTGAACCCGGGCATCGTGTTGACCTCGTTGAGGATGACCCGTTCGCCACTGACGAAGAAATCGACCCGCGCCAGCCCCTCGCACATGGCCGCCTCGAACGCCGACCGTGCGGTCCGGATGATCGCCTCGCGAGCGCTGCCGGGCAACTCCGGGTCGATCACCAGGTCGACGCAGTCGTCGAGGTACTTCGCCTCGAAGTCGTAGAACTCGTGACCCGAACGCACGATGATCTCGCCGGGTACGCTGACCGAGACATCCGGGGTGGCCAGCACGCCGACCTCGACCTCCCGCGCGGACTCGACCCCCGCCTCCACGATCAGTCGCGGATCGTGGCGCAGCGCCTCATCGACCGCGTGGGCCAACTCCTGCGCGTTGTGCACCTTGGAGATGCCCTGCGAGGATCCCGCCCGGCTGGGCTTGACGAACACCGGCCAGCCCAGTGCCGCGATCTCGGCTTCGAGCCGATCCCGGTCGGTGTGCCACTGTTTGCCGACGAAGCCGACCCAATCCCCCACATCGAGGCCGGCCCCGGCCATGTGCGCCTTGAACGAGATCTTGTCCATCGACAGGGCCGACGACAACACGCCGGAGCCGACGTACGGGATCCCGGCCACCTCCAACAGGCCCTGGATCGTCCCGTCCTCCCCGAACGGGCCGTGCAGGATCGGGAACACGACGTCGAGCGGCACATACTCCCCTTCGACGATCAATCCCTTCCGGCTGCGATCGAGCATCAGCGACGGTTCCGGGCCCCCGAGCACTTCCGGCAGTTCCGCCCCGAGCCGCAGACGCTCGATGTCCTGGTCGTCCAGGCGCCACGTGCCCTGCCGGTCGATGCCGACCCGGACAACCTCGAATCGGTCGGGATCCAGAACCCGCAGTACGCTTCCGGCAGACACACAACTGATGCTGTGCTCGGAACTTGTCCCCCCGTAGATGACGCCCACCCGGACTCGCGACTCAGACACGCTCCGACCCTAGTCCAGGAGGTTCCATGCACCGCGCAACGATCGCCGTCGCCGCCGGTAGGCCGACGCTGCAGCCCGGATGCACCCCTGAACCAGCCGGTCGAGTTCGCGTCCGCGCTCGCCGCCGGCGGCAGCATCGAGTACGCCCGCCACGACGCCCGCAACAGCCGCTCGTTCGAGACGGTCCTCGGCGCGCTCGAAGGCGGCCATGCCGTGCTCTTCGCCTCGGGCATGGCCGCAGTGAATGCCGTGCTCGAGGTGGTTGGACCGACCACGGTGGCCCGGCCACCGGTGGTGTACTCCGGAACCAGGGCAGCACTCGACGCCCGTGGGGTGCAGGTGGTCGAGCTCGGCGAAACCGCGGATCTGCAGTGGATCGAGACTCCCACCAACCCTGATCTGCGCGTCATCGATGTGCGGGCCGCCGTGGCTGCAGAGGGCATCAGCGTCGTCGACAACACGTTCGCGACCCCCTTGGGCCAACGACCGCTGGACCTGGGCGCCGACATCGTGGTCCATTCGGTGTCGAAGTACCTCTCAGGGCATTCCGACCTCATCCTCGGGGCGGTGGTGTGCGCCGATCCTGATCTGGCCGACCGCTTCCGCGTGCACCGTGAACTCGGCGGCGCCATCGCCGGACCGATGGAGGCCTGGCTCGCGCTGCGCGGCCTGCGCACACTCGATGTCCGGTTCCGGCGAGCCGCAGAGAACGCGGGGATCCTGGCCCACCGGCTCGCGGAGCACCCCGCGGTGGCCCGCACGATCTGGCCCGGCCTGCCGGATCATCCCGACCACGCACTGGCGAGCGCGCAGATGGACGTCATCGGTCCGATCATCGCCTGCATCCCCCACGGCGGTGTCGGGGCGGCGGACGCGGTCTGTGCCGCCACGAGGTTGTGGACCCACGCCACCAGCCTCGGCGGGGTCGAGTCCACCCTGGAGCGCCGGCGCCGGCACGACTTCGAGTCCGAGTTGGTCGATCCGGCGCTGCTGCGCCTGTCCGTGGGCATCGAGGACGTCGAAGACCTGTGGACCGATCTCGATCAGGCACTGCGCGCGGCAGGTGGGTGAGTCGCGGTTGCGGTCCACACCGCACCGGTTGTCGTGACGTTGTTTGCGCGACACGCCGAGCCGCGAGGGCAACAACGTCGCAAAAGCCGGACCGTGAGATTTCAGCGGGGGTCAGGGGCTGCCGCCGGTTGGCACTCCGAGGTGAGACGTTGTCCCGGAAGAGCCGTGGATCCGGCGTCAACCGAACCGGCCACCGACGTCCGCCCAGAGCCGCCTGGTAGCGCAGCCGGCGGCTGCGCCTGCGGTCAGGACAGGCCCGCGTGCCCCTGCTCGGCCTTCGGGTCGCGGGACATGAGATTGACCAGCATCTCCCGCGGTGCCATTTCGTTGTGCACGACCTGGACCACCTGTTCGGTGATCGGCATCTCGACGCCGTTGCGGGTGGCGAGGTCCAGGATCGCCTGGCAACTCTTCACGCCTTCGCAGGTCTGCTTCGTCTTCGCGATCGTCTCGTCGAGGGTCAGTCCCCGGCCGAGGTTCTCGCCGAACGTGCGGTTGCGCGACAGCGGCGACGTGCAGGTCGCGATCAGGTCGCCGATGCCGGCCAGCCCGAGGAAGGTCAAGGGATTGGCCCCGAGCGCCGCGCCGAGGCGGGACATCTCGGCCAGCCCGCGGGTGATCAGCGAAGCCTGCGCGTTCTCACCGAACCCGAGCCCGAAGGCCATTCCGTTGGCCAGCGCGATCACGTTCTTCACCGCCCCGCCGAGCTCGGTGCCCACCACGTCGGTGGTGTAGTAGGGCCGGAAGTACGCCGTGGTCGTCGCTTCCGCGAGTGACTGGGCCCTGCCTTCGTCGGCGCACGCCACGGTTGTCGCCGCCGGCTGCCGCTGGGCCACCTCCCGGGCGAGGTTGGGCCCGGATACGACAGCGACCTGGGACTCCGGGAAGCCGGTGACCTCCGCGATGACCTGCGACATGCGCATGACCGTGCCCAGTTCGATGCCCTTCATCAGGCTCACCAGCGTCGCGTCGGGGTTGATGAACGTCTTCCACGCCGACAGGTTCTCGCGCAGTGTCTGTGAGGGGATTGCCAGCACCACGATCTCGGCGCCGCGCAGGACCTCCTCCGGGTCGCCGCTGGCCCACATCGACGGCGGCAGTTCGATGCCCGCGTGGTACGCGGAGTTCGTGTGGTTCTGGTTGATGTCGCGGACCACGTCGGGCTCGCGGGCCCACATGGCGACGTCACCGCCCGCGTCGGCCAGCACCATCCCGAACCCGGTCCCCCACGATCCGCTTCCCATCACGGCAATCCGTCGCATCTACTTCTCCTCTGGTTGTTCTTCGTTCTGGGCTTCACGCCAGGTCTTGTAGTCGAGCCTTTCGGCGGGTGCGGTCTCCCCGCGGATCTCCTCGAGCAGTCCCGTGAGGACATCCATGATGCGCGTCGTCGCACCCTTGAGCACTGCAGCGGAAAGGGTCCGGCCCCGGAACTCGTCGAGGTCCACCGGCGGGCCCACCCGCATGTGCATGGTCTTCGGCGGAATCATCTTGAACTCCTTGGCATACGGGCCCATGACGTCCTGGGCCCCCCACTGGGCGATGGGGATCACCGGGACATCGGCCATGAGTGCGATCCGTGCGGCGCCGGTCTTGCCGGTCATCGGCCACAGGTCCGGATCGCGGGTGATGGTTCCTTCCGGGTACACGACGACCGCCTCACCATCGTGTACGGCGTCGATCGCCGCGTGCACCGAATCCGCGGCGTTCTCCGTCTCGCGGAAGACCGGGATCTGCCCGGCGTTACCCACGATCTGACCGACGAAAGGGACGTCGAAGACCGACTCCTTGGCGAGATAGCGGGGCGGACGGCCGTTGTTCCACAGGATGTGGGCCAGCGGGATCGGGTCGAACCAGGAGATGTGATTGGAGACGACAACGATCCCGTCGGTGGGCGGATACTCCCGGCGGAGCCACTCAGCGCCGTGCCAGTCCCGTTTGGTGAACAACGTCATGGGGGGCTTCAACACCATGGCCGCGAAGCGGTAGGACGCACCCAAGCCGCGCGTGCCATGTCGGGAGAGCATGCCGTCGATCATTGCGCGACCACCGTGCCGCTGTCGACTCCTGTCCGGATGCTGTCAGGATTCATGGTGTGGTTCGGTTCATCCTTCCGGTGAAGGGCTTCGCGCGGGGCAAGACCCGTCTCGGCCTGTCGCAGGTGCAGCGGTCGGAACTCGCGATGGCCATGCTGGCCGACTGCATCACCGCGTCGCTGGCGACCGGCTACGGCCCGGTCCTCGTGGTGAGCCCGGACCCGGTCGTCCGCCAGTTCGCCGAACTCCACGGCGCTTCGTCGTTGCACAATCCGGGCCGGCTCAATGAAGCGATCTCCGCCGGTTGCGGCCCGGGGCGCAACGCCGCCCTGTTGCCGGACGTCCCGGCAGTCCGGGCCGACGAACTGGTCATGGCCGTGGACAGTTGTGCGAGCGGATTCGTGCCCGATGCGGCCGGCACCGGCACCACGATGCTTTTCGGCCAGGACCTGACACCCGCCTTCGGTCCGGATTCCGCACGCCGCCACGAGCAGGCCGGCTGCCACCGCCTGGACATCCCTTTGTGCGGGCTGCGTGTCGACGTGGACACCTGGGACGACCTGCTGATCGCTCGGCGCTTCGGACTCGGGGCCGCCACGGCCGCACTCCTGACACGACTAGAGGCCGACCCGCCGGTGCGGATCGACCCCTAGCACGCGGATCACTTCTTGGCGGTTGACTTCTTCGCCGGAGCCTTCTTGGCCGGGGCCTTCTTCGCAGCGGTCTTCGCCGGAGCCTTCTTGGCCGGAGCCTTCTTCGCAGCGGTCTTCGCCGGAGCCTTCTTCGCAGCAGTCTTCGCCGGAGCCTTCTTGGCCGGAGCCTTCTTCGCAGCCGTCTTCGCCGGAGCGGTCTTGGCCGGAGCCTTCTTCGCGGTGACGCGGGTGACGGTGGTCTTGGCCGGGGCCTTCTTGGCAGCCGTCTTCGCTGCAGCGGCCGTCTTGGCCGGAGCTGCCTTCGCAGCGGTCTTGGCGGCGGCGGTGGTCTTCTTGGCAGCCGCAGCGGTCTTGGCCGGAGCCTTCTTCGCCGACGCCTGCGCCTTCTTCGCCGATGCCTGAGCCTTCTTCAGGGCCGCGCGGGGGTTCTCGACGAACGCCCGGAACTCGGCGCCGGCCTTGAACTTCGGAACCGGCTTGGCCTTGATGCGGATGGTCCGGCCGTCGAACGGGCTCTTCATCGTGCGGGCGTTGCGCTGGATCTGCTCGAAGATGCCGAAGCCGCTGATGGCGACCTTCTCACCCTTGGCAACCTCGGCCTTGATGGTCTCGACGACCGCTTCCACGGCCTCAGCCGCCTCGTGGCGCCTGACATCGAGACGAGCGGCTACCGCTTCGATGAGTTCTGATCTGTTCACGTTTTTCCTCCGGTTGGGACACTCGGTGCTTCGCACACTAAATGCCCCGTGATGGGCGGTGTGGGCGCCACGCCGCGTGAAGCGATCATTGCAGCCCGTAATGGCCCTTCGACAGTAGCGGGGAAACCGCCCGTGCGCACCAGACAGCGGGATTTTTCAGGACTTCGTCGCCCGGCGGTCACGCAGTGGTCGGCAGGAACTCCGGACGTGCGCGCTCGAAGGCAGCGATCTCGTCGCTGTGCTGCAAGGTGATGCCGATGTCGTCGAGCCCCTCGAGCAAGCGCCACCGGACGTACTCGTCGATCACGAACGGCGCCACCAGGTCACCGGCACGGATCTCGCGGGCTTCGAGGTCGACCGTGATCTCGGTACCCGGATCCGCGTCGAGGATCGCCCACAGTCGCTCGACGACGTCCTGCTCCACCTCCGCGGTCACCAGGCCGCCCTTGCCTGCATTCCCGCGGAAGATGTCCGCGAACCTCGACGACACGACCACCCGGAACCCGTAGTCGTTGAGGGCCCACACCGCGTGCTCGCGCGATGAGCCGGTCCCGAAGTCCGGGCCGGCCACCAGCACCGAGGCCGCGGCATAAGCCGGCTGGTTCAGCACGAACTGCGGATCCTGTCGCCACGCGGAGAACAGGGCGTCTTCGTAACCCGTGCGCGTGATCCGTTTGAGGTACTCCGCGGGGATGATCTGGTCGGTGTCGACGTTGGAGTGGCGCAGCGGCGCGGCAACCCCTGTGTGACTCGTGAACTTGTCCATGACTCAGACCTCCACCAGATCGTCGGGTGCTGCCAGATGCCCTGCTACCGCGGTGGCCGCCGCCACCTGCGGCGAGACCAGATGCGTTCGACCACCGGGACCCTGCCGGCCTTCGAAGTTCCGGTTCGACGTGGACGCGCTGCGCTCCTGCGGCCGGAGTTTGTCGGGGTTCATGGCCAGGCACATGGAGCAACCGGCATTGCGCCACTGGGCGCCGGCTGCCGTGAAGACCTGGTCCAGGCCCTCGTCCTGCGCCTGCAGCCGCACCTTGACCGACCCGGGAACCACCAACATCGTCACGGAATCGGCGACCTTGCGACCGCGCAGCACGTCCGCGGCCGCCCGCAGGTCCTCGATCCGGCCGTTGGTGCAGGAGCCGAGGAAGACCGTGTCGACCGTGATCTCCTTGAGCGGCGTGCCGGGCTGCAGTCCCATGTAGGCCAGGGCTTTGCGAGCCGACGCCTGCGCGTTCGGGTCGGCGAAGTCCTCCGGCGCCGGCACGGCAGCGTTCAGCGGCAGTCCTTGACCGGGGTTGGTGCCCCAGGTGACGAACGGGCTCAGGGTGGTGGCATCGATCACCACCTCGGCGTCGAACGTGGCGCCCGGGTCCGTGACCAGGGTCCGCCAGTAGTCGACCGCCGCCTCGAAGTCCTCCGGCGCCCGCTCCCGGCCGCGCAGGTACTCGAACGTGGTCTCGTCCGGAGCGATCATGCCCGCCCGGGCACCGGCCTCGATCGACATGTTGCAGATGGTCATCCGCTGCTCCATGGACAACGCCTCGATCGCGGGACCTCGGTACTCGATCACGTGGCCCTGGCCACCGCCGGTGCCGATCTTGGCGATGATCGCCAGGATCAGGTCCTTGGCGGTCACGCCCTCGGGCAGTTGGCCCTCCACGGTGATGGCCATCGTCTTGAACGGCTTCAGCGGCAGCGTCTGGGTGGCCAGCACGTGCTCGACCTCGCTGGTCCCGATGCCGAAGGCCAGCGCCCCGAAGGCGCCATGGGTGGAGGTGTGGCTGTCCCCGCACACGACGGTCATCCCCGGCTGTGTCAGGCCCAACTGCGGACCGACCACGTGCACGATGCCCTGGTCCGCGTCGCCCAGCGGCCGGATCGGGACCCCGAACTCCGCGCAATTCGTCCGCAGAGCCTCGACCTGCGCCCGGGAGATGGGATCTGCGATGGGCTTGTCGATGTCGATGGTCGGGACGTTGTGGTCCTCGGTGGCGAGTGTGAGATCCGGGCGGCGGACCTGGCGGCCGGTGGCGCGCAGTCCGTCGAACGCCTGCGGGCTCGTCACCTCGTGGATCAGGTGCAGATCGATGTAGAGGAGATCCGGCTCACCCTCGGCGCTGCGCACCACGTGTGCATCCCAGACCTTCTCAGACAGGGTCTTCGCCATGCCAGCCTCCTTGCATCCCACATAGTGAGACAGTAGTATCACTTCGTGGACAACTCTAACACGGTCGGGACACTGGCCAAAGCCGGGTCGATCCTCGATGCGGTGGAGGTCGGGCCACAGGACCTCGCCGACTTGGTGGCGATGACCGGGCAGCCCCGCGCCACGTGTCACCGACTGGCGGCATCGCTGTTGGACCTGCGACTGCTGGCCAAGGACGATCAGGGCAGGTACACGATCGGACCCCGCATCGCCGAGCTGTCGGCGGCGGCGGGCGGCGACCGGTTGCGCACCGTGGCGCTGCCCACGCTGCGGCGCCTGCGCGACGAGACCGGCGAGAGCGCCCAGGTCTACCGCAGGCGGGGCGAGCAACGGCTCTGCGTGGCCAGTGTGGAGCCGGCCACGGGGCTGCGGGACACCGTGCCGGAAGGAGCCCTGCTCACCATGTCCGCGGGTTCCGCCGCACAGGTCCTCGCGGCGTGGTCCGGCGGGGACTCCGGCTTCCCGGGTCAGGTGCTGGCCGGCGTGCGCAAACGTGGCTGGGCCGACAGCGTCGGTGAGCGGGAATCCGGTGTCGCCAGTGTGTCCGCTCCGGTGTGGTCGGGCGACCGGGTGGTGGCGGCGGTGAGCATCTCGGGACCGATCGACCGGCTCACCCGGCGGCCGGGACGCACCTTCGCACCGGCTGTCGTCGCGGCGGCACGGCAGGTCCAGCGCGATCTCCAGCCCGGAACGCCCTAGCGTCGCGCGGGCGGTCTGGCCCGCGAGCTCTGGCGGACTCTCGGGACGGCCGCGGGTGGCTGCGACGATGTTGCGGGGTCCGCAGGGCGCTTTGTCACGCCGTTGCGGGGTGCCGGGCAGTTCGACCCCGCACGTTCGTGACAAACCAGCCGGACAGGCGCTCAACGTCGTCACAGAGACCGCCCGCCGCGACAGCCCGTCACGGCAACGCTGACGCACGACACGAGGTGCAGGCACGCGCGGTCGCAGGCCCCCGGGACCAGCAACCGTGCAACAGTCGCGTGGCGGGACCCACCGCGGGGTCACAGTTTCGGGTAGCCGGTGATCCTCTGGATGTCGCGGTACAGCGGCCGGAGCCGATCGTAGGACTTCGTGTACACGTCGGAGTACAACTCGCCGTAGAGATCCCGATTGGCCGGGATCGGGGTGAACGTCTCCCCCACCCTGGTCATCGCCTGCACGGCCGTGGCCACATCCGGGTACGCACCGATCCCGACGGCCGCGTCCACGGCGGCACCGATCACGGAGGTCTCCGGGGTGTGCGCCCGGTGGACCGACAGGTCGAAGATGTCGGCGGTCATCTGCATGATGGAGTCACTGCGGGAACCACCGCCGGTGGCGCGCAACTCGCGGATCGCCACCCCGTTCTTCTTCTCCGTGAGCTCGGCACCCTCCTTGAGCGCGAAGACGATGCCCTCCAGGATCGCCCGGTACAGGTGCGCCCGGGTGTGGACGTCCCCGAACCCGAAGACCGCACCTTTGGCATAGGGCTCCAGATCCGGTCCAGGTGCCCAATAGGGCTGACAGATCAGGCCCTGGGAGCCCGGCGGGACGTCGCGGACGAGTTCCTCCAGCAAGTCCTCCGGCGCCTGCCCCGACTCGGCTGCGGTGAGCCGCTCCTGCAGGCCGAACTCCTCCTTGAACCAGGAGACCATCCACAGCCCGCGGACCACATTGACCTCGGTGTAGTACTCGCCTGGGACCGCCGACGGGTAGGGCGGCAGCATCGGGCGCAACTCGACGTACTGGTCGGTCTGGGTGTTGATGGTGGCGGTGGTCCCGAAACTCACGCAGCCCTGATCCGGGGTCAGACACCCCGAACCGATGACGTCGCAGGCCTTGTCGTTCGATGCCGCGACCATCGGCAATCCGCTGGGGATACCGGTCTGCTCGGCGGCCTCGGCCGTGACATGGCCGAGGATCTGCGTGGGCGGGAGCAGGTCCGGCAGCTTCTCCCGTTCGATCGGGAACAGCCGCCATTTCAGATCGAACTTCCCAGCCCAATCCGACTTCTTCACATCGAACGGGACGGGACCGATGACGTTGCCGACCGAGTCGTTGAGTTCACCGGTGAGCCGACGGGTGAAGAAGCCCGAGAGGAACACGAACTTGTCGGTCCGCTCCCAGATGTCGGGCTCGTTCTGCCGGATCCAGTTCGATCGACTGAACTGCGTCGCGTACTCGACGATGGGGTACTTGCCGCTGGCCTTCAGCAACGGGACGGCGAACCCCGGCACCACTGCGCTCATGTCGGCCTTGCGCTGATCCAGCCACACGATGGCCGGCCGCAGGGGCTGTCCGTCGCGGTCCAGATTCAGCATGGTCGCCCGCTGGGTGGTAAGCGTGACGGCGACGATGCGCTCGCGACGGTCGGGCTCGTCGGCGAGCAACTGCTGGGTCGTCTCGCACAACTGCTGCCAGTAGTACTCCGGATCCTGCTCGGCCCAGCCGGGTTGCTTGGAGAAGTAGGGCTCGATCGGGGTCTTCACGAAGCCGTGGATCGTGCCGGTCAGATCCACCAGGCCCGCCCGGATCGACTGCGTCCCGGCGTCGATGGCCAGGATCAGATCGCCTTCACGCTCGGGCCGGCTCATGATGCATCACCGCCGCCACGCACGGGTTCCATCCCGAGGGTGTTGCCCGGGTTCATGATGCCGTCGGGGTCGAAGTGCTGCTTCAACGCCCGCAGCACGTCGAGTTCGGCCTCCCCGAGATAGCGGTGCATCCACGGACCGAAGAGGTTGCCCACCCCGTGGTGATGACTGGTCGAGCCACCGCACTCGAGGATCTTGTCGATGATCGCGGCCCGGAACGCGAAGTACTCCTCCGGGTCCTGCGGGCGCAGGATGAGGATGAAGTAGAGGTTGGTCCCCTGCGGATAGAAATGCGATGCGTGCGTCATGCACACCGTGCCCGGACGGTCCTTCACGAATCGGCGGACCCCCGCGTAGACGTCCTGCACGTTGTCCCACGTGACCGACGTCTCGAGGGTGTCGATGATCATCCCGAAGTCGAGGATGTCGTCGCGCATGTAGATGTCGGAGTAGCGGCCGTGCTCCCACTGCTTCACCGCGTAGCCGGTCAACGACATGCCGCCGTGGCTGCGCGCGATCCGCTTGGATTCGGCAGCCACGTGCTTGGCGAACCCCTTCTCCCCCTCGGCCGTGGCCACGAGCAGGCAGCGCCGCCCGGGCTTGAACCCTCGCCTGGTCAGGAAGGCGTTGGCCAAGCCGGTGTCGAAGCCCTTGAGCGCCAGGCCGCGCTCGGTCTCCTCCGGGTCGGAGATGCGCAGCACGGCGGGCAGGCCGAACTCGCCCTGGGAGATCTCCCGGGTGACCTCGACCGCCGCCTCCCAACTCGGCAGCATGAACGCGAAGCGCGCGGTGTTCTCCGGCTGGTACCGGAAGATCTTGAGCGTGGCCTCCACGAGAACGCCGAACGCGCCCTCACTGCCCTTGAGGATGTCGTTGACCTTCGGGCCGGTCGCCGAAGCCGGGAAGTCCTTGGTCCGGATGGTGCCGGCTGGCGTGACGTACTCCTGGCTGATCACGAGGTCGTACGCGTCGCCGTAGTACGTCGAGGCCTGCCCCGATCCCAGCGCCGTGATCCAGCCTCCGACGGAGGCGAGTTCGAAGGACTGCGGGAAGTGCCCACAGGTGAAGGCCCGCGACGTCCCCAGCCGGTTGGGGGCATCGTTGAGCAGGGCCTCGAAGTCGGAGCCGATGAGGCCCGGCTGCACGACCGCGGTCATGTTCCGCTCGTTGACCGACAGGACCTGGTTCATGTGCGTGCGCATGACCAGGACGATGCCGCCGCGGTCGGCGCGGGTGCCGAGGACCGTCCCGGACCCGGCGCCGAAGGGCACGATGGGGATCTTGTGCTGGGCGCAGTAGCGGACGATCTCGACCACGTCCGCCTTGTCGCGCGGGTGCACGACCAGGTCCGGGACCGCTGCCACGACGCCGGCGCGCAGAGCCAGATCCTCGTCCACGGTCTTGCCGTGGCCGTAGCGCACGCGGCTGAAGTCGTCGTCGGCGACGTTCTCCGCTCCCACAATGGCGGCGATCGCCTCCCGGTGCTGCGGATCGAGGCCGGGTGCCTGCTGCACCGTCACCGTCTCATCACCCGGGTGCAACGCGGTGGCGAAGTCCGCACCGGTCATGCCGAACTCGTCGGCGAACATCCGCACCCAGCCCTCGCTGGGGTGCTTGAACCGTGCCGGGTCGAACAAGAAGACCGATCGGTAGGAGCCCTCGCGGGCCGGATCCTCACGCCAAGCGGGCTGGAACTGCGTCTCAGGTGCCATCCGGTCACTCCCTCGCAATCGACCCCGGTGGCAATGTTACACGCAAGGAGCATCTGTCACAGCAGATGTCGGCAACTCGCACAGCGAAACCCCGCGTGCCGGTTCGTCGCCGGCACCTGCCGCTTCGGATCCGGCGAGGTCGTCGGACGCTGGCGCACCGGACCGCTCTGACCAGATGGGGCGACTGGGAATCCGGCCTCGGTCACACGATCGCCAGAAGCTCAGCTGCAGTACGTGCATCAGCCGGACTCGGCGAGGGCGCCGCGCCCGGCGACAAGACCGCGGTTCCGGGTGGCTTGCGACCTCAAGAAACACGGAAACCCCTGGGTTACCAGGGGTTTCCGCTTGTAGCCCCGACGGGATTCGAACCCGCGCTACCGCCTTGAGAGGGCGGCGTGCTAGGCCACTACACAACGGGGCCGGGTGAGCTGCTTGCGCATCTCGCTGGGGTACCAGGACTCGAACCTAGACTAACTGGACCAGAACCAGTCGGGCTGCCAATTACCCCATACCCCAAGGGTCATTGCGTTGCACCAAGGCAACCGTTACAGCATACCCGTGGGCAGCCGGCCGGTGAAAGGGCGGTCCGGCCCTTCGCGCCGTGATCTTGACTACACCGCGCAACCGGTATCCGTGGAGATGCCTCGACCCCCGCCACGCCGGGATAATCCGGTATCGACAGCTGCATGGGGAGAGCACAGTGCGCACAACAACCATCACGTGGAGCCCGGAAGAGAGCTGGTCACAGGACCCGGCCAGCGTCGAGGCGCGTCCCGATTCCTCCGTCGCCTTGGTATTCGCCGACCCGCTCGTCGACTCCGGCGCGGCCATGGCGGAACTGGGCACGGCGCTGCCGGGCACGGCGATCATCGGCTGCTCCACCGCGGGCCAGATCCTCGGCAACCGGGTCGATCCCGCGCCACTGGTCGCCGCGGTCGCCTCATTCGACAACGCCTCCGTGGTCGCCACGTTCATGGCCGCCGACGGCCGGGACGGCACGGAGGTGGGAGCGGCCCTTGCCTCGAGCCTGCTGGAACAGGCGGCGGGCGGACACATCGCAGGTGTGCTGGTGCTGGGTGGCGGGCTGCACATCAACGGCAGCGCTCTGGTCGCGGGATTGACTTCGACCCTGCCAGCGGGGACGCCGGTCTCGGGCGGGCTGGCGGCGGACGGACCACGCTTCGAGCAGACCTGGGTGCACTGCAACGGGCGCACCGATCAGGACTGCGTGGCGGCATTCGCGGTCATCGGTCGCGACGTCGAGTTCAGCCACGGGTCGCAGGGTGGCTGGGACGGATTCGGGCCCAAGCGCACGATCACCCGCAGCGCCGGCAACGTGCTGTTCGAGTTGGACGGTCAGCCCGCCCTGGGCCTCTACAAGCAGTACCTGGGTGACCGGGCCGGAGAACTGCCGGGCGCCGCACTTCTGTTCCCGCTGACCGTGGCCGACCCGGAGAACGGGACCAGTGTGGTCCGAACGATCCTGGCCGTCGACGAGGACGACCAGTCGATGACGTTCGCCGGCGATGTCCCGCAGGGCTGGTCGGCCCGGCTGATGTGGACCACCACGGAGCGTCTCATGGAAGGCGCCACCGAAGCCGCCGAAGACAGCGCCCAGGACGGCGCCGGCCTGGCCGTGGCGATCTCCTGCGTGGGCCGGCGTCTGGTCCTGGGCGACCGCACGGATGAGGAACTGGACTCAGTCGTGGAAGTCCTCGGGGAGCGGACCCCGGTCGTGGGGTTCTACAGCTACGGCGAGATCTCACCCGTGCACGGCAACTGCGCGCTGCACAACCAGACCATGACGATCACGACGATCCGGGAAAACGATCCGGCGCCATGACCGATCCCGGCAGTTACCACCGCACGCTGCGCCGTCAGATGGGCCGCGCCGGGCTCTCCGGAGAGGATCTGGCAGACCCGCGCTACGCCGAGTTGCTCAGCCGGGTCTCCAGTTCGTACGAGGATGCCGACAAGCAGCGCTACCTGCACGACCGGGCCTTCCTGCTCGCGAGCACCGAGATGCAGCAGCTGTACGAACGACTCGAGGAGGCGTCGCAGTCCGAGGCGGCGGTCCAGCGCGACCGGCTGAAGGCCGTGTTCGACACCGCAGCCACCGGGTTGATCGTGCTGGAGGGGGACGGCCGCATCTTCGACCTCAACCCGGTGGCCGAATCCGTGCTCGGCCTCGATCACGACGCGATGCTGGGTGCGAGCCTGGATGCCGTGCTGATGCCCGCCGATGCCCTGGACACGAGCATCTCCGAACTCCGCCAGGCCATCGCCGAGGGCAGCAATTGGCGCTCGTCGGACACCCTGCTGCTGACCAAGCGCGGACGCGCGCTCAGCGCCTCGCTGCTGTTCCGCGCCATGCAGACCGGCGGCGGGGTGCTGGCCATCGAGGACATCACCGAACGCAAGCAGGCGCAGGCGGAACTGCTGTGGCGCGCGAACCACGACTCCCTCACCGGCCTGCTGAACCGCCCGGCACTCATCGATCAGATCAATCGCGCGCTGCAGCGCGCCCGCCGCTACGACACCCATCTGGCCGTGATGTTCATCGACCTGGATCGGTTCAAACGGGTCAACGACACGCTGGGCCACGCCGCCGGCGACATGCTGCTCGTGGAATGCGCCCGCCGGATCAGCGGCGTGATGCGCGAGGTCGACACCGTGGCCAGACTCGGTGGCGACGAGTTCGTCGCCGTCTGCGAGAACCTTCTCCGAGACGATGACGCCCGCGAGATCGCCGGGCGCGTGGCCGCCAGCATCGCGCAGCCCTTCCTCATCGACGGCGATCCGGCATACGTCGAGGGGAGCATCGGCATCGCCATGTCGGATGGCCACGGCGTCGATCCCGATGGTCTGCTCCGAGACGCCGATGTCGCGCTCTACGAGGCCAAGCAGCATGTGGGTTCGGCAGTCACGCTCTACACCGAGGCGATGATCCGACGCATGCAACACGCGCTGGAACTCGAGCGCAGGCTGCGGCGGGCGTTGCACTCCGACGAGCTGTGGGTCGCCTACCAGCCGATCTACACCCTGGGCGAGCAGAACGTGGTGGGGTTCGAGGCGCTGGCGCGCTGGACGACTCCCAGCGGACCGGTCGCCCCCGAGGAGTTCATCGCCACGGCGGAGGCGGCCGGCCTGCTCGACGAACTGGGCCGGCTCCTGATCAAGCGGGCCCTGCAGTTCCAGGCGCAGCTGCCACCAGATGTGAAGTTGTTCCTCAACATGGCCCCGGGGCAGATCGCGGCCGACGGGATCATCGAGTGGCTCGACCACGCGATCGCGGAGACGGGCGCGGATCCCACCCGCATCTTCGTGGAGATCACCGAGACCGCCGCCATTGCCGACTACCGCATCAACCAGCGGTTGTCCGACCTCAAGGCGCGCGGCCTGCGGATCGCACTCGACGACTTCGGCGTCGGCCACTCGTCACTTTCCGTCCTGCGGACCCTGCCGCTGGATCTGATCAAGGTGGATCGGTCGTTCCTCGTCTCCGCCTCGGAGGACTCGCGAGCTGAGGCGGTGGCGCGGATGGTGTGCGATCTCGGACGGGCACTCGGCGTGGACGTGATCGCCGAGGGCATCGAGACCGAGGAACAGTTGCAGTTCCTCACCCAGATCGGCTGCGCGATGGGCCAAGGTTTCCTGCTGGGCGCGCCGCAACCCGAGCAAGAGGCATTGGCCTACCTCAGCTGACGGTCACGCGGCGGCGCGCAACCGTCGCAACGACTCCTCGCGGCCGAGCAGCTCCATGGATTCGAACAGCGGCGGCGAGACCCGGCGCCCGGTGATGGCCACCCGCACCGGACCGAACGCCAGCTTGGGCTTGATCCCCATTCCCTCGACGAGCGCCGCGCGCAGTGCCTGCTGGATCGCGTCGGACGTGAACTCAGGCAGGTCCGTGACCGCCTCGGCGGCCACGCGCACGACCTGCCGGCCCTCGTCCGTGAGCACCTTCTCGGCGTCCTCGGGATTCACCGAGAACGTCTCGCCGGCGAACAGGAACCCCAGCATCCCGGGGGTCTGGCCGAGGGTTTCGAGTCGCTCCTGCACCAGGGGCGTGGCCCGGGTGAGCAGAGCCATCTGCTCCTCGGTCACCTCCGGTCCGAGGACCGCTTCCCGCTGCAGGAACCCGATCATGCGTCCTGCGAGATCCTCGCTGGTCAGACTCCGGATCCAGTCACCATTGATCGCTGTGCACTTCTTCACGTCGAACCGGGCCGGGTTGGGGTTGACCCGGGTGATGTCGAAGTGCTCGGCCATCTCCGGCAGCGAGAAGAACTCACGGTCGTCGCCGATCGACCACCCCAGCAGGGCCAGGTAGTTGGCCATCGCCTCGGGCAGGTAACCCTGCTCGACGTAGGTGTTGAAGTTCGACTGCGGGTCGCGCTTGCTCAGTTTCTTGTTGCCCTCCCCCATCACGTAGGGCAGGTGGCCGAACCGCGGCATCGGCGCACCCAGCAGTTCGTACATGGCCAACTGGCGCGGGGTGCTCGACAGCAGATCCTCACCGCGCAGCACATGGGTGATCCGCATCGCGATGTCGTCGACGGGGTTGACCAGCGTGTACAGCGGCTCGCCGTTCGCGCGGACGATCACGAAGTCCGGCACATGCTCGTCGCGGACATGGATGGGTCCCCGCACGAGGTCGTCCCACTCCCAGTCGTGGTCGGGCATCCGGACACGGATCACCGGCTTGCGGCCCTGCGCCTCGTACTGCGCAACCTGTTCGCCCGACAGGTTGCGGCAGGTGCCTTCGTAGCCGGGCGGACGTTTCTGGGCCCGGGCCACCTCGCGGCGCTGCTCGAGCTCTTCGGGCGTGCAGTAGCAGCGGTAGGCCTTGCCCTCGTCGAGCAGCTGCTGGGCCACGACTGCGTACGACTCCAGCCGTTGCGACTGCCGGTACGGCCCGAACGGACCCCCCACCCCGGGGCCCTCATCCCAGTCGAGGTGCAACCAGCGCAGCGTGGCGACGAGCGCTTCGTAACTCTCCTCGGAGTCGCGCGCGGAGTCGGTGTCCTCGATGCGGAACACGAACGTGCCACCGGTGTGCCGGGCGTGTGCCCAGTTGAACAGCGCCGTGCGCACCATGCCCACATGCGGGTTGCCGGTCGGAGACGGGCAGAACCGGACGCGTACCTCACTCATGCGAAGACTCCTGTGTCGCTGACGATGTTGTCGAGGGTCCCGATCCCCTCAATGGTGACCGTGACGGTGTCGCCGTTGTGCAGCGGTCCCACACCCGCGGGCGTCCCGGTGAGGATGACGTCGCCCGGGACCAGGGTCATCACAGTGCTGATCCATGCCACGAGTTCCGGCACCCCGCGCACCATGTCGGCCGTGGTGCCGTCCTGCCGGATCTGCTCGTTCACCTCGCACTCGATGGCCAGGTCGTCGGGGTCGACGTCGGTGGCGATCCAGGGGCCCAGCGGGCAGAAGGTGTCGAAACCCTTGGCACGCCCCCACTGCCCGTCCTTGGCCTGCAGATCACGGGCGGTGATGTCGTTCGCGCACGTATAGCCGAGGATCACCTCCGGCACCCGGTGCTCTGGCACGTCCTTGCACAACCGGCTGATCACGATGGCCAGTTCCGCCTCGTGCTCCACCTGCCGCGACTGGGCCGGCAGCCGGATGACCGCCTCCGGGCCGATCACGGCCGTGGACGGCTTGAGGAAGATGACCGGCTCCGCCGACACCTCGCCGCCCATCTCGCGGGCATGGTCGGTGTAGTTCCTGGCCACGGCGATGATCTTCGTCGGAAGCACGGGCGCCAGCAGGTCCACGTCGTCGATGTGGAGCTCGGTTCCCGTGACCTCGATGGCTGACACGCCCGGGAACGGGGTGCCCGCGATCTCGCGCACCACCTCCCCGTCGACGATCCCGTAACTCACGTCCTGTTCGAAGCGATAGCGCGCGATCCTCACACCGCCCAGCCTAGGGGCCGTGTCCGTCAGGCGACGCTCGGACGCCGACCCGGCCTGGCTTCTGGTGACGAAGTGACACGTGAGATGCCACATCCTCACCAAGAGCAGCTGCGAACCGCGATCGATCGGCACCCAGCAGGCAGGCTGCCGGTCAGTCGCGCTCCACACCCAGCAACCCGTAGGCCACCGCATCCTCCAGCGCCATCCAGGACGCGGCGATCACGTTCTCGTGCACCCCGACCGTGTCCCAGCGCCGCGAGCCATCGGTGGAACCCACGAGCGTGCGGGTGACCGCGCCGGTGCCCCGCACGCCCTCCAGGATGCGGACCTTGTAGTCCACCAGCTGCAGCTGGGCGAGCTCCGGATACAACTCCGTCAGCGCCGACCGCAGCGCGTTGTCCAGCGCGTTGACCGGACCGTTGCCCTCCCCGACGGCGACCATCCGCTGGTCCCCGGCGACGAGCTTGACGGTCGCCTCGCTGACCACCTCACCATCGATTCGCTGCTCGACGATGGTGCGCCAGGATTCGACGGTGAACGGACGAGTGCGGCCGTGCTCACGCTCGTCCACGATCAACAACTCGAAGGACGCGTCGGCGGCCTCGAAGGTCCACCCCTGGGCCTCGAGTTCCTTCACGCGATCGACCACCCGTCCCAGCAGCGCGGGATCCTGCGAGAGGTCGTACCCCAACTCGCGGCCTTTGAGTTCGACCGAGGCGCGCCCGGCCATCTCCGTGACCAGCACCCGCATGTCGTTGCCGACGACCGTCGCATCCTCATGGTTGTACAGGTCGTAGTTGACCTTCAGCGCGCTGGCGTGCAGCCCAGCCTTGTGCGCGAACGAACTCACACCGACGTAGGGCTGGTGGGTGTCGGGGGCGATGTTGGCGATCTCCGCGATCGCATGCGAGATCCGCACGGACTCCTTCAGATGACCCGGCGGGAGCACCTGCAGCCCGAGCTTGAGCTCGAGGTTGGCCACCACCACGAACAGGTCCGCATTGCCGGTGCGCTCGCCGTAGCCGTTGGCGGTGCACTGGGCGTGGGTCGCACCCGCCTCCACCGCCGCGACCGTGTTGGCCACGGCACAACCGGTGTCGTCCTGGCAGTGGATGCCCAGTCGGCCCGCCACCTTGGAACGTACGTCTGCCACGATCCGGGAGACCCCGGAGGGGAGCATCCCACCGTTGGTGTCGCACATGACCGCAGCCTCAGCTCCGGCATCCAGCGCGGTCCGCACGACCGACACGGCGTAGTCGGCGTCGTGGGAGTAGCCGTCGAAGAAGTGCTCGCAGTCCACGAAGACCCGGCGGCCCTCGGCCAGCAGGTGCTTGACAGTGTCCGCGACCATGGCCAGGTTCTCCTCCGGCGTGGTGCGCAGCGCCTCGCGCACGTGCCGGATGTCGGACTTGGCCACCAGGGTGATCACTGGCGCCCCACTGGCCAGCAGTGCTGCGACCTGCGGGTCATCGGCCACCGCGACCCCGGCCTTGCGGGTGGCGCCGAAGGCCACCAGCGTTGCGTTGCGCAACTTGAGTTCGGCCGCCGCCCGGGCGAAGAACTCGGTGTCCTTGGGCATGGCGCCGGGCCATCCGCCCTCGATGAATCCCACTCCGTACTCGTCCAGGAGCCGGGAAATGGCGAGCTTGTCCTCCACCGAGAACGAGATGCCCTCGCGCTGGGCACCGTCGCGCAGCGTGGTGTCGAACAACTGGAACTGCTCGTCCATATCAATCCCTCCAATGAAAAACCCCCGGGCCCGAGGGCACGAGGGTTAGCGCATCGACCAACGGTTCAGCCGATGCGCCTTTCGATAATCAGCGCGGAACGCACGGCATCAGTGTGGCATACCGCATCCGCGGAGGCGACGCCTGGCGGACTTGTGCCCTGCTGGTGGCGTTGCCTTGGCGAGCTCCCGCCGCTGCGGGCGGTCTTTGTGACGACGTTGCGCGCCTGTCCGGCTGGTTTGTCACGAAGGTGCGCGGTCGAACCGCCGCGCAGCCCGCAACGTCGTGACAAACCGCCCTGCGGACCCCGCAACATCGTCACAAACCCCCGGTGCCGGCCCGTGAACACCACTGCAGACACACGACACCTGGCAGGCAGCCGACAGATCGGCGGTACCGGAACCGCGCGACACGCGACGGGGATCGAGGCGCCCGAGTCGCACCTGCGCGGCGTGACTCGCGCGCTGCACTTCGCCGAACTGAACGGGGCCCGACGCGGAGAAGTCGATGGCCGTTCCGTCCGGCGGAGGCCCGCCGCCGATCTACGCCAGCTCGAACATCCAGGCGTGGGTGTCCGGGCTCTGTCCCGACTGCACCCCGAGCAGTGCATTGCGCAGCCGCATGGTGATCGGTCCGGCGCCACCGTCGGAGACGGTCCATGCCCCCACCCGGCTCTTCACCTCACCGACCGGGGTGATCACCGCAGCCGTGCCGCATGCGAAGACCTCGGAGATCTCGCCGGACTCACAACCGCGCTTCCACTGCTCCACGCTGATGGGATCCTCCGACACCTGGATCCCCAGATCCTGCTGGGCCATGATCAGGATCGAGTCGCGGGTGACCCCCGGCAACAGCGAACCGGTCAGGGGCGGCGTCACCAACCGTGCGGCATCGCCGGTCCCGAAGACGAAGAACAGGTTCATCCCGCCCATCTCCTCGACCCACGCGTGCTCCTTCGCGTCGAGCCACACGACCTGGTCGCAGCCGTGCAGCGACGCCTCGGCCTGTGCGATCAGGGACGCGGCGTAGTTGCCGGCGCACTTGGCCTCGCCAGTCCCGCCCACTGCGGCCCGCACGTAGTCCGGCGTCAGCCACACCGACACCGGGGCGACCCCGCGCGGGAAGTAGGCGCCGGCCGGCGAGGCGATCAGCAAGTACTGGTAGGCATCGGCCGGCTTCACCCCGAGGCCCACCTCCGTGGAGAACATGAAGGGCCGCAGATACAGCGATTTCTCCGGGTCCGACGGCACCCAGTCACCGTCCACCTTCGCAAGTTCGACCAAGGACGCGATGAACAATTCGGGCGGGATCTCCGGCATCGCCAGCCGCCGTGCGGATGCCCGGAAGCGGTGGGCGTTCTTCAACGGCCGGAAGGTCCGGATATGGCCGTCCGAGTGGCGGTAGGCCTTCATCCCCTCGAAGATCGACTGTCCGTAGTGGATGAAGTTGGTCGCCGGATCCAGCGTGATCGGGCCGTACGGCAGCACGCTGGGCTCGTACCAACCCTGGCCGGCATCGAAGCGGATGCTGACCATGTGGTCGGTGAAGTACCGGCCGAATCCGGGATCGGCCAGGATCGCCTCACGCTCGGCGGCACTGCGGGCGCTGGGCGACAGCTGGTGGGCGAACTCGGTCATCCGAGCCTCGCGATCAGGTCGTCACCGATCTGGGCGGTGCTGCGCACAGCATCGCCGCGGGTCGCCAGGTCTTCGGTCACCGCCTTCTCCACCGCCATCGCAGCCTCCTGTTCACCGAGGTGGTCCAGCATCATCGCCACACTGAGCACGGTGGCCGTCGGGTCGGCCTTACCCTGCCCGGCGATGTCGGGCGCCGAACCGTGTACAGGCTCGAACATACTCGGATTCGCGCGCGTCACATCGAGGTTTCCGCTCGCACTGAGCCCGATACCACCGGCGATGGCCGCACCGATGTCGGTGAGGATGTCCCCGAACAGGTTGTCGGTCACAACCACGTCGAACCGCTCGGGCTGGGTCAGGAAGAACATGCTGGCCGCGTCGACGTGGCAGTAGTCGGTCTCGATGTCCGGGTGCTCCGCGGCCACCTCGTCGAAGGTCCGCTGCCACAGCGACCCGGCGTTGGTCAGCACGTTCGTCTTGTGCACCAGCGTCACCTTGCCGCGACGACGACCGGCGCGCTGGAACGCGTCGCGCACGATCCGCTCGACCCCGAACCGGGTGTTCAGGCTCTCCTCGACCGCAATCTCCTGGGGTGTGCCCACCCGCATGGCACCGCCGGCCCCGACATAGGGCCCCTCGGTGCCCTCCCGGCAGACCAGCATGTCGATGTGCTCGGGCCCCTTGCCCGCCAGCGGCGTGGCGACGCCGGGGTACAGCTTGACCGGCCGCAGGTTGACGTGGTGGTCCAGCCCGAACCGCAACTTGAGCAACAACCCCCGCTCCAGCACGCCCGGCGGGACGCTCGGGTCGCCGACGGCACCCAGCAGGATCGCGTCGTAGCCGCGGATGTCCTCGAGCTCGGCGTCCGGCAGCACCTCGCCGGTGGCGTGGTAGCGGGCCGCACCGAGGTTGAACTCCTGGGTCTGCACGTCCACACCGGTCCCCGCCAGCACCCGCAGTGCCTGTTCCACCACTTCGGTGCCGATGCCGTCGCCGGGTATGGTCGCGATCCGATAAGCCATGGGTAAAGGCTAAGGGGGCCCTTGCGCCGATCACCGCAGTGGCAGGGGTTGGCGTCGCTTTCGCGGCACCCTTCACCGGACGCCCGGCGCTAGCCGGCACTGACGGGTTTCGATGCCCCCGTCGTCTCCTTCACGTACTGGCGGTAGGAGAACCACGCCCGCCCGATGGATTCGAACACCACGACGGCCAGCCCGAGGGTTATGAGCAGGGTCAGCGCCCCGACGACTGGGATCTGGTGCTGCTCCGAGGCGAAGCTCACGAGCATGAGAATGGTCAGTGCCACGTACTCCGCCCTGCTGCGCACGAAGACGATGGCCTTCTGCTCGGGGACCGCCCGCACATATTGGATCCGGAAGCGGTAGTGACCCACCCAAAGACCCACGATCGCACCCACGACGCCCACCACCATGTGCTCCCAGTTCTGGACCAGGTCAACGCCGAGCAGCACGCCGACCGCGAGCACCTCGATCAAGGGGTCGAACGCGAGCGTCTTCACCAGCCGCAGCCACTGGCCCTTCGGCAGGTCCATCCCCTTGGCGATCTTCCTGCTGGTGCGGATGTACCTGAGGTCCATGACGAGCAAGACCATCAGGAGGATCAGTGAGATCAGGGAGACCACCAGCTCGATCACCGAGGTCTCCAGGCTGGTGGACGTAGCCGCCAGCAGCAGCTCCGACATCGCACTCTCCTACCTGCTCCACACACCCCCGGTGTGGCCTCGCGAGCCCGAGCGTACCGAACGCCGGGTGGGCAATGCGGTGCTTCGGTTTGCGGCGGGGAGTCAGGTGGCGCAGGGCGAGCTCGGCGGCCGATCACCGCGAGTGTTGCGCGGTTGCGGTCCGCGGACCACGACTGTTGCACGGTTGTCGGTTCTGCACCCCGAAAACCAGCAACCGCGCGACAGTCGTGGGACGACACCAGCAACCGCGCAACAGTCGTTGCGGGCGGCGGGACCCCCGGATGCGACCGTCGACGACCCGCGGGGCGTGGGCTGCCGGTGTTGGTCAGTGTTCGTGCAGTTGGTTGACGTTCGGGAGCCGCTGAACCTCAGCCAACTGCACCAACGCCATCGAACTGCACGAGCGTCAACGAACCCGTCCGGGCCGACCCGCGGGCACCCACCGAGGTGTTGTCCCCGAGTCGGCCGGGGTCGCAGCAGCCCGCACCGCCACCGGCACTGGCAGGACCCCTGTCCCACACACCCCGCACCGACACACCCGCCGCACAACGCCACGATCAACCTCCCCGCCCACAGCCGAAGCGCCAGTGAAGCGAGCAGCGACGGCCGCGGCGGACGGTCCCAGCGGCCCATCGGCCTGAACCCTCGGCCACCTGCCGTGCGTGCCGTGACGATCCCCACCGCGTAGGCTGCGGCCATGGCCGAACACCTCTTGTTGACCTTCCCGGAGACCCGTGCCACGGAGCCGGTGATCTACCGCATCGTCACGGACTTCGACGTGGTCCCGAACATCCGCCGGGCAGCGATCGAGAACCACCTCGGGTGGATGGTCATCGAACTCGACGGCGACCCCGACAGACATCCGCAAGGCCAAGGAGTACCTGACCGCGCAGGGCATCGGGGTCGAGCGCGCCGAGGGCGACATCGTCGAGGGCTGACCGGTGACCCTCGACCTGCGCACGCTGCGCGCCGAGATCGATGCCGGCCGCATCGACACGGTGATCGTGGCCATGACCGACATGCAAGGACGGCTGCAGGGCAAGCGGCTGCACGGCCAGTACTTCCTCGACCAGGTGGCCGAGCACGGCACCGAGGGCTGCAGCTACCTGCTGGCCGTCGACGTGGACATGAACACCGTCGACGGCTATCGCATGGCCTCATGGCACAGCGGCTACGGCGACTTCGTCATGCAGCCCGACTTCGACTCGTTGCGGTACATCCCATGGCACCCCGGCACCGCGATGGTGCAGGCCGACGTCCTGTGGGAGGACGGAACCGACGTGCCCGCCAGCCCCCGCCAGGTGCTCAAGGCGCAATTGGCGCGACTGGCCGATGCCGGGCTGCGGGCCTTCGCCGGCACCGAGCTCGAGTTCATCACGTTCGTCGACTCCTACGAGCAGGCGTGGTCGCAGGGCTACCGGGACCTGACCCCGGCCAACCAGTACAACGTCGACTACTCGATCCTCGGGACCTCCCGCATCGAGCCGCTGCTGCGCCGCATCCGGCTGGCCATGGCCGGTGCGGGCATGTACGTCGAGAGCGTCAAGGGCGAGTGCAACCACGGACAGCACGAGATCGTCTTCAAGTACGCCGATGCGCTGACCGCCTGCGACGACCACGTGGTCTACAAGACCGGCGCCAAGGAGATCGCCTCCCAAGAGGGTATGGCGATCACCTTCATGGCCAAGTACGACCAGCGCGAAGGCAACTCCTGCCATATCCACCTGTCCCTGCGCGGCGACGACGGGGCGCTGGTCCTGGCCGACGAGGCCGACCCGGACGGGCTTTCCGCGGTGGGCAGGTCGTTCATCGCCGGGCAGATCGCCCACATGCGTGACCTGTCGTTGCTGTTCGCGCCCAACATCAACTCCTTCAAGCGCTTCGTCCCCGGCTCGTTCGCACCGACTGCGATCAAGTGGGGCCGGGACAACCGCACCTGCGCCCTGCGACTGGTCGGTCACGGCGAATCCCTGCGGCTGGAGAACCGGGCCCCGGGTGGCGACGTGAACCCGTACCTGTCGGTGGCCGCCATGATCGCCGCCGGCCTCGACGGGATCGAACGGGAGTTGCCGCTGGAGCCGGCGTTGAACGGCAACGCCTACCAGGTGCAGACCGACCGCCTGCCGGACACCTTGGATGCCGCTCTGCGACTGTGGGACTCCTCGGACTTCGTGGCCACCACCTTCGGCGACCGACGTACAGGAGCACTACTCCAACATGGCGCGCATCGAGTTGCAGGCGTTCGGCGAGGCCGTGACGGACTGGGAGCGTTTCCGCGGATTCGAAAGGCTGTAGATGGACTCGTTCGCCGTCCTGAACCCTGCCACCGAGGAGGTCCTGGCACGGGTGCCCCGCACTCCGCTGGAGGGGGTGGACGCTGCCATCGCCCGCGCGCAAGCGGCCTTCCCCGCCTGGCGCGACGTCTCCCCCGGCGACCGCGCGCGCTTGTTGCGCAGGTTCGCCGAGGTCGTGGACGACCATCTCGAGGAACTCGCGCAGCTGGAGGTCCGCAACGCCGGTCACACCATCGGCAACGCCCGTTGGGAGGCCGGGAACGTCCGCGACGTCCTGCACTTCTACGCGGGCGCCCCGGAGCGGCTGCACGGCCGGCAGATACCGGTGGCCGGCGGTGTGGACATCACGTTCAAGGAACCGCTGGGCGTCGTCGGGGTGATCGTGCCCTGGAACTTCCCCATGCCCATCGCCGGCTGGGGGTTCGCACCGGCCCTGGCCGCCGGGAACACCGTGGTGCTCAAACCTGCCGAACTCACGCCGCTGACCGCTCTGCGACTCGGCGAGCTGGCGCTCGCTGCCGGCATCCCCGAGGGGGTGTTCACCGTGGTGCCCGGGCAGGGCTCGGTGGTGGGCGATCGCCTGGTGACCCATCCGGACGTGCGCAAGATCGTGTTCACCGGCTCCACCGAGGTGGGCACCGCGATCATGGCCAAGTGCGCCCCCCAGGTGAAGCGCGTGACTCTGGAACTCGGCGGCAAGAGCGCGAACATCGTGTTCGCCGACGCCGACCTCGAGAAGGCGGCGGCTACGGCGCCCTACGGGGTCTTCGACAACGCCGGCCAGGACTGCTGCGCGCGCTCGAGGATCCTTGTGCAGCGGTCGGTCTTCGACAGGTTCATGGAACTGCTCGAACCCGCGGTCAAGGGAGTACGGGTCGAGGACCCGGGTTTGGATACCGCTGAGATGGGTCCGCTGATCTCGGCGGCGCACCGGCGGTCGGTGGCCGCCTATGTCCCCGAAACCGCGCCGGTGGCCTTCACCGGCAGCACTGTGCAGGGCCCCGGTTTCTGGTTCCCGCCGACCGTGCTGGCCCCGGTGGAGCCCGGGACGCCAGCCTTCACGCAGGAGATCTTCGGCCCGGTGGTGACCGTGACTGCGTTCGAGGACGATGCTGATGCGATCCGGCTGGCGAACGCCACCGACTACGGATCTGTCCGGTTCCATCTGGACCCGCGACCTCGGCCGCGCCTTCCGCGTCGCCCGCGGCTACGAGTCCGGCAACCTGTCGGTCAACTCGCACTCGTCGGTGCGCTACTGGACCCCGTTCGGCGGGTACAAGCGGTCGGGACTCGGCCGCGAACTCGGCCCGGACGCACTCGACGCCTTCACCGAGACCAAGAACGTGTTCATCGACACCGAGGAGTAGACCCATGCTGCGACTGGCCGACAGGGTGGCCGTGATCACGGGTGCGGGCAGCGGCATCGGCCGGGCCACCGCCGAACGCTTCGCGCAGGAGGGCGCCCGGGTGGTGTGCTTCGACACCGACGCCGAGGCGGCGGGAGCGGTGGCGGCCGATGTGAACGGCCTGGCCGTGGTCGGCGACGTCACGAGCCCCGATGACGTGGCGCGGGTCTTCCGGGAGGCGTTCGACGCCTACGGCTCGGTGGACATCGCGTTCAACAACGCCGGGATCTCGCCACCTGACGACGACTCGATCCTGGAGACCGACCTCGACGCCTGGCGGCGGGTGCAGGAGGTGAACCTGACCAGCGTGTACCTGTGCTGCAAGGAAGCTATCCCCTACATGCAGCGGGCAGGCAAGGGCTCGATCATCAACACCGCGTCGTTCGTGGCCACCATGGGCGCGGCCACGTCGCAGATCTCATACACCGCATCCAAGGGTGGCGTGCTGGCCATGTCCCGCGAGCTCGGGGTGCAGTTCGCCAGGGAGGGGATCCGGGTCAACGCCCTGTCACCCGGGCCGGTGAACACGCCGCTGCTGATCGAGTTGTTCGCGAAGGACCCCGAGCGGGCGGCGCGACGCTTGGTGCACATCCCGCTCGGCCGGTTCGCCGAGGCCGGCGAGATCGCGGCGGCGGTCGCCTTCCTCGCGTCCGACGACGCGTCGTTCATCACCGCCTCGAACTTCCTGGTCGACGGCGGCATCTCGGGGGCCTACGTCACCCCGTTGTAGGGCACGCCGGGTGCCTCTTGCCCGAGGCTGTCGCTACGCCGAGCGTCGCGCCGATGGCGGTTTCGCGGTTGTGCGCGGGGAGTCGGTGGGAGTGCCTGTCGCCGTGGCTACGGCTTCGGCGCGACGTGTTGCGCGGTTGCTGGTCGTCCGGCGCGAGTGTTGCGCGGTTGCTGGTTTCCGGGGTGCGAAACCGACAACCGTGCAACAGTCGCGGACCGCGGGCAGCAACCGTGCAACAGTCGCGGACAAGACCGCGCACCACCGGGATCCGGTCCGCCGCCTGCGTGCCACGGTCACCACTGGGCAGGACGCACTGTCGTGATCGTGCTCCGGTGGCCGCGCAAGGGCGTATCCCGGCCCCCGGCTACAGGCCCGACGCCCGCAGGGTGGCCCGCACCACCGGATGGTCGGGGTCGAGCCCGTAGCGGTCCCGGTACACGGCCGTGACAGCCTGGCGGAGGGCGGGTCCTACGGGTGCGGTCCCGAGCGGGAGGCCGTCGCCGGCCGGTGTGAGCAGGGAGGCGCCCATCAACAGCAGGCGCGGCTCCTCGCCGTCCTGCCCGTGATCGGGCGGGGCGTACTCGCGGACCGCGAGCAGATGGACGCCGTGCCGCCGGTAGAAGTCGATGCGGCGCAGGTCGTCCCGACGCTCCGCAGAATCCTCCGGACGGCCGTCGGGATCCTCCACGTCGAGCAGCAGCATCGAGCGTTCGGCGTCGCGCAGGTGGTCGACCAGAGTCGACCACAGCACCGAACCGTGTCCGCGCCCGCGACGCTCGGCATCGACCACGAAGTAGCGGAGGAAGGACATCGACGTGCCACCGAGGTGGCGGACCAGCACGAGTCCCACAGGTGGCGCCTCGCGG
This sequence comes from uncultured Actinomycetota bacterium, assembly GCA_963733395.1. GTDB lineage: Bacteria > Actinomycetota > Actinomycetes > S36-B12 > UBA10799 > JADKAV01. Next base: position 108,105 of record CAVTCZ010000022.1, read on the forward strand.
CTCTCATCGTCCAGCAGGACGAGCAGCTGCTCGTCGGGGCGGGCGGCCGTGATCTCCTCCCAGGGCGCGCGCAGCGCGAGCGGGAACGACGACTCGTAGACGTGGCGCACGGCCACCTGGTGGGCGGCGTCGAGCCCGGCGAACGCCACCAGCCCGCGCTGCGTCATGCCGGACCTCCGATCCCCAGGCCGGCGTCCCACACGACCTCGCCGCCGACCACCGTCGCGAGCACCTCGATGTCTGCCAACGCAGCCGGGTCCACCCGCGTGGGGTCGTCGGACAGCACGGCGAGGTCGCCGAGCGTCCCCGGACCGATCCACCCCTTCCGGTCCTCCTCGTAGGAGGCGTAGGCCGACCCGTAGGTATAGGCCCGCAGCGCGTCGTGGGCGGTCACCACTTCGTCGGGACCGAGCAGCTCCCCGGACGCGGTCCGCCGGTTCACCATGTCGTGGATGCCCAGCAGGGGCCGGCCATCGACGACCGGGCGGTCGCTACTGCCCGGCACGACGATTCCGGCGGCCAGCAGCGATGCGTGGCGGTAGGCCCAGTCGGAACGCTGCGGCCCCAGCGCCCGTCGCATGCCGTCGCCGATCTCGCCGACGAAGCGGCCCTGGGGCACCGGCACGACACCGAGGCGGGCCGTCCTGACCACCTGGTCGGGTCGGGCGACGCCGAAGTGCTCGATCCGGTGCCGGGGCTGGGGGTTCCCCGGACGGCCGCCCCAGCCGGTGCGCGGGTGGTCGCGCGCACAGCGTTCGTAGGCGTCCAGCACGAGATCTATCGCGGCGTCGCCGATGGCGTGGGTGGCGACCCGCCAGCCGGATCGGTGGGCGGACACGATCGTGTCGACCAGTGCGTCGGCGTCGTCCTGTAGGTAGCCGCGGACGCCGGGTGTGTCGCTGAAGTCGCTGCACAGGGCGGCGGTGTGCCCGATCAGCGACCCGTCGGAGAACACCTTCACCGGCCCGAGGCGCAACCGGTCGTCGCCGAACCCGGTGCGAAGACCCAGGTCGATGCCGTCGCCCAGGTCGTCCGCGTCATTCCCACCGAGCGCGTGCAGCACCGCGGACGCCACCATCAGCTCGACGCGGACGGCGAGGCGCCCGGCATCGCGGGCTCGCTGGTACGCCAGCGCCTCGACCGGGGTGCGGCCGATCCAGCCCCCGCCCACGCCGGCCTCCACCACGCTCGTGATGCCCTGCCGGACGTAGACGTCGCTGGCCCGCGCCACGGCGTGCGCGACGTCGTCCACCAGCACGGGGCGGCGCAGCGGCGCGAGCAGGTTCTGGGCCTGCTCCTGCAGAAGCCCCGTGGGGCGTCCGGAGCCGTCCACCACGATCGTCCCGCCGGGCACGTCGCGGCCGTGTTCGGAGATGCCCAACTCCTCCAGAACCGCTGTGCTCACGACGCTCATGTGCCCCGACGTGTGGGTGAGCACGACCCGGCGACCGGGCGCGACCCGCTCGAGCAGGTCGCGATCGGGATGCCCGCCGATCTTGTTCTCGTCGTAGCCGTTCCCGACGATCCACCGGTCCGCCGGCGTGATCGCGCCAGCGGCTGCGACCGCGGCCGCTACGTCGTCGAGGCTGCGGACCGGCGGGGTGGACAGATCGATCTCATCGAGGCTCGCACCGAACCAGGCCATGTGCTGGTGGGCGTCGTGGAACCCCGGCACGACGCACCGGCCGCGCAGGGACACCGTGCGCTTCGCGGTCAGCCCCGCATCGTCCGGGCCGACGTGCAGGATCCGGTCGCCGAGCAGTGCCACGACGCCGGCCCGCGGTGCGACGCCCGATCCCTCGGGCGCCATCGTCAGGATGACCGCATCGGTGAGCAGGAGGTCGGCGACGGGGGGATTCACGGCCGCGGCCCCTGCGCCCCCGCGGCGAGCCAGCCGAACAGGGCCCGGAACGAATCGGTCCACGGGGCCGGCAGTCCGGACCCGTCCACCTTGACGACCACCCGCGTCCCGTGGGCCACCGGGACGTCGGTGCCCCCGGGGCCGGGCACGGCACAGCGGTACCCCCACGTGGCGCTGGTCCGTCCCAGCCGGACGGCGACCACCTCCACCCGCATGACGCCCGGGGAGGACACGGGCGCGGTGAACTGCAGGGTGATGTCGCGGACCACGTAGCCGATGTCCTCGTGCCGCTGGGACAGGTCGGTCCAGCCGTAGCCGAGTTGCTCGAAGAGGGCCGACTGGGCCCGTTCGACGTGCACTGCGAAGCGGGAGTTGTGCATGACGCCCAGCGGGTCCATCTCGTCGAAGTAGACCGCGCTGTCGTACCGGAAGCAGGCCGGTCCCACCACAGTCATCGCCACACCCCTTCCACCCGGTCCCACGTCCGGCCGGGCACCGAGACCAGACGGGCCTTGGCAACCCGGTGCGACGCCGTGACCGGCAGGTCGTCGCACACCTCCCAGTAGCGGGGCACCTTGAAGCGGGCCAGCCGCTGCCCGCAGTGCTCGGCGAGTTCGGCCACGAGCACCTGCTCGGAGCGGTCGGCCCCCGCCGGGGACACGAACGCCTTCACCTCCTCGCCGCGCAGTTCGTCGGGAACCGCCACCACGGCGGCGAGCCGGACGGCGCGCGTGGGTGAGCAGGACGTCCTCGACCTCCCGGGCGGACACGTTCTCCCCGGCGCGCCGGATCATGTCCTTCAACCGCCCCACCAGGTACACGCGGCCCGCGTCGTCCATCCGCCCGAGGTCGCCGGTGTGGAACCAGCCGCCGCGGAAGGCCGCCGCCGTCGCCTCCGGGTCGGCCTCGTACCGGTCCATCAGGCCCGGTCCGCGCAGCACCAGTTCGCCGACCTCACCCCGGGGTACCGGCAGATCCTCGGCGTCCACGATCCTGGCCTCTTTGGCGCGCGTCGCCGCCCCCACGCAGCCGCTGCCCACGAGCTGGTCGTGATCGGCGTCGGTCACGCGCAGGTCGGCACCGGTCTCGGTCATCCCGAACGCCTCGTACCACTTCACACCCCACCGCTGTTCCAGTTCCTGGTGGCGCGCGGGCGGGATGGCCGAGCACTGGACCACCCGGACCCGGTGCGAACGGTCGAGCGGGTCGGGCGGCATCTTCAGCAGCAGGGTGGGCATCGCGGCCAGGCAGTAGAAGTACGTCACCTCGTGCTCGCGGACCTTGGACCAGAAGGTGGACGGGTGGAAGGCGTCCAGAACGACCAGGTGCGCCCCCGCCAGCATCGCGGCGACCACGTTCCACTGCGGGTCGATGTACGAGAACGCCTGCGCGGTGAGCATGGTGTCGTCGGCACCCAGGTACGGGAACTCGTCCACGAGGCCGCCGCCGAGCTCCATCCAATAGCGGTGGGAGAGGACGCACCCCTTCGGCCGTCCGGTCGTGCCGGAGGTGTACTGGATGTTGACGGTGTCCTCCGCGGCGACCCGGTGCCCGGGCGGCTCGGGGAGCTCGCCGAGCGGTAGCCCGGCACCCGGCAACTGCTCGATCTGAAGCACGGGCACGTCCCGATGGGCGCGGACCAGCGCCTCGCGCGCGTGTCCGGCGAGGTCGCCGGAGGTGACCACGGCCGCAGCGCGGGAGTGCTCGAGGATGTGGCCGGCGTCCTCCCCCCGGTACTGCGGGTTCACCGGCACCATCGCCGCGCCGAGCCGAGCCAGCGCCACCCACGTCAACGGGAACTCCGCCCGGTTGGTCATCATCACGGCGACCCGGTCGCCGGCTGCCACCCCTCGGGCGGCCAGCGCGGCAGCGAGCACCGCAGATCGGCGGCCCACGTCCGCGAAGGTCAGAGACTCGCCCGGGTCGAACGTCCAGGCTGTCCGGTCCGGCCAGAGGCGGGCCGCCCGGTCGACGGCGGCAACGAGGTCCTTCGCGTCGGCGCCTTCCGAGGCCGCGCCCGCCGGGTCACCCACCGGATCTCTCCCGGAATGCCTCCGCGCCCGCCTGTGCCTCCTCGGTCGACATGGTCGCGATCGCGGCATCCACCTCACGCTCGAACGCGGCCGGCTCGGTCGAGTCCACCCCGTGGTCGAGCAGCGACTTGGCCAGCGCCAGGGCTACCGGGGGCTGCGCGGCGAGCCGCTGCGCCAGCTCATGTGCGACCTGCTCGTGCGACCCGGTGGGGACGACCCGGTTCACCAGCCCGAGACGGTGCGCGTCGTCGGCCGACAGGTGCTCGCCCAGGAACAGCAGTTCCTTCGCCCGCACCGGGCCAACGGTGCGTGGGAGCAGTGCGGAGATCCCGCCGGTCACACTCAGCCCGACGCCCACCTCGGGGAACCCGAATCGGGCGTCGTGGCCCGCCACGACCAGGTCACACCCCAGGGCGAACTCAGCGCCCGCACCGAGCGCGTAACCGTGGACGGCGGCGATGACCGGGCCCGGGAAGGACCGGATCGCGCGGGTGACGTCCTGGATCCGCTGCAGCCGCAGCCGAGCCGCAGCCTCGTCCTCGGCGGGCGCCGGTTCCTTCAAGTCGTGGCCGGCGCAGAACGCACGTCCGCGACCGGCCAGGATGATGGCCCGGGCACCGTCGGCCTGACCGCGCTCGAACGCCGCCAGCATGCCGTCGACCAGGGCGGGCACGACGGCGTTGAGACGGTTCGGCCGGTCGAGGTGCACCACGGCGACCGGGCCGCGGTCGAATACGAGACGCACTCGTTCACTGAACGACTGTAGCCCGACTCCACGACTGACCCTGATCGGACGTCACCTCGATGGCCGGTGACTTCGGTCGCCGGCGGCGGGTGGCGTTCGTCCAGTGCGTGGCCCCCCATGGCGTGGTGGTGCTGCCTTCGTTGTGGCTGCCGCGATGGTCGCGTTCGATGGTGGCCGACGAACGCCCGTCGCACCGCGGACGATCCGAGTTGGCAAATTCGCGCACACGGGTGCGACACTGTTCGAATGCGCAGCCTGGGTGTCGTACTCGTAGATGAAGCCCACCGACAGGCGTGGTCCACCCGCGCGGAACTCGCCGCGCGGATGAACCCGCGGGCTCCGGCCGACGCGGGGTACGTAGTCGCCGCCGATTCCCTGCGAGCTGCAGGCTACGAAGTGCGCGCCCACGAGGACGGGCCGCTGACGCCGGCAGCGCTGGCCGGCGTGGACGTGCTGGTGATCCCGCACTGTTCCGATGATGCATGGGAGGCAACCACCGGTGTCGGGTCACCGGCTCATGCTCCCGATGAACTGGCTGCTATCGAAGGTTTCGTCGCCGCCGGAGGCGGGCTGATCGTGCTTGCGGAGACGGAGCAGGAGAAATACGGAAACGTCCTCGGCGACCTCGCAGGGCGATTCGGGATCGACGTGGTGTCGACCACTGTCCAGGATCCGGTGAACCGTTTCAAGGACGTCAGCACCTGGGTGCTGGGCCAGCCCGGCCGAACGACCGAGCACGATCTGCTCGCCGAAGTCTCCACGGCCTGTTTCTACCGGGCGGGGGTGCTGCGGCTGAGCGCACCCGAGGCGTTCGGAGTGCTGGTGACTTCCCCGGAGGCCAACCTCCCGGGTGAGCCGCTCATCGCCGCGGTCCCCAGCGGTACCGGCCGGGTCGTCGTCGCCGCCGACTCGGATCTCTTCGGCGACGACTCCATCGGAGACCTCGAGCACCGCAGGCTATGGCTGAACCTCGTCACCTGGGCCGGGACCGGACGCGCCGGCGCACCCCCCGCGGTGGCTGATGCGTCCGGCGCAGTGCAGGACCCGGCGTGGGAGGCCCTCGTTGCCGCAGTTGAGGAACTGCGCCCGTTGCAGGCCAAAGACGGAGCGGTCGCCCCCGAGCATCACGACCGTGCCGCTGACCTGGTGGCCGACATCGCCGGAGCCGTCACCGCACTGAGCCCCCGGTTCCCCCACCAGCAGGCACAGCTCGAAGCCACGGTCGCCGACCTGCAGGCCTGGCGCGACGCCGGCCTGGGCGTACCGGACTTCCTCGACTCGCTGCTGCTGTTCCACCCCGAGCAGGATCGTCGCGACGGCGTCGAGCACCTGGCCGTGTTCCCCATGTACACCCAGAACGGGAACCCCAACCGCAATGTCGAGGCCGTTGTCATCCGGACCGTGTGGCCCGACTGGATCGCGGAACTGGAGGCCGGCAGCTACGACAACCCGGCGTTCGTCCCCATCGAGTTCGTGGGCTTCACGAAGGGGTACGACACCCACTCGGCAGTGCTGTTCCCCGAGACGGTGGCGACCCGCGAGACTGCACGCTTCACGTGGGGCGGCATCTTCTGCGACCGGGAGTCCGCCCGCTTCCGCCGCGTCTCGGCCGCTGCGGCGGACGTGCTGCAGTTGTCGCTACCGCCGGACGCAGAGCGGCTGCTGGTGGACCAGCGGCTGGCGCAGGAGACGTTCATCCTGTGGGACCTGGTCCACGACCGCACGCACAGCCATGGGGACCTGCCGTTCGACCCGTTCATGATCAAGCAGCGGATGCCGTACTGGATGTACGGCCTCGAGGAGTTGCGCTGCGACCTCACCACATTCCGGGAGACCCCCGCCTTGGAGGCGCGCGGAGCGACGCTCGCCAGGCACGTGCGCGTCGCGATCCTGTTCGACCGGCTCTTCCGCTTCCCGACGACCGGTGAGCGGGTGCGCAACTATGACGGACTGGGCGGCCAGATCCTGTTCGCATGGCTTCACCGCAAAGGTGTGCTCCGGTGGACGGACAACACGCTGAGCCTGGACTGGCCACGTGTGTACGACTCCGTCTGCGAGCTCTGCGGCGAGGTCGAGACCCTCTACAAAGAGGGCATCGATCGTTCCCGGATGGGGCACTGGATGGCAGCGCACACCTTCGTCAGCGGGCTGGTCCCCCCCAATCCGGCATCCGTCTGGGCGCAGGGGGCGCGGGCCCTCCCAACCGAACCGCGTCTCGCGGTCGATGAGGTCCTGCCCGACGAGTTCCCCCTCAACGTCTTCTATGAGGCGCTGCGGAAGAAGCTGGCGCCCGTCATCGAGTCGACGCGCGGGATCACAGGAGTGAGCCAATGAGCACACCAACACCCGTGGCCGTCGTTCTGGGGGCGGGTATGGGCGGCCGCGGCGTATCGCTGGCGCTGGCCGGTCATGCGCACGTGGTCATGGTCGACCGCGATGAAGCCCTTGCCAACAGGGCCGTGCAGGCCGTGGTCGAGGCCGGCGGGACGGCCGAGGCCAGGACCATTGACCTGCTCGACTACGACGCCGTCGAGGCGTTCCGGGACGAACTGCTCCATCGGCACGGCCGGATCGACGCCGTGGTCCATCTCGTCGGCGGCTGGCAGGGCTCGAAGACCGTGGACCGCAAGGCCGCCGAGCAGTTCGCGGCCCTGGAACCCGGCATCTTCGGCACGCTGCGGGTCACGAGCGCGGTCTTCCGCGAGGCGCTGATCGCCTCGCCCGCAGGGCGGTTCTTCATCCTGTCGAGCGTCCAGGTCCAGTCGCCCACCGCGGGCAACGCCGCCTACGCCAGCGTCAAGGGGGCCACCGAGACGTGGATGAGAGCGCTCGGCGACAGCTTCGGCGGCACTCCGGCGCGAGCCCTGATACTCGTGGTCAACGCGCTCGTCGACGACGAGATGAGGGCCCGCAACCCCGACAAGGCGTTCCGGACGTTCACCGACACCGCAGTGGTCGGCGCGGCGGTGGCCGATGCCATGGCCGACCCCGCCGTCGAGAACGGTTCTCGCATCGTCCTGGTGCCGGAGCAGTAAGGGGCCGGTCCCTAACCCGGCAGGCATTGTGAGCTCGTCAGGATTTCCTCGGCTGCCCGCAGGGTCACACCGTCGCAGCCGTCAGCGAGGTTAGAGGTTGTGCACGGCGTTCGCGAATACACGCGTGTGTTCTCTAACGTCGGCGACGACCTCTAACCTCGCCGCGTTATCGGGGTGGGTCAGCGAATGCCGCGTCAGGAGAGGGCGGTGAGGACCCACGCGGCCACCTCGGCCTCGTAGTCCAGGTGCCCGAAACGTCCCGCCGGGCCGGAGTGGGAGCCCTCAGCGGTCTCGACGCGGAACAGCACCGTGCCCGGCGAGGTGGGATCTGCCGGGTCCGTCCCGGCGCCCCGATTGGGATCGGTCGCCCGCAGCGCGGACACCCACTTCGCCGGCTCCCGGACCAGGACCCGGGGGTCGTGCAGGGCACCGGTCACGAGCAGCGGCGGCCGGCCGTCCGCAGGCGGCGGGTTGTCGTAGGGCGAGTACCCGGCGAGGTAGGTCATGAACGCGGGGTCACGCGGGTCGCCCCACTCGTCCCACTCGTTCACCGTCAGCGGGATCGAGGGGTCCGACATCGCGGTCACGACATCGACGAACGGGACCTCGGCGACCACCGCCCGCCAGCGGTCCGGTCGCTGCGAGTACACCGCACCCTGCAGCAGCCCCCCGGCGGACAACCCCCGGCTCGCGATGCGACGTCCGTCCACCAGGCCGAGAGCACCGTCGTGGGCCAGCGCGTCCGCGACATCGACGAAGTCGTCGAAGGTGGTGCGCTTGCGCAACAGTCGGCCCTGCTCCCACCAGGTCCGGCCCATCTCGCCGCCGCCGCGCACGTGCGCGTGGGCGAAGACGACCCCACGCTCCAGCAGCGGCGGAAGGGCCGCGTCGAACTCGGGCTCGAAGACGTACTCGTAGGCGCCGTAGCCGTACAGCAGGCAGGGCGCGCTGCCGTCGAGCGCGACGTCGTTGCGCCGCCAGAGCGTCACCGGGACCCGGGCGCCGTCCCTGGCCGTGACCCACACCCGCGAGGCGACGTAGCGCGCCGGGTCGAGGCCGGGGGCAGACGTCGCGTGCACCACGACCCGGTCGCCGGACTCAAGGTCCACATCCCACCAGGACGCCGGCGTCGTGCGGCTCTCGGTGCGGATCGTGATGGCACCCGGGTCGAACTCGTCCACCCGGGACAGGCAGACCGTGGACGCCTCGTCCGCGGGCGCGATGTCGTAGGAGGATGACCAGTCTCGGCTGTGCCACCCGCAGCATCGGCAGGCCATCCCGGCGCAGAGTCAGGACCACGTGCCCGGCGAACGCGTCGGCGGCGATGACCCGGACCGCCGGGTCGTGGGCCACCACCTCCCGCCAGGGTTCGAGCGTGTCGGTCGCCGCGGCCAGGACCCGGAACTCCGGGGCCTCGTCGTTGGTGACCATCAGCAGTTCGTCGATGCGCGCGTCGGGCGCACCCCACGGGGCGTGGTCGACGGTGTACTCGGTCCCCCGGCGGCGTCCGGCGACCGAGCGCGGGGCGGCGGTGGTGTCCCGGGTCGGAAGCAGCCAGCACTCGCTGGTGTCCCGGCTGCGGGACTCGATGACGATCCACTCCCCGGAACGCGTCGCGCGCACCGTCACTTCGAACGACTCGTCGTCCTCCTGCAGCACGAGCCGGTCGGTGTCGGCGGGGGTCCCCAGGATGTGCTCGCGCACCTGCCATGGCCGCATGGCGTGGTCGGGCACGACGTAGAGGAATCGGGTGCCGGCTGCGTCCCAGGCACCCGTGTAGTAGGTCCCCGGCACCTGGTCCGGCAGGTCCTGTCCCGGTCGCCAGGTCGCGGAAACGCAACGAGTACTTCTCGGCGCCGGTCAGGTCGACCGACCACGCCAGGATGCGGTCGCCCGGTCCCGGTTCGGTCAGGCCGAACTCGGCGTAGGTGGAACCCTCCTGCGCCGCAACGGCATCGAGGTCGACAAGGACCTCGACCGGGCCGTCGGCACCCCGGGATCGGCGGGCCAGGCAGGGAAGGTCGGCGCCGGCCCGGAACTCGGTCAGGTATGTGTACCCTCGACGGATGAAGCTGACCGACACGTCAGCGTCGGGGAGAAGGCCGCGCATGTCGGCGGCCAGTTCGTCGCGCAGCGGACCCAACTGATGGACCCTCGCCTCGTAGTAGGCGCGCTCGTCGCTCAGCGCCCGGAGAACATCAGGGCCATCACCGGCCAGCCAGCCGAAGTCGTCCTCTCGATTTCCGGCACCCCACCGCACTGTCCTGGGGTTTACTTGGGGCTGCGGCACAGATGGCATGGCCGGACGTTAGCACTCGGGACCACACAGGGAGGAACCAGATGAGGGACGGCAGACGTCGGCACGCGCTGGGCGGCGCTCGCCGCTGCGATCGCGGTGCTGGTCGCGCTACCGCTGTTGCCGGCAAGCGCGGACGAGTCGGGCAGCCCGTCGCCAGCGCCGAGCAGCGCTGGTGAGAAGACCGTGTTCACGGTCGGCATCACCCAGGACGTCGACACGACGAACCCCTTCACGGGGATCGCGGCCGCGTCCTTCGAGGCCTATCAGATGATGTACCCCACCCTCACCGAGTACTCGGCGGCGGACTTCTCCACGGTCCCCGGCCTCGCGGAGTCCTGGGAGGAGTCCGCCGACCAGACCTACTGGACGTACAAGATCCGGCCCGGACTGAAGTGGAGCGACGGACAGCCACTGACGGCACGCGACGCGGCCTACACGTTCAACCGGGTCATCAACGGCGACATCGAGCAGACCAACTACGGCGGCTACACGTCCGACGATCACCAAGGCCGTCGCCGAGGACGACACGACGCTGGTCCTGTACGTGAAGAAGCCCTCGCCGATCATGCTCCACCTGGCGGTCTACATCCTCCCGGAGCACATCTGGAAGGACATCGACGGCAAGCAGGTCAAGTCCTACAAGAACGAGCCGGAGGACGGCGAGCCGGTCGTCGGCGGCGGACCGTACGTGCTGGTCGAGCGCCGCAAGGGCGAGTACCTGCGGTTCGCGGCCAACCCCAACTTCTACGGCGGCAAGCCGGCGGCCGACGAGGTCGTCTTCCGGGTCTACAAGAACACCGACGCGATCGCCGAGGCGCTGCGCAAGGGTGAGGTCGACTACGCCAACGACCTGTCCGCGAACGTGTTCAACTCACTGGCCGGGACCGAGGGCATCACCACGGTCCCCAGCGTCTACTCCGGGTTCAACCAGATCGCCTTCAACATGGGTGCGGCGCTGACCGACGGCACGCCGATCGGGGACGGCAGCAAGCTCGTGCTCGACCCGCAGGTGCGACTGGCCATCGCCCAGGCGACCGACCGGCAGGCTCTGGCGGACAAGGTGTACGGCGGATTCGCGAGACCCGGCACCACGGTCATCCCACCGCTGTACCGCGACCTGCACCTCGAGCCGGCCAATCCGGTCGCGTTCGACCTGGCGGCGGCGAACGCGACCCTGGAGGCAGCCGGGTACACGATGGGCGACGACGGGGTGCGGGTCTCGCCGGACGGCGAGCGGATGTCGCTGCGCCTTCTGGGCCGGCAGGAGTCCAGCGAGTCGCAGAAGGTGGTCGAGTACGTCAAGGACTGGCTGGCCCAGATCGGCATCGAGGTCAAGGTGAAGATCGTCAGCGAGGACACCCTGTACGAGAAGGTCGGCAACGGCGACTTCGACATGTTCGAGTGGGGCTGGGTCGTCGAACCGGACCCCGACTACCAGTTGTCGACGTTCACCTGCGACCAGCGGTCGACCGACGACGACGGGACCATCTTCGCCGGTCTGTCCGACTCCTTCTACTGCGACGCCGAGTACGACCGGCTCTACAAGGAGCAGAAGCTGGAGACGGACACGGCCAAGCGCGCCGAGATCGTCAAGGCGATGCAGCAGATGCTCTACGACAGCAACGCCTACGTCGTGACGGTGTACTACGACAACCCGACCGCCTACCGCTCGGACCGCTGGACCAACTTCACCCCGCAGCCGGCCCCGGACGGTGTGCTGCTGTTCCAGTACGGCACCTGGTCGTACGAGAGCATCGAGCCGGTGTCCGCCGACGCCGGCGTCGCCACCTCGACCGGCAGGGCTCTCAGTCCGGGGCTGATCCTCGGCGCAGTGGTGGCCGGGGTTGGCCTGTTCCTCATCGGCTACTGGCTCGGACGGCGCCGACCGTCCGACTACGACGTGGAGTAGGAGAACCATGTCGCTGATTCAGGACGTCGCCGGGGGCGGAGGTCCCGACCCGATCCCCGGCCCGCCACCGCTTTCGCGAAAGGAGAAGGGGAGTCGCGGCCTGTCCCCCGGCGCCTCCTTCGCCCTACGCAAGACGGGGGCGGCGCTGGGCACCCTCTTCTTCGTCCTCGTGGTCAACTTCTTCCTGTTCCGGCTCCTGCCGGGCGACCCGATCGGGATGTACACGCGGGGGCGCAACGTCCCGCCTGAGCAGTTGGCCCAACTGCGGGGCGAACTCGACCGTCCGATCCTCGAGCAGTTCCTGAGTTACCTGCGCAATCCGTTCGCCAGCACGATCGACTCCGCCCAGTTCAACCGGCCGGTGTGGGAACTGGTCACCGAGCGCATCTGGCCCACGCTCCTACTGGTGGGCACGGCGATCGTGCTGGCCTCGATCATCGGCGTCTGGATCGGGATCAAGGCCGGATGGCGGCGCGGCAAGTCCTTCGACAAGGTGTCCACCGGCGTCACGCTCACGCTGTACTCGATGCCTGAGTTCTGGCTCGGCATGATCCTGCTGATCGTCTTCGGAGTCGGGGCCTTCGGACTGCCCGGCATCTTCCCGATCGGGGGGATCTCGACACCGGGGGTGGACACGTCGTCGCTGGCGGGATGGCTCGACGTCGCGTGGCACATGGTGCTGCCCGTCACCACGCTCACCTTGGTCTACCTCGCCGAGTACGCGCTGGTGATGCGTTCGTCGCTGGTGGAGGAGATGGACGAGGAATACCTCACGACGGCCCGGGCCAAGGGGCTGATGGACAAGTTCGTGCGCCGCCGGCACGCCGTCCCGAACGCCCTGCTGCCCACCGTCACCCTCATCTTCCTGAACCTCGGTTTCACCGTCTCCGGCGCCATCACGGTCGAGACGGTGTTCTCCTGGCCGGGTCTGGGCCTGCTGTCCTACGAAGCCCTACGCGGCCCGGACGTGGCGCTGCTGCAGGCCATCTTCCTGCTCTTCTCCATCGGCGTCGTGCTGGCGAACCTCGTGGCCGACCTGCTCTATGCCGTGATCGACCCGAGAGTGAGGTCGTGATGGCCAGCGACCAGCAGACCCCGGGCAGCGCGCAGGTGGCGAAACCGCCGAAGGGCCGCAGGGCGATCGCGAGGGCCCGCCGGCGCGAGGCCACGGTGCGCGGGTGGCGCCAGTTCCGCACGCACCGAGGGGGCATGGTGGGGCTGGGGATCCTGGTCTTCTTCACCCTCGCGGCGCTGCTGGCGCCGGTGCTGTTCCCGCCGGAGACCATCAGCGTGACGCAGGCCACCGGCGAACTCCTGGCCCCTCCCTCCGGGGAGTACTGGCTGGGCACCGACGACTCGGGGCGGTCCATGCTGGCGTTGCTGGCGTGGGGGGCGCGGGTGTCCCTGACCGTCGGCATCGCCGCCACACTCATCTCCATGCTGATCGGGACGTCGGTCGGTATCGCCTCCGGCCACTACACCGGGCTGGGTGGCGCCACTCTGCAACGGCTGACGGACTGGGTCCTGGTGATCCCGTTCCTCCCGTTGGCGATCGTGCTGGCCACCGTTCTCGGCGGCGGTTCGACGGTGACGATCATCGTCGTCATCGGCGTCACGTCGTGGGCCGGCACCGCGCGGCTCATCCGAGCCCAGACCCTGTCGGTCGAAGGTCGGCCGTACCTGGAGCGGTCGCGGGCGCTGGGCAGCGGCAACTGGCACCAGATGACCCGGCACGTGCTCCCCAACGTGTTCCCGCTGGTCCTGACCAACACGACTCTCACGGTGGCGATCGCCATCCTCTCGGAGACGACCCTGTCGTTCCTGGGGCTCGGCGACCCGCTGCGGCCGTCGTGGGGAGCCACGTTGGACCAAGCGTTCTCCAACGGCGCGGTTTCGGCCGGGGCGTGGTGGTACATCGGCCCGCCCGGACTGTGCGTCGTCCTCGTCGTGCTGTCGTTCACCATGATCGGCCGAGCGCTCGAGCAGATCGTCAATCCGCGCCTCGGGGGGCAGTGACATGGCCGTCCTGGAGTTGGAGGACGTCAGCGTCTCCTACCGGTCTGCCGAGGGCGCTGTCCCGGCCGTCCGCGGGGTGTCCCTGACCGTCGACGCCGGGCGCTCGATGGGGCTGGCGGGGGAGTCGGGGTCGGGCAAGACCACGGTGACCTCGACCGTCCTGCGCCTGCTGCCCAAGTCCGCGACGGTGACCGGGCGGGTCCTGCTCGACGGTGAGGACGTGCTCACGATGAGGTGGGGACGCCTGCGCGCGGTCCGCTGGGCGACAGCCTCGGTGGTGTTCCAGGGGGCCATGCACGCGCTGAATCCGGTGCAGCGGGTCGGCCATCAGATCGCCGAGCCGATCCGGCTGCACGAGAAGTCCGTGTCGGAACCGACGGCCCGCGCACGCGTCGGGGACCTGCTGGAGCAGGTGGGCCTGCCCTCCCGGGTGGCTGCGTCCTACCCGCACCAGTTGTCCGGCGGCCAGAAGCAGCGGGTGATGATCGCCATGGCGCTGGCCTGCGGACCACGCCTGATCGTGGCCGACGAGCCCACGACGGCCCTCGACGTGATGGTCCAGCAGCAGGTGCTGGACGTCCTCGCCGATCGGGTGCGGGACCTGGGTCTGGCCATGGTCTTCATCTCCCACGATCTGTCCGTCCTGGCCTCTGCCTGCGACGACCTCGCCGTCATGTACGCCGGTCAGGTCGTCGAACAAGGTCCGTCGGACCAGGTCTTCGAGAACGCCCATCACCCCTACTCGCGGGCACTGGGCGAGCGCGTACCCGCGGATCGGGGACCTACGTTTCCGCTACGCCCCCAGCGGCCTGCCGGGCGACCCGCCGTTCCCCGGCGAGGCACCCTCCGGGTGTGCATTCCATCCGCGCTGCCCGGAGGCACGCGACGAGTGCGCGACCACGGACGTGGAGCTGCGCCCCTCCGGCGATCGCCGCTGGTCGTCCTGCCTGTTCGCCCCGGAGGTGGGCACATGACCGAGCCCGTCCTGGAGGCCCGCGGCCTCGAGGTCACGTTCCGCGGGCGGGGCAACCGGTCCGCCCGCGCCGTCGACGGCGTCGACCTGAGCCTCGGGCACGGCGAGATCGTCGCCCTGGTCGGGGAGAGCGGGTGCGGCAAGACGACGCTGTCGCGCACGCTGCTGGGGCTGGAAAGGCCCTCGGGCGGTGAGGTCCTGGTGTCGGGTCGCCCGCTGGAGTACTCGTCTGCGGCACTGAAGAAGCACCGGCGCACCACGCAACTCGTCCTGCAGGACCCCAGCGGGGCGCTCAACCCGCGCCGGTCGGTATACGAGGCGGTCGCGGAGGGACTGCGGGTGCACCGGTTCGACGGTGACGAACGGGGTGCCGTCGCGGACGCACTGGCGCGCGCCGGCCTGCGGCCTCCGGAGCGGTTCTTCCTGCGCTACCCGCACGAGTTGTCCGGCGGTCAGCGGCAGCGCGTGGTGATCGCCGGGGCACTGGTGCTGCAGCCGCAGGTGATCATCGCCGACGAACCGGTGAGTTCGCTGGACGCGTCCGTCCGCGGGGAGATCCTCGCCCTGCTGCTGTCCCTGCGGGAGTCACTCAGGTTGTCCCTGCTGGTCGTCACCCACGACCTCGGGGTCGCGTGGAACATCGCCGACCGCATCGCGGTCATGTACCTCGGCCGGATCGTGGAGCAGGGCCCCACCGAGGAGGTGCTGTCAGCGCCGAAACACCCGTACACGCGTGCGCTGCTGTCGGTGGTGCCCGAGATCGACCATGTCGATCCCATCATCCTCACCGGCGAGCCCCCGGATCCGACTGCGATCCCGGCCGGCTGCCGCTTCCACCCCCGGTGCCCTGCGCTGCGGGACGGCGCGGCGCAGGCCGTGGCAGCGGACTGCCGCGGCACGGACCTGCCGGTGCTGTCCGGGTCGGGCGGGCACGAGGCGGCCTGCTGGCTGTCGAGCACGCCGTCCGGCGAGTGAGCGGCCGGCTCAGCACCGCAGGGACGCCGGTCAGCTCGCCCCCGAGCAGCGCGGCGAGCCGGTCCTGAGGCAGGGCCGGCACGGTGAGGTCGCGCCGCCCGGTGGTCGTGGTCGCTGCCAGAAGGCTGTCCCACACGGCGGACTCGGCCGCGTCAACCGTGGCCTCGAACAGGTCGTCCAGGCGGGATCCGGGCCATGCGGCGCGATCGGGCGCCGCACCGCGAGGCGCCCGCAGACCGGTGGCCAGACAGCAGAAGATCTCGCCGCTGCCGTGGTGTGCGACCGATCCGCACCTCGCCAGCCCGAGTCCGACCCGCGCCGCGACGCGGGTCGCAGCCGCTGGATCGAGCGGCGCGTCGGTGACGACGACCCCGATGCACGAGCCGGCCGGCTCCGGGTGGTGCGCGGCCCACCAGGCCGGCTCGTCGAGCTCCTCGCCCACGACCCGGCCGCGGATCGTCAACTGGTGCGGTGCTCCGAAGTTGGTGAGCAGCACGACGGCGACGGTGGTGCCGTCGGGCAGGACGCGCGACGAGGTCCCGATCCCGCCCTTCCACCCCATACACACGGTCCCCGTCCCCGCACCCACGCAACCGCTCAGGGCCGCCCGACCGCCCGGCGGGAGGCCTTCCTTGGCCGAGAGACGCGCCTGCGCCAGGGCCTGCGCCACGTCCGCGTCCGTCACATGCATGGTGCGCGGGTCGTTCAGCCACGAGTCGTCGCACTCGCCCACGACCGGGATCACGACCGAATCCGCGATCCCGGGCTGTTCGGCCATGAGCAGCCGGCAGGCGGCGTCGTAGACGCGGCCGACCTGCATCGTGCTGGTGAGGAAGACGGGGGTCTCGGTCACCCCCCACTCCCGGATCTGCAGGCTGCCGGTCAGCTCGCCCGCGCCGTTGAGGACCGCGACCCCCGCCGGCACCGGGCTCGCCCACACGTCGCCCCCAGGGTCCACGACAGTCACCCCCGTCCGGGCGATCCCGCTGCCCGCCGGCGGGTCGGCATCGTCGCGGACGATCGTCGCGTGCCCCAGCCCTGCGCCGGGCACGTCGAGCACGGAGTCACTGGGGCCGGTGGGGAAGCGGCCGAAGGACCGGGCGAGGAAAGGTGGCGGCATGGTGGCATCATGCCGCACATGACGCTCCCCGTGGTCTGGTCCGACGACTGCCTGCTCCACGTCCCGGGCGGGGAGGTATGGGTCGGCATCCACACCCCCGGGACCGAGGTGCCCGAGCGACTGGAGGCCATCCGCGCCGCCCTTTCCGAGGCCGGCCACCCGTTCGTTCCGGCGACCGCCCACGGAGACGGACCCGTGCTGGCCGTCCACGATGCCGCGCTGCTGGACTACCTGGCCGACGCATACACCGGGTGGGTGGCCGCCGGCTTCCCCGACGACCCCGGGCAGGACCGGGTGGTCGGCTACCTGTTCCCCACGCCCGGGTTGTTGTCCGGGCTTGCGCTGCGTACCCCCACGGCGGCACACGCCCGCGCAGGCCGCTTCTGCTACGACACGATGACGCTGGTCGGCCCGGACACGTATCGCGCCGCCCGAGCGTCGGCCGACGCGGCCCTGACCGCGGTCGACCTGGTCGGCTCGGGGGCACCCGCCGCGTACGCCGCCTGCCGCCCGCCGGGTCACCATGTCACACGGGACGCCTTCGGGGGCTCCTGCTACCTGAACAACGCAGCCATCGCGGCGCAGGCGCTGCGCTCGGCGGGGCACGACCGGGTGGCCGTGGTCGACGTCGATGCCCACCACGCCAACGGGACGCAGTCGATCTTCTACGACCGATCGGACGTGCTGGTGGCATCGGTGCACGTCGACCCCGGCGCGGGCTGGTTCCCGCACTACCTCGGTTTCGCCGACGAGACCGGTCGAGGGGCCGGCGAGGGCGCGAACCTCAATCTCCCCCTGCCGGAGGGCACCGGCGACCAGGGGTGGCTGGCCGCGGTCGGGGCCGCGGTCGAGGCGGTCGCCCGGTTCGACCCCGGCGCCGTAGTGCTCTCTCTCGGGGTGGACGCGGCGGCCGACGACCCCGAGAGCCCGCTGCGCGTCACCGCCGAGGGGTACCACGACGCCGCGCGGCAGGTCGCCGCCCTCGGCCTCCCCGTCGTCGCCGTCCAAGAGGGCGGATACCACCTGCCGACCCTCGGGCGGCTCGTGGCCGCGGCACTGGACGGCCTCGCTGGCTGAGTGACAGCTGCGGCCCAACAACCGGGACTGCTGTTCTGCCAGGGATTCCAGCAGGCCTGGTTCGTGTCGCCCCCAGCGGGCATGATGGCCGCGTGCAGGCGACAGCGCGGGAGACGCGTCGACGACCACCGCCCGACAAGCCGGTAACGAACCCCCACCGCGGCATCGAATCACGGGGACGAACCCTCCCCGGCGCGCTCAGCGGACCGATGAGCGCGTGCTTCAAGCGTTCGCTGTCCCCCTGGAGTGCGCAGGCATTCGCCGTGGCCATCCGTGGGCCGATCGGGGTTGGTCGCGGCACCGGGCGGCCCGCGGTTCGCTTCCGGTTTCAGGCCGCGGGGGCCGGCAGACGCCCGCTCACAACCCCGCGGCATCCACCAGCGCCTGGAACAGTCGCACATCCCCGCCGTGCTCCGGGTGCCATTGCACACCGAGCGCGAAACCACTGCCCGGCGCTTCGCACGCCTCGACCGTCCCGTCGGCCGCACGCCCGGTCACGAGCAGTCGCCCCGGGTCGGCCACGGCCTGGTGGTGGGAGGAGTTGACCACCATCTGCTCGCCGAGCAGCCCGTGGGCCAGCGATCCTGCCTCGAAGGTCGCGAGGTGCTCGGTGAACGTGCCGAGTTTGACCCGGTGCACCAGATCCGTGACCTCCGGCAAGTGCTGGGTGAGGTACCCGCCCTCGGCGACTGCCATGATCTGCAGCCCGCGGCAGATCCCCAGGATCGGGGTCCCGGCCTCGCGGGCCTGGCGGTACAACGCCACTTCGAACTCATCGCGCAGGTGCCGCGGCAGATCGTTGCTGGGGTGCGGCTCCTGGCCGTACATGGTGGCGGAGATGTCGGGGCCGCCGGTCAGGATGAGCCCGTCGACGCTGCCCACCAGCTCGGCCGCCGCGTCCTGCTGGGGGGGCAGCAGCACCGGCACCCCGCCCGAGCGGATCACGGCCTCCGGGTACCACGCGTGCAGCAGGGTGGCGTCGGTGTGCCAGGCCGCCCACCGGGCCGGCTCGACGTAGGCGGTGAGTCCGATCACGGGTCGCATGGATCCATTGTGTCCCCGCGTCTGCGTGCTAACCTGCAAGGGTGTTGCGCGGGCTGCTTCTGCTTAGCTGCCGCGGCGAGGCCTGATCACCGGCCCCCTCGTCGCGGAGCCTCGACGCGCCGGTTGCCCGAACCCACCAGCAACCAGGAGCCACGATGAACGAACAACAGCCCTCCCCCATGGCGTTCCACCGCTACAAACCCTTCGTCCCCCTCGACCTGCCCGACCGCACCTGGCCGGACAGGGTGATCACACAAGCCCCCCGCTGGTGCGCCGTCGATCTGCGTGACGGCAACCAGGCCTTGATCGACCCGATGAGCCCGGCGCGCAAGATGCGCATGTTCGAACTGCTGGTCCGGTTGGGCTACAAGGAGATCGAGGTGGGCTTCCCCTCGGCCTCGCAGACGGACTTCGACTTCGTGCGCCAACTCATCGAGGAGGACCGCATCCCCGACGATGTGGTGATCCAGGTGCTGACCCAGGCCCGCGACCACCTCATCGAGCGGACCTACGAATCCATCCGCGGCGCCAAGCAGGCCATCGTCCACCTGTACAACTCCACGTCGACGCTGCAGCGCCGGGTCGTGTTCGGCCTGGACCGCGACGGCATCAAGGACATCGCCGTGCATGGCGCGCAACTGTGCCTCAAGTACGCCGACACGATCCCCGAGACCGAGGTCTTCTTCGAGTACTCCCCTGAGTCCTACACCGGCACCGAACTCGAGTTCGCCGTCGAGGTGTGTGACGCCGTGAACGAGGTCTGGCAGCCGACGCCGGATCGCAAGGTCATCATCAACCTGCCGGCCACCGTCGAGATGGCAACGCCCAACGTCTATGCCGACTCGATCGAGTGGATGAGCCGGAACCTGGCCCACCGCGACTCCATCGTGCTGAGCCTGCACCCGCACAACGACCGCGGTACCGCAGTGGCTGCTGCGGAGCTGGGTTACATGGCCGGCGCCGACCGCATCGAGGGTTGCCTGTTCGGCAACGGCGAGCGCACCGGCAACGTCTGCCTGGTGACCCTGGGCATGAACCTCTTCAGCCAGGGCATCGACCCGCAGATCGACTTCCGCAACATCGATGAGATCCGGCGGACCGTCGAGTACTGCAACCAGTTGCCGGTCCACGAGCGCCACCCGTACGGCGGCGACCTGGTCTTCACCGCTTTCTCCGGTTCGCACCAGGACGCCATCAACAAGGGCCTGAAGGCGCTGGAGGCCATCGGAGCCGAGCAGGACAAGGACGTCCGGGACGTGCAGTGGGAGGTCCCCTACCTGCCGATCGACCCGCAGGACGTGGGGCGGACCTACGAGGCCGTCATCCGCGTCAACTCGCAGTCCGGCAAGGGCGGCGTGGCCTACATCATGCGCACCGAGCACAAGTTGGAACTGCCGCGCCGGCTGCAGATCGAGTTCTCCGGCGTCATCCAGCACCACACCGAGGACGAGGGCGGCGAGGTGACCGGGATGCAGATGTGGGACATCTTCACCGACGAGTACCTGCCCAACCCGCAGGCACCATGGGGGCGGTTCGCCCTCGTCAAGCACGAGCTCGTCAGCGAGGTCGACGGTGACACGGTCGTGAAGGCCACGGTGCTGGACAACGGTGAGCCGGTCGAACTCGTCGGGCACGGAAACGGCCCGATCGCGGCCTTCTGCGAAGCACTGCACGAGCACGCGGACGTCCGGGTGCTCGACTACCACGAGCACGCCCTGGCCTCCGGCGGCGACGCCAAGGCCGCTGCCTACCTGGAATGCGCCGTCGACGGCAAGGTCCTGTGGGGCGTCGGCATCCACTCGTCGATCGTGACGGCCTCGCTGAAGGCCGTGGTCAGCGCCGTCAACCGGGCCCACCGGAACTGATCGGCCGGGTTCTGGACGGTTTTGTCACACCCACCACGTACCGTGGAACTGTGAAGCGGGCACTCGTCGCGATTGCCGTCGCGCTGGCACTGGGGTCCGCTCCAGTCGCCGCCGACGACGATGCCGGCACGCCCACGCCCGCCCCGGCCGCGCAGGCCTGGGAAGAACCCTCGGCCACCGTGCTCGCCGACCCCGACACCGTGGTGGCACAGTCCGGGGATTCCGGGGCCATGACCGTGGTGTACGCGGTGCAGGACGGCGACTCGCTGCGGATCGAGACCGAGCCCGCCCGCTCGGCCGCCGATGCGGCGCAGACGATCGCCGACATCCAGGCGCAGCCGGACGTCGTGGCCGTGGACGTCGACACCACCCGCCGACTCACCGGCCTGCCCACGGCGGGGTCGTTGGCGGCTGATCCGCGCCGTGAAGACCAGTGGGCACTGGACGCCCTGCAGGCCGAAACCGTCTGGGGATCCTCCACCGGCGCCGGGGTGACGGTGGCCGTGATCGACTCCGGGGTCTCCAAGCATCCCGACCTCGCCGGCAGCTTCGTCCGCGGCACGGACTTCGTCGACGGCACCGACGGCCGGGCCGATCCGAACGGCCACGGCACGCACGTCGCCGGCATCATCGCCATGACCGCGAACAACAGCATCGGCGGGGCGGGGCTGGCCCCCGACGTCTCGATCATGCCGGTGGTGGTCGCGGACGCCGGCGGCTCGGTGCGGGCCGCGGACTCCGCGCAGGGGATCATCTGGGCCGTCGACCACGGCGCAGATGTGCTGAACATGAGTTACTCCGGCTCGGCCAGTTCCGTGGAGCAGAAGGCGATCCAGTACGCGTTGTCGAAGGGCGTGGTCCCGGTGGCCGCCGTCGGCAACGCCTACCTCGACTCCGGCGGGTCGCTCTACAACCCCGTGCAGTACCCGGCGGCATTCCCGGGGGTACTCGGCGTGGGCGCTGTGACCAAGGGCTTGCAGCGGTCGTCGTTCTCCGAGGTCGGCAAGCAGGTGGACGTGGTGGCCCCCGGCGGCAGCGGCGCGTTCGACTCCCCGAAGGGAATCTTCAGCACGTACAGCGGCTCCAGTTACGTACGCATGCCCGGCACCTCGATGGCCACGCCATACGCGTCCGCCGCGATGGCCCTGACCGTATCCCGGGAACGGGCACTTGGCCTGACCGCCGACCCCAAAGACGTTCTGCTCGGAACCGCCACGGATCTCGGAACCCCCGGCCGCGACGACGAGTTCGGGTTCGGGCTGGTCAATCCGGCTGCGGCGATGCTGACGCTGGCCGCGCTGAGCACCAGCGGCGGCACGCTGCCGGTGATCAAGCCCGCCGAGGTCACGACCCGGGTGACGCACCGGGTGCAGGTGCGGGTCAACGACGGGTTCCTGCGCTACCGGATCCCGGCCAAGGGCTCCTTCGTGGTCGCCTGGCAGCAGTTCAAGAACAACGACTGGTCCGAGCCGACCAAGTTCGACGGCAAGCGCAAGGGCCGGACCTGGTACACGGTGCGGACCGCTGGCGGCTTGAAGGTGCGAATCATGGCCATCCGCAGCGGCGCCGGCAAGAAGGCCCCGATCTGGGTCTCACCGACCTTCCGGACCCGCACCGAGACCCCCGGATAGCCTTCGGCCATGGACACCTTCGACGGCCGCGGACTGGCGATCGGCATCGCTGGCGGTGTCGCCGTCGGGTTGGCCATCTGGTTCTTCACCGGCAGCTCCCTGTGGATCGGCATCATGGCGGCCATCGGCGCCGTGATCGGGATGAACGCGGGCTTCGGCAAGTCCGGCGACTGACCTGGATTGGCGGGGCTGCCGAACTCCGGTGAGGATGTCACCTATGACCACCGTGTTCATCACCGGCTCAACTGACGGCATCGGCCTGCGCACCGCCGAGATCCTTCGTGCCCGCGGCTGTGACGTCATCGTGCACGGCCGCGACCCCGGGAAGGTGGACGCCGTGCGCAGCCAGGTCGGCGCCGTGGCCGGACTGGTCGCGGACCTCGGGGACCTGCGGCAGGTCGAGCGGCTGGCGGACGAGGCGGCGGAGTTGGAGCCCGACGTGCTGCTCAACAACGCCGGCATCTACGCCCGGGAACGGATCCAGGCCCCCTCCGGCGAGGCCACCTGGGTGGTGAACCATCTGGCCGCGAGCCTGCTGGCCGATGCCTTGATCCCGACCATGGCGCCCGGCGGCCGGGTTGTCTACGTCTCCTCCATCGCCCACGGCCGAGCGCAGATCGACCTCGATGACCCCGAGTTCGAGCACCGGCCCTACGACCACTACGCGGCCTACGCGCAGAGCAAGCTCGCGAACCTGCTCATGGCCCGGGAGACGGCCCGCCGATTGGGCCCGGACGCGACTGTGAGCGTGAACGCGCTGCACCCCGGGGTGATCGGGACCAAGCTGCTGACGGAGGGGTTCCAGATCCCCGGTCGCGACGACCTCGACGCCGGCAGCCGGACATCGGTCTTCGCCGTGCTCGACGCCGAGCCGGGTCTGACCGGTCAGTACTTCGTGCGGTCCAAACCTGCGGCGGCCCAGGGCGCGGGCGCGGACGACGCTCTGGCAGCGCGGCTCTACGACTACACGCTGGCGACGATCGAAGAGCGCACCTGACCGCGGTCGCCGACGTTGCCACCCCCGACCCGCCGGGGCCGCGGGGTAACGGTGGGAGCGCGGCCGCTCAGTGCGCGAAACCGGCCCGGTGGTCGGGATCGGCCGGCAGCGGCTGTTCGAGGCCTTCGAAGAACTCGGTGGCATGTTTCAGGTCGGCCAACAGCAGGTCGGCGAGGTCGCGGCCGAAACCGTTGCGCACCACGATGCGTATGCCCGCCACGTCCGTGAGGTCGTCGGGCAGCGTGTACGCCGGAACCTGCCATCCCCGTTCCCGAAGTTTCGCGGACACGTCGAAGACCGTGTAGTGCTTGCGGTCGGCCTTGAGCCGGAAGAAGAAGACGGGCAGCTCGGAGCCGTCGCTGAGCAGTTCGTACGGACCCAATTCGGCGATTGCGCCGGACATGTACACCGCCGTGTCCCGGCATGCCTGCTGGATCTGCCGGTATCCCTCGAAGCCCAGCCGGATGAAGGCGTAGTACTGCAGGACAACCTGGCTGCCGGGCCGTGAGAAGTTCAACGTGAAGGTCGGCATGTCGCCGCCCAGGTAGTTCACGTGGAACACCAGGTCATCGGGAACGCAGGCATGGGTGCGCCACACGACCCAGCCCACACCCGGGTACACCAACCCGTACTTGTGTCCCGAGGAGTTGATGGAGTGCACTCGCGGCACCCGGAAGTCCCATTCCAGATCGGGGTCGATGAAGGGCGCGACGAATCCGCCCGAGGCACCGTCGACGTGGACGGGGATGTCCCAGCCCTTCTCCTGCTGGACCTGGTCCAGTGCGTCGGCGATCTCCTTGACCGGCTCGTACGACCCGTCGAAGGTGGAGCCGAGGATCGCCACGACACCGATGGTGTTCTCGTCGACGAGCTTCACGGCCTCCTCGGCGGTCAGGTGCAGCCGCCCCTCGGCCAGCGGCGCGTAGCGCGGCTCCACGTCCCAGTAGCGGCAGAACTTCTCCCACACGACCTGCACGTTCTGCCCCATCACCAGGTTCGGGCGGTCGATGGACTTCCCGGCGTCGCGCATCTTCTGCTGCCACAGGCGCTTCAGCGCCAGACCCGCGAGCATCACCGCTTCGCTGGAGCCGATCGTCGACGTCCCGATCGCCGTGTCCCCGTCGGGGGAATTCCAGAGGTTGGCGATGATGCTGACGCAGCGGGCCTCCATGGCCGCGGTCTGCGGGTACTCGTCCTTGTCGATCATGTTCTTGTCGTAGGTCTCCGCGAACAGCTGATCAGCCTACGGATCCATGAACGTGGTGACGAAGGTGGCCAGGTTCTGCCGCGCGTTGCCGTCGAGCATCAACTCGTCGTGGATCAGTTGGTAGGCGACTTCCGGGGCGCGGCCCAAGTCCTGGAGTTTGTGCGCGACGATGCTGGTCTCCTCGCCGTAGCGCGCGAAGAGCGGGGACAAGTACAGGCGCTCGATCTCTTCGAGGTCTTCCTCGTGCAACATGGCAACTCCCGTGTGGGTCGGCGGCGGTCCAAGCCTAACCACGGGTCCACCGACGCCGCTCCCCCGGAACGGGGGAACGCCACGTCGAGGGCGCATCCATCCAGGTGATCGTTCGACCACGGCAATCCGGTGCTTCGGATTTCGCGGGCTCTTCGGATTCCGGCGGGGGTCAGGGGTGCCGTGGTGGGATACAGCCCGGGGCGACGCGTCCGCAGGTTGGTGCGGCGGCGGAGCTGGCGGTCGGATCCACCGCGGTCTTCGCCGATCCGCTAGACGGGAGAGATGAGCACACCCGGGAGAGAAGAACCGCGTGACTATTCTCTCCCGGGTGTACGTTCCACTCCCCGGTAGCGCCGGGTGCCGGCGCACGGCGCGACAGTCACGTCCGCGAGCAGCAACTCGGCCCGGCCGCCACACCGCGAGCACCGGCGTGAGAAGCACTGCGATCTGCCGGATTGGTGAGCACAACCGACACGGCGTCGGCAACTTCCCGCTGCATCCGAAGATCCGGCAATCCGCATGGGTCAGGAGTGTTTCGTGACCGGCGTGCCGACCTTCGTCGAGCTCGGAGCACCGATGGAAGCCCTGCTCGTGGCAGATGGCAGGGCTGGCGGATCGGGTGGGTGAGCGCCCCGGTCAGACCAGGTCGACGGCGGCGCCGGATTCGGCCGTGATCTCGGCGGCGATCGCAGCCACCGTCTGCACGTCGACGGCGGTGTCAACGGTCAACGCGATCAGCGCCAGCCCACCGGCGGCGTCCCGGCCCACCTGCATGTTCGCGATGTTGATGCCGGCGGCACCCAGCACCTGACCCACCACTCCGACGACACCGGGCTTGTCCTCGTAGCGGAACACCAGCATGTGGTCGCTGATCGGGAGGTCCAGGTCCAGGCCGTTCACCTCGACGAGTTTCTCGCTGTCACGCGCTCCGAAGACCGTGCCGGCCACCACCATGGCCTGGCCGTCCGCACACGCCATCCGTACCCGCACGAGGCTGCGGTGATCCGGCGAGTCCCCCTCCGTGACCAGCGTGGTCACCACTGCCCGATCCTGGGCGAGCACCGGGGCGTTGACGTACGAGACCGGGTCGTCGACGAGCACCGAGAACATGCCCTTCAGCACGGACAGCTCCAGCACGCTGACGTCGTGGGCGCTGATGTCGCCGAGGGCTTCCACCGTGACCTGGGCGATGGCTGCAGGTGCCATGGAAGTGGCGATCCGGCCGAGGTGTTCGGCCAGATCGATGAACGGCCGGACCTCCTCGGCGATGACACCGCCCTTGACGTTCACCGCATCGGGGACCAGTTCCCCCGCCAGCGCCTGCCGGACCGACTTCGCGACGGCGACTCCGGCCTTCTCCTGCGCCTCGTCGGTCGACGCCCCCAGGTGCGGGGTGGCCACCACGTTGTCGAGGGTGAACAGCGGCGAGTCGGTGCAGGGCTCCTTGGCGTACACGTCCAGGCCCGCCCCGGCCACGCGGCCTTCGGCCAGCGCGGTGTACAACGCCTGCTCGTCGACGATCCCGCCACGGGCGGCGTTGATGATGTGCACCGTCGGCTTGACCAACTTCAACGCGGCCTCGTCGATGAGGCCCACCGTCTCCTTGGTCTTGGGCAGGTGGACCGTGATGAAGTCCGACTGCTCCAGCAACTCATCCAGCGGCAGCAGCTTCACGCCCAGTTGCGCAGCACGGGCAGGTTGCACGAAGGGGTCGTAGGCGACCAACCGCACCCCGAACGAACTGAGCCGCTGTGCGACCAGCAGCCCGATCCGGCCCAGCCCGACCACACCCACCGTCTTGTCCGCCAGTTCGACCCCGGAGTACTTGGAGCGCTTCCACTCCCCCTGCCGCAGGGCGGCGTGCGCCGGGGAGATGTTGCGGGCACTGGCCAGCAGCAGGGCGACCGCCAACTCGGCGGCGCTGACGATGTTGGAGGTCGGCGCGTTGACGACCATCACCCCGGCCTGGGTGGCCGCTGCCACGTCCACGTTGTCGAGACCGACACCGGCCCGGGCGACCACCTTGAGGTCGCTTCGCCGCTGCCAGCGCCTCCGCATCGACCATCGTCGCGGATCGCACCAGGATCGCGTCGACATCGACGATGTCGGCGAGCAGCGCCTGCCGGTCGGCGCCGTCGGTGTGCCGGATCTCGAAGTCCGGACCGAGCGCCTCGATCGTGGCGGGAGACAGTTCTTCGGCGATCAGGACGATGGGTTTGGTCACGCCTCCGATGGTACGCAAGCGGCTCTAGCCCGCCCGTAGGTAGTCCGCGGCCACCGCCTCGGCCCGCCGACCGTATCCGCCACCGAACAACCGGGCGTGCACCAGCAACGGCCACAGTTGATGCAGGGCCACCCGGTCCTGCCAGCCGGGGGCGAGCGGGAACTGCTCCCGGTAGGCCCCCAGCACACGGTCCAACTGCGGTGCCCCGAACAGCGCGAGCATGGCCAGGTCGGTCTCACGATGGCCCACGTGACAGGCGGGGTCGACCAGTCGCGGATGGTGCGACCACACCACGTTCCCGGACCACAGGTCACCGTGCAGCAGGCTGGGGGGTTCGGCCGGCCCTGCCCATTCCGGCTCCTCCAGCAGGGCGTCGACCAGCGCCGCGCAGGCGGGCAGGTCAGGGGTCAGCAGCGGCCGCAGCCGCAACTCGGCATACATCTGTGGCCAGGAGTCGTACGCGCCATTGGCCATCGGCAGCGACCCGATCCGGCCGTGCTCGGGCCCGTCGCCGAACGGCCCGGCGGGTGCTGCATGCAGGAACGCCAACTGCCGCCCCAGCGTCTCGGCGGCCGCGGGCTCCGCGCCGGATTGTTCGACCCACTCCAGCACGAGCCAGTCCGGGCCGACATGCACCACCTCGGGAGTGATCCCGGGCACCGCCCCGTCCAATCGCTGCAGGCCGGCCGCCTCCACTGCCAGCAGGTACGGGTCCGGGCGCAGCGGCGTCTTGGCGAAGTACAGCCGCCCGGCAGCCTGGATCCGGAAGGCCCGGCAGATGTCCCCGCCGCCGAGCTCGCTGACCGCGTGCCGGCCCAGGACCGGCTCGAGCGCCTCGATCATCGCGCGGTCAGGCGCCGGGCGATGCGCGCCGTGAGCAGGTCGACGAAGAACATCAGCAGCAGCACGTAGGTCGCGATCGCCGGCACCACCAGCGCCACGAGGAAGGCGAAGACGAACACCACCGAGATCAGTGAGGCCCGGATCCGCCCCATGCGGGCAGCATCGGAACCCACCACGTCATCGTCCATGAGCCCTGGTGTTCGGTGGGAGTACCACACGATCGCCGTCATGAGCAGACTGATCAGCGCCATCCAACCGATGTAGAAACCGGTGACCTGCGCACTCGGCTCGTTCTGCACGACGATGTTCGTGGGCAGCGGCAACAACGCGATGGCGAACAGCCAGCCGAAGTTCAGCCACAGCACCACCCTGTCCACCTCGACGATCCGGTCGAACATCCGGTGATGGGCGAACCAGAACACCGCGATGATCACCCACGTCAGCGTCAGCCCCCACAGCAATTGGGAGTTGGCGCTGAGCAGATCGAGGACCTGGCCATCCTTGGTGTCAAGGTCCGCCAACGGCAGCAGCAGCACGGTGATGGCGATCGCCACCACTCCGTCGCTGAACGCGACAATCCGGTCCGACGGGTGCCGCTCAGCCAGCCGCCTCATCGAGCGGCGGTGCCCTCTGTGTAGTCGTCGTCGGTGGTCACCCAGGCCATCAGCTTGCGAAGCTCACGGCCGACCTCTTCGATCTGGTGCTCCTCGCCGGCCTTGCGCAGCGCGGCGAACTCCGGAGCACCTGCGTCCTGGTCGTCGATGAAGCGCTGGGCGAAGGCGCCGGACTGGATGTCGGTGAGCACATCCTTCATGTTCTCCTTGACCCGGGCGTCGATGACCCGGGGGCCGGAGACGTAGTCGCCGTACTCCGCGGTGTCCGAGACACTCCAGCGCTGCTTGGCGATGCCGCCCTCGTACATGAGGTCCACGATCAACTTGAGTTCGTGCAGGCACTCGAAGTACGCGACCTCGGGCTGGTACCCGGCCTCGACCAGGGTCTCGAAGCCCGCCTGCACCAACGCCGACGCGCCGCCGCAGAGCACGGCCTGCTCGCCGAACAGGTCGGTCTCCGTCTCCTCGGTGAAGGTCGACTTGATGCCGCCGGCACGCAGGCAGCCCATGGCGCGGGCGTACGACAGTGCCAGCGCCCAGGCGTTGCCGGTGGCGTCCTGCTCCACAGCGACGATGCAGGGCACCCCGCGCCCGGAGGTGTACTCGCGGCGCACCAGGTGGCCGGGGCCCTTGGGGGCAACCATGCACACGTCGACGTCGGCGGGCGGCTGGATGTAGCCGAAGCGGATGTTGAAGCCGTGCGCGAAGAACAGCGCATCCCCGGACTGCAGGTTGTCCGCGATCGCCTGCGCGTACAGACCGCGCTGGGCGGGGTCCGGGACCAGGACCATGATGAGATCCGCCTCGGCGCAGGCAGTGGCCGGGTCGACCACGCGCAGCCCCTCGGCCTCGGCCTTGGGCCGCGACTTGGAGCCCTCGGCGAGTCCCACCCGCACGTCGACGCCGGAGTCGCGCAGGTTCAGCGCATGGGCATGACCTTGGGATCCGTAGCCCAGGATGGCCACCTTGCGGCCCTGGATGATCGACAGGTCGGCGTCGTCTTCGTAGAACA
The DNA here is from genome assembly GCA_963733395.1 of uncultured Actinomycetota bacterium. Taxonomy (GTDB): domain Bacteria; phylum Actinomycetota; class Actinomycetes; order S36-B12; family UBA10799; genus JADKAV01. The sequence goes on from CAVTCZ010000022.1 coordinate 137,837, forward strand.
GTTCAGCCACTTCTTCTCCTTGTACGGGTGGATCGTGCACAGTCTCTCAGGTCTGGCGACGGGGGCTGCAGCCGCCCGGCCCCACCGCCTTCTGCGGCGTTCTTGCCCTCCGGCCCCGGCGTGTCGGGGCAACAACGTCTCAGAACCTCGGCGGTGTTGCGCGAGCGGCTCACGGTGCCACCGATACCGCCAGGAAGGCGGCGAACACGACGATGTGGACACCAGCCTGCTGCAGCGTCGCGCGGCCCGGGACGACGGTGAGGGCACTGACGAACAGGGCCAGCGCCAGCAACACGATCTGGACCGGCCCCAAGCCCAGCTGCAGCCGGGTGGGCAGCCACAGCTGTGCCACGGCGATCGTCGGGATGGTCAAGCCGATACTCGCCATCGCCGAGCCGAACGCGAGGTTCAGACTCGTCTGCACCCGGCCCAGTCGGGCGGCACGCACCGCCGCGATGCCCTCGGGCAACAACACCACCAAGGCGATGATCACACCGACGAAGGCCAGCGGCAGCCCCGCGGCGAGGACGGCCTTCTCGATCGTGTAGCTCAAGGTCTTGGCCAAGCCCACCACCGCCACCAGCGAAATCAGCAGCAGCCCGAGACTGATCAGCGCCGTGCGGTTGCTCGGCGGGGCGGCGTGCTCATCGCCGGACGTTCCCGGGTTCACGAAGTAGTCGCGGTGCCGGACGGTCTGCACGAACACGAAGAGCAGGTAGAGCGCCAGCGAGGCCACCGCGGCGAAGGCCAACTGGCCGCCGGTGAACGTGGGCCCCGCGGAACTGGTCGTGAACGTCGGCAGGACCAGCGTCAGCACGGCGAGTGCACCGATGGTCGCCAGCGCGGCGCCGCTGCCCTCGGAGTTGAACCGGACGATCGGTTTGCGCAGCGTGGCCGACAGCAGCGCGATCCCCACGATCCCGGCGGTGGTGATCATGATCGCGCTGAACACCGTATCCCGGGCAAGAGTCTCGGCCTTCGCGCCGCCACTGGCCATGAGCGACACGATCAATGCCACCTCGATGACCGTGACCGCGACCGCCAGCACCAGGGACCCGTACGGCTCCCCGACGCGGTGGGCGACCACCTCGGCGTGATGTACGGCCGCAAGCACCGCGGCCACCAGGACCAAGCCCACCAACACCGCCACGAGACCGGACAGGGTGCGTCCCCAGACCGCCACCAGGACCAACAGCCCTGCGGGCGGGGCGATGCGGGCGGCCAACTCCACTAGGCGCCGCGATCGACCGCGCGCAGGGATCGGTCGGAGATGGCCTTGCCGCCGCGGCCGACGGCAACGACCCCCGACTGCACCAGTTCCTTGATCCCGTAGGGCTCGAGCACCCGCAGCAGCGCCTCGAGCTTGTCCCGGCTGCCGGTCGCTTCGATGGTCAGGGTCTCCGGGGCCACATCCACGACCTTCGCCCGGAACAGGGTCGCGATCTCCAGCACGCTGGAGCGCATCTCGGTGTTCCCCCGGACCTTCACCAGGATCAGCTCCCGCTGCACCGAGTGCTCGGGGTCGAGCTCCACGATCTTCAGCACGTTGATGAGCTTGTTGAGTTGCTTGGTGACCTGCTCGAGCGGCAGTCGGTCCACGTTGATCACGATGGTCATGCGGCTGACCTCGGGGTTCTCCGTGGGCCCGACCGCCAAGGACTCGATGTTGAATCCGCGGCGGCTGAACAACCCGGCGATGCGAGCGAGCACACCCGGCTTGTTCTCGACCAACACGGACAGTGTGTGACGGGTCATCAGTCCTCCCGGTCCCATGCCGGCGCGAGGTCGCGCGCGGTCGTGATGAGGTCGTTGCTCGTGCCGGCGGGCACCATCGGCCAGACCATGGCGTCGCGGTGCACCTGGAAGTCGATGACCACCGGCGCATCGTTGAGCGCCATCGCCTTCTCGATGACGACGTCCACCTGGTCGCGGGACTCCGCCCGCAGGCCGTAGCAGCCGTAGGCCTCAGCCAACTTGACGAAATCCGGGAAGCGGTGGGAGTGCAGGTCGGTGTTGGAGTAGCGCTCGTTGTAGAACAGCGTCTGCCACTGCCGGACCATGCCCAGGCTGGAGTTGTTGATCAGTGCGACCTTGATCGGGATGTTGTTGATCGCACAGGTCGCCAGCTCCTGGTTGGTCATCTGGAAGCAGCCGTCGCCGTCGATCGCCCAGACCACCTTGTCCGGGGCGCCGACCTTGGCCCCCATCGCCGCGGGCACGGCGTACCCCATGGTGCCCAGGCCGCCGGAGTTGAGCCAGTGACCCGGCTTCTCGTAGCCGATGAACTGGCTGGCCCACATCTGGTGCTGCCCGACGCCGGCGACGTAGATCGCGTCCGGCCCGGCGATCTGCCCGAGCCGTTCGATGACGTACTGCGGCTCGAGGGCGTCGGGGTGCGCCTCGTACCCCAGCGGGAAGCGTCGCTGCCAGCCGTTGAGTGTGTCCCACCAGTCGGCGATGTCGATGTCGTCCTTGCGATTGCGCAGCGCAGCCAGCAGCGCGGTGATGGTCTCCTTGGCGTCCCCCACGATCGGCACGTCGGCGTGCCGGTTCTTGCCGATCTCGGCGGGGTCGATGTCGGCGTGGATCACCTTGGCGTCCGGGGCGAACGAGTCGAGCTTGCCGGTGACGCGGTCGTCGAACCGGGTTCCGAGTGCGATGAGCAGGTCCGACTTCTGCAGCGCACCGACCGCCGGCACCGTGCCGTGCATGCCCGGCATGCCGAGGTTCTGCGGATGGCTGTCGGGGAACGCACCGCGGGCCATCAGCGTCGTGACGACCGGGATGCCGGTCATCTGGGCCAGTTCCAGCAGTTCCGCAGAAGCGCCTGAGCGCACGATCCCGCCGCCGACGTAGAGCACCGGCCGCTTCGCCTTCGCAATCAGCTTGGCGGCTTCCTTGATCTGCTTGCCGTGAGGGGTGGTGGTGGGCCGGTAGCCGGGCAGATCGATCTCGTCGGGCCATTCGAAGGTTGTTTGGGCGGCCAGGGCGTCCTTGCTGATGTCGACAAGGACCGGCCCCGGCCGCCCGGTGCCTGCCAGGTGGAACGCCTCGGCGATCACGCGCGGGATCTCCGCGGGATCGGTGACGAGGTAGTTGTGCTTGACAATCGGCATGGTGATGCCGGAGATGTCAGCTTCCTGGAAGGCGTCTGTGCCGATCGCGGCACTCGGCACCTGGCCGGTGATCGCGACGATCGGGACCGAGTCCATGTAGGCATCGGCGATGGCGGTGACGAGGTTCGTGGCGCCGGGGCCGGAGGTGGCCATGCACACACCGACCTTGCCGGAGGTCTGTGCGTAGCCCTCAGCGGCGTGGCCCGCGCCCTGTTCGTGGCGGACCAGGATGTGGCGCACCTGCTCGGAGTCCATCAGCGGGTCGTAGGCGGGCAGGATCGCACCACCGGGGATGCCGAATACGGTCTCGACCCCGGCATGCTCCAGCGACTTGATCAGACTTGCTGCGCCGGTCAGGTGCTCGGCCATGGTCTTCCTTCCTGCAATGAAAAACCCCCCGGCCCGGAATGGGTAACGGAGGGTAGCGCGCCTGTGCCGGGTGGGCTCAGACGCGCTCGCTTACGAGAATCAGGTGCTGCACACGCACACAATATCCCGCGGGCCCGAGCCTGCCAACTCGGGGGTGGGTTGGCCGTCGACGACGGCAAGCAGATTGCGCCACAGGCACCTTTCTTGCCGCTCACGCAATTTGCCCACGCAGGCGCCGGGCCACCCCACCCCCACCCACAGGCAGATTGCGCCACAGGCACCTTCCTTGCCGCCCACGCAATTTGCCCACACAGGCGGGCGGGCCACCCCACCCCACCCACCAGCAGATTGCGCCACAGGCACCTTTCTTGCCGCCCACGCAATTTGCCCACGCCAGGCGGCCGGGCCACCCCACCCCCACCCACGCAGCAGATTGCGCCACAGGCACCTTTCTTGCCGCCCACGCAATCTGCCCACGCCAGGCGGCGAAGCATCTGTCCACAGATATCCACGCTGGCCGTCGGTGAACCGTGATCTGTCACAGAGTGGGACATGCCTCGCCTCAGCCCACGTAGTCGCTACCTGCTGGCCACGCAACGAGACGTCATCGGCCGGTGGCAGATGACTGCCGGCGAGGCGAGGGCAGCGAGTCGGGCGGCGCGCATGGGCACCTGGCAGATGCTCACCAACCACGTGTACCTGGCGACGCGTTCGGCACCGACAGACGAACAGCGCATGTGGGCCGCAGTCCTGCACGGCGGGCCGGAGGCACGATTGGCCGGACGTAATGCGCTCACCCTGCACGGGTGGTCCCAGCCCATCGCCGCACCCTTCGACATCGTCATCCCGCGGTCGAGTTCACGTCGGCTCAATCCGCCCTGGCTGAAGGTGCACCACGACCTTCGCCTGGCGGGGCCACCTCAATCGCCGGCGCGGGTCGACGTCCACGAGGCCGTCGTGCAGTCAGCCGCATGGGCACGCACCGATCGCGAGGCGATGTTCATCGTTATCTCCGCCCTGCAGCAACGCTTGGTGACGGCGCCTCGGGTTCTGCTCACCGTGAGGCCGAACACCAGACGACGAGGTTTGATCGCGTTCATCATCGGCGAGTTCCTCGATGGCGTGGACAGTCTCAACGAACTTGACTTCGGGTCGTTGTGCCGCCGCTTCGGTGTTCCGCAACCCACCCGGCAGACTCGGATCCTGGACAGCACCGGCAAATGCCGCTCGATCGACGTGGAGTTCGAGACGTGGGACGGGAGGATCCTGCACGTCGAGATCGAGGGCATGCACCACCTGGATCCGGAAACCTACCTGGACGACATCGATCGCCACAACAGCCTGGCCCTCACCCGACGCAAGCCGTACCTCAGGGTGTTCTCGTACACGCTGCGCTTCGAACCTGCGGTTTTCATGGCGCAACTGCGCACCGAAGTGGTTGGGCAGAATGCGCGACAGGCAAGTTAGTTGTCCCCCACGCAATCTGCCGACGAATCAGGCGCGCCCTACAGCGCGTCCGGGCCGCGCTCGCCGGTACGCACCCGCACGATCGCCTCCACCGGTACCACCCAGACCTTGCCGTCGCCGATCTTGCCGGTACGCGCCGCGGACACCAGCACGTCGACGATGTGGGCGGCGTCCTCGTCCTCGACGACGACCTCGAGGCGCACCTTGGGCACGAGGTCCACCACGTACTCCGCCCCGCGGTACACCTCGGTGTGCCCGCGCTGCCGGCCGTACCCGGAGGCCTCGGTCACCGTCATGCCCTCCACGCCCTGCGCCTGCAGCGCCTCCCGGACCCGGTCGAGTGCGTGCGGCTTGATGACCGCGGTGATCAACTTCATGGCAACTCCCAACCCGAACCAACCGGAGACCGCACGGCCAACATACCGACCGCGGACACCCCTTGCCGGGCAGCTGCCGGCCTGGTCAGCCGAGCCCTCCCGCGACCGCCACCACCTCGTCCAGCACCCCCGGGTCGGCGTCCAACTCCGGATCGCCCGGTCGCGGATCGTGCAGCACCAGGTCGGTCATTCCCGTCCGTTCACAGATCTCGAGCAGGTCGCGGACCACTGAGAGGTCGGACAAGCGGTGGCTCGACAGGAGCACCCGGTCGAGGTCATCGGGGTCCCGGCCGGCCCGCTCACACTGCCGGGTCAACACCTGCGCCTGCGCGGCCACGCTCGCCTCGAGGTCGGCCAGCGTCTCGTCGCCCTCCCGGCCGAAGGTGACCCAGCCCTGCCCGTAGCGGGCCGCCAGGCCCAGCGTCCGCGGTCCGGCAGCGGCCACCAGGAACGGCACCCGGGGCTGCTGCACCGGCGACGGGATGTTCTGGGCGCCGTCCACCGGGTAGCGGGGGTTGGCCGTCGAGTAGGTGGGGGTGGTCAGCAGCCCGTCGAGCACCTCCAGGAAATCCGCCAACCGGTCGGCGCGTTCGCGCGGGCTGAGCACCGGTTGTCCCAGCACCGTCGCGTCGAAGCCGATGCCGCCGGCACCGATGCCCAGGGTCAGCCGGCCATCACTGATGTGGTCCAGCGTGAGCGCATCCTTGGCCAACGTGACCGGGTGCCGGAAGTTGGGGGACGCGACCATCGTCCCGAGGCGGATCCGGCTGGTGGCGGCCGCGATGCCGGTCAGCCAGGGCACGGCACCGAACCACGGCCCGTCCCGGAACCGGCGCCAGGACAGATGGTCGTAGGTCCACAGGTGGGCGAACCCCAACTGCTCAAGGTGCCGGGCCCGGGCCACCGCCACCGGCCAGGGGTCGGCCGGCAGCATGGCAATCCCGATGCGGACCACCGATCAGTCGCAGACTGCCCCGCGCGACGCCGAGCCGACCAGCCGGGCGTACTTGTGCAGCACGCCGCGCTGGTAGCGGTTGGGCAGCGGCTGCCAGCCCTCCCGGCGGGCGGCGAGTTCCGCCTCGTCGACCAGCAGGTCCAGGGTGCGGGCGGTGAGGTCGATGCGCACCCGGTCGCCGTCCCGGATGAACGCGATCGGTCCGCCATCCACCGCCTCCGGGGCGACGTGCCCCACGCACAGGCCGGTGGTCCCACCCGAGAACCGGCCGTCGGTGATCAGCATGCACGTCCTGGCCGAGGCCGGCGCCCTTGATCGCGCCGGTGATCATGAGCATCTCCCGCATGCCGGGGCCGCCCTTGGGGCCCTCGTAGCGGATGACCACCACATCGCCGGCCTGGATGGTGCCGTCCTCGAGCGCAGCCATGGCCGCCTGCTCGCGCTCGAACACCCGCGCGGAACCCTCGAAGACGTCCACGGGCACCCCGGCGCTCTTGACCACCGCACCCTCGGGGCACAACGAGCCGGACAGCACCGTGATCCCACCATGGGTGTCCAGCGCCGAGCCGACCGCGTGCAGGATCTTCCCGTCGGGGTCGGACGGCTCGAGCTCGGCGAGGTTCTCGGCGACCGTGTGGCCGGTGACCGTGAGGGCATCGCCGTGCAGCAAGCCGGCGTCGAGCAGCGCCTTCATGACCACCGGCACCCCACCGACCTTGTCCACGTCGCTCATCACGTAGCGGCCGAACGGCTTGAGGTCGCCGAGCAGCGGCACCCGCGACCCGATGCGGTGGAAGTCCTCGAGTTCGAGGTCCACGTCGGCCTCATGGGCCATCGCCAGCAGGTGCAGTACCGCATTGGTGGAGCCGCCGAGGGCCATCAGGACCGTGATGGCGTTCTCGAAGGCCTCCCGGGTCATGATCTGGCGGGCGGTGATGCCCTGCCGGATGAGGTTGACGACGGCCTCCCCGGAGCGCCGGGCGTAGGTGTCGCGGCGGCGGTCGACGGCGGGCGGCGCGGCCGAACCGGGCAGCGACAGCCCCATGGCCTCACCGATGCTGGCCATGGTGTTGGCCGTGTACATACCGCCGCAGGCACCTTCCCCCGGACAGATCGCGCGCTCGATCTCATCGACCTCCGCGCGGGTGATCAACCCCCGCGCACACGCTCCGACCGCCTCGAAGGCGTCGATGATCGTCACATCCTTGTCCCCCACCTTGCCCGGCAGGATCGAGCCGGCGTAGACGAACACCGCCGACACATCCAGGCGGGCGGCAGCCATCATCATCCCGGGCAGGCTCTTGTCGCAGCCGGCGAACGTGACCATGCCGTCGAGCATCTCGGCGTTCATGACGGTCTCGACGGAGTCGGCGATGATCTCCCGGCTGACCAGCGAGAAGTGCATACCCTCGTGGCCCATGCTGATCCCGTCCGACACCGAGATCGTCCCGAACTGCAGCGGGAAACCGCCAGCTGCGTGCACACCCTCCTTGGCGGCCTTGGCCAGGCGGTCCAGCGACAGGTTGCAGGGGGTGATCTCGTTCCAACTCGACGCCACCCCGATCTGGGGCTTGTCGAAGTCCTCGTCGCTCATGCCGACCGCCCGCAGCATGCCGCGGGCGGGGGCGCGCTCCAGACCATCGGTGACAACGGAACTGCGGGGTTTCATGTCGGCCATGGCGCCAGATTAGCCGCCGGCGCCGACCCACCCCGATCAGGCAGCCTGCGGTGCGGCCCGCGCGTTCCAAACGCCGGCGAGCGGCCGCCACCGGCGAAGATCGGAGCGCCAGTCCTATCCGGGAGCAAGAAGCGGCCCGACTTCGGCCCCCAGCTGGATTCTCGCCCCGCCTTCGGGCCGCAGCCGTGACACCGCGGGCCGCCTGCGACACTTGATCCGATGTACTCGACCTTCACCTTCACCAGCGCCGACGGCACCGAGCTGCTCGGCTGGACCAACGACGGCGACGGCCCCGCGGTCGTGGTCTGCAACGGCCTGGGCGTGCCCCCCGAGGCCTGGCCGCGGCTGCTGGATCCCCACTGCGGCTACCGGGTCGTCGGGCTGGAACCACCGGGGCGGACTCGGGTCGGGCCGACCGGCGGATCCGCAGCGCATCCGGGTCGAGGACCACGTCGCCGATGCCCTGGCCCTGATGGCGCACACCGGGGTGGACGAGGCGCTGCTGGTCGCGTGGTCGCTGGGCGTCAACGTCAGTTTCGAGATCGCCGCCGAACACCCGGAGAAGGTCGCCGGCATGCTGATGTGCGCGGGCGTCCCCGGGGGGACGTACGAAGCGGCTTTCGCGACGCTCATGGTCCCCAGACCGTTGCGCAAGACCTCCGGACTGCTGGTCAGCCGCACGGGTCAACTGCTGGGCAGGCCGCTGACCCTGCTCGCGCGCAGCGTGCCCAAGGGCAACGCCTTCGGGGAGATCCTGCGCCACAGCGGCTTCATGATGCCCAGCGCCCAGACCAAGGACGTCGTGCCGTGGATCCGCTCGTTCCTCGAGCACGACTTCGAGTGGTACTTCCGGCTCATGGTCGCCGCTGCCGACCACGAACCGATGGACCCGTCCTTCGTCACGTGCCCGATCACCGTGGTGGCCGGCGGTTTCGACGTCATGACCTCGATGCGCGACGTCGTGGCCTTCGCCGACAAGATCGAGCACGCCGAGGTGCACGTCCTGCACGGCACACACTTCATCCCGCTGGAGTTCCCGGACGAGATCATGGCGATGCTCGACGGACTGCTCATGCGCAGCGACCTCGCCAAGCCGGCCGACCTGGTCGAGCGGGCAGCCGAGGAGGCGCGCACCCTGGCCGACACGGTGATCGACCTGCGGGACTCGACCCGCGCCGGATAGTCGCCGCGACGTGGCGAGGGTGCGGGTGCGGGCTCCCGCACTACAGCGCCGACATCGCCTGCCACTGCTTCCAGGGGTAGTTCCAGTACGCGCCCGGCACGCCATTGGTCGTCTCCATCGGGCGGCCGGTGTTGGTGGTGACGGTCACGTCGCCGGGCTGGACGTGGTTGAAGAACCACTTCGCCGGACCGACGTTGAGGTTGGTGCAGCCGTGGGAGCCGTTCCAGTACCCGATCCGGGAGGCCGCCCACGGGGCGCCGTGGATGAACTCCCCGGACGGCGTGATGCGCACCGCGTAGGGCACCTGCAGGTCGTAGTACTCGTTGGTCAGCCCCAACTGGTCGCTGGTCATGCGGATCCAGCGGTACTTCTCACCGGTGATGATCTTGACGCCGGAGCGGGTGTCGAAGCCCGGTTTGCCCAGGCTGACACCGAACACCTTGACCAGGGTGCCGTTGCGGAAGACCCGCATCTGGTGGGTGTTGGAGTTGATCCGCGCGATGAACGAGCGGGCGGTGCGGAAGGAGTCGACCCGGGTCGTGGTCTTGCCGCCGACCCACCTGGTCGACGCATCGGCGTTGAGCGGGACCTTGCGCAGATCCAACTGCACGTCGATGCGGGTCTTCCCCGGCCAGAAGTCCTTCGGCCGATAGACCGCCGTGGTACTGCTCATCCAGGCCCAGGAGCCGGGCGGCAGCGGGTCCGGCGAGGTGACCCGCATGGCGGCTTCAGCCTTGGCCTTGTACCGGATCGGCGCGGAGAAAGTGGCAGTGATGAGTTGGCCGACACCAACCTCGCCCTCGCTCGGCGTGATGGTCACCTGTACCCGCTGCAGGGTCTTCTGCGGCTCGCTCTTGGTCGGCTTGGGCGACTTCGTCGGCGACGGCGACGGCGTGACAGTCGGCGACGGCGACGGGACTGGGCTCGGGGCCGCGCACGCGGGCGCAGTGACGCCCACCACACCGGCACCCACGAGGGCGATCAAACGGACAAGAAGCACCCTTCCAGTGTGCGGCACGGTTGGGGCGTCGGCAGACATCAGGGCGCGACTTTGCGCGCCACAGCCTTCCCTGATTTCAGGTAGACCCGCCAGGCGTGGTAGGTCTTCGAGTAGGGATTGCGGCCGAAGACCAGCACCCCATTGCGCAGTTGCCGCACCTTCAGCGGCACTGCCCGCTGGGTGGGTAGTGCGGCTCGAGTCGTCGCGTCGATGGCCGCAAGGGTGGGCTCATCGGCGTTCACATCGGCTGCCACCTGCCGCGTCAATGCCCGCAGTGTGTCGTTCAGCGAGGCAGCTTGTGAGGCCTTCTGCCAGGAGGCGAATGTGAGCGCCCCGGTGGGTGCAGTCACGGTCTGCGCGGAGTACGAGAACTGCGTGTCGTCCCAACTCAGAAGGCGGCCCTGCCCATCGGTGACCACCACGACCGAGCCCTGGGGCGGCACCGTGAACGTCCAGGTCGAACCGTCTCGCTGCACCTCGTCGAAGGCCCCATCCAGGGACTGCGTGCACGCTCCGTCGATCGCCACCGCGGCGACCCGGGACTGTTCGAATGTGGCCGCCCAGCCCTGCGCCGGGGAGTCGAAACGGCCGCTGTTCAGCCACCATGTGGCCTTCGGACGCTTGAGGTATCGCAGCGCCTTTCGGCGGTCCTTGGGGCGCACGTCGTCGTCAGCGATCGCACCGAACGTTCCGGTATCCGCGAGCACCACGCGGTTGGTCGTCGCGCCCGTGACGTCGAAGCGTCCCGGTGCAAGAGTCACGGTCGAGGTCGACCGGACGATCGAGCCGCCCTCGGCCAGCGCAGCCGCCGATGCGGTGCATGCCTGGCTCACGGCCTGCAGCGCCTGGTCCAGGGGCACCGTGTCGGCGTGGGCGGGCGCAACTGAGGCACCCCCCAGCAGGGCCATGGTGACTGCGACGACTGCCTTGCGCATGCCGCCCAGGGTACCTCCGGTTCAACGACGTCCGGGACGGCTGCCGGTCATCGGTGCAACTGCGTGATGTGAACGTCCACGCCCAGACCTTGGCTGGCGCCCCCGGCGTAGATGCCCTTGAGCGGCGGGACGTCGGCGTAGTCGCGGCCGCGGGCGACGAGCACGTGGGCCGCACCGACCGTCCGGTCGTTGGTCGGGTCGAGGCCCTCCCAGCCGCCGTTCCAGACCTCGACCCAGGCGTGGGACTCCCCCCGGACGGTCTCGCCCACGGCTTCCTCCTCGACATGCAGGTAGCCGGAGACGTAGCGGGCCGGGATGCCGGCCGAGCGCAGCAGCGAGAGCATCGCGTGGGCGAAGTCCTGGCATACCCCACTGCCTGCCGCCCACGCCTCGCCGGCGGTGGTGGAAACGTTCGTGGAACCGGCTGCGTACCAGATCCGGTCGCGCACCATCTCGTTGCACAACCGCACCGCGTCCGCGGGCGTCGCCTGGTCGCGCAATTGAGTCACCAGATCTGCCCGGCTCTCATCGGCTCTCGCGTCGTCGACGTAGGAGCTCGTGACCAGGTACTCGCACCATCGGTCCAGCACGTGCTCGTCGGCCAGCGCTTCCCAACTGACACCGGGCGCCCGCACGTATCCACCAGCGGTGTCGACCGTGCTGGTCGCGATGACCTCGAGCACGTCGTGCGGCTCATGGGTGTCGAAGGATTCGACCCGGGCCCCCCAGTAGTCGGTGTAGACGAGCACAGCGGCGCGCGGTTCCACCCGCAACTCATGGGCGATGAGCACCTGTCCGTCGTCGTCGAGCGGCGTCATCCGGACCTCGTTGAACGATGAGACCACCGGCGAGGCGTAGCGGTAGCCCGTACGGTGCTGGATGCGCAGCCGACGACCCGGCATCAGAAGCTCCACACGATCGTCCCGACCGGACGGAAGAAGGCAGCGGCCACGACGTCGGACGCCCGGGCGCTGGACTGCTGGACCAGTTCCACGAGGGTGTCCACCTCATCGGCCAACGGGTCCACGGCGTACTCCAACTGCGAGCGCAGCAGACCGACCTCTCGCAGCAGATCGCCGCCGTCACTGGCCCCGCGCGCGGCCAGACCCCGCACCGCCTCCTCGGCGTTGGAGGAACTCACCCGCATGGACCGGGGGAAGTCGCCATCGAGCAGCAGGAACTTGCGCACCTCGTCGCCGGTCATGGGGTGCTGGGTCCGCAGGAAGGCGTTGAGCGCCGCTGCCGACCGCAGCGTGGCGACCGGCCCACCCTCGGGCCACAACTGGTCGTGCCGGACCGCGAGCACGCGGGCCATCATGTCCAACCGCTCCAGGGAACGCCCCAACGACAGGAACAGGTAGCCCTCATCGCGCGGGACGGTCCAGTCGATCTGTCCCACGACCACCGCCAGCCGCTCGACGACCCGGTACAGCGCGTAGGCCGGGCTGGTCGCAACGATCGGACCGCGGATGCCTGCCAGGTGCGCGGCGTTGAGGGCCTCGAACACGTCTGCGGACAGCGACTCCCGCACACCACGGGCGTTCTCGCGGGCCATGGTGATCGAACCCGAGATGGTCGCCGGATCCGAGGCATTGCCGACGACGGCGCTCACGAGGTCGCCGGCATCGGACGCCGACTGCGGCGGCAACGAGAGAGCATCCAGCAGCACCGCCGCGGCGAGTTCCTCGGGAACCGTCCGCTCCTCGACCATGAGTTGGTGATGCTCGGCCAGCAGGCGGGATGTGGCCTCGGCGCGCTCGAGGTAGCGACCGATCCAGAAGTACGACTCGGCGATGCGGCTCAACATGGCGGCTCACCGCCGGACTGTTGCTGCTGGTTCTCCTGCTGGCGCATGCGTTCGTCGTGTGTCGTGGGCGAGTGGACGCGGGCCGGGACCGCCGCGAGGACCCGGGTCAGTCGGGGCGTCGGTCGCTCCGGCGGCGTGTAGCGCACCGACGTGTCCTGCTCGCTGACCACCCAGGTGTCCTTGGAGCCGCCACCCTGGCTGCTGTTGACCACCAGCGACCCCTCCGGCAGCGCGACCCGGGTCAGGCCGCCGGGCAGCACGTAGATGTTCTCACCGTCGTTCACGGCGAAGGGCCGCAGATCCACGTGCCGGGGCGCCAGGTCACCGCCGTCGACCAGCGTGGGACAGGTCGACAGCCGCACGATCCGTTGCGCGATCCAGCTGCGCGGGTCGGCCTCGACCTGTTTGGCCAGTGCTGACAGCTGCTGGTCGCTGGCCTGGTCGCCCACCACCAAGCCGTAGCCGCCGGAGCCGTCGACCGGTTTGAGCACCATCCGGTCCAGCCGGCCCAGCACGAACTCCCGCTGATCGTGGTCCTGCAAGTCGTAGGTGTCGATGTTGGGCAGGATCGCCCGCTCCCCGAGGTAGTACTCGATCAGCGCCGGGACGTACGGGTAGATCGCCTTGTCGTCGGCCACGCCGTTGCCGACAGCGTTGGCGATGGTGACCCGCCCGGCCCGTGCGGCGTTGAGCAGGCCGGGCACCCCCAGCACCGAGTCGGGACGGAAGTGCACCGGGTCCAGGTAGTCGTCGTCGATGCGCCGGTACAGGACATGGACAGGTTTCGGCCCGCGCACCGTGCGCATCCACACCTGGTCGTCGCGGCAGTAGAGGTCGCGGCCCTCGACCAGTTCCACACCCATCCGGCGGGCGAGGAACGCGTGCTCGAAGTGCGCGGAGTTGTGCACGCCCGGGGTCAGCACCGCCACCTGCGGGTCCGCAACACCGGCCGGCGCCGCCGCCAAGAGGGCGTCGAGCAGCCGCTCCGGGTACTCGGCGACCGGCTGCACCCGCTGGTCGCTGAACAACTCGGGCAGCACGTGGGCCAGCGCGCGACGGTTCTCGAGCACGTAGGAGACGCCGGAGGGACAGCGCAGATTGTCCTCGAGAACGGCGAAGACGCCCTGTTCGTCGCGGATCAAGTCGATCCCGGCGACGTGGATTCGGACGCCGTTCGGCGGCTCGATGCCCCACGCCTCCCGGTGGAAATGACTGGAACTGGCCACCAGCCGGCGCGGCACCACCTCGTCGTCGAGGACCCGGCGGGATCCGTAGACGTCGGCCAGGAACATCTCGAGTGCCCGGATCCGCTGCGACACTCCCTGCTCGATGACCCGCCATTCGGCCGCGCTGAGCAACCGCGGCACCAGGTCCAGGGGCAGCGGCCGCTCCTTGCCGGCGAGGCTGAACGTGATGCCCTGACGGTTGAAGTACGCGTCCACCAACCTGCCGCGCTCGGCCAGCCCGTCCTCCCCGAGCCCGGCGAGGACAGTCTTCAGTGCTTCGACAGCATCGGCGTCGGCCAGGTCGCCGTCCATCTCCTGGTAGGGAGGCAGGACTGAGTCGATTCCGGGCACGCGCCAATCCTGCCACCACCTGGATTGATCAAGGAAGTCGCGAGTCCATCCGTAACCGCCCGGAAACAACCGCCCGAGCGTCCCGTTCCCGCTCCCGGCCGTCGATGACCACCGCCTGCGGGTACAGCCGCCGGTAGTGCGCGAAGGCAGCCTCTCGCCCGCGGGGATCGTCGCGGATGCCGTCGGGCTCCCAGGGCAGGTCGGGGGCGACCAGCAGCACCAGGTCGTAGTCCACGGCCGCCACGGCGGACCCCAAATCGTCGGTCACCCCCGGCGGACCGGCGTCGTAGCCGGGGCGGGCCTCGATCGCGCAGAGGTGCCATACCAAGGGTGTCGCCGCATTGCCGTCGGCCAGCAGGACGCCGTCCGGATCGGTGGCTCGCAGCACCACCTCGGCAGCCGCTTCCGCCCCCTGATGCAGCAACGACGTCGCCCGCTGCTCGTGGTGGGACCACGGATGGCCGGGCGGCAGGGACTCGGCCAGGATGCGGCCCTGCTCGGGGACCACCACCACGGCTACCCGTTGCTCGCGCAACCAGTGCGCGAGGTGCGTGACGAGGGTCGTCTTACCGCTGGACTCGGGTCCGACGACCGCGATCCGCCGGATCAGGCGACCGACTGGTCGTCGGCCGGCTTGGCTGCGGCCTTGGCGGGCGCCTTGCGCTTGGCGGCGGGCTTCTTCTTCGCGGCCGGGGCCTTGGCCGGTGCGGGTTCCTGCGCGGCTTCCTGCTGCTGGGCCTCCAACGCCTCCTGCGCCTCGAGCTCCTTGGCGGCCTCCTCGGCCGCCGCCTGCACCTTCTCCGCGGCCTCGAACGCGGCCTCGGAGGTGGACAGCGCCGCCTTGTCGGCAGCCTCGCTGGTCACCTCTGAGGCTTTCTCCGCCTGCTCGGCCAGTTCCGCGGCGGCGTCGGCAGTGCTGCGGGCCACGGTGTCGACGGCCTTCGTCGCCTTGCGGGCGGCGGCCTCGGCGGACGAGCCGGCGTGCGCGGCGGCCTCTGCGGTGACGTCCGCGACGCTCGACACGCTCTCGGCTGCCTTCTCGGCGACATCGGCGACGGTGGCAGCCGCGGTGGCAGCCGTGCGGGTCACGCCCTCGGCGAGGTCGTCGGCCACGACGCCGGCCTTGCGGACCCAGTCCTCCCGACGGCCGTTCTCCCGACGCCTGCTCCACAGGATCCCGGCGGCCACCGAGCCGACCGCCAATCCGACCGCAACCAACCGACGCATGAGACACCTTCCTTGGACTTGTCCTAGCGCCAGCCTGCCACGACATGTCAGCGGGCGACAGGCGGACCTCGGGATTGACCCGGGAACCGGACACCGGTTGTGGCCGTCCTACCACCATGCGACTCGACCACCAGGTGCACCTCTCGGGGCTCAGGAGTGCGTCCGGCCGTCTGCGCTTCAGCGTGGCCTCACCGCAGTGCGACGGAGAACTGCGCCTGATGGTGCTCGACGATTCCGGCCGCGTGCAGCACCGCATGACCCTGCAACCCACCGGAACCCGCACTCCCCTGCAACTGACCGGCTTCCCCCGTGGGACAGGTCTTCCTGGTCTGCGCCTTCTGCGACGACGAACTCATCTGGTCGGCACCGGTGCAGGCGGGCTAGGGGCCGAATCGCCGATTGCCACCAGGGGCCGGCCACAACTAGCCTTCGCGCATGCCCTCCCATCACGAACACTCACGTAATAGCCGGACGACCTGGCGCAGGCGGAATCTCGCCGGTACCGCGGCAATCGCTGCTTCCGTGGCGACCGTCCTCGGCGGAATCGTTGCCACACCGGCGCTCGCGGCGGATGGCGATCTCAACTTCGTCGAATGCCTCAAGGACACTGGCAGCCTGGGTGGGACCAACTGCCTGAGCCCGACTGGCACCGACGGGCTGGACGGCGCTTTCGCCGTGACCGTCTCGCCGGATGACCGGCACGTATACGTCGGTGGCTTCACTGACGATGCAATCGCCACCTTCTCCCGGAACGACACCACCGGCAGACTGTCGTTCGTCGAACTCGACAAGGACGGCCTCGGTGGCGTCGACGGTCTGGACGGAATCCGCGACCTCACGATCTCCGGTGACGGGGGCTTCGTGTACGCGACCGGGATCATCGATGGAGCAGTTGCCGTCTTCTCCCGCGATCCCGCCTCAGGAGCTTTGTCCTTCATCGAGGTCCAGAAGGACGGAGTCGGAGGTGTCGACGGAATGGCCGGAGCCACCGGCGTGACCATTTCGCCGGACGGGCGCAACGTGTACGTCGGTGGCTTCAATGACGATGCCGTGGCCATCTTCTCGAGGAATCAGAACTCCGGGAAGTTGACCTTCGTCAGTTGCCTCGAGGACACCGGCGGTCTGTCCGCCACCTGCCCGAGCACAGGGGGCGTGGACGGCCTGAAGACCGCGTGGTTCACGACCTTTTCCCCGGACGGCAGGTTCGCCTATGTGAGCGGACCGAACGACGACGCGATCGCTACCTTCAGCCGGGACCCGGACACCGGACAACTCGCGTTCATCAGCTGTCTGGAGGACACCGGCGGTCGGTCCGCCACCTGCCCCAGCACCGGGGGCGTGGACGGCTTGAAGAATGCGGTGTTCTCCACGATGTCCCCGGACGGGAAGTTCCTTTACGTGGTCGGCGAGGTGGACAACGCCATCTCCGTGTTCGGCCGTGACACCACCACTGGAGCCCTGACCTACCTCGAGACCCACAAGGACGGCGTCGCGGGGGTCGATGGTCTCGCTTTCGCACTCGAGCCGGGGATGTCCCCAGACGGCAAGCAGGTCTACGTCACATCCACCTCCGATGACGCGGTCACGACCTTCACCCGCAACGGCCTCACCGGACGACTGTCCTTCGACTCCCTGAAGAAGGACGGGGTCGCCGGGGTCGATGGTCTCGACTCCACAGTGGGATTGGCGGTCAGCAATGACGGCCGCCACGTGTACTCGGTCAGCCAGCTTGATGATGCGGTGGCGACGTTCACCCGGGATCCCGATCGCCAGGCCCCCGAGACGCTGAACCTCACCGGCCCGGGGGCAGGCACGTCCGACGGCACCCCGACGTTCACGTTCGACACCGACGACCCGCAGTTCGCAACATTCGAATGCCGCGTGGATGCAGGACCCTTCGAGGCCTGCGCGAGTCCGTTCACCACGTTCGCCCTGGCCGACGGGCCCCACCGGGTGGTCGTGCGTGCCGTCGACACCGCAGGCAACGTTGACCAATCCCCCGCGCAGGCGAACTTCGATGTGCAACGTCCGGTCCCCACCGGTCCGGTCGGGCCGCCCGGCGCCAACGGCACCAACGGAGCGAACGGCCGGGACGCGACCGTCAAGTGCAAGGTGACCAAGAAGAAGAAGGCCAAGAAGGTGCGAGTCACCTGCAAGGTGAGATTCAGCGGGACTTCGTCAGCGCAGGCCCTCTGGACACTGCGCCACAAGGGCAAGACCGTGGACCGGGGTATCGCGCAGGTTCGCAGCGAGCGAGCCACGGTCCGCCTGGTCAACGGGACGCTGTCGGGGCCCGGCAAGTACACACTGCGCATCGACGGACGGAAGGCCGCCAGCTTCGTGGTCCGGTGAGACGCTTCCCTGCGCCGCAAGCCTAGGCTCGGGCCGTGGGCAACTTCGAAGTCATCGCCGTGCCGACCGCCGACCGCCTCGACCTTGAGGTCTATCGCGAGGTGGGCACCGTCGTGGGTTCCTATGTGGGCGAGCCGGTGGCCAACCCCATCACGGCGGCGTTGAAGGACGCACTGGCCGAACTCGACCCCTCGCAGGTGCTGAACACCGCCGTCGGTTTCGGGAACGCCGTCGCCCTGCTGGCACTGTCGGTGACCCAGGACGAGCAGGCGGCGGCCCGTATCGTCCGGGACACCCTGCGGCTGGGCAACGAGGACCCGGACGCTGAGGCACTCATCCTGCGCATCCTCGAACCCCTGGACCGGGCCCCGGAGCAGATCAGTGGTGCGACCCTGACAGCGATCGCGAGCTACGGCGACATGGCGGTGCGGCTGACCGACCAGTTGAACATCCCCCGGGAGACCCTTGCGGCTGCGGTCTCGGCGGCGGCCGCGAAGGTGGGTTGACCGCCGGTCCACCTCCGAGTGCGGCCCACCCGGAGTTGTGCCCCTGGTGAGCGGAAACACGCGTGTCGAACGCTCACCAACACCACAACTTCTCACGAACCGGCGAGGCGGCCCGGGCTCGTCCTGCAATCCGGCACGGCCCTTCATAGGCTCGGGCTGTGGCCAAAGCGGTGTACGTGACGTCGATGGAAGCGGCCAGTGGGAAGTCCATGATCTCCCTGGGCCTGATGGAGGCCTTCAGCCGCCACACCTCCCGGGTGGGGTACTTCCGGCCGGTGGTGGCCAGCACCGGGGCCGATGACAACACGATCGACCTGATCCGCCGCAGGTACGGGCTCGCCCAGACGTACGAGCAGTCTTACGGGATCACCACCGACCGCACCCGCGGGGTGGGCACCTTGCAGGACGCCGATCACCTGATCTCCGAGATCATGGTCAAGTTCGACGCCCTGGCCGCGGAGTGCGACGTGGTCCTGGTGGAGGGCACCGACTACACGGGTGCCAGCGCCGCGTTCGAGTTCGAGCTCAACGTCACGATGGCCCTCAACCTCGCCGCCCCCGTACTCATGGTGCTCAGCGCCCACCACCACCGCCCCGACCAGGTCCGCGGGGCGCTGAACGCCGCCCGCCAATCGTTGCAGATGCACGACGTCAACCTGCTCGGGATCGCTGTCAACCGCGTGGAGCACGAGCACATGCAGGTGATCCGGGACTCACTGCACGGTCTTGCGGAACCGGTGTGGATCATCCCCGAGGAGCGCAGCCTGCAGTTGCCCTCGCTGCACCAGATCTGCGCGGAGTTGCAGGCACACATGCTGCTGGGCACCCAGGAGTCCCTGGACCGCGAGGTCACCGGCGTCCGGGTCGCGGCGATGACCCTGCCCAACCTGCTGGACCGGCTGCAGGACGGCGTCCTGCTGGTCACCCCGGGCGACCGGTCGGACGTCCTGCTGGCTGCGGTCACGGCCCGCTTCAGCGACCGCGTGCCCAGCGTCAGTGGCGTCATCGTGACCGGCGGCGTGGAACCCGATCCGCGCATCCTGTCGTTCGCCCGGGGCCTGGAATCGGCGGTCACTCCGCTGTTGCTGGCCACCACCGATACCTTCGAAACCGCCCACAAGATCGCCACCTTGACCCCGCAGATCCGGTTCGGGGACAACCGCCGGATCGCCGCTGCCCTCGGACTCTTCGAATCGGCGGTGGACACCTCCGACCTGATCGAGCGAATCCAGTTGGCGGACACCCCGGTGACCACGCCGCTGATGTTCGAGAACCGTCTGGTCCGGGCCGCCCGCCAGGAGAAGCGCCGGATCGTGCTTCCGGAGGGCGACGACGACCGCATCCTGCGCGCCGCCGACCAATTGCTGCGCCGGTCCATCTGCGACCTGACGATCCTCGGCTCCCCCGACGCGATCCGGGACCGGGCGCGGTCGATGGGCCTGGACATCAGTGGCGCCACTCTCATCCACCCGGAGCATTCGGACCTGCGCGACGACATGGCCCGGCTGCTGTGCAACCTGCGCGAGCACAAGGGCATGAGCATGGACATCGCCCACGACGCGGTCACCGACGTCACGATCTTCGGGACCCTGCTGGTCAAGTCCGGGCTCGCGGACGGCATGGTCAGCGGCGCCTCCCACACCACCGCCGACACGGTCCGACCGGCACTGCAACTGATCCGGACCAATCCGGGCGTGTCCGTGGTCTCCAGCGTCTTCTTCATGTGTCTGTCGGACCGGGTCCTGGTCTATGGCGACTGCGCGGTCAACCCGGACCCCAATCCCGAACAACTGGCCGACATCGCCATCTCGTCGGCGGAGACCGCCGCTGCCTTCGGGATCAAACCGCTCGTTGCCATGCTCAGCTACTCGACGGGCAGCTCCGGTGGGGGCGGGGACGTGGAGAAGGTGCGCAAGGCCACCGAGATCGTGCAGAGCCGCCGCCCGGACATCCCGGTCGAGGGACCGATCCAGTACGACGCCGCGGTGGACCCGGGCGTCGCGGCGAGCAAGCTCCCGGGATCGCAGGTGGCCGGTCGGGCCAGCGTGCTCATCTTCCCGGACCTGAACACCGGCAACAACACCTACAAGGCGGTGCAGCGGTCGGCGCGGGCGGTGGCCATCGGACCGGTCCTGCAGGGCCTGCGCAAGCCGGTCAACGACCTGTCCCGCGGCTGCACCGTCAAGGACATCGTCAGCACCATCACGATCACCGCCATCCAGGCCCAGGAGGGGTGATGTCGCTGATCCTCGTGCTCAACTCCGGCTCCTCGAGCATCAAGTACGAGTTGATCGACATGACCGGGCCGACGACCCTGGCCGGCGGACTTGATCGAACGCATCGGGGAGCAGAGCTCGACGGTGTCCCACGACGCGGGCGGCCGCACACACGTCATCGAACGACCGCTGGCCGACCACCGGGAAGGACTGGCCGCCATGGCTGAGGCCTTCGACGCAAGCGTCCCGGTGCCGGCCGGGGCCCTGACCGCCGTGGGTCACCGGGTCGTCCACGGCGGGGACCGCTTCTCCCACCCCGCCGTCATCGACGACGCGGTGGTGGCCGCGATCCGCGAATGCGTCCCGCTGGCCCCGCTGCACAACCCCGCCAACCTGCTGGGCATCGAGGTGGCGATGCAGGCGTACCCGGACTGCCCACATGTGGCGGTCTTCGACACCGCGTTCCACCAGACGATGCCGGAATCGTCGTACCGGTACGCGATCGACCGGGCGGTGGCCGATGCCCACCGGATCCGCCGCTACGGCTTCCACGGCACATCCCACGCGTTCGTGAGCCGGCGGGCCGCGGACTTCCTGGGCATCCCCCTCGCGCAGTCCCGGGTGATCACGTTGCACTTGGGCAACGGGGCGTCGGCGTGCGCGGTCGCCGGTGGCCGCAGCATCGACACGTCCATGGGCCTCACCCCCCTGGCCGGACTGGTCATGGGGACGCGCTCCGGCGACGTGGACCCGGGCCTGCTGCTGCACCTGCTGCGCGCCGGGCTGACCACCGATGAGCTGGATGCGCTGCTGAACAAGCAGTCGGGCATGAAGGGCCTGACCGGCTACAACGACTTGCGACAGGTGCACGCCGCAGCCGACGCCGGGGATGCCGCTGCCGGGACTGCCCTGCAGGTCTACGCCCACGCCGTGCGCCACTACCTGGGCGCCTACCTCGTCGAGCTCGGCGGCGCCGATGCCATCGTGTTCACCGCCGGGGTCGGGGAGAACGACGCCGCCGTGCGAGCGGCGGTGTGCGAGGGACTCGGTGGCCTGGGTATCGAGGTGGACCCGGTCCGCAACGAGGCCACCCGCGGCCCGGACGCGGTGGTCGACATCGCCTCGACCGGTTCGCAGGGTGCGGGTGCTGGTGGTGCCGACCGACGAGGAACTCGAGATCGCCAGGCAGTCGCTGGCCGCGGTGCGGGGGTAGTTGCTGGCGGGGGCGTGGCGGGGGCTGGTCCTCGCCCCCGAGTGTTGCGCGGTTGCTGGTCCCCGCGGCCGAGTGTTGCGCGGTTGCTGGTTTCCGGGGCCCCAAACCGACAACCGTGCAACAGTCGCGGCGGCAGGGGCACAACCGTGCAACAGTCGCGCGCCGGAGGCAGCCCCGGAAGTCGGACACCCCGGGCAGCACCTCGCGGAACCCCCCTCCCGGCGTGGCGTCCCGGTTTTGTCAGACCCCCCTGTCACGCTCGTCCCATGAGCACCAAAGACACGCACAACCGCGAAGTTGCGGAGTTCGACGGCCGCTTGTGGGATGTCAGCCGGCTGTTGCGCACCGGGGACGTCGAGCGTGCCCGGGTGGAGTCGGCGCTGCTGCTGGCGGACTCCGAGGCAGCGGCCGACGACTGGGTCGCCGAGCAACTGCAGGAGTTGTGGGTCGCGCAGGAGTCCCGCCGCTCCGCCTGACCCCCGGGTCAGTGCGTCAGCCGGTCGCGCAGACGGTCCACCATGACCTCCGTGACCCCCAACAGATCCAGGTACGCCGCGAGCCCGCCGAGGTCACCCACCCGGTCCAGCGCGGCAGCGAGGTACTCCTCCCGAACCCCCATCACGGGCAGCAGCAGTTCCGGATCGACACCCTGCGCGGCCACCGAGTCGAACAACTCGTCGAGCATCGGGAGCAACTGGTCGTTCGTGGTCAGGTAGTCGGTCAGGACGTCCTCGACGTCCACCCCGACGGCCAGCAGGGCCACCGCCACGGCCCACCCCGTGCGGTCCTTGCCGTTGGTGCAATGCACCAGCACCGGCCCCTGGCCCTGCGCGAGGTCCCGCAACCACCGGCCGTAGGACGCTCGCGCGCTGGGCAGGTCCACCATGGCCAGGTACGCCTCACGCATCATCGCCGCCGCGGTCCCGTCGCGCAGGATCGCTTCGAAGGCCCGCGGGTCGGAGAACACATCCTCGACGCCCACCGCGCTGGCCATCGCGAAATCGCGCAGAACGTCGAGCCACACGTACGTGTCCGTGACCCGCACATCCGGGGCCCGCTCCACCTCGGAGACCGTGCGCAGGTCGACCACCATGCTCAGTTGCCACGCCTCGAGGACCTGTCGATCGTCGTCATCGAGACTGGCCAGTTGGGTGGAACGGAACAGCGTCTGCGGCCGCACCACCCGCCCGTCGCCGGCCGGCGCGCCACCGACGTCGCGCAGGTTCGGCACACTGGGCAAGTCGATCCGGCGGGGCACCCAACGGGTGACTTCCGGCTGCTCGACCACCCGGCAATGCTGACACAGCGCCCCCGCGGATCGCCGGGCGACGACTCAGCCGGACTGCACCCGGGCGGGGAATCCCGGAGCCGCCAGCGCGTGGTACCCACCGTCCACGTGGAGCACCTCACCACTGACCGCGCGCCCCATGTCGGACAGCAAGAAGCACACAGCGTCTGCAACGGGCCCGGGGTCGGTGGCATCCCAGCCGAGCGGGGCCGCCTCGTAGGCGTCGAGCAGGCTCTGGAAGTCGGGGATCCCGCCAGCCGCCCGGGTGTGCAACGGACCCGCCGCCACCAGATTGGCCCGCACGCCCACGGGGCCCGAGGTCCCGGGCGACGTAGCGCATGGTCGCCTGCAGCGCGACCTTGCACACGCCCATCCAGTTGTAGACCGGCCAGGCCCGGCCGTCCGCGTCGAAGTCGAGGCCGACCAAGGAGGCCCCTTCTGGTGCGGCGCAGTCGGCCAGCACTCCGGCCAGGCGGGCGTAGGAGGTGGTGGACGTCCGGAAGGCCAGCTCGATCGCCTCATCGCTGGCGGCCAGGAAGTCCCCGGCCAGGGCGTCGCGGGGCGCGAAGGCGATCGCGTGCAGTGCCCCGTCCAGCGGGCGGCCGGCCAGGGATTGCTTCAGCGCGTAGTAATCCCCGCTCGTGGTGGCATCCAGCGTCAGGATCTCCGGCCGGCGCGGCAGCGCACACGATGCCGCTTCGGTCAGGTCACGCACCCGGTCGAAGGTCGTCAGGATGACCTCGGCGTTGTGCAACTGCGCCCGCTCGGCCACCGCCCAGGCGATGGAGTCCGTGGTCACCACGCCGGTGACGAGTATTCGCTTTCCTGTCAGCATCTTTCAGCCCTCCCTGCTCAACGCACCGATGATTCCGTCGGCGGCAGTTGCCACCTGTTCGTCCAGCCACGGACGCCACTGCAGGTCCGTGCCCAACGCGTAGGCCTCGCCGGTACTCGGCGCGATCGCCGCGAGCGCGATCCACTCGTTGGCCACCAGCGCCGCCACCTCGGGGTGGGCGTCCAGGACCCGCACGATGTCCTCGCGCTCGGCGTAGACGACCACCTGCAGCCGCAACGGCTCGTGCATCCAGTGGGCACCGTCCCCGGGCTGCTCCCGGTAGACCCCCTGCCACGGCAGGCCGACCCGCAGGTCGCCACCGGCGCCGCTGACGACGCCGTAGTCGCCGACCACGTTGTGTGTCGTCTTGTCGCCGGCACCGAAGTGCTCCGGGTCCACGGTTGCGAAGTAGTACTGGTTGTTGATCCACTGCGTGACCACCATGGGCGCGGTCAGCAGCAACTCCAAGGTCGACCCGTCGACATCCAATCCCGGCTCGTAGGAGTGCAGGAACACCCGGCCCCGCAGGTTGAGGCCCTTGGTCATGTGGCGCGGCCCGATGACGAACGCCGCGTTGCCGGCAAGACCCCATTCGGGCTGCGGTTCGGCCCAGTCTGCGGCCCGGCGGGCGGCTGCCGCAGGTGTCGTGGCCGGCACCCCCGGCAACTCGGCTGTCCGTTCCTGCAGGCAGCCGAGCTGCGCAGTTGCCAGCGCCGCGCGCAGTTCGGCCACCGCCCCGGCATGGGTGGCAGGCACGTCCTGCGGGTCGATACGCACCTCGTCGGTGGTGGTGTTGTGCCAGGCCGGCACGGCGACCGTGGCATCCGGCACCACGATGCCGTGTTCGGCGGCCAGACGGCGACGGACCCGGGGATCGTTGAGCACCGCAGCCATGACCCGGGCGTTCACGTGGCCACCGTTGCCGCCGCATGCACCGCAGTCGTAGGCCGCCGCGAAGGCGTTGTTCTCGACGGTGGCCGCATGCCCGGTGATCAGGATCACCGGTGCGAACTGCTCGACAAGGCCGAGCGAGCGCAACATGCCGGCCGCGGACGACGTCCGCTGCTCGACGCTCATGCCCCACGCGATCCCGTCATCCGGGGCACCTGCCAGGTCCAGCCGGCCGATGTGCAACTCGCCGCGCGCGGCCGGCTGGAAGCGGTCACGCCACCGGCCCCAGACACCGGGCGCCGCAGTCTGTGCCAACGCGTCGACCCCGGCGAGGACGCCGAACCCCTCGGCCACGGCGAAGGCACTGGCCGGGCGGGCGGTCGACGTGACGAGTCCGCCCCGCATGGCCGCTGCCGTCCCCGGACTGCCAGGCTCCGCAGCGTCGTTCTCGGTGATCAGGAACGCCGGCTTGAGCAGCACGGGGCATTGGTCACTGGCCGCGCCACTGGCGGTCTCATGGCGGATCGCCACCCCGAAGAACCCGGCGAAGCCGAACGTGGCGACATCCCCGGCGGCCTCCAGGTGGCGGCGGAACCGCTCCGAGCGCACGTCGATGCACATGACGACCTGCGCCGCGGGCGTCTCCGGTGCGCTGGGCTCGGCGGCACGCGTTGCCACCCGGTCGATCAAGCGGTTGCGGTAGCGCTGCTCCCACGCCCGCTGCCAGATGGCCCCGCGAGCCGCCGCATCCAGTTCACCGGCAAGCGCCAAGGCCTCGTCCGCGTGCGTCACACCGAGCAGTGCCACGACCGGCGCGATCTGCGCGAGCGCCCAGTCGCGGTCACTGCCACGGGTGGCAGGCTCCCAGGCGACGTGACCGCGAGCACCACACGCCAGCACATCGAAACTGGCCCTGATAGCCAACAGGTCGGCCAGCAGACGTGGGTCACGCTGCTTGAGGTGGGCTGCCCATCCCGGGTCGCGCGCCAGCAGCCGCGACAGGTATCCGACCTGCTCGCCAGCCGGCACAACCCCGTCGAGCAGCCTGCCCAGAGCCACCATCGGGTCGGCCGGCAGCCCCTGGACCGCGTCCCGCAGGCCGCGCAGGCCCAGGTCGCGAACGCCCTGCTGGAACGCGGCCCACAGGTCCCCGGACCCCGGCTGGTCGGCGTTGGCGACGGCCGTCCAGCCGTTCGCCAGAGCGGAGACCTTGTCCGCCATGCCCGCCTGCTCGCCCAGGGTGTGCGGGGATGCGGCCGGACGCGGCAGCCGCTGCGCGATCTGCTCGTCATTCAGGCCGGACAGCACCTGCTCGGCGGCGAGGATCGCCGAGCCCGCCGGGCGCCAATCAACATGCGCCTGCAGGTAGTCGGCCACCCGCTCGGCGGACACGGAGTAACCCTGTGCGGCCGCTACCAGATCCGCTTCGGTGAACCTGCCGGCAGCCATCGCCTGCGCGTACTGCGACTGCGTCATGTGCGATCGCGCACCCCAGGTGCGGCCGGCGATCTCGGCAGCATCTCCGAAAGCGAGGTCCTGCAACCCGGACAGCGGGTTGACGGCGACCGCGGAGTGCAGGGGCCACATCGCCCCCACCGTGCGCGTGGCCACGTCCACCGCCACGGTGACGTCGAGTCCGTTGCCGCCCACCTGCGGCACCCGGCCACGCACCCGCGCCGCGGTGTCGATGACCACCGGCTGCACGATCCCCGCCAGCCAGCCCCTGGCCACAGCGATCATCCCCACGATTCCGGCGACCAGCACGACCGTGACCAGGGCGACGGCTGCAGGCCCGGACCAGACACCGGGCTCCTCGAAGACACCGGCCCACACCCCGAGGACCACGACGTAGCCGAACAGTCCGGCCAGCGTGGCCAGCATCGACCAGGAACGCGCGCGCGGCGTCGAGTGGGTGGCGGTGCGACGGTCGGGCCAGACCAGCGCGGCCAGCGCGAACGTGCTCGCGACTCCCGCGACGACCAGTGGCACGAGGTCCACCACCGGACGGCTCGGCCAGGTCGCTGCGGCCAGGGCGATGACGGCGGCCGAGACTGCTGCCAGGCCCACCAACGCGGCCGGCTTCACGGCGCTCAGCGCCGGCGCCGCAGCACGTCGGGAGGCACCTCCGGCCCGCAGGAACAGCCATGCCTTGTAGAAGCCGTGCCCGATCAGGTGCAACATCGCGAACGCCGGCAGCCCCAGGCCCACCTGCAGCGTCATGTACCCCATCTGCGCCGACGTGGAACTGGCCAGCTTGCCCTTGACATCGGGGCGCACCCGCATCGCAGCGGTGCCGGCCACTGCGGTCAGCCCACCGACGACCACCAGCCCGAGCAGGACCCCGGGGGCGGCAGCGAAGACCGGCCAGAGCAGGATCGCCAGCAGTCCCATGCCGTTGACCACCCCGGCGTGCAGCAGCGCAGAGACCGGCGAGGGTGCCTCCGCGGTCAGCGGCAACCACCGCCACGCCGGCACGAGCGCCGACCGCACGATCCCGGCCAGCGCCAGCAGCGCAGGCACCAGCCACCCGGCTGCCGCCACCTCGCTGCGCATTCCGATGCCGTCGACTGCCATCAGCAGAACAGCGGCCCACAGTGCGGCGTCGCCGATGAGCAACCGGCCGGCCACCCGCTTGCTGGCGCTACGTGCCGCCGGGGTACCGGAGTGCGCCACCAGACCTGCGATGGCCAAGCCGCTGGCCGTCCAGCCCAGCGCCATGAGCGCGATCGGATCTGCCACCACCGCCAGCCACAACGCAGTGATGGCGGTTGCGAGCAGTGCCGCGTATCGGCCCTGCCGGGTCTGGCCGCGCAGGTTCCGCGCGGAGTATGCGGCCACCAGCCAGCCCATCGTGAGCACGAAGGTGCCGAGCAGCACCGAGACCGCACTCAAGTAGAAGGGACCGAACTGCTCACCGAAGTGGACGAGGGACAGTGCAGCGAAGGCGATCAGGCCCGCGAGGGTGCCTGCCGCAACGACTCCGATCTTTGACATGAAGCCATATTAGCGCATTCTACTTCCTGTATTGCAAGACCCCCTTTGAGAGTCCGTCAGCCGCCTTCGCCGGTGATGAACGGCCGGCCGCAGGCCGACTCGCTGTACGCATTCAAGTTCGCTTCGGCCTGATCGATCGCGTCCTCGTTGTCCGACAGCCACTGGTCGGCCTTCGCCGCCTTCGCCGGCGGCGCCGTGACGGAGTCGGCGAGCTTCTGGACGGATTCGGCGTACAGCGCCAGGTCTTCCTGGATCGCACCGGGCGCCACGGCCAGCGCACCGTTGACCAGCGCGACGAACTGGCTGGGATCCTCCACCTGCTGCTGGGCGCCGGCGGTCTTCTTCAGATAGGCGCAGAAGGCCGATGTGCTGGCCTGCGTGGCGGTGGCGCTGGCCCGCGTGGGACTGGGCGCTGCCGATGTGGGGGTGACTGTCGGGGCCTCGCTGGTCGCGGTCGGCTCGGGGCTCGGGGATTGCGTGACGACGCTCTCAGAGGCCGTCGGCTCCGGGGCGGAGTCCGTCTGCGAGCACCCGGCAAGAGCCAGAACCGCAACGATCAGTGCACCCACACGTTTCACAGTGGACCTCCTCGTGGTGCCCTCACGCTAGCGAAGGCTCAGAAGCTGTCCTCGTAGTAGGTGGTGCGGGGGCGCCGCGACGCGCGCAACAGCAGCCCCCCCATGGACACCGTCATCATTCCCAGTTCGTTGGCGAGGTTGGCGAAAGCGTTCAAACGGTTGGACACGGCAGCGACCCCTTGATCGGTGATATCAGCCTCACGCCGGCATGTTGCCGCAGCGTGAATCGACTGTTAATGACTGTCACCTACCCGGGGATGAACTGCCTAAACCAATCCAAAACTGATCAAAATGGACTCGAAGAACTTCTGGCGCGTGAGCATCATGATCCCCCGCTCGACCCCCGGCGGACGGCATGCCGCACTCCAGGGCCCGCAGGAAGTCCTCGTCGAGCCCATCGCCTCCGCGTCACCGGCGGCGCTGCGGAATCCGCTACTGGGGGGAGATACGTACAGCGGGGAGAGATATTCGCGGTGACTTTCACTCCCGGGTGTACGTGTCTCTCCCCGGTAACGCCAGGGGACGACGGCGACCCCGCCCGCACGGCGCGTGACTCCCCGCGCACATCCGAGGTCCGACAACCGCTCACGCCGGGCTGCGACCGCACGGAGATCGCAGTTCCGAGCCGCCTACTCCGGCCGCACGATCGGGAACAGCATCGTGTCGCGGATGTTCTGCCCCGTGAGCATCATGATCACCCGCTCGACCCCCATCCCCTGACCCCCAGCCGGCGGCATCCCGTACTCCAGGGCCCGCAGGAAGTCCTCGTCGACCTCCATCGCCTCCACGTCACCGGCGGCGGCCAGCAGGCTCTGGGCGACGAGCCGGTCGCGCTGGTCCAGCGGGTCGATGAGCTCGGTGTAGGCCGTTCCGAGCTCCGCACCCCAGCCCACCAGGTCCCACTTCTCGGCCAACCGCGGCTCCGAGGGCATCTTCCGGGTCAGCGGCGACACCTCGGTCGGGAAGTCCAGGTAGAACGTGGGGAACGTGGTCGTGTCCTCGCACAACTGCTCGTACAGCTCCAGCAGGCACTGCGAAGCGTCCCACGCGGGGTCCATCGGGATGTTCAGCCGGGCGGCGTGCGCGCGCAGGACCTCCTGCGGGGTGTCGACCGTGACCTCTTCCCCGATCTTGTGGCTGACCCCTTCGTGCACGGTCATCGTCGGCCAGTCCGGCGACAGGTCGATCTCCTCGTAGCCACCATCGGGCAGTGGCCGCCTGGCGACGGGTTCGCCGTAGACGGCCGTGGCGATCTCCAGGATCAGGTCCCGGGTGAGGACCCGCATCGTCTCGTAGGTGCCGTACGCGTCGTAGATCTCCAGGCTGGAGAACTCCGGGTTGTGCGAGGTGTCGGCACCCTCGTTGCGGAAGTTGCGGTTGACCTCGAAGATCTTCTCCACCCCGCCGACGAGCAAGCGCTTCAGGAACAACTCCGGCGCGATCCGCAGGTACAGCCGCATGTCGTAGGCGTTGATGTGCGTGATGAACGGCCGGGCGTTGGCGCCACCGTGCACGGTCTGCAGCATGGGGGTGTCGACTTCGAGGAAGTCACGGCGCCACAGGCTCTCGCGCAGCGCCCGGATCGCCGTCGACCGCAGCGCGACCATCTCCCGCGAGGAGTCGTTGACGATCAGATCCACGTACCGCTGCCGGGTGCGCGCTTCGGGATCGGTCAGGCCGGCGTGCTTGTCGGGCAGCGGCACGAGGCACTTCGATGTGATGACGAAGTCCTGGGCGAGCACGGACAGCTCCCCGCGCTTGCTGGTGATCACCTCGCCGACAACGCCGACATGATCGCCCAGGTCGACTTCGTGCTTCCAGCGGTCCAGGGTCTCCTGCCCCACCTCGGCCAGGGACAGCATCACCTGCATCTGCCCGGTCCAGTCCTTGACCTGGGCGAACACGAGTCTGCCGGTGACGCGGTTGAGCATCACCCGGCCGGCGATGCGCACCGTCTCGCCGGTGCGGGTGTCCGACTCCAGCGCGTCGAAGCGGGCACGGACGTCCCCGATCATGTCCTGCCGGTCGAAGTCGGTCGCGTAAGGATCCACCCCCCGGGCCCGGATCTCCTCGAGTTTGCGGCGCCGCACCAACTCCTGTTCGGGTAGTTGTCGCTCGGCGATCGCCGACTCCTCGGCATCGTGGGCGGCGAGTTCCTGCGCCACCGGCGTCCACAGAGCCACCGGCGACGCGCCCACGCCATCGGCCAGCGACTCCCGACCGCGACCGGCGATCCGCAGGCGCGGCTTCTCGACGAACCCCTCAGCCAGACCCGCGGCGATTCCCACCCGTGGCAGGTCGCCGGAACGCTCGAACAGCAGATAGCGCGGCACCCAGTCCGGCTCGTACTTCTCATTGGACTTGTACAACGACTCCAACTGCCACCAGCGACTGGCGAACATGAGGAACCCGCGCGAGGCCCGCATCACCGGACCAGCCCCGATCCGGGCACCCTCTTCGAAGATCGCCCGCATCACCGCGAAGTTCAGCGACAGCCGGTCCACCCCGATGATCGGACCGGCGTTCACGGTCGCGGTCACCATCATCTCCATGACGCCGTTCTCCGAGGCGGGGTCGCGCCGCATCAGGTCCAGCGAGATGCCCCGGGAACCCCACGGCGAGAACGACAGCAGCCCGCGGCGCACCCCTTCGGCGTCGAAGATCTCGGTGAGCACGCACCGTCCGTCCAACGGATCCCCCAGACGACCCAGCGCCATCGAGAACCCGCGCTCGTTGTCGGTGTCCCGCCACCGGTCGGCGTCGACGATGACCTGCGCCATCTGGTCTGCGGGGATGTCCGCGTGCCGGCGCACCCGGGTGGTGTAACCGTCCCGCTCGAGCCGGTGGACCGCCTGCCGGACCGCACGCATGTGCCGGCCGTCGAGGGTGAACTGGGAGAACTCGATGATGGCCTCGTCGCCCAGGGACAGGGCCTCGAGTCCGGCCCGCACGTACGCCTCGGCGCCCAGCTCCGAGGCGCCCATCGCCGCCGGTGCCCACCCGAACTGGCGGGCCTCCTCCAGCCAGGCCTCGATCGCCGGCGGCCACGACTCCGGGTCGCCGATCGGATCCGCGCTGGCCAGGCTGACCCCGTTCACCACGCGATAGGTGACCGCCGCCTTGTGCGACGGCGACCAGATGACGGACTTGTCGCGGCGGGTGCTGAAGTAGCCCAGCGAGTCCCGGTCACCGTGGTCGTGCAGCAGCACCCGCAGGTCCACCTCGTCCTGGCCGGTGATCCGCCGTTCGTTGCCCCGGGTGCGGAACAGCGCGAGCCCGAAGGCGATGTACACCAGCGTTCCCAGGCCACCGAGCAGGAACGGCACCGGGCGGGTGGCCCGGCCCTCGATCCCGGTCGTCACCTCGTCGCCCCAGCCGCCGAGTTCGTTGAGCGTGGCGTAGCCCAACGCATCCGAGCGCGGCACCGAGCCCGGCAGCGCCTCCACGAGCGCCCAGCCGATCGGGATGGCGATGGCGAAGCCCACGAGCAACGTGACCAGCGCGACCCAGACGTTGCGCCGCGGCACGATCGCGAAGAACTCCTTGCGTGCCAGCAGCAGGATCACGAAGAACACCAGCGAGGAGCCGAGGGTGATGATCTCCTTGGTCCGGATGTCCGGTTCCGTTGCCAGCAGCAGGACGGATTCCAGCATCCCGAGGACCTGGATGACGACCAGGAACCACCAGGCGCTGCGCTTGCGCTTGCCGAGCGCGGATCCGAAGATCACCAGCAGCGCGGCCCAGGCGATGTTGGGTGGCGCGGGCACGAACAGTATGTCGATGGCATCACGCACACCGTGCAGGCTGCGCGCCAGCGCCGGGAACATCGCGGTGACGGCGCTGAAGATGGCGACGGCCAGCAGCAGCGCGCGCAGAACGTTCGGGACTTGGCCGGTCCAGCCCCCACCGGAGACGTAACGCCGCCGCGGGATGTCGGGTTCGATCCGTCGGTTGAGTTCCTGCGCCGGCGTGACGTCAGCGGCAAGGGTCATGTCCGTAGTTCCTCCAGATCGGTGAAGAGTCCCAGACTCTCCGGATTCGCCAACGCCTCGGTGTTCCGCACGGGTCGGCCATGGACCACATCGGCGACCGCCAGTTCGGCCAGTTTGCCCGACCGGGTGCGGGGCAGATCGGGCACGGCCACGATCTTGGCCGGAACGTGTCGTGGCGAGCACTGCTCCCGCAGACGCTTGACGATGCGCGCCCGCAAGATGTCGTCGAGGTCATGGCCCTGCGCGAGTTTCAGGAAGAGCACGATCCGAGTGTCGTCGTCGAAGTGCTGGCCGATTGCGATGCTCTCGAGCACCTCGTCGAAGGACTCGACCTGCCGGTAGATCTCCGCGGTGCCGATCCGCACCCCGCCGGCGTTCAGGGTGGCATCCGAGCGGCCCAGGATCATGATCCCCTCGTGGTCGGTCCACAAGGCGAAGTCGCCTTGGGCCCAGAGGTCCGGGAACCGGTCGAAGTACGCGGCGGAGTACCGGTCGCCCACCGGATCGTTCACGAACCCCAGCGGCATGCTCGGCAGGGCATTGCGACAGACGAGTTCACCGGTGACTCCGGCCTGACCGCGCAGGGTGCGCCCGCCCTCGTCGACGATGTCCACGTCTGCCCCCAGCGCCGGCGTCTGCAGTTCCCCGGCCCACACCGGCCCGGTCGGATCGCCGAGCGCGAAACAGCCGCAGATGTCGGTGCCGCCGGAGATGCTGGCCAGATGCACGTCCGTGGCGATCTCGCGGTACACGTATCGGAACGCCTCCGGGGACAGCGGCGAGCCGGTGGACCCGATGGTGCGCAGACTGGCCAGATCGTGGTCGGCACCGGGCTGCAGCCCTTGCTTGCTGCACGCGTCCAGGTACTTCGCGCTGACCCCGAACAAGGTGATCTGCTCCTCCTCGCGCGATGCGCCACAGATGGCCTGCTTCGGGATGGAATGGCGAGCCGTCGTAGAGGACAACCGTCGCGCCGGACGCCAACGCGCTGACCAGCCAGTTCCACATCATCCAGCCGCACGTGGTGAACCAGAAAACGCGGTCGCCGGGCCGCACGTCCAGATGCCAGCGATGCTCCGACGCGTGCTTGAGCAGGAACCCCGCAGATCGGTGCTGCAAGCACTTCGGCGCGCCCGTCGTGCCCGAGGAGTAGAGGATGAACCCCGGGGCATCGAACGGCATCGGGGTGAACACGGGATCGTCGGCCGGAGCATCGACCAGGTCCCGGAAATGCCGGGTTTGCACATGCAGGTCGACATCGGCCTCATGGTCCAGTTCGTGGACCAGCCAGACCTGCTCCAGGCTCGGCAGGCCGGAGACGATCTGCCCGAGCAACGCGCTGCGGTCATGCTTCTTCCCGCCGTAGACGTAGCCGTCGGCGGCCACGAGCACCTTGGGCGCGACCTGACCGAAGCGGTCGAGGACTCCGGACGGACCGAAGTCCGGGCTCGTCGAGGTGAAGACCGCACCCAGGCTGGCGGTGGCCAGCATGGTGATCACGGTTTCCGGGACGTTGGGCATCCAGGCCGCCACGGTGTCACCCGGTCCGACGCCGGCCGACACGAGCGCGGCCCGGATCGAGCCGGTCGCCCGCCGCAGCTGCGACCAGGACCAGACCCGGCGGACTCCATCCTCCCGGCGGAACACCAGGGCCGTGTCCTGGGCACCGGGAAGATCACCGCCGGCGAGCAGGTTCTCCGCGTAGTTCAGCGTGGCTGCCGGGAAGAAGCGAGTGGCCCGCAGATCGTGGCCGGGCGGCGGCGGCACGACAGCTGCACCATCGCCGCGATCGCCGATGATCCCGCACTCACCCCATACGAGGTCCCAGAAGTCCCCCGGCGAGGAGACCGAGAAGTCGTGGAAGTCGGCCATCGTGACCATGGGGAGGTCGGTGATCTCCTCCACCTCGCGCATGACCCGGCGCACCGCGGTTCGTTGTACGGCAGCCGGATCCGGCCGCCACAGTGGTTCCGGCACGTTTCCCTACCCGATGGGGCTGGGCACCACGGAGTCGGTGGCCGCCGGCGATGGGGGCACGGACTCGGACGGCACTGCAGAGGCGGTCGGGGTCGGGACCGTCGCCGCCGGTGATGGCGATCCACCGGACACGGTCACGACCGCATCACCGCTGGCCTGGAGTTTGCTTGCCTCCGCCCGCAGCCGCTCCGCATCCGCGGCCGGCACCTGGCCGCCGTCGCCCAGCGCGCTGGTGGCGACCGCCTCGCCGTCGGTGACTGAGACCTGGAACGTCTCGACGAAGGTCCGGTAGAACTCCGGGGCGTCACCGGCGGAGACAGCTGCGACGCAGGTGCTCTGGTACTGATCCATGATCGGCTTGATGTCCTTGGCCAACTGCTCGAAGTAGGCCTGGTTCTCCTCGAGATCCTTCGCGATCGCCACATCATTGAGCCGTTGGGCCACGGTGGTACTCAGTCCGTCGGCCGTGAGCGCCGCGCCGAGATCGGCACACGCCGGGTCGATGGTCCCCGTGAACGTTGCCGTCACCTCCACCGGCCCGGTGCTCGTGCCGCTGCCGCTGTTGCTCGGGACTGCGGAAGAGGAAGAACCACAGCAGCCCCAGGATGAGCAGGCCCACGAGCAAGGTGGCTCCCACGAGGGCCGCGAGCCGCTTGCCGGAGGTCTTCGACTTCGTGTCCGCCTGGGTGACGGGCATACCCGTGATGGGGTCCACGCTCTCTGCGGTGGGGAACACGTTGGTCTGCCCCATGGGGGAGCCAGGTGCCAAACCTCCCGGGACCGGCGCCGGCGGGACGGCCGAACCCCAGGCACCCGCTTGCTGCTGTTGCCAGCCGCCCTCGGCCGCAGGGCCCTGACCCCACTGCTGATCCGGGGCTTGCTGCGCCGGGGCCTGACCCCACTGCTGATCCGGGGCTTGCTGCGCCGGGGCCTGACCCCACTGCTGATCCGGGGGTTGCTGCGCCGGAGCCTGACCCCACTGCTGATCCGGGGCCTGCTGCGCCGGAGCCTGACCCCACTGCTGATCCGGGGCTTGCTGCGCCGGAGCCTGACCCCACTGCTGATCCGGGGCCTGCTGCGCCGGAGCCTGACCCCACTGCTGATCCGGGGCTTGCTGCGCCGGGGCCTGACCCCACTGCTGATCCGGGGCCGGCTGCGCCGGAGCCTGACCCCACTGCTGATCCGGGGCCGGCTGCGCCGGAGCCTGACCCCACTGCTGATCCGGGGCTTGCTGGCTGGCAGCCGCCCACGGGTCGGCGGGCTGCTCGAACGTCGGCTGCACAGGCTGCTCGAACGTCGGCTGCACAGGCTGCTCGAACGTCGGCTGCACAGGCTGCTCGAACGTCGGCTGCACAGGCTGCTCGAACGTCGGCTGCACGGGCTCGGGCACCACGGGTGCCACTCCCGGCATGGGCTGGGTGTTCTGCGTCCAGCCGCCGCCATCCCACCAGCGCACCTGAGCGGCATCGCGGGGGTCCTGATACCAGCCTGGGACAGGGTTTCCGTTGGCCATTGGGGACACCTTTCACTCACCTGCTGTCAGCGTAGTCGGCAGG
This sequence comes from uncultured Actinomycetota bacterium, assembly GCA_963733395.1. GTDB lineage: Bacteria > Actinomycetota > Actinomycetes > S36-B12 > UBA10799 > JADKAV01. Next base: position 173,926 of record CAVTCZ010000022.1, read on the forward strand.
GTCCACGGACGCGCTGAGAGAGAGTCCGACTACCAAGCGTGAGGCGGGGTCCATTCCTGTGCCTCGAGCAGGTGCCCCGGATGGTCGTTGTGGCGAAGCTGCAGAGACACGCAGGCACGCCGGGGGGCTCAGGCCTCCTGCATGTCCTCCAAACTGATCCCCTTGGTTTCTCGGATGAACTTCGCGACGAACACGAAGGACAGGACCGCGAACACGGTGAACACCCCGTACGCGAAGCCCAGTCCGATCGACGACATGCCCGGGAAGGCGACGCTCACGATGAAGTTGGCGACCCACTGGGCCGCAGCAGCAACAGCCAGCGCGGCCGCCCGGATGCGGTTCGGGAACATCTCTCCCAGCAACACCCAGACCACCGGACCCCAGGAGACCCCGAAGAAGACGACGTACAGGTTGGCGGCCACGACCGCCATCGGCCCCGCGGCCCCGGTCAGATACGGGGTACCGATCGAGTCCGCACCGGAACACCCGGCCTGCACATCGACCAACGCCGCCGTGCACTTCTCCGCCGTCCCGAACAGGAACGCCATCATGCCCAACGTGACGGCCATGCCCGCCGAACCGATCAGCAGAAGTGGTTTGCGGCCGAGCCGGTCGACCAGCGAAATTGCGATCAGCGTCACCACAACATTCGTGGTGTTGGTGACCAGGGTGATCAAGAACGCCTGCGACTCGTCGAAGCCGACAGAGGCCCAGATGCTGTTCGAGTAGTAGAAGATGACGTTGATCCCGACGAACTGCTGGAACACGCTCAGCCCGATACCGATCCAGACGATGGGCCTGAGGCCCAATGCTTTGCCCTTCAGGTCGCCGAATCGGGGCTTGTGATCGCCGGTCATCGACGCCTTGATCTCTTCGACCTTGGCGTGCTGGTCGCCATCGATCACTGACGACAGCACCTCAGCCGCTTCCTCGTCCTTGCCGATGGCGACGAGGTACCGCGGGGACTCCGGGATCGTGAGGGCCAGCGAGCCGTAGACGAGTGCGGGAACGATCATGACCAGGAACATCCACTGCCATGCCTCCAGACCGAAGAGCCAGGTGTTGTTGGCACTGGTCTCAGCTTCTCCGGCACTGGCCGCATTGAGGATCAGGTAGTTGGTCACCGCGGTGGTGAAGATGCCCAGCACGATGGCCAGCTGCTGCAGGGACCCGAGCCGGCCGCGCAGTTGTGCCGGTGCGATCTCAGCGATGTACATGGGGGCGATCACCGAGGCGATGCCGATGCCGGCGCCACCGATGAAGCGCCAGAACATCAGGTCCACGACGCCCAGCGGGAACGCCTGCCCAACGGCCGCGATCAGGAACAGCACGGCGGCGATGACCATGACCCGGCGGCGGCCGTACTTGTTCGCCAGCGTCCCGGCGAACCAGGCGCCCACGGCCGAGCCGAGCAGCGCGATCGCCACCACGAATCCGATGGCATCGCCGATGTCGAACTTCACCTTCAGCGCGTCGACCGCACCGTTGACCACGGCTGAGTCGAATCCGAACAGGAAGCCGCCGAGGGCCGCCACGATCGCCATCCGTAGGACGCGACCGGTGTGGTACTTCTCCGCGACGACCGGTCCGCTGTCACCAGCACCCGGCAGGGGTCCGTGGGCCATGGCTGCGCTCCTAACTGTCTGGTGACGAAACTAGTCATTCACGTGCCCGCAATGCACGATTACCCGCGTGTCGGCGCCGCCGAGACACCCACTCCAGAAGCCGCCAGCACCTCGGGACACGCCCGACACCTTGTCGTGCGCGGTGCCCCCGGCAAATTGCGCGCCAGACAACCTGCGCGCCTCCGGCGCAATCTGCCCACCCGGCGCCCCGAGACACCCACCCAGAAGCCGCCAGCACCTCAGGACAGGCCGCCGTCGCGCGTGCCCCCGGCAAATTGCGCGCCAGACAACCTGCGCGCCTCTGGCGCAATCTGCCCACCGGCGCCCCGAGACACCCACCCAGAAGCCGCCAGCACCTCACGACACCCCGCCCTTGTGCCCCCGCGACACCTCAGGCATGATGCTGCCTATGCCGAACGCCACCTCCCGCGTCATGCGGATGTGTGCGTGTTCGTGTTGTTGTGCCTAGTTGCCGCCAACCCGTCCCCATTCCGCGGACGATCGGCGCCTGGGCACCCTCGGCGCCGATCGGGCACGAGAGTCTCTGACGCCGGTCTCCCCCACCAGGAGAACCGATGCCACCCCAAGAACGACCCACCCGGAGCAAGCAGACCGGTCAGTGGGCGCTCGGCCAACGGGAGCCGTTGAACCCCAACGAGCAGTTCAAGGCCGACGACAACGGCTTGAACGTGCGCGAGCGCGTGGAGACCATCTACGCCCGCGAGGGTTTCGCCTCCATCCCGGAAGCCGACCTCCGCGGCCGACTGCGCTGGTGGGGGCTGTACACCCAGCGCCGGCCCGGCATCGACGGTGGCCGGACCGCGACGCTCCCGCTGGAGGAACTCGACGACGAGTACTTCATGCTGCGGATCCGCAGCGACGGCGGGATGCTCACGCGCGACCAACTGCGCACCATCGCCGAGATCTCCACCCGCTTCGGCAGGGACACCGCCGACATCACCGACCGGCAGAACATCCAGTTGCACTGGATCCGCATCGAGGACATGCCCGAGATCTGGCGGCTGCTCGAGGACGTCGGCCTGTCCACGACGGAGGCCTGCGGCGACACCCCGCGGGTCGTGCTCGGCTCGCCGGTGGCCGGGATCGCCGCCGACGAGATCATCGACGGCACGCCCGCAGTCGAGGAGATCGTGCGCCGGTACGTCGGCGACCCCGAGTTCGCGAACCTGCCGCGCAAGTTCAAGACCGCGATCTCCGGCTCGCCACGCCAGGACGTGGCGCACGAGATCAACTGCGTGTCCTTCGTCGGCGTCGAGCACCCCGAGCACGGCCCCGGCTTCGACGTCTGGGTGGGCGGCGGCTTGTCGACCAATCCCATGGTCGCCCAGCGACTCGGGGCCTGGGTGCCGCTGGCCGACGTGCCCGATGTCTGGGAAGGAATCATCAAGATCTTCCGCGACTACGGCTACCGGCGGCTGCGGAACCGGGCGCGCCTGAAGTTCCTCGTGGCCGACTGGGGGGCCGAGAAGTTCCGCGCGGTCCTCGAGCAGGAGTACCTGGAACGCGAACTCATCGACGGCCCGGCACCAGGCGAACCGACCGGTCGGCGTGACCACGTCGGAATCGCCGCCCAGACAGACGGCCTGTCCTACGTCGGCGCCGCACCGACGGTCGGCCGGGTTTCAGGCTCGACACTGGCGGCCGTGGCCGACCTGATGGAGCACTTCGGCTCATCCCGGCTGCGGCTGACCGCGCAACAGAAACTCGTGATCCTCGACGTCGCCGATCCCGAAGGCCTCGCGGACGGCCTCGAGGGCCTCGGGCTGCAGGTGCGCCCCAGCGAGTTCCGGCGCGGGGCCATGGCCTGCACCGGGATCGAGTTCTGCAAGCTTGCGATCGTCGAGACGAAGGCCCGCACGGCGGACCTGGTCGACACGCTGGAGGCACATTTCGGGGAGGAACTCGAAGGCACCGACCTGAGCATCCACGTGAACGGCTGCCCGAACTCCTGCGCGCGTTTCCAGATCGCCGACATCGGCTTCAAGGGCTCGTTGGTCCCGGATGCCGACGGCGAGATGGTCGAGGGTTTCCAGGTCCATCTCGGCGGCCGGCTCGGACCCGACGCCGGCTTCGGCCGCAAACTGCGGGCGCTCAAGGTCACCGCCGACGAGATGCCCTCGTACGTGCAGCGGGTCCTGGGCAACTACACCGACCAGCGCGACGCCGACGAGGCCTTCGCGGACTGGGTGGAGCGCGCCGAGGAGGACGCGTTGCGATGAACGTCGTGCACTTCTGCCCTTACTGCGGCGATGAGGACCTGTGGCCGGAATCCGGCAGGAGCACCTGGCGATGTCGGGCATGTACCCGCACTTTCGCCGTCCGCATCGTCAAACCAGGAGAGCAATCATGAGTCTCGACGTTTCCCTCGACCAGTCCATCCGTCCCGGCAGTCTGGATTCGGTGGCAGCTGCCGGCGCCGCCCTCGTGGCAGAGGCGGCCGCGAACGGCGCCGATCACATCGAACAGGCCCACTTGGCCGTGCAGTGGGCACACCGCACCTTCGGGTCGCTGGTGCTCATGTCCAGCATGGGCGACGAAGTGCTCGTGCACCTGGCATCGCAGGCGGCCCCCGGCATCGAGGTGGCCTTCATCGACACCGGGTACCACTTCCCGGAGACGCTGGGCACGGCAGCGGCATACGAGGCCTCCCGGCCGCTCACGTTGCTGACCGTCATGCCGGTGCAGTCCGTCGCCGAGCAGGACGCCGAGTACGGCCCACGACTGCACGAGCGCGATCCGGACCGGTGCTGCGCGCTGCGAAAGGTGGAACCGCTGGAGCGGACACTGTCCGGCAGGGACGCCTGGATCACCGGCATGCGCCGGATCGACGCGCCCACCCGCTCGGACATCGACATCGTGGGGGTGGACGGGAAACGCCAGATGATCAAGATCAATCCGCTGGCTTCGTGGTCCGACGAGCAGACCGCGGACTACGCCCGCGACCAGTCAGTGCTGCTGAACCCCCTGCGGGAGGTCGGCTTCACCTCGATCGGGTGCGCCCCCTGCACCCGTGCCACCGCACCCGGAGAGGACCCGCGCGCGGGCCGCTGGGCCGGGAAGTCCAAGACGGAATGCGGCTTGCACGTCTGACGCCGGGCCGTTCACCCGTTCGACCTAATGGCACTTGACGCGACGGATTTCGCAGTTCCCGCTATGGTGCGCTTCGGAACCCGGCAGATACGGCCGATGCAGCCAATAGACGGATCGAAGGAGTTGTCGGATGAGTCGAGCGTCCCGCGACACGATCGCCCTGCCACCCCCACCTGCGGATTACGGAGTAGTGCTGCTGTCCCACGGCAGCGCCGATCCCCGGGCGCGGCTGGCATGCGACCTGTTGGCCCGCCGGGTCGGCCATCGGCTCGGCGCGTTCGTGGCGCAGGCGACGCTGGATCTGGACCGCCCACGCCTCGACGGCGCCATCAACTACCTCGCGTCGAAGGGCATCCATGACCTGGTGGTCGTGCCGATGCTGCTGACGACGGCGTACCACGCAACCCAGGACGTGCCCATGTTCGCCGCGGCGACCCAGGCGTCGCACCCCCGCGCGCGCATCAGCATGGCCGCACCCATGGGCGCCGACCCGTATCTGCTCAAGGGGCTGGACTCGGTGCTCAAGTCCGCCGGCTTCCGGCCCGACCCCGGGACCGCTGTGGTTCTGGCATCGGCGGGATCCAGTTTCGCAGCGGCCCGCAGCCGGCACGCCGCGCTGGCCCTGGAATGGCGCACGCACGGCTGGGGGGCATCGGCCGTGGCCTTCGCATCCGGCCCGGGCCCACGTGTCGAACAGGCCGTGGGCGAGTTGCGCGACGCCGGCTACGACGAGATCTGCGTGTCCCCCTTCCTGATCGCGCCGGGGGTCATGTCGCAGCGCATCGCCACCTCCGCCCGCGCTTCCGGGGCACATGCGGTGACCGGCACCCTGCACGGCACCGACGCGGCGATGGAGGTCGTGTTGCGCCGGGTGCGGGCGGCCGTGGAGCAGCGGGACCTGCAGCTGGCGTCGGGCTGAGCGGGGGCTCCCAGCGTACCCGTGAGCCAAAGTCCTACCCGTGAGCCAGAATCACGCCGACTTTGACTCACGGGTGTGACTTTCGCTCACCGATGCCCTTTTCTTGGCCCAACAGTCACACCGCCACCACCTCTCAGCCACCGCGTGCAACGATGCGGGCATGGACTTCACTTTTCCCGAGGAGATCACCGCACTGCGGGCCGCTTTCGCCGACTTCGTCAAGCGCCAGATCCTGCCGCTCGAAGACGAGATCGCCCCGGAGTTCGACAGCCTGACCCCGGACCGGGATGCGGTGTGGGCCGCGATGGACCGGGCACGCGATCTGTCCGTCGAGGCGGGCTTCTTCGCCGCCCACATGCCCGAATCCGTCGGTGGGCAGGGCTTGAGCACGCTGGGCATGACCGCGCTGGTCGAGGACGCCGCCCGCAGCGGCTCGCGGCTGGCCATGACCGCGATCTCGCCGCCGAATCCGGCCGGGCCGAGTTCGCTGCTGCTCAAGCTGCCCGAACACCTCATCGAGCAATGGGTGCGGCCGGTCGTCAACGGCACGAAGACCGCCTGCTTCGCCCTCACCGAGCCGGAGGCGGGGTCCGATGCCCAGGCGATCCGCACCCGCGCGACCAAAGATGGCGACGGCTGGCGGATCAACGGCCACAAGCACTACATCACCAACGCCTCGCGCGCCGACTTCACGGTGGTGTTCGCCGTGACCGACCCGGAGAAGCGGGCCGCCGGCGGGATCACCGCCTTCCTGGTGCCCGCCGACCAGTTCCGGCGCGGCCCGACCCAGTGGAACATCTCCGACACCCACCCCGGCGAGCTGTTCTTCGAGGACGCCTGGGTGCCCGACGACCATGTCATCGGCGAGGTGGGCCTCGGGTTCTTCGCCGCGATGGAGTTCCTCAACGCCGGCCGCGCGTTCATCGGGGCGCAGGCGCTCGGCCTGGCCGAGTTCAGCCTCGACGCCGCCACCGCGCATGTGCAGACTCGCACCGCGTTCGGCAAGCCGCTGGCGGCCTTCCAGGGCGCGAGCTTCCCGCTGGCCGAGAGCAAGGTGGAGATCGAGGCCATGCGGTGGCTGGTCTACCACCTGGCCTGGGCCGTCGACGAGGGCCAGAACCCGATGCTCGACGCCTCGATCGTCAAGTACTACTCGACGGAACGGGCCTACGCCGTGGCCGACCGCTGCCTGCAGGTGTTCGGGGGCATGGGCCTGATGAAGTCCGGACCGATCGAGCGGGTGCTGCGCCACCTGCGGATGCTGCGGGTGGTCGAAGGGGCCTCCGAGATCCAGCTGCTGGTGATCTCCCGCACCCTCACCGTGGGGTAGCCACGGGCCAACCGAGTCCGAACCGCAACCTCGTGCCGCGAGGCGACCCATGCGTTGCCGGGCGCCGGTCATTAGGCTGGTGGGCGCATGCGAATCGACCCCAGGGGCTCCCGTGACCACTGACCCAGGCAATTCCTTCGGCGCCAACGAATGGCTCGTCGACGAGTTGTACGAGCAGTACCTCCAGGACCGGCACTCCGTCGACCCCGCCTGGTGGGACTTCTTCGCCGACTACGTCCCCTCCGACCCGGCGCGGGCGGCCGCACTGCGGACCAAGATCGAACGGGCCAGGGCCGCCCGGACCGCCCCGGCCGCCCCGGTACCCGCACCCAAACCGGCCGCCCCCCAGGTGACGACCGAGGAGGCCACCGTCCTGCGCGGACCGGCCGCCCGTGTGGTCACCAACATGGAGGCCAGCCTCGGCGTCCCCACCGCGACCAGCGTGCGGGCCGTCCCGGCCAAGCTGCTGGTCGACAACCGGGTCGTGATCAACAACCACCTCAAGCGCAAGCGCCAGGGCAAGATCAGCTTCACCCACCTCATCGGCTTCGCGATGGTGCAGGCCATGAAGTCCATGCCGGCCATGAACGTGTCGTACGCGGAGGTCGACGGCAAGCCGGCGGTCGTGCAGCACGAGGCGATCGGCCTGGGCATCGCCATCGACATGGAGAAGCCCGACGGCACCCGGCAACTGCTGGTGCCCAGCATCAAGGGTGCCCAGGCGATGGACTTCGCCGCCTTCCGGCACGCCTACGAGGACCTCATCCACCGCGGCCGCACCGGCAAACTCGGCGTCGACGACTTCGCCGGCACCACCGCCAGCCTGACCAACCCGGGCACGATCGGCACGGTCCACTCGGTGCCGCGGCTGATGCCCGGACAGGGGGTCATCGTCGGCGTCGGCGCCATGGAGTACCCGGCGGAGTTCCAGGGGGCCGCGCCGGAGAACATCATCCGGCAGGGCATCAGCAAGATCCTCACGCTGACCTCGACGTACGACCACCGGATCATCCAGGGCGCGCAGAGCGGCGAGTTCCTGCGCCGGATCCACGGATTGCTGCTCGGCGAGCAGGACTTCTACGTCAACGTCTTCCGCTCGCTGCGCATCCCCTACGAGCCGATCCGCTGGGCCCACGACATCGCCCTGCGCCACGACGACGAGATCTCCAAGACCGCGCGCGTCCAGGAGTTGATCCACGCCTACCGCGTGCGCGGCCACCTGATGGCCGACATCGACCCGCTGGAGTACAAGCAGCGCGCCCACCCCGACCTCGATGTCGCCAGCCACGGCCTGACCCTCTGGGACCTCGACCGGGAGTACGCGACCGGCGGCTTCGGCGGTAAGCCCTTCATGCAACTGCGCACGATCCTGGGCATCCTGCGCGACTCCTACTGCCGCACGATCGGCGTGGAGTACATGCACATCCAGGACCCGGAGCAGCGGCACTGGATCCAGCAGCACGTCGAACGGCCGTACGCCCCGCCATCGCGCGCGGAGCAGATGCAGATCCTCAAGCGCCTCAACGCGGCCGAGGCCTTCGAGACCTTCTTGCAGACGAAGTACGTGGGCCAGAAGCGGTTCTCCCTGGAAGGCGCCGAGTCCACGATCGCCGTGATCGACGAGATCCTCGAGGCAGCCGCCCAGGAGCGCCTCGATGAGGTGGCCATCGGCATGCCCCACCGCGGCCGGCTCAACGTCCTGGCCAACATCGCGGGCAAGCGGTACGCCCAGATCTTCCGGGAGTTCGAGGGCGGCACCGTGGACTCGGTCATGGGTTCCGGGGACGTCAAGTACCACCTGGGCAGCGAGGGCACCTACACCGCGGACAGCGGCGAGGAGATCACCGTCTACCTCGCTGCGAACCCGAGCCACCTGGAGGCCGTCAACCCGGTCCTCGAAGGCATCGCGCGCGCCAAGCAGGACGAGTTGGACCGCGGCGAGGAGTTCCCGGTGCTGCCCGTGCTCATGCACGGCGACGCCGCCTTCGCCGGCCAGGGGGTGGTCGCCGAGACGCTCAACCTGTCCCAGCTGCGCGGGTACCGCACCGGCGGCACCGTGCACATCATCGTCAACAACCAGGTCGGCTTCACCACGCCCCCGGAGAGCAGTCGCAGTTCGGTGTACGCCACCGACGTCGCCCGGACGGTGCAGGCGCCGATCTTCCACGTCAACGGTGACGACCCGGAGGCTTGCGTGCGGGTCGCGCGGATGGCCTACGACTTCCGGCAGGCGTTCAAGAAGGACGTCGTCATCGATCTCGTCTGCTACCGCCGCCGCGGGCACAACGAGGCGGACGACCCCTCGCTGACCAACCCGAATATGTACCAGTTGATCGACGCCAAACGATCGGTGCGCAAGCTCTACACCTCGTCGCTGATCGAGCGGGGCGACCTGTCACAGGAGGACGCCGAGCAGGCGTTGCAGGACTACCAGACACAACTCGAGCGGGTGTTCTCCGAGACCCGGGAGGCCATGTCCCACCCCGAGGAGACCAAGCCCGTCGTGGTGGTCGAGTACCCGGCACACGTGGAGACCGCGATCAGCGAGGAGACGCTCAAGCGCATCGTCGACACACAGGTCGCGCTGCCCGAGCGGATCACGGTCCACACCCGGCTGCAGCCGCAGTTGCAGCGCCGGGCGCAGATGGTCGAGGACGGCACGATCGACTGGGCGATGGGCGAGACGCTGGCTTTCGGGTCGCTGCTGCTCGAGGGCCGCGATGTGCGGCTCACCGGCCAGGACAGCGGGCGGGGTACGTTCGGCCAGCGGCACGCGGTGATCGTCGACCGGGTGACCGAGGAGCGCTACGTGCCGCTGCACCACCTGTCCTCGGACCAGGGCCGGTACTACGTCTACGACTCGATGCTCAGCGAATTCGCCGCGCTCGGGTTCGAGTACGGCTATTCGGTGCAGAGCCCCGAGACGCTGGTGCTGTGGGAGGCGCAGTTCGGCGACTTCGGCAACGGCGCGCAGACCATCACCGACGAGTTCATCTCCAGCGGCGAGCAGAAGTGGGGGCAGTTGTCAGGCATCGTCATGCTGCTCCCGCACGGTTACGAGGGTCAGGGCCCGGACCACTCCTCGGCCCGGGTGGAGCGGTACCTGCAACTGTCGGCGCAGAACAACATGACCGTGGCCATGCCCAGCACGCCGGCCAGTTACTTCCATCTCCTGCGCTGGCACGCGAAGGCGCCGCACCACAAGCCGATGATCGTCTTCACGCCGAAGTCCATGCTGCGGCTGAAGACCGCGACGTCCAAGGCGCAGGACTTCACCTCGGGCTACTTCCGCCCGGTCCTCACCGACACCACGGTGGATCCGGCAGGTGTCCGCCGGATCCTGATGTGCGCCGGCAAGGTGACCTGGGACCTGTTCGCGGGGCGGGCGAAGTCCGGCCGCGAGGACGTGGCGATCGTGCGGCTGGAGCGGCTGTACCCGTTGCCGGTCGATGAGATCAAGACCGCTCTGGAAGCCTTCCCGGCCGACGCCGAGCTGGTCTGGGTGCAGGAGGAGCCGATGAACCAGGGCGCCTACCAGTACCTCTCGATCAACCTGCCCGAGCACCTCGACGGCCGGTCCTTGGGCCGGGTCTCCCGGCCGCCCTCGGCGTCCCCGGCCACCGGGTCGCACAAGGCCCATGAGGCCGAGCAGGCGCAGATCGTGGACGAGGCCATCAACGGCTGATGTACGACAGCGACCGCGGAATCGAGGAGTTGCTGCGCCGCCGCGCAGGCGAGGAGGTCAGCATCGAGTGGCTGGCCGATCAGTTGCGGGTCTTCGTGGACCTGCACCCGGATGACGAGAACGCCATCGAGCGACTGGCCACGTGGCTGGCCAGGGACGACGAGGAATGACCACGGGCCTGCAGGGCGAAGCCCCGTTCGGGGACTTCCAGGAGGCGTCGGAAGCGGTGCTCGCACTCCTGCAGGAGCAGTACCCCATGGGCCTGTGGATGATCACCCGCACCCTCGACGACGACTGGCTGGTGCTGCGATCGGCCGACCGCGGGTACGACGTGGCCGCGGGCGACCTGTTCGTCTGGAGCGAGTCGTTCTGCACTCACATGGTCCGCGGGGAGGGCCCGAACGTGGCGCGGGACTCCGGGGCGGTACCGGCGTACGCACAGGCCCCGATCGGCCAGCAGATCCCGATCAGTTCCTACATCGGGTTCCCGCTGGTCGTCGAAGGGGAGTTGTTCGGGACGCTGTGTGCGATCGACCCGCAGGTGCGCCCCGCCGACTGGCAGGCCGACGAGGGCCTGATCCGGACCCTCTCCCGCTTGCTGTCGACGATCCTGGAAACGGAGATCCGGGCAACGCGGCTGTCGGGCCTCGCCCGGGACCTGTTGGACGCCGCCCACCGGGACCACCTCACCGGCGTGCTGAACCGCGCGGGCTGGGACCGACTGTTCGACCGCGCCCAGCGCAACCGGACCTCCCTGGGCAGCGCGCACTGCGTGGTGATCATCGATCTCGACGGCCTCAAGGCCCTCAACGACCGGGAAGGTCATGGCGCCGGGGACGACTACCTGGTGCGGGCGGCCGCTGCCATCAGCAGTGTCACCCGCGGAATGGACGCCGTGGCCCGCATCGGGGGTGACGAGTTCGGCGTCCTGTTGGAGGAACCGGAGGCCATCGACCCGCAGGGATTCGTGGCACGGCTCGGGACGGCGCTGCAGAAGTCCGGCGTGGCAGCGTCCTGTGGTTGGGCGCTCAGCGACGCGAGAGCCTCACTGTCCGACGCCGTCGCGACCGCCGATGCCCGGATGTACGAGAGCAAGCGGGCTCGACGGACCTAGTGTCGTGCGTCGCTGATGCCGTGACGGCCCGCGGAGTCCCGACCCCGAGTACCGGGCCACACCCGCGCCACCCATGAACCAACGCGCGGCGCTAGTCGACAGTCAGCACCAGTTTCCCGCGCACGTCGCCCGCGGCCAGCCTGGCGAACGCGCTGCGGGCGTCGGCCAGCGGGAACTCCGCGTCGATCGGCGGCCGCAACCCGGTGGCCTCGCACATGTCGATGAGCCGTCGCAGTTCGGCGGCCGTGCCCATGGTGGAGCCGATGACGCTCAGTTGCCGGAAGTACACGTGGGCCAGGTCCGCGGGTGGCTGACCGCCGGTCGTCGCGCCGCTGACCACCAGCCGACCGCCCGGGCGCAGGCTGCGCACCGAGTGCGACCAGGTGGCTTTGCCCACGGTTTCGATCACCATGTCCACCCGGTGCGGCAGCTTCTGACCGGAGTCGAACACGGCGTGCGCGCCCATCTCGGTGGCGAAGTCGCCCTTGTCGCGGGTGGTCGCCCATACCCGCGCCCCGGCATGCCGGGCCAGGGTGATCGCGGCGCTGGCCACCCCGCCACCGGCCCCTTGGACCAGCACGGTCTCGCCGGGCTGCAGTTGCCCGCGGGTGAACAGCATCCGGTAGGCCGTCAGCCACGCGGTGGGCAAGCAGGCGGCCTGCGCGAAGGAGAGTGCGCGCGGTTTCGGGATCACGTTCTGCGCCGGCACCGCCACCCATTCGGCCAAGGTTCCCTGGTGCTTCTCGCTGAGCAGGCTGCGTCCGGGGTCCAGCGTCTCGTCCCCGCCGCCGGCTGAGGCGGATCCGATGACCGAGTGGACGATCACGTCACGGCCCTCGGGGTCCACCCCGGCGGCGTCGCATCCCAGAATCATCGGCAGGGCCGACTCGGCCAGGCCGACTCCCTTGAGGCTCCACAGGTCGTGATGGTTGAGCGAGGCCGCCTTCACCTGCACGCTCACCCAGCCTTCGGGCACTACCGGAGCGGGCCGCTCCCCCACCTCCAGGACACTCAACGGATCGTGGGAGTCGAAGCCGGTTGCATAGACAGCGAGCATGGCCGTCACGATAGAACACGTGATCTCCTTCGGAAGCGACAACCACAGCGGAGTACACCCGGACGTCATGTCGGCGCTGGCCGCCTGCAACGACGGTCATGCGGGCGCCTACGGGGACGACCCGTGGACCCGCAAGGCGCAGGACGCGTTGCGCGACGTCTTCGGGGCCGACTGCGTCCCGGTCCTGGTGGCCAATGGCACCGGGGCCAACCTCATCGCCCTACAGGCCTGCCTGCCGCGGCCGTGGGACGCGGTCGTGTGCTCGGAGGTGGCGCACATCAACGTCGACGAGGGCGGAGCACCCGAGCGCATCCTGGGCTCGAAACTGGTCGCGCTGCCGGTGAGCGACGGCCGCATCCAGCCCGAACAACTCGCGGCCACCTGCGAGCGACTCGGCGACGAACATGCGGTGCAACCCAAGGTGCTGTCGGTGACCCAGTCCACCGAGTACGGCACGGTCTACACCGCCGAGCACGCCGGCGCACTGGCCGCGGAGGCCCGCCGGCTCGGGATGTACGTGCATGTGGACGGCGCCCGGCTGGCCAACGCCGCGGTCGCCCTCGGCTGCGGGCTGGCGGAGGTGGCGCAGATGTTCGACGCGGATGTCGTCAGCGTCGGTGGCACGAAGAACGGGTTGATGGGCGCCGAGGCGGTCGTGTTCCGCAACCCGGCATTGGCCGACCAGGTCGCCTGGGTCCGCAAGGCGACGACGCAGCTGATCAGCAAGCACCGGTACCTCGCCGCGCAGTTCCTGGCGATGCTCACCGACGACCTGTGGCGACGCAACGCCGAGAACGCCAACGCCATGGCCCGCCGGCTCGCGGCCGGCCTGACCGACCGCGGGATCACCCTCACCCAGCCGGTGGAGGTCAACGCCGTGTTCGCGCTGCTGCCCGATGCCGACGAGTTGATGCAGCGGTTCCACTTCTACCCGTGGCTGGCCCCCGACGAGGTCCGGCTGATGTGCTCGTGGGACACCACGGCCGCGCAGGTCGACGAGTTCCTGGCGGCGGTGCGGGTCGGCTGAGGTCTGCCGATTCGCCGCGGCCTCGCTGTGAGCGACAAGTACTCACCCAGCCTGGCCTAATGGGACCCACCTGACCCCGCTTCGCCCGGCGTGGGTAGCGTGCGACCAAGCGAGGAAAGGCCGACGATGGACGACACGATCCGCCAGCACAAGTACCTGCTCACCGAGGACCAGATCCCGACGACCTGGTACAACATCATCCCCGACCTGCCAGTACCCCCTCCGCCGCCGTTGCACCCGGGCACGATGCAACCGGTCGGCCCGGAGGACCTCGCGCCGCTGTTCCCGATGGCCCTGATCGAGCAAGAAGTCACCTCCGACCGCTTCGTGGAGATCCCCGGCGGTGTGTTGGACGTCTACCGGCAGTGGCGGCCCACCCCGCTGTTCCGGGCCCACCGGCTCGAGCAGGCGCTGGACACCCCGGCACGCATCTACTACAAGTACGAGGGCGTGTCCCCGGCCGGTTCGCACAAGCCCAACACCGCCGTGCCGCAGGCCTACTACAACGCCAGGGAGGGCGTCACGCAAGCTCACCACCGAGACCGGCGCCGGCCAGTGGGGCACGGCGCTGGCCTTCGCGTGTGCCCTCTACGGCCTCGAGTGCGAGGTCTGGCAGGTCGGGGCGTCGTACGACTCGAAGCCCTACCGGCGGCTGATGATCGAGGCGTTCGGCGCCTCGGTCCACAGGTCCCCATCGGAGCTGACCGAGGTCGGTCGCATGCTGGGCGCCAACCCGGCCAACCAGTCCGGGTCGCTGGGCATCGCCATCTCCGAGGCGGTCGAGGTGGCCGCACAGCATCCCGAGGTGCGCTATGCGCTGGGCTCGGTGCTCAACCACGTGCTGTTGCACCAGACCGTGATCGGCGAAGAGGCCCTGCTGCAGATGGCCATGGCCGGGGACACCCCGACCCACATCGTCGGCTGCACCGGCGGCGGCTCCAACTTCGCAGGCCTGTCCTTCCCGTTCCTGCGCGAGAAGCTCGCGGGCAGGATCGCCCCGGAGATCATCGCGGCCGAACCGGCCAGCTGCCCGTCGCTGACCCGTGGCGTCTACGCCTACGACTTCGGCGACACCGCCGGCATGACGCCGCTGATGAAGATGCACACGCTCGGCCATGACTTCGTGCCCGACCCGATCCACGCCGGCGGCCTGCGCTACCACGGCATGGCCCCGCTGATCAGCCACGTGTACGAGCAGGGCCTGATGAGTGCCGAAGCCGTGCCGCAGACCGAGTGCTTCTCGGCCGCGGTGCAGTTCGCGCGCACCGAGGGCATCATCGCCGCGCCGGAACCCACCCACGCCCTGGCGCTGGCGATCCGGGAAGCCAAGAAGGCCCGGGAGACCGGCGAGGAGACCGTGATCCTCACGGCGTTGTGCGGCCACGGTCACTTCGACCTGCCGGCGTACGACGACTACCTCAACGGCCGGATGGTCGACGAGGCGGTGACCGACGAGCGGTTCGCCGCGAGCCTGGCCACCCTGCCGGAGGTCCCGGTCGGCTGAACGGGGGCCGCCCCGAGCCCAGTGCCGCGAAGTTGCACGGACACGCCGGCGTGTCGCTGCGACTTCGCCACACTGGGCGGGGTTCGCGGTAGTGCCCCCGGCGAGACGCTGCTCAGCAGATCCGTTGTCGCCGAGCACTCCACGACCCACCAGCAACCACTCCTGCCGGATCGCCTCACATCCAGCAGGAACCCAGAACGTGTCGGTGGTGTCGGCCACACCGGCCCGGGAAACTTCCGGCCAGATCCGGCCAGCAGTGGCCGGAATCGGCGCGAAGTTCCCGCAGAAGCCCTAGACCCGGGCCACACCCTCTGCCCGCGCCGCGGCGGCAACGGCCTCGGCCACGTAGCCGGCGACTCGCTTGTCGAACACGCTCGGCACGATGTAGTCCGCCGCCACCTCATCGCCGACCAGTTCCGACAGGGCATCTGCGGCGGCCATCTGCATGCCCGTCGTGATCCGGGTGGCACGCACGTCCAACGCGCCACGGAAGACCCCCGGGAACGCCAGGACGTTGTTGATCTGGTTCGGGAAGTCGCTGCGGCCGGTGGCGACCACGGCGGCGTACTTCCCCGCCACTGCCGGATCGACCTCGGGGGTGGGGTTGGCCAGGGCGAAGATGATCGCGTCGTCGGCCATGCCGGCGATGGCCGACTCCGGAACTTGGCCCGCCGAGACGCCGATGAACACGTCGGCCCCCTCCAGCGCCACGTCGATCGGACCGGCGAGCCCGCGCGGATTGGTGCGCGCCGCGAGGTCGGCTTTGACCCCGGTCAAGCCTTCGCGGGCCGGACCGAGCAGCCCCTGCGAATCGCAGACGCACAGGTCCTTCACGCCCGCGGCCAGCAGCATGTTGGACACCGCGACGCCAGCCGCGCCGGCGCCGGAGACGACCGCCCGCAGACCGCTGAACTCGCGACCGGTCAACCGCGCCGCCGACTCCAGCGCCGCGATCACCACGATGGCGGTGCCGTGCTGGTCGTCGTGGAACACGGGGATGTCGAGGCGCTCCTGCAGTCCGTCCTCGATCTCGAAGCACCGGGGGGCGGAGATGTCCTCGAGGTTGATGCCACCGAAGGCCGGCGCGATCCGGACGATGGTCTCGATGATCTCCTGCGTGTCGGTGGTGTCCAGGCAGATCGGGACGGCATCGACGCCGCCGAACTCCTTGAACAACAGCGCCTTGCCCTCCATGACCGGCAGCGCCGCGGCCGGCCCGATGTCACCGAGTCCCAAGACCGCCGTGCCGTCGGTCACGACCAGCACGGTGTTGGACTTCCAGGTGTAGTCGAAGACCAGGTCGGGCTCGCGCTCGATGGCCTGCGACACCCGCGCCACCCCCGGCGTGTAGGCCAGCGCGAGGCCCGCGCCGTCCCGGATGCGCACGGTCGGGCGCACCTCGATCTTGCCGCGCCGATGCAGCGGGAATGCCGGGTCATTGTCCAAGTCCACAGGTCAACCTCGTTCTATGCGATGCGGTGTCATCTTTCCACAGGCACTTCGGCACAATGGTGGGCAGTTGTTCGAGAGGGATCCCATATGAGTCTGCGCACGTCGTGCGTCCGCGGGCGCCGCATGTGTGGCGGTTGCCGCCGTCGGTCTGCTGTCCGGCTGCCAGAACGATCCCGCACCGCAAGCCAGCCCCGCCAGCGCCGGGCCGGTCAGCGGCCTGGCCGCGAAGGTCCCCGACAAGATCCGCGAGGACGGGGTGCTGACCATCGGCATCGACCCCAACTACCCGCCCATGGAGTACCTCGACCGCGGCGAAGCGGTGGGGGCGGACCTGGACCTCATGAGTGCCGTCGCATCGCGTCTGGGGCTGACCCCACGTTTCACCGAGGATGCCTACGCGCTGCTCGTGCCCGGCGTGGCCGCCGGCCGGTTCGAAACCGCCATCTCGGCCTTGTCGGTGGACGACAACGACCTGCAGAACGCCAACATGGTGACCTACTACGAATCCGGCTCACAGCTCGCGGTGCGGCCCCCGGCGAAGAAGCGGTTCGGCCCCCGCAA
The DNA here is from genome assembly GCA_963733395.1 of uncultured Actinomycetota bacterium. Taxonomy (GTDB): domain Bacteria; phylum Actinomycetota; class Actinomycetes; order S36-B12; family UBA10799; genus JADKAV01. The sequence goes on from CAVTCZ010000022.1 coordinate 191,311, forward strand.
CCTGTGCGGCCGCAAGATCACCGTGCTGGACGGCAGCCTGCAGTACTCACAGTTGGTGGAGAAGTCGGCCAACTGCACGGAGAACAAGAAGAAGCCGATCCGGATCGTCACCTTCGAAGCCCAGGCGCCCGCGACCCAGGCCGTGATCGACGGCAAGGCCTACGGCACGCTGGCCGACTCGCCCCTGATCGAGAGCGCGGTGAAGGCCTCCAACGGCGCGCTGGTCGCCAACGGGAAGCCGTTCCAGATGACGCCCTACGGGATCGCCGTCGCGCAGGAGCGCAAGCAGTTCGCCGGCCTCATCCAGGACGCGTTGAAGAGCCTCATGGAGGACGGCACCTACCAGCAGATCCTCGATGACTGGGGTATCTCCGAGGGCGCCATCAGCGATCCCGAGATCCTGACCCGCAAGGACATCCCGGAGCCGACGCCGCTGTACTCCACGGCCACACCCTCACCTTCGCCCTCACCCTCGTTCTCCTGAGCCGAACCGGCATCCCCGGCCGAACCGGATTACCCTCGCGGCTATGCAGCCCACTGAGGTAGTGCTCCGGGTTCCCGCGGATACCTCCTACGTGTCCCTGGTGCGAACTGCCGCCACGGCGGTGTCGGCACAAGCCGACTTCACGGTCGACGCCCTGGACGACCTGCGACTGGCGGTCGACGAGGCCTGCGCCTTAGCCATATCCGATGCCGTCGCCGGTAGCGACATCACGGTGACGTTCCGGGTCGACGGCCCGCGGGTGGCGATCGACGTCTGCGCAGCCAGCGCCAGCGGCCTGCCGGTGGCGACCAACACCTTCGCCTGGACCGTCCTCACGGCCCTCGTGGATGCCGTCGAGACCGACGTCACCGACGGCACCTTGCGGATCCACCTGCATGCGCACGGGATCGAGTCGGTGACTTCGTGACCGTTTCCGAGCCGCGCAAGCGGGGGTGGTCCGACGCCGACCGCGCGCACGAGCACGACCTGCTCGGCCAGCTCGCCGAGCTGGACGAGGACGACCCCAGACGGGCGTCACTGCGCGATGAACTCGTGACGATGCACCTGCCGTTGGTCCATCACCTGGCCCGCCGGTTCCGGGATCGCGGCGAGCCCCACGACGACCTGGTCCAGGTGGGGACCATCGGGTTGATCAAGGCGGTGGACCGGTTCGACCCCGACCGCGGCGTCGAGTTCTCCACCTACGCCACGCCCACCATCTTGGGCGAGATCAAGCGGCACTTCCGGGACAAGGGCTGGTCGGTGCGGGTCCCGCGGCGGCTGCAGGAGTTGCGGTTGGCCATCACCAAGGCGACCGCGCAACTGTCGCAGGACCTGGGCCGCTCCCCCACCGTCAAGGAGATCGCCGCCCACCTCGAGCTCACCGAGGACGAGGTCCTGGAGGGTCTCGACGCCGCCCAGTCCTACAGCACCCTGTCGCTGGACGGATCCGGCAGCGACCCCGACGGCGCCCACCCGGCGCTGGTGGACACGTTGGGCACCGACGACGCGGCCCTGGCGAACGTCGAGTACCGCGAGACCCTGCGCCCGTTGCTGGCCGCGCTGCCGGACCGGGAACGGCAGATCGTGATGTTGCGCTTCTTCCACAACAAGACCCAGTCCGAGATCGCCGAAGAGGTCGGCGTCTCGCAGATGCACGTGTCCCGCCTGCTGGTCAAGGCCCTCGGGACCCTGCGCGGCGCCATGGGCGTCGACGCCTGAGGCCGACTCGGCGCACCGCAACCGCCGTTCGTTGCCACTGGTGAACAATGTTGCCGTTCAGCGCCGCCCGAGCACCCACGCCGACCGGTCCGCGCCCCGCTCACTCCCGCAGGTCCGCACCGGCCGCAGGTCGCAGGGTCAGCACCAGCCCGAGCACGCTGACCACCGCGATCACGACCCCCGCCACCACCGCCGGGCCGTCCCCCTCGAGGAACAGCCAGGCGGAGATCAGTCCGAAGACCTGCGCCAACACCATCGGGGTGCGGGCGAAGGGGCTGCACCGCCACAGGCCACGCGCGATCAGCACCATGCACGCGGCGAAAGCCAGGTACAACGCCACTTCGGCGATCGGCGAGGCGCCGGTGTTCGTGCCGCGGGTGTTGAACGAGGCGATGCCCAGCGCCACCGCGAAGACGGCCAGGCCGGCGGCCTCCGCCCAGGCCACCAGGGCTGCTTGCCGCGCCGGTGACAATCCCTGTTCCACGAGCCGAATCTACCTGTCGCTACGGTGGGTCGGGTGCGAGGCCTACTCGTGGTCAACCCCAAAGCGACCACCACCAACGACGTGACCCGCGACGTCCTGATCAGCGCGTTGGCCGACAAGTTCCACCTCGAGGTCGTCACCACCACCCACCGCGGCCACGCCCAGGAACTCGGGGTCCAGGCCCGCACCGAGGACATGGACTGCATCCTGACCCTCGGCGGCGATGGCACGGTCCACGAAGTGGTCAACGGCCTGCTCGCCGACGGCCCGCAGCCGAACCTGCCCGTCCTCGGCACCGTGCCCGGCGGCAGCGCCAACGTGTTCGCCCGGGCGCTGGGCTTCCCGCAGGATGCGGTCGAGTCCACCGGCCTGCTGCTGCGGGCCATGCGCGAGGGGACCACGCGCACGATCGGCCTGGGCCAGGTCGATGAGCGGTACTTCACGTTCACCGCCGGCGTGGGCATCGACGCCGAGATCATGGCGCGCATGGAAGCGGCCCGCGCGGACGGCAAGAGCGCGTCGCCCACCCGCTACCTGGCCACGACCCTGCGCCAGTTCTTCACGGGCACCGATCGCAAGGAGGCGGCGCTGGTGCTGCACCGCGAGGGCGAGGAGCCGGTGACCGGCGTCTTCCTGGCCATCGTGCAGAACACCTCCCCGTGGACCTACTTCGGGGCCCATCCGATCAACCCGTCCCCCAAGGCCTCCTTCGAGACCGGCCTCGACCTGTGGGCCACGAAATCCCTGAAAGTGCCGCAGGCACTGCGGATGGGGGCACGCATGGTGTTCAGCCGCGACCGCGGCAGCCCGAAGGCCATCGTCGCCTGGCACGACCTCGACGAGTTCCGGATCGCGGCCCTGCGGCCGACCCCCATGCAGGTGGACGGAGAGGTCATCGGCGACGTCACGGATGTGAGCTTCCGCTCGATCCCGAGGGCCTTGCGAGTGTACGTTCCGTGACTTCCCAGTGACGCGCAGCGACAAATCACCCCATTAGGGTCCAAATCCGCCCCTGTTCGTAGCGAATGTGACGCAGAACACACCACCGTGACCAGACTTATACCGAACAAGGCTTGTGCATCGGTTCACGTTATGTGAATCTGAAGTCGCTGGAGCGCAAGATACGCCACAGCGAAATGCCGGAAAGCACCACCCCGGAGTACCTGCGGGTGTCGGTGTCTGATACGGCCCACAGCGGCTTCCCGGGGGGCGGCCCGAGACCTAGGAGGTAACGCATGGACTGGCGCGCGAACGCTGCCTGCCGTGACGAGGATCCAGAGCTGTTCTTCCCCCTTGGGGACACCGGCCCCGCGCTGCTGCAGATCGAGGACGCGAAGGCCGTGTGCGGATCGTGCACCGTCATCACCGACTGCCTGACCTGGGCCATGGAATCCGGGCAGGACTCCGGCATCTGGGGCGGCATGAGCGAGGCTGAGCGCCGCTCCCTTCGCCGCCGTTCCGCCCGCACCGGCGTGACCCTCGGCTACCAGCACTGACTTCCCCGCTCAAGACCGGCCGGCCCGTGCGTCGGCCGGTCTTCTGCTGCTCAGCGGTTGGGGATGACCAGGTCGATCGTGGCGGTCGTTCCGCGCCCACCCGCACCGGGTTCCCAACTCAGCGAACCCTGCAACTCGTCACGCACCAGGGTCTGGACGATCTGCAGGCCGAGCTTGGCATCGGTCTCCGGATGGAACCCGGCGGGCAGTCCGGCACCGTCGTCGATGACACTGACCCGCAGCCGCCGGCCGCGCCTGTCGGTGGCCAGCGTGATGCTGCCGCCGCCGGAGTCCTGCAACCCGTGCTCGAACGCGTTCTGCAACAGTTCGGCGACCACCAGGGCCAGTGAACTGGCGATGGCACCCGGAAGGACGCCGATCTGCCCGTGACGGATCACCGTCACGTCGTCGCCGAGATCCGACACCATCGCCACCAGTCGGTCGGCCACTTCGTCGAACTCCACGGCGTCGGCATCGGCCTGTGACAGCGTCTCGTGGACCAGCGCGATGGCGCTGACCCGCCGCACGGACTCCTCGAGCGCCGCCCGCGCCGTGTCGTCCTGCAACCGCCTGCCCTGCATGCGCAGCAGGGCAGCGACGGTCTGCAGGTTGTTCTTCACCCGGTGATGGATCTCCCGGATGGTGTTGTCCTTGGTGAGCAGCGCCCGCTCACCGCGGCGCAGGTCGGTCACGTCGCGGATCAGCAGTACCGCCCCGCTGCGCGACTGTTCGGTCATCAGCGGGATCGATCGCATGGACACGGTCACCTCCCCGACCTCGACATCCACGCTGCCGGCGCCCCGACCGGAGCAGATGACCCCGATCGCCTCATCCACCGGGCCGGTGCGCCCGGCCAGCCGTCGGACCTCGTGCTCGAGGATCCGGCCGGTCAGATCCGACATCACGCCCATCCGCCGGAACGCACTGCGGGCGTTCGGGGAGGCGAACGTCACCACACCCTGCGCGTTGACCCGCAGTAGGCCGTCCCCCACCCGCGGCGGTGTGGAGGAGTCCTGCATCCCGTACTCCGGGAACCGGCCGTCGGCCAGCATGTCCGCGAGGACGTCGGCGATCTCCCGATATGTGCGCTCGAGTTCCCCGGCCTCCCGGGGCGACAGCCCGCTGCGCCGGGCGACCACGGCGATGACCCGGCCCTCGTGGTGCACCGGGATCGCCTCGGTGCCGACCGGCAGCAGGGAATCGGGGGCGAGCCGGTTGCGGACGACCCGCTGGGAGTGGAAAGCCCGCTCCACCTCCCGCAACCGGCCTTTCGCGGCGAAGGCGCCCACGATGTCCTCCGGATAGACCGTGGGGCCGGTGCTCGGCCGCACCTGGGAGGCGGCCACGAACCCCGCGTCGTTCCAGGTCGGCAGCCACATCACGAGGTCCGAGAACGACAGGTCGGCCAGCAGCGTCCAGTCGGCGGTGACCAGGTGCAGATGGGCGATCTCCGCCGAGGTCAGATCGCTGCGTTCCCGGGCCAGCCGATCCAGATCCACCATGCTCCGACCCTAGCCGGGGCCGGTCCCCCGGATGCCGTCATCACAAGGGGGCAGATCTTGGCCACTTGTGATGGTGCCCGCCGGGAGCCCGATCCCCACAAGGCACACTTGAGGGGTGACCGAGCCCCTGCTGGAAGCCGACCGCCGGACGGTGTGGCACCCCTTCACGCAGCACTCCTGGTGGCCCGCTGACGACCCGCTGGTGATCAGCCGCGCCGACGGCATGCACCTGTACGACGACCGCGGCACCGAGTACCTCGACGGCTTCTCGTCGCTGTGGGTCACGGTGCACGGGCACAACGAACCGCGCATCAACGAGGCCATCAGCCGGCAGGCCCAGACGCTGGACCACTCCACGTTCCTGGGGTTCACCCACGAGCCGGGGGTCCGCCTGGCCGAGGAACTGGTCGCCCGCACCCCCGAGCCGCTGACCCGGGTCTTCTTCGCCGGCGACGGCTCCTCGGCGGTCGAGGCCGGGATCAAGATGGCGTACCAGGCGAAGCTGCAGCAGGGCCAGCAGCGACCGCTGTACGTCCACGTGGCCGAGGGCTACCACGGGGACACCCTGGGCGCGGTGTCCGTGGGCGGCATCGACATCTTCCACCACACCTACCGGCCGATCCTGCTGCAGACCCGGATGGTCTCCTCGCCCGGCATCCGCCGGCCCGGGCAGTCCGCAGCCGACCGTGCGGCGGAGGTCCTGGCCGAACTGCAGAGCCTGCTCGAGGAGGTCGGCGACCAGGTCTGCGCGGTGGTGGTCGAGCCGCTGGTGCAAGCGGCCGGCGGCATGCTCACCCACGACGTGTCCTTCCTGCGGGGAGTGCGCGCCCTGAGCACCGAGTTCGGCGCCTACCTGCTGACCGACGAGGTCGCGACCGGGATCGGGCGCACGGGCAGGATGTGGGCGGTGGAGCACGCCGGCATCGCACCGGATCTGCTCACCAGCGGCAAGGGCCTGACCGGCGGTGTCCTGCCGTTGTCGGCGGTGATCGCGACCGAGGAGATCTACGACAGTTTCCTGGGCGACGGCACCCGCACCTTCTTCCACGGCCACTCCTACACCGCCAACCCGCTGTGCGCCGCCGCCGCGCTGGCCAACCTCGAGCTGATCGACGAGCGCGGCACCGTCGATCACGCCGCGTGGATCGGCCGGACCCTGGCCGACCTGCTCAAGCCGTTCGAGGACGACGAGCGCGTGGTCGAGGTGCGTCGCATCGGGACGATGACGGGGATCGAGCTCAAGGCCCATGGCGAGCGCACCGGCTTCCGCGTGTGCACCGCGGCCCGGGAGGCGGGCGTCATCACCCGGCCGCTGGGCGACGTGGTGATCCTGATGCCGCCGCTGGGCATGGGCGAGGCCGACCTGCGACAACTCGTCGGCGCCGTGCAGCACGGCATGGACACGGTGTACGCGTGAGCTGGCTGGAGTCGCGCGCCGCTGCGCGCCGGGCCAGCGGCCTGCAGCGGACGTTGCGCGTGCGGCAAGCCGGAGTCCGGCGCATCGACATCGCCTCGAACGACTACCTGGGCCTGTCCACCGACCCCGAGGTCATCGAGGCCGGCGTCGCGGCACTGCGCACGTGGGGGGCCGGCGCCACCGGGTCCCGGCTCGTCAGCGGCCACACGGCCCTGCACGCAGAACTCGAATCGGCGCTGGCGAACCTCGTCGACGCCGACCGCACGTTGGTCTTCTCCTCGGGCTACCTGGCGAATCTGGCCGCGGTCACGGCGCTCACCGACCCCGACACCCTCGTGCTGTCCGACGCCTACAACCACGCGTCCATCGTCGACGCCTGCCGGCTGTCCCGGGCGCAGGTGCAGGTCTACCCCAACGCCGACGTCTCGGCGGTCCGCGACGCCCTGGCGGCACATGGCCCCCGCCGCACGGTGATCGTCACCGACGCCGTCTTCAGCGTCGACGGCAACCTCGCGCCGCTGGCCGATCTGGCCGCACTGGCCGAGCAGCACGACGCGGTCCTCATCGTCGACGAGGCGCACAGTGTCGCAGTGCTGGGCCGGGCCGGGGCCGGCGCGTGCGAGGCTGCAGGGGTGTTGTCACAGAACCTGGTACGCACCTTCACCTTGTCGAAGTCCCTGGGCTCGCAGGGCGGCGCCGTCGCGGGCGGCGACGACGTGATCGAGCACCTGATCAACGCCGCACGCACGTTCATCTTCGACACCGGCCTGGCACCTGCGGCCGTCGGCAGCGCGCTGGCCGCGACCCGCAAGGTGCTGTCCCACCCCGAACTGCCCAGCCGGGCCTTGACGGCCACAGCCACTCTGGCCGCGGCCGCGCGCGCCGCCGGCTGGCAGGTCAACCCCCACGACGCGGCCGTCGCATCGATCCCGGTGGGCGCGCCCGAGGACGCTGTCCTCGCCCAGCAGATCTGCGCACAGTCCGGCGTGGAGGTCGGGTGCTTCCGGCCGCCGTCGGTTCCGGACGGAGTCGCCCGGCTGCGGATGACCGGTCACGCGAACCTCACCGCCGCCGACGCCGGGGCGGTCGAGAAGGCGCTGCACCTGGCCCGGGAGCGGGTCGCATGAGCGTCCTGGCCGTCACCGGCACCGGCACCGAGGTCGGCAAGACCATCGTCACCGCTGCGATCGCCGCCCTGTGCCCGGATGTCGTGACCGTGCTCAAGCCCGCGCAGACGGGACTCACCCTCAACCAGCCCGGCGACGTCGACGTGGTCAAGGCCCTCGTCCCGCACGTCGAGACCATGGAACTCGTGCGCTACCCCGACCCCCTGGCCCCGGCCAGCGCCGCCCGGCGCAGCGGCATCCCCACCCTCGGGGTGGCGGAGGTGGTCGAGGGCATCCAGGAGGCCGACGCCGACCTGGTGCTGCTGGAGGGCGCCGGTGGGCTGCTGGTGCGGCTCAGCGACGAGCCGGTCGTGACCTTCGCCGACCTGCTGGTCGAGCTGCAGGCGCCGGTGGTGCTCGTGACGTCCGCGGGACTCGGCACCCTGAACCACACGGCCCTGACCCTGGAGGCCATGGCCACCCGCGGCATCGAGTGTGCCGGCGTGGTGATCGGTGCCTGGCCGGAGGAACCGGACCTGGCCGACCTGTGCAACGTGGCGGACCTGCAGCGACTCATCGGCGGCCCGCTGGCCGGCGTGCTGCCCGTGGGCATGTCCGACTTGAGGCCCCCGCAGTTCGAGCGGGTGGCCCGGGAGAGCCTGTCCCCTCGCTTCGGCGGGCAGTTCGATGCGGATAGATTTGGAGCACGAGTGGAGGGACTGTTGTGACTGTAGACGCAACCCAGGACGTGCTGGTGCTGGCCGAGCAGGTGCTGGAGACCGGGCAGGGGCTCGGCGAGCAGGAGATCCTGCAGATCCTGCAGTTGCCCGACGAGCGGATCCCGGAACTCCTGGACCTGGCACACCGCGTCCGCATGAAGTGGTGCGGCCCGGAGGTGGAGGTCGAAGGCATCGTCTCGGTGAAGACCGGCGGCTGCCCGGAGGACTGCCACTTCTGCTCGCAGTCGGGGTTGTTCCCCTCCCCCGTGCGCGCCGCCTGGCTGGACATCCCGGGCCTGGTGGACGCAGCCGTGCAGACGGCCGCCACCGGCGCCACCGAGTTCTGCATCGTCGCGGCTGTGCGTGGACCGGACGAGAAGTTGATGACCCAGATGCGCGAGGCCGTCAAGGCCATCCAGGAGGCCGTGGACATCAACGTGGCCGCAAGCCTGGGCATCCTCAGCCAGGAGCAGGTCGACGACCTGCAGGCGATGGGCATCCACCGGTACAACCACAACCTCGAGACCTCCCGCTCGTACTTCCCCAACGTCGTCACCACGCACACCTGGGAGGAGCGCTGGGACACGTTGCGCAGGGTCGCGGACTCCGGCATGGAGGTCTGCTGCGGCGGCATCGTGGGCATGGGCGAGAGCCTCGAGCAGCGCGCCGAGTTCGCCGCGCAGCTGGCTGCACTCGAGCCGCACGAGGTGCCGTTGAACTTCCTGAACCCGCGGCCGGGCACCCCGTTCGCGGACATGGAGGTCATGCCTGCCGCTGACGCGCTGCGCACCATCGGCGCTTTCCGGCTGGCCCTGCCGCGCACGATCCTGCGCTACGCCGGCGGCCGGGAACTCACCCTCGGCGACCCCGGCACCCGCGACGGCCTGCTGGGCGGGATCAACGCCGTGATCGTCGGCAACTACCTGACCACCCTGGGCCGCACCGCTACTGACGACCTGGACCTGCTGTCCGAACTGAACATGCCGATCAAGGCGCTGTCCGACTCCCTGTAAGGAGCCATACCCATGATGAACACCAAGGGCCCGATCGTGGCCGTCGTCGCGATCATGCTCATCGTCGGCCTCGTCTGGGGCGTCTTCGTCGGGCTGTTCTGATGACCAGTGGGCACGGTGGCTGGCACGCGATCGCGGCGGCCCGGGCCTACGGCGTCGAGACCCTGTTCACGCTGTCCGGCGCGCACATCTTCCCGCTGTTCGACGCCGCCGTCGGGGGCAAGTCGACGGTCGACGCGGCCGCCGACACGCGTGCCGCTGAGCGCGGCGGCCCGATCCGCCTGGTCGACGTGCGCCACGAGGCCACTGCCGTCTTCGCCGCGGAGGCCACGGCCAAGCTGACCCGCACCCCCGGGTTCGCCGCAGTGACGGCCGGCCCGGGTGTGACCAACGCCGTGAGCGGGCTGACCAGCGCCTGGTTCAACGCCGTGCCGATGGTGGTGATGGGCGGGCGCTCGCCGGACTTCCGCTGGGGCGCCGGCGCCCTGCAGGAGATGGACCACGTGCCGATCGTGTCGTCGGTCACCAAGAGCGCGGCCACGGCCCACGACCCGGCGCAGATCGGTGCCATGACCGCCGCCGCGTTCGAGGCGGCCACCACCGCGCACCGCGGACCGGCGTTCCTGGACGTGCCGATGGACATCTTCTACGCCCCCATCGACGCACCCGATCCGGTCCGCGCGCCCCGCCCCCGACCGCTCGCCGGACCCCGAGGCCGTTACGCGCGTGGCCGGGATGCTGGCCGGTGCCGAACGGCCGGTCCTGATCCTGGGTTCGGACGTGTGGAACGACTTCGCCGAGGACGCCGCCGTGCGGCTGGCCGAGACCCTGCAGCTGCCGGTGATCCCCAACGGCATGGGCCGCGGGGTCGTGCCGTCGGGCCATCCGCTGCTGGTCACCCGCGCCCGGTCGCAGGCGTTGAAGACCGCCGACCTCGTGGTCGTGGTGGGCACGCCGCTGGACTTCCGGCTGGGCTACGGCAAGTTCGGCCCGACCGAAGCCCCGGCCGAGGTCGTGCACGTGGTCGACCACCCCGACCAGGTCTCCGCCCACGCCGGGCCGATGGCATCCGTGGCCGGCTCCCTGCCGCAGACCCTCGACGCCATCACCGCCGCCTGGGAGAACCACCCGCAGCACCGGGAACGCGCCGATTGGCTGCGCGGGCTGCAGGACGCGGCTGCCGCGGCGGTCGCCAAGGACGCGGACGTGCTGCAGAGCAGCCTCGATCCGATCCACCCGGCGCGCATCTACGGGGAGTTGAACCCCCGCCTGGCCGACGACTCGGTCGTGATCGGCGACGGCGGCGACTTCGTCAGCTTCGCCGGCAAGTTCGTCGAGCCGAAACGCCCCGGGCACTGGCTCGACCCGGGCCCGTACGGCTGCCTGGGCACGGGGCTGGGGTACGCGATGGCATCGGCGATCGCCAAGCCCGCCTCGCGCACCGTCCTGCTGATGGGCGACGGTGCTGCCGGGTTCAGCCTCATGGACGTGGACACGCTCGTGCGCCACAACCTGCCGGTGGTGATGGTCGTGGGCAACAACAGCGCGTGGGGCCTGGAGAAGCACCCGATGCGACTGCTGCACCAGTACGACGTGGCCGCGGACCTGCAGCCCGGACTGCGCTACGACGAGGTCGTGTCCGCACTCGGCGGCGCCGGCGAGACGGTGTCCGACCCGGAGCAGATCGGACCCGCGCTGGACCGCGCCTTCGAGGCCGGAGTGCCCTACCTGGTCAACGTGCTCACGGACCCGGAGATCATGTACCCTCGCGCAACGACCGGTCTGTAGCCCGCCGGTCCAGTTTCGCCAGGAACTTCTCGCGGCCCACGACCGTCCGGGTGATGATCCCCCGGCCGATCAGCACGTCCTTGCCCAGGTGTTTCTGCGTCGCTTGCACCTTGAACGTGATGATCCGGCCGTCGATCTCGCCGACGGTGGCAGTGGCCGTCACCTCCGCGCCGACCGCGCTGGGGCGCAGGTGGTCCACCGCCACCCGGGTGCCCACGGTGGTCTCGGCCTCGGTCGCGCCGCAGATCTCGATGGTCGCCGCCTCCAGCCAGGCCAGCAGGATCGGGGTGCTCAGCACCGCCATGTCCCCGCTGCCGACGGCCGCTGCCGTATCGCCGTCCGACACCGTCCTGACCAGCGATGCCGTCTGTCCGAGGGTGATCTCCATGCAGGTCAGGTTACGGCTCCGGCTAGCCTGAAGGCGTGTCGTACTGCCCGGTCTGCGGAACCCCCGACCACGTCTGCGACCAGCCGTTGGAACCACCCCGGTTCTGCACCGAGTGCGGCCGCCGGATGGTCGTGCAGATCACCCCGTCGGGCTGGTCGGCGCGCTGTTCGCGGCACGGTGTGATCACGGGGTGAGCGGGCCGCGCGTTCGTTGGCGTTCAGGCGCCGCTGAGCACCAACGAACTGCACGAACAGCAACCAATGGTGGTTGAGGCCGACGACTCGGCGGCGACGACCGGCAGATTGCGTGCGGGGCAAGTTACTCGCCTGTTGTGCAGTTTGCCCCGGCAGCGGTTGGCCGACTTCGGCGGACGCCGCCGGCAGATTGCGTGCGGGGCAAGTTACTCGCTTGTTGCGCAGTTTGCCCCGGCAGCGGTTGGCCGACTTCGGCGGACGCCGCCAGCAGATTGCGTGCGGGGCAAGTTACTCGCCTGTTGTGCAGTTTGCCCCGGCAGCGGTTGGCCGGCCTTCGGCGGACGCCGCCGGCAGATTGCGTGCGGGGCGAGTCTGTTGCTTGTTGCGCAACTTGCTCGCAGCATCACGCCCCCGGGAACGGCTCAGCCGGTTGTCGCCGGGGTGAGCGGCTAGGTGGGCTGCCCTCGGCGCTGGTCGGGACCGCGCCCCTACTCGGTGCGGAGGTTGGCGATGCTGGCAAGGGTGCGCCGGTGTGAGGCACCACGATTGTTGCTGCTCGGGTAGTCCGTGGGCGTTCAGGCGCCGCTGAGCACCCACAGACTGCACGAACAGCAACCAATGGCGGTTGGGGCCGGCGACTCGGCCGGTCCTGACAATGCCTGCACGCGAAGGGTCCATGACCCAACGAGTGCCACCTGACCTGGGAGATTGCGGGGTCTGACCGGGAGTCTGACTGCCGGCGAATCGCCGGTCCTGCCCGACCCGGGGCGGAACCGGCCTATGGAAGCGCTCGTCCGAGAGCCGCGATCGCAACTGCGGCCCAACCGCGGACCGGGTCTGCTGCAGGTCGATCGCCGTTCCCCCGCAGCGCCACCGTCGGGCTGTCGGAGCGCCCCTCGCGCAACCACCTCCAGCCTGCCAGCGCTCTCAGATTAGAAGATCCCGATCGCTCGCGGCGGCGTAGACTGAAATGAGGGAGTTCCTCCGGCCCGGGTGCGCCGAGCTCGGAGGGTCGGGGCCGGTCGGTCCCAACACAGCCGATCGGCGCTGTGTTGGAGGTGGTCCCGATGCGTGTTCGTTCGTTCCGCAAGATTCTCGCAGTCGTGACGTCTCTGGGGTGTGCCGCATTCCTGATGGGCCTGGCCGGGGCGCCGGCCGCTGCCGCCGGGGAGACCATCCAACTCAACATGAACAACCCGCCGCAGATCAGCGGGAGCGGCTGGGCGGCGGGACCGTTGCTGGTGTGCCGCGGGGCGCAGTCCCTCGGCAATGCCGACACCGGCCCGGGCGGCACATTCACGTTCCGCCTGAACCGTGCCGCGCGCGTCGGTGAGGTGTACACGGTGACGACCGGCGGCGACTGTGCATCCCGGCCGGTCCAAGCGTCTCGTGGTGGCCAGCCTCGCCGTCACCACGGTGGACGTTCCCGAGGGCTGGGTCTACGGCACCGGAGGCGTGCATGATCAGAACCTGCGGGTGAGCGTCGGCGGTCCCTACGGCGGGGCATCCACGTTCACCAACGTCGACCCCAACCCCGACGGGAGTTGGGCCGCATACATCGGGCCTGACGCCTTCGACCTGATGAAGGGTGTCGGTGTCAGCCTTTTTCAGAACTTGGCGAGCGGGAGCGCGGTGAGCTACAACTCATCCCGTGCCGAACCCCAGGATCTCGATCTGGGACACCCACGGGGTGGCGGCTCAGGGCTGGAAACCGAACACCCCGCTGCACCTGTCCCTCACGAACCCCGGCGAGGGCCAGACGTACGAGTGGACGGTGACCACGGACAAGGACGGCAACTTCTGGGACGTGCCACCCGACGAGGCCTGGCAGGTGCTGCAGCCCGGCTGGATCGCGACGGGCACCGGCAGCGTCGAGAACCGGGAAACGGCGACGCTGACCAAGACCATCACGCTGCCGGATCCGCTCCCGTTCCCGACCACGATGGCTGGGAACGTTGTCAGCGGAACGCTGCCCGGCACCCTGAGCGCCCAGACGGTTGGCCGGGGTAGTTACCTCAACGTCACAGCAGTCTGCCGGGGTAGCAACAGGCCGCAACGTGCGGGGCTGGCAGACCTGGCCACCGGTGCGTACTCGCTCAACTTCACGACCGCCGCGACTCCCAACTGGGGCTTCGGCGAGGCCTGCACGCTACCGACCCACTACTACGGATTCGACATCCGTGACCTCGACGGCGATGAGGTGTCGGTCAACTGGCACGTGACACCGAAACCGAAGGTGTTCGTGCCCGATGTGGTCTACAACGGGCAATCCGGGGATGTGACGGGTGGCGGGTTCGACCTGATGTCGGTGGAGATCTCGCAGTGCCAGATGAACGGCGCCACGGTGGTCGGGTGCGATCCGGCGACGACGCTGCTGAAGAACGACTACCCGGACGAGCAGTGGGATCAGTACCCCAACGGCTACGGCCGGTTCGAGGAGAACATCACCTTCCAGCGCTACCTGGACCTCGGCGCGGCCAGATCCGTCGACTGGCCGCAACGGCCTCCTGCGCCGTCGTCGTCACCGAGCCCAACCGCCCCGCCGTGCGCGCCTTCGCCCCGCTGACCTACGGATTCGATCCGTACATCGAGGTCAGCCCTTCGAACAACCTGCTCGGCGGCGAACAACTCACGGTCACGGGCAGGGACTTCCCACCCAACACGACCTTCCCCGTGGACATCGCGCAGGCCTACGGCTCGCCCAACGGCAGCCTGGTGGATCACGACACGTGGTGGATGGACTCAGTGACGACGAACGGTGACGGCGACTTCTCCGTCACCATCACCGCCTCGCGGCAGTTGCACGTCTCACCCATGCCGGACGATCCGAAGCTGGACATCGACTGCGCCACCGTCGCACCGGCCGGGAACGATCGGTGTGGCGTCTACGTCGGATGGTCCGTGATTCCAGTCGACCCGCAGTGGGACACCGCAGAGTTCTTCATCCCGCTCGGCTACCAACCGCCCGCAGGCGCACAGGGGCCGCCAGGGGCCACCGGTCCGCCAGGAGCCACCGGGGCGATAGGACCCCCGGGACCGGCAGGCGTCGCGCCCCTCGTCGCGATCTTCGCCCCGGGCAAGTTCACCGCCAAGGCCGGCAAGAAGTTGAAGGTTCCCTACGCCCTGAGCGAGTCGGCCACGGTGACCGCGAAGTTGGTCCGCAAGTCCACCACCCTGACCAAGACAGTCAAGGGCGGGGCAGGCGCCAACACGCTGACCTGGAAACTCGCGAAGGGCAAGAAGCCCCTGCCGACGGGCAAGTACCGCCTCAGCCTGAGTTCCAAGGACGGCCGAATCCTCACAACGATCACCGTCAAGGTGCTGCGCTGAGGGCGCGACCGAGCGCTACGCCACCAGCCCCAACCGGCGCAGTTCCACCTCGAGGTCGTGCGGGCTGCTGGAGGCGGACTTGGCCTCGTCCAGGGTGATCACCCGATCGCGGTAGAGCGCCACGAGGTGCTGGTCGAAGGACTGCATGCCGTAGAACCTGCCCTCGGAGATCAGCGACGTGATGGTGCCGGTCTTCGTCTTGTCGACGATCGCGTCGGCGATCCGGCCGGTGTTGATGCAGATCTCCATGGCCACGCAGCGGCCCCGACCGTCCGCGCGCGGAACCAGTCGCTGGCACAGGATCCCGCGCAGCGCACCGGCCAGGGAAAGCCGGATCTGCTGGTGCTCGTGCGGCGGGAAGAAGTCGATGATGCGGCTGATGGTCTCCTGCGCGTCCACGGTGTGCAGGGTCGACAGCACCAGGTGACCGGTCTCGGCCGCGCTGAGTGCGGCGTGCACCGTCTCGGGATCGCGCATCTCGCCGATCTGGATGACGTCGGGGTCCTGCCGCATCGCCGCCCGCATGGCGACCTTGAAGTCCGCGGTGTCGATGCGCACCTCGCGCTGGTTGATCAGGGCCCGCTTGTCGTGGTGGATGATCTCGATCGGGTCCTCGATGGTCACCACGTGCACGTCCCGGTGGACGTTGATCTCGTCGACCATCCCGGCCAAGGTCGTGGTCTTGCCCGAGCCCGTCGGACCGGTGACCAGGATCAGCCCGCGCGGCTGCAGCGCCAGCGCACCGACCGGCTCCGGCAGGCCGAGTTCAGACAGAGGGATGGCCCCGACCGACACCCGCCGCAGCACCAGGCCCACGTCTCCGCGCTGCCGGAAGGCATTGACCCGGAACCGGCCGATGCCCTCGATCATGAGCGCGAAGTCCGCCTCGCCGCTCTGTTCGAACTCCGCCACCAGGTCCGGGCGCAGGATCTCGGCCAGCATCAGTTCGGTGTCGGCGCCGGTCAGGGGGCCCGTGCGCAGTGGCCGCAGTGTGCCGTCCAGCCGGATGCGGGGCACGACGCCCGCCTTGAGATGCAGGTCCGAGCCGGTGACGTCCACCAGCGCACGCAGGTACGGATCGATGGCCAAGCGGCCTTGCTGCTCCACGATGAGTACTTCGTCACGACACCGCCAGGAGTTGAGCATGAACCCCGCGAACCCATCAGCACGCTAGGGTGACGGCGTGACTGACGATCGCGAGAGCCATCTGCGGTTGGCCTCCAGTCGGCCGATGTCGGTGCTTCCGGGGGGCCGCTCCGACACTGAGGACCCCGACGAGGAACCTCTCGCCCCGGGCACACCGCGGCCGGCACTGACCTCCATCTCCGTGCGCCGCACCGGGGGTAGCGTCTCGGCCACCTGTTCCTTGGCACTGGCCGGCAAGGTACTCACCGGCAGCGCCACCCGTACCGACGCCGACCGGGAACGTGCCATCGCCCTGGCCACCCTCGACGCCTTGCGGCCGCTGCTGCCCGAGAACGTCGACGTGGAGAGCGCGCAGGTGATCGCGATCCCCGGTCGCAAGGTGGCGCTGACGGTCCTGGAGTTCCCCGATGAAACCCGGCCGTACCAGGTTCTCGTAGGATCGGCCCTGGTACGAGGCGATGTGGAGGACGCGCTGGCCCGCTCGGTGCTCAGTGCCCTCAACCGCCGACTGAACAGTTAAGGAGTCACCATGAGCAAGCGTGCACGCAAGCGTCGCGACCGGAAGCGCCACGGCGCCAACCACGGACGCCGCCCCAACGCCTGAGGCGCATGTCTGGTTCTGCAAGTTGATCAAGTCGGTCGGCGGCGACTCGCCGCGCAGATAACTGGACTCACGGCGTGTCGCCGGAATGGGTTTGCAGATCCAGACATCCCCGGTGGGGCGTCAGAGGCCCGTCACACGGAATGTCGCGATCAGCGCCACCACGCGCGCTCGCAACTGTTCCGGCGCCGCTTCGCAGGCGCACTGCGCCACCCGCCGGCGGATGACCTCTTCTTCGCGGTAGAGCTCCGCGCACGGCCCGCATGTGGCCAGGTGCGCCTCGATCTGCTGGTGCAGGTCCGGGGTCAGTTCATGGTGCTGGTACTCGTAGAGGTGCTTGTCAGCGTCCTCGCAGCCCCGCGGGTCGGCACATCCGCCGGTGTTCATGATCCCTCCCCCTGGCTGGGGACGAATCCCCGCTCGGTGGCGTAATCCTCCAGAAGTTCGCGCAACTGCTTGCGTCCACGATGCAGCCGCGACATGACGGTTCCGACCGGAGTGCCCATGATCTCGGCGATCTCCTTGTAGGCGAAACCCTCGACGTCGGCGTAGTAGACCGCCACGCGGTAGTCCTCGCCGATCGATGCCAGCGCCCGCTTGACATCCGAATCCGGCAATTGGTCCAGCGCCTCCGCCTCGGCGGAGCGCAGCCCGGCCGAGGTGTGCGAGGCGGCCTTGTGCATCTGCCAGTCCTCGACGTCGTCGGCCGACGACTGCAGCGGCTGGCGCTGCTTCTTGCGGTAGGTGTTGATGTAGGCGTTGGTCATGATGCGGAACAGCCACGCCCGCAGGTTGGTGCCGGGGGTGAAGGACTTGAAACCCTTGAACGCCCGCTCGACGGTCTCCTGGACGAGGTCGCTGGCGTCGTCGGGGTTGCGCGCCATCCGCAGGGCGCCCGCGTAGAGCGTGTCGAGCAGCGGAATGACTTCCGCCTCGAAACGCTGCGCCAGATCGCCCTCGGGATCGTCCATCAGACGAGAGCCTAGTGCGCCAACCCCGTCGGCGATCGCCGTCGGGTCGTCGAGCAGGAGCATGCCCACCTCCGGTTGCAGGGTTCGTCGGGGTCAACAACCCGCACGTGGCGAGCATTCCCGGGCGGTCTCCGGCAAGCTTCGGGCCGATTGGCGGCCGCTGGTGTGGCTCCCGCCGCCGGCGGTCTTTGTGACGAAGTTGGGCGCCTGTCCGGCTGGTTTGTCACGAAGGTGCGGCGCACGGTCGAACCGCCCTGCGGACCCCGCAACATCGTCACAAACGCCGAGACCGACGACGACCCGCGCGCTATCCGGCAAACTTCGGGCCGATTCCGGCCACTAGTGGCCGGATCTGGCCGCAAGTTCGCAGAACGCCACCGCCGCGGCCACCACCTGCTCCAATCCGGCCCGCAGACTGTGGTCGCCGGGCACTGCCACCAGGTCGAGCCCCGCGGGGAACTCCTCCGGCCGGCCGAACGGGTCACGTTCGCCTTGGACCACGCGCAACGGGACCCCCACGGCCAATTCGTCCGCCCGGGTCTTCTCCGGCTTGCCCGGCGGATGCAGCGGGAAGGCCAGGGCCAGCACCGCGGCCGCACCCACCTCGCCGGCGGTCCGGCACGCCACCCGGGCACCGGCCGAACGCCCGCCGACGATCAACGGCCCCGTCACAGCGAGTGCCGCCAGCGACTCCACCCAGCCGATGTCCAACGCGGGCGGCGCCACCGCCACCTTCTTGCCGGCAACCTTCCACGGCTGTTCGTGGAGCAGGACCGTGACGCCGTGATCGGGCAGGGCTGCGGCCAGTGCCGCGAGGTCGGGGGCGGTCCCGGCACCACCGCCGGCCCCGTGCCCCAGGACCAGGGTCGCCCGCGGGTGTTCCGCGGGGTACAGCGTGAACCGCGCCGGCCCCTTGCTGGTCTCGACGATCATGATGCCGGCAGCGGGTCGAGCAACTGCGGGCCGTTGTGCTTGACGTTGTTGACCTCGGTGCTGACCGGATAGGCCTCCAGCCCGGTGGCCATCGCCGGCACCGCCAGGTCCTGTGTGGGCGGATGCTCGGGGTCCAGCCACATCGACCAGTTCTCCGCCGGCACCAGACAGCGGCATCCGGTCGTGGATGCGCCCGAGGCCGTCCGGCGCCGAGGTGGTCAGCACGCAGGTCGTGACCAACCAGTCGTCGCCGTCCTTCCAGAACTCGAACAGCCCGGCCATCGCCAGCGACGCCCCATCGGCCCGGTGGATGTAGAACGGCTGCTTGGGCCCTTCCCCGGCGTACCACTCGTAGTACCCGTCCGCCGGCAGCAGGCAGCGCCGCTTGGCCCAGGCCCGCCGGAACGACGGCTTCTCGGCGGCGGTCTCGATGCGGGCGTTGATCATGCGGTAGCCGATCTTGGGGTCCTTGGCCCACGAGGGGACCAGGCCCCACTTGGCGGTCCGCAACTGCCGCTGCACCCCTTCGTCGGTCTCACGGTCGACGACCATGTAGACCTGCTTGCTCGGCGCCACGTTGTAGTCGGGTGGGAGCGTCTCGTCCGGGGGCCGCACCACCTCGAACTCCTCGACCAACGAGGCAACGTCCTTGGCTGCTGCATATCTGCCGCACATGGCACCATCTGACCACGAGCGTCAGGCCGTGAGTGCATCGAGTTGGTCGGCGACGAACGCGGCCAGCTGGTCGAGTTCGGGAACGGCGACCGGATCGGCCACGATGGCGATCACCAACCCGCCGGCGTAGGACAGGACGTCGAACGAGACCCCGACGTTGCCGGGGTTGACGGCCATCGGGACGATCTGCACGACCTCGCATCCGGCGATCCGAACCCGCGCCTGCGGCCCGCGCAGATTCGTCTCGAAGGTGTGCACCAGCCGCTGATGGTCGAGGAAGTACTGCCCGAGGTGCAACCGTCCCAGTCCCCGGAAGAGCCAACCGAGGATCAGGGCCGAGTGCCCGCGTTGCTCCCCCTTCGCCTGCCGGGTCCGAGCGGCGATGGCCTGCAACCGGGCGATCGGGTCCGGCTGCGCAGCCACCGTGATGGGCACCGCGCCGACCTCGTTGCCCAATTGCTCCGCCGATGCCTGCCTGCGCGCGGAGATCGGGACCGAGACGACGAGTTCCGCGGGGTGCTCACCACGGCCGGCCAGCAGGTCGAACAGCGCCCCGGTCACCGCAGCCAGCACCACGTCGTTGACCGTGGCCGCCTGCGAACGGCCCGCCACGACGACACCTGCCAGTGGGCGGCACACCACCCGCAGACTGCGACGGCCGCTGGTGGGCCGGGTCAGCGACGTCGGCGCCGCAGCACGGGGTCGCTGCCCCACGAAGCCGAGCTCCCGCACACCTGCCCACGCCTGCCGGGCAACCTCCCCCGTACGTGCCAGCCCCCGCCATCTGGCGCGAACCGCGTCAGCCGTCAGCGCCCCGCGAGGTGGCACCGGCACCGGCCCGGTCACCGCGGGCACGGGCATCCCGTCGGCCAGTGCCGCGAGCACCGCCAGACCCCCCATGCCGTCGGCGAGTACGTGATGGATGACGAGCACGACGTCGAGTTCCCCCGACTGCCCGACGTTCCAACCCAACGCCCACAGCGGCCGGTCGGTGGGCAGCCGCCGGCACACCAGATCCGCAGCCGCCTCCAACGTGGCGCCGCGGAGTCGGTGCACGTGCCGCCGCGGATCGAACCCGGGGTCGTCCACCCACAGCGGCCGCCCCGCCCCCAACCCGGGCACGAACAACCGCTGCCGGAAGCGCGGCACTGCGGCCAGTCGTTGCGCCAACTGCGCGACCACATCGTGGGGGTCCGTCTCCCCGGCGAGTGTCAGTACGGCGCCGATGTTCATGGGGACCTGCCCGCGGTCGGTCGCCAGCGTGGTGAGGTCGTTGGTACTGACCCGGTCGAAGTCCACGGGTCCATTGTGAGCGTCGTCGGTGCCCGCGTCGCCCAACTAGGGTGGATGCGTGAAGACATGGGCAGCGCCGTACTGCGAGCTGCCCTTCGCCGCGTCCGTGCGGATCCCGGGTTCGAAGTCCATGACCAACCGGGCGCTGGTGCTCGCGGCGCTGGCCGCAGGTCGCAGCACGCTGACCGGGTGGCTGCAGGCCCGCGACACCGACCTGATGATCGCCGGGCTGCAGGCGCTCGGGGCCCAGGTGCGCGTCGACGGTCCCACGCTCGAAGTGCACGGTGGCCGGTTGGCCGGGCCCGCGGACATCGACTGCGGGCTGGCCGGGACCGTGATGCGCTTCGTGCCGCCCGTGGCCGCGATGGCCGTCGGCCCGGTGCGGTTCACCGGTGACGCACAAGCCGCCGCCCGCCCGCTGGCCCCGATGCTGCAGGCGCTGCGAGACCTGGGGGCGCAGGTCGACGGCGATGCCCTGCCTTTCACCGTCGACGGCGTAGGGCAATTGCGAGGTGGCATCGTCACCCTGGATGCCTCCGCCTCGAGCCAGTTCGTCAGCGGGCTGCTGCTCTCGGGCGCCGCGATGGACCGTGGGCTGGACCTGCGCCACGCCGGGCCACCGCTGCCATCCATGCCGCACATCGAGATGACGGCCGCGATGCTGGCCGAGGTCGGCGTCACGGTGTTCGGTGAGGGCGATCGCTGGCTGGTCGACCCCGGGCACATCGCCGCCCACGACTGGGCCATCGAGCCCGACCTGTCCAACGCCGGGCCGTTCCTGGCCGCGGCCATGGTGACCGGCTCGACCGTCACCGTCGCGGACTGGCCTCACACCACGACCCAGGCCGGCGACTTCTGGCGCGGGTTCCTGGCCGCGCTCGGCGCCCGGGTGCGACAAGGGGCAGGGCTCACCGTCACCGGTCCGGACGGCTACGACGGCTTCGACGCCGACCTGCGCGCCGTGGGGGAACTGGTTCCCACCATCGCCGCGCTCGCCGCGTGTGCCCGCACCCCCAGCCGGCTGTTCGGCATCGGACACCTGCGCGGGCACGAGACCGACCGACTGGCCGCCATCGCCGCCGAACTCACGAAAGTGGGCGTGACCGTGGATGTCGATGCCGACGGTCTGCGGATCGATCCGGCCGGCCGCCTGGCCACCGCCGACATCACCCTGGACACCTACGCCGACCACCGGATGGCCACCATGGCGGCGATCCTGGCGCTGCGGATCAAGGGCGTGCGCGTGGCCGATCCGGACACGACGGCCAAGACCATGCCGGACTTCGTCGCCCGGTGGGAGGCGATGCTCGGGTGAGGCAACCGTGAGCCGCCGCGACTTGGACGAGGACGACGTCCGGGTGCGCGCCACCCGCAGCACCCGCCCGCGCAGCAAGGTGCGCCCCGGGTTCGCCGATGCGATCCCGGCCACCGTGATCGCCGTCGACCGCGGCCGCTTCACCTGTCTCGTGGGTGACCGCGAGGTGATGGCCGTGCGGGCCCGGCACCTGGGCCGCAAAGGGCTGGTCGTCGGCGACCGCGTCGGCATCGACGGTCCGATTCCCGACAGCGACGACAGCTTGGTCCGCGTCGTCAGCCGGGACACCCGGCGCACCGCACTGCGTCGGAGCGCGGACGACACCGACCCCACCGAACGGGTTGTCGTCGCCAACGCCGACCAGATGGCGATAGTCACCTCCGTGGCCGACCCGGAGCCGAGCTACGGCTTCATCGACCGCTGCCTGGTCGCCGCGCTCGACGCCGGGATCCAACCGGTGCTCATCCTGACCAAGGCCGACCTCGCCTCCCCCGACGAGGTGCTGGCCCGCTACCCCGGTCTGGGTTTCCTGGTGATCCCCACCCGCCGCCTGCCCGACCGCAGCCTGGTGTTCGACGGGCCCTTGGTGGAGACGCTGAGCGACAAGACCACCGTCCTGGTGGGGCAGTCCGGGGTGGGCAAGTCGACCCTGGTCAACGAACTGGTCCCGGAGGCCGATCGCGCCGTCGGCCGGGTCAACGAGGTGACCGGCCGGGGTCGCCACACGTCGACCTCGGCCTACGGCTTCGGATTCCGGGGCGGCTTGCTGATCGACACCCCGGGGGTCCGGTCGTTCGGCCTGGCCCACGTCGACGTCGAGCGGGTGATCCACGCCTTCCCCGACCTCGAGCCGGGCACGGCCGAATGCCCGCGCAGCTGCTCGCACGACGAGGCCGACTGTGCACTCGACGAGTACGTGCGGACCGAGGGGATCGACCCGGCCCGGTTGGCCTCCCTGCGGCGGTTGCTGGCATCGATGCGGGAGTAGTCGCCGCAGCCCTGCCACCGGTCAGGGAACGACCACCCCCGGCTCGTCGGCGGCGTCCGGGAACCGTTGCGCAAGGGCGGCCTGGATCTCGATGTGCCGCACCAGGAACGCCCGCTCGTCGAGCCGTTTGCGCCGCAACCAGCCGGTGACCTCGTCGTTGCACTTGCTGGCGTTGCAGGAGTTGCAGGCCGGCACGACGTTGTCGAGTGTGTACCGCCCGCCGCGCGAGATCGCCAGGACGCAGTCGCGCTGCAGCGGCCTGTCGGTGGCGCCGCAGTAGGCGCAGCCTCCCCACGCCGCTTGCAGCGCGGCCCACTGCTCGTCGCTGAGGTCGTGTTCCACCCGGTCCATCCGGCGCTTGCGCCGGCGGGCGGCCCTGGCCTTGCGACTGCGGTTGACTGCCACCCCGCCACACTAGCCACCTGACAACCGCGCCCCCTACTTCCAGACGCTGGCCGCCCCCGAGTCGCCCGTCCGGTAGGTCCAGTAGCCGGCAGCCAGCACCACGACCACCGTCGTGAGGGCGATCAGGATCCCGAGCACGCCGCGGCCGCCGCGTCTATCGGCCAGCCACAATCCGGTGATCAGCGCGGCTTGCGCCACGGCGAAGTACGGCAGGAGGTCACCGGATTCCACGTGCAGGCGCGACACGTCGTCGACCTTCTGGCGAAGCATCTCGCCGCTCTCCTTCGACACCCAGGCGGCGCCCACGGCCAGCCACGCCAGCACCGCGACCAGTGGGCCGAATCGCCAACTGAAGCGCGGGATGATCACCATGATCAACGCGAGCAGCCCACACAAAGGGATCAGCACGACGGCGGCGTGCACCACCAGCGGATGCAGGGGCAGGCCGTTGAGGTCTTGCGGTAGGAAGTCCACCCGGTCAGCCTGCCACGGGGGTGCGTCACGACCCGGTGGGCGTATCCACAAGGCCTCCGAAGCGCTTCGGCGGCGGTCATTACCGAGAGGGCACTCCCCCGCGGTCCCCACGCACAGACCGCCACCGATTCGCTTCATTTGTTAGGCTACCGAACCAAGTCCCGGAAATCCACATCAGGCCCCCTGCGGTCGTCACTTAGGCTGTCGGCGTGACCGATCTCGAACTCGCCCTCGAACTCGCCGACCTCGCCGACGCGGTGAGCATGTCCCGTTACGGCCAGTCGGACCTGCAGGTGACGACCAAGCCGGACATGACGCCGGTGTCCGACGCCGACCAATCCGTCGAGCGCCGCCTGCGCGAGCGCCTGGCACAGGCCCGCCCCGACGACGCGCTGGTCGGCGAGGAGTACGGCGGCTCGATGGGCGCCGGTCGGGCCTGGGTGATCGACCCGATCGACGGCACCAAGAACTTCGTCCGCCGGGTGCCCGTGTGGGCAACCCTGATCGCCCTGACCGTCGACGGCGTGGCCGAGCTCGGCGTGGTGTCCGCACCGGCGCTGGGACGGCGCTGGTGGGCGGCCACCGGGCAAGGGTCGTGGCGCACCGAGAACGGGTCGGACCCGATCCGCAACCGGGTCAGCGGCGTGGCCGACCTCAGCGACGCGTCACTGTCCTACTCCGACGACGAGGGCTGGGAGCGGCAGTCGTTCCTCGGACTGGTCGATGCCGTCTGGCGCAGCCGCGCCTACGGCGACTTCTGGTCGCACGTGATGGTGGCCGAGGGTTGCGTCGACATCGCCCCGGAGCCGGCGTTGAACCTGTGGGACATGGCCGCCCTGGTACCGGTGGTGCGCGAGGCCGGCGGGTCCATGACCAGCTGGTCCGGTGGGCCGGCACTGGAAGCGACCTCGGCGTTGACCACCAACGGCCTGCTCCACGACGAGGTGCTGAGTCGCTTGAACCACGGCTGAAGCCGCACCGCCAGCCAGCCCGCGCCGGCGACGGCCACCAGATCGAACCAGCCGTAACCACCGGCCGCCACCGACGGCGGATTGCCCATCGGCACCCAGCCGAGGATCGTGTCGTACGGCTGCCAGGTCCACACCTGCCAGCGGGTGCCGAGCACCTCGAGCCAGGACACGACCCAGAACGCCCCCACGAACAACAACGGCGCCCGGCCCCAGCGCAGGAAACCCAGCAGACACAGCGCCCAGAACGCCCCGAGCATGTCCTGCCGGGTGCCGGCCAGGGCGTACAGCGCGACGGCCACCACGGCCACGACGGTCCCGCGCACCAGAACGCGCTGGTGACGCTGCGCCCACCGCCACTGCCCGAAGTCCAACGCGGCCAGGTAGACCAGGCCGTGCCCGGCGGGAACGTACGCGGGAACCGATCCCAGCCGGTACTCGTACACCCCGAGCCAACCGCTGAACACCAACTCGATCACGGTGGCGAAGGCCACGACGATGCCGACCTGCCAGCGGACCAGCACGGGGTGGGCCAGCGACAACCCCACCAGCAGGGCGGTCGTCAGCAGCCCGAGGAGCCACTGCTGGCCCGGCGTGGCCGCGGTGTCCAGCAGCAGCGTGATCGGAATCCAGGCGGCGATGACCAGCAGCGACCCGGGCGACCTCACGGCAGCGCCGCGCCGGTTCCGGTGGGGTCGCTGGGCGGCGGGTTGAACCCCGCCCGCGATCCGGTGTTGACCCAGAACCGGATGCTGGAGTACAGCACCGCGACCAGCGGCACCGCGATGACCGCACCCACGATCCCGGCCAGCACCGTGCCGCTCGCGACCGCCACACCCACCGCCAACGGGTGCAGGTTGACGGCCTTGCTCATGACCAGCGGCTGCAGGACGTGGCCCTCGAACTGCCCGATCAACACGATCAGCACGATGACGGCCAGCGCGATCAAGGGCCCGCGTGCGGCCAGCGCCACCACTGCGGCGATGGCGGTGGCGATCGGCGCGCCGATGAGCGGGATGAAGGAGAAGAGGAACACCAACAGGGCGAGCGGGAAGGCCAGCGGGACGCGCAGCACCAGCAGGCCGATCAGCACCAGCACGGCATTGACGAAGGCGACCACCACGATGCCGCGGGTGTAGCCGGCGAAGGAGCCCCAGGCGACCTGACCGACCCCGTCGATCCGGCCGCGCTGCCGCTGCGGGAACAGGCCCACCATCCACGCCCAGATCTCACGGCCGCCGAGCAGGAAGAACACGGAGGCGAAGATCGCCAGCGCGAAGCCGGTGAAGAACTCGACGATCGTGCCCGAAGCCCCGATCGCCGTGGAGGCCAAGTCGCTCTGGTGCTCGGTGATCCAGGTGCGTGCGGCATTGACGTACTCGGTGATCGCATCCGAGGTCAGGTGCAGCGGCCCGGTCTCCAACCATCGCAGGATCTCGTCGATGCCCTGCCGGAACTGGATGGACAGGCCCTCCCACTGCCCGGCCACCTGGGTTCCGATGAACACGAAGACCCCGACGATCAACGCCACGACCGCGACCAATCCGATGGCGACGGCGACGCCACGCGGCATCGCGCCGTGCAGCACGTTGACCAGCGGCGCGACCAGCGCGGCGATGATCAGGGCCACGAACAGTGCGACGGCGACGAACTCGACCGCGATGAGTATCTGCAAGGCCACGAACGCCATGGCGAGCAGCACGAGCAACCGCCAGCCGAACGCCGCGGCGACCTGCATCCCATGGGGGATCTCGTCGTCGGGGCGCACCCGCTCATCGTGCCACGGCCCGGAACCCCGCCGCACACAGGAACCGCGGTTCCGCTACCCGGCTCGGCCCGATCGACCTACCCTGATCGAGGAGGTGGCGGGTGACCACAGCACATCCTTGGGGGACGCTGCGACGCCCCGGCACGCCCGCCGCCCCGGCACCTCCGCAGGAACACCACCGGCCCCTGGACGTACTGCAGTGGACCGCCGACCACGACCCCGAACTCACCGGGACCGTGCTGCCGGCGGCGATGACCGTGGCGGAGTCGCTGCTGGTCGTCCACCGGGGACGGGTCCGTGTGGCGCTGGATCGGCAGACCCTCCGCGGATATGTGCTGGCGACCTCCCTGCGCCGCCACCTCGCCGAGCCGGAACTGTCCGAGCCGGTCGCGGGCCGGCCCGTTCTGGAACTCGCCGGCCCGGTGGCGGCGGGCCGGCCATGGCTTCAGCGCTGGCACCCGTGTTCGCTGGTGAGCCTGCCGCTGCTGGTCGACGGCCACAGCCACGGGGCCCTGCTGGCCCTCACGTACACACGTTCCTGCAACTCCGACGACCTGCAGACGCTGCGCGCATGCGCCGAGCGGGTGGCGCTGCGCCTGGCGCTGCGGGACGCCCAGCGGCAGCTCGAGCTGACCCGGCTGGCACTGGACGCGGTGCCGGCACCGGCCGTGGCGCTCGACGCCCGCGGGCGGGTACGGGTGTGCAACGAGACCGCGCAGCGGACGTACGCGTTGTCCGAGGAGGAGGCGCTGGGCCGGCCGCTGACCGACGTGGCGCGATCCGGCTCAGGGGACGCGGTCGAGGTGACCTCGCTGCCCCGTGACGGCGACACCGGACTCAGTTTCGCCGACCGCACCGCGGAGCTGGAGGCGACCGCGGAGCGGGACCGCCAGCGGTCCCTGGCGCACATGGTCCTCGAGTCCCTGCCGGGACGGGCCTGCGTCCTCGACCATGCCGGGATCGTCGTGAGCACCAACCAGGCCTTCGACCGGGAGGGACCGCTGGGCCGGGGCAAACGATCGGCGCTGCCGCCGGGTTCGGACTACCTGGCCTGGCTGGCGGGCACCGACGAGGAACTGCACGGCTGCCTCGACGACGTGCTCCACGGCCGCCTGGCCTCGGTCACCGGGCAGCTGGACACGACGTTCCGCCGCCGCCAGCGCTGGACCGAGATCCACGCCACCGCCGCCCCGGAACCGGAAGCAGCGGCACTTGTCCTGCACATCGACATCACCGCGCGCAAGGAGGCGGAGCTCGACCTCGAGCACCGCGCGACCCACGACCCGCTGACGGGTCTGCCCAACCGGGTGCTTCTGGTCGACCGTCTCACCCACGCACTGATCCGGTCCGCCCGGGCGCACACCAACGTCGGCATCCTGTTCTGCGACCTCGACCGGTTCAAGGAGGTGAACACCCAGTTCGGCCATGCCGGCGGGGACAGGCTGCTCATCGAGGTCGGCCGCCGCCTGCAGCACGCCTGCCGTACCTCCGACACGGTCGCACGGGTCTCCGGCGACGAGTTCGTCGTCCTGCTCGAGGACGTCTCAGGCCCGCCGGAGGTGGAGGAGGTGGCTGATCGCATCCTCGAGTCGCTGGCCGCACCGGTCGACCTCGACGGCGGGGAGGCCCGCACCGGCGCGAGCATCGGCTTGGTGCTCAGCCCGGGCGTGCCGCGCGCCGGCATGGCCAGCGTGCAAAGACTCGTCGCGCAGGTCGACGCGGCAATGTACGCCGCGAAGGACGCCGGACGCAACCGGTTCGCCTGGTTCAGCCCGGAGATGCTGGAGAGGGAGCACGCCCGCCCCAACTTCCTGGAGGCCATGGCACGGCGCTTCCTGAGCCGCTGACGGGGTCCGCACAGCGGGCATCACTCTCCCGGGTGACTTGGGCAGCGCCACCCGCCATCGTCACGCTCCGCAACATTACCCTGATCATGAAATGTCCAGAACCGGCTCCGGGAGCCACGAGTCTCCGGGGATGCACGAGGTGGAGGCGCAGGTCCTCCGCAACATCCCCGATGTGGTCCTGCGTTTCGGCGCCGACGGCCTGCTTGATTGGGCGTCCCCCTCCCTCGAGCACGTCTTCGGGTACGTCCCGGCGGAGGTGGTGGGGACCGAGTTCCGCCCGTGCGACCCCGGCGACTACGAGCAACTGCTGATCAGCCTCGGGGAGGCGGTGGAGGCCCGCGCGCCCGGCGGCAGTTGGCGGTTCCCCGCCTACAAGGCCGATGGCACAGCCGTCCTGGTCGACCTGAGCGCCCGCTTCGAGTACGACGATGAGGGCGGGCTCGAGCACATGGTGGCCGTCATGCGCGAGCTCGCCGAGCGCGGCGTCCCCGACAACTTCCTGCAGATCCTGGCCGACAACACCTCCGACGTCGTCCTCGTGCTCGACCCCGCGATGGAGGTGCTGTGGGCCTCACCATCGACGCGCAAGGTGCTGGGCCACCGGCCGACCCACCTGGTGGGCTCCGCGCGGCAGATCATCCCCGCCGACGATGTCGACTCCATCCGTGAACAACTCGACGCCGCTGTGCGCGAGCAGGCGGCCACCCGGCGCACACGCATGCGCATGCTGCGGTCCGACGGCAGCCCGGTGTGGATGGACGTCAGCGCATCCCTGGTGTGGAAAGACACGACACTGGAGTACATCGTCGCGTCGCTGCGCGACATCGACGAGCAGGTACGCATGGAGGAAGCGCTGCGGGACTCGGTGACCAGATACCAGATCCTCGTCGAGAACGCCCACGACGTCGTGTACCGGGTGGACGCACGCGGCCGGGTGGAGTGGATCGCACCCAACATCACCGCACTCGCCGGATGGGATCCCGCCGATGTCGTGGGCAGACACCGCCGGGACTTCGTCCATCCCGACGACGCCCGCGTGGCCGAGCAGGCCCGGGTGGCTGCCGCCTCCGGACACCCGGCCACGGTCGAGGTGCGCCTGCTCACCGCGGACGGCCGACACCGCTGGGTGGAGATCAGCAACGCGGTCGTGCAGGACGAGAGCGGCAGCGCGATCGCTGGGGTGGGGGTCATCCGCGACGTGCACGAGCGGCACCAGGCGCAGGCGGCCCTGGCCGCCAGCGAGCAGATGTTCCGCTCGGCCATGCGGGATTCCGCCATCGGCATGTGCCTGGTCACCCCGGAGGGCCGGATCACCGAGCCCAACCCGGCTCTGTGCGAGTTCCTGGCGCGGTCGGCCGCTCAGCTGGCCACCTTCACCTGGCAGGAGCTGGAGGATCCGGCCGAGGTCGAACAGGACCTCCATCTGCTCGAGGGACTGCTCGCCGGCCGGACCGGCGCCGTGCGCGGGATCCGCCATTACATCCTCCCCGACGGCACCCGGGTGGCCGGGGACGTGACGCTCAGCACCATCCTCGACGCCCGCGGTGTGGTCACCGGCTTCGTCGCGCAGATCGTCGCCGTCACCGAGCAGTTGCGCATGCAGGAGCAGTTGACCGCCTCGGAGGAGCACTACCGGCTGCTGGCCGACTCGGTGTCGGACGTGGTCGTGCGGGCCGACAACGACGGCGTCCTGGTCTGGGCGTCGCGCTCGCTCACCCCGGCCACCGGCTGGCAGGCCGGCGACGTGACCGGACGTCACTTCCTGGACCTGGTGCACCCCAACGACGTCGAGACCGTGGCCAGGGAGCAGGCCGGACTGCTGCGGGGCGAGTCCGCCGCCTACGAGGTCCGCATCCTCACCTCCGAGGGCGAGTACCGCTGGTTCGCGTTGTCGGTCAACCCGCTGCGCGACCGCCACGGTGGGGTGACCGGCCAGGTCGGCACCTGGCGGGACATCAGCGGCGAAGTGGCCACCCGCCGGCTGCTGGCACAGCGGGAGGCCGAGTTCCGCGAGATCGCCGAGCACGCCGCCGACGTGGTGCTGCGCCTCGATGCGTCGGATGAGATCACGTGGGCCTCGGCGAGCACCCGGGACGTCATGGGGTACGTCAGCCGGGACTTCCTGGGTCTCGACCCGAAGGTCTTCGTCCACCCCGACGACCTGAGTCGCTACCGGGAGTTCGCCCACAACCTGCAACCGGACATCCCGGCGAGGATCACTCTGCGGGCACGCTGCGCGGACGGGCAGTACCGGTGGTTCGCCGTGATCGCCACCCTCATCTTCGGCCCGGACGGCGAGCTGGTGAGCCAGATCATCGGCATGCGCAACATCGACGGCGAGGTCCGCGCCGTCGAGGCATTGGCCCGCAGCGAGGAGCAGTTCCGGCTGGCCATGACCTCGGCGCCGAGCGGCATGGCAGTCGTGGACCTGTCAGGTCGCTTCGAGCAGGTCAACGAGTCGCTGGCGGCGATGGTCGGGCAGGACCGCGAGTGGCTGCTGCGGCACTCGCTGCGCGACATCGTGCACCCCGACGACTGGCCGCGGGTCCTGGTGTCTCACGACCGGCTCATCGCCGGTTGGCTGCCGGCTGCCATGGAGGAGATCCGGCTGGTCCACGACGACGGCGCCACTGTGTGGGTGCAGAGCTCCCTGGCCGTGCTCCGCGAGGAGGACGGGCCGCCGCTGTCGTTCGTCGCCCAGTTCATCGACGTGACGGAGGCCCGGGAGGCCCGGGACGCCCTGCGGCACGCCGCGACCCACGATCCGCTGACCATGCTGGGCAACCGCCGCGGGCTGTCGGAATCGCTGGAACAGGTCCTGTCCCACACCCCGCGCACGGGGACCCTGATCGGCATCCTCGCCCTGGACCTCGACGGGCTGAAGCCGGTCAACGACCGCTACGGGCACGCCGCCGGCGACGAAGTGCTCGTAACGGTGGGCCAGCGGCTGCGCGCGACCGTGCGCAAGGACGACCCGATCGCCCGCATGGGCGGCGACGAGTTCGTCGTCTTGCTGGTGGCGGTGCACACCCAGGAGCAGGTGGTCGAGATCGCGGAGAAGATCCGGGACGCACTGGGCCGGGAGATCCCCCTCGGGGAGGGCGAGCCGGTCCGGATCACCGCGAGCATCGGCGCGGTCCTGGCCGAACCCGGTGACGAGCCCAGCCTGCTGCTGCGCCAGGCGGACGCCGCCCTGTACGAGGCGAAGCAGGCAGGCCGGGACCAGGTGGTGGTCAAGGAGCGGTGACGGCGGCTACCCGCGGCCGTACGGACGCCGCCGCACCCGCAACGGCATCCCACCCACCGGGCGCAGTGTGACCTCCGGCTTCATCCGTACGGTCCTGACCACCTCGAACCGGTACCGCTCCCGCAGGTGGTCCAGGATGATCGGCCCCTCCACCAGCGACATGCCGCGGCCGATGCACAACCGTGGTCCCGCACCGAAGGGGACGTAACCGGTGCGCGGGATCGGGCGACCGGGCCGGAACTCCTCGGGGGCGTCCCACGTGGCCGGGTGCCGGTGCAGCCAGTACGGCGAGGTGATGATGAGCGCGTTCTCTGGGATCTCGATACCTGCCAACTCATCGGGGCCCAGGGCCTGCCGCGTGATCAGCCACGCCGGCGGATACAAGCGCAGCGCCTCGTCGAAGACGTCCGCGCTGGCGCGCGTCGGTCGGGTGTTGGGCGAGCAGGTAGAGGCTCCAGGTCAGGGCGCTGGCGACCGTCTCGTGCCCGGCGACCAGGAAGGTGACGACCTGGTCGCGCACGGTCTGCGGGTCGGCGCCGTCCTGCAGCAGGCGCAGCAGCGTCCCCTCGGGAGCGGGCCGAGCGGTCAACTCGCGCACCGCCTGGTCCAGCCGCGCCTTGGCCGCGCTCAACTGCCGGTTGTTCGGCGTCGGCAGCCACATCGGCGCCGACAGGGGCGAGGACTTCTTGACCACCACTTCGAGGCCCGACAGGGTCGCCTCAGCCAGGTCGGCCGCGCTGCCGGTGAGATCCGCGCCGAACAGCACCTCCCCCACCACCTCGAGCGTGATGCGCAGGATGTCGGCGTCGACGTCGCGCACCCCGTCGGGCCAGTCGATGCGCGAGCAGGCAGCGTGCGTGGCCTTGTCCACCGCCGGCGCGAGGTCGGCCCCGAAGGCGGGCTGCACCACCGGCCGCTGTGTGCGCCACAGGTCGGTGTCCGCGGTGAGCAGCCCGAAGCCGGTCAGCATCGACAGCCGCCGGTACTGCAGCGTGTCCTTGCCGTAGTTCTTGTGGTTGCCGCGCAGCACCCGGTCCACCGCGTCGGGGTGGTTGACCAGGTACGTCGGCGGGTTCGGGATCGGGAACTGCACGACGTCCCCGTGCTTGCGCCACGAGGCGCCGAGGAAGCCGAGCGGATCGCGGATCATCGTCGGCGCCCCGCGCATCATGTCCAGGCCGCTGGGCCCGGGCGCGGTCAGTTCCACGCCTCGATCCTGCCAGGTGGTGCGGTGAGCCTCGGGAACTGTCCGCCTCAGCGTCTGCGATACACGTCCGACCGATGCTGGATGGCCATGATCGTGACCTTTTCCTGCACCTGCGTCGATCTCGTAGACAACCCGGTAGTCACCCCTGCGCGCGCTGTGCAGGCCCTCTAACTCGAAGCGCAGCGGCTTGCCCACACGCTGAGGGTTCTCCGCCAGTGACCCGTAGATGAACCCCACCGCAGCCGCGGCGACCTTCTCCGGCAAGCGCTCCAGGGCACGCACCGCTGTCGCCGTCCACCTGACGGCGTGGCTCACGGCCTAATCCTGGCTAGCGCCTGCTCCTTGGTCATGGCCACCGGCTGCCCGGCAGCCACCTCGTCACGTGAGCCCGGATCTGGGCCAGCACCTCAGGGTCACTGAGCAACGCCAGGGTCTCCTCGAGCGACTCCAGATCGTCGGCGCTGATCAGCACCGCGGCAGGCCGTCCGTGCTTGGTGATCGTGACCCGGGCGTGCTCAACCTCGACCTGTTCCACCACCTCGGAAAGCCTGTTCTTGACATCAGCCAACGGCAATCGGTCCACCACACTCATGGCTATAAGTATGGCTATATTCGATGGCTTGTCAACCACGCCCAGCGACTCACCGCAAGACGGGCCTGCCGGTACTACTTCTTGATCTTGTCGATGAGGCCCTCGGCCGCGGTCTTCGCCTGGTCGACCCAACCGGATGCCTGCGAGGTGCCGGTGCCCAGCAGATCCTTGGTCTTGCCGGCGATCTGTCCAGCTGCTTCTTGGCGTCGCCGGCCATGCGGTCCATGCGGCCCTCGTTCTCGAGCTCCTTGTTGCCGGTCACAGCTCCGGCTGCGATCTTCGCGCGACCCTTGATGTCGTCCTGCTTGATGGCCATGAGTGGCCCCCCTTCTCTCTGCTTCCAGGGTACGCGCGGCGTGGCAAACCCAACGCGAACTGGCTTGGATGAACAACGTGAGATCGCTCATAGTCCTGCCGGGAATCTGGAACTCCGGGCCGACGCACTGGCAGACGCTGTGGGAGGCCGCCGACCCACGCTTCGTGCGGTTCGCACCGCCGGACTGGGACCTGCCGGTGCGCTCCGAATGGATCGCGGCGCTGGAGGCGGCGGTGGTCGCAGCGCCCGAACCGCCGGTGCTGGTGGCGCACAGCCTTGCCTGCCTGCTGGTGCCGATGTGGGCGGCGGAGTCGTCGTCGCCGGTCGCGGGGGCATGTCTGGTGCGCGCCGTGGATCCTGCGTCGCCCGACGTTTCCGGAAGCCGCCGCGGGGTTCCGGGAGGTACCCCGGGAACCGTTGCCGTTCCCGTCGCTGGTGGTGGGGAGTCTGGACGATCCCTACGCCGACGTGGCCTTCGCCCGGGACCTGGCGGCCGACCTCGGGGCGGAGTTCGTGGTGGCCGGCGCGCTGGGCACATCAACGCCGACTCCCGCCTCGGGGATGGCCGCCGGGCCAGGAATTGCTTGCCGGCTTCGTGGCCGGGTTGGGTGGGGGTGCCGTCGGGCGCGCGTGATGTCGTATAGTTGAGGAACCGACGCGGGGTGGAGCAGTTCGGTAGCTCGCTGGGCTCGTGACCCAGAGGTCGCGGGTTCCAATCCCGCCCCCGCCACGAAAAATGCAGATGGTCCCGGTTCGCTT